>NZ_JABMCZ010000002.1:0-1200000 GCF_013186535.1 Nocardia terpenica
ATCGCCATCAATACCCAGTCGCACTGGATAACGATCAGGACCGGCCGCAACTCGCACATCCTCAATGCGAATCCGGCGACCGACGCCTTCAAGAGCGCCTACGGACCCAACCAGGACTACACCGGCGGCACGGTGGCCGCGCTGAATTCCCTTGCGTCGATTGCCAAACAGCCCGCACCGGCGAACCAGCAGCACCGCCCCGCACCCCCGCCCCAGGCCCGGCACAGCACCCAGCACAGCGGCTTCAGCCTCGTCGGCCTGCTGTGCCCGCTGGTGATCATCGCGCTGATCGTGGCCGCGGTGGTCGCGGTGATCCGGCGGCGACGCGGCGGCGGAGGCGGCGGCATGTTCAACCGCGGCAATCCCCCGGGCGGTGTCGGTCCCGGAGCCAATTACGGCCCCGGCGGCGGATACGGCCCCGGTTACGATCCGGGCTACGCACCGCGCCAGGGCATGAGTCCCGGCATGGCGGGCGGCCTCGGCGCGGTCGGCGGCGCGGTGGGCGGCGGCCTGCTCGGCTACGAACTGGGGAAGATGGAGGGCCGCGAGGAAGAACGCGGCCACGAGTACGGGCAGGGTTTCTCCGGCGGCTACGAGCAGCAGGCCCCGCAGGAGTGGGGTGGCGGCGGCAGCGACGGCGACTTCGGCGGAGGCGGCGACAGCGGGGGCGGATTCGATGGCGGAGGCGGCGGCAACGGCGATTTCTGATCGCCCCCGGTCGCGGTCAGCGGAAATCGCGCGATCTGGAGGCCATGCGTAAATCCATGCGCTGCAGGTACTCCGCCACGACGCTGACCGCACCCTCCGCATTCTGCAGGCGCCCGCGAATCAGCAGCGCGGGCGCACCCTGCGCAATGCGCCGATAGCGCTGCCACAACCCCACCGAGCACACCACGTTCACCATGCCGGTCTCGTCCTCCAGATTGATGAAGGTGACCCCGGCGGCGGTGGCGGGCCGCTGCCGATGCGTGACCGCTCCACCCACCAGCACCTTCGAACCGTCGGGCAGGCCGAGCAGGCGATCGGCCGGAATCACGCCGAGCTCGTCCAGCTGCGGGCGCAGGAATTCGGTGGGATAGCTGCCCGGCGACACCCCGGTGGCCCAGACGTCGGCGGCGGCCAGCTCCAGCTCGCTCATGCCGGGCAGGGTGGGCGCGGCGGTGGCGGCGCCGGTGCCGGGCAGCCGGTCCGGCCGCTCCCCCGCCGCCGCGCCCGCCGCCCACAGCGCCTGCCGCCGGGTGAGGCCCAGGCTGCCCAGCGCACCCGCCGTGGCCAGCGATTCCGCCTGCGGCACCGTGAGTTCCACCCGCCCGGTCAGATCCACGAACGAGGCGAAGGGGCCGCCGAGCGCGCGGGCGGCGACGATCTTCTCGGCCAATTCGGTGCCGATGTGCCGGACCGCGGCCAGCCCGAGCCGCACCTGGCTGCCGCGCCGCTCCAGCGTGGCGGCGGCGAGGCTGTGATTGATATCCGGCCCGTGCACCACCACCCCGTGCCGCCGGGCATCGGCGACCAGCGACTGCGGGGAGTAGAACCCCATCGGCTGCGCATTGAGCAGGCCCGCGCAGAACGCCGCCGGATGATGCAGTTTGAACCACGCCGAATAGAACACCAGCGAGGCGAAGCTCTGCGAATGGCTTTCCGGGAAGCCGAAATTCGCGAAGGCGTACACCTTCTCGTAGATGCGGTCGGCCAATTCGCCGGTAATGCCGTTCACTTCGCGCATGCCGCGATAGAAGCGCTCGCGCAACCGTTCCATGCGCTCGGGCGAACGCTTGGAGCCCATCGCCCGGCGCAGCTGATCCGCCTCGGCCGCGGTGAATCCGGCGATATCGACGGCCATCTGCATGAGCTGTTCCTGGAACAGCGGCACACCGTAGGTGCGTTCCAGCGAATTCCGCAGGGCCTCGTGCTCGACCTCCCATTTCTCGAGCCTGTTGCGCCGCCGGATGAACGGATGCACCGACCCGCCCTGAATGGGTCCGGGCCGGATCAAAGCCACCTCCACGACCAGGTCGTAGAATTCGCGTGGTTTCAGCCGCGGCAGGGTCGCCATCTGCGCCCGCGATTCCACCTGGAACACCCCCACCGAGTCGGCGCGCGACAGCATCTCGTAGACGGCCGCCTCTTTCAGGTCCAGCTTGTGCAGCTCGACGGTCTCGCCCTCGTGCTCGCGCACCAGGTCGATCATGTAGTGCAGCGCGGACAGCATGCCCAGCCCGAGCAGATCGAATTTCACCAGGCCCGCAGCGGCGCAATCGTCCTTGTCCCACTGCAGGACGCTGCGGCCGGGCATGCGCGCCCATTCCACCGGGCAGACGTCGGCAATGGGCCGATCGCAGATCACCATGCCGCCGGAATGAATACCCAGATGCCGTGGCAGGCCCTCGATCTCGCCCGCCAGCTCCAGCACCTCGGCCGGAATATCGGTGTGCGTCTCCTCCGACACCCCGGTCCAGCGGCTCACCTGTTTGCTCCACGCATCCTGCTGGCCGGGCGAAAAGCCCAGTGCCCGAGCGGCATCGCGCACGGACGACTTGCCGCGATAGGTGATCACATTTGCGACCTGGGCGGCGTATTCGCGGCCGTATTCGGTGTAGACGTGCTGAATGGCCTCCTCGCGGCGATCGGATTCGATGTCGATATCGATATCGGGCGGCCCGTCCCGCTCCGGGGACAGGAATCGTTCGAAGAGCAGATCGTTGGCCACGGGGTCGACATTGGTGATGCCGATCGCGTAGCAGACCGCGGAATTGGCGGCCGAACCCCGGCCCTGGCACAGGATGTCGTTGTCCCGGCAGAAGCTGACGATGTCGTGCACCACCAGGAAGTAGCCCGGGAAGTGCATGTCCGAGATCACTCGCAGTTCGTGCTCGAGCTGCCGATACGCCTTCGGGTTCGCCGCGGGCGAGCCGTAGCGGCGGGCGGCGCCGTCGTAGACGAGCGTACGCAGCCAGGAGTCCTCGTCGTGCCCGTCGGGCACGGCGAACGGCGGTAGTTCGGGCGCGATCAGCTTCAGATCGAAGGCGCAGTCGCGGGCCAGGGCAACGGCATTCGTGATCGCCTGCGGCCAGGCGGAGAACAGCCGCGCCATCTCCGCGCCGGAGCGCAGGTGCGCGCCGCCCGCGGGGGCCAGCCAGCCGTCCATCTCGTCCAGGCTGAGCCGGGACCGGATCGCCGCCAGCGCCATTGCCCGTCGCCGCTGGGCGGGGGTGGCGGCGTGCGCCCCGGTGGTGGCGATCACCGGCAGGCCCAGCCGATCGGCCAGCGCGAACAGGCGGGCATTGCGCTCGTCGTCCTCCGGAATGCCGTGGTGGGTGAGCTCCACCGTCACCCGTTCCGGGCCGAAGCGCTCCACCAGATCCCGCAGCGCCGCCTCGGCCGCCGCGTCGCCCCGCTGAAGTGCCTGGCGCACATGACCTTTGCGGCAGCCGGTGAGAATCTGCCAGTGCCCGCCCGCGGCATCGGTGAGCCGGTCCAGGTCGTAGCGCAGGATGCCCTTCGCACCGGCGGCCATGTGCGCGGCCGAGATCTCCCGCGACAGTCGGCGATACCCCTCCTCGCCGCGCGCCAGCACCAGCAGGTGCGGGCCCGCGGGATCGGGCGTGCCCGCCCGGGGTTCGGAGTCGATGCCGTCCCGCTCCTCGCGCCTGCGGGAACCGCCCCGCCGCCCGAGGTGCGCGCTCGCCCGGGCAGCGGTGCCCAGCGACAGTTCCGCGCCGAAGACCGTCGGCATTCCCCATTCCCGCGCCGCCTCCGCGAATCGCACCACGCCGTAGAACCCGTCGTGATCGGTGAGCGCGAGCGCCGTCAGGCCGAGCCGCACCGCCTCCTCCACCAGTTCCTCCGGCTGGCACGCGCCGTCGAGGAAGCTGTAGGCGGAGTGGGTGTGCAGTTCCGCGTAGGGCACCGTCGGCCCTTCGGGGCGCGGCAGCGGACCGGCCCGGTACTCGCCGCGGGTGCGCGACCAGGCCGGGCTGTCGCCGCCGTCGCCCGGCGGTTCGGCGCCGCGACTCGACCGGCCGGAGAGCACGCGCTCCATCTCCGACCATGTCGGCGGGCCGTTGCCCCAGCCCATGCACACCTCCGCAAACCGACCGGTTCTTACTCTGATCGAACATACATTCGATGCATCGATGCGGGTGCGGCGGGTTGTCGGACTGTGATTCACTCGTATTGGCGCGCGAACTTACTTTGAAGTAAGTTCGTGACAAACGGATCTGCAAGGGAGCGGAGCGGCGATGACCGACAATCACGCGGCCGATGGCTATCTGGCTCGCCGGCGCGCGCGTCGAGACCTGACCGGCAAGCATGTACTCATCACCGGCGCCTCCTCCGGCATCGGCCGCGCGGCCGCCGTCGCGGTCGCGGCCAAGGGCGCCGTCGTATTCCTCCTGGCGCGGCGCCCCGACGAACTCGCCGCGGTGGTCGACGAGATCACCGCCGCCGGCGGGCAGGCGTACGCCTACCAGTGCGACGTCACCGATTCCGAGTCGGTCGAGTTCACCGTCAAAACCATTCTCGACGAACACGATTACGTCGACATGCTGGTCAACAATGCCGGGCGCTCCATCCGCCGCGCCGTGCACCGCTCCACCGATCGGCTGCACGACTTCGAGCGCACCATGGCGGTCAACTACTTCGGCGCGGTGCGGATGACGCTGGCGCTGCTGCCGCAGATGCGCGAGCGCAAGTCCGGCCACATCGTCAATATCTCCAGCGCCGGGGTGCAGGTCGCCACGCCCCGGTTCGCCGCCTACCTGGCCAGCAAGGCCGCGCTCGACAAGTTCGCGGAGGTGACCGCGGCCGAAATGCTGGCCGACAACATCACTTTCACGACCATCCACATGCCGCTGGTGCGCACGCCGATGATCACCCCCAGCGGTAATCAGGGTCCGTCGGAGTCGCCCGAATGGGCCGCCGCGACGATCGTGCGCGCCCTCGTCGAACGCCCCAAACGCATCGACGTCCCACTGGGCACGCTCGCCGAGTACGGCACCCTGTTCACCCCGCGCCTGAAGGACCGCATCCTGCACCGCTACTACCGCGCGCTGCCGGACTCCCCGGCCGCCAAGGGCGAGGCCACCCCCGACGACCTTCCCGATACCGAAGTCCTTGCCCCCCAGCCCAAACCCCGCAACACCTCCCCGGCGGTCCGGGTCACCCGCACCGTTCTCCGCCGCGCCGCCCGCCTGGTGCCCGGCACGCACTGGTGACCGCCTCCGCCGATCGGCGGAGCAATCTCTCCGTGGGAGCAGATACCCACGAAAGGGCTACGGCCGCAGCGCATCCGCTGTAATCGATAGCGGCGGCACTCAGAACAGCGGGCGGAGTTCGTCCGGGACGACGGCGGTAGCAGGCTTCGGCGCGGCCCCACAGCTGGCCTGACGCGGGGCATAGGCAATGGTGCGAGCGGTGACCAACCACCGGCGCCCGTCCCGATGGGCGACGGTCGCCGCGCCCGCATAAGAGGCGGAAGCCGTATCAGACGAAGCAGCAGCCGTATCAGGCAGAGCGTCGCCTACGGCCACCACTGTCAGTGCGTCCGCATCGAGCTGGTCGTCATCAGAACGGCCAGCCGAGGGCTCGCCGTATGACGAAAGATGCTGTCGCACCGCTATTTCGGCTACCTGCTCCACCGGTGTATAACAGCTTCGGCCGCGGAAACCGGTGAGCGGGACCAGGTTTCGGTGGGCGTCGGATACCACCCGTAAGGCGGCGTCGGGGGACAGTCGACCGTAGGTCAAGCCGGTGGGAAGTATGACCATGGCGGGGGCGAAGCGGTGGCCGCCGGTGTGCGAGCACTCCCACACCCGGTCGGGGTATTCGGCGGACAGTCGGGCCGCGATCGGGCGGCCGAGGAGTGCGCAGCACTGGTCGCGCTTGCCGTGGGCGCAGACCAGGATGGTCGGATCGGTCACGGGTGCACCGAGTCCCGGGGCGGGGCCGTTCAGCAGATGCAGGTCGAGGTCGAGCAGTTCCTTCAGATCGGCGATCTCCAGGCGTTCGCACCAGGAGCCCTGCGGGCGGGTGGCGGCGAGCAGAACCGTACGGGCGCCGGTGAATTCGTTGCGGCCGGGCCTGCGGATGAGCGTCGGGCGGACTCGCGCGGCCTTGGTGCGGGCGGCCAGCTCCGCGGTGATGTCCGCGCCCAGCACCTCGTCGCCGAGCACATCGCGGCCCCACGCTCCCGGTTGCTCGACGCACAGCCATCCGGTCACCCGGGTCGCGCTGCCCGGCAACGGGATATCGGCCGCCGCGGCCGCGCACGACATGCCCTCGAAGACGGTCATGAGTGGCCGAGAAAGGGCAGCACGGCGATGGTGAATTCGCGATAGCGGTCGCGGTGGATGCTGTGGCCGCAGTCGAAGGCGGCGACGGCGCAGTCCGGAACCGAGGTGCGGAACAGCTCCAGCTTCTCCGGGTCGACCATGCCGCCGGGGCCGCCGCGCAGCATCAGCGTGGGGGCCGCGATGTCCGGCAGCCGTTCCCACCACTCCGGATTGGGCTTACGGAACTGCTCGAGCGCGGTCCGGGTCATCGATCGGTCGAAGGCCAGGACCGCCCGCGGATGCCGGATCAGGCTGGTGGTGGCGTGCCACAGCTCCGGCACGGTGGGGAACCGGCGGGTGAGGGTGACGCGCTCGTCTCCGGACCGCAGCGGCAGCGGCTGCTCCTCGATCACCAGCCGCCGGACCAGGTCGGGGCGTTCGATCGCCACGCACGACACCGCGTAGCCGCCCAGCGAGTGACCGACCAGGTCCACGGCGGTCAGCTCGAGCCGGTCGCACAGGCGCAGCAGGTCCGCGCCGAACTCGTCGAAGCGATAGGAGTCGGTGTGCGCGCTGCGCCCGTGGCCGCGCAGATCCGGGGTGATCACGCGGCGTCCCGAGCGCACCAGCCGATGCGCGAACCGGTCCCAGGTGTGCCCGTCGCCGCCCATGCCGTGCACGAGCAGCACGGGAACGTCGGCGAGGGGGTGCGGCACGGTCGACGGCCCGGAATCGCGATACGCGATCAGCACGCCGCCCAGCGGCACCCGGGTAACTGTCGACTCCACGTTGAGCCAGGGTACGGGGTGGCGCGGGCCCGCCGCCGCTGGTTGTGCCCAGTGCCATAGCGGACCCGCGCTCCGCGCGGGTAAGAGGAAACGTGTAGCGGCTAGCTGCCGGAGACCAGGGCGACGATGTCCTCGATTCGGACGATCTCGCCGCGCGCTCCCCAGTTGCCCTCCGGGATCTCGTTGATGTGCACCCAGGCGGCTGCGGCGTCGGTGAAGCGGGTGGGGTCGTCATCGGCGTCGGCGAGCACCCGGGTCACCCGCCGCACGATGTCGGTGCGCTTGTCGTCGGTCATCGATCCGGCCGGAACGCCCACTCGCACCACGTATTTCGGCTTCTCTCCGGCGGGTAGACGGCGGCCGCCGACGAACCATGCGTCGATCTCGTTCACCACCAGCCAGGAGATGGACCTGGCGGCCTCGGTATCCGGCGCGCCCTCGGCCAGCATCACCTCGGAGACCAGGCGTTCGCCGATCTTCTCCCGGCGCTCCTCGTCGAGCGACCCCTTGGGAACGAACAACTCCACGAACGGCATTGGTAAGTCCTTTCATTGAACTCAGTGACGTACAGGACGGTACGCCCGGTTAGTTCAATGAATCAACCCTCTAGACTGAGGGGCATGCAACGGACCAGCTTCGCGGAGATGCACTGCTCGATCGGGCGCTCCCTGGAACTCGTCGGGGAGTGGTGGACCCCGCTGATCGTGCGGGACCTCTACCTCGGCCTGAACCGGTTCGACGACATCGCGGAGAACCTCGGCATCTCGCGCAATCTGCTCACCCGCAGGCTCGACGCGCTGGTCGAGCACGGCATCGTGGAGCGGCGGGCGTACCGGGAGCGGCCGCCGCGGCACGAATACCACCTCACCGCGGCCGGGCACGAGCTGGTGCCGGTGCTCATGGCCCTGATGGCGTGGGGCGACAAGTGGGCGACGCCGCCGGGCGGGCCGCCGATGCGCCTCGTGCACCGAGACTGCGAGGCGCAGTTCACCCCGCGGGTCTGCTGCTCGGCGTGCGGGGAACCGATCGACGATTCGGCCGTGGCCTCGCACGCGGGACCGGGGGCCGCGGCCGGGCCGGGCACCCGGGTCCTGGCCCGGCGGCACGCGGAACGGCACGGCGAGGCTCCGCACGGATAGGCCGGAAATTGGCTGGGTGGGACGGGGTTCGGCGCGCAATACTCGCGATCATGCCGACCTTCGCGGATTTCGATCGCCGGAACTATCGCACCGTCGACGTCGCCACCGGATACGACGGATGGGCGCCGACCTACGAGCAAACCGTCATGGACGAAATGGATCTGGCGCTGCTGGACCGGCTGCGACACCCGCGGTGGAGCGAGGTGCGCCGCGCCGCCGACCTGGGTTGCGGCACCGGGCGTACCGGCGCCTGGCTGCGCGGGCACGGCACCATCGAGATCGACGGGGTGGACCTGAGTGCGGGCATGCTGGAGCGGGCCCGGGAACGCGGGGTGCATGCCACCCTCGCCCAGGGCGATGTGCGTGATACCGGATTGGCAAGCGGCGCTTACGATCTGGTGATCTCCTCGCTCATCGACGAGCATCTGCCGGAGCTGGCGCAGTTCTACGCCGAGGCGCGCAGGCTGGCCGCGCCCGGCGGCACCTTCGTCCTGGTCAGCTACCACCCGCAGTTCATGATGGTGACCGGCATGCCCACGCACTACACCGGCGCCTCCGGCGAGCCGCTGGCGATCAGCACCCACCTGCACCTGTTCAGCGAGCATGTGAACGCCGGGGTGGCGGCGGGCTGGCGGCTCACCGAGGCGGCCGAGGCCGTGGTCGACGATGCCTGGCTGGCCGCCAAGCCCAAGTGGTCGGAGCTGCGCGGCCAGCCGTTCACCATGGCGCTGGTGTGGACGCTGCCGGAGTAGCCGGGATCAGTCGTAGAGGCCCTCCACGTGCCACGCGCGGTCGTAACCGAGCAGGAGCAGCACGCGGAGCTCGGTGTCGGCCAGCATCACCTGGGCGCGCACGGCACGGTTCCCGGTGCGGTTGCCGGACCACCAGCGTTCGTCCAGGAGCCAGGGGCCGGACCAGTCGGTCACCGTCAATTCCCTGCTGCCCCAGCGCAAGCGGGCCGGGTCGGCGGTGAGCAGACCGCGATCGGAGATCCACACCGGCGCGCCACCGGAGTCCTCCAGCGCCACCTCCGGCCGGTTCACCAGCACCATCGCGGGCGCGGGATGCGGTAGCCGACCCGGCCAGGGCAGCGCCGGATCCGCCGCGGGCACCGGCTCGTCCCCGAGGGCGATCAGCGTGACCCGCTCGGCGGGCCCGCGCCCACCGCTGAGCACCCCGACCAGCACCGCCTCCCCGCCGAGCAGCCCCTGCACCCGGATCAACGCCCGCCGCGCCCGCTCCTCCCCCTCCCCCACCCCGCCCCACAGCCCGAGCTGCAACGCCCCCGCCGCAACAACTTCGACCGGCTCCAACCGCAACATCGTGATCGGCGCGGACGGCCCCGCACCCTGCGACCGTCTACGCCCTCCGACCGTGAAATCGCCTGCCCCCGTGGTGAATCCTACACGCCCAGCACCGATCCGATCACCGGAACCACTCTCGCCGAAGCCAACCGCCCCCGCTCGCGCAGCGCCCACGCCGGGTGCCACGTGCCCTCCGCGCCGATCTCTCGACCCAGATATCGCGCTACCACTGGACTCTCCCTCCCCGAACACCGTTCCGCCATACCGACTTCTCGGGTCTGGCACCACACGGTCACTGGAACCATGGGCTCGCCCCTCCCCGGACACCGTTCCGTCACGCCGATCCCTGGAGTCGGGCACCGCACGGCCATTGGAGCCATCGGCTCGACCCGCCCCCGACACCGTTCCGCCACGCCAACCTCTCGGCTCGGGCACCGCACGGCCACTGGAACCACGGGCTCGATCCGCCCCCGACACCATTCCTTCATGCCGACCTCTCGGCTCAGGCACACGGCCACTGGACCCATCAGTTCGATCCGCTCCGGACACCATTCCGCTGCGCCGATCTCTCGAGTCGGGTATCGCACGGTCGTTGGGATCATGGGGTCGACTCGCTCCGGGGGCTGTTTTGTCACGCTGCCCTCTCGGCACCGTGGAGCCGCTGGGGTCGCGGGGCTCACCCGTGCCGAATATCGTTCCGCCGTCCTCGGTTTCGGTGGGGGTGTGGAGGGTGCGGTGGGTTAGCCAGCCGCCTAGTTGCCAGCGGATTCGGTCGGCGGTGTCGGTGGGGGTGAGGGGGTCGGCGCAGCGCCAGGTGCGGGAGAGGTGTTCTCCGGCGGCGGTTTCCGCGACGACCGTCAGGCGGGTGCAGGCCACCGCGGCGGCGGACAGGCGGTCGTGCAGGCGGGTCGCCAGGAGGCGGCCGGCGAAGGCGGCGGCGTCGATGCGGTCTATCGGTGGGTCGCAGGGGTATTCGACCGCCAGATCGGGGGGCGGTGGGGCGGCCGAGGGCGGGCGCTCCGGTTCGGCGCGGGCGCAGCGATGGGCGCGGATGGCGTCGGCACCGAAGCGGGAGGCGACCTCCCCGGGTGTGAGGGCGGCGAAGTCGCCGATGCGGCGCAGTCCCAGGCGGTGCAGCAGGTCGATCAGGTCGCCGCGCTCCGGGGCGGCCAGGCTCGGTTCCGCGGCCAGCTCCGACACCGGCAGCGGGGCAAGGAAATCCGCCCCGGCGCCGGGTGGCACGAGCGCGGCGCGGCGGGCGGCGATCACCGCCGTGGACAGTTCGTCGGCGATGCCGATCTGGCATTCGACCCCGGCCGCCGCGACCGCGTCCACCAACCGCTCGGCCGCCGCCTCCTCGGAACCGAAGTAGCGGGCGGCGCCGCGCGCGGCCAGTACCACCAGCCCCGGCCGCAGCACCTCCACACCCGGCACCGTCGCGTCCACGGCCGCCACCACCGGCTCGAACAGCCGCGCATCCCGATCCGAATCCGCCTGCGCCACGAACAGATCCGGACACCGCGCCTGCGCCTCCCGACGCCTGTGCCCGCGCCGCACCCCCGCGGCCCGCGCCACCGCCGAACACGCCACCACCCGATTCGCATGCAGCACCACCACCGCCCGCGTCGGCGGAACATCGGCCACGGCCGCCGCGGCCACCGCAGGCCAGTCCGGACACCACACCGCCAGCACCCGGGCCCCACTCACCCGCACCGCGCCCTCGCGGATACTCGGACACCGAACACACTCCCCGACAGCACATCTCGCCCCCACCGATGAGCTCGTGTCCGCACCGGACACTCCCGTCGCGATCGACCGGACACGAATCGCGCTCGATCACAACCTTGCAGACCGGCCCGCGCAGACGAATCACCCCGCCGATCCTCACCATTCCGGCGTGTCCTCGGCCGGAATCCACCTGCCGCAGGAGATCCCGGCCAAAAGCACGCCGGGATGACGAGGAAAGAACACGCCGGGATGACAAGAAAAGCGCGCGTCGGGATGGCAGGGAGGCACGCCAGGATGACGAGAAAAGCGCACGCCGGGATGCCAGGGAGGCACGCCGGGATGAGGAGAGAGCGCATCGGGATGGCAGAAAGACATGCCGGGATGGCGAGGAAAGCACACGCCGGGATAACAGGAAGACGCGCCCGGACAACGAGAAAAGCGCACGCCGGGATGACGGGGAGGCGTGCCGGGATGAGGAGAGAGCGTATCGGGGCGGCAGAAAGACATGTCGGGACGGCGAGCGGGACTCCCTCCGACGTGTTCAGCCGTTCACATTCATATCGATAGGTGCACAGGAGAACCCGATCACCGGCATACAACTCGCGGACGAAAACAGCAGTGCGCGAACCACGATGCCCCGGACAAACATCACCACAACAAACATCACCACAACGACAACAACCGAACACTCGCCCGAACCGCTCACATCCGTACCGATAGGTGCACAGGAGAACCCGATCACCGGCGCATAGCTCGCGGACGGAAACAGCGGTGCGCGAACCATGATGGCCTGGGCAAGTATCACCACAACGGCAACAATCGAACACTCGCCGGAACCGCTCACATCCGTACCGATGGGCGAGTCGGAGGACCCGGTTATCGGTGCACGATTCGTGGACGAGGGTGGCAGTGTGCGGGCCTCGGCGGCTTGGGCGGGTGTCGTTGTAGCGGCCGATCGCCGGTAGTGGACCGGTGGCCTCGCTTGCGGTCATGCGAGTTGGGAGATCTCGCGGGGTTTCGCCGGGTGGGTGGCGATCCATTCCACGCCCTCGTCGTGGGGTTGCAGGGTGAGGGTGCCGCGGCGTTCCGGGGTGGAGCGGGCTCGGACGGAGACTTCCAGGCGGACGGTGCGGAGGCGGCCGCAGCCGCGGCCCAGGCCCTCGTAGCCGTCGACGCGGGTGGCGATGCGGAGGGTGGGGCCGCTCCAGGTGCCGCCGGTCACCACGAGGGTGGCTCCCCGGCTGCGGGCGCGGGCGGCGAGGACGCGAGTGCGGCTGGGCGGCACCGTAAGTCCGTTCAGGCCGAGCACGACCAGATCTAGTCCATCCAGCAACACGGCAGCGATCTCCACCGGATCCGATCCGGGGTCGGGAACCACGGCCAGTCGCTCCAATCGAGCACCCATCTCCGCCGCGGCGAGCAGCCCGAGCCGGGGCAGGCCGACCGCCGCGGCGTATCCACCGGCGCCGGTGACCGCCGCCAGCAAACCCACCAGCAACGAACTCGCACCCGCGTAGGCGATCACCGAGCCCCGGGGCACCCCACCCTCCGGCAGCAGCCCCACCAGCGCGGACGGCACCGGCAGCGATTCCCGGCGCGGACCCGCGGCCGTCGGCACGCGCGGCGCAGCGTCCGCGCCGCGAGCCGGGATCGCGGCCATGCGCCGGCGCAGCTCCGCCAGCCGCTCCAGCCGTGCCTGTTCGGGCGAACCCATCTCCGACCACCTATCTCTCACCGATGGACTGCACCGAAGCCGATCCGTACCGATTCCAGCACCTACTCAGCTATCGATCTGGATCGAATATACGTTCGATTTACTCACAGGAGAACCCCACCCCCGGTCTGCGTCGAACGCCACTCCCGGGACGCCTCGACGGGCGAAGCAGGCCAGTCAGCATCGTTTTCCGCTATCCTCGCGCCGTGACCGAACGCGCCCGTCCCATCGTCGGCCCCGACTATCTGGTCGCCGGCCGTTATCGCCTGCAGTCGAAGCTCGGCGGCGGCGGCATGGGCGCGGTCTGGCTGGCGCACGATCGGCTACTCGATCGCGACGTCGCCATCAAGCAGGTGCTGTCCACGGCCGGGCTCAGCGAGCGCGAGGCCGAGGAGGTCCGCAACCGGATCATCCACGAGGGCCGGGTCGCCGCGAAGCTGTCGCACGAGCACGCCATCGCCGTCTACGACGTGGTGCTGGAGGCGGGCGAGCCCTGGCTGGTGATGGAGTATCTGCCCTCCCGCAGCGTCGCCAAGGCGCTGGCGCTGGTGGACACGCTGCCGCCGATCGAGGCGGCGCAGATCGGCGCCCAGGTCGCGGACGCGCTGGCCACCGCGCACGCCGCGGGCATCGTGCACCGCGACATCAAGCCGGGCAACATCCTGGTGGCCGACCGCGGCGCCGAGGTGGGCCGGGTCAAGCTCAGCGACTTCGGCATCTCGCGCGGCACCGGGGATCTCGGCGACGAGCCCGAGGACGTCATCACCGGCACCCCCGCCTATCTGCCGCCGGAGGTGGCGCGCGGCGCGCAGCCGACCGAGGCCAGCGATGTGTTCTCGCTCGGCGCGACGCTGTACACCGCGATCGAGGGCCAGCCGCCGTACGGGTTTCACGAGGACAGCGATGTGATCGTCGAGCGGGCGGCGATGGCGCAGATCATTCCGCCGCACCGCAGCGGGGTGCTCACCGAGGTGCTGCTGCACATGATGGAGCCCGCGCCGCAGCGCCGCCCCACCATGTCCGAGGCGCGCAACGAAATCCTCACCGCCGCTTTCGGTCCCGGCACCGGGCCCTACATCCTCGGCGCCCCGGTACGCACCGACGACGGCACCATTCCGGCGTGGGCGGCCCGCAACTCCGCCGCCGGTCAGCGCAGCCCGTTCTCCGCACCGCTGCCGCGCCCGCCGCGCGCCACCGCCCCGAGCGCGCCTGCGCCGCAACAGAAGTCGCGCGGTTTCAACCTGGCCAGCCTCGGCCCGAACGGGGCCCCGCTCGCGATCGCGGTGGGCCTGCTCATCGGCCTACTGATTCTGATCGTGATTCTTGTTGCGGCCATGTGATTCCGGCCAAAAGCATGCCGGAAACAGGGGTAACTGGCATGCCGGAAACACGGGTAACTGGCACGCCGGAAACGGGGGTAACCGGCACGCCGGAAACAGGACAGCCCGCTGACCCGCGACGTCAGTCGATCCGCCGCCGGTGTGCCCAGCGGGTGAGGGCGTTGCGGTTGGACTGCTGGGTCTTGCGGAGGACGTTGGAGGCGTGGGTTTCCACGGTTTTCACCGAGATGAACAGGTTTTCGGCGATCTCGCGGTAGGTGTAGCCGCGGGCGAGCAGGCGGAGCACCTCGAGTTCGCGCGGGGTCAGCGAGTCCAGTTCCGGGTCCAGCGGTGGCTCCGGGGCGGGGGATCGGCCGGTGAACGAGTCCAGCACGAAACCGGCCAGGCGCGGGCTGAACACCGCGTCGCCACCGGCGACCCGCCGGATGCCGTCGGCCAGTTCGGGACCCGAGATGGTCTTGGTGACATAGCCGCGGGCCCCGGCCCGGATCACCGCGATCACATCCTCGGCCGCGTCGGACACGCTGAGCGCCAGGCACACCGGGCCCTCCTCGATGCCCTGTAGCACCGCGACGCCGCCGCCGTCGGGCATGTGCACGTCCAGCAGCACCACGTCCGGCCGCGCGCTCTTGATCCCGGAGATGGCCTCGGACACCCCGCCCGCCTCGCCGACCACCTCCATATCCGATTCGCGGCTCAACTCGGCCCGCACCCCGGACCGGAACACGGCATGGTCGTCGACCAGAAAGACCCGGATACTCACAGTTCTCCTCACCTCGGGGCCGAGCACCACCACCGGACGCGAATTCGCCCACTCATCGGTACCACACCCGGTGCCGACGCGCCGCACGCCGAGGTTACCGTCGATGAATCAGCACGCGCCGGACCGCTCGTGGGTCTCCCCGGTAGGTTCGGCCGGCTCCTGACCCTCGGAGTCGTTGCGGGGCATGAAGATCCGGACCTCGGTGCCGCGGCCGGGGGTGGACTTGACCTCCACGGTGCCGCCGCGCCGCTCGATGCGGGCGTGGATGGATTTGGCCAGGCCCTGGCGGTCGGCGGGAACGGTGGTGGGATCGAACCCGGCGCCGCGGTCGCGCACGAAGATGCTCACCTGATGCGGCTCGACCTCGGCGTACAGATCGACGGTCGGCACCCCGGCATGCTTGGCGGCATTGACCAGCGCCTCCCGGGTGGCGCCGAGCACGGCGGTGAAATGCTCCTTGGGCAGGCCGAATCCGGTGTCGCCCGGGTCCATCGACACGTCGCCGACGGTCACCGGCGTCACCTGCATGCCGTGCTGGTCCTCCACCTCGCCCGCGATGGTGCGCAGGGCGGCGGCCAGGCTCGACTGCGCCGGCATGGTGTCCTCGAACAGCCACTTGCGCAGTTCCCGCTCCTGGCTGCGGGCCAGCCGCATCACCTCCTGCGGGTCGTCGGCCTGGCGCTGGATCAGCGCCAGCGTCTGCAGCACCGAGTCGTGCAGGTGGGAGGCGATCTCCTCGCGCTCCTCGTTGCGGATGCGGGCGGCGCGTTCGGCATTGAGCGCCCGCATCATGCGCAGCCACAGCGGCACCGTCAGCAGCCCGACGCCGATCAGCGTCACCGCGACCGCGACCAGCGCCGACCCCAGCGAGCTCAGATTGATGCGGGCCAGCACCACCACGCCCAGCCCGACCACGATCAGGGTGACCCCGGCCAGGATGCGCGTCCAGGTGAGCACGCCCGGCCGCGCGGGCAGGCCGAGAATCGAGCGCGGCCCCTCCGCGTCGAATTCGCGCCACACCAGCGCCGCGCCGACCGCGACCACGATGATGGGCCCGACCACCTTGGCCGACGTCCCGCTGAACAACCAGGTCAGCGAGACCGACAGCGCCAGCCCCAGCAGCACCAGCCCGACCGACTGCCGCCGCTCGGTGGCCGTCGGCGGCGGCCCGTCCGCACCGGCGGAGGTGAAGATCCACAGCATTCCGTAGGCGACGAGGCCCGCGCCCATGAGCCCGGACAGCAGCACGAACGCCATCCGCACCTTGAAGACGTCCATCCCCAGGTGGTCGGCGATACCGCCCGCGACACCGCCCACGACCCGCCCGCCGGAGCGGCGCATCAGACGCGGTATCGGCGGTGCGGGCTCGACACCGCGCGCATCGAACGCGGGCATGGACGGATACATGCCTTCGATACTTGCACGCCCCCTCGACACCGACCATCCGGGAACACCCCCATTCCGGCCCTGGTCGCAGGCGGCACCCCGGTGAATTCAGGCGGTGAATCAGGGTTCCCCCGGATGCGACCGGGCGCCGTCGGCGGCCACCATGGAGACCATGACCAGACCGAACGGCTGGGCCGGCGCCACCGGCCGGACCGGATTCAACGAACAGCTCCAACATCTGTGGCGGACACGCCCCGTGCGGCTGCCCCACCAGGGCCCGGTCGCCGGCGTGGCGGCCGGTTTCGGGCGCCGCTTCGGCGTGGACCCCATCCTGGTGCGGGTCGCGTTCGTGGTGTCGACCATCTTCGGCGGCGCGGGCATCGTGCTGTACCTGGCGGCGTGGCTGCTGCTGCCGACCGCGGGCGACCAGGTCTCCCCGGCCGAGGGCCTGCTCGGCAAGGGCGTCAGCACGCAGTCGCCGACCAAGACCATCGTGCTGATCGTGGCCCTCGCGATCGCCGTCAGCACCGCGGGCCCGTTCGGTATCGGCCTCGGCGGCTCCGGGCTGATCAGCTTCGCGCTCATGCTGGCGGGCTGGTGGCTGCTGTTCATGCGGCAGCCGAATCCGCCCGCCGCCGAATACGATTCGCTACTCGCCGAGGGCGACATCGCCGCGACCGGCTACCCCGGCACCGTCTTCCCGGGCGGCTCGCCGTGGGCGGGCGCGACCTATGGGCCCTACACCAGACTGCCCGACCACTACGAGCCCGATCGGCCGAAAGACGCCGCCGCGCAGGACGATACCGTCGCGCTGCGCCGGGAAGCCCCCACCGAGGTGAACCCGCGAACCGACGCCACGACCGAGGCCCTGCGCACCGAACCCCTGGACGCCCCCGCCGGAGACACGGTGGTGCCGGGAAAAGCCTCGGCGCCGACCGATAATTCGACCGCGGCGCCCGCCTCGACGCCCGGCCCGGCCCCGACCCGGACGGCTCCGGACCCGGCCCGCTTCGGCCCGACCCCGCCCGGCTGGGATCCGCTGGGTGTCGCCCCGCTGGCCTGGGACCTGCCCGAGCCCGGTCCGGAACGGCCGGTGGCGGTGCAGGCGCCGCCGCCGCGGCGGCCGCGCTCCCGGCTCACCCCGGTGGTGATCGGCCTGGCCGTTCTCGCGGCGGCGGCCGCGGGCGCGGTGGCCGCCTCGGGCGTGCACTGGATGACCCCCGGCCGGATCGCCGCGCTCGCGCTGCTGGTGGTGGGGCTGGGTCTGATCGTCGGTGCGTTCGCGCGGCGCGGATACGGACTGCTGGTGCTGCTGGCGCCGCTGGCCGGGTTCGTGATCCTGGCCTCGCTGTCGAACCCGATCAACATCGAGACCGATGCCATGGGCGATCGCACCTCGACCCCGACCACGGTCGCGCAACTGCGCCCGGCCTATCGGGTGGAAGCGGGCTCGCTCATGCTGGATCTACGGCAGCTGAACCTCACCGAGGATCACACCGTGAACGTGTCGGTCGACATGGGCGAGGCCAAGATCCTGGTGCCCGCTTCGATGCGGCTGCACGCCGTCTGCACCAGCCGGGTGGGTGATGTGCGGTGCCCGCAGGGCATCATCGGGCCGCCGACCAGTCGGCTGCTCACGCTCAATGTCCATGTCCGCGCCGGAGATGCCGAGGTGAAATATGAATGACAACCCCGAAACCCGTCGCGGACCGTCGTTTTCGCTGCTGCTGGCCGGAGTGCTGGCCGTGCTGGTGAGCGTGTGGGCCTTCATCGGCCCGGATTCCTGGCCCAAGCACAGCATTGTGCCGGTGGGTTGGATCGTGGTGCTGGTCGCCATCGTGGTCGGCGTCGCGCTGGTGGTCTCGCCCCGCAGGCGTAAGAACAAGAATTAGATCCCGGCCAAAAGCGTGCCGGGATACGCATACAGCCCCTGTGTCCGAGCCGAATCGGCTGGGCACAGGGGCTCTTTGCCGCGCGGATCGCGAAGGGTCAGCGCATCTGGCAGAAGGTGGCGTAGTGATCGCCGGTGTAATAGGCGGTTCCGTTGTCGCCGGTGACGATGCGCTGCGCATCGCGCGTCTGGCCCGGCTGCTTCCGGTTGACGTCCCATTCCTTGTAGTGGATGGGGCCGTTGGCGCCCGTTCGCGGCAGGGTGCCCTCACGATCGTCCCAGGTGGTGCCGCCCTTGGTGCCGGAGCCGTCGTTCGGCGGCCACTCCCCGGCATCGATCAGCTTCAGCGTCTGCCACGCCTGGCCGGGAACCGAGCAGCCCGCGAGCCGAATCTCGTCCCCTGCCGAAACCGCCACCGGACCATGCCCGGCCGCGGCCGCCGACCCGCCCAGCAGCACCGACATCGCGGTGAGCACGGCCAGCCCGAATGCGGCGAGCGCCGCAATCGGCTTGGCCCACAGGCTTTTCGGCGTCTTGGAATCCCTCATCATCAACTACCTCGCAACAGTTGTCGGTGATCTCCCGGGCGCCCACCCTCACACGCCGCACTGAACCACTGAGACACTCGATGCCACATCGTCCTTGCGGGCGAGTGAAATCTGTTGCGAAATCCGACGACTCAGGACCTCGTCCGGAGGGTCCTCACTCCCATTCGATGGTGCCCGGCGGCTTGCTCGTCACATCCAGGACTACGCGGTTGATCTCGGCCACCTCGTTGGTGACGCGCGTGGAGATGCGCTCGAGCACGTCGTAGGGCAGCCGGGTCCAGTCCGCGGTCATGGCGTCCTCGCTGGACACCGGGCGCAGCACGATCGGGTGGCCGTAGGTGCGGCCGTCGCCCTGCACGCCGACGCTGCGCACATCGGCCAGCAGCACCACCGGGCACTGCCAGATCTGGCGGTCCAGTCCGGCCGCGGTCAGCTCCTCGCGGGCGATGGCGTCGGCCTGACGCAGCGTGTCCAGCCGGTCGCGGGTGACCTCGCCGACGATGCGGATGGCCAGCCCCGGGCCCGGGAACGGCTGGCGCGCAATGATTTCCTCCGGCAGCCCCAACTCGCGGCCCACCGCGCGCACCTCGTCCTTGAACAGCAGGCGCAGCGGCTCGACGAGCTGGAATTCCAAATCCTCCGGCAGGCCGCCGACGTTGTGGTGGCTCTTGATATTCGCGGTGCCGGTGCCGCCGCCGGACTCCACCACGTCCGGGTAGAGGGTGCCCTGCACCAGGAATTCGACGGACTTGTCCTGCTGCCCGCCGACGATCCCGGAGACCGCGTCCTCGAACGACCGGATGAACTCCCGGCCGATGATCTTGCGCTTCTCCTCCGGATCGGTGACGCCCTTCAGCTCACCGAGAAACTTGTCGACCGCGTCGACGGTGACCAGCTTGGCCCCGGTCGCGGCGACGAAATCGCGCTGCACCTGCTCCCGCTCGCCCGCGCGCAGCAGGCCGTGATCGACGAACACACAGGTCAGCCGGTCGCCGATGGCACGCTGCACCAAGGCCGCCGCCACCGCGGAATCCACGCCGCCCGACAGCGCGCAGATGGCGTTCCCCTCGCCGATCTGCTCGCGCACCTGCGCCACCAGCGCCTCGGCGATATTGGCCGGGGTCCAGGTGCCGGGGATGCCCGCGATGTCGTGCAGGAATCGGCTCAGCACCTGCTGGCCGTGCGGGGAGTGCAGCACCTCGGGGTGGTACTGCACACCGGCCAGCCGCCGCGCGGGATCCTCGAAGGCCGCCACGGGCGCGCCCGCGGTGGTGCCGGTGACCTCGAAACCCTCGGGCGCGTCGGTGACGGCGTCGCCGTGGCTCATCCAGACCGGCTGGATGGTCGGCAGGCCGCCGTGCAGCACGCCGCCGTCGATATTGAGCTCGGTGCGGCCGTATTCGCGGGTGCCGGTGTGGGCGACGGTGCCGCCCAGCGCCCGGGCCATCGCCTGGAAGCCGTAGCAGATGCCGAAGACGGGAACGTTCAGGTCGAACAGCCGCGCGTCGAGCTGCGGGGCGCCCTCGGCGTAGACGCTCGCCGGGCCGCCGGACAGGATCACCGCCAGCGGTTGCCGCTCGGCGATCTCCTCGACGGTCATGGTGTGCGGAACCACCTCGGAGTACACGCTGGATTCGCGCACCCGCCGCGCGATCAGTTGCGCGTATTGCGCTCCGAAGTCGACGACGAGAACAGGTCGCTGGGTTTCTGCCACCCGCCCAGTTTAAAGAGCGCAAATGCGCACCTCGTGCCCGGGGAACCCGGACAGCGACACCGGCCACGGCCGGACCTTTCGCCGCGCCTTTGCGGACCGAACGGTCCACTCCGGATCGACACGAAAATCGGTGCGGCCCAACGCCCGCCGCCAGCGAACCCACAGCAGCCGGGCTGCAACAAAGTTCGGCACGCAGGAATCGAAGTCACCGCCCAACCCGGCCGTGCGGCCGGGACTTCCCAGCTATCCTCGTGCTCGTGCCATTCGCCCGCGCGATCGATGCCGAGATCCACTACGAGGACAGCGGCGGCAGCGGCCCGGTGGTGTTACTCGGGCACGAATTCTTCATGGACCGAACGATGTTCGCGGCCCAGGCCGACGAGCTCGCACCGGAGTTCCGCATCGTCGCGTGGGATGCGCGCGGGCACGGCCGGACCCGCGACGAGGGGCTGCCGTTCACCTACTGGACCGCCGCCCGCGACGCGCTGACCGTGCTGGACCAGCTCGGCGTCGAACGCGCCGTCATCGGCGGCGCCTCGCAGGGCGGCTTCAGCGCCATGCGCACCGCGCTGCTGGCCCCCGAGCGGGTCGCCGCGCTGATCCTGATCGCCACCGAGGCGCACGCGCCCACGCCGCACGAACTGGAGAACTCGCGCCGCTTCCTGGACCACTGGCGCGAACCCGGCACCCGCCGCGCGCTCGCGGAACACCTGGCGCACTGGCTGATCGGCGACGACGACGGGCAGCGCATCGCCTGGACCACGCGCTGGCTGGCCCGCGACCCGCAGGCCATGGAGGTGGCCGCGGGCTGCCTGCTGGCCCGCGACTCGATCCTGAACCGGCTGCCCGAAATCGGCTGCCCCGCCCTGGTCATCCATCCGACCCGGGCCGGGATCGCCCGCGCGCACGCGCTGGAAATGGCACGCGGACTGGCGAATTCGCGATTCCTCGAGATCGAGGGCGCCCGCCAGGCGGTGACCGTGACCCACCCGGGCGAGGTCAATGCCGCGATCCGCGAATTCCTCCGCGACCGGGTGGTGTCGCGGGAGCTGACGTGACGCTACGCGCGCACGCTCAGGCCGACCTTCTGGAACTCCTTGAGCTCGCAGTACCCGGCCTTGGCCATCGAACGGCGCAGGCCGCCAACGAGATTCACCGAGCCCCAGGGATCGCTGGAGGGCCCGTACAGCAGCTGCTGCAGGGTCGGGCGCTCGTCCTCGTCGGCGAACTTGAGCAGCGCGCCGCGCGGCACCGACGGATGCGCCGCCGCGGTCGGCCAGTACCAGCCGCGCCCGGGCGCCTCCTGGGCCAGCGTCAGCGGCACGCTCAGCATGGCCGCATCGGCGCCGCACGCGATGGCCTTGGCCAGCTGGCCGGACGACACGATGTCGCCGTCGGCGATGACATGCACGTAGCGGCCGCCGGTTTCGTCGAGGTAGTCGCGGCGCGCCGCGGCGGCGTCGGCGATCGCGGTCGCCATCGGCACGTCGATGCCGAGCACCTCACCGGTGGTGGTGGCGCCCGGCGTGGAGCCGTAGCCGACGATCACACCGGCCGCGCCGGTGCGCATGAGGTGCAGGGCGGTGCGGTGATCGCTGACGCCGCCCGCCACCACCGGCACGTCCAGCTCCGCGATGAAGGTCTTGAGGTTGAGCGGCTCGTCCCCGCCGACGTGCTCGGCGGAGATGATGGTGCCGTGCACCACCAGCAGGTCGACCCCGGCCTGCACCAGGCCCGGCGTGAGGGCGCGCGCGTTCTGCGGGCTCACCCGCACCGCGACCGTCACCCCGGCGGCCCGCACCTGGGCCACCGCGGCGGCCAGCAGATCGGGCTGCATCGGCGCGGCGTGCAGCTGCTGCAGCAGCGCGACCGCGGCCTCGGTGCCCTCCTTCTCGGCGACCTCGATCAGCTGGTCGATGCGCGCGGCCACGTCGGCGTGCCGGGCCCACAGCCCCTCGCCGTTGATGACGCCGAGCCCGCCGAGGCGGCCCAGCTCGATGGCGAACTCCGGCGAGACCAGCGCGTCGGACGGATGAGTCACCAGCGGGATGTCGAAGCGATAGGCGTCCAGCTGCCAGGACAGCGACACCTGCTTGGACGAGCGGGTGCGCCGCGACGGGACGATGTCGACGTCGTCCAGCTCATAGGTACGCCGGGCGGTTCGGCCCATGCCGATCTCGACCATGTCGCGCACTGGTTTCTCCTTATCTGATTGCGCCGCCTTCGGCGTCGCGGGTTTGCGGCCTCGTGACCCCGTCGTTCCGGGTCCTGTTGCTTGCTCCTTCGTCGCATTGCAACAGAACCCGGAACGACGGGGCGGCCGCAAACCGTGCGGGTTGCGTCGGCCGTCCGCGTTCATCTGCCCGTACTGTTCAGGGCGTCTTTTGGGGGTGGCCGCTGTTCTCGGCTCGGCTTGCTCGTTGTCCGAATTGCTACCGGCGGACGGCGCGAGCACTTTCGGTTACCCGCAACCGGGGGTAGTCATGCACGATGCCGTCCGGTGGACTAGCCGCGGCCAGTGTAGTTGGGGGCCTCCACCGTCATCGTGATGTCGTGCGGGTGGCTTTCTTTCAAGCCCGCGGCGGTGATCTGGACGAACTGTGCCTGCTGCAGGTCGGCGATGCTCTGCGAGCCGGTGTAGCCCATGGCCGCGCGCAGGCCGCCGACCAGCTGGTGGATCACCTGCTTGACCGGGCCGCGGAACGGCACCCGGCCCTCGATGCCCTCCGGGACCAGCTTGTCCTCGGCGAGCACGTCGTCCTGGAAGTAGCGGTCCTTGGAGTAGGACTTGCCCTGGCCGCGGCCCTGCATGGCGCCCAGCGACCCCATGCCGCGGTAGCTCTTGAACTGCTTGCCGCCCACCAGGATCAGCTCGCCCGGGGACTCGGCGGTGCCGGCCAGCAGCGAGCCGAGCATGACCGTGGACGCGCCCGCCGCGATGGCCTTGGCGACGTCGCCGGAGTACTGCACGCCGCCGTCGGCGATCACCGGCACCCCGGCCGGCCCGCACACCGCGACGGCCTCCAGGATCGCGGTGATCTGCGGCGCGCCGACACCGGCGACCACGCGGGTGGTGCAGATGGAGCCGGGGCCCACGCCCACCTTGACCGCGTCCGCGCCCGCCTCGACCAGCGCCGCGGCGCCCGCGCGGGTGGCGACGTTGCCGCCGACGATCTGGATGCGGTCGCCCACCTCGGCTTTGACCTTGCTGACCATCTGCAGCACCTGCGCCTGATGGCCGTGCGCGGTATCGACGATCAGCACGTCGACGCCCGCATCGGACAGGGCCATGGCACGCGACCAGGCGTCCTCGCCGACACCGACGGCCGCGCCGACGAGCAGGCGGCCGTCGCGGTCCTTGGTGGCGTTGGGGTACTGATCGGTCTTGACGAAGTCCTTGACGGTGATCAGCCCGCGCAGTCGGCCGTTGCCGTCCACGATCGGGAGCTTCTCCACCTTGTGGCGGCGCAGCAGGCCGAGCGCGGCCTCGGCGGTGACGCCCTCCTGCGCGGTGATCAGCGGCGCCTTGGTCATGACGTCGGCCACGCGGCGGTTCTGATCCACCTCGAACCGCATGTCGCGGTTGGTGATGATGCCGACCAGCGCGCCGGTCTCGTCCACCACGGGCAGACCGGAGATGCGGAACCGCGCGCACATGGCGTCGACCTCGGCGAGCGTGTCGCTCGGGCGACAGGTGACCGGATCGGTCACCATCCCGGCCTCGGACCGCTTGACGGTCTCGACCTGAGCGGCCTGATCGGCGGCGGCCAGATTGCGGTGCAGCACGCCCATGCCACCGGCGCGGGCCATGGCGATGGCCATGCGGGCCTCGGTGACGGTGTCCATGGCCGAGCTGACCAGCGGTGTGCGCAGCGTGATCTCACGGGTCAGCCGGCTGGAGGTCTCCACCGAACTGGGGATGAGGTCCGAAGCCGCCGGCAGCAGCAGCACGTCGTCGAACGTGAGGCCGAGCATAGCGATCTTGTTCGGATCGTCACCACCCGTACGAGGGCGGACGGCGCGCTCGTCCGTCACGGGACTACTCATCGGATCGACCCCTCCTGGACCTCGAAAGCAGCGGCTCCGGGGATCGGGCCCGGATCGCGTTTGTCTGAACGGATTGGCGGAGCCGAAGATCATTACCCGGCACCCGTTGGTCTATCGTATCGGCCCTGCAAATCGAACACCCACGGGAGTGGGTCGAACCCCCCGCGAGCGAGCCCCGTCGGGGAGGATAAGTTATCTCCGACACACCCCGACATGCCCGGCAATAGGCAACCCTGAGCAAATGCTCCCCGGCGACCCACGGTCAGCGACTTCGCTCACACACCACCTGATCAGTCACCCCGGCTTTACGACACCGGTCTGTCCCCCAACCCCAAGAATCGATCTTGAATCCGAATCGCCTGGCTGTACGTCGAGGCAGTGGGCCGAACATGCCCGCCCTACCAACCCGTCCGGTTTGCGGCCCGGCTCGTCGTTTCGGGGCCGCTGCGTAAGCGACGAAGGAGCAAGCAGCGGCCCCGAAACGACGAGCCCCCCATGGGCCGCAAACCTGCCGCGACGGAGGAGCGGCAAACAGACAGAGCAAATACAACACAGCGCGGCAAATTTGGCACAGCGCTGGCGCAGGCCCCCCTGTTCTGCGTACCGTGGAAACGTGCGTGACCATCTACCACCTGGCCTGCCGCCGGATCCATTCGCCGGAGACCCCTCCGACCCGTCGGCCGCGCTCGATGCCATCGAGCCGGGGGAGCCGCTGGATCCTCACGAGCGCCTAGCGGTCGAAGAGGATCTCGCCGACCTCGCCGTCTACGAGGCCCTGTTGGCCCACCGTGGTATCCGCGGTCTGGTGGTCAGCTGCGAGGACTGCCGGCAGGATCACTATCACGATTGGGATATGTTGCGCGCCAACCTGCTCCAGCTTCTGGTGGACGGCACGGTGCGCCCGCACGAACCCGCCTACGACCCGACGCCGGAAGCCTATGTCACGTGGGACTACTGCCGCGGGTACGCCGACGCATCGATGAACGAGGCGCTGCACGGCGACGGGTTCGACGGTTTCGACGCCTGACACGAAAAAGCCGACCGCCG
Organism: Nocardia terpenica; assembly: GCF_013186535.1. Taxonomy (NCBI): domain Bacteria; kingdom Bacillati; phylum Actinomycetota; class Actinomycetes; order Mycobacteriales; family Nocardiaceae; genus Nocardia; species Nocardia terpenica. Next base: position 25,682 of record NZ_JABMCZ010000002.1, read on the forward strand.
GGTCGGCGATCGGTCTTCGTTACCTAACCATCTTCTGTTGTGTCTCGTTGTCGCCGAGGCCGATCCGGCTGCGGACGCACCCGCAGCCGTCTACCGAGCGCCTTCGGGCAGCGACTCCGGGGTCGTCGGCACCACGGATCGATGTGCGGGAGGCCCGATTCGACCGGGGTTGCCCGGCTTCTCCCCCGGAGCCGAACCGCCCTCCGGCGAACCGACCGTGGTCGGCGCGCCGGTGGGTTCGTGGGGCGCCGAGGTGGGCGGTTCCGCGGTGGGCGGAGTGGTCGGCGGCTGCGAGTGGGTCGGCGGCACATTGCTCGGCTCGGTACCGGACCCACCACCGCTCGTGGGCTCGCCCGTCGAAGTGGGCTGGGAACCGTCGGTGCTGGGATTGCCGCTGCCCGTGGGCTGCGCGGTCGGCGTCACCGAACTCGGAACGGTGGTGGGTTCGGTCCCGTTCGCGGGAGTCGGCAGCAGGGAGGCGGCGATCGCCGGCGGTAACTTCGCCAGCAGGTCGTTCCACTTGGACTCGAGCTGGTTCTTGCGCGAGGAATCGTCGAGCTGGGTGGCGTTGGACTGGACGCTCTGCAGCAGGGTCTTGGCCCGCTCCGGATTACCGGACTTGATGGCGTCGTCCGCCTTGTTCAGATTGGTCTCGGCGTTCTGGGCGATGGTGGTCTGCGCCTGCTGGCTGAACACGACCTCCTTGACCCGCCATAACGGATCGCCCGGCTGGGCGCTGTAGGAGAACGCCGTCATACCGCCGATGATGACGGCCAGCGCCGCCGCCGCACCCATGAGCGGACGGACCAGTCGCAGCCCGCCTCTTCTGCCTACGGCAACCCTCGCCTGCCGCGCGCCGATTTCCTGATTGACCGCCGCGACAATGGCATCCAGATCCGGTCCGGCCGGCAACGGCGCCTCGACGATGTCGGCCCGCCAGTCCGCGAGCAGACTCGCGAGCTGGAACTCCTCGGGACTGTCCGTCGCTACGGGTCCGTCGCCGGCGATGGCGTCGATGAGCGCATCGTCGCGGCGGACCGCGGCGATATCGACCGGTCCGGAATCACCGGATGCCTCGGCGTAGGGATCGCTGTCCTGCGATCCAAGCCGCGCTTTCCAGTCGCCCCGACCGCGCTCGCCATCCCTAGCCATACATTTCACCTGCCCTCGCCACTTGTGACTTCAGTTTCGCGAGCGCCCGATGCTGGGCCACTCGGATAGCCCCTGCCGTACTGCCCACGGCAACAGCTGTTTCTTCTGCTGACAGACCCATGACCAAACGCAGGATCAGGATCTCTCGATGCTTCTCCGGAAGTGTGGCCAGCAGGCTGTTCATCTGTCGGCTGGCTTCGGATTCGAGAGCTCGCTGCTCCGGCCCCTGGTCGGTGGATATGACATCTGGTACTTCGGCCATCGCATCCGCCTTGTTACGGGCGGCGTTACGATGGGCGTCGGCGACCTTGTGCGAAGCGATTCCGTAGACGAAGGCCATGAAGGGCCGCCCCTGATCTTGGTATCGGGGGAGGGCGGTCATCACGGCCAGACATACCTCCTGCGCAACGTCGTCCGCGGAGAGCTGCCCACGCTCCGCAGCGCCGATCCGCGCGCGGCAGTAACGCACCACCAACGGGCGGATGTTTTCCAGTACCTGGGCTAAAGCCGAACGATCGCCTTGCGCTGCAGCAGCGACGGCGGCGTCCAACTCCTCGCCCGAGTGCGTCATCGTCAGAGATATTCCTGGCGTTACAAGTGGCACGGTCGGTTCGTGACCAGTGCTTCCGCCGGTCGGGCGGAACGGGTCCAACAATAGCCGCTTCAATCCCCGGTACGAGCAACACGGGGGATCACAACTCGGTGAGAACCCCGGCGTCCGAACGCAATAGACCGCCGTGACCTGCCAGAGCGCGGGCGCACGCGGCCGCTTCGGCGGCGGCCGCCGCGGCCGCGGGCCCGGCCGATACCCCGCTCCGGAGCATGGCGCAGGCCCATTGCAGCGGGAGCAGGCCGTGGGCGCGGCACTGCTCGGCGACGAGGGCGGCCAGCTCCCGGGATCGATCGAGATCGCCCGCCGCGGCGGCCGCGGCGGCGACGAGGAGCCGGGATTTGACGCGGTGCCGGACCGAGGGACCGGCCTCGGCGAGCGCCAGCGCCAGCTCCGCGTGCGCCAGCGCGGGGTGCGGGCACGGTTCCGGGGTGGGCGGGGAGATCAGCCCGGTGTCCGGAGCGGACAGTGCCGTCTCGGCCGCGACCCAGTGCCGACGCAGCCGCGGCCGCCACGCGGGATCGGGAGCCGACACGCCGATGTCAGGCGTCCTCACCGCTTCACACAGCCGTTCCAGAGGAGTCTGGCAACGATCAAGCAATCCTGCCGCCAGGGCGGGGCGGGCGGTGCCGAGGGCGTCGGCGGCCAGTCCGGTCAACGCGTCGCAAATCGCGATGTCGCGGGCGGGTGACCCGGTCGGCTCCCCCGCCGCGACCTGCGCCAAGGCCCGTCCGTCGAGCGCGGCGGCGCGGGCGTGCCAGCCGAGTTGCCGCAGCAGCGAGGCCTCGGTGCTGAGCGCCAGCGAGCGCAGTGCCGGGTCGGCGCCGAGCCGCGGGGTGCGCCGGAGTTCGGCGCGGGCGGCGGCGTAACGGCCCTGGCCACCGAGTACGACCGCGCGCAGCCAGGATTCGGCGGCGGTCCCGGCGGTGGGCAATCCGGCGGCCGGGAGAGCGGGGCGGGCACCGAAGGCGGCCGCGGCGAACAGCGTGTTTCCCGGACTAGGCCGCAGGTCGGCGGGCAGTGCGAACTCGTTCACCGCCGCACCCTATCCAGCGCGGTCCCGCTCGCCGCGCGGCCCCGGTGACCCGAACAGCGGGCAACCGCTCAGCGTGAAGAATGCCGCTCAGGTGTTTCCATCTCGTAAAACTGTGACCGGCTATCGCTCAGCACGTGCGTAAGGAATTCGTATGCTTTTCGGACAATTAACCTGGTCGCCTCGGCACGGCCATCTGCGACGCGGATGTTTCGCTTCGGCGGCCCGATCGGCCACATACCACACCCGGGACCGACGCCGGGTCGACTACCGGATCTTTTCGAAGAAATACCGCATGACCTGCCCGATTATGCACCGTCACAAGACCTGCCACAACCACGGCAGACCTGGCCAACCGATCAGTATCACCAGGGTGGGCCCGAAAGTAAATAGCGCGAAGGTTAAATCTGAGATTCGCCGGAATTGAAATCGCCGCCGGACAAACTATTGACTCCTTTTCGCCATGCGTCCTAACGTACTGCAACGTCGTCGTCGGCGCCGCGCGAAATTGCGGCGACCACGAACTGCGATCGCCGGGACACCGGTGACAGGTCCGAGCCCGAACTCGGCGGGGTCTCATCCGGCCGCGCCCGTCCGGTCTCCGGACAGACCGCTGCTGACAAGCACCGCTCGACAACGCCGACGAGCTCGCACCACGAGGAGTTCACCATGCCCATGCCCACCCACCTCCCTGGCCCGAACGCCGACGTCTGGGACTGGCAGATGCGCGGTTCCTGCCGCGGAGTGGATTCCTCCGTGTTCTTCCATCCCGACGGGGAGCGGGGACGCGCACGGGCGCAGCGTGAGCTGCGCGCGAAGGAAATCTGCCGGTCGTGCCCGGTGCTCATGCAGTGCCGCAGTCACGCGCTCGAGGTCAGCGAGCCGTACGGCATCTGGGGCGGAATGTCGGAAACCGAGCGCGAGATGCACGCCCGCCGCAATCGCCGCCGAGTGACCGTCTGACCTCGGTATCCGGCGGGGCGCGAAATTCCTCCCATCCCTCGCCCATCCAGACGGCCGGGTGCGTCGAATCCCTAGCAGCAAATACTCGGCCACCCACAACTACGGCCGAGGCATATCGATGCAGGCGCGCAGGCTCCCTCGGCCACCGCCGATCTGCCTGCTGCGAAATGACCACCACCTGTCGCCTCAGCGTTTCGCGAGCGGTACCGGCGTGTCACGGCGTGTCCGTCAAGCACTCCTCGGTGTGTCGGGGAAGCGACTCGAAACCGCTGGGCCACAGGCGGTTTTGTTCGGCACCCCGCCCGAGAGGAGGTTATAGCCCGCGCGCTACCGTAGTGGCCGATGACACAGAATGGAGCGTTGTGACAACGCGGCCCCCGGCCGCAGAGGGCGACTCGTTCCAGAAAGCCAGGGACGGGCGGGTGGACACCACCTCCGGTGTGGACTCTGCGGTGACGGCACGCGTCTCCGAAAGCATCGAGCTGGCCGTGCTTCTCGAACGCTGCGGCCGCTGCGACCATGCGGCATTCGCCGAGCTGTACGACCGCACGTGCGCGCGGGTGTTCGGCTTGGTGCTGCGTGTCCTACACGACCCCGGGTACGCGGAGGAGACGACCCAGGAGGTCTATCTCCAGATCTGGCGTACCGCGGCCAACTTCGATCCGGCCAAGGGCTCCGCGGTCACCTGGCTGATGACCCTCGCGCATCGCCGGGCGGTCGACCGCGTCCGCGCCGAGCAGGCCCACGCCCAGCGCGAGGTCGCCTACGGCGCAAGCACTCTCGGTAACGAATTCGACGAAGTCACCGAAGAGGTGGGCAGGCGACTCGAACAGCAGGCGGTGCTCGACGGCATGGCGACACTGACGGACACCCAGCGCGAGGCGATCACGCTCGCCTACTTCGGCGGGCGGACCTACGCGGAGGTGGCGGCCCATCTCGGCGTAGGGTTACCGACTGTTAAGTCCCGTATCCGCGATGGGCTGACACGACTCAAGAAGAGTTTGGGAGTGACCTGAGATGAACGACAGCCAGATCGATCTCGCGCATGCGGTCGCGCTCGGATCGATCGGCGACGAAGACCGGCGCGCGGTGTGCGAGCTGCTAGGCAGCGGCGACGAAATCCTGCGCGTGGACTTCGAACGTGAAGTGCAATCCACCAGGGAGACGCTCGTCGCCGTCGCCGCCGCGGCGGCGGTACAGCCGCCCGAATCGCTCCGGGAGCGCCTGCTGGCCGAGGTCGCGGCCCCCGATCCGCACCACTGCCCCGGCGGCCGCTGAGCCCGCCCCCGAGCCTCGATCGAGACAGAAGAATCGGGCCGTTCGCATTCCGGAGCCGGAATGCGAACGGCCCGATCGCCGTTCACCAGGGGTCAGTGCGCGTGCCCGTGGTGCTCGTTGTGCTCCTCCTCGGCCGGCTTGTCGACCACGGCGCTCTCGGTGGTCAACACCATGCGCGCCACCGAGGTGGCGTTCAGCACCGCCGAACGGGTCACCTTGACCGGATCCACCACGCCGTCGGTGACCAGGTCGCCGTAGGTCAGGGTGGCGGCGTTGAAGCCGTCCTTGCCGTCGGTGACCTTGCTGACCACGACCGCGCCGTCGACACCGGCGTTGGTCGCGATCCAGTACAGCGGCGCCTGCAGGGCCTGGCGCACCACCTCGACGCCGATCGCGCGGTCACCGGTCAGCGACTCGCGCAGCTCGACCAGCTTGGTCGCGGCCTGCACCAGCGCGGTGCCGCCGCCGGGCACGATGCCCTCCTCGACCGCCGCCTTGGCCGCGCTGACCGCGTCCTCGACCCGGTACTTGCGCTCCTTGAGCGCGGTCTCGGTGGCCGCGCCGACCTTGATCACCGCGACGCCGCCGGACAGCTTGGCCAGCCGCTCCTCCAGCTTCTCGCGGTCCCAGTCGGAGTCGGTGGCCTCGATCTCGGCGCGCAGCTGCGCGATGCGCCCGTCGATGTCGGCCTGGGCGCCGGCGCCCTCGACGATCGTGGTGTCGTCCTTGGTGACGACCACGCGGCGGGCCTTGCCCAGCAGGTCCAGGCCGGCGTCACGCAGGCTGATGCCCAGATCCGGGTTGATCACGGTGCCGCCGGTGACCACGGCCAGGTCGTCCAGGAACGCCTTGCGGCGGTCACCGAAGTACGGCGCCTTGACCGCGACGATCTTGAGCGTCTTGCGAATCGCGTTGACCACCAGGGTGGACAGCGCCTCGCCCTCGACGTCCTCGGCGACCAGCAGCACCGGCTTGCCGGACTCGGCGATCTTCTCCAGCAGCGGCAGGAAATCCGGCAGCGAGCTGATCTTCTCCCGGTGCAGCAGCACCAGGGCGTCCTCGAGCACCGCCTCCTGCTTGTCGGCATCGGTGACAAAGTAGCCCGACAGGTAGCCCTTGTCGAACTGCACGCCCTCGGTGACGACCAGCTCGGTGCTCAGCGTGGAGGACTCCTCCACGGTGACCACGCCGTCCTTGCCGACGGTGGTCAGCGCCTTGCCGACCATCTCGCCGATCTCCTCGTCGCGCGAGGAGACGGTGGCGACCTGCGCGATGGCCTGCGCGCCGGAGACCGGCTTCGCGGAGGCCAGCAGCGCCTCGGAGACCACGTCCGCGGCCTGGCTCATGCCCGCGCCCAGGGCCATCGGGTTGGCGCCGGCGGCGAGGTTCTTCAGGCCGACCTTGATCATCGCCTGCGCGAGCACGGTGGCCGTGGTGGTGCCGTCGCCGGCGACGTCGTTGGTCTTGGTGGCGACGCTCTTGACCAGCTGCGCGCCCAGGTTCTCGAAGGGATCCTCGAGGTCGATGTCACGCGCGATGGTCACGCCGTCGTTGGTGACCGTGGGGCCACCGAACGCCTTGGCCAGCACCACGTGCCGGCCGCGCGGGCCGAGCGTGACCTTGACGGCGTCGGCGAGCTTGTCGACGCCGCGTTCCATTGCCCGACGAGCCTTCTCGTCGAACTCGATCTGCTTTGCCATGGGTTACAAGTCCTGTGTCTCGTGGGAGGCGAATGACAACTGCCCCGACGCCCACGCTGTGCGGGCACCGGGGCAGTGCGTCCTTATTGCGAGATCCCGGCCTGCGCCGGGACGACCGCGCCGGGCGCGATCACTTGTTGACGACCGCCAGGACGTCGCGCGCCGACAGGATCAGGTACTCCTCGCCGTTGTACTTGATCTCGGTGCCGCCGTACTTGCTGTAGATCACGGTGTCGCCCTCCTTGACGTCCACCGGGATGCGATCGCCCGAGTCGGTGATGCGGCCGGGACCAACGGCGATGACAGTGCCCTCCTGGGGCTTCTCCTTCGCCGTGTCGGGGATGACCAGGCCGGAGGCGGTCGTCGTCTCGGCCTCGCCGGCCTGGACGAGGATCTTGTCCTCGAGCGGCTTGATGTTCACGCTCGCCACGTTGAGCCCTCCACTTTCAGGGGATTCGGTCGTCCGGGGCGGTTCCCCGGACTCACGGTTTCGGTCACTGTGCTGACTCCTGGGCATTGCCCCGTCGTCGCGGGTGCCGGAACCCTGCTCAGTAGTCACGCTGGCACCTGCACATCCAGTGCCAACTAGCACTCTATACAGGCGAGTGCCAGCGCTCAAGGGCGGGTAGTGCCACCAGCATACGAGTCGATCGTCCAGGTACGGCAGGGTGAAACAGGTTCCGCGGCACCGCGATTGCGACACGCCCGATGCCTTGGCATTTGATCCCGAAAAACTGTAACGTTCGGATAACGGATTGTGACACTATGGACGACGGCTCCGTGATGTTGCCGCCACCCGACACCGCGTCGGCCGCTATCTCGTCACACGATTCGTGGAATGCTGCACCACCGCTTCACCCATGGCGCGACACCCTCGCGCCCGCCTGAGACGAGAGCAAGACCGTAAGTGATCGTCCGGTGCTCGGGCCGGTCGTCATCCACGCGACGGCCCGTGTTGTCCGTTCGAGATGGTCGAAGACACCGTGACCATCCGCTCGAAGGGAGGTGAACATGCGAACATCCCTCGGCATCTCCGCCGGGACCGAAGTGGTGTGCTCGGCGCTCGTCGCCACCGCGCCGAACGGCGCCCAGAGTTTCGACTACCGGGTGGTGTCGGCCGACGTCGCGCATTCGGACCTCGGCGACCTGGTGGCGTCGTCCATCGAGCTGATGACCACGCAGATGCCCCGCGACTTCGTGCATCCGCTCGGCGCGCACGCCGCGGGCCTCCCCGTCACCCGGACCGAGACGTCGTCCGGGCCACCGGGGTCCATCGCCGTCGCCTACCGCGACCGCGAGCAGGCCGTGGCCATTCGCGCGGCCATCGGTCGCCAGCGGCGCGATGTGCAGCTCATCCCGGAAAGCACTGCCGCGCTGACCTTCCTGCGCCATACCGGCCTGCTCGACCGGTACCGGACGGTCGCCATCGTCGACTTCGGCGCGTCCGGCACCACCGTCACCGTGGCCGACCTGGCCGACGACACCGTGCTGCGCTCCGAGCGCACCAGCGCCATCAGCGGCACCGCCGTCGACGAGCTGATCTACCACCACCTGCTCGACTGTCACTTCGCGCGCCGCGGCACCCGGCCCAATCGCGGCATGCTCATCAACCGCAGTCGCGCCGCCAAGGAGCACCTGTCCGTCGCCCCGGCCGTGACCATCGACCACGTCGCCGGGCAGCCGCTCAAGCTCACCCGCGCCGACTTCGAGGAACTGGTCGCCGACCTGATGCGCGAGGCCGCCGTCTTCGCCTCCGCGGTCTTCGCCCGGGCGCCGCGGCAGCCCGAGGCGGTCATGGTGATCGGCGGCGGCGCGAACATGCCGGTCGTCGTCTCCGCGCTGGACCATCTGCTCGACGTGCCGGTGTCCACCGTGTCCGAGCCGGAGGTCGCCACCGCGAAAGGCGCTGCGCTGGTGGCCGATTCGGCGCAGCCGTCCGCCTTCCCGGTCATCAGCCTCGGCACCGACGCGCCGGCCGGTACCTTCACCAAGCTCGTCGGCACCCTGGCCGGTGCGGTCGTGGTGCTGGGGCTGGTGGTCGGCTACGGCATCAAGGAGCTGGCGCCCGTGGTCAATCACGATGTGAGCCCGGTCGGCACCACCAATACCGCGCAGCTCACGCCCGCGCCGACCTCCGCGCCCGCCGGATCCTCCGCCACCACCGCCGGTCAGCCCCGCGGCACCACCCGCGGCCCACTGAGCACGGTCCCCGTCGCCCCCGCCCCCAGCCCGGCACCCACAACGACCACCCCCGCACCCCCACCCGCCACCAGCGGCCTGCCCCTGCGCCCCGACCCGGGCCTGCCCCAAATCCCGCTCCCCGACCTCCCCCACCTCCTCGGCCCCCTCCTGGGCGGCACCTCCACCGTCGCCCCCCAGCCGACCCCCGACCCCCACGACCCCGGCCCAAACCCGAACTCGACCCCCAGCCCCAACCCCACCTCCACCCCCAGCCCAAACCCGAGCAAGCTACTCCCCCGCTCGAATTCCGGCTCCGCCGGAGGCCCAACGATCGAGCCCCCAGACTGACCACGCCCCCAACCCCGCAAGCCAACGCACCGACCACGCCAAGCCTCGGGCGGACCAGCGGCCCGACCACGAACGAGCCCAGGTGTCGACCGCGGATGGGGCGACAGGGTGGGAGTTCAGGGGTTACAGGTGGGGGTTAGCGGAGTTGGCTGGTGGAGACCGGGAGGGCGGGGTCGGTGGCTACGGTGAGGTTGGAGGGCTTGGCGCCGCCGGCTATGACGTGGGCGCCGAGGGTGGCGATCATGACGCCGTTGTCGGTGCACAGGCGGGGCTTGGGGACGCGCAGGGTCAGACCGGCTGCGGCGCAGCGGTCTTGCGCCATCGAGCGGATTCGGGAGTTGGCGGTCGCGCCGCCGCCGAGGACCAGGGTGTCCACCCCGACGTCCTGGGCGGCGCGCACCGCCTTCATGGTCAGTACGTCGGCGACCGACTCCTGGAACGAGGCGGCGATATCCGGGATCGGCAGCTCGGCGCCGGTGCGCTGGGCCGCCTCCACGTAGCGGGCCACCGCGGTCTTCAGGCCCGAGAAGGAGAAGTCGTAGCGCGCGTCGCGCGGACCGGTCATGCCGCGCGGGAACGGGATGGCGCGCGGGTCGCCGTGCGCCGCAGCGGCATCCAGCGCGGGGCCGCCGGGGAAGCCCAGATCGAGCAGGCGCGCCACCTTGTCGAACGCCTCGCCCGCCGCATCGTCGACGGTGCTGCCCAGTTCCACGATCGGGTCGGCGAGATCGGTGACGTGCAGCAGATGGGTGTGCCCGCCGGACACCAGCAGCGCCACGCAGGGCGGCATGGGCCCGTGTTCGAGCGTGTCGACGGCGACGTGCCCGCCCAGGTGATTCAGCGCGAACAGCGGGATGTCCCACGCCGCCGCATAGCCTTTCGCGGCCGCCACACCGACCAGCAGCGCACCGGCGAGGCCGGGACCGATGGTGACCGCGAGCGCGTCCGGCCGCGCCACCCCGGCCGCGGACAGCGCCCGGCGCATGGCCGGCACGATCGCCTCCAGATGCGCCCGCGAGGCGATCTCCGGCACCACACCGCCGAAGCGCGCGTGCTGGTCGACGCTCGAGGCGACCTCGTCGGCGAGCAGCTCGCAGGTGCCGTCGTCGCGCCAGCGCACGATGCCGACTCCGGTTTCGTCACACGAGCTTTCGATGCCCATGACGATCATGACACGACCTCTGAATCCTGCGAGATGCCCGCGGCCGGGCCGGGGAATCCGGTCATCGCGGGCCGCCGCATGGTGAACGCGTCGGCGCCGCTGGGCTGGTAGTAGTTCTTGCGCAGGCCGATGATGTGGAAGCCGTGCTTCTGATACAGCGCGATCGCCGCCGCATTGTCGGTGCGGACCTCCAGGAACACCGGCCCACCGCGCCGACCGGCCTCCGACAGCAGCGCCCGCAGCAGCAGCGTGCCGATGCCCCCGCGATGGCATTCCGGATCGACGCCGATCGTATGCACCTCGGCCTCCGGATGTTCCAGCGTGCCGAGCAGCGCGATACCGGCGTAGCCGAGCATGCGCCCGGCCTCGTCGCGGGCCACCAGGTAGCGGTTGTGCGTCCCGGCCAGCTCCGAGTTGAACGCGACCTCGGGCCACGGATCGTCCTCGGGGAACAGCACGGTCTCGAGCTCCACACAGCGCGCGATATCGGCCGGGCCCATCGGCTCGATGCGGATGGCCGGCGGGGTGTGCGTGGTCATCGCACCGCCTGATAGCTGCGTTCGACCGCGTCGGGGCGGCGCAGATACAGCGGCGCCAGCGGCTCCGGGGTGGCCTGGACCAGCAATTCGGCGGCGGCGCAGGACACCAGACCGGCCGGGGACGGGGTCTCCACCGGCAGCACCGGCAGATCGAAAAAGTCGACGTGCGAGGCGGATCCGGCGATGGCGGTGGCGTCGCCGGACTCCAGATCGCCGGGGCGGCACACCTGCGGACCGTCGATGCGGCCGGACTTGCGGTAGCGGGCCCAGTACACCTCGCGGCGGCGGGCGTCGGTGACGACGAGCAGTTCGGCCCGCGCGTCGTCGATCTCGCGCCAGGCGTCGGCGGCGATCGCGTCCAGGCTGCACACCCCGTACACCGGGATGCCGAGCGCGTCGCCGAACGCGGCGGCGGTCGCCATGCCGACCCGCAGCCCGGTGAACGGGCCGGGCCCGATGCCGACGACGACCGCATCGAGTTCGCCGCGCGCCCGGCCCGCAGTCTCCAGGCAAGCCAGAATCTGCGGGGTGAGCACCTCGTTGTGGGCGCGCGCATCCACGGTCACGCGGGACGCGAGGGTGTGGACCTGCGGCTTCGGGTCGGCCTGCTCCAGATCCACCAGCCCTGCTGTAACGGCGGGCGTCGCGGTGTCGACAGCGAGTACAAGCATGATTAGGTCAACGATACCGGTTGGTCACCTGCGGGACGGCACCGCCGCCACCCCGCCGACGTCGCATATTGCGTGCTCGGCAACCTATCGGCAACGGGTTCTTCCCGCGTATTCGTCGGCAAGGCAGTGGTTTCGGTCGAGTCGGGGGCGTCGAGTGCGAAGCGCCACATTCGCCCGATCGATTCTCGCCCGCGCTCCGAGTGGGAACCGTCACACGCCGCACCCCGAGTGCCGGGACCCGAAATCAGGTCGGGCCGACCCATTCCCAGGTGGCGGTGCGGACATCGGATTCGGGCTCGCGGCGCAGCAGCACGCGCAGGTGGCGATCGGTCAGATGCTCGACCACGCCCAGGCCCCATTCGACGACCACGACCGCGTCGGCCAGATCGGTGTCGAGATCGAGCGCATCCAGTTCGTCGAGGTCGCCGCCGAGGCGGTAGGCGTCGACATGCACCATCGCGATCGCGCCCGGATGGGTTCCGGCGCGATGCTGCCGGGCGATGACGAACGTCGGCGAGCTCACCCGCCCCTCGACCCCGAGACCGGCCCCGATGCCGCGGGTCAGCGCCGTCTTGCCCGCGCCGAGCGGACCGTCGAGCACCACCAGGTCCCCGGCGCGCAGTTCGGCGGCCAGCTCGCGGCCCAGGGCCTCGGTGTCCTCGACCGTCGGGAGCACGCGCCGCTCAGCCACGGGCGGCCTCCTTGCTTCGGCGCTGCCCGGCCCCGGCCAGCCCGCCGCGGGCGAACAGGCGATCCAGCGCGGCATTGACCAGTTCCGGGTACTGCAGGTGGACCATGTGCGCGGCGTCGGTGACCCGCACCAGATCGGCGTCGGGCAGTTGCCGCGCCAGCGCCCGGGAGTTGCGGAACGGGATGACCAGATCGTGCACGCCGCCGAGCACCAGCGCCGGGATCGGCGCGAGGGTGGGCAGCGCGGCCGATTCGTCGTGCAGCTCCAGGGCTTTCAGGAATTTCACGATGGTGGCGACCGGGGTGCGGTCGATCATGGTCGTGGTGAAGCGGGACAGCGTCGGGCTCACGTCGCCGTGGAAGGAGCTGACGTGCAGGATCGGCGTGATCACCTGGCGGGCGGCGACGCGACCGACCTGAACCAGCGCCGGGGCGGCGTGCACGGCCACCCGGAACCCGTCGAGCGCCGGATTGCGCAGCAGCTGCGCCACTCCCGCCTCGGACACCTCCGCCGCGGCCGTCGACAGCAGCGCCAGCGCCGCCACCCGGGTCTCGAACAGCGCGCGGAACTGCGCGGCCGCCGCCAGGATCGACATGCCGCCCATGGAGTGGCCGACCAGCATCAGCCGACCGGTCGGCGCGCACTGGGCGATCACCGCGGCCAGATCGCGGCCCAGCTGCGGCACGGTGCAGCTGTCGGTGTCGGGCGCGCCGGAGCGGCCGTGGCCGCGCAGGTCGTAGAACACCATGCGAACGCCGGGGCCCCACAGCTTTTCGAGGTCGCGGCGCTGAAAGTGGAACGACTCCATGCTGTTACAGAAGCCGTGCACGAAAACGACTGTGACCGAGGCGTCTTCGGCACCGGTGACGCGCACCGACAGCTCGACGCCGTCGTCGGCGACGACCGTCACCGCCCGGTCGCGCTCGAGCAGCGTGAAGTCCTCGTCGCGGAGATCGTCGCGCCGGGCGGGCCAGCGCACCGCGGCGCCGATGCGGCGCAACGCGTGTGCCCCGGCGAGCGCGCCCAGCACACCGGCGGTGGCCATGCCGCCGCGCCACGCCGCCGATCGAAGCCCCTGCCGCCGTTCGCAATTCATAGCGCACCCCTTGGCCGTCGTGGATCGCCCACATAGCGTCGCACGACTCGACCGCGGGGGAAACAGACGATCTCGTAGTGGATGGTTCCGAGCAGGTCGGCCCACCGCTGGGGGTGCGGATCGCCGGGCGCGCCGCCGAACAGGACCGCCGGGTCGCCCTCCCGCACCCCGTCGGGATTGTCACCCAGGTCGACCATCAGCTGATCCATGCACACCCGGCCGACGGCGGGGTAGTCCCGCTCGCCGAGGCGGATCCCGATGCGGCCGCCCAGCGATCGCGGCACACCGTCGGCGTACCCGACCGGGACGAGGGCGACGGTGGTGTCGCGCGGGGCGACCCATTCGTGCCCGTAGGAGACGCCCTCTCCCGCGGCGACCGGCTTGACCAGCGCCACCCGCGCCCGGAAGGTCATCGCGGGGCGCAGGCCGAAATCGGAGAGCTCGGGGACGGGTGACAGGCCGTAGACCGCGATGCCGGGGCGGATCATGTCGAAGGCGAGGTCGGGGCGGGTGAGCGCCGCGGCGGAGTTGGCCAGGTGCACCAGGTCGGGTTGCAGGCCGTGGTCCTTGGCGAGGGCGATGGCGTCCATGAAGCGGTCGCGTTGCACGTCGATCGCCGGATGCCGGGGCTCGTCGGCGCGGGCGAGGTGGGAGAACATGGCGCGGAACCGGACCGACTGCTCGGCGACCAGTTCTCGCAGCAGGGTCAGGACTTTCGGGTATTCGGTTTCGGGGATGCCGTTGCGGTTCAGGCCGGTGTCCACCTTGAGGGTCACCGTGGCGGTCCGGCCGGTGCTGCGCGCGGCCCGCTCGACCGCGCGCAGCTGCGCCACCGAGGACACGCCGATCTCGATATCGGCGGCGACGGCGGCGGGGTAGTCGGCGTCGGAGGTGTTGAGCCAGCTCAGAATCGGGGCATCGATGCCCGCGGCGCGCAGGGCCAGGGCCTCGGCGATGGTGGTGACGCCGAGTTCGGCCGCGCCGGCCGCCAGCGCCGCGCGGCCGATCCGCACCGCGCCGTGGTTGTATCCGTCGGCCTTGACCACCGCCATGACCGCGGCGTCGCCCGCGTACTCGCGCAGCGTCCGGACGTTGTGTGCCACGGCATCCAGATCGACGACGGTCTCCGCCTGTGGATCAGCACTACTCACGGTTACCGATCCTGCCACTACCGCTGCGGCTCGCCACGGCCGCGCCGCCATCGCGGGTTGCTTGGAGTGTGCTCCAGCGTGGTCGGCGCGGGTCCGGAGAGTTCGGAGTGGGCGCTCGCGGCGCCGGAGCGGGGCGACCGGGTGGCCGGGACCTGGCGACGGTGGAGGATCTGATCACCAAGTATCCGGACACGTTCGTGCCGCTGCGGCTGGACGTGATCGACCGCGCCGGTGATTTCGCCGCCGTGGCGCAGGCGGCCCGGCACTTCGGGCGGCTCGATGTGGTCGTCGACAATGCCGGTTACGGCCGGTTCGGCATGGTCGCCAGTTCCGGGCGCAGTTCGAGACCAATGTGCTCGGGGCACTGTGGGTGACGCAGGCGGCGCTGCCGATCATGCGAGCGCAGAGCGGCGGGCACATCCTCCAGCTGTCCGGCATCGGCGGAATCATGGCATTCCACGGGCTTTAAGGTTGCGCGGCCCCGGCGTAGATGCGGAGGGTTTGGACGGCGGGGCGGAGATGGTGGAGGAGCGGGGTGGCGGAGATGGGGGCGCCGGGGCCGGGGGCTTGGTGGGCGGCGAGATTGGCGGCCAGGGCGTGGGCTCGGGCGGCGGCCGCGGCGGACCAGGCGGGGGCGCGGCCCGCGGCGAGGAGGGCGCCGAGGACGCCGGACAGGACGTCGCCCGCGCCCGCGGTCGCGGCCCAGGAACCGCCCGCCTCGTTGACGAGCACCGGATGGCCGGGGCTGGCGACGAGGGTGGCTCGGCCCTTGAGCAGCACGGTGAGCTGCCATTCCTCGGCGAGTTTGCGCACCGCCGCCACGCGGTCCGGGCCGGGGTCGTGGCCGGTCAGGCGGGCGAATTCCCCGGCGTGCGGGGTGAGCACGGTGGGGGCCCGGCGGCCGACGACCGGGGCCGGGTCGGCGGCGAGCAGGGTCAGGCCGTCGGCGTCGACGACCACGGGCAGGTCGGTGGCGAGGATCTCCGAAAGGCGTTCGCGGGCGGCGTCATCGGTGCCCGCGCCGGGGCCGAAGACCCAGCACTGCACCCGCCCGGTCGCCGAGATGGACTCGGCGGCAATCACTTCCGGGAAGTGCGCGAGGACCTGGGCCGCGCCGGTTCCGGCGTAGCGGACCATGCCGGAGGTCGCGGCCACCGCTCCCCCGGTGCACAGCACCGCCGCGCCCGGATAGGCGGCGCTGCCCGCGCAGATGCCGGTGACGCCCTGGCTGTACTTGTCGTCGTGCGCGCCCGGGATCGGCCAGCCCGCGCCGATCGACACCGGTTCCAGCGCAGCGAGATTCGGCTCCGGCAGCCGTAATCCGATGGGTACCAGCTCGATTCGGCCGCACCGGGATGCCGCGAGCGCGTGCACCGGCTTGTAGGCGCCGAAGGCGACGGTGACCTCGGCGCGCACCGCCGGGCCGTCCACCGCGCCGGTGTCCGGGTCGACGCCGCTGGGCAGGTCCGCCGCCACGATCGGAACCCGCACCGCCGCAACCAGTTCCGCGGCCCGCGGGCGCAGCGAACCGCGGCCCGAGATACCCACGATGCCGTCCACCACCAGATCGGGCGCGGCCAGTTCGTCGCGCACGCGGCCGCCGGTACGGCGCAGGGCCGCAAGACCTTTCGCGTGCGCACGGTCCGGGGAGAGCAGGACGGCGGAGACCGCGACGCCGCGGCGGCGAAGCAGGGACCCCGCGAACAGCGCGTCGCCCCCATTGTCGCCGGACCCGACCAGCAGAGTCACGCGACGTCCGGCGATCCCACCGGTGCGCTCGCGCAGTTCCGCGGCGACCACACCGGCCAGCCCGTAGGCGGCGCGCTGCATGGGAACCCCCGCAGCCACCCGCCCGAACAGCTCAGCCTCCGCCGCCCGCACCTCATCGGCGGTGAAATATCCACGCATCTCCGCTGCCATCGCTCGCCTCCTCCACGGCCGTCTCCGCCCGATTCTGCACATTACGCCGGGGGATCCCGGCCAAAAGCATGCCGGGAGCAAGAGGAGAGGCACACCAGGAGCAAGAGGAGAGGCGCGCCGGGACCAAGTGGAGGGGCGCGTCGGGGCCACCGGCGAATTGGTGGCCATGGTTGCGGGATAGGGTGGGGGGTATGTCGGCTGGCGCACACTGGGGGGCGGGTTTGCGGGTCGGGTTGGGGGCCTTGGTTGTGGTTGTGGGGGTGTTGGTCGGTGGGTGTGGTTCGGGGGGAACGAAATCCGCGCCTTCGACGACTTCGGTGGCCGGGGGTTCGGGGGGCGCTGCCTCTACTGCTCCGGCTTCGGCGGTGACTGTCGAGGTCGACAAGATGGCGTTTTCACCGGCTTCCGTGACCATTCCGGTGGGTGGGACCGTGACGTGGAAGTTCTCCGATCGGGTTCCGCATGCGGTGCAGGGGATCGGGGATTCGGCCATGGGGATCAATGGGCCGATCGTCACCAAGGGCGAGTGGAGTCATAGCTTCAGCGTTGCCGGGACGTATCGGTATCTGTGCCCGCTGCATCCGGAGATGCGCGGGACCGTCATCGTGCAGTAGGCGCGGTCGGTCAGACCGGGCGGTACTCGCGGGAGCGGGTGCCGCGGGCCGAGGTGTTGAGGGCCTCGACCGCGGCGACCAAGGGGGCCAGTTCGGAGTCGGCGGCGGCCTGGCGGAGGGCGCCGGTGAGGGCGTCGTCGTGGGTGGGGCGGGCCTCGGCGAGCAGGGTCAGGCCGTCGGGGGTGACGTCGGTGTAGATGCCGCGGCGGTCGTCGGGGCACAGGTAGCGCTGTAGCAGGCCGCGGTCCTCGAGGCGGGTGACCAGGCGGGTGGCCGCGCTCTGGCTCAGCGCCACCGAATCGGCGACCTGATTCATCCGGAGGTGGCCGCCGGGGCCGTCGTGCTGACGGCTCAGCACCACCAGCAGCGAATACTCGCGGACGCTGAGCCCGTGTCCGGCCAGTGCGCGTTCGATGTGCGCCTCGATGCGGTCGTGTAGCACCGACAGCGCGTACCAGCCGTCGGCCAGGCCGGTCAGCGCGGCGTCCGCGGTCATGGATCCTCCTGCGTACGGGGTTGCGACACCCAGGGTACCCCGCGCGTGAAATATGACGCTCTTGCATATAATGCGCGTGTGCAATTATTGTCGACGCTCGTAATGAGCATCCGCAATGAGCGGATCGACTCCCAATGACATCAGGTGGAGGCACACTCATGCCGCTCGCACTGCTGGCCCTGACCGTCGGGGCCTTCGCCATCGGCACAACGGAATTCGTGGTCGTCGGCCTGCTGCCGGGCATCGCCGGCGCATATTCCGTTTCGATACCGGTGGCCGGTTGGCTGATCACCGGATACGCGCTCGGCGTCCTGGTCGGCGCGCCGATCATGATCGCGCTCGGCACCCGCGTCGCGCGCAAGCGCATGCTGCTGATCAGCCTCGCCCTGCTGATCGCGGGCAATATCCTGTCCGCTGCCGCACCGAATTTCGGCCTGATGCTGACCGGGCGGGTCGTCGCCTCGCTGGCGCACGGCGCGTTCTTCGGCATCGGCTCGGTGGTGGCGGGCAGCCTGGTGCCGCCACAGCGGCGGGCGGGCGCGATCTCGCTGATGTTCGTCGGGCTGACGGTCGCCACCGTGGCGGGGGTGCCGCTGGATACGCTGCTCGGTCAGCATTTCGGGTGGCGGCTGGCATTCGCGCTGGTGGCGGTGGCCGGGGTGGTCGCCTTCGCGGGTGTCGCCGCGCTGGTGCCGGATCGACCCGCGCCGCAGGGCGCGCGGCTGCGGCACGAGCTGGCCGTGTTCACCAATCCGCAGGTGCTGCTGGCGATGGCCATGACGGTGCTGGGCTTCGGCGGCGTCTTCGCGGCCACCACCTATCTCGCGCCGATGATGACCGAGGTCACCGGGTTCGCGGAGAGCTCGGTCACCTGGATCATGGTGCTGTTCGGCCTGGGCTTCCTGATCGGCAATCTGGTCGGCGGCCGCTTCGCCGACCGGCACCTGATGCCGATGCTGTATCTCACCCTCGGCGGCCTGGCGATCGCGCTCGGCCTGTTCACCGTCACCGCGCACAACAAGATCACCGCGGGCATCACCGTAATGCTCATCGGCGCACTGGGATTCGCCACCGTGCCGCCGCTGCAGAAGCGAGTCCTCGACCACGCCGCCAGCGCCCCCACCCTCGCCGCGGCCCTGAACATCGGCGCCTTCAACCTCGGAAACGCCTTGTCCGCCTGGCTGGGCGGACTGGTCATCGCCGCCGGTTACGGCTACACCGCACCCAACTGGGTCGGCGTGGCGCTGTCGGGCACCGCGCTGGGTCTGGCGGTACTGTCCGGCGCGCTGGAGCGGCGCACGCGGGCTAGTGGCGAACCTCTTGTGGCAGTGGGTAATTGAGGGCTCGAGTAGGCCCCGGCCAAAAGCATGCCGGGGCCAAAGAGTGAAAGCATGCCGGGGCCAACGAGTGAAGGCACACCGGAGCCGACGAGTAAAAGCACACCGGAGCCGACGAGTAAAAGCACACCGGAGCCAACGAGTAAAAGCACACCGGAGCCAACGAGTAAAAGCACACCGAGGCCAACGAGTAAAAGCACACCGAGGCCAACGAGTAAAAGCACACCGAGGCCAACGAGTAAAAGCACGCCGAGGCCAACGAGTAAAGGCACACCGGGCCGACGGGTGAAGGCACGCCGGGGCGGGGCACGTCTCCTGTACCCGGCCGCATCCCGTTAGGGGTGCGGGTGGGTTATTCCACCGTGACGGACTTGGCCAGGTTGCGGGGCTTGTCGATGTCGTAGCCGCGGGCCTGGGCTACCTCGGCGGCGAAGATCTGGAGGGGGACGGTGGACAGTAGGGGCTGGAAGAGGGTGGGGGCGGCGGGGATTTCGATGAGGTGGTCGGCGAAGGGGCGGACGGTGTCGTCGCCCTCCTCGGCGATCACGATGGTGCGGGCGCCGCGGGCCTGGATCTCGCGAATGTTGCTGAGCAGCTTGGAATGCAGCACCGCGCGGCCCTTGGGCGAGGGCATCACCACGATGACCGGCAGGCCCTCCTCGATGAGCGCGATCGGGCCGTGTTTGAGCTCGCCCGCCGCGAAGCCCTCGGCGTGCATGTACGCCAGCTCCTTGAGCTTGAGCGCGCCCTCGAGCGCCACCGGGTAGCCGACGTGGCGGCCCAGGAACAGCACCGTCGACTGGTGCGCGAACCGGCGGGCGACCGCACGCACCTGCGGCGCGGTCTCGAGCACCCGCTCGACCAGCTTCGGCATGGCCTCGAGCTCGCCGAACTCGCGCGCCACCTCGTCCGGGTACTTGGTGCCGCGGGCCTGCGCGAGGGCAAGTCCGACAAGGTAGTTCGCGGTGATCTGGGCGAGGAACGCCTTGGTGGAGGCGACGCCGATCTCGGGGCCGGTGCGGGTGTAGAGCACGGCGTCGGACTCGCGCGGGATCTGCGCGCCGTTGGTGTTGCAGATGGCCAGCACGCGCGCCTTCTGCTCCTTGGCGTGCCGCACCGCCTCCAGCGTGTCGGCGGTCTCGCCGGACTGCGAGATCGCCACCACCAGCGTCGACCGGTCCAGAACCGGGTCGCGGTAACGGAACTCGCTGGCCAGCTCCACCTCGACGGGCAGCCGGGTCCAGTGCTCGATCGCGTACTTGGCCAGCAGGCCCGCGTGATACGAACTGCCGCAGGCGACCACGTACACCTTGTCGAATTCGCGCAGTTCCTGATCGGCCAGCCGCTGCTCGTCGAGCACGATGCGGCCGTTCGCGAAATGCCCCATCAGCGTGTCGGCCACGCCGGACGGCTGCTCCTCGATCTCCTTGAGCATGAAGTAATCGTGGCCGCCCTTCTCGGCCGCGGCCAGATCCCAGTCGATGGTGAACGGGCGGGTCGCAACGCCGGTGGCGCCGTCGAAGTCGGTGACCGTGTAGCCGTCGGCGGTGATCACCACCGCCTGGTCCTGGCCCAGCTCGACCGCCTCGCGAGTGTGCTCGATGAACGCGGTCACGTCGGAGGCGATGAACATCTCGCCCTGACCGACGCCCACCACCAGCGGGGTCGAGCGGCGCGCGGCCACGATCGTGCCCGGATGGTCGGCGTGGGTGAACACCAGCGTGAACGCGCCCTCCAACCGGCGCAGCACCGACAGCGCGCTGCCGACGAAGTCGCCCGCGGTCGGGCCGGTGGCGTAGACGCGCGCCACCAGGTGCACCGCGACCTCGGTGTCGGTGTCGCTGCGCAGTTCGACGCCCGCCTCCTCCAGTTCGCGGCGCAGCGGGGCGAAGTTCTCGATGATGCCGTTGTGCACGACGGCGACCGTGCCGGTGCCGTCGCGGTGCGGGTGCGCGTTGCGGTCGGTCGGGGCGCCGTGCGTGGCCCAGCGGGTGTGTCCCATGCCGGTGCTGCCGGCGAAGGCGTCGATGCCGGTCTCGGCGAGTTCGGCCTCCAGATTCGCCAGGCGACCGGCCTTGCGCTCCACCGCGATCGAGCCCGCGCCGTCGAGAATCGCCACACCCGCGGAGTCGTATCCCCGGTATTCCATGCGGCGCAGCGCGTCCACGACGACGCCGAGCGCGTCCCGGTATCCGACGTACCCAACGATTCCGCACATGGGTCCCCACCCTACTGGGAGCGGACGCGCATGCGAATCGGACAGTATGGTGCCGAATGCCGGGCGAAACGCCGTAAGACGGCGCTCTCGAGTTAAGTTCGAGGTCGTGTCGGCGTCTGTGAAATCGCTCCTGAGCTCCCTGACCAGCCCGGGCCCGCATCGGGTCATGCGCGGCAACCTGGCCATCGCGGGGCAGCCCGGCGTGGTGTGCACCCCGGAAAACGGCCTCAACCTGCCCGCAGTCGCCTTCGGGCACGGGTGGCTGACCGGCGTCGGCAACTATCGCAAGCTGCTGGAACACCTGGCGTCCTGGGGTTTCGTGGCCGCGGCCCCCGATACCGAGCGCGGGCCGATCCCGTCACACCTGAATCTGGCCGCCGATCTGCTCACAACGCTGGACATCTGCGCGGGCGTGCGGCTCGGTAGCGGCGCGATCAGCGTGCATCCCGACCGGTTGGCGCTGGCCGGGCACGGGATGGGCGCGGGCGCCGCGGTGATCGCGGCGGCGCAGCGCCCGGTCGCCGCGGTCGCGGCGCTGTTCCCGGCCCGCTCGGCCCCCGCCTCGGAATCGCTGGCCCCCGATATCGACGCCCCCGCCCTGATCCTGGTGAGCCCCGAGGACATCGACTCGGCGACCTCCAACGCCCTCTCGCTGGCCACCGCCTGGGGCGGCCCCATGGTGCTGCGCGCCCTCGACAAGGGCTCCCACAACGGCCTGATCGAGGGCCGCCGCGCCCTCGCCGCCCTCGGCGCCGGTAAATACGAGCCCCGCACCGCCCGCCTCACCCGCGCCCTGCTCACCGGCTACCTCACCTACCAGCTGCTCGGCGACAAGAAGTACAAGCCCTTCGCCGACCCGGAGGCGATCCTCCCCCACACGCAGGCGATCGACCTGGAGGCCCTGGCCGAGAAGGAGCCGGAGCGACCGTCGAAACTGCAACTGCTGCAGGCGGTTCAGTCGCTGCGGAAATAGGGGGTCTCACACCAGCCAGCTCTTGCGGCGGTAGTAGGGGTCGTCATCGTCGTCGGTGGGGTTGACGACCTCCACGGAGCGGCGGGCCGTTCGAGAGCGGGTTACGGCTTCGGTCCAGGTCGGGGCGGGGCGGCGGGTGCGGGCTTCCGGTCCGTGTTGTTTCTGCTGGGCGGATGCGCGCTGGGCGGCGCAGTCGCGGTCGTTGGCGGCGGTGCGCTGCCGTATTTCGTCCAGTTCGGTTGTCAGGAGGGACATTCGGCGGGAGTTCTCGGCGGCGAGGAGTTCTATGTCGGCGGCATGGTTCACGGGAGGGGGCCTGCTTCCGGGAGTTGCGCTCCGGTCCCGGGTTGGTCCCGGTCGGTGGGCGGGGTGATGCGGTTGCGGTGTTCCATTCCCTCGCTGCGGTTTTCGGAGCGGGGTAGGGGGCCCGCGGTGGGGAGTTGGGCGCCCGAACTGTCGTCGGGGGGCGGGGTGGTGGGCGGATTGTCCCTGGGGGCATCCGATTTCGGGTCGGGCCGGGGTGGACCGATCGGGTGCACGTGCTCGGGGATCGCCGGGTCGGTGGTGGGGTCGGGGGGCGTGCTACCGGGGGACCTGTGGACGGTGGTGGAGATGATCGGGTCGCCGTGCTCGTCGAGGGTGGCGGTGTAGGTCTTGCTCTCATCGCCCTCGGACAGGTCCACCGTCAGTTCGTGGTTCGGGTCCACCTCGAGTCGCACATGCCTGCCGGCGATGTCGAATTCGGCCGGTGCCTGCCGGTTCTCCGGCGCAGGCGAATCACCTTGCGGGACGGCCTCATGCGGTGCGGCGGATGCCGCGACATCGTGCAGCGCGCCCTCGATTCCCCGCTGGATCAGGCCGGAGAGTGCGGAGGTTTGCGGTGGTGGGGTACCGGGTAATTCAGCCGCTGTGGGTGGGGATGAAATCGAAACGCCTGGTGTTCCGGGGGAACTCGGCTGCGCCGGGCCGCGCTGCCGCGACACGGCACCCGGTATCGGGTAGTCGGACTCGTGCACCTCGTTCATGGCGGCCGCGATCTTCCGGTACAGCTGCTCGATGGTGGTATCGGTGCCCTGGCAGCCGCTCACCCAGGTCTCCAGCTTGTGCTCGACATCGGGTTTGAATGTCCGGCTCAGCCAGTCGGTGCAGGCGTCGTGGCACAGCTTGCCGGTTCCGAAGCCGATGTCGTTGCGGTCGTCGATGCGGTCGACCTGTGCGCCGCCCGCGACCGTCGTGGTGACGGTCAGATTCCCCTCGGGGAAAACGCTTTTCAGCGCGCGGACCTGATCGCCGCCGATCCACTGCCCGGCCTTCGCCACCGCGACGATGGTCCGGATGTCGGCGGCGGACTTGCCGCCGATGGTCACCTGCTGCCCCGGCTCGAGCAAACCCAGTGTGAGATAAGCCTTCTCGAACACCGCCCGGCGCGCGGCGGCCATCATCGCCTCGAGCGCGGCCGCGGCCGCGCGCGCGGTGTCGATATCCCCACTCGCACACCGCACCTGGTCGAAGAGCAGGCGCTGCGCCGTCTCCGCGGCCGCGCCCCCGCTCCACACCGACGGCAACCGCCGCAAATGCCCGCGCTGCGCCTCGAGTTGGGTGTCGGCCTCGGCCAGCGCCGCATGCACCTCCTGCCGGGCCGCGTCCAGCCGCTCCAGAGTCATGCCGCGCTGCTGGTCGTAGAGCGCCTCGAGCTGGGCCACCCGGTAACCGCCCGGCACCGCACCGAATGCCTCGATGTAGAGCGGCAGAAAGTCGGACCAGTACCGCAGCCCGGGCGCACCGTAGTCCAGCAGATCGCCGACGCTGCTGTTCGCGTGCGCTGCGAACTCCGCTTCCTGGTCCGCCATCAGCTCACCTGGGCTCTCGTCGAGCTACTGATTGCCGGCGGCGGCGATGCGCCGGGCATTCTCGCGTTCGGTCGTCGAATAATCGACGCCCGCGGTCCCGAGCGCATCCGCGGTCGCGGAAACGGCCCGGCTCCACTGCCGCAGCCAGTGCGAAATGCGTTCCAGCCCAGCGTGAACGGCCTCACCGTGGGCGGCGTAATTCCGTCCGGCTTCGGATTCCGCGCCGCCGCGGCCGGTGCCGAAGAGCTGCGCGTCCAGCCGCCCGGCGTGCTGCGCGATCGTTTCCGCGGACCGCCGCATCTCCGCGGCCAGACTCGCCACCCCGGCGACGTCGATGCTCACGCCGTCGGAACCCGTACCCGTCATGTCCCCTACTTGTCCAGGTTCCCCTGATCGGTCCGCACCCATTCGGTCGTCCCGTCCGGGTGGTGGTGGAATTCCCAGGCCGCGTAATCGCCGTCGGTGTCGACAATGGTGACGTGGTCGGCGAGACCGTCGTGGTCGGTGTCGGTCCACACCTCCATGGAGTGGCCGCCGTGCACGGTCTCGGTGTCGGCGATACCGTCGCCGGTGAGATCCTGTGTCGGATGGTGCAATTCGATCGAACCGAGGCCGCCGAGATCGGAGTGGGCATCGACCTCCGGCAGGTCCAGGCCAGGCAGATCGCCCGAGTGGATCATGGTGCGGCTCCTCGAAGGACAGACGACAGATGTCGTTCCATCCTGGCATCCGCCGGGGTCGCGGCGCAGCCGGGTCGAGTCAGTTCTTGGGGATGATCACCCACAGCAGCAGGTAGAGGAGAAACTGCGGGCCCGGCAGCAGGCACGACAGCACGAACAGCAGGCGGATCACGGTGGCGTTCCACCCGAAGTACTCGGCCAGGCCGCCGCAGACGCCGCCGATCCACTTGTCGGTCCGGGAGCGGGTCAGGCGCCGGGTCGGTGTAGTCATCGAAATTCTCCTTGTCTGTTTCCCTTCGCCGTCCACTCTGCCGAACGCGGCCCCGCCCGCGCATCGGGCGCAGGACCCATCGGCACCCTGATTTCCGCGGGCCCGGGCTCAGGGTGCAACCCCGAACACGGCAGACTCGTCACGGTGAGCACCACACTGCATGCCCGCGGGTTGTCGGCCGGACACGGCGAGCGCACGCTGTTCAGCGACCTCGATCTGGTGCTGGCGCCGGGCGATGTGATCGGCCTGGTCGGGGTGAACGGCGCGGGCAAGTCGACGCTGCTGCGCATGCTCGCCGACCGGGACGCACCGACCGGCGAGATCACGCTGAGCCCGCCCGACGCCACCATCGGGTACCTGGCGCAGGAACCCGAGCGCGTGCCCGGCGAATCGGTGCTGGCGTTCCTGTCCCGCCGCACCGGGGTGGCCGCGGCCCAGCAGACCATGGACGCCGCCGCCGAACGCCTCGCCGAGGGTGGGGACGACGAGTACTCCCCCGCGCTGGAACGCTGGCTGACGCTCGGCGGCGCCGACCTGGACCAGCGCGCCGAGGAGGTGGCCGCGGAGCTGGGCCTGATCGCCACCCTGCCCGACGGCCTGGCCACCCCGATGACCGCGCTGTCCGGCGGACAGGCGGCGCGGGCCGGGCTGGCGTCGGTGCTGCTGTCGCGCTTCGACATTCTGCTGCTCGACGAGCCGACCAATGATCTGGATCTGGACGGATTGGCGCGCCTGGAGCAGTTCGTGGCGGGGGTGCGGGTGCCGCTGATGGTGATCAGCCACGACCGGGAGTTCCTCGCGCGCACCGTGAATCGGATCGTCGAACTGGATCTCGCCCAGCAGCAGGTCGGGGTGTACGACGGCGGGTACGAGTCGTATCTGGCGGAGCGGGAGATCGCGCGCCGCCACGCCCGCGAGCGCTACGAGGAGTACGCCGACACCCGGTCGGCCCTCGAAGAGCGCGCGGTGATGCAGCGGAACTGGATGGAACACGGGGTGCGCACCGCCCGGCGCAAGGCCCGCGATCCGCGAAAGGTGGACTCCGACAAGGCCGGTCGCAAGATGCGCGCCGAATCCACCGAGAAGCAGGCGTCGAAGGTGCGCCAGACGCAGCGGCGCATCGAACGGCTGGAGGTGGTGGAGGAGCCGCGCAAGGAGTGGGAGCTGCGCATGTCGATCGCGGCGGCGCCGCGCAGCGGATCGGTGGTCGCCACGGTGTCCGGCGCCACGGTGACGCGCGGCGAGTTCACCCTGGGACCGGTGACGGCGCAGGTGGATTGGGGCGATCGGATCGTGCTGACCGGCGCCAACGGGTCCGGGAAGTCCACGCTGCTGGCGCTGCTGCTGGGCAAGATCGCGCCCGACACCGGTTCCGCCGCACTGGGTTCCGGGGTGGCGATCGGCGAGGTGGACCAGGCGCGCGGGCTGTTCCGCGGCGGCACGGCCCTGGCCGACACCTTCGCCGCCGAGGTGCCGGACCAGCCCGAGTCCGAAATCCGCACGCTCCTCGCGAAATTCGGCCTGCGCGGCCCGCACGTCCTCCGCCCCAACGACACCCTCTCCCCCGGCGAACGCACCCGAGCCGCCCTCGCCCTACTCCAGGCCCGCGGCGTCAACCTCCTCGTCCTGGACGAGCCCACCAACCACCTGGACCTCCCCGCCATCGAACAACTGGAACAGGCCGTCGAATCCTTCGACGGCACCATGCTCCTGATCACCCACGACCGCCGCATGCTCGACAACGTCCGCGCCACCCGCCGCTGGCGCATGGACCACGGCCACCTCACGGAGGACTGAAGATTTTCGCCGCTCCAGCATGCTGTCGGGCGAAATCGACTGGGATCCCGGCCAAAAGCATGCCGGGATGACGTTGAGGAGCATGCCGGGATGACGTAGGGGCAGCATGCCGGGATGACGTTGGGGCAGCATGCCCGTCATCCCGGCGTACCGCTCCCAACGATCCCGGCGTACCGCTCCCAATGATCCCGGCGTGCTTTTGGCCGGGATCAGCCCGGGGCGATGGCTGTGATCAAGGTGCGGTCGGCGGTGGTTCGGGTGGTAATCAATTGGGTGAAGGTTGCTGGTTGTTGGTCTGGTTGTTGTTGGGTGAGGCGGACTTCCCATTGGTTGTCGGTGGGGGTTCGGGTGATTTGGACGCAGTAGCGGGTGTTCGGGGGGATTTTGTTGATGCCGCGTTGGATTTGGTCGGCCGGGGGGACGGTGGCGTCGTCGGTTACTACGGCTCGGGCGGCGTAGCCCGAGCGTTGGACGTAGTAGGCGCGTTCGAAGGCGAGGATGGCGTCGGGGCCGGACGCGGTGCCGCCGGGGTCGGTGCCGGAGACGACGTCGGGGGTGCGGCGGGTCTGGCAGTCGGCGGTGGCGAAGGTGGAGGGAGTGGTCGGGGCGGTGGTGGGGGCCACGGAGGCGCCGGGGTTCGCGGGGGCGGGGGCCTGGATGGTGCGCGGCGGGGCGCTGGCGGTGCGGCGGTTGGCGGTGTGGATGACGGTCAGCACCACCGCGGCCACGACCACGGCGACGCCGAGCATGATCAGGACGGCGATCAGCTTGTCCGCATTGGGCCGTTCGCGGCGACGGGTGGTTCGGGGATGGCGCAGCCGGGGGCCGGGGCTGCCGCCGGAGCGGTCGACGATCGCCGGTATCAGCGACGTGTCCTCGGAGTCCGCCCGGCCGTAGTCGCGCACGTGCAGATGCGCGCGGGTCTCCGACGGTGGCTGCTGCGGTTCCGGTGGCCGGGGGCCGGAGTCGAGCCACTGCTCCCAGTCGCCGGACAGATCCGAGGAGTCCTCCGCATCGGGAAGCGGTTCCGGCACGCCCACAGCCGGATTCGGACGTCGCCGCCCGCCCCGGCGCATCGAGCGGCGGCGGCGCGGCGGCCGGTGGTGCGGCAGGCGCACCATGGGCAACCCCAGCTCGAACGGATTACCGTGCTCGGCGTCGCGGTCGTCCGGATCAGATCGTGTCATCGCCGAAGTCGCCGATGACGGCGGCCGGGACCATGGGCTCCGCCGCCGGAACGGTCACACCGAGCTGACCGTCGATCCGCGGCGGCTTGCGGTCCTGGCCGTCGGTGCCGGGCGGGGGCGGCAGCGCCATCCCGCCGGCCGTGCCGCCGGGCGCGGACTGACCGGCCTTCGGATCCGGCTGCGCGGCGACATCCGGACCGGGGTCCGGGGGCTGCGGATTCGCCGGTGCGGGAGGCGGATTCACCGCGGCGGGGGGCGGGCTCGCCGGTGGGGTGGCCGGGGGCGGGGTCGCGGGCGGCGGGGCGGGCGCGACATTCGGGGTGCTCGCGGCGGGCGGGATCACCACACCCGGACTACCCGTCGAGGACGGCGAACTCGACGACGGGGACGACCCGGACTGCTGGTTGCCGCCGAAGTCGAGCACATTCGAGCCGTTCGAGGTACCGGTGCCGGTGCCCGCCGCGCCGGTGGTGCTGCCCGGATGCAGGAGCTCCGGAATCGCCTGCTCGATCGCCTTGTCGGCCGAGGACGCCACGGTGTCTATGGCGTGCGTGCCGACCTCGGCGATCTTGTCGATGAGGTCCTGGCCGATGGTGACACCGGCATTGATCGCCGCGGTCCCCACCTGCACACCGGCGCCGATGAGCTGCTCCTGCAATTGCAGCTGCGCCGCGGCGACCGGATCCAGTTGCGGAGGAACGGCCCCCGCCGCATAGGTGCCGGGCGAGGAGGCGCCGCCGGGTGTGTACGTGGTCCCGGGCGAGTAGGTGCCCTGGGGCGATGTGCCTGTGCCCTGGTCGAATTGGTACTGCCCGGTGCCCGAGCCGTACTGCGTCGGCGTCGTGGCGGGCGGTGTCGTGCCGGGCGACGAATAATCGGTGACCGTGAGCGGGCCCATGGCCGTGAGCCGCTGGGTGTGGTCGTTCATCTCCGTCTGCGCGGTGGTGACCGTGGTGATGGCGTCGCGCAGCGCCTGGGTGGCGCGGGTGATCACGGCGTCGGTGTCCGGCGCGGCGGTGGCATTGCCGAGGATGGTCCGCGCGTCCCGGCGGAAATCGGCGATGATCTGGTCGACCCGCTGCGCGGCGCGCGCACTGGTGGCGTGCGCGTCGGCCAGCACGGCCAGATAGGCCGGGCCGCGATCGGAGATGTCACCGATCTGAGTCTGGGTAGTGCGCAACGCCGGAACGGTATTGTCGGCGCCGGTGCCCGCCCAGGTCGACTCGAGCGCGTGCATGCCCTGCCGGTGCGGGTCCTCGGTGCCCGCGGCCTGCGACGACGCCGTGGATAACGCGGTGGTGACGGTCTCGCTCGGGACGGCGCGGCCGGTTCCGAGCGAGGCGCGTAACTGTAGCAGCGGCCGCACCAGCGTGGCGACGATGGGCGGATCGGCGCCCGGAGCGGTGGCGACGGCGCGTCTCATGTCAGCGTCTCCCCGATTCGGGTGACCGCGGCGGCGGAGTCGGCGTCGGTGCCCTGCATGGCCGCGTTGTATCGGCGCAGAACCTGCCCGTAGGTGGAGACCAGCTGCCCCGCGGTGGACAGCGCCTGCGCGTGTTCGGAGACCGCCGCGGTGAAGGTGGCCGCGAATTCGGCGCCGACCAGGCCCAGATCGGCGGCCAGTTGCTCGGGCTGCACGGCACCGGCCGCGACCGCTGCCGCCGAGGCCAGCTGCTGCGAGACGGTATCCGCGATGGTGGTGTAGGCGGCCATCGCCGCCGGATCGAGCTTCAGCGTGTTCACTGTTCCCCCTCACGGAAACCCAAGCTGTCGCTGTCGCATCATGTTTCAGAGGTCCACCATACTTCGCGGTACGCGAAGTTTCCGACCAACTCTATCTTCTCACCCGAGGGACGGCCTCGCGCCTCAGACCGCGGCGACCCGCTTGGCGAGGTCGTCGGCGAGCTGACGGGCGCGATCGAGATCGGTGGCCTCGACCATGACCCGGACCAACTGCTCGGTGCCGCTGGGGCGCAGCAGAACTCGCCCGGTCTCGCCGAGCACCCGCTCGGCCTCGGCGACGGCGTCGCGGATCTCCGGCGCCGCGGCCACCGCGGACTTGTCGGTGACCGGCACGTTCACCAGCACCTGCGGCACGGTCCGCACCACGGCGGCGAGATCGGCCAGGGCGCGGCCGGTCTCGGTCATCCGGGCCATCAGCTTGAGACCGGTGAGGACGCCGTCGCCGGTGGTGCCGTACCGCGGGAAGACCACGTGCCCGGACTGCTCGCCGCCCAGGCTGTAGCCGCCGCGCCGCAGCTCCTCGAGCACGTACCGGTCGCCGACGGCGGTGGTGAGCATGGTGATCCCGGCCTCGCGCATCGCGATGTGCAGACCCAGATTGCTCATGACGGTGGCCACCAGCGTATTTCGCGCGAGCTCACCGGACTCGTGCATGGCCAGCGCGAGGACCGCCATGATGGCGTCGCCGTCCACGACCGCGCCGGTGGCGTCCACGGCCAGGCAGCGATCGGCGTCGCCGTCGTGCGCCAGGCCCAGGTCGGCGCCGTGCGCGCGCACCGCGTGCTGGATCTGCTCCAGATGCGTGGAGCCGCACCGGTCGTTGATGTTGAGCCCATTCGGCTCGGCATTGATCGCGACGACCCGGGCGCCCGCCTCCCGGTAGGCCGCCGGGCCGACGTCGGAGGCCGCGCCGTGGGCGCAGTCGACGACGACGGTCAGGCCGCTCAGGTCGCGGCCGGTCGCCTCCACCAGATGCTCGACGTACCGCTCGTGCGTCCCGGCCAGGCTGTAGTGGTCGTCCACGTGGCCGTCGGCCCCGGAAAAGCTCAGCACCCGGCCGATCGCCGCGCCGGTCGGACGCGTGAAGGCGCGCTCGCGCACCAGGTCCTCGATGCGATCCTCGACGGCGTCGTCGAGCTTGTGCCCGCCCGCGGCGAAGATCTTGATCCCGTTGTCGGGCATCGGATTGTGCGATGCGGAGATCATGACGCCCAGGCAGGCGTCGTAGGCGGCGGTCAGATACGCGACGGCCGGGGTCGGCAGGACCCCTACCGACAGCACGTCCACCCCGGCCGAGGTCAGGCCCGCGGTGACCGCGGCCTCCAGCATCTCGCCGCTGGCTCGCGGATCGCGGCCCACCACCGCCACCGCGCGCCGCTCACCGCGGCTCAGCACCTGCGCCGCCGCGGCCGAAACCCGTAGTGCCAGTTCCGGACTCAGCGAATCGTTGGCCAGCCCCCGGACTCCGTCGGTACCGAACAAACGTCCCAATTCCTCGCCCCTCGAGTGTGACTACGGCGCTGACGCCGCGGCTGCGAATACAGCACGAGAGCAGGCACCCGACGAATCCGAAAAGATCGGCGCGGGCGCCTGCTCTCGTACAGGTGCGTCGACCGTACCCCTTCCGGACACACGCCGGTGCCGAAAGGGACGGTCGCACACCGCAAGATCAGCGCTTCGAGTACTGCGGAGCCTTGCGGGCCTTCTTGAGGCCGTACTTCTTGCGCTCGGTCGCACGCGGGTCACGGGTCAGGAAGCCGGCCCGCTTCAGGGCGGGGCGGTCCTCCGGGGTGACCTCGATCAGGGCGCGGGCGATCGCCAGGCGCAGGGCGCCGGCCTGACCGGACGGGCCGCCGCCGACCAGGCGGGCGTACACGTCGAACGACTCGGTGCGCTCGACGGTGACCAGCGGGGACTTGACCAGCTGCTGGTGCACCTTGTTCGGGAAGTAGTCCTCGATGGTGCGGCCGTTCAGCACGAACTGACCGGTGCCCGGCACCAGCCGGACGCGCACCACGGCCTCCTTGCGGCGGCCGACGGTCTGGACCGGGCGGTCGATCACGACCGGGGCGGTCGCGACGGCGTCGAACTCGGCCTCGACCTCGTAGCCCGCACCCTCGTCGACGACCTCGACGGTGGCGTCCTCGACGGCGTAGTCCTCGTTGAATTCCTCGGGAGCGGTCACTGGGCCACCTGCTTGATCTCGAACGGAACGGGCTGCTGAGCCACGTGCGGATGCGTCGGGCCCGCGTAGACCTTCAACTTGCCGGCGATCTGGCGGCCCAGCTTGTTCTTCGGGATCATGCCCTTGATGGCACGCTCCACGAGGCGATCCGGACGGGTATCGAGCAGCTGCCCGACAGACCGGGACTTCAGGCCGCCCGGGAACCCGGAGTGGGTGTAGAGGTGCTTGTCCTGCCGCTTGTTGCCGGAGACGGCAATCTTGTCGGCATTGATGATGATGACGAAATCGCCACCATCGACGTTCGGGGCGTAGGTCGGCTTGTTCTTGCCGCGCAGCAGATTCGCTGCCTGCACGGCAAGGCGGCCGAGCACTACGTCAGTGGCGTCGATGACGTACCACTTACGGGTCACGTCACCCGCCTTCGGGCTGTACGTAGGCACAGTGCTTCCCTGTCTGTCGTCGGTGTTCTGCCGGCCAGGCGAGCGGTCGAGCGATCCCGGCGGCCGGTGGAGACCCGGGGCTCGTGCGACGACACGGATGATCCGCGCTGTACCACACGCCAACGGGCGACGATACCAGCCCGCCCGCCTCGGCCCGAAATCGGCCTTGCCTGCCGCACACCTCAGATGCGCATGGGCGGGTCCTGGTCGGTGACGCCCGGGAGGGTGGGGATCACATATCGGAGGTTGTCGATGCCGAGGTGGGCGCAGCCGGACTCGTCGCTGACGGCCTCCGGCGGCCGGGCCGAGGAGCCGAGGGCGTGCGGTATCAGCGAGCAGGGCGGCTCGGTGTGCGGGACGCGGGACACCTTCTCGACCGACGGCCACGCGCCGAATTCGGTGCCGGCGCCGTAGGCCGGGACCACCGAGGCCGCGGGCGGCTCGGCCCGGACGACGGCGTCGACGGACGCCGGGAGCACCGACGCGACCGTGTGGGCGCGCGGCACGGCCGCCTGCCGGACGTCGCCGTGGGGGTGCAGGGCGACGGCCGCCAGCGCGACCGCGCCCGCGATCGCGGGGGCGCCGAACAGGTTGTCCTTCACCTTGTTCCACAGCTTGCCGCGGCGGGCGGAGTCCTCGTCGGCTTCGGGGTGTGGGCCGAACGCGGTGGTCGGTTCGTCGCCCGCGGGAGCCCCCGGCGGACGGGTGAAGCGACTACCGAGCTCGGCCAATCCCGGGGGGAGGCTGCCGGGCACCTCGCTCCGCGTCATCCGCGTCGTCGGCTCCGCGCCGGCGTCGGCCACGGCCGTCTCCCGCGCCGCATGCCTGCCGCCGCTACCGGGCGGCGAATCCGCTTGTCCCCCCGCCGCCGAAGCCACATGCCGAGGCCCCTGATCCAACGGCCGTAACCCATGCCGCCCGGAACTCTGCGCCCCTTCACCACCGGACATCGCGGCGCCGCCCGATCCGGCCGGACCGCCGGACGACGGAGAACCACCCGACTGGCCACCCGGGCCGCCGGAGGCCGGGGGGCCGCCGGGGCGGGGCTGGTTGGTAGGGGGTTGGCCGGTTCTGGGGCCGGACTGGTTCTTCGGGGGCTGGGGGGCAGGGGGATTCGGGGCCGCGCCGCCCGTCGGGCCGGGCTGGCGGCCGCCGGGGTTCGGGCCGGGGGTGGGTGGGTAGGGCTGGTCGTCGGGGTATTCGCTGTCGGTGACCAGGAGGTGGGCCGCGCCGAGCACCAGGGCGTGCATGGGGTGGTCGGCGACGCGTAGTCGGTGGCCGAGGTGGTTCTGGAAGGCCAGGCGCAGGGCGTCGTTGAAGCACACGTTGCCGGTGAGCAGGACCGTGGAGGTGTCGGCGTTGATGGAGCGGGCCGCGGCCATGACCTCGATGACCACGTTGTCGGCGGAGCGGGCGTCGCGCATCGCGTCGGGAGCGATGGGCACGCCGACCGATTCGGTGGGTCGCTCGTCGTCGCCGTGTACCGCGACCACCAGGCACACCCGGCCGTCGGAGTAGACGCCGGTGGCGCCGACTTCGGCCCGGCCGCGCTCGGGCGGGCGCACCAGGCCGAGCGCGCGCACGTACCCCGACAGCGCCACCGACTCCGGCAGCGGCTCGGTCGTCACGTCCAGCAGCTCGACCAGCCGGCAGTACTCGTCGATCTTCTCGTCCGGCCAGTCGTCCGGGAACGGCAGCGCCACCACGTCGGGCTTGCCACGCAGGTACTTGCCGACCGCCGCCAGCGGGTTGTACATCCGCGCCCGGTACACCAGCTCCACCGGCCAGGTCGCACCCGCGATGCGAATCTGGTGGTGGCCGAGCACATCACGCACGTCGGAGATGGCGATACCCAGGTCGGGACGCCGGTCGACACCCGCGGTGTGCAGTCGACCGGACGAATCCGCCAGCAGGTAGGCCGGCGGCGTATGTGTTCCTTCCACCTGGACCGGGCGGATCGGTGTGCCACCGCCGCCAGCGGCCACGGACACCACATCCCAACCGAGATGCACTGCCCCAACTCGAGCCGTCACACGCATCAGTGTGCCTGCCGATCCGGCGACACGCGCGACAGGGCCGATGCACCGCCGGGTCGCCGCGGCGCGTGGCGGGCGCGGCGCGGCCCATTCCCCCCGCTCATGCGGCGGACTTCTTCAGGCGCAGGCGCGACCAGGTGAGCCCGGCCAGCGCGGCGGTCAGCACCAGCAGCATTCCGATGTCCAGCAACCAGAATCCCGACTTGTGCTGCCAGAGCGCATCGGGCTGGGCGTTGACGAACAGCGCCCGCAGGTCCACCGTGGACGATCCGGCGGCGAACCCCCAGCGCGACGGGAACAGATAGGACAGCTGCTCGAGCACCACCCGGTTGGTCACCGGGATCATGCCGCCCGCCATCACCAGCTGGCACATGATCACGACGACCAGCAGCGGCATCACCTGCTCGTTGGACTTGGCGACGGTCGACAGCAGCAGCCCGATCACCACGCAGGTCACCGCGGTGAACGCCAGGTCGATGTACAGCTCGGCGCTGCCCGACGGAATCAGCGTGCCCTTGCCCGGCGGATTCTTCCCGGCCAGCACGATGCCCACCAGCACCGCCGACTGCAGCAGCGCGGCCGCGCCGAACACCGTGATCTTGGCGAGCAGATACGCCGACGGCAGCAGCCCCACCGCCCGCTCGCGATGGAAGATGGGCCGCTCCCCGACCAGATCGCGCACGGTCAGCGTGGATCCCATGAAGCACGCGCCGAGAATGAGCACCACCAGCAGCTGCTGGGTCTCGCCGCCACCGCTCGACACCAACGTGCCGTCGGGCATCGGGACCAGCGGGCCGGGCGCGAATCCGTTCTTGCCCGGCACCACCAGCGACAGCACGCCCAGCACGAACGGCAGCACCACCAGGAACGCCAGATACCCGCGGTCGGCCAGGATGAGCCGGACCTGCCGCCGCGACAGCGTCGAGAACTGTTTGCGGCCATCGGATTTCGGCGGCTGCCCGGCGACGCCGCGGGGGGCGACCGGCGGGGGCGGCGGCACGCTGGCCTGCCGGGACCGATAGTTGGCGAAGGCCCGGTCGGGATCGGCGGCCACCCGCGCGAAGATCTCGGCCCAGTCGTTGGTGCCGAGGAAGTCCCCGACCGCGGCGGGATGCCCGCAGAACGCGGTCTTGCCGCCGGGCGCCAGCAGCAGCACCTGATCGCACATGTCCAGGCACGCCACCGAGTGGGTGACGACGATGACCGTGCGGCCCGCGTCGGCCAGCTCCCGCAGCATGGTCATGACCTGCCGGTCCAGCGCCGGGTCCAGGCCGGAGGTGGGCTCGTCGAGCAGCAGCAGGGCCGGACCGGTGAGCAGCTCCAGCGCCACCGACGCCCGTTTGCGCTGACCGCCGGACAGCCGGTCGACCCGGGTGTCGGCGTGTTCGGTGAGCG
This sequence comes from Nocardia terpenica, assembly GCF_013186535.1. NCBI lineage: Bacteria > Bacillati > Actinomycetota > Actinomycetes > Mycobacteriales > Nocardiaceae > Nocardia > Nocardia terpenica. The sequence goes on from NZ_JABMCZ010000002.1 coordinate 61,399, forward strand.
AAAGTTCCTTCAGCACACCGTCGATCACCCGCTGCCGGTCCTGTTTGCTGGAGTCCGGGGGCAGCCGCAGCTCGGCCGCGAAACCGAGGGCCTGGCGCACGGTGAGCTGGCGGTGCAGCACGTCGTCCTGCGGCACCATGCCGATCCGGCTGCGCATGGCCTCGTATTCGGCGTGCAGGTTGCGGCCCTCGAAGGTGACCACGCCCGCGGACGGATGGGTCGTTCCCGCAACGAGTTTCGACAGCGTCGACTTGCCCGCGCCGGACGGGCCGATGAGCGCGGTGAGCGTGCCCCGCCCGGCCTGCATGTTCACATCGACCAGCAGCTGCTTGTTGCCCTCGACCGCGAACCCGATGCCGTGCACGTGCAGGCCCTGCTCGGCGACCGGCTTCTTGCGGTGCACGAGCGTGCCCTCGTGCACGACGAAGTCGATATTGCCGATGGTGACGATGTCGCGCTCGCGCAGCACCGAGCGCTGTTCGCGGCGGCCGTTGACGAAGGTGCCGTTGGCCGAGCCGAGATCCTCGATGGCCAGGCCCGTGCCGTCGGAGATCAGCCGGGCGTGCCGGCGCGAGGCCAGCGGATCGTTGACGACGATCTGGTTGTCGCCGGTGCGGCCGATGGCCAGGCCCGCGGCCGGGATCCGGTCGGCGCGCGCGACCGGTGCGGTCCGGGCGCGGGCCCGTACCGGCGGCAGCGCCGAGGTGTCGGCCTTGGTGGTCATCTCGATAGTGGTCGCGACCGGTTGCGGCGGTTGGTGATTCGGCCGCGGCCGCTGCGGCGGGCCGGAGTGCTGCGGCGGGGCGGGCGGGCGGCCGGGCGGCGGCGTCGGCGGACGGCCCTGCGGCCCCGGCGAATACGACGGATTCGACCGGCTCGGCGGGGGCGGCGCGACCGGGCGCACCCCCGCGGCCGGAACCAGATGCAGCAGCGGCCCGCTGACGGCATCCCCCAGCCGCACCAGCACGGGCCGGTTGATCGAGACCGGCCGGGTCAGTCGCTGCGCGTCCACGAACACGCCGTTGGTACTTCCGTTGTCGCTCAGTACCCAGGCACCGCCGTGCCAGGCGAGCGTCGCGTGCACCCGGGACACCAGTGGGCTGTCGACGAACAGCGTCACCTCGGGCGCGCGGCCCAGGGTGACGTGCTGACTCGAATCGAAGACCCGGTCGGTTCCCTCATGACGCACGGTGATCTTCTGCGCCCCCGATGATGACATGGCCGGGATCCTATTCGATGCCTCGGACCCCGTACGATGCTCTGCACACAGACGCGGCCGACCCGGGGAGGGAGCAGTTGTGCTGAAACGCCAGGTGATTGCGGCACTTGGCGCGCTGTTGCTGGCGGCCACCCTGCTGAGCGGCTGCTCGATGACGGTCGACGGCCGGGCGGTCTCGATCTACGACGACCCGTTCCAGGTGGCCGGGCTGCCCACCACCAGCGGCCCCAGCGGGCCGCGCCCCGGCGTCCCCGACACCACGCTCACCGCGGTCGGCGGCGACAACGGCGAGATCGACACGCTGGCCCTCGACGCCCTCGACGACATCCAAACCTATTGGCGCAGCGTATACAGCAAGGAATTCGACGGTGAGTTCGCCCCGGTCACCAAGTTCTACTCGTGGAGCGCGAAGGCGCCGCGGGTGCAGGAATCCCAGTTCTGCAAGGAGACCACCTATCACCTGGTGAACGCCGCGTACTGCCGCCTGGACAACTCGGTCGGGTGGGACCGCGCGGTGCTGCTGCCGATGATGCGGGACAGCTTCGGCAAGATGGCGGTGGTCATGGTGCTGGCGCACGAGTACGGGCACGCCATCCAGACCATGTCTCACATCGTCGGCGCGAAGGATCCGGTGCTGGTGAAGGAGCAGCAGGCCGACTGCTTCGCGGGGGTGTTCATGCGGCACGTCGCCGAGGGCGGGTCGAGGCACTTCACGATCAATACCTCCGACGGGCTCAACAGCGTGCTGGCCGCGACGGTGGCGATCCGCGACGCCAATCCGGGAGATCCGGAGGCCGTGCACGGTTCGGCGTTCGAGCGGGTCACGGCCGTGCAGATCGGTTTCACCGACGGGCCCAAGGGCTGCAAGGCCATCAATATGAAGGACATCAACCGCCGCCGCAGGAATCTGCCGCAGTCCTTCGGCACCGACGGCACCCACGGCGAGCTGCCGATCACCAAGGACAATCTGGTCGAGCTGGGCAAGGCGATGGCGGCCGTGATGCCGATGCCCTACGAGCCGACCTACGACTACCACGGCGCGAAGCTGCACTGCCGCGACGGCTCCGACACCGTTCCGGTCTCGTACTGCCCGTCCACCAACACCATCGGTACCGACGTTCCCGCCCTGGCCGAGCGCGGCGCGGCGAATACCGATGACCAGGACGGATTTCCGACACATATCGGCGGCGACTACAACGCCTACGTCGTGTTCGTCTCCCGCTACACCCTCGCGGTGCAACGCACCGCGCACCAGGCCCTGACGGGCGCGAAAACCGGCTTACGCGCGGCATGCTTATCGGGGGTGATCACCGCGAAGCTCGCCGATCCACACCGGCCGCCCGGCGGCGATATCCAGTTGTCCCTGGGCGATCTGGACAAGGCGGTGTCGGGCCTGCTGACCGACGGCCTGGCCGCCAGCGACGTCGAAGGCAATACCGTCCGCAGCGGATTCTCCCGCGTCGACGCCTTCCGCGCCGGGGTGCTCGGCAGTCAGCAGACCTGCGAGTCGCGCTACTCCTGACCCCGCTCAGGCGAACGGGGGCGGGGCGGCGGGTTCGTAGCGGAGGACGCGGTTGCCGAGCATGAGTTCCGAGCCGTGGGCCAGGACCACGGGGTGGTTGGGCTGCAGGCGAATCCAGTCGTGGTAGCCGGGTCGGCGGGCGCGGGTGCCGTTGGTGGAGCCGCGGTCGACGACGGTGACGTCCCAGTTCACCAGGCGGATCTCGGCGTGGGCGCGGGACATGCCGCCGGAGCTGTCGTCGACCTTGATGGGGATCAGGCCGCGCTGTGCCGCATCGGAATTCTCCGGTTCGCGGCCGATCACCACGTCGCTGGCCAGCAGGTGGGTCGCGCCGTCGTCGAGCACGAGCATCCCCAGCGGTGGGCGCACCACCTCCGCCGCGGGCTGCGTCTGGTCGACCGGCATCCCGCACACCGTGCAGAACGCCGACCGCGGATCGCTGGGATGCGCACGCGCGCACTTGAATCCGCGCACCTTCACCAGGACCGTGGTCGCCTTGGCCGTCGCCTCCAACCGCCGCTCGAAATCCGGATCGGCACTCGCCGCCGACGCGCCACGGCGCGCGTCCGGAATCTGGTCGGTCGGCGCGGGATACGGGGATTCGGGGAGGTCCTCGGGGCGGCGGTGGGCTCCGGAGTTGGGGCGCGGGCGATTTCGGCCGCGTTCGCCCTCGAACCAGACGATGGCGCCGGTTGCCGGGGCGACGCCCGCCGCCAGCGAGCCGATGCCGCGTTCGGGGAGCGGGGGAATGCGGCCGTGGTCGTCGTCGGCGAAGACGGCGAGCGCGACGGCCGGGGGCTCGATCACCCGGTCGACGGTGAACGCGGCGTCCACACCGCGGATGTATTCGGTGCCGCGCTCGCCGACCAGCACCGCCGTCACCGCCCCGTGCAGAAAGACCGCCACGGCACCGGAATCCGCCGGGGACACGATACCCAGGTCGACCCGCCCGCCGAATCGGGCGGCATCGCGCATCAGCCAGCCCGTGACCTCCCGGGCCACCAGTCGCCCCGGGCCGTCCGGCGCCCGCTCGGCGGCCGCGGTGATCTGCTGCGCCAGCGCCTCGGCCACCCGCACGGCCGCCGACTCCGCCGTCACCCGCCCGGGCTCGCGATGCGCCACCACGACGACCGCCCCCGCCACCCGCACCACGACATGGTTGCCCGCGACAACCTCGACCTGCCGATCCATCAACGGAATCGGCCTCCGGGAAGTGCGCACCGGGTCCTCACCACACGATCAAGGTTAAGCCACCCGGTGCCGTTCACACGCCGAGCGATCGGGCGCCACCCCCGCGTACGATCCCCGCCATGACGGATCACGGCTCGACCGCGGTCGAGCTGGTGCTGACCGACACCAGGCTGTGGGCGCGCGGCGAGTCGGCGCACTGGGACGCGCCGCCCTCGCTCGCGCCCGCGGACGACGGCACGAGTTTCGTTGTCGGAGAACCACTCCGGCACCCGGCGGTCTCGGCGGTTCGGCTGGCCAGCGCCGACCGGATCGCGTTCGGGCCCGCCGCGCCGACGATCACCGAGGCGCTCGCGGTGGTGTTCGGCGCGGCCCTGACCAACCTGCGGCTGCCCGCCCGCTGCGAACGCCTGACGGTGATCACGCCGACCGACTGGGGGCGGCGACGGCTGGCGGCGGTGGAGTCGGCGGCGCGCCGCCTCGCTGCCGAGGTGGCCGTCGAGCCGATGGCGGTGCGCGCGATGGCACTCACCGCGACGGCCGGTCAGCAGCAACGAATCGCCGTCCTCGAACTCGCCCCCCTGACCACGACGGTGAGCCTCATCGGCCGCTCCGGCCACCAAACCTGGCTGGAGAGCTGCGAACACGAGCCGACCATCGGCAGCGCCGACGTACAGCAGGGCCACGGCTGGCCCGCCATCGCAGCAATCGTCGCCCGCCTGATCGGCCCCCGAACACCCACCTACCTACTGGCCGTAGGCATCTCGGACCCAACCCACTTGGAAGACCTACGAACGGCCCTAGCCGAGCGATGCGGATCCCCAATCGATGTCCGCCCGCTACCCACGCCAAACCTCCTGCACACCCAACCCTCCCCCACCCCACCCGTTCCCCCACGAGAGTCCCCACCGTCCCTCCACCACGCCGCCGAACCCACGCCACCCTTCCAACATTCCACGGAACCCATATCTCCCTCCCGCCACGCCGCGGACTCCATATCGCCCTTCCGCCACACCGCGGATTCCGCATCGCCCTCCCGGCATGCCGCGGACTCCACATCGCCCTCCCGGCATGCCGCGGACTCCGCATCGCCCTCCCGGCGTACCGCGGAGTCCGCATGGTCATTCCGGCATGCTTTTGGCCGGAATCCCCTGAGGTCCCGGCCAAAAGCACGCCGGGACCACGAGCGGCCAACGCTCCGGGGCGACGGGCTGTCAACGCTCCGGGATAACGAGCGGCCAACACGCCGGGGCGGCGAGCGGTCGAGGGGTGGGCTGGGGGAAAGTGCTTGTGCCGGACGGGCTTTCTACCGTCGGCGCGCTCTGTTGCTCTTCGTCGCGGGTGGTGCGACGGTGGTGTTGGTGGGTGCGGGTGCCGGTCTGCTGTTGTGGCCCGATCATGGCGGTACCTCGGGGGCGGGTGCTACGTCCACGGAGGCGGTGGGTAGCACTGGGGAAGGTCGTACGCCTCCGCCGGTTTCGTCCGCGCCGGACGCGGGACGGTCGGGTGGTCCCGATGCGCCACAGCCCGGTACCACCCGGACGACGGCCCATACCTTCGGCCGTATCCGGGCCCAGATCCCGCTCGATTGGCGCATCGCGACCGATACCACGACTCGGGTCGATATTATGCCGAATGATGGTGCGCGGCAACGGATTACACTCGTACAGCAGCCTTTGACCGCCGGTTCCGGGGTGGCGGATGTCGCGCGCGACCTCGATGCTCAGATCGGCACTCGGCCCGTCGGCTCGGCGAGCCCGCTGCGCCGGGATGTCGTCTTCGGCGACCGCCCGGGGCTGTCCTACGAGGAGTATCCCGGCGACGAGACCACCGTGCGCTGGCAGATCCTGGTCGACTCGGGGACCGAGGTGAGTATCGGCTGCCAATATCCCTCGGGCACCTGGCAATCCATCGCCGCGACCTGCGAGCAGGTCGTGCACGACATTCGGATCAATCCGTGAGGCCGCTCACCGCGCGGGCCGCAGCACCAGGACCGTGATCTCGCTGGGCGCGAAGACGCGCAGCTGCGGGCCCCAGAATCCGGTGCCCCGGCTGGTGTAGAGCTGGGTGCGCTCCCCGTGCCTGCTCAGACCGGCGACCACGGGCTGGTCGAGCCGGACCAGATAGTGGAACGGCCAGATCTGGCCGCCGTGCGTGTGCCCCGAGATTTGCAGTGCCACACCGGCTTTCGCGGCCTCGGCGACCTGCTTGGGCTGATGGGCCAGCAGCACCACCGGCAGGTCCGGGTCCGTCCCGGCGAGCGCGGTGCTCAGGTCGGGCCCGTGCCCGGCCAGCGACACACCGGTCGGATCGTCGATGCCCGCCAGCACCAGCCGATCCCCGCCGCGCGTGAGGATCTCGTGCTGATTGCGCAGCGGCTGCCAGCCCAGCGAGCGCATATGCTCGATCCAGCCCGCCGCGTCACCGAAGTACTCGTGGTTGCCGGTGATGTAGAACCGGCCGAGCTCGGCCTCGACCTTCCCGAGCGGATCCACCTGCGACCGCCGCCGATCCACCGGACCATCGGCGAGATCGCCCGCGTGGCAGGCGATATCGGGCCGCTGCGCATTGACCGCCTCGACCACCCGCTCCGACCAGCGCAGCCGGTTCAGCGCCGCGAAGTGCGTGTCGGTGACCACGACCAGCCGCAGCCCGTCCAGCCCCGCCCCCAGACCCGGAATCCGCACCTCGACCGTCCGCACCCGCGGCACCCGCCGCGCCTCGATCACACCCCACACCACCAGCGCCGCGGACACCGCCAGCACGCCGATCGCGACCCCGCGCGAGCGCCCCGGATCGGCCACCCCGACCGCCGCCAGCACGCCCTGTGCCAGCAGCCCGAGCACCGACCAGGTGAACAGCACCCATGTCACGCCGAGCAGGGTGTCGCCGACCATGGATGCCGCGTCCACGTGCGCCCGCCCGTGCCCCAGCAGCATGCCGACCGGCAGCGCGACGAACCCGAGCACGAATACCGCCGTGCCCAGCCAGAACGCCGTTCCTGTCGCGGGCGCGCCGACGAGCACCCACCAGGGCACGGCCAGCAGCAGGGCCGGAATCGCCAGAAACATGATCAGACGGGGAACGAGTCGCATCGGTAATCCACCTCGGACGGCGCACGCGCAGCGCACGAGGCGCTTCGGACTCCTCCGACGATACCGGCGCGCGTCTTCGCCGCCGTGTCGCGCGCGGCGGGAGTAATCTTCGCCCCCTACGATCGCCGCGGGGAACGGGAGCTTCGATGTCGGCTGGGTGGATGCGACGTCTCGCACTCGGTGTGGTGCTGCTGGCCGGTCTCGCCGCCGTGCCCGCCGGACCGGCGAGCGCCGACCCGCCCGGCCTGGACCGCTTCTACCATCAGCGCCTGGACTGGCGACCGTGCGACGATCCGGCGCTGGACGGGGCCGGGGCACAGTGCGCGGGAGTCGTTGTGCCGCTGGACTACAGCAGACCCGACGGACCCACGCTGACCATCGCGATCTCGCGGATCGCGGCGACCGATCCGGCGCGGCGGCGCGGCATCCTGCTGTCGAATCCCGGCGGCCCCGGCGGCCCGGGCCTGGGCATGATGGTCGGCGTCCGCAAGACGCTGTCCCCCGAGGTGCGGGCCCGGTACGACCTGATCGGTATGGACCCGCGCGGCATCGGCCGCTCCGATCCCGTGACATGCGTTGTCCCCCTACCCACCATGCTGTTCTCCGCCGGTTTCGACGTCTTCGGGTACGCACGCGACACCGCCCTGGCCGGGGCGCTGGCCGCCTCGTGTCTGGCGGCGCATCCGGATCGGGTCCGCTACATCACCACCCGCAATACCGCCCGGGACATGGACGTCATCCGCGCCGCGTTCGGCGACCCGGTGCTCAACTATTACGGCGCGTCCTACGGCACCTATCTCGGCGCGGTCTACACCCAGCTGTTCCCCGCCCACAGCGGCCGGATCGTGCTGGACAGCGGTATCGATCCGGATCGCTACTGGGTCGGCATGTTCCAGGACATGGGCCCGATCAACGAGGCGGGTCTCGACGACTGGGCCGCCTGGGCCGCCCGCCACGACGCCGACTACCACTTCGGCGCCACGGCAGCGGCGGTCCGCGGCTTCGTCGAGGATCTGGTGCGGCGCGCCGCCGCCCACCCGGTCTTCGGCAGCGGCTATCTCGTCGACGAGCACACCGTCCCGCTCATGCTGCTCGCCCTCCTGCTGAACCCGCAGCTGAACGCCAGTCTGGCCGATATGGTCCGGATGATCTCCGACGGTGTCGACGGCCTGCCCCTGGACATGGATGCCGTGAAGGCCAAGATCACCTCCGCCGTCCCCGTCGAAACCTCCGGCATGGCCGCCATCCTCTGCGACGACAAGGCGGCTCCCCGCGACCCCGCCTGGTACTACGACGCCATCGAACGCACCCGCGCCACCCAGCCCGTCTTCGGCGCGTTCGCGCACAACATCACCGCGTGCGCGTACTGGCCCGACCCCGTCGAGCCGCCCACCGACATCCACAACGCCGTCCCCGTCCTCACCCTGCACGCCACCCGCGACACCCGGGTCGCCTACGCGGAAGGTCTTGCGCTGCACCGGGATCTGACGGGGTCACGGCTGATCACCCTGGCCGATACCCGAATTCACGGAACGTTCCGGGTGGGGCTGAGCCCGTGCCTGAACGATGCGGTGAACGCGTATCTGGAGACCGGGGCGTTACCGGCGACGGACATCACGTGCCGGCCGGATCCGGCGTTCTTCCCGAAGTAGGCAACTCGCGTACGATGCCCAGAGCCAGAGGAGAGGGGGAACCGGTGCGCCGTGCCGCGAGATCATCGGGACTGGTCACCGCCGTCGCCGCGGTCGTCGCGCTGACCGCGTGCGGGACGACCGCGGGTCACGCCGTGCCGGGGCTGACGGTGCCGGATGTCGCCAAGCTGAAGGTCGGGCCGTACCAGTCCAAGCCGTTCGACTACAAGCCGAGGCTGAGCACCAAGGACGATGTGTTCGCCATCGAATCGCGGCGTCTGCTGGGCTATCTCACCTCTCCCGACGAAATCGACCCGGAGATGAATCATCTCGGCGGCACGCAGCTGTTGAGCCTGGGGGATTCCTCGTTCGTGCAGGACTACGGAATCGTCACCGTGGGGGTGCTTCCGCAGGCGTACAAGCCCGCGCTGGAGAAGAACAATCTCATTGCCGGGGCCTACACCAGCCGCAACAACGACGACCTGCGCAACCGAAAGTTCATGTCGGCCTATCTGATGCGATTCCCGTCGGATGCCGCCGCGCGGAGCGCCGCGCAGGATCTGGAGGCGACTCCCGGTGCGATTCCGGACAATCGGCATCCCCTTCCCCTCAGCGGATTCGACAATGCCCATGCGTCCTCGCTCACCGACGCCAAGGGCTGGCTGTTCGTCGCGCGCGGCCCGTACGTGCTCCTGGTGATGCTGACCGTTCCGAAGCCGGATGCGAACGCCCTGACCACCGGTTTCCAGAAGTACCTGTCGATCGCGCTGCCCCGGCTGGACAGGAGCGACCCCACCGCGGAGGACGATATTCTCGATCTCCCGCAGAACCCGTCCGGCATCATGCGTCTGGCCCTGCCGCCGCAGAAACAGAGCGCGGATTCGATCATCGACCAGACCACCGTCGGCCCGTACGAGCCCGCCGGACAGCTTCAGCTCGAGCGCGACGCGGGCGCGCTCCGGCCGATTTTCGCCCAGACCGGGGTCGATCTGGTCGGCAAGAACGACGGAACCGTCTACCGCACCCGCGATACCGAGGCGGCGTTCCGATTGCAGGCGGCGCTGACCACGCCGGGAAAGAACGACGAGGAATTCCCCAACCCGCCCGGAATCACCGACGCGCACTGCATCAAACTCGATGAGCGCGAGCCGGTTCGCAATTACAGCTATCTCTGCGCGGTGGTCTACGACCGCTATGTGGCGGTGGTGGGCACCGAGGGCCGTGCCGCGGGCATCTCGCCCTCGTTCTATCAGCGAGTGGCGGCGCAGTACGCCATGTTGGTCAACAACGGGTAGGCAGCTCATGACATCGTTCACCGCATCGAGCCGATGGCGGGTCTTCGCCGCCCTGCTGCTGATCACGACCGTCACGATGAGCGGCTGCGGCGATTCGCACACCGCGCCACCGGAACCGGCCGTCGATATCTCGAAACTGGATTCCGGAAACTACCCCGCCACACCGCAGGACGTCGAGAAAGCCAAGACTCCGGAATCGAGCGCGGTGCAGGAGTCCATCCGCCTGGCCGACGTCGTGCCGTTGATGATGGATATCGACAGCAGGATGATCTACAGCCCGGGCCTGTCGGAGGCGGGCACCGCCGCGTATCCGCCGCCGATTCTCGACAAGGACACCAAATTCTCGGATGTGGCCCCGGGACTCGTCGCGGGATGGTTCACCCGTGGTCGGCGGCGGTCGGATATGGAATTGGGGCTGGCGGCCGATATGACCGTCCTTCGCTTCGGCACGGCGGGGCAGGCGGCCGATGCCGCGCGCGCCATCGCCGACAACGAGCGCGGGCAATATCCGGGCAAGGCCACCGCGACCATTCCCGGATATCCTGCGGCGCAGGCGGATCTGAGCCAATACGACGCGCTGCGCACCTGGCTGGTCTCCGACACCTACGTCGTGTCGACCTATGTCTCCGATGCCCTGACCACCCCGCCGGATCCAGCGCCGCTCATCGACTTCACGAAGAAGGTGCTGGACAGGCTGATCGACGGCCTGAAGACCTTCCGGCCGACACCGGCGGATCGGCTGACCACCCTCGCCGCGGACAAGGACGGCCTGCTGGGCCGCACGCTCCCGGCGGACAAGCCGTCGGCGACCACCGGCGTGTATTCCCCGCACGCGGCGCTGCACCGGCAGATGCGGCCCGATCTGTCGAAGCGGGCCTTCGACGATGCCAAGGTCGATCTCGTGTCGAGCAATGCCGACACGGTGTATCGCACCGCCGATTCCGCCGCCGCGCACCGGCTTCGGGCCGCCTTCCTGGACGAGCTGTCCGTGGATTATCAGCCTATCGACGGCCCGCCCGGACTGCCGACCGCGAAATGCCTGAAGAACCGCGATCCGGACGAGTCGGAGCTGCGCTGCTACCTGACCTACGACCGGTATGTCGCCGAAGTGATGGACACCCAGCCGCAAATTCTGTATCAGCAGACCGCCGCGCAGTACAAACTGCTCGCGGCCGGAAGATAAGGGGAGAACGTGCCCGCGCCGAATCGATGCCTGCTCGCGCTGCTCACCGCCGGGCTGATCGCGGCCGCGGCGAGCGCGTGCGGATCGGATATTCCCGGCACGCCCGTGCGGCAGACGCCGGACCTGTCGCAGCTGGACGTCGGAAACTATCAGGTCAAGCCCCGCATCCTGGGACACGCCAAGAGCCTGAAACAGGCCCGGGTCCGGGAATCGCAGCGGCTTGCCGACTATGTCGCCCTGCCATCGGAGGCCGACCCCACCTATACCCAGGACGCGTTGTTCGCGCTGAAGCCGCACATCGTCCTGAACCGAAAGGCGCTGGGGGATCTCATCATCAACGACACCTTCGATGATGTGGCCAAGGATCTGGTGGCCGGATGGCAGAACGCCATGGGAACGGCCACAACAAATCCGGGCGACAAACAGCGGCTCATGAATCTCGCGGTCCTGGAATTCCCCGACGCCACCACGGCCGCGACCGTCGGCCCCACCCTCGAACACGACGATTTCACCTACAATCCCGACAACCAGCCGGTGACCATCCCGAAATACCCGGACGTGAAATCCCATTGGCGCCCGACCGTCTCCTCCATCGGCGCCTGGGCCGTCCACGACCGGTACGTCGTATTCACGAAGGTCACCGACGACACCTCCGCCCCCGACCTGCCCGCCCTGGTCTCCCAGGTCGAGCGCCTGCTCGACGTCCAATTCCCCCTGCTGGACAAGTTCGCCCCGACCCCCGCCGACGCCCTGGCGACCATCCCGCTGGACCCCGACGACCTGCTCGGCCACACCCTGCCGACGAACCCGGAGGAACAGCTGCGCGCCGACCCCGACGCCGTCTACACCGGCCGCGGCGCGGCGGCCGGAATGCAGGGCACCAGCCTCGATTTCCTGAAAACCGGTGACCTCGACCGGATTTCCTTCGGCGACGGCGCGGTATTCCGCAGCCGGACCGCCGAGGGCGCCCGACGACTGTGGCAGGAGTGGAAACCCTCCACCCACCCCGAGCCGAACCGCAAGATGGTGTCCCCTCCGAAGGGCCTGGGGGACAACGCGGAATGCTTCGCCGCACTGACCAAGGACGGCCAATCGGTCGACATGAATCTCTGCATTTTCCAGGTGGACAGATATGTGGTCCAGACCGCGGGAAAGCAACTCCAGGATCTGCATCAGAAAACGGCGGCACAGTATCGGCTACTCGTGACGTGGTGAGGGCGTCGGGCGGGTAGAACCCCGACCACCGGCTTGCTAGGTTCTTCCCGACGGACAGGGCCTGTTCGGGACGTCTGACAATCGCTAGGAGGATCGAATGCCGTTGCGGCCGGGCTCGATCGTGGGCGGCTACCGGGTGCTACGGGTGCTCGGCAGCGGCGGCATGGGTACGGTCTACCTCGCGCAGAACCCGATCCTGCCGCGGCGGGACGCGCTCAAGGTGCTCAGCGCCGACCTGTCCACCGATCCCGAATTCCGGGCCCGCTTCGAACGCGAGGCGAATCTGGCTGCCGGACTGGACCATCCGAACATCGTCACGGTGTACAGCCGGGGCGAGGAGAACGGCCAGCTGTGGATCGCCATGCAGTACGTCGAGGGCACCGACGCCGCCGAGGAGACCAAGAAGGGGCCGTCGGTCATGACGCCGCAGCGGGCGCTGCGCATCGTGTCCGAGGTGGGTAAGGGCCTGGACCACGCGCACCGGCGCGGCCTGCTGCACCGCGACGTCAAGCCCGCCAACTTCCTGCTGTCCACCGTCGACGCCGACGAGGAACGGGTGCTGCTCACCGATTTCGGCGTCGCGAAGTCGGCCGAGGACGGCCAGGACCTGACCACCACCGGACAGTTCATGGCGACGGTCGCCTACGCGGCTCCCGAGCAGCTGACCGGCGACCGGCTCGACCACCGCGCCGACGTCTACAGCCTCGGCTGCGCCTTCTACCGCCTGCTGACGGGCCAGAACCCTTATCCCGCAACGGCTCCGGCCGTGGTGATGATGGGCCACCTGAACGAGCCCCCGCCGCGGATCAGCGCCGTCCGCCCGGACCTGCCACCCGGACTGGACGGCGTCATGGCGCGGGTCATGGCCAAACATCCGGCCAACCGCTACAACAGCTGCCGCGAATTCGTGCAGGACGCCGAGGCCGCGATGTTCGGCCCCCGCCAGCAGTACGCCGCCCCGCAGTCCACCGACCCGCGGGTCCGCATCCAGGGCTTCAACCCCCGCGCGGACACCGACGCCCGCCTCATCGACACGCTGCGCAACGGCCCCTCCGGCCCGTCCCGGCTGCGAAAGACGGTGCTGTGGGGAGCGATCGCGCTCGTCGCGATCCTCGCCGCCGCGGCGGGCACCTTCTACCTGACCAAGGGCTCCACCGGCACCCCCGGTGCCGACCGAATGGCCCAGGTCCGCAGCAAGTATCCCCAGTTCGACGGCAAAACGGTCACCGCCTTCAACTTCGGCGACGGCACCATGTCCGCCTACCTCACCCCCAGCGACCAAGCAAAATTCCTGCAAGACTTGGGTTTCCGCTACAGCACCAACTACAAGGCCGTCGGCGACGAGAAATCCCCCCGCCCCCTCTCCCCCACCAACTACGACCTCAAAACCGACTCCGACGTAGCCATCGTCCTCCGCACCGACAGCCAGGCAGGCAACGGCGGAATGCGCGGCCTCCCCTCCAGTTTCAACGGCTTCCCGACAATCGTCGTCATCGACGACCCCTCGACGATCCAGGCGTTCCAGGTGTGGACGGACCAGTCCGGGGGGACACTGATCGACAAGATGGTGCCGGTGGTCGGGAAGATCGTGAAGTAAGGGTGATGAACAGATTGGGGCGGGGGCTGCTCATCTTCGCGTGCACCTCGGTCATCGCGGTCACCGCGTCGTGCGGGGCTGATCGTCCGGTCGAGAAGCCCGCCGATCCGGTCGTGGACCTGAGCCGATTGGATGTCGGGAACAATCCGACGACGCCGCACCGGTACGGTAAGCCGGAGAACATGGAGATGGCCAAGCTGGTCGAATCCATGCGATTGGGCGACAGCCTGCCGCTGCCGGTGGAAATAGATCCGGCGGTGAAATATCCGCCGATTCCGCTGTCGCGAACGGCGCACAGTTTCATCGAAATCGACACGGTGGCGATGAAGACCCGCACGAACGCTCGCCTCGATCTGCTCAACGACCAGATCAAGGGCTTGGTCTGCGGGTTCGCCACCATGGGGAGCTCCGATCCCACACCGAACCTGGCCTTCACTCTCGACAACGTCGTCATGCTGTACGACACCGCGCAGAACGCGGCCGCTGCCGCCGATACGCTCGCCGGGGCCGACTTCGCCAGCAGGCCCGACAACGCTCCCGTCGCCATCGGGGAATATCCCACGGCCCGCGCACACGCCGCCCCAGGGGAACCGGGAATCATCCGATCGTGGTTTGCGACGGGCCGGTATGTGATATTCACCTTCGTCCAGGACAACGTGATGAAGATCCTGAATTCCACCGATATGCCGAGGCTGGTGTCACGGGTGACGGAGAGCATCGGAAAGATATCCGACAGCCTGCAGAAATTTTCCCCTGCGCAGCCCGACCGGCTGATGGACGCCGATGTCGATCCGGACGGAATGCTGGCACGAGCATTACCGACCGCGAACACCGATACCTCGCAGCCGGGAGTGCCCGGATATTTTACGCGTCGCGGCGGGTTACAGATTTCCCCCGCGCCGCGGAAGGACGCCGAATTGTTCGAGCGGACGGGCGTCGATCGGGTTTCCTGGAGGGGAGGCTTCGTCTATCGAGCTCGTGACATCGTCGGCGCGCAGACGATCGCTCGCGAGAAGGGGGAACCCACCAGGGAGTTCGGCCGACTCGAGCCTCCCCGGGACCTGCCTTTCGCACTGTGCCGTGAGTACCGTGTTCCGCCTGCGGTGAAGAACAGATTCTATTGCTCGGTCTCGTACGACCGCTACGCCGCCTGGGTTTCGTCGAATCAGCTGAACGACGTGTATCAGCGAATATCCGCGCAATACGCACTGCTGGCGAACAGCCACTAGCGCGGCTTCCGGCGAACAGGACGATAGATGCATCGAACGACACGACTTCGGACAGTGCACGGCACCGCCGCAATCCTGGTTCTCACGGCCACGCTGAGCGGCTGCGACTCGGCGATCCCCGGCGGCGCGATCGCAGGAGAAATCGATGTGCGAAAGCTCGATGTGGGGACGTATCCGACCGAACCGCTCGACCTCCGCTACACCTACAACCCGACCCTGTCGACCGGGCAATCGCTCGCGACCATGCGATTGGCGGATCGGGTCGTCACCGGGCAGGAAATCGACCCGCGTTTCACCTGGGGGAAGGGTGCCATTCCCGTATCGGGCGACACCAGTGCCTCGCAACTCGTCCAGGGCGCCAATGGACCGGTCCTGAAGGAGATCGCCAAGCCGGACGGCATGATGTACGGCGTCGCCGTCTCCACCAGTGACATGAAACCCGGTGAGTACGGGCGGCTTCCACCGAACGCGGCAACGGCCACCGTGGTCGTGATGCAGTTCCCGAACGACACGGCCGCCGACCGGGCCGCGGGCGAGATCGAGGCGGCAGATCTCGCCGCCGCACCGGGCCAGAACCACCTGGACCTTCCCGATGACCCCCGAGCGCACGCCCACTGGAACCCGAATGATTCCATTGCCGTATCCACCTTGGCGCGGGGGAGCTATGTCGTGACCCTCATTCTCGGAAATATCCGCGATTCGGGCGGACCCGCCGCCGTTCTCCACAAGACCTATGCCGCTCAAATTCCCCTTCTCGACGCTCTTCGCCCGCTGAGCACCGAAGAGATTCTGCGCCTACCGTACGATTCCGACGGCTTACTCGATCGCACCCTGAATACCGACGCCTGGGGCGATCCGTCCTTCGAAAATCAGGCGACGATGGCCTTGCGAGGATTCCTCCATCGGGTCGATGATCAGGATCGATACCGAAAGATACTCACCGAGGCAGGGATGGACCGGGCCGCGCTCACTCAGGACGCTTCGTACCATACATCCATGGTGATTCGCACTCGGGACGAGCAAGCGGCCCGGGCATTGACAGCCCGAATAGTGCAGGCGCAGGATTCCGTTCCCGCGGATCCACCGATAGGACCGCCCTATTCCGCATGTGCCGAGAACAAGAATGCCGATTTCACGCACAAGCGATTCCGCTGCGCGGTCGGCTATCGGCGGTATGTCGCGACGGTGGACGGTGACCAGTTGCGCGATACACAGCAACGTGCGGACGCCCAATACGCCCTGCTCGCCAACTCGCTGTAGCTTACGAGGAGACCACGGATATGGCTTTGAGCCCCGGCACCATCGTCGGCGGATATCGAATCGTGCGAGTGCTCGGTGCGGGCGGGATGGGCACCGTCTATCTCGCCAAACATCCGAGCCTGCCTCGCATGGACGCCCTGAAGGTGCTCAGCCCGGAATTGTCGCGCGATCGAGAGTTCCGCGGCCGTTTCGAACGGGAAGCCAATCTGGCGGCCGGTCTCGATCATCCCAATATCGTCGCCGTCCACAACCGCGGCGAGGAACACGGCCAGCTCTGGATCGCGATGCAGTATGTCGACGGCACCGACGCGGCCGCGGAGGTCGCCCGCTCCCCGCATTCGATGACACCGTCCAGGGCGCTGCGCATCATCACCGAGGTCGGGAAGGGGCTCGACCACGCTCATCGCAAGGGATTACTCCACCGGGACATCAAACCGGCGAATTTTCTGCTGTCCAGCGGGCAGGGGGAGGATCAGCGCGTCCTACTGACCGACTTCGGGGTCGCGAAATCGACCGACGATTCCACCGAGCTGACCCAAACCGGCAGCTTCCTCGCGACCATCGCCTATGCCTCACCCGAACAGCTCGCCGGTTATCCGCTGGACCATCGATCCGACATCTACAGCCTGGCGTGCTCGTTCTACAAGCTCCTCACCGGGCAGAACCCGTACCCGACCACACAGCCGGCGATGGTGGTGATGGGTCATCTCCACGAACCGCCGCCGCGACCGGCCGCGACGCGACCGGACCTCCCGCCCGCTCTCGACCATGTATTCGCGCGGGCCATGGCCAAGAAACCCGCCGATCGGTTCGACTCCTGCCGCGAATTCACCGACGCCGCAGCGGCGGCATTCACCTCGGGAGACATTCCGCCCGGTCCGCGCCGGACCGGCCCGAAACGCGCGGCGCTCGCCGTCGGAGCACTCGCGGTGGTCGGCGCGGTCACGGCGGGTGGGCTGCTGTGGGCCGACCGGAATACGAGCACGACGCATTCGGGCGCCCCGAATACATCCGAGACGACGGCCGCGCTGCCGAAAAAAGCCACCTCGGTCGCCCAGGCGAGACAGGAGCATCCCGCCTTCGCCGGAAAGTCACTCGTCCTGGCCGATGTCAGCAATGGGGACTCGCCGGTGTCGCCGAATGTCTCGATCTATCTGAAACCCGGGCCTCAGACCGATTTCCTCGAAAACCTCGGATTCGTTTACGACCCGACCGAGACCCGGCAGGGCCAGGAGATTTCACCGCGACCGCTGGACGGTGGCGCACTGTATTCGACATTCACAAATATCAGTGACAGCTACATCCTCGTGACCCGGAGCGATTCCAGGGCGGGCGGCGGCGGACAGCTGGGATTGCCGGCGCAGATCACCTCCGCGCATGCCACCGTCATCGTGGTGGACGACCCCGCCACGGTGGCCGCCATCAGAAATTGGACAGAAACATCCGGCGAAACGCTGCTTGACAAGCTGGTTCCGCTGCTGGCCACATTTGTGAAATAGGAAAGAGCGAAGATGGCTGCGGGCTCCCGATCGACTACTCGAGACCCGCAGCCATCGGACCACTACATGGCGTAGCGGGCTGCCTGGGAGGCGTCGTTCGCGAAGGTTTCGTCCACACCCTGCTGAACCGCCACATGGGTGGAGTGCAGCGTGTTGTTCAGATCCGTCGTCCGGTTGTGCCAGTTCCCCATGAACGAGGTGAACTCCCCGCTCGCCTGACCTTCCCAGTTCTCGGTGACCCAGCCCTCGACGTACTTCTTGAAATCCTCGAGCGCCGTTTCGATCTGCTGGACGTTGCCCTGAATGGTGGAGATGTCGTCGTACATCTCTTTGGTAAAACGAATCATTACAGTTCTCCGTTCGAAAAATGCTCGTTGTTCAGGTTGGGTTCGAGCGATTACAGGCTGATAGAGCTGCCGGGCGTAGCGGCGGGGCCACCATCGAACCCACCACCGGCCTGGCCGATCTGACTGCCGAAGCTGGAGTCCTGCGCGACGAAGCTCTTGCCCGACTGCGCGACATTCTCGCCGGTGTGCTCGAGGTCGGTGTTGAGCCGCCGCGCCTTCTCGAAGTAGTTGTCCATGACGCCCCGGTAGGCCCGCTGAGCGTCACCGTCCCATTTGCCGATCAGCGTCTCCGAGTTGGTCTGAATCCTTTGGATAAGGCCCACGAGATCGTCGTGCTTCTTTTGGATCTGGGTCGAGAAGTCGCCGAGATCTGCCCCAACCTTGAAGCCCATGTCTTCCTCCTGTGATGATGTGTGTTCTCAACCAACGCGAAGCATCCCCTACCTAGACTTGGACGCTCCATACCCCCGATCGGTTCCACCCGGTCGAAGCATTCGCCACCGACGCCTGTGAGGCGCGTCACGCGGCCGAGCCGGCCGCGGTCCCTCGGGATCACGACGACTCGAGGCCGCTCGGCGCCGATCATCAGTCCGACCGTGTCCAGGCGGTCTGAATCAACTCGACACCGCTGCGAGTGATGAGGGTGCCGCGACCGGCGGGCAGTTCGGAGGGACGGACATTGCCGATCAAGTTGCCCTCCTCCCGGCTGCCGCTCATCACCAGGGCCATCGAGACCAGGTCTCGCATTCGCCCGATCACCGGCTCGTACATGGCTCGCGACGCACCGCCGGCTCGGCGGGCGAGAACGAGATGGAAGCCGACATCCTTGCCGTGCGCCAGATATTCGACGAGCGGCGACAGCGGATTGCCCGAGGACGTCACCACCAGGTCGTAGTCGTCGACGACGACGAAAACCTCGGGACCCTCCCACCAGGACCGGTCGCGCAGCTGCTGCGGGGTGACGTCCGCACCGGGCAGCCGAGCCTTGAAGATGGCCGCGAGGTCGACCGCATTCTGCTGCAGCGCAGCCTCGTTCGGCGCGTAGGCGGCGAGATAGGACTGGTCGACCACGCCCAGCATCGTGCGCCGATAGTCCGCGACGACGATCTTCGCCTGCCGGGGCGTATTCGAGGCCATGATCCCGTGGCAGATCGAACGAAGCAGCGTGGTCTTTCCGCATTCGCTGTCGCCGAAGACCATGAAATGCGGCTGGTCGGCGAAATCCAGGAACTTGGTGGCGAGTTCGGTCTCGCCGATACCGATGGGAATCCGCAGGTTGCGCTCGCTCGGATCCAGGTAGCTGGGCCAGTTCCCGGCCGCGGCCTGCATGCCCGCGAAGTCCAGCAGTTCCGGCAGCATTCGCACCGGACGCGCGGGACGGCCCGGCGTCGAGCGTGCGATCGCCGTGACCGCGGCCGAGACTCCGCTGCCGAGCGATTCGGGATCGGAGCTGCTGTCGACCCGGGGCAGCGCGGTCAGCATGTGCAGGCCCTCGGGGGTCATACCGCGACCGGGACGCCCCTGCGGGACCATGGCCGCGACCTTGCGGCCCAGGTCGGAGTCCATGGGATCGCCGAGCCGCAGCTCGATGCGCGTGCCGATCTGGTCCTTCAGCGCGGGTCGCGCCTCGGCCCACCGGGCCAGCGCGATCATGATGTGCACACCGTACGAGAGTCCTTGCACGGCAAGGTTCGTGATCGTCTGCTCCAGCGGATCGAAATCCTGCCGGATACTTCCGAAACCGTCGATCACCAGGAAGACATCGCCGTAGGGATCCTCGTGGGCACCCGCCGCGGCCGGGCTGCTGTCCGGATCGGACGCCCGCAGTCGGCGGAATTCCGACATCGACTCGATACCCAGCTGACGGAACCGCATTTCGCGCTGGCGCACGATCGTCTGCACCTCGGCGATGGTGCGCCGGACCTTGTCGACGTCCAGGCGCCCGGCCGTCGAGCCGACATGCGGCAGGCCCTCCAGGCTCGCCAGCGTGCCGCCACCGAAATCCAGGCAGTAGAACTGCACCTGCTCCGCGGTGTGCGTCAACGCCATCGACATGATCATCGTTCGCAGCGCGGTCGACTTACCCGACTGCGGGCCACCGACGATCGCCACATTGCCCCGGGCACCGGACAGGTCCACGATCATCGGATCGCGCCGCTGATCGTAGGGCCGGTCGACGATGCCGATCGGGGCGCGCAGCGTCGCCGTCGCGTTGTACTCCCCCGTCAGAATCGATCGCGGAACGAGCTGGTCCAGCGCGGCCGACTCGTTCAGCGGCGGCAGCCAGATCGCGTGGGCCGGGCGACCGTGCCCGCGGATGCGAGACACCAGCATCTGCAGGTTGGAGGTCTTCTCGCCGTCCTCGCGGGACTCTTCGACGACGGCGGCCTGCTGCGGCAGTGGGATGCGGTCGCTGGCACGGAATCCGACATGATCGGCGGTGAACTCGCGGGCGTTGATGTCGATCTCACCGCCGACGATCCCCGCCTGCGTGATCTCCCGCTGTGCCCCGCCGCCCACATACGGACCGGACACATAAGAAGCCTGAAACCGCTGAATCTCCCCCGAGTCCGACTTCAGATACCCCCCACCGGGATTGTTCGGCAGGTTGTATGCGTCCGGAACGCCCAGGACCTGCCGGGACTCGTTGGCCGAGAACGTTTTCAAGCCGATGCGGTAGGACAGGTGGGATTCCAGGCCCTTCAGGCGGCCCTCTTCCAACCGCTGGGAGGCGAGTAGCAGGTGTACGTGCAGCGACCGGCCCAGGCGGCCGATCATGACGAACAGTTCCGCGAAATCGGGGTGCTGGGCGAGGAGTTCGGAGAATTCGTCCAGGACCACGAACAGGGCGGGCATCGGGTCGAGGTCGGCGCCTGCGGCGCGGGCCTTCTCGTATTCGGTGACGTTGATGTAGTTGCCCGACGAGCGGAGCAGTTCCTGGCGGCGGTTCATCTCGCCGGCCAGGGCGTCGCGCATGCGGTCGACCAGGTCGGCCTCTTCCTCCAGGTTGGTGATGACGGCCGCGACGTGCGGGACGCCCTCCAGGCCGAGGAAGGTCGCGCCGCCCTTGAAGTCGACCAGGACGAAGTTCAGCTGGTCCGGGGAGTGCGTGGCCAGCAGCGAAAGCACCAGGGTGCGAAGGAATTCCGACTTGCCGGAACCGGTGGCGCCGATGCAGAGGCCGTGCGGGCCCATGCCGTTCTCGGCGGCCTCCTTGATGTCGAGGTGGACCGGCAGGCCGTCGGCGCCGACGCCGAACGGCACCCGGAGCCGGTCGCGGCCGTAGCGCGGCTTCCACGCGTTCTCGGGATTGAAGGTGCCGATATCGCCCAGCGACATCAGCTGCGACCAGGTCGAAATGACCTCGGCCTCTTCGGCGACCGTCTCGCCGCCGCGCTGCACCGCCACCCGGAACGGCGCCAGGCGGCGGGCGACCTGCTCGGCCTGGCGGGCGCTGATCCGGTCGATGAGGGCGAAGCGCTCCATGGTGCCGGTGGCGCCGCGGCCGACGCATTCGCCGTTCTCGACGACCATCTGAATGCCGCGCGAGACCGCCAGGCGCGGAGCGTAGTTGCACAGGTCGATGACCGTGACGCCCTCGTATCCGGATTCACGCAATGCGTCTTCTTCGGCCTCCAGCAGGCCGCCGTCGACGACAATGATGATGTGCACCAGATTCTGGTTGGCAGGCTGATTGCGCGAATAGCGGACCCGGTTGTGCAGCAACGGGTGCAGGCCCGCGGCCATGGCCCGCACCGACCCGTACACCATGCGCTCGGTGCCGACGCCGTCCTGCGACTCCGGATGCTGGGTGTGCGGAAGCCATTTGATCCACTCCCACTCGCGCGCGGTGTCGGCGCCGCACACCACCGCGATCAGCACCTGGTCCGGGGCCTGGAACATGCACAGCTGCAGCAGCATCGCGCGGGTCATGTCGCGGGCCTGGGCGCGGTCGCCGTTGAGCTGGATGGTGGCGAAACCCTTCACCGCGATGGCGGTGGGCAGATCCGGCACCGTGGAGTGGGTGCGCACGAAGCGGCGCAGCGACACCGCGGCGATCGGCTCCAACTCCTCGACCGGTCCGGTCTCCGGCGACACCAGCCGGGTCGCCAGGCGCTGGCCGCCCAGACCGATGCGGGCGTGGCAGAAGTCCTTGTCGCCGGGGCGGCGCTCCCACATCCGGCTGGTGCCCGCGAGCATCCAGATCAAGCCCGGTTCCGGATGGCTCCATTCGACGGCGGCGCGCTGCTGCTGGGAGGTCTCGTCGACGTCCTTGCGCACCTGATCCAGATAGCGCAGATAGTCCTTGCGGTCCTCGTTCGCCTCGGCCGCCTTCTGGCCCCGACCGCCCTGACCGGCGAACATGCCGACCATCGAGAAGACCATCATCATCGGGAACATCATGCTCATCGGGTTGGAGGCGATGCCCCCACCTCGGGTGAACATGATGGCCATCATCCCGACCATGCCGACGATCATCACGACCGGCATGAGTTTGCTGATCAGGCTGCCCGGTATCGCCCGGGGAATCTCGGGCGGCGGTTGCAACGTGACCTCGCCACCCGGAGACCGTGGGACCTCCCGGCGCTGCCGACGCTGAAACCGGACTGTGCTCAACGAACGATCCCCCTTCGGCGGCAGTACTGCGGCCTCAGTGTAGAGGGCACCGCCGTCATGTCGTACAGTTCGGGCAGCATTCTGCACGGGCCCGCCGCGCGTCCGCAAACCGGCGCGCTTGTGGAAACAAGAGGTAGAGACGAGTTGGGGGAAGCGTGACGCACGCTCGACTGGACCATATCGAGGAAGATTCGAGCCGTGGAATCGTCCGGGCGCCGGATCTTGCCCGTGTGACGATTCTCGCCAAGCACACGCAGGTGGACATGGCGATTCCGGTCGATGTTCCGGTCGCCCTCGTCATTCCCAGCGTGGTCGACATGGTCGCTCAGCACAGCCGGACCAACGAATTCGACAACACGGGTGAACAATTCGAGCCCGCGGAATGGGTCCTGGCGCGGATCGGTCAACCGCCGTTCTCGAATTCGCTGAGCCTCGGCGAGCACGGCGTGCGCGACGGCGAGCTGTTGATGCTGGAAAGCGCCGACCGGGTCGCTCCCACACCGCTGTTCGACGACATCATGTACAACGTCGCGATCGCCGATACCGACCATTTCCGAACCTGGTCGCCGCGGGTGGCGCGGATGACCGGTTCGGTCATCGCTGTGCTGACCATGCTCGTCGGTTGCACCGGGCTGCTGGCCGCGCCGAACGCGCTGCCCGGCTGGATCACCGGGTCGGTCGCGGCGGCCATCGCGCTGCTGCTGGTCGTCGCGGGCACCGTGCTCAGCCGGATGTACGGCGACACCAGCACCGCGCTGGTGCTCGGCGGCTGCGCGCTGCCGACGGCGTTCACCGCGGGCATGCTCATCGTGCCCGGCCACTACGGCTGGGCGAATCTGCTGCTCGGCTCGGTTCTGGTGGGCGCCACGGCAATTCTGGCGTGGCGGGTCAGCGGCGTCGGGCTGGCGCTGTTCATCGGCGCGACCACGCTGTCGCTGTTCGCGATTCCCGCGACGCTGGTCGGGCTGCTGACCTCGCAGCCCGGCAAGGCGATCGGCGGCGTGGCCGCGGCCCTCGCGCTGGGCGCGCTGTCGCTGGCGCCGCGGGTGTCGATGCTGCTGGCGAAGCTGCCGCTGCCGCCGGTGCCCTCCCCCGGCACGCCGATCGATCCGACCGAGGAAGATCCCGACGATCATCGCGCGCTGCCGAGCATGGACGTGCTGCGGATGAAATCCGAACGGGCGCGGATGTATCTGGCCGGGCTGGTCGCCGCCACCACGCTGGTGACCGTGGTGGGCGCGCTCGCCTCGACCGATCCCGAGGCCCACACACCGTTCTGGCCCGGCGTGGCGCTGGCGCTGGTGTGCGCGGTGGTGCTGATGTTCCGCAGCCGCACCTACGCGGGCGCGGAGCAGGCGGTGGTGCTGATCGTGGGCGGCGCGGTGATCCTGCTGGTCATGATGGTCGGCGCGGCCTTCACCCAGCACCAGCCGCTGGCCGTGTTCGGCGCGGCGATGGCCATGCTGATCGGCGCCCTGATCCTGGGCATCATCGTGCCCAACCAGTCCGCCACCCCGCCCATGCGCCGCGCCGTCGAGCTGCTGGAGTACGCCTTCGTGGCCGCGGTGCTGCCGCTGGTGTTCTGGGTGGCGGAGCTGTACACGCTCGTGCGTTCGCTGTGAGCGTGTGATGAATCCGAACAGGTTCGGGCACAGGGTTTTTCGGGCCGTCTGCGCGACGGCGCTGGTGGGGATGACGGTGTCGACGGGGGCGGGTGTGGCGGTCGCCGACCGCCCGCCCGCCGTCAATCCCGGAATGCTGCCGCCCGGACCGGACGGGCCGCCGTACGCGGCGGAGCAGCGGTCGAACGTGGGATGCGCCGGAACCGCCTACGGCGGCGACGGCCCCTCCATTCCTCCCGCTCAGAGCGCGCTGAATATCGACAAGGCGTGGCAATTCTCCAAGGGCGACGGACAATTGGTCGCGGTCATCGATACCGGCGTCGCACGGAATCCACGGCTGAACCTCGTCGGCGGCGGTGATTACATCACCAACACCGACGGCACCGACGATTGCGATGCGCACGGGACCTTCGTCGCGGGGATCATCGCGGCCAGCCAGGTCGATGGTCAAGGCTTCGCGGGCGTCGCGCCCGACGCTCGAATCCTGAGCATCCGGCAGACCTCCGGGTATTTTCAGCCGAAGGGCACCAGCCAGACCCAGGAGCCCGATGCGATGCCCGCCGGATTCGGCAACACGACCTCGCTGGCCTGGGCCATTCGCAAGGCGGTGGATATGCACGCCACCGTGATCAATATGTCCGAGGTCGCCTGCAAGGCGAACCCACCGGGCATCGATGATCTGGCCGTGGGAGCGGCGGTTCGCTACGCGTCCGAACACGATGTCGTGGTGGTGGCGGCCGCGGGCAATACCGACAAGGACTGCAAGCAGGCCACCAATACCGTGCAGGATCCCCTGAATCCGAACGCCGATCCGTGGTCCAAGGTCACCATGGAGGTCTCCCCCGCGCGCTACGACGACTACGTATTGTCCGTGGGCTCGGTGAATTTGAACGGCCAGGCATCGAAGTTCACCGTTCCGGGCCCCTGGCTGGGCGTGGCCGCGCCCGGCGAGAATCTGATCTCGCTGGACCCGCGGTTCGACAACGGGCAGAGCAGGGGCACCGCGCGCGGCAAGATCGACCCGCAGGGCCAGCAGGAGCCGATCTCCGGAACCAGTTTCGCCGCACCGTATGTCGCGGGCGTGGCGGCGCTGGTCCGTTCCCGCTTCCCGCAGCTCACCGCGCCCGAGGTGATCAAGCGCATCGAGGCCACCGCGCACGCGCCCGCCGAGGGCTGGAATCCCTACGTGGGCTACGGAATCGTGGATCCGGTGGCGGCGCTCACCGCCGAGGTGCCCGCCAATCTTCCGCCCAAGCAGCCGAATCCGGCCCGCAGCTGGCAGCTTCCGGTTCCCGCGACGCCGCCACCGCCGGACCACACCGCCCGCAATGTCGCACTGATCGGCACCGGAATTATCGGGGTGCTCCTGGTGCTGGGTTATCTGGCATCGTTCCCGATCCGTCGCAGATTCGGTGTGCGAGAGGATATCTAGACGGCGAAAGATCCGTCCGGATCCGGACGGATCACGCCCAGACGCGAATTGTTCTCTCGCGCTTCGTCGTCGATTTCTTCGATCCGGTAGCGAAGGCGGCGGACGGCGGCCGTGTGGTCACCGGCTATCTGCTCCATGGCCGATATCCAATTCACGACTTTTCCGCCTCCTCGGTTTCCACGGGCTCGGGTTCGGAATCGACCGTCGGAGGAACGTAGCGGATCTTCGGACGGTGCTCGGATTCATCGGATTTGACGGACCCGCCAACGATGTGCGGGAAACCGCCGAGCATCCCACCCGATGAGGCGGCCGCGGCCGGGGCGGTCGAGGCGCCCGGGTCGACGGCGGCCGGGGCCGTGGCGGGTTGCGATCGGCTCGCGGGAACCGAGACGCCCGGCGTGGTGGCGGCCTGACCGGTTCCGGTCGGATTACCGGCGCCCGCGCGGTGGGCAATGCCGTCGATCTTCTCCGCCGCGACCGCACCCTCCTCAACGAGGCCGGTAATGCCGTCGCCGCCGCGGATGTCCCTACCGAATTCACCGAAACCCTTGGCGGCCTCGCCGAAATCCTTCACCATCCCGCCGACGGCCTTCAGCGGGTCACCGAGGTGAGCGAGAATGTCGGGGACACTACCGGTGATCTTGCTGGCCGCAGTGACGACATTGGTGATGTCGCCGGGCCGCCAGACGCCCGCGGTGCCGTAGTCGCTCACCGTCGGGTTCGGCGATTCGGTCTTCGATGGCACGGGGGTCCGAATCGGGGCCTGCGCCTTCTGCGTGGGGTCGCCGCTCTGGGGCGCAGACTTCTGGGTCGTCTTATCGCTCGGCGACTGCGTCTTCCGGCTCGGGTCGCCCGATTGTGGCTGCGGCGCACCGGCTTCCGCGATGGGGCTCGCCCGCACGACCGGTTGATCCGGCTTCGCCGGGGCCACCGGATTGTCCACTTGCGCAGGCGAATCCGGGGCGTCGACCGACGCGGCCGCGGTGGCCGTGGGCGCGCCATGGAACGGCATCTGCGCCACCGTGATCACCCCGTTCGGGTCGGCGTCCTGCCCGTTCGCGGTCGGGAACGGCGTGGCGCTCACGCTCTCGAGCGCCCCGCAGACCTGGTCGTACAGGCCGCCGACGGCCGCGTGGGTGGCGTCGGTGAGCCCGGTGAAGGCCGTCACCTTCGCCTCCACGGCGGGGACGAAGACCTTGTCGAGCCAGTGCGTGCAGTAGGTCTTCGGGTCGCTTCCGGACGAGAATTCCGGCAGCACCTCCCGCACCGATCGGGTGCGCTCGTCGGCCTCGATGGTGCCGTCGAAATCGCCACGGGCATAGGCGATGATCTTGTCGACCTGCTCGCCCGACCTCCCGGCCAGCGTGGTGGTGGAGAAGTCGGTGCGGATGGCGTCGGCCTTGATCCGCACCACTTCCTCGAGGTTGTCGGCCGCGGCCGAGACCGCCCGCGCGATGCCGGTGAGCGCGTCGTGGTCCTCGGCGACCCGACCGCCGACCTGCCGCACGAACTGCGCGGCGCTGTCGGCGCCGGGCGAATCGCTCCATCGGCTGGGCAGTTCGGCGAAGCGCGCCTGCTGCATGCCGACGTGATCGCCGAGGCGCCCCCGCAGCTCCTGACTCAGCGCGGTCGCGAAGGCGCGCAGCGGCTCCACATTCATCCCGCGCTGCTGGTCGTATCGGGTGGTCAGCGAGTTCTCGTCCTCGCCTATGGGATTCGCGCCGGTCCAGGCGCGATAGTGGGGCACGAACGTCCGGAACAGCGTCAGCCCGTCCCGCGTGTCGCCGCTCATACCAGCGTTCCCCCGGCCGAGGTGATGCCCGCGGCGCTCGCCCTGTCGGCGTTCGCGCTGCCGGTCGCCGACGTGCCGATCAGCTCGCCGGTGCCGCGCACGCAGGTCGCCCACGCCTGGATCCGGGTGCCGACCCCGTCGAGGGCCCGGCCGAGCCGGTCGCCCCGGGTGCGGTAGTCCCGCCCGGCGTCGGCGGCGTCGTACCGCCGGGCGGCGGCGCCGACGGCCCGGGCACTCGCGTCGAGCACATCCGCCGACCACCTCAGATCGCGCGCGATGGCATGCAGCGCAGCAACATCCATTCTCATCGAGCAACCCCCCGTTCACACGAACCGTCGTTCATGGATATCGGCCATCGGCATCTGCGGTTTCCACCCGGCAGATCCAGACCGGAGCATGGCATCGGGCCGACGAGAAGTCAAGCGGCAAAAGGCATTACGTGCGTTTCTGGCGACAATTCAGCTACCGCATATTATCCCGATCCCACGAGGCGGGGCTACCGTGTTCGGCGTGACGAACGACAGCGAGACGAGGAAACGCCCGTTCTGGCAGGAACTTTCGATCCTGGTCGCGGTGGCCCTGGTCGCGGCGGGGCTGGTGGTGAACTTCATCGG
Organism: Nocardia terpenica; assembly: GCF_013186535.1. NCBI lineage: Bacteria > Bacillati > Actinomycetota > Actinomycetes > Mycobacteriales > Nocardiaceae > Nocardia > Nocardia terpenica. The sequence continues at coordinate 89,756 of NZ_JABMCZ010000002.1, forward strand.
GCGGCCCTATCTGATCCCGTCCGAGTCGATGGAACCGACCCTGCACGGCTGCACGGGCTGCACCGGCGATCGCATCTACGTCGAGAAAATCGACTACTACCTGCACGATCCGCGTCCCGGCGACGTGGTGGTCTTCGTCGCGCCGACCTCGTCGTGGAATTCTCACTATCGGGGATCCACCCGATCCCGAAATGTCGTATTACGCGGTATCGAGGATTTCCTCTCGATCTTCGGCCTGACGCTGCCGGACGAGAACGACCTGGTCAAGCGGGTCATCGCGGTCGGCGGGCAGACCGTCCAGTGCTGCGATACCCAGGGCCGCGTCCTGGTCGACGGAAAGCCCCTCGACGAACCATATCTCGCGCCGACCCCGCCGCCGGATCCGCACTCTTCCCATACCGCAACGGATCTCGCCCACCGCCCGTTCGGTCCCGTCAAAGTGCCGCCCGGCCACGTCTGGGTGATGGGCGACAACCGGGGCCACTCGGCGGACTCCCGCTTCCACATGAACGACGAATTCCAGGGCACCGTCCCGATTTCGGACATCCGCGGCAAGGCCGTGTTCAAGATCTGGCCCCCGGGCCGCATCGGCCCGGTCCGGGCCCACGATCCGCAGCGGCGCTAGTCGACCGACCCATGGTTGTTCAATGACTTTCCAAAGAGCGGTCAAAACACAGTGAGGAATACGAACAATCCGGCCAAGATGGGCGCAGGATGCGTTGGTGTACGCGCATTCCTAGCGGCACGAGGGGCAGGAACCACATGTCAACGAGACCCCGGCAACGTCTCACGGCCGATCAGCGCAATGCCTTCGTGGCGGCGCAGCTCGGCTGGACGATGGACGCCTTCGACTTCTTCGTCGTGGTGTTCGTCTATGCCGACATCGCCAAGAGCTTCCATATGGACAAGACCGAGGTCGCGTTCATCACCACCGCGACCCTCATCATGCGTCCGGTGGGGGCGCTGCTGTTCGGGCTGTGGGCCGACCGGATCGGGCGGCGCATCCCACTGATGGCCGACGTCGCGTTCTATTCGGTGGTCGGATTCCTGTGCGCGTTCGCGCCGAATTTCACCGTGCTGGTGATCCTTCGGCTGCTCTACGGCATCGGGATGGGTGGCGAGTGGGGGCTGGGGGCCGCGCTCGCGATGGAGAAGATTCCCGCCGAACGCCGCGGGTTCTTCTCCGGGTTGCTGCAGGAGGGTTATTCGTTCGGCTATCTGCTGGCCTCGCTCGCCTCGCTGCTGGTGATGAACTGGCTGGGGTTGTCGTGGCGCTGGCTGTTCGCGCTGTCGATCATCCCGGCGCTGATCATCCTGATCATTCGCGCCCGGGTCGGCGAGTCCGAGGTGTGGGAGAAGACGCAGGAGCGGATGCGGGTCACGCGCACCTCGTTCCGGGACATCCTCACCAATCCGGCAATCGTTCGTCGCTTCGTCTATCTGGTACTGCTGATGACGGCGTTCAATTGGATGTCCCATGGCACGCAAGACATTTACCCCAATTTTCTGTCGTCGACCGGGCACGGCGGCGCGGCGCTGTCGACGGCGGCCGCCAAGTGGATCGCGGTGCTGTACAACATCGGTGCGATCATCGGCGGCCTGATCTTCGGCACCCTGTCCCAGCGCTACGGGCGCCGCTACACGATCATCTTCTGCGCGCTGCTCGGGCTGCCGATCGTGCCGCTGTTCGCCTACTCGCACACCGCCGCCATGCTGTGCCTGGGCTCGTTCCTGATGCAGGTCATGGTGCAGGGCGCCTGGGGCGTGATCCCGGCGCACCTGACCGAGATGTCCCCCGACGCCATCCGCGGCTTCTACCCCGGCGTGACCTACCAGCTCGGCAACCTGCTCGCCTCGCTGAACCTCCCCATCCAGGAGCGGCTCGCCGAGAGCCACGGCTATCCCTTCGCCCTGGCCGCCACCATCGTGCCGGTCCTCCTGGCGGTCGCCGTGCTCACCCTTGTCGGCAAGGAGGCCAAGGGAATTCGGTTCGGCACGGGCGAGATCCCGGTCAGTTCTGCGAAGTAGAACTGTCCTGCTTCGACTTCACCAATTGCTTGGCCGGATTGGCGTCCGGCGCGACCCCGTCGTGGGCGACCATTGCCTCCTGGCGGCCGAGCGAGGGGCCCGGGGCGAGCAGGCCGACGATCGGGTAGGGCGCCGGTTCGGGTTTCGCGTGTTCGGGGTCCATGCCGAGGGCCTTGGCGGCCTCGGTGTCCTTGATGCCGTAGCGGACTCCGGTGTCGGCGATGTAGAACTCGGCGTCGCGGCGCTGGCTGTCCGGTTCGATGCCGGTGGTCTGGACGAACATGCCGGAGCCGGGCGTGCTGTAGAACTGGCTCACGTTCTGTCCGGGCGCGTCGGCCTGCGCCAGCCGAACCGGTTGCGCGCCATCGGGAATCGGCAGCGAGTGTCCGGTCAGGACGGTGAGTTCGGCGCGCTTGCTGCCGTCGGACTTGTCGGCCGCGCCGGGCACCGGCTTCCACGACATGCAACCGACCGGCTGATCCTTCGCGTCGACGATGGTCGGCGCGGTATTCGGATACTTGCCGACCGGCAGCGGACTGATGTGCGGCACCGGGGAGGTCGCGAACTGATCGATCTCCGAATTCGGCGACGACGACGGGTTGGAGTAGCGGATGAGGTCCGCGGTCAGCTGCGAGACCTGCTGAATGCCGTCGCGCAGCACCACCCAGTACTCGTCCTTGGTCGTGACGTGCACCACGTCGCCGATGCGATGACCGCCCAGATCGTAGGTGGGAACGCCGCCCGGATCGTCGATCTTGGGCCGCTCGATCGACAGCACCTCCGGGATGGCGTTCAGCAGGCCCGGGCTGATCGGGCGCGGCGTCATACCGCGGATGCCCAGCGCGTCGGCGACCGCGGGGTCGCTCATGTTCACCCGGGCGCGCTGGTTGTCGTAGATCAGATAGGTGGAGTCCTTGCCCTGCACCAGCATCGCCCGGTTGCGGTCCATGGCCGACGCCTTGGTGCCCAGCGACGGATCACCGGCGATGACGGTGGTGGTCACCGCGTTGCTGCCGTCGTTCTTCAGCTCGTCGCAGATGGTCCAGGCGCGACCCTTGCCGCTGGTGTCGAATTCCATCGAGACCGGACCGCCCGGGATGCCGATGAGCGCGCCGCGCGGCTTCTTCGACAGCTCGGATTCCTTGATGGACACCGGTTTCGCCGGATCGCCGACCGCCAGGCGCGCCGAGGCCAGGTTCAGCGCCGGATGCACGACGCCGTCGACGACCGCGTACACCGCGCCGGAATCCTTGCCGACCAGGATCTTGTTGTCGCCGATGGAGCCCTGCGGGCGCAGCAGCGCGAGCACACCGCAACCGGCCAGGGCCACGCAGCCGAGAATGAATCCCGCCGCGTAGGCGCGCGACTGCGAGCGCATCGGGTCGTGCAGCATGCGCACGTCCCGGCGGACCAGCGCGTGCTCCATCCGGCGGACCAGGAAGCGATAGCCGCTCACCTGCCACCGGGTGGTGGGTCTTGAAGGCATGGTTCCTCCCCCGAACAGTGCTCACTTTCGCACAACACAGTACAGTTCAGCAGGACCGAAATTCAGCTCAGGGGGACGACGATGGCCGAACCGAGCGGGAAGCGCAACCGCCCGCTGTTTGGACGGATCTCGCTGCCGGGCCTGCTCGCGGCACAGGTACTCGGCTTGGTGGTCGGCGTGGTCGTGCTGACCGTGCACCTGCGGTGGTGGTACGCGCTCGGCGCGGCCGTGGCCGCCGGACTGCTGCTGCTGATCCCGTTCGGCAAGCGCACGGTGGGCGCCTGGTTGGTGACGCTGTGGCGGTACTGGACGCGACGCGACTACGAGATCGGCGACACCTTCGATTTCCGTGGCCCGGACGGCCGTTCGCTCGGCCTGTACTGGGAGGGCAGCCGGGTCGTCACCGTCGTCGAGGTGCTGCCGCCGCGCGGCGGGCTGACCCGCATCGACCGCAACACCGTGCACGCCTCGCACCTGCTGCCGCTGCCGGAGCTGGCACAGTGCCTGAGCCAGCACGACATTCTGCTCAGCGGCATCGACATCATCAGCCACGGACACCGCAGCCGGTCCGGCACACCCGCGGGCCCGATCTACGAATCGCTGCTCGGACCGCTGCCGGCCACCGCGCACCGCACGGTGTGGCTGGCGATCGGCTTCGACGTGCTGGCCTGCCCGGACGCCGCCGACCGCCGCGGCGGCGGCAGCGAGGGCGCGGGCCGCGCGGTCACCATCGCCACCCAGCGCATCGTGCGCGCGCTCGAGGACGCCGACTGCTCCTCCCGCGTGCTGACCGCGCCGGAGATCCAGAACGCGGTGTGGCAGATCACCGCCGGTGACGATCCGCGCGCGCTCACCCAGCACTGGCGCTACGTCGAACTCGGCAACGGCGTGAACATCGGCGCCGCGGTCGATCCCAAACAGCTGGGCTCGGATCTGCTTGCGCAGCTGTGGGTCACGCCGTCGCGCGGCACCACGGTGACCGTGCGGCTGCGCCCGGGCGCGACTGCCGACACCGTGAACATCGGCGCCGCATGGCGTTCCACCACCCGCGAGCTGCCGGAGAAGACCCGGCGCAAGGGCATGGTATCGATGAACGGGCGGCACCGGCAGAGCCTGCTCGCGCACCTGCCGCTCGGCATTCCGGGCCTCGACGCGACGGTGCCGATGAGCGAGTACCCGATCGAGACGATCGACGCGCTGCACCTGCCGTCCTCGGGCTGCGGTCAGCTGATCGGCTCCGACGACGAGGGCAACGGCGTCGCCATTCGCCTGGTGGGCCAGGGCATTTCGACCGTGTACGTGGCCGGTGAGCTGTATCTGGCGCAGCAGCTGGTGTTCCGGGCGCTGGCCGTGGGCGAGCGGATCCTGATCCGCACCGACCGCCCGCAGGCGTGGGAGCAGCTGGTCACCACCATCGGCAATCCGGAGCGGCTGGCCGTCGCCGTCGAAACCCACCAGAGCGACGCGAATTTCACCGCGGCGGTGGTCGACGGCGTGGTCGCGCCCGCGCCGCACGCCGGTGTCACCACCATCTATCTGTCCGGCGATCCGCGCGGCCTGCCGCCGACCCGCCCGGACCTGTCGCTGCACCAGCCGGGCGCGATCGGCAACCACGTGGTGCTGCGCACCGGCACGGCGCAGGTCGAGCTCATGCTGGTGTCGATTCCGCGGGAGACCACCTACATCGGCCACCCGCGCGGGCGGCGCGCGGTGGCGAATCGGTAGCGCTCAGCCCGGATACGGGTCGGCGGCCCGGGCCGCCCGCAAATGCCTTCCCCACCAGTCGAGTTGGCGGAGCAGGCGGTGCGCGGCGTCGATGGCCGCGCCGACGGCGGTCTGTCCGTCGGCATCGAATTTGCGCTTGGCCTCGTGGAAGCTGATGGTCTCGCGGACCGACACCATGTGGATCTCGGCGACGACCTGGCGCAGCTGCTCCACGGCGCGCAGGCCCCCGGACAATCCGCCGTACGCGACGAAACCGATGGGCTTGCCGCGCCATTCGCGTTTGGCGATGTCCAAGGCGGTCTTAAGGGACGCCGGATATCCATGGTTGTACTCGGAGGTGACGGCGACGAAAGCGTCTGCCGCAGCGAGGCGTTCGCGATAGGCCGTCACCTCGGGAGTGGTCGACAGATCGACCGGCAGCGGGGTGTGTGCCAGGTCGATCACGCCGATGTCGAAGGCCGGGTCCGCCCGGGCGGTGCGGAGGAACCAGTCGGCGACGACCGGGGCGAACCGTTCCGGCCGCACGCTGGCGACGACGACCTCTAGCCGCAGCGGATTGTCCATGGCGCGAGCCTAGTCGCGCGCCCGACCGCGGCCCGGGACCACCCTCGCGCCGCGGCGCCGAACCGATAGTGCACCATATTCGCTGGCCGTGGCGGCGGCCGCGGAGAAACCGGCGACCGGGAGGGGGAGTGACGGATGATTATCGAGCAGTGGCTGCTGATCGAGACGCTGGACGGCCCCGGCACCTGGTCGGTGCTGGCCGTGGGCACCGCGCCGCGCCGCTGGAAGTCGTTGGCGCGCACGGTGTCCGCGCGTTTGCGGCCGATCGTCGCCGCCGCCCACGACTGCCGGGAACCGGTGGCTCGGGACCTGCCGCGCTCCCGGCACCCGTGGTCGTCGCGGCACGCCCGCGCGATTCCGGTGCTGGGCGCGGACGGCCGCGTGTACGGGGTGCGGTTCTGGGTCGGGACGGGCGAGCCGCCCGAGCCGCCGCGGGTGTCGTCGTTCCGGCTGGATTCGCGCACGCGGCGCATCGAGGTGGACGCCACGGCGCTGGACCCGACCTTCGACCCGGGCCGGACGGTGTGGATCGGCGCCGAAACCTTCGAGCACGTGGAGCGATTCGACCAGGCGCTGGATCTGGTGGCGATCCTCTTGCGGGCCGAGCCCGGCTCCCGCTGGCTCGGCGAGATCACCGTCCGCACGCCCGCCGGGCTGCGCACGCTGCTGCTGGCCGTCCGCAACGGCATCGACTCCCCGCACGAATGGCGCGGGCTGCTCGCCGATGTCACCGACAGCGTTCCGCCGCTGGGGAAGTCGTTCGAGGCGACCACGGTGGACGCCCTGGTGAACACCAATCCGGGCCTGTATCTCGCCGTGGTCGACACCGCCCGCGTCCGGCTGATCCGCTGGATCGGCGGTCCCATTCCCGGCCTGCGCTGGTCCGGCGACACCGACGAGCGAACCATGCCCCACCCCGACGACCGCGACCGAATCCTGGCCGCCCGCACCGCCCTCCTGAAGGGCAGCCCCTTCCACACCCTGCCCGCCCTCCGCCTGGCCACCGCCGACGGCAACTGGCTCACCGTAGACTGCGAAGCCTCCCCCCTCCCCTACGGTCCCCCCAACGCGGGCCCACCCCAATTCGCCTTGGTCCGCTGCCAACTCCGCGGGGAGTGAAGGGGATCCCGGCCAAAAGCATGCCGGGAACAAGAAAACGAAGCACACCGGGAACAAGAAGACGAAGCACGCCGGGATGACGGACGATGGCCGCGCCAGCCGCCCCGTGCTCCGTCGTTCCGGCGCGCGCCCTCGTCGTTCCGGCATGCTTTTGGCCGGAACCTATGTGCAGGCCGCGGCGTGGGCGGTGGCGTAGTCGGCGAGGCCCTGGGTTGGGGGGATGGTGGCGGTGAAATCCAGGGTGTGGTGGGCGCGTTCGGGGTGGGCGGCCAGGTGGCGGACGTCGGTCATTCGGTATTGGCCGCTGACCACGGGGGCGGGGCCGCCGCGGGCGCGGGACATGATGGATGCCACCTCCCACAGGGTGATGGGGTGGCCGGAGGCGATGTTCAGCGGGGTGAAGCCCGGCAGCGGATGGCGCACGGCGGCGACGGTGGCGGCGGCCGCGTCCCGGACGTGCACGAAATCGCGGATCTGGCCGCCGTCTTCGAAGACGAACGGGGCGCGGCCCGCCTCGAGTTCGGCGCGGAAGCGGGCCGCGACGCCGGAATGCGCCGCCAGCGCGGCATTTTCGCCGACCGGGTCGCCGTAGACGTGGTGGTAGCGCAGCACGGTCACCTCCGCGCCGGTGCCGATGCCCCAGGCCAGCGCGTAGTGCTCCTGCGCGAGTTTGCTTGCCGCATAGGCCGTTCGGGGCCGCAGCGGGGCGTCCTCGCCGACCGGCTCCCAGGTCAGGATCTCGCCGGTGCGCGGGGCGCGATGGTCGAACATGCCGCGATCCAGATCGGCCCGCCGCCGCACGCCCGGGAAGAACGGGGGCCCCGCGTGCGCCCCGCGATAGCACCCCTCGCCGTACACCGACACCGACGACCCGAGCACCAGCCGCCGGACCCCGGCCCGCTCCATCGCCGCCAGCAGCACCGCGGTCCCGACATCGTTGTGCTCGGCGAACACGGGGGCGCGCTGCATGGCCGACCCGGCGGCCACCGCGCGGGCCACCGACCCGGGCGGCACCGCCGCGGCCAAGTGGCAGACCACCTCGATGCCGCGCAGCAGCGGGTCCAGCGCCGCCGCATCGCGCAGGTCGACCCGCGAAACATCGTCCGGCGGTTCGGCATTCGGGCCGTGCACGGCATCGAGCAGGGCATCGACGGCGACCACCTCGTGGTCACCGGCGATCAGGGCCCGGTGCACATGAGAACCGATGAATCCGGCCGCCCCGGTCAGAAGCACGCGCATGACGCCGACCCCGCATCCGTCGTATTCGATCGGACGGCCACGGCGACCGCTGCGATTACACAGTCGCCGCCGCCCGAATGCTCATCGCCCCCTCAGGGTAGTTCGAACGGCAGCGACACTCCGGCATGGACACGGCACCGTTCGCAGGTATCGGTGCCGTCCACCGCGGCCGCCGCGCCGCGCACCAGCTTCTTGAACGGCACCAGATTGCGCTCGAACGCCTCGAACACCGACGCCGCGCTGACGCCCTCGCCGACCTCCAGCCCGGCATCCAGGTCGGTCACCAAAGCGATTGCGGCGTAGCACATCTCGAGCTCGCGGGCGAGCACCGCCTCCGGGAAACCGGTCATGTTCACCAGTTCCCAGCCCTGCGCGGCGAACCAGCGGCTCTCGGCCCGGGTCGAGAATCGCGGCCCCTGCACCACGACCATCGTCCCGGAGGACTGCATCGGCAGCTCCTCGACCGCGGATCCGATTGCCGCGGTGCGCAGTTCGGCGCAGTAGGGATCGGCGAAGGAGACGTGGACACCGCCGTTGTCGAAGTAGGTCTGCGGCCGCCCCGACGTGCGGTCGACCAGCTGATCCGGCACCGCCACCGTGCCCGGGCCCCAGTCGGCGCGCAGGCTGCCGACCGCGCACGGCGCGAACACCCGGCGCACCCCGATGGACCGCAGCGCCCACAGATTCGCCTGATACGGCACGGTGTGCGGGGAGTACTCGTGCTTGCGGCCGTGCCGGGGCAGGAACGCCACCTGCCGCCCGTCGACATCGCCGACGGTGATCGGCGCACTCGGCGCGCCGTAGGGGGTGTCGATCTCCAGCGTGATCGCGTCGTCGCCGAAGAAATCGTAGAAACCGCTGCCACCGATGATGGCCAGCGCGGGGCGGGGAACCGAACTCATGCCCAGATTCTCGCGCACCCCGAAGCTCTCCCGTCATCCCGGCATGCTCCGGTGTACCCTACGGGGGTACCAATTGCCAGTGAGGAAGACAGCCGGTGACCGACGACCAGACCAGTGCCGCGGAGCAGTCCTGCCACGACCACGCCACCCACGGCTACATCACCGCCAAGGACGACTACCTCAAGCGCCTGCGCCGCATCGAGGGCCAGGCCCGGGGCCTGCAGCGCATGGTCGAGGAGGAGAAGTACTGCATCGATATCCTCACCCAGGTCTCGGCGATGACCAAGGCGCTGCAGGCCGTGGCCATGGGCCTGCTCGAGGATCACATCAGCCATTGCGTGGTCGACGCCGCCGTCCAGGGCGGCCCCGAGGCCGAGGCCAAGATCAAGGAGGCGACCGAGGCGATCGCTCGCCTCGTCCGCTCCTGAGATCGTCCTACACGCGCGCCGCGAGCGCGGGCGCCAGGGTGCGCAGGGCGCCCAGGTAGTCGTCGGCCGCGATCTGCACCGCGATCTGATCGGCGCCCGCCGCGAGATGGGCGACCAGCCCGTCGGCCACCTGGTCGACGGTGCCGTGCAGGGCCAGGGCATCGATGAGGTGATCGCTGCCCGGCACGGCCACATCCTGTTCGGAGAAGCCGAGCCGACGCAGGTTCGAGACATAGTTCTGCAGGTTGAGATAGAACTCCACGCGCGGGCGGGCGGTCTGCCGGGCCCGCTCGGCATCGGTGTCCAGCACGATCTTGTGCTCGGGCACGAGAAGCGCGTCCGGCCCGAGGATTTCGCGGGCCTGCCGGGTGTGCTCGGCGGTGGTCAGGTACGGCAGCGCCCCGACGGTGCGGTCGCGGGCCAGCTTCAGCACGCGCGGGCCGAGCGCGGCCAGGGCGCGCCGCTCCTTCGGCACCCCGGCCTCGTCGAGCGCATCGAGGTATTCGACCAGCGCGTCGTAGGGCTTGAGGTAGACGTCGGTGTGCTCCGGATGTCCCGCGCCGATGCCCAGGATGAAGCGGCCGGGGAAGCGGTCCTCGATGCGGTGGAACGACTCCGCGACCTGCTTGGCCGGTGCGGACCAGATATTGACGACGCTGGTGCCGATCAGCTGCGTCTCGGTCGCCGCCAGCAGCGACTCCAGCACCGGCAGCTCGGCCGGTGGCGAACCGCCCAGCCACAGCGTGCTGTAGCCGAGGCTCTCCAGTTCCCGCGCGTCCTGCGGCGTCACCGCCGTGTAGTGCTGCCAGATGCCGAATCGTCCGAGTCCTGCAAAGGTCATGTTCGATCCGAACCTCGATACCGCCGAAGGTATTCCGGCGAGCGTGGCGCTCAGCCGCCGCAGCAACCCCCGTCCGGCGGCACCGTCCGCAGCTCACGGGTGGTGACATTGCGGGCGGCAAGCTCGGAGTCGGCGGGATAGTCGACCGCGATCAGGCTGAGCCCGTGTGCCGGTGCGACGGTCACCGCGCTGGACCGCTCCCGCTCGCGCAACAGGCCCGCGACCCAATCCGGCGTGCGGCGGCCCTCGCCGACCGCCAGCACCGCGCCGACCAGGCTGCGCACCATCGACCAGCAGAACGCGTCCGCGCTGACGTGCGCGACGAGCAGATCGCCGTCGCGCTCCCAGTCGTAGCGCTGCAACTCGCGCACGGTCGTGGCGCCCTCGCGGCGTCGGCAGAAGGCGGCGAAATCGTGCAGCCCCAACAGTTTTCGCGCCGCCTCCCGCATGGCGTCGAGATCGACCGCGGACCGGCACGGCACCACATGGCGGGCCTGCAGCGGTTCCGCGCCGTAGGGGGCGGTGGTGAGGCGGTAGGCGTAGTGCCGCCGGATCGCCGAGAACCGGGCGTCGAAATCCGGCGGCGCGACCCGAATTCCCTTGATCCGCACGTCTTTCGGCAGGAATCGGGCCATGCGGTGCAGCAGTCTCGGCCCGTCCGGCGCGGTGGCGGTGTCGAAGTGCGCGACCTGCCCCTCGGCGTGCACCCCGGCATCGGTGCGCCCCGCCACGGTGAGCTGAATCGGTTCGCGCAGTACCTTACCCAGCGACTCCTCGAGCACGCCCTGCACGGTGCGCAGCCCGGGCTGCCGGGCCCAGCCGAGGAAATCGGTGCCGTCGTAGGCGATGTCGAGCCGCACCCGCACCGGTTCCGCGCGCGGGGCCGAATCCGCCACCGTCACAACGACCTCCTGGTTGATATGGGCGAGCCCGCCGCCCCGGAACGGGACGACGGGCTCACTCATCGGGCCTGATTACTCGGCGGCCTTGTTCTCGTCGGCCTTCGCCTCGGCGTCGGCGGCGGGGGCCTCCTCGGCCGGAGCCTCGGCCTCGGCGGCCGCGGTCTCCTCGGCCGGGGCGGCGGCCTGCTGCGAGGCGGCGACGCGGCGGGCGCGATCGGCCTCGGTGGTCACGGTCTGCTCCCGGACCAGCTCGATGATCGCCATCGGCGCGTTGTCACCCTTGCGCGGCATGGTCTTGATGATCCGGGTGTAGCCGCCCTCGCGGCCCTCGAACGAGGGTCCGATGGTCGCGAAGAGCTCGTGCACCACGTCCTTGTTGCGGATCACCTTGAGCACCTCGCGGCGGTCGGCCAGGGAGCCGGCCTTCGCCTTGGTGACAAGCTTCTCGGCGTACGGGCGCAGCGCCTTGGCCTTGGCCTCGGTGGTCGTGATCCGACCGTGCTCGAAGAGCGCCGTCGCCAGATTGGCGAAGATCGCCTTCTGGTGCGACGCCGACCCGCCGAAGCGGGCACCCTTCTTGGGCTTGGGCATTGGTTGTTCTCCTTGTGGGAAAGGCCCCCGAGGCGGACACAGCGCTGCGTCCGCTGAATGGCCTTAAAGCTGTTCGGTTTCGGCGTAGTCCTGCTCGCCGCTGTCGGTGTCGCTGAACGAACCGCTGTCGCTCCAGGTGCCGGTGGCGGAGTCGTAGCCGACCACGCTCGACGGATCGAAGGAGGCCGGGCTGTCCTTCAGCGAGAGGCCCAGCGAGTGCAGCTTGACCTTGACCTCGTCGATGGACTTCTGGCCGAAGTTGCGGATGTCCAGCAGGTCCGACTCGGTGCGGGCCACCAGCTCGCCGACGGTGTGCACACCCTCGCGCTTGAGGCAGTTGTACGACCGCACGGTGAGGTCCAGGTCCTCGATCGGCAGCGCGAACGAGGCGATGTGATCGGCCTCGGCCGGGCTGGGCCCGATCTCGATGCCCTCGGCCTCCACATTGAGCTCGCGCGCCAGGCCGAACAGCTCGACCAGGGTCTTACCGGCCGACGCCAGCGCATCCCGCGGGGAGATCGAGTTCTTGGTCTCGACATCCAGGATGAGCCGGTCGAAGTCGGTGCGCTGCTCGACACGGGTCGCCTCGACCTTGTAGGTCACCTTCAGCACCGGCGAGTAGATCGAATCCACCGGAATCCGGCCGATCTCCGCACCGGACGCCTTGTTCTGCACGGCCGGGACGTAGCCGCGACCGCGCTCGACCACGAGCTCGATCTCCAGCTTGCCCTTGTCGTTCAGGGTGGCGATGTGCATATCCGGGTTGTGGACGGTCACACCGGCCGGCGGGACGATGTCACCGGCGGTGACGGTGCCCGGGCCCTGCTTGCGCACGTACATGGTGACCGGCTCGTCCTCCTCGGACGACACGACCAGGCCCTTGAGGTTCAGGATGATGTCGGTGACATCCTCCTTCACGCCCGGGACGGTGGTGAACTCGTGCAGCACGCCGTCGATGCGGATGCTCGTGACGGCGGCACCCGGGATCGAGGACAGCAGCGTGCGGCGCAGCGAGTTGCCGAGGGTGTAACCGAAGCCCGGCTCCAGCGGTTCGATGGTGAACCGGGAGCGGTTCTCGGCGACGACCTCTTCGGTCAGCGTCGGTCGCTGTGAAATCAGCATGGGATCTCCTCCTTCAGGGGCGCCCGCTATTTGACGCCCACGAACTGGGGTGTGGGTGCGCACCGAGGTGCGCACCCACCAGCAGCTCGACCGCGATTACTTCGAGTAGTACTCGACGATGAGCTGTTCGTTGATCGGAACGTCGATCTGCGCGCGCTCCGGCAGCTGGTGGACCAGGATCCGCAGCCGGTTCGGAACGACCTGCAGCCAGCCCGGGATCGGGCGGTCGCCGTAGGTCTCGCGGGCCACCTGGAACGGCAGAGTCGCCAGCGACTTGTCCTTGACATCGATGATGTCGTACTGCGAGACCTGGAAGCTGGGGACGTCCACCTTCACGCCGTTGACCAGGAAGTGGCCGTGCGAGACCAGCTGCCGGGCCTGACGACGGGTCCGGGCCAGGCCGGCGCGGTACACGACGTTGTCCAGCCGCGACTCGAGCAGACGCAGCAGGTTGTCGCCGGTCTTGCCCTTCTGCCGGTGGGCTTCCTTGTAGTACTTGGCGAACTGACGCTCCAGGATGCCGTAGGAGAAGCGAGCCTTCTGCTTCTCCTGCAGCTGCATCAGGTACTCGGACTCCTTGATCCGCGCGCGGCCGTGCTGGCCCGGCGGGTAAGGACGACGCTCGAACGCCTGGTCGCCTCCGACGAGGTCGACGCGCAGACGACGCGACTTGCGGGTGATGGGGCCTGTATAACGAGCCATTTTTCGCTAATTCCTTTCCCGCTAGACGCGACGCCGCTTGGGCGGACGGCAGCCGTTGTGCGGCTGCGGGGTGACGTCGGAGATCGAGCCCACCTCCAGGCCGGCGGCCTGCAGCGAGCGGATCGCGGTCTCACGGCCGGAACCCGGCCCCTTGACGAACACGTCGACCTTCTTGACGCCGTTCTCCTGCGCCTTGCGGGCGGCGTTCTCGGCGGCGAGCTGCGCGGCGAACGGGGTCGACTTGCGCGAACCCTTGAAGCCGACGTGGCCGGACGACGCCCAGGAGATGACGTTGCCCTCGGGGTCGGTGATCGACACGATCGTGTTGTTGAACGTGGACTTGATGTGCGCGTGGCCGTGCGGAACGTTCTTCTTGTCCCTGCGCCGCGACTTCTGGGTCTTCTTGGGGCCGGAGGCCCGACTCTTCGGAGGCATCGGTTATCCCTACTTCTTCTTGCCGGCGACGGTCTTCTTCGGACCCTTGCGCGTGCGCGCATTGGTCTTGGTCCGCTGACCGCGCACCGGGAGGTGGCGACGGTGGCGGATGCCCTGATAGCAGCCGATCTCGATCTTGCGACGGATGTCGGCCTGCACCTCGCGGCGCAGGTCACCCTCGACCTTGAAGTCCGACGCCTCGATGTAGTCGCGGAGCTTGGTCAGGTCGTCGTCCGTCAGATCCTTCGACCGCAGATCCGGGCTGACGCCGGTCTGCGCCAGGATCTCCCTGGAGCGAGTACGGCCGATGCCGAAAATGTAGGTCAGCGCGATCTCCATGCGCTTCTCGCGCGGGAGATCGACGCCCATCAGACGTGCCATGGTGGCGATTCCTTAACTGTTGCGGAGGTCTGCTCCCTGTCCGTCCCCTCGTGTGGGGCCCCGGCCTCCGTACCGGGGGTGTGTCGGGCACCCGCCCTCTCGGGCTCGTCGATACCCACTGGATCTGGGAGGTCTTCTTTGTCTGCCAAGCAGAACTGCGATCGTGCTCTACGTGCTGTCAGCCCTGGCGCTGCTTGTGGCGCAGGTTGTCGCAGATCACCATGACCCGCCCGTTACGGCGGATCACCTTGCACTTCTCGCAGATCTTCTTGACGCTCGGCTGAACCTTCACGTCCGTCCAATCTGGTTGTGGTTCACGGGGTGTGAACACAGGTGTTCCCCAGTCATGCGACTGGGGAAGTCTCTTGTTGCGTCGGCGTTGCCGCCGTCACTTGTAGCGGTAGACGATGCGCCCGCGGGTCAGGTCGTAGGGCGAAAGCTCCACGACCACGCGGTCCTCGGGCAGGATACGGATGTAGTGCTGCCGCATCTTCCCGCTGATGTGCGCGAGCACCTTGTGACCGTTTTCCAGCTCGATCCGGAACATCGCATTGGGCAACGGCTCGATGACTCGGCCCTCGACCTCGATGGCCCCTTCCTTCTTCGCCATATCCTCCGCGATCCCGTTTACGCTGAACCCCTGGTTGGTTGCAGCTGTTCGGCTCCGTCACTGCAGTAAGTCGTGCACTTCGGTCGACCTGGTGCCATACTCACCGGAAGCGACATGCGGACATGAACGACCGGCGGGTAGGTGCACCGCCGATCAAGCTTACCTGGGCCGACACCGTCCGGCCAAATGCGGCTATCTCCGCGCGCTTGCCCCTACCCCGCCTCGAGCGGATTCCGTCCCGTCAGCGGGCCCCACACCGCGATCAGGCCCATCATGATCACCAGGGCGGCGGTGATCACCGTGAACACCGCGCCGGGGCCGTGCCGCTCCAGCAGCGGCAGCAGCAGGAAGGGCTGGATCGCGGTGCTCAGCTTGGACAGCGAATAGGTCGTGCCGGAGGCGGTGCCGCGCACGCTGGTCGGGAACGATTCGGGCAGATAGGTGTGCAGCGCGTCGGAGAACACGTTGCTCGCCAGCGTGAACAGCCCGCCCGCGAGCAGGATCACCGGGACGCTGGTGGCGAAGCCGAAGATCAGGCCGAACACCGCCATCAGGGCCGTGCTCGCCAGCACCAGGTACTTGCGCTGCACCCGCTCGATGAGCGGGATGGCCAGCAGCGAGCCGATCGGATAGCCCAGATACGTAATGGCCAGGTAGCCCAGCGAATTCACCACCGTGAAGCCCTTGGCCTGCAGCACCAGCACGGCCAGGGTGCCGAAGCCGTAGTAGCCGAAGACCTGCAGGATCATCACCGCCGAGAACAGCAGGGTGCGGGTCCGGAACGGGGCGCGCAGGATCTCGAGGAACGGCGCCCGCGCAGCGGTGGCCGCGCGGCGCACCCAGTGCGGCGACTCCGGCATGTGCCGCCGGGCGACGAACACCAGCGCCGCGCCGAGACCGCCGATCACGAACAGCCAGCGCCAGCCCGCGACGCCGAACGGATGCACCGGCACCAGCCAGCGGGCCAGGAAGCCGACCGTCGGCACCGCGCAGAATCCGATCGTGTAGGCGACGGCGATCATGCGGCCGCGCACCTGCGGCGGCATCACCTCCGACAGATAGGTGTCGGAGACGGTCATCTCCGCGCCGATGCCGAGCCCGGCCAGCGCCCGGGTCACCATCAGGAACCAGACATTGGGGCTGAACGCGCCGAGCAGCGTGAAGCCCGCGTACAGGCCGATATTGATCATGAACATCCGGCGACGCCCGAACACGTCCGACAACCGGCCCAGCACCAGCGCGCCGACGAACTGACCGGCGAAGGCCGAGGCCAGGATCCCGCTGAGCTCATAGGTCGACAGCTGCAACTGCTGCTTCAGGACCCCGGTGATGGTCCCGGCCAGGAACAGCTCGTAGAGATCGAAGAACAGGCCCATCCCGACGAGTACGACCAGTTTGCGGTGAATCGGCCTGATCGGGAGCTCGTCGAGAGGCGCTGCGCTGCGGCCGTCTTCAGTTGTCGTCGCCATCTGGTTATGCTGCCGATCTCGCAACCCGTCGGCAATCCGAGCCGTCGAATGTGAGGCACACTACATTTCGGGTGGCGCAGGCATCGCCGAACGAGGGCGGGAGCACGTCCGTCGCGGCGGAATGCGCTCGCGTAAACTACCCGTTGTCCAGGTAACTCGGTCGACGCAGATTCAGGGGGCACAGCCGTGAGCCGCAACAACGACGGCCTCCCCATGCTGCCGCCGTGGCTGTCCGAGTCGGAGGTCTCCGACAATCGGGGTTACGAGGCCCCGGTCCAGAACCTGCCGCACGAGGAGTACATCCCAGAGGAGCCGCAGCGGCGGTTGTTCAACCGTAAGCGCCGCAAGGACAAGGCGGAGCCGCAGAGCCCGCCGCCCGCCGAAGCCGCAGCGCCGCAGGCCGATCCGCGGCCGTGGGGTACGGAACCGTCGCCCGCCGAAGGAGATCCGCGACGCGACCCGGCGCAGGGCGGCTACAGCCCCGACCGTCCGCCGCTCCCCCGCCGCAGCGGCGGCGAATTCCAACTGCCACATCGGCAGCCGCGGCCCGCCCCCGCACCGCAGGCGTACACGCAGCCACCGACACCGCAGGCGCCGGACGTCTCGGCCACCGAGACGACGACGCGGGTGCCGCCGCGTCCGGAGCGACCGGACCTGCCGCCCCCGCCGCCGAACCGCCCGCCGCTACCCGAGCCACCGAGCCCGAGCGATCGCCCCACCCCGGCCGCGCCCGATTCCCTTCCGCCACACCCGGATTCGGCACAATCGAGCGCGCCGCAGCAAAACGCCCCCGCGCCCACCACCGCCCGGGATTCCGCCCCCGCACCGGACCTGCCGCGCCCGAGCGAACAGCCGTGGCTGGCCGCCCCTCGCGCACCCGAAAGCACTGTGCCGGAACGGCCCACCACCGAGACCCGCCCCGCCCCGGAATCGGCCGTACCCCCCGCCGACCAGCGGTACACACAGACCGGACCTCAGTACGAGCACCAAGGCGTACAGCCCGCTCCCCCGCCGCGCACCGGCGCAGACCAGCCCAATCAGGCCGCATCCCAGGCGGGCTTTCCGACGCCCCAGCAGCACCAGGCACCGGAGTCCACCCAGCACTTCGGCGCGGACCAGCCCAATCAGGCTGCGCCCCAAGTCGGTGTCCCGACACCCCCGCAGCACCGGGCACCGGAGTCGCACCAGAACAACTACGGCGCGAACCAGACGAATCAGGCAGGACCGCAGGTCGGTTCCCCAACGCCGCAGCAGCGCCAAGCACCAGAGTCCCCTCAGAACTTCGACGCGGATCAGCCGAACCAGGCAGCGCCCCAAGCCAGTTCCCCGACGCCCCGGCAACACCAGGCACCGGAGAACTACGGCGCGAACCAGGCGCACCAGGCAGCACCCCAGGCGGGCTCCCCGACGCCGCCGCCGCGCCAAACACCGGAGGCGTCCCAGAACTACGGCGCGGACCAGACGAATCAGGCAGCGGCCCAGGTCGGTTCCCCGACACCGCAGCAGCGCCAAGCACCGGAGTCTCCTCAGAACTACGGCGCGGATCAGGCAGCGCCCCAAGTCGGTTCCTCGATGCAGCCGCAGCGCCAGGTACCGGAAACGCTGCAGAAGCACGGTGCGGATCAGGCGAATCAGGCTGCACCGCAAGGCGGGTTCTCGCCCGCGCCTCCGCAGCATCAGGCGCCGGATGCCGCCCAGCAGCCCCAGGTTGGGTTCCCGCCGCAGCAGCAGTATGGGCAGGCGCCCGGGACGCAGTCGGAGGCTGGGCCGGTGCAGGGGCAGTGGCAGTCGCCGCCTGCGCCGCAGTGGGGGTTGCCGCCGCAGCAGCCGTATCTGCCGCCGCAGCATCAGCAGTATCCGCCGCATTTTCAGCAGCCGCCGGGGCCGCCGCCGTCGTTGGACGACGTGCCGGTGCGGCGGGCCAAGAAGTCTCCCGGGTCGGGGTGGCGGCGCGCGGTGCACCATATGTCGGGCGGCGCAATCAATCCCGGCATGTCCGCCGAGGAGCGGCGGCTGCAGGAGCTGGTGGCGCGGATCCGGCAGCCCGTGCGCGGCGACTACCGCATCGCGGTGCTGTCGCTCAAGGGCGGCGTCGGCAAGACCACCACGACCATGGGCATCGGCTCGATCTTCGCCTCGATCCGCGGCGACCGGGTGATCGCGGTGGACGCCAACCCGGACTTCGGCACGCTGTCGCAGCGGGTGCCGCTGCAGACCCGCTCCACGGTCCGGGATCTGTTGCTGGACAGCGCGATCAACAGCTACGGCGACGTGCGCCGACACACCTCGCAGGCCACCAGCCGACTCGAAGTGCTTGCCAGCGAACGCGATCCGGCGGCGTCGGAGGCGTTCAGCGAGGACGAGTACCGGCAGGTGGCGCGAATCCTGCAGCGGTACTACAACATCATCCTCACCGACTGCGGCACCGGCCTGATGCACTCGGCCATGTCCGGCGTGCTGGACCTGGCGCACTCGCTGGTGCTGATCTCGTCCTCGGCCATCGACGGCGCGCGCAGCGCCGCCGCCACCCTGGACTGGCTGTCGCTGCACGGCCACGACCACCTGGTGCGCAATGCCGTGGTGGTGATCAACCTGCCCCGGCCCGGATCACCGAACGTCGGCATCCAGCAGCTGCGGGAGTACTTCCTGTCCCGCTGCCGGGCGGTGCACATCATCCCCTACGACCCGCATCTGTCCGAGGGCGCGGAGATCGATCTGGCCCGGCTGCACAAGAACACCAAGCGCGCGCTGGTGGAGCTGGCCGCCACGGTCGCGGACGACTTCGCCGTCGATCACCACCGGGGCCGCCCGCTCTGACCGAGCTACCAGGCGGGAAGGCGCCGACGCCCCGCGAGCACGTCGCGGACGAGATCGTCGTAGCCGTCGGCCAATTCGGCCAGGTGATGCCAACAGGCATGCAGCACTTCGTCGTTGGCGTCGAGAGTCATCAACGCGTGGTGCGCGCGGACCGACGCCTCGGCGAGCCGGTCGATGACCGAGCCCACGGTCTCGGTGTGCAGGGTGGCTCCCAGCCGGTGCTGCGGCACCGCGCGCGCCACCCAGTCGTCGATCGCCATCACCAATTCCGTTCGGCGGCGCTCGATTTCGATCATCGCGGTGGTGTCCGACTCGGGGACGGAGCCGCCGCGCCCGATGAGGCGGAGCTCGTGCAGCACCGCGAGGTCACGGGCGAACCAGAGGAGGGGGCCACCGATGACACGGTGGCCACGACAGGCACGTAGCATCACATCCGAGGTCGGCAGTAAGCCTAAGCCCGTGCTGAGCGACTGGACCGCCGTACTCTGCTGCGGTGCGTCGGGCAGTGCCACAACCACCGTCTGGAATGTCTCCGAACCCGCCACGTTGCCTCGCCGTCATCGCCGTTACAACACCCGTTCAGGACGTTCATTACAATAAACCTCTGAAGGCTTGTGTCAAGGGTCACACGCCCACCGGAACGGCAGAGTAAACTCTTTTTCCCTTGAAGCAACAACCAAGGAGCGCGATGGCCGACGGTCCGAGGTATCTGCGGATCGCGGATCTCCTGCGTGAGGAGATCCGCAGCGGCACCTGGAAACCCGGCGATCGCCTGCCGAGCCACACCGAGCTGGCCGCGCAGATGCGGGTCTCGATCACCACCGCCCGCAACGCGATTCAGGTCCTGGTCGCCGAAAACCTGCTCTACACCGCCACTTCCCGCGGCACCATCGTGCGCAGCCAGGAGGTGCTGGAATCCGTTGTGACCACCCACATTCGGCTCGATCGGCCGAAGTCCGCGCAGGACATCTTCTCCGAGATCGCGCGGGCGGCCGGACGCGAGCCCGCCAAGCAGTTCAGCGCCCGGATGGAACCGGCGTCGGCCGAGGTGGCGATGTGGCTCGGCGTGCCGAAGGACTCGTGGGTCGTGTCGCGCACGGTCGTCCAGTACCTGGACAACGAGCCGTGGTCGTGGGAGATCAGTTTCTATCCACGGGACTTGGCGGAGGTCACCGGAATCGACTCGCCGCACGACATTCCCGAGGGCACCACCCGCCGGCTCGTCGAGCGCGGTTACGCCGAGACCGCGCATCGCGACACCATCGTGGCCCGGCCCGCGACCGCCGAGGAGGCGGCGGTGCTCGGCGTGGGCATCGGCACCATGCTGCTGGATCACCTGCGCATCGGCGCCACCGCCGAGCGCATCACCCGGGTCACCCGGCACCGCTCGACGGCGGCGCGCAACCGGCTCGCCTACGAACTGGGCGAGGACGCCGGCACCGACATCATCCGCCGGGTGCTGGGCGCGCCGCATCCCCCGGGCAATTCCCATTCCTTCGGTAACTCGCTGGTGCCCGGGCCACCATGACCATCCGCATTCGTCAGGCCCGGCTGGCCGATCTCGGCACCATCTGCCGATTACGGCTCCAGCGCACGGCCTGGCTTGCGGCTCGAGGATCGGATCAGTGGACACGGCAGGCCCGGGGCCTGCCGATCGACATATTTGCCCGCGCGGTGGGCCGCTCGGTGCGCGCCGGGGAGACCTGGGTCGCGGAGGTCGGGGGCGAATCGGCAGGCACCATCACCGTGAACGACCGTGCGGATCAAGGACTCTGGTCGCCCGACGAGCTCGCCGACGCGGTCATCGTGCACTACATGATCGTGGATCTGTGCTTCACCGGCTGCGGCGTCGGCGGGCGGCTGCTCGCCCACGCCGGCGCCGTCGCCCGCGCCCGGCACCGCACCTGGGTCCGCCTGGACGCCTGGACCGCCAACACCGAACTGCACGACTACTACCGCCGCGCCGGATTCCGCCTGGCGCGCATGGCCGGACCGGACGCGCCGGGACCGTCGGGGGCGCTGTTCGAGCGCCGCGCCGACAGCTGGCTGGACCAGCGCGACGGCCCGGCGCTCGCCGGGCGCGGGACCCGCTAGATCGGCGGCAGGTCGGCGATGTGCACCATCTCCTCGCCGTGGGTGCGGGAGCAGAGGATGCCGCGGCCGGGCGGCAGTTTCATCGGGCGCACATCGCCGATGAGCTTGCCCTCGTCGCGCGGGCCGCTCATGAGCAGGGCGTCGACCGACATGTTCTTCATGGCGCCCAGGAAGCCGTCGTACAGCGCGCGCGACACGCCACCCATGCGGCGGGTGACCACCACGTGCAGGCCGATGTCGCGGGCCTGCGGCAGCAGTTCGGCCAGCGGCAGCAGCGGATTGCCGCCGGTGCCCGAGGCCACCATGTCGTAATCGTCGACCACCACATAGATTTCGGGCCCGGTCCACCAGCTGCGGTCGCGCAGCTGCTGCGGGGTGATGGTGGACGGCGGAATGCGCTTGTTGAGGTAGGCGGCGACCTCGGCGATCATGCCGCCGCTGGTCTGCGACGAGGTCGAGTACCCGGCCAGCTGCTCGCCCTCGATCACGCCGAGCATGGTGCGCCGGTAGTCGATGAGGATGACGCGCGCCTGGTCGGCGTTGGAGTTCTCGACCACGCCCTGCACGATGTTGCGCAGCAGGGTGGTCTTGCCGGAGGCCACGTCGGCGAAGGCCATGAAGTGCGGTTCCGCGTCGAAATCCAGGATCAGCGGCTGCAATTCGGATTCGCCGATGCCGACGGCGATCCTGGTGGGGCCCAGCTCGATGCCGCGGGCGCGGACCTGGGCGAGCAGCTCCTCGCGCTGGAACTGCATGGGCAGCATGCGGACCTCGGGCGCGTGGCTGGCGCCGTGCAGCGCGGTGAGCTGCTCCCGCGCCGCGGAGACGCCCTCGGCGAGCGTGCTCGGGTCGGAGTTGGAGTCCAGCCGCGGCAGCGCCAGCAGCATGTGCAGCCGGTCCGGGGTGAGGCCGCGGCCGGGGCGGTTGAGCGGCACCGAAACCGCCGTGCGGCGGTCCATTTCGGAATCGGACGGATCGCCCAGGCGCAGCTCGATCCGGGTGCCGATCTGGTCCTTCATGGCCGGGCGGATCTCGGCCCAGCGGGAGGCGCCCAGCATGACGTGGATGCCGTAGGACAGTCCCTGGGCCGCGAGCGCATTGATCTGCGGCTCCAGCACGTCGAATTCCTCGCGGATGACCAGCCAGCCGTCGATGACCAGGAAGACGTCGCCGAATCGGTCCTCCGACAGCGGATTCGACGGCGCGATGGTGCCGTTGCCCGCGGCGAGCGCGGAGAACTTCCGCCGCCGGAACTCGACCATGGACTCGATGCCCAGCGCCGCGAATCGTTCCTCGCGCTGGCGCATGAGCGTGGTCAGCTCGGCGATGGTGCGCCGCACGCGGTCCGAATCCAGGCGTCCGGCAACCGATCCCACGTGCGGGATGCCGGTCAGACCGGCCAGGCTGCCGCCGCCGAAGTCCAGGCAGTAGAACTGGACGTGCTCGGGGGTGTGGGTGGCCGCCGCGGCCATGATGATCGAGCGCAGGGCCGTCGACTTGCCCGACTGCGGGCCGCCGACCACGGCCACATTACCCTGGGCGCCCGCGAGATTGATGGTGAGCACGTCGCGGCGCTGCTCGTACGGCTTGTCGATGACGCCGATCGGCATCCACAGCTGCCCGTGCCGGTTCACCGGCGAGCGCCAGTCCGGATCCGGCAGCAGCATGTCGACGGTCGGCGACTCGTCCAGCGGCGGCAACCACACCTCGTGGGCCGGGCGGCCGTGTCCGGTGAGCCGTTTCACCACGACCTGCAGCAGGGTGTCGGGGATGCCCTCCTCGCCCTGCTTCGGCGGCGGGGGCGGCAGCAGCAGTTCGCGCGGGTCGATGACGGCGGGCCGGGTGGTCACCTCCGGCAGCTCCACCGGTGCCGCGGTGAACACCCGCGGCGGCTGCTCGACGACCGCCTGCCCGTCCTCCTGTCGGACCGTGCGGGGCGCCACGTAGGGGCCGGACACGTAGGTCGCGTTGAACCGCAACGGATCCGCCGCGTCGCTCTTCAGGTACCCGGCGCCGGGCACGGCCGGGAGATGGTAGGCGTCGGTGATGCCCAGCACGGCGCGGGATTCGTTGGCGGAGAAGGTGCGCAGGCCGATCCGGTAGGACAGGTGCGAGTCCAGGCCGCGCAGCTTGTTCTCCTCCAGGCGCTGCGAGGCCAGCAGCAGGTGCACGTGCAGCGACCGGCCGAGGCGGCCGATCATGACGAACAGGTCCGCGAAATCCGGCTTCTGCGAAAGCAATTCGGAGAACTCGTCGACGATCACGAACAGCGCGGGCAGCGGGTCCAGCGGCGCACCGGCCGCCCTGGCCTTCTCGTAGTCGGTGACATTGGCGAAGTTGCCGGCCGAGCGCAGCAGTTCCTGGCGGCGGTTCATCTCACCGGCCAAGGCGTCCTTCATGCGATCGACGAGCGACAGCTCCTCCTCCAGGTTGGTGATGACCGCGGCCACGTGCGCCAGCGGGTCCAGGCCGAGAAACGTTGCGCCACCCTTGAAGTCGACCAGCACCAGGTTCAGCTGGTCCGGGGAGTGCGTGGTGACCAGCGACAGCACCAGGGTGCGCAGGAACTCCGATTTACCCGAACCCGTTGCGCCGATGCACAATCCGTGCGGGCCCATGCCGAACTCGGCGGACTCCTTGATGTCGATCTCGACCGGGGTGCCATCGGGGGTGATGCCGATCGGCACGCGCAGCCGCTCGCGGCCGGTGCGCGGCCGCCACACCTTGGCCGGATCTATTTGCGCGGCATCGGGAATCTTCAGCAGCGCCATCATGCCCGGGTCGGCGGTGGAGGTGTTGTCGCCGAGGCTGACGATCTGCGCCGCGGTGGCGATCCGGTAGCGCGAGATCCGCCGCGCGAAGGATTCGGCCTCCGCGATGCCGACCTGGTCGGCGGTGGCGAACTTCTCCACCCCGGCCGCGCTGCGCGCGGAGACCTCGCCGCCGGACGCGACCAGCTGCAGGCCGCGGCGGGCGGCCAGGCCGTTCTCCGGCGCGGTCAGGTCCAGCACGGTGACCGAGTCCAGGCCGGACTCGCTGATCAATCGCTCACTGCCGCTGACGTATCCGTCGTCGATGACCACGACCAGGTGCACGCGGCCCTGGGTGGGCTGCGGATTGCGCATGAACCGGCCGCGCTCGAGCAATTCGTCCGCCAGCGCCGTCTCCAGCTCGCCCAGCGACTGGAACAGCATCCGCGCCGCCCCCATGCCGTCGCGCTGGCTCGGATGTTGCAGGTGCGGCAGCCATTTCGCCCACGACCAGGCGGGCATGTCCGGGTCGGAGCAGACGATCGCCACCATCAGGTGGTCCGGGCCGTGGAATGCGGTGAGCTCCATCAGCATGGCCCGCACCAGCATGCGGGCGTCGTTGGTGGGCCCGTCGATGTTGATGGCGGGGAACGCCCGCAGCGACACCGCGGTCGGCAGGTTGTGCACCACCGAGTGGGTGCGAACGAAGCGCCGCAGCGCCACCGTGGACACCGGTTCGAGATCCTCGAGCGGGCCGGTCTCGGGCCGGGCCAGCTTGGTCGCCAGGCGGTGGCTGCCGACACCGACGCGCACGTGGCCGAAGTCGGGGTCGTTGGGGCGGCGCTCCCACATGCGCCGACTGCCGACGATCGCGGGCAGGTCCGCGGGCTCGGGGTGGCTCCAGACCAGGGTCTCCAGCTGTTTGTTGCCGGTGCGGCGGACATCGCGGCGGATCTGCTCCAGGTACCGGAAGTAGTCCTTGCGTTCCTCGTTCAGTTCGCCCGCGCTCTTGGGGCCGCCGCCGCGCCCGAAACCCGCGAACATGCCGACCATCGACATGATCATCATCATCGGGAACATCATGGTCATCGGGTTGGCGAAGATCTGCCGCCCCATCATCACCATCATGGCGAGCATGCCGACGACGGCGACGATCATCACCACCGGCATCAGCTTGAGCAGCAACGGCATCGGGACGGCCCGCGACGCCTCCGGCGGCGGGGTGAGCGCCACCTCGCCGCCCGGCGAGCGCGGCGGTGCGATGCGGGGCCGGCGGACGAATCCTTCGGTAGCCATAGCGGTCGACGACTTTCTGGTGGTGGGAGCTCTAGTCCAGATCGGGCAGCTGGTCGCGGCCGGATCTGCGGCGGAATGGAATCGCCACGGCGAGACCGATTCCCAGCGCGGCGACCAGCGCGATCGAGCCGATCGTGGCGATCGAGCGGATCCGTGGGTCCGGGGCGCGCGGCGGCGCCGGCAGCGGGAACGCCGCGGGCCGGTCCGCCCCGGCGCTCACCGGTTGCTCCGGGAGCTGTGCGGTCAGCGCGGCGAGCGGATCGATCAGGCCGTGCCCGATCCGATCGTCGCGCCCGGTGCCCGGACCGTGCGCGGTGCGGGTGATGCGGTCCATCACCTGCTGCGCGGTCAGATTCGGGAAGCGCGATTTCACCAGGGCGGCAAGCCCGCTCACGTACGGCGCGGCGAAGCTGGTGCCGTCGATGGGCTGCACCCCGTCGGCCCCGGCGATGGCGTTGACCAGGCCGGTCCCGCCCGGCGCGCTGTCCAGGGAGTAGATGTTGCGGCCGACCGCCGCCACGTTCACCCACGGCCCGTGCAGGCTGAACTGCGACGGGTTGCCGTCGGGATCGACCGACGCGACCGAGAGCACGTACGGGGCGAACCAGGCCGGGCTGGCGACGGTCTTCACCGCGGACCAGCCGGTGCCGTCGTTCTGGTTCTGGCAGGCGCCGCCGCTGGGTTGCAGATTGCCCGCCGCGGCCACCACCACGACCTGGTGGTCGTAGGCGTAGCGGACCGCCGCGCCGAGGGCGGCGTCGGCGACGTCGGCACCGGCCGCGGTGCAGGCGACCTCGGAGATGTTGACGACGTTCGCGCCCATGTCCACGGCCCGCACCACGGCCGCGGCGAGGGTGAACACGTTGCCGTAGCCGGACTCGTCGATGGTGCCCGGCGGCGGGTTGCCGCCGCCGCGATTCTTGGGCTGGTAGGCCAGGCTGAGCTGGCGGATGGTGAGGATGTCGGCGTCCGGGGCGACGCCCACGAACGCGTCGCCGGGGCTCGGCTGCGCGGCGATGATCCCGGCCACCAGCGTGCCGTGCCCGTCGCAGTCCTCGGTGCCGTCGCTGTCGGAGACGAAGTCGCCGCCCGCCTCGAGGTTGCGCAGCCGCGGGTTGCGGTTGACGCCGGTGTCGATGACGGCCACCTTCACCCCCGCGCCCCGGCTGAACTGCCAGGCCGCGGGCAGATCCAGCACCCGTTGCGCGGCGGGCGGATCGGTGGGCGACGGCCCGCTCAGCAGCGGCCGCGCGCACTCCGAGTGCCTCTCGGTGGGTTCCTGCGGCGCGGGATGGGTGCTGGCCGCCTGGGCCGGACCCAGTGCGCCCGAGTCGATGACCGGCGGGGTCACCGCCGCGGCGGGCACCGGCCAGCCGAACAGCGCGGCCCCGAGCAGGGCGACCGCACAGCCGAATCGAAGAGTTCGGGCCATTGGCATCGGCCGGGTCAGATGTTGCGGGCCATGGAGTACACGTCCATCAGCCACAGCACCAGCGGTATCAGCGCCACGATCAGTGCGTACTCGAAGATCTCGTTCATCCGCCGGGTCACCGGGGTGACCTCGACGTGCGGGCCGATCACGCCGAATCCGACCGCGGCCGCGGCGAAGACGAGCAGCAGCCCGGCCCCCGGCAGCACCATGACCGAATCGCCGAGCGCCAGCAGCGCCAGCAGGGCGACGAGCGTGGTCGCGCCGCCGACGATGAGCGTGCACGCCTGCGCCAGGTCGGCGAACGACCTGCCGCGCAGGGACAGGATCACCGCCGTGATCCCCGCCAGCACGATGCCCTGCCAGCGGGCGGCCCCGAGCGGATCGGCCGCGGCGACCGCCCCGAAGGCGGCGGCCAGCGCGCACCCGGCCAGCATGCCGGTCTGATACTGGTTGGCCAGCCGCGCCCGTAGGCCCAGGCCCGCCGCGGACGGCAGCACGGTGGCGCCGATCGCGCCGATGCCCTCGATGGTCGGGCGGGGTTCGTGGTCGGCCGGATCGATCGCGGCGCCCGCGGTGGGCACCGGGGGAATCGGCAGCCGGGCCAGCACCGCGGCCAGCCGCGGCACGGCGGAGATCGTGACGATGGCGACGACCAGCACACCGGCGGCGATCCTGGGCACGCCCGGCGACCACACCATCTGCACCGCGGCGGCGATCGCGCCGATCAGCGAGATCGTGGTGGTCGCGGCGACCAGGGCCGGGCCCGCCCCGGTGGCCCGGTAGCAGGCGATCGAGGACACCCCGGCCGCAACGAAACCGAACATCAGATGCGCGCTGCCCAGCGCGCCGGGCACGAACAGGGCCGCCGCGCCGAAGGCCAGCAACACCGTGCACAGCCCCAGCACGGTGGCGGTGAGTTCGTCGGCGTATCTGCGCGCCGCGATGGCCGCCGCGACGAGGGCACCGAGCGCGACGCCGGTCAGCACGATGGGGGCGGCCAGGCCGTCGCCGTGCCGTCGCGCGGCGGCCAGCACACCGATCGTGACCAGCACCGAGAGCACGGCGGCCACCAGGCCGGTCCACCGGGCGGCGGCCGGTGACCAGGGCCGGAACTCCTCGGCGGTGAGCCGCGAGACCGCGTCGATGACGTCGTCGAACAGGGCCGGGGATTCCTTGGCGGTGACCGATCGCAACACCAGCAGTTCGCCGTCGAAGACCTCGGCGTCGGCGAGGGTCTGGTTCGGCGCGATGATGTCGCGCCCGAGCCGGGCCAGCGCCCAGTGCTGGGGTCGCAGCGGGGCCCCGCCGTCCTCCTGGTCCACCGGGTTCGGGTTGCGCGACTCGATGAGCGTCACCAGCTCGCCGATGAACGCGGCGATCGGCACGTTTGCCGGCAGGCCGACGTCGAGTTGGGTATTCCCCCCGATGACCGACACCCGGCACAACTCGGGTTCAACGGCGCTCGCGCCGCTGATCGACTGTGCGGTCAATGCCCTTACTGCTCCTGAGATCTGCTGGTTGCCGCCACTAGCGGTCGTTCATAATGTATCCGAATGTCCTCTGCGACGCGACGGAGTCGTGCTTGGGGAGGGGAAAGTAACCGTGCACCAGGGACAAGATTTCGGGGTTCGACACGCATGACCGATATTCGCCAGGCTCAGCGCGCCTTCGATGCCGGCGTCCTGTCGCTCGGGTTGAGCATCGACGGGCAGGAGTCGACCCGCGATGTGGAGTACGCGAAGCTGGCGTTCCAACGCGCCACCGAGTGGGACCCGACGATGTGCGACGCCTGGCTGGGCCGCGCCGCGGCCGGTGAGGTGACCCGCGAGGTCGTCGCGAACCTGTTCAAGACGACCGCCACGCTGTATCAGCAGCAGCGGCGGCTGGGTTTGCCCCCGCGGCAGATGGCGGGCCGCTTCCTGCCCGGCCTCTACATCGACTACCCGCTGGCGAGCCTGACCGAGATCTGGCTGAGCTATGCCGCGCAACTGATCTCGGACAAGCAGTACGACGAGGCCGAGCAGGTGCTCGACCGGCTCGCCGAGCAGCGGCGCGCCCGCCCCTCGGACCCGGACCGCCAGCTCGACGACCGGATCTGCGCCTACGTGCGCGGCGTGCTGCACTACAACACCCAGCGCTGGCCGGACGTGATGACGGTGCTGGCGGGCTCGGCCGAATGGGACGACCCGTACCTGGCCGCCGGCGCCCACGTGATGGTCGGCTCCGCCTGCGCCCAGCTGGGCCTGTTCGGCGAGGCCATCCGGCGCATGGAACAGGCCGAGGCGGGCCCGATTCCGGCCGCGCGCACCACCGCCATGTTCTGCCGCGGCCTGTGCCTGCGCGAGACCGGCAACGAGACCGAGGCCCAGGCGCTGTTCGAGCAGGTGTACACCCAGTCGCCGGACTTCGAGGCCAACACCGCCGCCATGCGCGACCGCACCTACCGGATCACGGTCACCAGCAAAGAACAGATCGAGGCCCGCACCGACCGCTGGGATCCGGCGTCCGCGCCGTCGATGGAGGCCAAGCAGCAGGCCGAGGCGGAGGACCGGGCCAAGCGCATCCTCACCGAGGCCCGCGCCGAACTGGACCGGCAGATCGGCCTGGCCGCGGTGAAGAACCAGGTGGCCAAGCTGCAGTCGTCGGCGCAGCTGGCGAAGATCCGCGCCGAGAAGGGCCTGGCCAGCGCCTCGCGCGGCCAGCATCTGGCGTTCACCGGGCCGCCGGGCACCGGCAAGACCACCATCGCCCGCGTGGTCGCCAAGATCTACTGCGGTGTCGGCCTGTTGAAGACCGACAAGGTGGTCGAGGCCAAGCGCTCGGATTTCGTGGGCCAGCACCTGGGTTCCACGGCCATCAAGACCGACAAGCTGATCGACACCGCCATGGACGGCGTGCTGTTCATCGACGAGGCGTACACGCTTATTCAGACCGGGCTCTCCGGCGGCGACGCGTTCGGCCGCGAGGCGGTGGACACCCTGCTGGCCCGGATGGAGAACGACCGCGACCGCCTGGTCGTCATCATCGCCGGGTACGACGGCGAGATCGACCGGTTCCTGGCCGCCAACGACGGCCTCGCGTCGCGCTTCGCCAAGCGCCTGCAGTTCCCGTCCTACACCCCGGAGGAACTGGGCGATATCGCGAAAGTCGTTGCGTCCAAACGCGATTCGGAACTGTCCGAGGACGCGCTGGAGCGCCTGGTGCAGACCTGCGGGCGGCTGTACGCGCTGGAGAGCACCGATCAGAGCGGCCAGCCCCGCCGCGGCGTCGACCTGGCGGGCAACGGCCGATTCATCCGCAACGTCATCGAAGCGGCCGAGGAGGAGCGCGAATTCCGGCTCGCCAACGACGATTCCATCGATCTCGACGCCGTCGACTCCTCGGTGCTGATGCGAATCGAGGGCTCGGACATGGAGACGGCGTTGGCGGGCCTGCTGGCCTCGCTCGGGCTGTCCGGGTCGTAAACGCCCGCGGCGAGCCGCGTCAAGCCCCCGACTCGACCTGCATCGACTCGGGGTGCCGCGACCATAGGATGCACTAGAGTAAGCCGTTGCCGGCATGCGGTGATGAGGACGCGCGTGCCGTCGGGTGCAAGCGTCGGAGGAGCGTTTCGCAATATGGGGACCACACCCTGGGATGACCTGAAGAACCACGCGACCTCGGGTGGTAAGGAAATCAAGGTCGAGCCGGGCGTGGCCGAGGCCTGCGCGCAGGCGTGCTCGGACATGATCGCCAAAATGAAGGGCTACCAGGCCCTGATCAACAACAACGGCGTCGGAAAGCTACAGCCGCTCAGTTATCTGCGCAGCGGAACGCAATTGGCGAACGATTTCAACGGCAAGGCATCCGAACTCACCACCGACCTGGATCACCATATTCAGGTGCTGTCGGATCTGGTCGACACGTTCAAGGCCGCGGGCAAGGCGTACTCCGACACCGACAAGGCCTCGGCGGACGCGCTCGACAAGATCTCCTCGACCCCCAATGCGGCGGGCTTCTCCGATTTCAAGCCGGGCGACGGCTTCGATACCGACAATGCGAGCGACGACAAGCTCGCCGCGCCGACCTCGGTGAGTACGCCCCCGGCAGGTCTGGCCATGGACACCTCGAATGTGTCGGTCGAGAACGGCGAATCGCTGTCCTGGGACGATTTCGTCAGCCTGGTCGACTCGATCGATCCCGACCCACCGGAGAACGACAGCACGGTGTGGTCGTATATCGCCGGGGACCTCGATACCCAGGCCACCAATCTGGTGAACGCGCTGCGCAAGCTGACCGCGGAGAACTGGACGGGCTACGGCGGCTCACAGGCCGTCGACTCGATCCAGAAGTACGGGCAGAGCGTCAAGTCGATGAGCAATGCCATGGATGTGGTCGGGCAGAACCTGGACTACACGGCCGGATGGCTCTACTCCACCCAGGATTCCATCCAGAAGGTCATGGACGACTACGACAACGAGGAGTCCGAGTCCGCGCTGAAGGATTGCCAGGACGCCTTCAAGAAGACCTATCAGCCGGGCGCGCAGGACAGCGCCAAGGCATTCCCGACGATCCCCGATCCGTACACCAATACCGGTCAGCCCCCGGGGAATCAGCCACCCGGCAACCAACCGCCGGGCAACAAGCCGCCGGGGAACCAGCCGCCCGGCAATCAGCCGCCGGGTAATCAACCTCCCGGCAATCAACCTCCGGGTAACCAGCCGCCGGGCAGCCAGCCACCCGGCAACCAGCCGAACATCCCCTCACCGGTCGGGAGCACGCCGCCGGGAAACACGCCCCCGGGCAGCACCCCGCCCGGAAGTACGCCTCCCGGAAGCACTCCGCCCGGCAGCACGCCTCCGGGTCTGCCGAATGCGACCGATCCCAACAACCAGGGCGCCATGATCGGCCAGCTGGTCAGCACGCTGACCGGCGCCATTACCCAGGGCCTGCAATCGATCTCGTCGCTGGCGCCGTCGCTGGGGCAACTCGGCCAGCAGCTGCGTCCGGGCACCAATCCGGTCGCGGGCCTGCCGGGCCAGCCGCTGCCCGGTCAGCCCGGCGGCCCGCCGCCGGGCCAGCCCGGCACTCCCCCCGACCCGATCAAGGCGCTGCTGGACCAGCTGTTCGGCAACAAGGACCTACAGAACCTGTTCGGCAACAAGGACATCGCGGGCCTGTTCGGCCTCGATCACCTCAACCTCGCCGACATCCTCGACGGCAAGGCGCTGACCGACATCCTCAACGGCAAGGACCCGCTCGAGGCCCTCGGCCTGAAACCCGAGGACGCCCACGACCCGGCCCGTCCCGGCGCGCCCTCGACACCCGACGGCGCGACGCCCGCCGCCACCCAGCCCTCGCGGCTGTTCCCCCGCGCGTCGGTGCCCGGCTTCGAGTTGCCTTCCGTCCCCGGCGTTCCGAACGCCGACGCGCCGAGCATCCCCGGCGTCACCGCACCGGCGGCGGCGTTCGGGGCCGGATTGCCCGGCGCCGCAACGATTCCCGGAGTTCCCGACGTCGGCATCGCCACCGGGCGCGCGCCCGATCAGGCCTTCCGGATCCCCCAGGCGGCCGACCCCGATGAGGCCGTCCTCGAGCAGGCCAGGCCCCACGACCCGGCGAGCGGGTCATGACCGTCACCCGCACCTGGGATCTCACCGATCTCGAGCTGAAGGTGCTGTGGGAACGCCGGGCCGATGCCAATCTGCCGCCGCCGTTCAGCTTCATCAGCCGCACCCCGCTGCTCGACGACTACGAGCGCGAGAAGTACGAGACCTGGCAGCGCCTGCAACCCATGCTGGACGAGGGGTTGTCCGAGGTGATCGAGACACTGATCCGGCCCGAGGTCTACGTGGTCGGCTACGCCTGGTGCGACAGCGATATGAAGAACCCGGCCAAGCGCATCCGGGTGCGCGCCGCCCGGTCGGGCGCGCGCGGTTACGCGGTGACCCAGCTGCCCGGCGAAACCGTGTACCACAGCGGCGGTTTCACGATCACCGAGATCGGGCCGCACGGCCTGGCCGACGCCGTCGTCTCGGCGCTGCCGCCCACCGGCGCCGGGCACCGGCACAACATCCCGATCATGACCGACAACGCCGCGGAGCTCGAGCGGTTGCGCGGCGGGGTGTGGACGGTGCTGGAGGAGGCCGACCTGTCGCCGCTGCTGGAGAGCGAGCGGTTCCTCAACGCTCCCGCCACCACGACCGGCATCATCACCGTGCACCAGGGTCATTCCAAGTTCGGGCCGCGTGGCATTCTCGAGCAGTACATGCTGTGGCGCGACCTGCCCGACGACGGGCGGTACGTGATCGTGCTCGACCACGCCCCGGTCGCCAACGGCATCGGCCCCACCCAGCTGACGGCGCTGGTCGGCACGTCGATCGAGAAGATGCTCGACCGGTTGGAGACGCACTGGGAGTACGAGGCGTAGCGAGGTGAACGACACCGTGAGCGAGCCCGCGAGCCCGGCGACGGACGAGCTGCGCTCGGACGAGATGTGGCTGTTCCGGGTGCTGCCGCCGCGGCTGGTGGTGCCGGTGATCCTGCTCGCCGTGGTCGCCTCCCTGATCGCCATCGCCGCCCGCGCGCCCTGGTGGGGCGGCGTGATCGCCGGTGTGGCCGTGGCGTTTGCGGGCCTGGCGCCGGTGCGCGGCACGCCCGCGGGCATGCGGCTGGCGGGGTGGATGGTGTTTCGCTGGCGGTCGTCGCGGCGCCGGAGCATGGAGCCCGAGCCCCCGTTCGACGTGCCGCTGCCCGACGGCGGCAGCTGCGGCACCTACTGGGACGGCACCCGCCTCACGACGATGCTGCGCATCGACCCGCCGCCGGACACGCTCACGCTGCTGCGCCGGGGTTCGCTGAGCACCGATCAGGTGCTCCCGCTCAGCGAAATCGCCCGCTGCCTGGAGCAATTCGATATCGGGCTGGAATCGGTGGACGTGATCAGCACCGGCACCCGCACCGCCAACAACGAGGCCGTGCTGTCCGGCTACGCCTACACCGTGGCGCCGCTGATGGGCATGTACCACGAGATCCTCGGCCCGCTGCCCGCCATCGCGCACCGCACCGTGTGGATCGTGCTGCGGCTCGACCCGCTGGCCAACGCCCAGGCCGTCTCCAACCGCGGCGGCGGTGGCGAGGGCGCGCTGCGGTCGGCGATCATCGCCACCCGCCGCGTCGCCAATCGCCTTGCGGCGCGCGGGATCACGGCCTCGATCCTCACCTCCGCGGAGATGAACGGCGTCATGCGGCAGCTGACCCGCGGCATCGCGGTCGAGGACTACACCGAGCTGCAGAACTCGCTGGAGCACAACGGCATTCACCTGGTGACCTACGAGATCGGCGAGGAGCTGATCGATGCCGACGGGCTGGCGCAGATCTGGGCCAGCCCCAGCCTCGCGACCACGGTCACGGTGCGGCTGCGCTCGGCGCGGGACCCGGGCGCCCCGGCCGAGAACCGTAGCGCCGGTGTCGAATTGGAGGCCCGGGTGCGCTACGACATGGGCGCGGCCCCCGAGGCGCCGCCGCTGCCGGGGCTGCGCGAGCTGCCGCGCCGACAGCAGTGGGCGCTGCTGGACGGCCTGCCCATCGGCCCGCGCGACACCCGGCCCGCCCGCGGCTATCGCGGTCCGATCTCGGCGCTGCGGGGGCTGATGGTGCCGACCGCGGGTTGCGGCCAGCTGATCGGCGCCGACGAGTCCGGGCGCGGCATCGCGGTCCCGCTGATCGGCGACGGCTCCCGGCGGATCGATATCGTCGGCAGCCTGCACCTGGCGCAGCAGGTCATCCTGCGGGCCATCGCCCTGGGCGCGGGTGTGGTCGTGTACACCAACCGTCCCGGCGCCTGGCAGCGCATGGTGGCGAATGTCGGTGCGCCGCATGCCCTGTCGCTGGCCTCGCGCACCACCGGCCAGCGCAATGTGGGCATGGCCCCGGGCGCGCCGCATCCGGCCGCCACGGTCATCGTGTTCGACGGCGTGGTCGCCTCCGCCCCGTCCGGCTCGGCCACCATCCTCACCGTCCACAACGGCACCACCGCGCCGCAGCTCGACGCCGATGTGACGATCATCGAGCACACGGCCACCGCCCACACCGTCACGGTGCAGACCCCGGCCACCACCACGACGGCGCGGCTGGTCACCACCCCCACCGAGCAGCGCTACATCGGCGGCGCGCTGGTCGACGCCTGATCGCTCAGTGCTGGCCGGGCCCGGTGGGCAGGGCGTCGTAACTGGTCAGGGCGTTGTCCTTGGACAGGGTCGGGCCCGGCACCAACTGGCCGACGATCTCCCACGGCGCCAGTTTGGGCGCGCGGCCCAGGCCGAGCACCTCGGCGGTGCCGAGATCCGGAACGCCGTAGCGGACACCGTTGTCGGCGACGTAGAACAGGGCGTCGCGGCGCGGACTGCCGGTGGCGACGCCGGTGGCCTGCACGAATTCGCCGGAGGCGGGCGGGATGTAGACCGCGTCCACGTGCTCGCCGGTGCCGGTGGCGGTCGTCAGCGTCACCGGCTTCTCCGAATCCGCCAGCGGCAGACGGGTTCCCGCCAGCAGGGTGACCCCGGCGCGGTCCGACGGGGCGTCGGTGGTGTCGCCGCGCTGCCCCGGCGCGTTGCCGGGCGCCTTCGACCAGGCCAGGCAGGCGACGGGGGCGTCGTCGGCGGACAGGATCTTCGGGACGGCGTCCGGGAAGCGGTCGACCGGCAGCTCGTGCACCGGCTGCACGCCGTCCAGCACGTCCGGCGGCATCGCCTTGACATCGCTCATGCCCTGCGCGTTCGCGAAGCGGATCACCTGGGCCGTGAACGGCGAAATGCGTTGCACCCCATCGGCGAGCACCACATACAGCTCGGACCGGTCGGAGCCGTCCAGCGAGGCCACCCGGATCACGCCGCCGATCGGCACGCTCGACAGGCGGCCGGGGCCGGGCTCACCGGCGCGCGCGATGGTCGGCGGGGTCAGGGCCGGAACCTCGGTGGCCACATCGATCAGCCCCGTGGACACCGGGCGCGCCGGGTGCGCGGTCAGGCCGAGCGTGCGGGCCATCACCGTGTTCTGCGGATCCACCTCGGCGCGCTGGCCGCCGTAGATCAGATAGGTCTTGTCGTTGCGCTTGACGAGCAGCGCGGCGTCCTTGTCGGCCACCCGCATGCGCTCGCTCAACCGGGGCTGCCCGGCCAGCACCGTCGTGGCCACCTGCGTGGCGCCCGCCGCGCTGCCGGAGTCCGAGAGCCGCACCTGATCGCAGAGGGTCCAGTCGGATCGGTCGCCCTGCTTGGATCCGGGCAGCGCCGCCGGGGCGCCGGGAATGCCGAGAATCGGGCCGCGCGGCAGCGATCCGAGCTTGACGTCCTTCACCGAGGTGGGTGTCTCGTTGCTGCCGGTGATCAGCCGGGCCGAGGCCAGGTTCAGGGCCGGATGCAGCACCTTCTCGCCCTTGGCGTCGGGCACCAGGACGTAGACCGCGCCGCTGTCCTTGCCCATCACGATCTTCGCGTTGCCGATCGCGCCCTGCGGCCGCAGGAACGCCAGGATCGCGCAGCCGGCGACGACGAGCAGGCCGAGGACCGCACCGGCGATCAGCGAGCGGGTCTGTGACCGCATCGGGTCGTGCAGCATCCGCACGTCTCGCCGGACCAGGGCGTGGTCGAGTCGGCGTAGCAGAAATCGGTACCCATTGACCTGGGCCCGCGTGGTCAGCTGCGCTGGCACCGTAACTCCATCGAATCAGCATGCCACGGCCCGCCCTCGCGCTCCGGTGCACACCGGGCCTGCGGGAGGGCGGGCCGCCGCGCGGACGATCAGCCGCCGAAACCGGAACCGACCTTGCCGTCGGTGTGCTGAGCGGAGCTCAGGGCGTCGGAGACCGCCTTCGACAGGGCGTTGACCTTGCCGAGCGCGGTGTCGGGGCCGGTGTCGCCCTCGCGGCCGAACTGGTTGTCCCACTTGTTCTTCGCCGCGTGGAAACCCTCGAAACCCTGGTTGCCCTCCCAGGCGGTCTCCAGGGTCTTGGCGGCGGCCTGCAGCTGGCTCGCCTGGGTCTGCAGCTGGCCGTACAGCCGGCCCAGTTCCTCGGACAGGTGGGTCAGGGTGGGCGCGTCGTACTTCATAGGAATCCCTTTCGGTGCTGGTCTGGTGGCTGTCAGCCGAGGTTGGTGAAGTGCTGGACGTTGCCCGTGTCCATGTGGCCGTAGTCCTTGTTACCGGACCCGACCATCTGGGTGATCTCGTCCAGGATCGAGTTCAGCCGGGAGGCCTCGTCGTCCCACGAGGTGGCGGCCTTGCCGCAGGCGTCGCTGGCGTCGCCCTGCCAGCCACCCTTCGAGCTGTCGACGGCGTCGGTCAGCTGCTTGATGGTGGAGCGGATGTTGTTCACCGCGTCGCCCATGTCGTCGGCGGCCTTACCGGCACCGAACGCGTCGAAATTTACACTTCCACCGGACATATGAATTCCCCTTTTGCTTGGATGATTGTTCGTGGATGGACGGATGGATCCGGATATCTGTACTCGGACGCCGGTGACGGCCCCGAGCTAGGGCAACCACCTTCCTCCCGGCAGGGTTTCGACCAGGGCCGAAATCGCCTGTGCGATCCGATGATCGGAGCCGGGGTGGAAAGTGGTCCAGACCCGAAAGTCCGGGGCGGCGCCGGGACTGGCGACGATGCGCCCCCGCGCGGTGTCGTACACCGCGACCGATCCGGACGAGGTCGTGGTCAGGCCGTCGTCGTAGGCGTAGGCGACGATCTCGGCGTGGGCGTGGCAACTCGCCATGGCCAGGCCGAATTCGATCGCCTCCCGCTCCCGCACGCCCGCGTCGTACACCACCTGGGTGAACTCGCTGGACGCGGCGGCCTGATCGAGCTTGTCGCGCAGTTCGTCCGACGGGGCGCTGAAGCTGGCGACGGCCGCGGGTGTGGCCGGACCCAGCGCCTCGAGCACCGGGCGCGCCAGCGTGGCGCCCTCGCCGTCGGACCAGGCGGTGCGCACGTCGATGGCGTCGCCGTCGCGGATCGCGACCGCGTGCTGCGCGCCGCGGCGGGCCAGACACACTCGGCGCGTGCCGGATTCGGTGAAGATCCGCGCCGCCAGTTCCCGTTCCGGCTGCGCCAGGGTGAACAGGGCCGCCGCCAGATCGGCGTCGACCTCGTCGTGCGGATCGATCAGGCCCGCGGTGCGCAGGCCGGTCAGCGCGGTCTCGCGGGCGGCCAGGAACGCGCCGATCTCGTCCTGCCGCGGGCCGACCTCCAGCACCAGCGGCAGGGTCTGCACGCCCAGCAGCTCGGAGGTGACGAGCACGGCGTCGTTGGTCAGCGTCGTCACGGCGTCTGCTCCGGATTGGCGGTGGCGCGGGGCGCGTCGGTGTCCGGCGGCGGCGCGGTGGCGCCGAGAACGGCCGGTGCCACGTCGATTCCGGCCTCGATCTCGAGTCCCTCGCCGGGGCGGGCGGGCGCCGCACCGGCGCGCGGGGTGTGCTCGGCCTCGACCGGCGCGGCCGCACCGGCGCTCGCCGCGGCGGGCATCATCCGGCTCCCGACCGGATCGACCTGTGTCGCACCGGATTCGACCGTGGCCTCCGGCTCCAACTGCGCCCGGACGAAGGTCTGCTGGGTGCGGTAGGCGGTCAGCGGGGCCTTGACCTCGATCGAGCCGATCGACGGCAGGGCCGGGACGCCCATCGCGCCGTAGCCACCGGCGGTGGGCGCGGCGGTCGGATTCGCCTGCGCCCCGGCGCGTTCGGCCTCCAGCGCGTCGGCGCGGGCCAGCGCGGGCGGGGTCTGCTGCTGCCACGGTTGCGCCAGCGGTTCGGTCGCGGCCTCGTAGGCGCGCATCACCCGGGCCGCGTTCGCCTTGGCCTCGTCCTGGTCGGCGCTGACCTGCGCGGCGGCGGCGACGATCGGGGCGCCGAGCGCGGAAGCGGCCTGCTCGATCGCCTTCTTCGCCGCCTCCAGGACGGCGATCTCGGCGACGTGCGGCATGGCCAGGCGCGCGACCTCGTAGGCGGCGGCCTGATTTCCGGCGTGCACCGCGTTCTGGCCCGCGGCGGTCGCGGCGTCGATCAGCCAGTCGCGCATGCGGGACAGCCGCTCCAGCACCGGTTCGCTCTCGGCCGAGCGCCAGTGGTCCCGGATCGCGGCGATGACCTGATCGTATTCGCCCACGGCCGCACCGAAACTCGCGGCCACCCGGCCCCATGCCGCGCCCGCTTCGGCGAGCGGCACCGCGCCGGGTCCGGTGGTGAGATCACGCGCCAGCTGGTCGGTGGGTCTGGCCTCCCAGACCACACCGGTGTAGCTGGCGAACGGGGGTTCGACCATCGGCGTCGCTCAGACCGTCGATCCGACGTCGGCGGCGTTGTCGGCGTCCATGGTGGTCAGCTGCCGCGACTGCGAGCGCAGGCCCGCGGCCAGCTTGCGCAGCTCGAGCACGCCCGCGTCGGCGGACGCACCGTAGGACGACGCGACGTCGCGCAGCGTCGCGGCGGCGCGCTGGGACACCTCGTCGGCGCCGGGCGCGGGCACGTTCAGCGCGGGCGCGTTGGTGCGCAGGTCGGCCTCCAGCCGGTCGGCCAGCGCGTCCAGGTCGGCGGCGGTCCGGTGGGCCCGTGCGGGATCGAATTCCATGACAGTCTCTCCTGTTTCAGAGCGTGAGGGCCTTGTCCGGCGGTGGTTCCGTCTGGTTCTCCGCGGCCCCCACCACCGGTAGTGACACGCCCTCGATGGGGCCGACGACCTCGTCGCCGTGCGAGTCGGTGACCAGGTGGCTGCGGTCGCCGCCGGCGCTGTCCGCGCCGCGTGCCGCCAGCCCGGCACCCGCCCCGCCCATCGGCATCATGCCGCCCGGCGCCGTGCCCGCCGAACCGCCCTGCACCGTGGTGGATTCCTCGGCGGGCGCGGCGCTTCCGCCCGCGACCCCGGCGCGCGACCCCTGCCAGGGGCTGAGCCCGGCCGACGCCTCGGACGTGGAGAAGCTGCGGGCCACGCCGCCGCCACCGCCGCCGGACATCGCGCCGCCGCCCCCGTAGGAGCCGGGCACGCCGCCCACGCCCATGGGGCCGCCGCCCGCGCCGCCGCCGTCGAGCCCGGCATCCGCACCCTGCTGCGCGGGCGCGTGGCCCGCGATGTCGGCGAGACCGCCGGGTGCGTGTCCCGCCTGTCCCGCCAGCTGCGCACCGGTGTTCACCACCTGCGTGGCGACCTGCGCACCGGTGGTGGCCAGGCCGATGAGCGGCTGCACGAGACCCATTGCCTGCGAGACCATCTGCATCGGGTCGACGCCGGTGGGCGCGCCGGTGACGGGCACCGGCTGCCCCGCGGACGCCATCTGACCGGACTTGGCGATCAGCTCGACCTTGGTCTTGGCCACGCAGACCGTCGCCTCGGTGATCGACTCGGTGGCCAGCGCGATCAGGAACGCCTGCCCGGGCGGCGTGGCCAGGAACGGTCCCGCCGCGAGGACGCCGTTGACGAACTTCGCGATGATGGTGGCCATGTGCGCGGCGCCCTCGCCGACCACGCGGGCGCCGTCGGCGAGAATCGCCTTCTGCTGCATGCCCTGCGCGGCCACCTGGACGCTGTCCTGCTGCACCCGAGCGCTTTTCGACGCGGCCGAGGTCGCGCCGTCGCCCGCCCAGCCCGCCGAGGTGGCGGCCTGCAGCGCGGAGGTACCCAGCGACACCACCTGCTGCAGCGTGCTCGCCACGGTATTGAGCACCTGCATCGGGTCGATGCCGCCGCCCGCGGTCGGGAACTTCCCGCTGCCGAAGCTGGCCGCCAGGTCGACCGCGGGCTTGATCAGCACGGTCGGGTCCAGCGGCGGCAGCGGCGGCAGGTCGGGCAGCGGCGGCAACGCGGGCAACTGCGGCAGGGCGGGCAGGCCCATGCCGTGCAGCGCCTCGTGCACCGGGCGGTCCAGCATCGGCCCGAACGCGCTGCCGCGCAGCACGTCCAGGACCGTGGGGTCCACTGCGTCGGTCACCGCTACCTCATCACGGTGCCGAGCAGCGAGGCCGCCGACGCCGCCTCGTTGCCCTCGTAGGCACCGGCCGCCTCGAAGGCGGTGACGGAGGTGCCCGCGTGCACGGCCGCGATCTGCGCGGCCGAGAGCAGATGGTTGGCCTGCGCGAAGGCGAACGACGCCAGGAACTCCTGGCCGATCAGTCCGAAGACGGGCACCGCGGCGGCGAGGGACGCCGCCTGGTCCGCCCCGGCGGCCGTGGCGACCTGCGTGGCCATTCCTGCTGCTGCGGTGCCGTATCCAGCGATGGCGGCGGGGTTGGCTTCGATATATCCGGCCATCGGGTTCCCTCCCAAGTTGTCGCGATCAGTTAACGGTACAAAAGCACGCGAGCCGACGCCAGACGAATCCGGGCCAAGGCCGCGCAACGGCTCGGTTAACCCGGATTGCCGGAGAGCTCCTCGGTGAACTCGGTGATCAGCCGGGCGCGCTGCTCGAAGGCCGCGGCCGCCGCCGCGGCCGCGGTATCGACCAGTCTCCGTTCGAAATCGGCGGGTGACAGGCGCGCGACGGCGGCGGTGAACTCGAGCCCGGTGAGGGCGCCGTTGCCGTCGACCTCGGCGGTGACGGCGCCGTCGGCCGACACCTCCCGAGCCCGGATGGCCGCCATCCGATCGCCGAGATCTCTGATGCGATAGAGCTGGCCGCGCACCCGCGCCTCCAGCTCGTCCATGGAGTCGACCATGGGTTGGTTCCCCCTCACACCGATCGGAGCCAGCTCTGCGGCTCGGTGTCGTAATCCTGCTCCTCCACGATCTCCTGGCGCGCGACGTCGGCCTCGGTCGGGAGCCCGGTGAGCGCCAGTGCCTCGGGCGTCATGCCCGCGGCGGCCAGCTGCGCCCGGCGGGCCAGGCCCGCGCGATTGGCCGAACGCTGACACAGCCGCAGGATCTCACCCGCCAGTTGGGCGGGGTCGCGCGTCAATTCGGAGCGCTCGATGGAAATGCCCGTGGGCAGGCCCTGTTCGGTGGTGCGCACGACGATCGCACCGGTCAGAGATTCGGCAGTGAAGGTCGGCCACGGCTCGTCGGCCGTGGCGTCAGGACCGGCCGCCCCCACGTCGGTCATCAGTCCTCCCTCCCGAAACGTGCTGCCAGATATACCACCACATGCGCTAACACACCAGACGTCAGATTCTCTCGTCCTTGATCGCGCCGACCACGACCGCGATCTCGGTGTTGATCATCGTGCGCAACCGATCCGGCGTCACACCGACCACCGCCGAGGAGGTGTCGGGGGCGATGGCGTAGCGCCCGTCGTCCTCGATATCGCGCCAGCCGATCTCGCGGCGGACGATGCCGCGCGGCCCGAACCGCGACCACCCCTGCACCACCGCGATCGTCCCGATCGTGACGGCCGGGGCGCGCAGGAAGCGGGCGGCCCGGCCCGGCGCCGACTCCTCGAAGGAGTCGGCCACCGCCGAACGACCGTAGCTGTAGTCCAATTCGTCGCCGCCGTCGGCGTCGGCCAGCACGATGCCGGACTGCCGGCCGGGCTCGGCCTCGGGCAGGGCCGCCACCACCGCGTCCGCCAGCGCGATCGCCTCGGTCTCGGTGATCACGAATCCGCCGCTGTGCCAGATCGTCTCGCCGGGCAGCTGGGTGACCACGTATCCGCGGTCGCCCCGGCGGGCGGCGTACTGCCGCACGCACCGCTTCGGGTCGTCGGCGTCCGCGCCGTCCCAGCCGTCCACCACGATCTTGATGTCCGGGTGCAGCAGCACCTCCAGGACCTCGTCGAAGGAGCTGTCCACCCGGCTACGCAGCGCGTCCTGGGTCTCGACGAGTTCGCGGACGAAATCGTCGTGCAGCGGGGTGCGGCTGGTGAACACCAGCGGCGGCGGCAGCGGGCCCTCCCTCAGGGAGTCCCACAGGACGAAGAACTCGATATCGGTGAAACGCCAGGTCCGATTCATTGCTCCACAACCGGTTTGACCACCCGCGGGGCCTCGCCCAGCGCCTCTTCCAGGTGTTCGTCGGAGTTCAGGTAGTCGGGGCGCTTGCGCTCCTTCGCGCCGCCGCCCGCACCGGCGCCGTGCCCGGCCGCGCCCATGCCGCCGGGCATGCCCTGCTGCCCCTGCGCGCCCGCGGCCGCGATGCCCGTGTGGCCGACGGCGGCGTCCGCCGCGGTCGACACGGCGGCGCGCGGAAAGAGCTTGGAGGTCTGCAGGTTCTCGCGGCTCAGCTCGGTGTGCGGGCCACCGCCGACGCCACCGCCGCCGACGCCGCCACCGCCCTTGCCACCGCCGCCCTTGGCGCCACCACCGCCTCCGCCGCCGCCCTTGGCGCCGAGCGCGCCGGGCAGCCCCGCCAGCCCGGCGGGCAGACCGGCGCCGGTGAGGTCCTTCTGCATCCCGGCCAGCGCCTGCTGGGACGCCTGCTGCGCGGCCTGCTGACCCGCCTGCATCGCCTGCTGCAGCGCCTGCTGTCCCTGCTGTGAAATCTGTTGCGCCGCTTGCTGGGCCGCCTGCTGGGCCTGCTGTCGAGCCTGCTCGGCCTGTTGCTGCTGCGGGGTCAGGTTGCCGAGCGCCTTCTGCTGGTCCTGCAGGCGGCGGGCCGCGTCCTGCTGCTTGCGCTGGTCTTCCGCCGACTGCTTCGGGTCGCCCTGGTTGCCGTCCGGCGACGAGCCGCTCTTGGTGCCGGGCGGCTGACTGCCCGGAGGCTGGTTTCCCGGGGGCTGATTGCCGGGTGGCCGGTTGCCCGGCGGCTGATTGCCCGGGGGCTGGTTCACCGGGCTCTCGGCCGCGGGCAGCACCGGAATCGCGTTGCTGGAATTGTGAATACCGGGTACGTACCAGGTCTGGAACGCCGCGCGGGCCTGGGGCAGCAGGTAATCGCGCGCGTACGGCTTACCGACGTTCTCCCAGGGGATGTTCGGCATATTGGCCGAGACGGACGTCAGCCAGCCGAACGTGTAGGTCAGGTTCTCGCTGACCAGGTGCATGTCCTTGGTCAGGTTGGCCACGTTGCCCTGGTATGCGGATGCGGCGGACACCGCGGACGAAGCGCCCTGCCCGGTCCACGCGCCGCTCTCCTGCAGGCTGGTGATCTGGTTACTCAGGTTGGTGAACGCGGTATTGAGCTGATCGCCCATCCACCCCCACACGCCCGCGGCGTCGCCGATCTCGCCCGCGTGGTCGTTGATCGACTGCCCCAGCGAGTAATACGTGTTGTACTCCAGCGAGTAGGCGTTCTCGACCTGCGGGCTCTCGGTCCAGTT
The DNA here is from genome assembly GCF_013186535.1 of Nocardia terpenica. Lineage (NCBI taxonomy): Bacteria > Bacillati > Actinomycetota > Actinomycetes > Mycobacteriales > Nocardiaceae > Nocardia > Nocardia terpenica. The sequence continues at coordinate 133,901 of NZ_JABMCZ010000002.1, forward strand.
GCTGTCCTTCTTCGCGTTGTCCACCGGCTTCGCGGGCGCCGGGTCCGCGGTCACCGGGGTGTTGTCGGTACCGGACAGGCCCTGCAGATCCGACGGCAGATCGGGCAGTTTCGCATCGGATTTGGTGTTGTAGCCCCACTGGGGCGGCTGCGCGGTGCCCTTGGCGGGCGGATCGGGGACCGGCGGCCGGTGGCTGTAGCGGTCGTTCTTGATCCCGTCGAAGGCGGAGGAGGTCTCGGACTCGTTATGCTCGTACAGCTTTCCCGCGAGCACGAACGTCTCGCCCATGCTGCGCAGGATCTCCTTGTGATCGTTGAGCCGCGTGTCGAGATCACCGGCCGCGTGGAAGAACTTGGAGGCCAGCGCCGCGCCCGACGGCAGATTCCCGAAACCCTGGTACTTCTCCACATCCTTGACGTGGCCCTGCACCGTCTCGACCATGTTCAACGCGTCGGCGACGTAACCCACCGCGTTCTTGGCCACATCGTGATCGACGGTGATGCTGCCGCCCCGTGCCTGGGACTCGATGGCGTCCCAGGGATTCACTCCGCTACCCACAGGTCCTCCTCCCTACCTGTCGAAAAATCATTCGTGCCCGTCGATCCCGGCGGCATAGGCCGAGGACACCGTGGGCGCGAGGCCCGCCAGCGACAACTGATACAGCGCGCCGTCGATATCGGCCGTCCCCTCCGGTCCGAACACCCGGCGCAGCAGGTCCGCGCCGACCCGGCCCGCCTCCGCGGCGAGCACCAATGCCAGTGCGGCGCTGCGCCGTTCGGGCGACCGGTCGGGCGCGGCGACGCGGCAGACGACGTCGGCGGTGGTCTCGGCCGTCCACAGGCCGGGGACCGCCTCGGCCAGCCGCATGGCCGGCGGCGACTCGCCGCGATACCAGCCGGTGCGGTCCCACCAGTAGCAGAACGACAGCAGCCCGCCGGTCGCGCGCGGGTTGAGCACCGGGTCGGCCACCCATTCCGGTGCGCCCGCATAGTAATTGGGCATGGCCGCGCCGGTGTTGTAGACCGCGTCCAGCTCCGGGGTGTTCCAGACGCCGCCCGACAGGACGGCTCGGTCGCCCGGCAGCAGATACAGCGTCGCCCCGCTGTTGCGCGAGCCCTCGAACACCGCCGTCGCGGGCAGGATGCGGGGGCCGGTGGCCGATCCGGTCGCCACGAAGGCCGCCGCGATGACGGCCCAGCGCGCCCAGAGCGGCCGCAGCGGAGGGAAGTCGGTGACCGAGCGGACCGGCAGCACCCCGGCCGCGCGGTCGGCCCGCGCCCGCGCCGCCGCCAGCTGCGGCGACCGCTGCTGCCGACCGCCGTGCGAGATGTAGGCGGCCAGCCAGACCGGGACGTGCTTGCGCGGAAACGCCTGCAGATCCTCGGCATACAGGTGCGGCGCCAGCAGCTGGCCCTCGGGGAAGGGCTCCTCGCCGTAGTCCAGGTCCACCGAGAACTCCCCGGCGGCGGTGAATTGCAGCACCATGCGCCACCACGGCCCGTCGCCGAGCCCGGCGGACAGTTCGCGATGCGCGCGCACCATGCGCAGCACCGTCTGTGAGGGCTCGAAGCGGGCCACCCGGCGCTGCGAATCCGAGTAGTACACATGCGCCACACCGCCGGTCGCGGCCAAGGCGAAGACGGCGTCCACCCGATGCCACCCGGCGGGACCACCGGCGGCGAGCTCGTGCGCGATCGACTGCGCGAGTTCGCGGGCGTACTCCTCGTCCGCCGACGGGGGAGGGGCGGTCTCGGACGCCGCCGGGGTCACCTGCTCCGGCGCGACCGTCGCCACGGACGTCGGCTCGGATCCGGCGAGCCGGAATCCGACATCCGGCGAGTCGGCCCGCCGACCGTCATCGGGTAGGCCCTCTCCGGAGGCCCGCTCCGCAGGCGCATTCATGCAAGCTGTCCTCCCTCATCGCCGCGACACTGTCGCGACGGGCATAGATGGACATATACTGCCGCATCGTCACCCCGCCGCGCCACTGCCGACGACCGCCCGCGGCCCCCCGGAATTCGGGAATTGTGCTCTTCAGCCCCTTATGGCACAGTCGGTTCCACCAGTGCGCCCGGCACGACGAATCGGCGTGCCGCCGCTGGCGACAGTTGTTTCGAAACCACGGGGGTTGTGATGGCCGATCGCATCGAGGCCGAAACCCAGCATCTGCGCAATGTGGCCGGCGAACTCGACGGGGTCGCGGGCCAACTCGACAGCATTCTCTCCACGGTCTCCGCCGCTTCGACCACCTACTGGGGCAAGTGGGGCAACGACGACTTCGGCGAGAAGTTCGCCGGGGGCGACAACGGCTACGACAAGTCCGACTCGAACCTGCAGCAGGTCGTCGGCTCCCGATCGGACCTGATGCGGTCGTATTCGTCCGGCCTGCGCGACGCGGCGCAGAGCCTCGACAACATGGACCACGGCAACTCCGACACCTTCCAGTCCTGAACGTTTCGCTGTCGAGGTCGTGACGTAGTGTCCTTCGCGTCGGTCGAGGGCGGGGAATCAGGAGGGCCGGATGACTAACGAGATGGCGAAGGCGCAGGCGGCCGACATCATGGACATGGTGCGGGCCGGTATCGAGAACATCGCTCGCGCGCAGCAGGAGCAGGTTCGCCTCACCGCGACGGCCACCGCGGCCCGCAACCGCGTCTGTGTCACGGTCAACGCGCAGGGCACCGTCATCGAGACCCGATTCTCCGGCGACATCGAGGATCTGACCTATCCCGAGATCGCGCGCGCGGTCACCCAGGCGGCCCAGGACGCGGCCGCCCAGGTGCAGCGGCGCACCCGGGAAATCTTCGAGGACGTGCGCAAAGACCAGGAGCGCATGCCGCGGCTCTCGGAGTTCCTGCCGGGCATGCCCGACGTGCGGGACATGATGCCCGAGGCGCCGGAGGTCTCCACCGCGCCACCGCGGTCGGCCGACCGTGACGAGCCGCCGGTGGACGGTTCCATGCGGTTCGACAATGTCGAGGAGTGGGATCACGGCAAGTCCACGGCATCCACTCCGTTCTCCGTCGATCGTCCCTGGTGACGCCCTAGTCCGAGGATTCGGGGAAGCCACGTGTCGATCACCAGTCTGTGGGAGTGGATCCCGTCCTGGATCCTGGACATCCTGAACTTCGGTGCGCACTATCCGGAGGGCGACGAGGATTCGCTGTTCGCGCTCGGCGATGCCTGGAACAAGGCCGGCGCCGACATCGAAAAGCTGATCCCCCACATGCATTCGGTCACCGACGACACGCAGAAATGCTACGTCGGCGACGGCGCCGAGGCGGTGCGCAAGCAGTTCAGCACCCTCTACGACGGCGGCGACGCCTCGATGCAGAAGCTCGCGCAGGGGCTCAAGGATCTAGGTCATTACACGAGAAACGGTGGGACACAGATCGAGTCGACCAAGATCCAGGAGGCGGTCTTCGCCGGGATCACGGCCTACACGATCATCGCCCTGATCGCCGACTTCCCCTTCGGGGAGCTGGGTGTGCCGTTCGCCGCCGCGGCCGGGCGCGCGGGTCTGGAGATCGCCGCCGAGCAGGGTGGTCGGGTGCTCGCCGAGGAGGCCGCGTCCGTCGGTATGCGGACGCTGCTGAAGCAGATCGTCAAGACCATCAGCATCGACGGCCTGAAGGTGATCGGTAAACAGGCCCTCGAGGCCGGTGTCAAGGGCTTCGGTATGGGCGTGGGGCTGGATGTCGGCACCCAGGGCATCGAGATGCTGGAGGGGCATCGGGACGACGGTTTCTCGCTGAGCGAGGCCATGAAGACCGGCTTCGAATTCGGCGTCGGCGGCATGATCGGCGCACCGGTCGGTAAGGGCGCCGAAAAACTGCTGGGCGACGCCGTGTCGCCGTTCATGAACAAGGTGCTCAGCGGTGCCATCGGCGGCGCTACGGGCGGTGTCGGCATGTACGGCGCCGGAATCGCCTGGCAGGTGGGCGATCAACTGGCGCACGGCAACTTCGACTGGAGCAAGGTCGATACGACCTTCGATCCGCAGTTGGTGATCGCCGGTGCCGGCATGGGCGCCGTGCACGGCGCCAAGGATGGGGCCGAACTCCTCAAGTCGACGCCCGATGGCCAGTCGGCTCGCACCGAGGTCTCCGCCGGTGACACCGCGGCCGCGACACGACCGGAAGTCACTGCGGGAGACGCCAGTTCGACCCATCCGTCGGCGGGCGACACCGGCACCCACCCGGCCGATACCGTACCCGCTCGCGCGTCCACGCCGCCCGAAACCTCTACCGCACCAACCGATTCACATACTTCTACCTCGGATTCCCCTGCGAGCCATACGGATTCGCATCAGCACGCGGAAACCAACGCGACACCGGCATCGACCGACGGCGCGCGCCCGGGAGCCAGTGTCGCCGACCGGCCGACCTCCACCACGCCCGCCGCCGACAGCGGCACCCGCTCGACGGCGCCGGGCGGCGATACCGGCACGCGGCCGACGACGGCCGATACGGCCGGATCGGATCGCGGGAGTACCGCACCCGCGGATCGCGGTGCCGGGCTACCGGCCGACCGTGGCACCGCCACCCCCGATCGCGGTGCCGGGCCTGCCGGTGATCGCGGCGCGGGCACACCCTCCGATCGCGGTGCCGGAACACCCGCGGACCGTGGCGCCGGTACACCGGCCGATCGTGGCGCGAGCCGCGCGGGAGCGGGCACGGCCTCGGATCCGAATGCGAAAGTCGTTGCCGGGCAACAGGACAGGCCCGTCGCTCCGACGCGCAGCGGTGTCGAGTCGAGGCCGCAGGTCGTCGGCGTCACGCCCGAGGCGCGCGGCGCGGTCCCCGACGCGCGCCCGGCCGCGCAGACCGGCACGCCGGGCGATGTGTCGCAGGGGCACGGGCCCGCCGACACCGCCCCCGGCCGCGGACCCGAAACCACGACCGGTGGCCGCGGACCCGCGGACACCCCGCCCGGCCCCGACCCGCAGCGCCCGCTCGCCCCGTACCCCGACGGCCGGGGAGCGGGCGAGGGCGGCCGCCCCGGCGCGGGCGACGGCGCCAGGCCGGACACGCGTGCCGCGCAGACCCAGTCCACCCGCAGCACCGGAGACGGCCGCCGCGAGGGCGCGGATACCCCTGGCGCACCGGGCATTACGCCGATCGACACCCGGGCCGCCGAGGTTCGCGGCGGCGAGACGCGCGCCGGGGACGGCCGACCGAGCGAGGTGCGGGCCGGGGACGGCCGCCCGGGCGACACGCGCGCCGGGGACGGCCGCGCCGGGGACACCCGGACCGGCGATCGCCCCGGGCGCGACGACCATGGCACCTCCGGCGACGGCCCCGCCGATCACCGTCCGGGCGAGGGTGACGTGCAGTCCGGTGGCGCGGTGCGGCCGCGGGACGTCCTCGACACCGAGGCCCAGGATGCCTGGGCCGAGCAGGCGTACGACCGTTTCCGCCTCGCGGACAACGACGTTGCCCATATGGCAGACCATTTGTCCGACGTCACCCGCGCGGACGGCTCGACCGGATTCGGCCACGACGAGATTTCGCGGGTCAAGGAACACTTGTTCCGGGAGGAACATCCGCTCACCGTCTACGACGAGAACGGCAAGCCGGTCGGGACGGAGATGCGGCGCTACGACGCCGACGCCGATATCGCCGAGGCGTGGATGCGCCTGTCCTCGGGCCGCGCCCTGCCGGAGGACATCGTGCTGCTCGAGCATGAGATCGCCGAGGCCAAGTACTATGACGAACACCCCGGCGCGTCGTATCGGGACGCGCATGTGGAAGCCAACAAGAACTTCGACTGGGAATCGAATATCCCGGGCAGAACCGGCGAGAACATAGAGGGTTGGAGCTCGGAACATGGCCATATACCTGGTGTTTCAGAAGGTGTCCGAGACGGAGCAGGAAGTGACGTACCGGTTCGGCGGGGCGGATCATCAGTTGAATCGCGAACTGACGATCAACAAGGCGGATCACACCGTCAGAGTGGCGGACGGGAGGACCGACCCGCTGGCGATCAAGGTCGCCGGGAAGGCGATGACCACACACCGCAAGGAAGGAATCTGGATTCCGGCGGGGACCATTCAGGCGTAGGCGGCGGGGAGCACGCCCCGGTCGCCGAGGTCATCGACGGGGCCAAGTCCTGGATCGACGACCGGCCGGGCGACTTCCGCCTCGACTACTCCGATTCCCAACTGCACGAGATCGTCTCGGAGGGCCGCGGCCTCGGGCTCGGCGACGACACCATCCAGGACTTCATCAAGATCGGCTCGCGCGGTGACAAACCCGTCACCGCCGACGCGCTCATCGAGCAGATGCACAACTGGGTGGAGGTTCAGGATCGCGGATATCCGTTCAAATTCACCGGTCCGGAGGATTTCGAGAACTTCCGCAACGATCTGGTCGACGGCCTGCGCGAGGCCGGAATCCTGACCGGCGACATCGCCATTCAGGGATCGTCGCTGCGCACGCCGCATGCGAACGACGTCGATCTCGCCGTGTTCGTGGACCAGGCCCACTTCGACAAGATGGTCGTCGACCATTTCGACGGGAAGGTGAAACTCAAGAGCGGCGAGCAGATTCCGCTGGGCGACCTGTCCCACTCGCAGCTGGTCGAGCTGTCCCGAAATATCCTGGCCGACACCAACCGTGAGGTCTACAACGCGCACGCCCGCACCTTTGCCAATGCCATCGACGAAGGCATCGTCAATTCCAAGTCGAAGGTGTCGCCGGGACTGAAGGGCGTCTCCAAGGCCATCCAGGAGAAGTACCCGCATCTGAATGTCGAGAGCGTGTCGGCGCTGGTGCACGACGGGCCCTTCGACACCAAACCCGCCATGCGCGTGCCGGATCGGGCGACGGGTCCGGAGACCGAAAACCTCGGCGGCGCACGCGAATCCGCGCCCCGGCCGCCGAAGCAGTCCGGCGGCAAGTTCGTGCCACCGGACGAGGAACCAAGGCCGACAACGCCTTCGGAGGACCACCCGGTGGTCGCCGACGAGCACGGCCCCGCCGAGCGGAGCGTCGAATCCGTTGTGGAGAGCGCGAAATCGCGGATCGAGGCCAATGCCAAGTTCCGGCTCGAGTACAGCGACTCCGAGATGCGCTCGCTGGTCGAGGAGGGCCGTCGGCTCGGGATCGACGATCACACCATCGAGGAGTTCCTCAAGGTCGGGTCCCGCGATGCCAAGCGGATCGGCGCGGACGAACTCGCGACCCAGATGCACAACTATGTCGAGGTGGTGCAGGAGCGCGGTTATCCGTACAAGTTCACCGACGCAACGGATTACGAGAGCTTCCGCAGGGACCTGATCGATGGCCTGGAGCGCGCGGACATCCCGACCGACGATGTGGTCGTCCAGGGCTCGTCGCTGCGCACTCCGCGCGCGGGCGATGTCGACCTGGCCGTCTTCGTCGGCCGCGACGAGTTCAACAAGATGCTGATCGACCGGTTCGACGGCCGCATCAAACTGAAGTCCGCCGACGGGCCGATCGACCTGAAGGGCAGGACGCCCGCCGAACTGGTCGACCTCGCCCGGGAGATCGCGGCGAACGAGTCGGGCTACAACGCGCAGGCGAAGACCTTCAAGAACGCGGTCCTCAACGACATCATCAGCTCGAAGCTCGATATCTCGAAGCCACTCAAGGCCGTCGCCAAGGACATGCAGCGGCTACACCCCGACCAGAACGTCGAGAGCGTCTCCGTCCTCGTCCGCGGCGGCGAATTCGACACCCGGCCCACGATGAAGGTCGAGCATCCCGACGCCCCGCCGCGCATCGAGGACTCCGCCGGGTCGGCCGAAAGCGAGTCCGAGACCACCGGTCACGGGTACCGCCGTGCGACATTCGACGATCTCGGCTATCCGGATGGCGAAGGGGTGCCGCCGGAAAAGCTGCCTGGCATCCAACAGGCACTGCCTTGCACCGAAATCGTTCCGACGGAAGAGGTTCGGTTCACTCAGCGCAGTGTGAGCCGCACGACCTCGGATGGGCAGACCGTCACCGAGGTGGCCGAACAGATGGCCGAGCACGGTTGGCGCGGCGGGCCGGTCCATGCCGTCATCGACGAGAACGGCCGAATTACCAGCCTGGACAATCGTCGTTTAAAGGCAGCCCGCATGGCGGGCCTGACCGAGATCCCCACGGCGATTCACGCGCCCACCGACCGACTTGCGGAGTGGCCGCATGAATGGAACCAAGGCAAGCGTGAAGGCAAACCGCTCGCCGTCGATATTCGCCGACTGCCCGACGGCACGCTCCGGGTTGGCGGCGATGTAGGCGAGATCGCTTACCGCCGCGGTCAGGTTGCGGAGACGTGGGGCGAAATCGCGCTGTTCCGGGCCGCCGAGCAACGGAGCCTGCTGCCGGGTGATCTCACAGGGTCGGATCAGACTCCGGTGTACGCGGACAAGCCTCCAAAGGCGGTCGAGTTCACGGCATCGCCGAAAGACTCGGCATACCTGGTCGCCGAGGTGTCGAACGCTCATCCGGTCGCGGACCGCATTCTCACCGACTTCAAAGAGACAATCAGAGACGTGACGAATCATCTGGGGCAGCAGGGTGATCCCCTCGAGATGCGAGGGGAGGACCACCGGGTCAAGACCGCAGACTCGCTCGAACGCAAGTACGGCATCGATGCCAAGGGCGGCGAGAGTGTGGCCGACTTCCTCGGGAGAGTCAATGACCTGGTCCGTTTCTCCATTCGCTTGCCCGAAGGCGAGCATTACACCCGAGCGCTGGAAGCAACTCTGGAGCAGCTCCAGCAGCGCGGTTACACGGTCGTCGACGTCAAGAATTTCTGGCGCGACGGGAACCGCTATTTCGGTATGAACACCACCTTGCGGACGCCCGACGGCCGGTTGTTCGAGGTGCAGTTTCCCACCGACGCGGCCTGGCGCGCCAACAAGCTAACCCATGAATTCTACGAGGTATTCCGACGACTCGAGGAGCCCATCGAGCGCCGGGTCCACGCGTTCCTACAGATCCTACGCATCAATCACGAACTCGGCCTCGCCGACCAGGTTCCGCCGGGACTGGAACGGCTGTGGCCGCCGCTCGACACCAGCTTCGCCAAGTGGGCCAGAAAGAACCCGTTCCTCTGGCAGCGGTACTCGAATTGGCTTATCGAAAACGGCCGTGACCTCTCATGGATAACAAGCCAATTCGGCTTGGATGTATCGGATATACTCCCCGACTACCCCGGTACACAGTAGGAGAGCCGCATGTTTTACTACGTAGCAGTCTGCGAAGAAGAATACGGGAAGTCACCCCCCTTCACGATCTTCGTGACGACCGACAAATCGGACGATGCTCTGGTCTGGAATCAGCGGACCCAGGCATGGCAGTACGACCCGGATCGGGTCGTGCGTTTCACTGCGGACTACCGGAACTGGGATCGCTACGAGACCGTCGATCGCAAGACCGCGGAGGAGTTTTCACGCCAACTGGCCATCGACCGCCGCTTCCCGCTCAGCGAACTACCGACCGAGGACTGGATCGAGTGGTTCTTCTCCTGGAAGGGCGATCCGCCCGACCACGAGGACCCCACCTGGGACACCGACATGTACGTCCGGGAGGCGAAGGAGAGACAACGGCAGCAGGCGGAGCGCGAGCAGCCGAAGAGCCCGCTACAGCGCACCGAGTACCACACTTGGGCCAAGACCGCCGACCACGCGGTCATGGCGGAAATCCTGCGCACCTGGCTGGGGATCGGCGACCTCACGATGACCGTGCGCCAGGATGGATATGCGGTGGAATACCGCGACGACACCATCGAGCTGTATGCCACCCAGGGGGCGAACCCCTCGGAGGCTCCGTCGTTCTTCCTGCTGGAGGGTCATATCGATCAGGCGCCCGAGGTTGCCCTCGGGCGGCTCGAGGCGCTGGCGCGGCTGTTTCGCGAGCGGGGTATCACCTTCGACATCGACTATGTCGAGGTCGACGCGGACGGCAATCTGCTCGGTGAGGAAAAGACCCTCGACTGAATCGCACCCGTCGTATCGTGCTTCCCATCCGATGAGGAGTTCCATGCAGCGCACCGAGTTTCGCGGCGACATCGCGACCGGCGATCACGAGAATGCCCAGGCCATCCTGCGGACCTGGTTGAGCGCCGACGAGCTGACGATGAAGTCCCACCGCAGCCGGTGGGAGGTGTCCTATCGCGACGACACCCTGGAGCTGTACTGCTATCAGGCCAAACCCCCGGCGGGAACGGCGTATTCGTTCTTCGTGCTGGAGGGCGATCTGCACGGGCCGACCGCGGACGCGGCGGCCCGGCTCGAGACGCTGGGGCGGCTGTGCCGGGAGCGCGGCCTGCCGTTCGAGATCGACTACGTCGAGGTCGACGCGGACGGTGAACCGCTCGGCGAGGAGTTGACGATCAGCTGATGAGGTACATCGGCATCGATCTGGCGGCCCCGCAGGCGGTCGCGTGCGTGCTCGAGGGTGGGCGACCGACCGTCGTGGCCGGGGCCGCCGCCCGCTGGACGGGCACCTCGTCGGAGTCCCCGATCCCGCTGCTCACCCACCTCGCGGCCGAGGCGAAGGCCCGGCTCGGGTCGGCGGACGTCGGGGCCGTGCTGGCCGCGCCCGCCTACGCCTCGATCGCCGAGCGGCGCGCCCTCGAAGTGGCCTGCACCCAGGCCGGTTTCGCCGCCGCGCGGGTCGTCAGCGCCACCACCGCGATCGGCGTGGCCTATACCTTCACCCAGCATCCGGAGTCGGCCACCATTCTCACCATCGATCTGGCCGCCGACGCCTATGGGTTGTCCCTGGTCGAGGCCCGGCGCGATGTGGTCGAGATCCTGGCCGTGCACGGCGGGGCCACCGCCGACCCGCTGTCGGCGGCCCGGGCCGCGCTCGACCGGATGCTCGCGGAATTCGACCTCACCCCCGGCGAGATCGGGCAGGTGGTGGCGGCGGGCGACGGCCTGCGCTTCCCGGCCGCCCAGCAGTGGATTCACGAACTGGAACGGGGCCGACCGCCGTATCGTGCGCTGCCGCCGGAGCAGTTGATCGCCTCGGGCGCCGCCGTGCGCGCGGCCGCCCTGGACGGCACCATCAATGCCCTGGTGCGCGAGGTGCTTCCGATCGACCTGGGCGTGGTGACCGCGGGCGGACAGTGCGCCGAACTCGTCGTCCGCAATACCGCGGTGCCGGTGGGCTGGACGCGCACCTTCACCACGACGGTGGATCAGCAGACCAGCGCCCGGATTCGAATCGTGGAGAGCCGCAACGCCTTCGCGTCGGTCGGCGAGCTGGGCGCCATCGTGCTCACCGGTCTGCTGCCCGCCCCGGCCGGGACGACGGAGATCGAGGTCGCCGTCGACATCACCGCGGACGGCCGCATCACGATCACGGCCCGAGACCTGACCACCACCGCGGCGCAATCCATGACGCTCCCCTCCGCACCCGCGCCGCCCGGCACCGGCGGCGACGAGATCGTGGCCGTCGCTACGACGGCGCCCCCGGCAGCCGCCGCCAATCCTGCTCCGCCACCCCGCCCCATCGAAACGGTCGGCATGTCCGAGCCCCAGCAGAATCTCGCAGCAGACCAGGTCCGGCCGAGCGCACCCGGATATCAACCGTCCCAGCAGATTCTGGCCGCGGCGCAGAACCACCGGCTGGGTCGGCACGAGGCCACCTATCCGCACCGCTACTTCGACCGCCTCCCCACCGGCCCGATCATCGCCACGGTCATCGTGCTGGCGATTCTGGCCATCGGGCTGGCACGGGGCGGCCCGGTCGTGCTCGGGCTCATCCCGTTCATGGCGGTGGTGATCGCGGGGTGGCGCTGGCTGCCGACCTTCCTCGAGTCGCCGCGGCACGCGCTGGCCCGGTTCGCCTACCTGCCGGTGCGCGGTGTCGGATTCGGCAGCCGCACCGCGCAATTGAGTCTGTTCGAGCACGGGCTGGTCGTTGCCGCGGGCAGCCGGACGACCGTCTTCCGGTGGGATACCGTGACCGTGCGGCAGGACATTGTCCAGCACCGGTATTACGGCCGCCCCACGCGCCTGACGTACACCTTCATGCTGACCGATCCGTCCGGCGAATCCTTCCGTATCACAGGCCGATTCGCCCAGCCCGACGCCTGGGCGAAGCAACTGCGCCAACACGTGATCGAGGCCCAGCTCCCCCGCGCGTATGCCGACGTCTCCTCCGGCGCGAAGATCACCTTCGGCCCGCTCCGCGTCACCGCCACCACCCTTGCGGCACACGCACGTTCGGTGCACTGGTCGCAGGTGGAGGAGATCCGCGTGCGGAGCGGCTTCCTGTCGGTGCGGGTCGCGGGGCAGTGGCTGTCGCTGGCCAAGATCGCCGTCAACGCGGTGCCCAACTACTTCGTCTTCCTGGCACTCGCGGACCGGCTGCGCGCCCAGGCTGCCTCGCGGTAACCCCTGGTCTCACCGCGAAACCCTGCGGACAATCGGGCGATTTGCGAAGATCGGCCGGTGAAACTCGCGGTGGTGGAAGACGACGAGGGCGTGGGCGAAGCGCTCGTCGAGGCGCTCAACGCGTTCGGCCACGAGACCGATCGCAAGCGCCGCGGCGCCGATGTGCTGCTGTCCCACCGCGACTACGACGCGATCATCCTCGATCTCGGCCTCCCCGATATGGACGGCCTGCAGGTGTTGCGGCAGCTACGCGAGGTCAGCACGGTGCCGGTGGTGATCCTCACCGCGCGCGGCGACGAGCGCTCGATCGTGCGCGGGCTCCGCACCGGCGCCGACGACTACCTGGTGAAGCCGCCCCGCATCGCGGAACTGGTGGCCCGGCTGGAGAACGTCACCCGGCGCGTCACCGTCGCCGTCGCGCAGGTCGCACCCGAGGTGGTGATCACCCGCGACGTGCGGGTGGACCTGGCGGCCCGCGAGGTGCGGGTGGGCGGCCAGCCGGTCACCTTGACGCACAAGGAATTCGAGCTGGTGCGCATCCTGGTGGAGCGGCCCGGCTCGGCGGTCAGCCGGCAGCAGCTGATGGATCGCATCTGGGGCGACGCCTTCCTGGCCGTCTCGCGGGCGCTGGACGTGCACATGGCCTCGCTGCGCGCGAAACTCGACCGGCCGGGGCTGATCACGACGATCCGCGGCCACGGCTACCGCTGGGAGGCGTGACCGGTGCGGACGGTTTCAGCTCGCGACCCGATCGTCGTCGGTGGGCCCGAATCGGGTCGACAGCCGATAGTGCCCCGCCGCTACCAGCACCTGCAGCGCCGCCCGCCGGGAAGGACACGAACGGGGGCACGCGCGGTGTACCTGCATCAGGCGATGCGCCTCCTGCAGGTCTGCCGGTCGCACGTCCGCGGTGCAAATCGGGTTGTCCGACATGATGATTCACCTCCGGCGGAGCGAGACGCTTCCAACCCCATCTTCACCCACCGGCGCGGAGCCGGTCGAGCGGATACGAACTCCTTACCTATTCTTGATATTACGAGCACCCGCCGGATCACCGCTCGCGCAGCAGATCTCCGAGTTCGGCGATATCGCGCTCGAGGTACCGCGCGACGAACCGGTCGACCAGCTCCGCGGACACCCGGCCGGGCACCGCCAGGGCGTCGGTCACCCGCGCGGTCAGCAGGGCGAGATCGTCGGCGCCGCCCGGGGATTGCCGGAACTCCTGCCAGGCCGTCCGCTCGAACACGTCCACGAAGCGCCGGGCGATGCGATCGCAGTCGGCCACCAGCCGGTCCAGCTCGTCGAGCACCTGCGCGGGCGGCGCGCCCGCCGCCGCCAGCCGCTCGGCCAGGCCGACCAGCTGGGGATCGACGACACGGTAGGTCGCCGCGTCCACCGGCTCGTACAGACCGGCCGCGATCACCCGCGCCAGGCCGTTGGGAACCTCGCGGTAGCGTTGCGCGAGTTCGGTTGCGGCAACCGTGGTTTCGGAATATTCCGGCGGCGACGGGACGGCCCGGTCGGGCGCGGGCGACGCGGCGGCCGGGTCGGCGGCGGCGATCTCGCCCGGCTCGCCGACACCGAGGATGTCGCCGAGATCGTCGCCGCGGTCCCACGCCTGCAGCAGTTCCCGGATGCCGTTGAGCTTGATGCCGCGATCCAGCAGTCGGCTGATGGTGCGCACGCGGTTCAGATGTTCGGGTCCGTAGAATCCGGTCCGGCCCTTGACCTGCGGCGGCGGCAGCACGCCACGCTCGTGATAGACCCGCAGACTTCGTACCGTCGTGCCGGCCTCGCGCGCCAGCTCGTCGATCGTAAACTCCGCACCCGCTGCCATATCTCAAGGAAACCACACCGAAACATGGGGTGACCCCATGGTTGGCCACGATCGGCCGTCGGAAGGGTACCGATCGCGCACGCTTGTTGAACGTGCCGTTAAATAGCGGTACGTTCTTCGATGATTATGACCGGCATCACAGGAAAGGCCAGTTCATGACCACAGTGCGACCTCCGGCGGATGTCCCGACCGCCGCGCACGGCCTCGACGCCGAGGATGCGGGGTACCACAAGGCCCTTCGCCCACGCCAGCTCCAGATGATCGGGATCGGCGGCGCGATCGGCACCGGACTGTTCCTCGGCGCGGGCGGCCGACTGGCGAATGCGGGCGCCGGACTGTTCCTGGCCTACGCGGTCTGCGGCATCTTCGTGTTCTTCGTCCTGCGTGCCCTCGGCGAGCTGGTGCTGCACCGCCCCTCGTCGGGTTCGTTCGTCTCCTACGCCCGCGAGTTCTACGGCGAGAAGCTGGCCTTCGGCGTCGGCTGGATGTACTTCTTCCACTGGTGCATGACCGGGATCACCGATATCACCGCGATCGCCACCTACGTGCACTACTGGTCGGCCTTCAAGGCGATCCCGCAGTGGACGATCGCGCTCATCGCGCTCATCATCGTGCTGAGCATCAATATGGTGTCGGTCCGGTGGTTCGGCGAGCTGGAGTTCTGGGCGGCGATCATCAAGGTGATCGCGCTGGTCGGCTTCCTCGTGCTGGGCTGCGTCTTCCTCGCGGGCCGCTTCACCATTCAGGGCCAGAGCACCGGGATCAGCGTGATCAGCGAGCACGGCGGCCTGTTCCCGCACGGCACGCTGCCGCTCGTGCTGTCGGTCACCGGCGTGGTGTTCGCCTACGCCTCGTGCGAGCTGGTCGGCACCGCGGCCGGTGAGGCGCAGAATCCGCACAAGGTCATGCCGCGCGCCATCAACTCGGTGATCGCCCGCATCGCCCTGTTCTATGTCGGCTCGCTGGTGCTGCTGTCGCTGCTGCTGCCCTACACGGCCTTCAAGTCCGGCGAGAGCCCGTTCGTCACCTTCTTCTCCAAGCTCGGCGTCGACGGCGCGGCGACGGTGATGAACCTGGTCGTGCTGACCGCGGCGTTCTCCAGCCTGAACGCCGGGCTGTACTCGACCGGGCGGATCCTGCGGTCGATGTCGATGAACGGCAGCGCGCCGGCCGTCGGGGCGCGGATGTCCCGCAACGGCGTGCCCTACGTGGGCATTCTCGCCACGGGTGTGATCGCGCTGGCCGGTGTCGGGCTGAACGCGATCGTGCCGGGCAAGGCGTTCGAGATCGTGCTGAACATGTCGTCGCTGGGCACCATCATGGCGTGGACCGCGATCATCCTCTGCCAGCTGCAGCTGTGGCGGTGGGCGCGCGCGGGACGCATGCAGCGGCCCTCCTTCCGGCTGCCGGGCGCCCCCTACACCAGCATCGCGACGCTGATCTTCCTGGCCGCGGTGGTGCTGCTGATGGCCTTCAGCAACGACGACATCCAGCGGGGCGCGGTCCTCGTCATGGTGGTCGTCATGATTCCGGCTCTGATCGTGGGCTGGTTCCTGGCTCGCCGGCGGGTCCGGCGGCTCGCCGCGCAGCGCATCGGGTACACCGGGCAGTTCCCGGTGGTCGCCGAGCGCCCCCTGGAACACCGCGACGAGCGCCCCGGCCAGACATCCTGACAAGCGACAACACCTCTCCGGGCGATAGGGCACAATCGCACTGACGTTGCCCGTCGTCGGAGAGGTTCGCAGCATGCGGGAGGAGGACCCGGCGCCGCAGCCGTCGCCTGTCTGGGCGACCCGCCGCACCGCCTCCAATCCTCCGCTCGCGGCCGACCCCGACACCGCGCCCGCGCCGGGCGATCCCGGATCCGGCCCCACCACCCGTTCGCGGCCGAGCGTGCGCCGCCTCGGCGCGGGGCTGGTCTCCCTCCCCCGGATCTCGCCGGTCGATCCGGCCGCCGCGGTGCTGGCCGATCCCGAGGTGCCGGAGAACAAGCGGTTCTGCTGGAAGTGCCAGCACCCGGTCGGCCGCGCGGGGGCGGACGGGCCGGGGGCCATCTCGGGCGCCTGCGGGCACTGCGGCGCCTCGTTCAACTTCTCGCCCCTGCTGCACCCCGGCGATCTGGTCGCCGGGCAGTACGAGGTGCGCGGCTGTCTCGCCTACGGCGGCATGGGCTGGATCTATCTGGCCCGCGACCGCAATGTCAGCGATCGCTGGGTGGTGCTGAAGGGCCTGCAGAATCCGCTCGACTTCGAGGCGCACGTGGTGGCGCTGGCCGAACGGCAGTTCCTGTCCGAGATGGCGCATCCGGGGATCGTGAAGATCTTCAACTTCGTCAAACACAAGTCCGCGGGCGTGCAGGTCGGCTACATCGTGATGGAGTACGTCGACGGGCGGTCGCTGAAGACCACGCTCGACGAGCTGGCGCCCGCGCGATTACCGGTCGCCGAGGCCATCACCTACGTCATGGAAGTGCTTCCGGCACTGGACTATCTGCACTCGTTCGGCCTGGCCTACAACGACCTCAAGCCGGACAACATCATGGTGGGCGAGGACGAGATCAAGCTCATCGACCTGGGCGCGGTGGCGGCCCGCAACTCCGGCGGAAATCTCTACGGCACACCGGGATACCAGGCGCCCGAGTTCACCGCGACCGGACCCACGGTGGCCTCCGACATCTACACCGTCGGCCGGACGCTGGCCGCGCTGACCCTGGACATGCCCACCGACGAGGCCGGGCACAAGTGCCCCGGTCTGCCCGCGCCCGAGGCGAATTCGGTGCTGCGCCGGTACCCGTCCTACGCGCGGCTGCTCGCCCGGGCCACCGATCCCGATGCCGCCGAGCGGTTTCCGTCCGCCTACGCGATGTATCGCCAGCTGGGGGGCGTGCTGCGGATCGTGCTCGCCGAGGACACCGGCGCGGAACATCCGCAGGTGTCGGTCGTATTCGGCGCTCCCCGAGGCGAATTCGGCATCGATACCCTCATCCGGCAGACCGACGGCCTCGTCGACGGCGTCCACCGCACGCCCGCGCTCGACGCGGCGAGCGTCGTCGCCGCCCTGCCGGTCCCGCTGATCGACAGCGAAGACCCCGCCGCCGAATTGCTCGCGCCGCTGCTGCACGGCGACCCGCATCGCGCCCTGGACGCGCTCGACCAGATGCGGTCCGGCACCATCGGCACCCCCGAGAACTTCGAGCCGGAGGGCTCCCTCGCCGCCGCCCGAGCCCACCTGGACCTGCGCCGCCCCGAACAGGCCCGAGCAGACCTGGAACGCCTGCTCCCCGACCACGCCGCCGACTGGCGCATCGAGTGGTACCTCGGCATCGCCGACCTGATCGACGGCCACTACGACCGGGCCTACGACCGCTTCGCCCGCGTCCACGCCAAGGTGCCCGGGGAGCTGGCCCCCCAGCTGGCGCTGGGCGGATCGGCGGAACTGGTCCTGCAATCGCTCGGTGCGACCGGGGATTCGGAGCATTGGTGCCGGGTGGCGGCCGAGCACTACCGAACGGTCTGGCGGACCGATCGGACGGTGGCCAGCGCGGCGTTCGGTGTGGTGCGGCGGCTGGCGGCCGACGGGGATGTCCACGCGGCGGTGGCGGTGCTGGAGCAGGTTCCGGCCACCTCGCGGCATCACAATGTGGCGCAGCTGACCGGGTGTCTGCTGCTGGTGTCGCGGCCACCGGCGGCGATCTCGCGGGCCGATCTCGAGGCGGCCGCGGCCCGGCTGCAGACGCTGCCCGACGAACCGCGGCAGCCGCAGCTGCGGGCGCTGGTGCTGGGCGCGGCGCTGGCGTGGTGCCGCGGCGGCGGGCAGCCCCCGGCGGAGGCGACCATCCTCGACGTCCCCTTCACCGAGACCGGGCTGCGCGAGGGCCTGGAGTGGGTGCTCCGCTCGATCGCTCGCACCACCCCCCGGCGGCTGCAACGCTATGCGCTCGTCGATCTCGCGAACGCGATCCGGCCCCGATCCCTGTGGTAGCCGCCCGCGCCTGCGAGAATCATCGGTCGTGCGGGTATTGGTGCAGCGGGTGAGTTCGGCGCGGGTGATCGTCGGAGACGAGGTGGTGGGGCGGATCGATCCGGCCGCCGCCGGGGCGCCGCACGGACTGCTCGCGCTCGTGGGAGTCACCCGCACCGACACCGAGGCGACGGCGAAGACTCTGGCGGACAAGCTGTTCCGGCTCCGGATACTCGACGGCGAACGCTCGCCGCCGACCTGAACGCCCCCATCCTGGTCGTCAGCCAGTTCACCCTCTACGCCGACACCGCCAAGGGCCGCCGCCCGTCCTGGTCGGCCGCCGCGCCCGGCCCGGTCGCCGAGCCGCTGGTCGACCGCTTCGCCGCGACCCTGCGCGAACTCGGGGCCACGGTCTCCACCGGACGCTTCGGCGCCCACATGCGCATCGAACTCGTCAACGACGGACCGGTCACCCTGCTCCTCGAAGGGCTGTGACTTCTCCAGGAATACGCGAATCCGCTTGCGGCGCACCGCACACGGGCTACTGTCCACCGCCGAGGGAACACCGATCGGCGAGGAGAAGGACATGACCGACCACCGCACCCCAGCGGTTCCCGGATATCAGGAGATTCTCGACTTCTTCGGCAAGTGCCCCGAGTGCGGATATCCGGCGCGGGCCGCGGCCGCCCGGCGCGGGGAGACCACCGTCCTCGCCTTCTGCGATCGGCCCTGCGGCTGGAGCGACACCGTGCCGCTCACCACCATGACCGCGCACGGCGCCCGCGGAAAGACGTTCGGCGCGCGCTGATTCCGTCGTCAGGCGGGCGCCAGCGCGCGGAAGATCGCGAAATTGGGGATCAGGCTGATGGGCAGCGACTCCAGCGGCTGCGACTCCCCCGCGACCCGCACGCTGAGCCACCCGCCGACCACGCCGATCTGCGACACCCGCGACCACGGCACCGACCGATCCCCGACCCCGAGCTCCGTCGCGGTCATCCAGAAGTGCTCGAAGTCCAGCCGCTCACCGGCGGCGAGCGCGGCGCGCGCCGCGGGCAGCTGCGCCTCGGTGACGGCCCGCTCGACCGCGGGCCCCCACTGCGCCGCCCGCTCGATGCCGTGCTGCAATCGCACCGGCGCCCCGGCCGTGTCGATGAGGGTGTAATCGCACGAACACTCGTGCTGCACGCGATCTTTCGCCACCCGGACCACCCGGCGGCACAGCCTGGTGCTGTCGTAGCGGACCACCCGCACCCGGCCGCGATGGCTCACGACGAGGCCGCGCTCGAACAG
The DNA here is from genome assembly GCF_013186535.1 of Nocardia terpenica. Taxonomy (NCBI): domain Bacteria; kingdom Bacillati; phylum Actinomycetota; class Actinomycetes; order Mycobacteriales; family Nocardiaceae; genus Nocardia; species Nocardia terpenica. Next base: position 153,349 of record NZ_JABMCZ010000002.1, read on the forward strand.
ATCCAGCCGCGTGCCTCGATTGCACACCGTGTACCACACCGCATTGGGCAGCATCGCGCGATAGGTCCCGCGATGCCGCCCGAGTCGCTCCCGATCCGCCGCCGCATCAATGGCGGCGGCCGCCGGGGACTCCTGTACGACCGTCGTCATCCCCGAATGATGCCCACCGGCGCGCTACTTCAATCCCCCCGTTTACACAAACTATGCGCTATTCGGGCCGCAGCGTCAGAATCCGCGGACCGTCCTCGGTGACCGCGACCGTGTGCTCCCAGTGCGCGGCGCGGCTGCCGTCCTCGGTCACCACCGTCCAGTCGTCGCCGAGGACCTTGGTCTGGGTGGTTCCGAGGGTGAGCATCGGCTCGATGGCCAGCACCGACCCGACCACCAGCTTGGGTCCGCGCCCGGGCGCGCCCTCGTTGGCCAGGAACGGATCCATGTGCATCTGGCGGCCGATGGCGTGCCCGCCGTAGCCGTCGACGATTCCGTAGGCGCGGCCGTGCTCGCGCTCCGCCGCGCGGGTGCCGAGCTCGATGGCGTGCGAGACGTCGGTGAGCCGGTTGCCCGGCAGCATGGCCGCGATCCCCGCCTCCATCGAGAGCCGGGTGGCCTCGCTGAGCAGCCGGTCGGCCTCGATGATCTCGCCGACGCCGAAGGTCCACGCCGAGTCGCCGTGCCAGCCGTCCAGGATCGCGCCGCAGTCGACGGACACCAGATCGCCCTCGGCCAGGATCTCGTCCTTGGCCGGAATCCCGTGCACCACACGGTCGTTCACCGACGAACAGATCGACCCGGGGAAGCCGTGATAGCCCTTGAAGGACGGCACCGCGCCCGCGTCCCGGATGGTCTGCTCGGCGACCTCGTCCAGCTCCAGCGTCGACACGCCGGGCTTGGCGGCCGCGCGGACCGCGACCAGGGCCCGGCCCACGATCGCGCCGGCCGCGGCCATCGCCTCCAGCTCGCCGGAGGTGCGGAACGGCACCACCTTCTTCTGCTTGCGCCCGAACACCATTCGCGTCAGCGACCCAGGGCGCGCAGGATGCGCTCGTTCACTTCGTCGACCTCGCCGACGCCGTCCACCGCGACGACCGTGCCGTCGTAGTGGTCGAGCAGCGGCTCGGTCTCCTCGCGGTAGACCCGCAGCCGGTTACGGATGACGCCCTCGTTGTCGTCGGCGCGGCCGCGGCCGAGCATGCGCGCCACCACGACGTCCTCCGGCACCACGATGCTCACCACGGCGTCCAGCTCCCGGCTGGACTCCTTGAGCATCTTCTCCAGCGCCTCGGCCTGATCGACCGTGCGCGGGTACCCGTCCAGGACGAACCCGTTGGCGGCGTCCGGCTCCGCGATGCGGGACTCCACCATGCGGTTGGTCACGTCGCTGGGCACCAGATTGCCGGCGTCCAGGTACTTCTGCGCCTCACGGCCCAGCGGGGTCTGCTGGTCGATGTTCGCACGGAAGAGGTTGCCCGTGGAGATGTGCGGAACACCCAGCTTGTCCGACAGCAGTTCGGCCTGCGTGCCCTTACCGGCACCCGGCGGTCCGAGCAGTACGAGTCTCACTTGAGGAACCCTTCGTAATTTCTGTTCATCAGTTGGCTCTCGATCTGTTTGACCGTATCGAGGCCGACACTCACGACGATCAGCACCGAGGTGCCACCGAACGGCAGGAAGTTCGAACCGCCCCCGCCACCGATGTGCAGCAGCAGGTTCGGCAGCACGGCCACCGCACCGAGGTAGATGGAACCGGGGAGGGTGATTCGGCTCAGGACGAACTGCAGGTAGTCGGCGGTCGGCTTACCGGGACGATACCCGGGAATGAAACCACCGAACTTCTTCATCTCCTCGGCGCGCTCCTCCGGGTTGAAGGTGATCGCGACGTAGAAGTAGGTGAAGAACACGATCAACGCGAAGTAGATCGCCATATACGCCGGGTTACCCGGGTTCACCAGGTATTTCTGAATGATCTCCTGCCACCAGCTGCCCTTGCCGCCGGAGGTGTTGCGGGTCAGCTGGGCGACCAGGTTCGGCAGGTACAGCAGCGAGGACGCGAAGATGACCGGGATCACACCGGCCTGGTTGACCTTCAGCGGCAGATAGGTCGACGAGCCGCCGTACATCTTGCGGCCGACGACACGTTTCGCGTACTGCACCGGAATCCGGCGCTGGCCCTGCTCGACGAAGATCACGCCGACGATGACCACCAGGGCCGCGAAACAGATGAGCCCGAAGATCAATCCGCCCTTGGTGTCCAGGATCTGCTTGCCCTGGCTGGGAAGTCGCGCGGCGATACCGGCAAAGATCAACAGCGACATGCCGTTTCCGATGCCGCGCTCGGTGATCTGCTCGCCGAACCACATGACCAGCGCCGCGCCGGCGGTCATCACCAGCACGATGATGATCATGCCGAAGATGCTCTGGTCCGCGAGGATCTCCTGCGGGCAGCCCTGCAGCAGCTGCTTGCGCGCGGCGAGCGCCACCAGGCCGGTGGCCTGCAGAATCGCCAGCGCGATCGCGAGATACCGGGTGTACTGCGTCATCTTGGTCTGGCCGGACTGGCCTTCCTTGCGCAGCTCCTCGAACCGCGGGATGACGACCGTGAGCAACTGGATGATGATGCTCGCCGTGATGTAGGGCATGATGCCGATCGCGAACACCGACAGCTGCAGCAGCGCGCCACCGGAGAACAGGTTGATCAGCTGGTAGATACCACCCGATTCACCACCGGAGACGATGTCGATGCACTTCTTGACCGCCTTGTAGTCCACACCGGGAGACGGAACGGTGGCACCGATGCGGTAGAGCGCGATCAGGCCCAGCGTGAAGAGAATCTTCCGCCGTAAGTCCGGTGTGCGGAAAGCCGACGCGAAGGCGGAAAGCACAGATCCTCCTGGCTCATGACATGGGTGCGGGCTGTCTCCGTCGCCGGCATTCGCCGCGGAGACGGCGCAGGCGAGTCGTGGCAGACAACTTGAACTTTAACAGCGACGCCGGACGAGCTCTCACCCGTCCGGCGCCCGATGTCAGATCAACTGCCGTCAGCCCAGCTCGGTGGCGGTGCCACCGGCGGCGGTGATCTTCTCCTTGGCGGAGCCGGAGAACTTGTCGGCGCTAACCTGAACGGCCACACCGATTTCGCCCTCGCCGAGCACCTTCACCAGCTCGTTCTTGCGCACCGCGCCGACCGCGACCAGCTCGGCCTTGCCGACCGTGCCGCCCTGCGGGAACAGCCGGGCGATGTCGCCGACGTTCACGACCTGGTACTCGACCCGGAAGGGGCTCTTGAAGCCGCGCAGCTTGGGAAGCCGCATCTGCAGCGGCATCTGGCCACCCTCGAAGCGGGCCGGGACATTCTTGCGAGCCTTCGTACCCTTGGTACCGCGGCCCGCCGTCTTGCCCTTGGAGCCCTCACCGCGACCCACGCGGGTCTTCTCGGTCTTGGAGCCAGGGGCGGGACGCAGGTGATGCAACTTGATGGTCATGCGTTGACCTCCTCAACGGTAACGAGGTGGCGCACGACGTTGATCAGCCCGCGGTTCTGGGGGTTGTCCTCGCGCGTCACGGTCTGGCGGATTCCGCGCAGGCCGAGGGTGCGAAGCGACTCCCGCTGATTCTTCTTGGCGCCGATCGTGGACTTGATCTGAGTCACCTTCAGCTGTGCCATGTCAGACTCCCTGTCCGGCACGTGCACGCAGCATGCCCGCCGGGGCAACGTCCTCGATCGGCAGACCGCGGCGAGCGGCCACCTCCTCCGGACGCTGCAGCATCTTGAGGGCCGCAACCGTCGCGTGCACGACGTTGATCGCGTTGTCGCTACCGAGCGACTTGGCCAGGATGTCGTGGATGCCCGCGCACTCCAGCACGGCGCGCGCGGCGCCACCGGCGATCACACCGGTACCCGGGGAGGCCGGGCGCAGCATGACCACACCGGCCGCCGCCTCGCCCTGCACCGGGTGGGTGATGGTGCTGCCGATCATCGGGACGCGGAAGAAGCCCTTGCGCGCCTCCTCGACACCCTTCTGGATGGCCGCGGGAACTTCCTTGGCCTTGCCGTAACCGACGCCGACCAGGCCGTTGCCGTCGCCCACGATCACCAGGGCGGTGAAGCTGAAGCGCCGACCACCCTTGACGACCTTGGACACGCGGTTGATGGCGACGACCCGCTCGAGCTGGTTCTTCTCGGCCTGGCTCTGCTCGCGACGATCGTCGCGGCGACCGCGACGCTCCCCGCGACCGCCGTCGTTGCTTCCGTTCTGTCCGGCGGGTCCGTTTCCGCCGTGGCGCTGACGTCCCGGCATCAGACGTTCCTTCCGTTCATACGCTTGGTGTTGGTCATCAGAACTTCAACCCGCCTTCCCGAGCGGCGTCCGCCAGGGCGGCGATGCGGCCGTGGTAGTCGTGGCCACCGCGGTCGAACACCACGGCCTCCACACCGGCGGCCTTGGCGCGGGCGGCGAGCAGCTCGCCGACCTTGCGGCCCTTGGCGGTCTTGTCGCCCTCGAGGGCACGCACGTCCGCCTCGATCGAGGAGGCGGCGGCGACGGTCTTGCCGACCGAGTCGTCGACCAGCTGGGCGTGCAGGTGCCGCGCGGAGCGGAACACGACCAGGCGCGGACGCTCGGGGGTGCCGAGGACCTTCTTGCGCAGACGGAAGTGCCGGCGCGCCTTGGAAACACGACGCCGAGTCGACGCATCCTTGCCGAGCGGCTTGCGCGCGGCCTTCTGAGTTTCGGTTTGTGCCATGGCTTACTTACCCGTCTTTCCGACCTTGCGGCGAACGACCTCACCGGCGTAGCGGATGCCCTTGCCCTTGTACGGGTCGGGCTTGCGCAGGCCGTGGATCACCGCGGCGATCTGGCCGACCTTCTGCTTGTCGATGCCGGACACGGAGAACTTCGTGGGCGATTCCACCGCGAAGGTGATGCCCTCGGGAGCCTCGATCGGCACCGGGTGGCTGTAGCCCAGGGCGAACTCCAGGTTCGAGCCCTTGGCCTGCACGCGGTAACCGACGCCGAAGATCTCCATCTTCTTCTCGTAGCCCTGCGTCACACCGATGATCATGTTGTTGACCAGGGTGCGGGTCAGGCCGTGCAGCGAGCGGTTCTGGCGCTCGTCGTTGGGACGGACCACCTCCAGCTCACCGGATTCGGCCTTGGTGACGGTGATCGGCTCGGCGACCACGTGCGACAGGGTGCCCTTGGCGCCCTTCACCGTGATGTTCTGGCCGTCGATGGTCACCTCGACGCCGGCGGGAACCGGGACCGGCTTCTTACCGATACGCGACATTGTTCCTACCTCCCTTACCAGACGTAGGCGAGGACTTCGCCGCCCACGCCTTGCTGCTTGGCCTGACGATCGGTGAGCAGACCGGTCGACGTGGAGATGATCGCCACGCCGAGGCCACCCAGGACCTTGGGCAGGTTGGTGGACTTCGCGTACACGCGCAGACCGGGCTTCGAGACGCGGCGCACGCCCTGCAGGCTGCGCTCACGGCTGGGGCCGTACTTCAGGTCGACGATCAGGGTCTTGCCCACCGGCGCCTCTTCGGTCCGGTAGTCGGCGATGTAACCCTCGCGCTTGAGGATCTCGGCGATATTCGCCTTGAGCTTCGAGTGCGGCGCCTTCACCTGATCGTGGTACGCCGAGTTGGCGTTGCGCAGACGGGTCAGAAAGTCTGCGATCGGATCGGTCATGGTCATGGGTAGACCACTCACCTTTCTCGCCGCGGTTCCCATCCAGCACCGGCACGCATCAACACGCACCGATCGTGGGCCTACAGCAATTCGGCTGGTCCGGACAACTTTGGTTGTCCGGTTGAGTGCATGTGCCCGGAACCGCGTGCACGCATGCGCGTACGATGCTGCCCAGGCAACCGCTCTAGTGTAGAGGGGGCCTCGAACGTGACAAAATCCAGGGGACATGGCCTTGGCCACAGCGGCGCGGGTGCGGCGGCGGGCGGAGCCGTCGCGCGACGAGCGCTCGGTCGGCGGATCTCGATCGAGATGATCGAGGATCTGGCCGCGCAAGCTCGGACGGAGCACTTCGAGATCGCGGCGGTGACCACCGATGTCCTCGATCAGGCGAATGCCGTGCGGCGACTCTATCCGGACCTGGATCTAGACCTTGCCGATGCCGTCTCCGTGGCCTTGGCGGCCGACTACGAAACCAATGAGGTTCTCACCTTGGACCGCAGAGGTTTTCGGGCCGTCACTCCGCTCACCGAGCACGAGGCATTCCGGGTACTGCCCGGCGATCTCCATTAGATGCGCGAATGCGGTGGTTCGTCGATTCGACGAACCACCGCATTGCTTTTCCGCTATGCAGCCGTGGCTTACCAGCTGGACTTGTGTACGCCCGGGAGTTCGCCTCGGTGGGCCATTTCGCGCAGGCACACGCGGCACAGGCCGAACTTGCGGTAGACCGCGTGCGGGCGGCCGCAGCGCTGGCAGCGGGTGTAGGCGCGGACGGCGAACTTCGGCTTCGCGTTCGCCTTGTTGATCAAAGCTTTCTTGGCCATGCTCAGTTCTCCTTGAACGGGAAGCCGAGGTGACGCAGCAGGGCACGGCCCTCTTCGTCGTTGGTCGCCGTGGTCACGACGGTGATGTCCATACCGCGGGGGCGGTCGATCTTGTCCACGTCGATCTCGTGGAACATCGACTGCTCCGAGAGGCCGAACGTGAAGTTGCCGTTGCCGTCGAACTGCTTCGGCGACAGGCCGCGGAAGTCGCGGATACGCGGGAGGGCGATGGACACCAGGCGGTCCAGGAACTCCCACATGCGGTCGCCACGCAGGGTGACGCGGGCGCCGATCGGCATGCCCTCACGCAGCTTGAACTGCGCGATCGACTTGCGGGCCTTGCGGATCTCCGGCTTCTGGCCGGTGATCAGGGCCAGGTCGGCCACGGCACCGTTGATCAGCTTGGCGTCGCGGGCGGCGTCGCCGACACCCATGTTCACGACGACCTTCACCACGCCCGGGATCTGCATCACGTTGGCGTAGTTGAATTCCTTGTTCAGCGCGTCCTTGATCTCCGCGCGGTAGCGGAGCTTCAGCCGGGGCTGGATCTTCTCGGAGGTGGTCATCAGATGTCCTTCCCGTTGCGACGGGAGATACGCACCCGCTTGCCGTTCTCGTCGGTGCGGTAACCCACGCGGGTCGGCTTGCCGTCGGAGTCGACAACCATCACGTTCGAGACGTGGATGGGCGCCTCCTGGGTCACGATGCCGCCCGAGCTGGCGCCGCGCTGGTTCGCGGAGTTCGCGACGTGCTTCTTGATCCGGTTCACGCCCTCGACCAGGACCCGGTTGTCCTTCGGGTAGGCCTGGATGACCTTGCCCTTGGCGCCCTTGTCCTTACCCGAGATCACGATCACGGTATCGCCCTTGTGCACCTTCATGAGTCAGAGCACCTCCGGGGCCAGCGAAACGATCTTCATGAACCGCTTGTCACGCAGCTCGCGGCCGACGGGGCCGAAGATGCGGGTGCCGCGCGGATCGTTGTCCGCCTTGATCAGCACCGCGGCGTTCTCGTCGAAACGGATGTACGAGCCGTCCGGACGGCGGCGCTCCTTGGTGGTGCGCACGACGACGGCCTTGACGACATCACCCTTCTTGACGTTTCCGCCGGGGATGGCGTCCTTCACGGTGGCGACGATGACGTCGCCGATACCGGCATAGCGACGCGACGACCCGCCGAGCACGCGGATGCAGAGGATCTCCTTGGCACCCGTGTTGTCGGCGACGCGCAGTCGCGACTCCTGCTGAATCACTTCAGCTCCTCCTAAGACCTGGACGATATGCACGCCGGATTACCGACCCGACGGGCATGGCCAGTTGCCCTTCGCACGCGCGCCTGCCAGTGAACACTGTGGGTTCGCGGCCGAAGTGCGGGCACACAGTCCCGCGGGCAACCCGACCAGTGTAGCCATGCCGCAGGTCCGACCCAAATCGGGGTCGCCGGACCGACCTGCGCATGTTCAGGCATCGCTCAGCACGGTGGGTTAGCCTCATCCGAACCAAGGCCGAGCAAGATCGCCACGCTGTGGGGAGAGGATTTTCCTGTGACATCGTCCGGTCGTCCGATTCGTATCAATCGCCGCTCGCTGCTGATCGCGCTGGGCGCGGTGCCCGTGGTGACCGCGCTGGCCTCGTGCAGTACGGAGCAGCCCGCGAAGAAACCGCCGACCGGGCCCGATCTGTCCGGCGTCGATCCCGCGGTCCGGCCGCAGGACGACCTGTACCGGCACCTCAACGGCAAGTGGCTCGCCGACTACCAGCTGCCCCCGGACAAGACGGGCTACAGCACGTTCGACGAGGTCAGCGACCGGATCGAGGGTCAGCTGCGGGAGATCGTGGAGGGCATCCACAACCCGAAGGACGGGACGCCCGAGCAGCAGATCCGCGACCTGTACGACGCCCGGATGGACACCGACACCATCGAGAAGCTGGGCATGTCGCCGCTGCAGGACCTGTTCGATCAGATCGATAAGGCGCCCGCCAAGCCGGATCTGGCGAAGGTGATGGGCGCGCTGCCGATCGGCGGCCTGATCGGCATGGGCGTCGGGGTCGATCAGAAGAACTCCAACGCCTACCTGCCCTATCTCTCGCAGTCCGGTATCGGGCTGAGCGAGCAGTACTACCGCAAGCCCGAGTACGCCGACAAGCTCGCCGCGTATCACACCTACCTGGAGAAGATCGCGACCGGCGCGGGGTTCCCGGATCCGGTCGGGATGGCGCAGCGGGTGTTCGATCTGGAGAAGCGGATCGCCGCCGGGTTCTGGGACAACGTGCGGACCCGCGACGACGACGCCACCTACAACCTGAAGTCCTGGAGCGAGCTGCCCGCTCTGGCGCCGGGGTTCGACTGGGATCCGTGGCTGGCCGGTAATACCGATCGGCCGAAGAACCTGTTCGACAAGGTGGTGGTGAGCGAGCCGTCGTTCGTCACCGCGGCCGCGCAGCTGTGGGGCGAGGTGGATATCGCGCAGTGGCGCGAGTACCTGAAGATCGCCGTGGTGCGGCAGTTCGCCAAGTATCTGAAGAAGGACATCGCCGACGCGAACTTCGAGTTCTTCGGCAAGGTGATGAACGGCACCCAGCAGCAGCCCGAGCAGTGGAAGTCGGCGATCACCACGGTCGATCAGTTCGCGGGCGATCAGCTCGGAAAGCTGTACGTGGCCAAGCACTTTCCGCCGGACGCCAAGGATCGCGCCAAGGCGCTGGTCGAGGATCTCATGGCCGCCTATCGCGAGAACTTCACCAATTCCAGCTGGATGTCGCCGCCCACCCGGGAGGCGGCCATCGCCAAGCTGAACAAGATCACCGTGAAGATCGGCTACCCGGACAAGTGGATCGACTACTCGTCGGTCAAGATCACGCGCGGCAAGCTGATCGAATCCCTGCGCGCGGTCACGGCTTTCGAGAACAAGCGCGGGATGAACAAGCTGGGCACCCCGGTCGACAAGACCGAGTGGGGCATGACGCCGCAGACGGTCAACGCCTACTACGAGTCCAGCTCCAACTCGATCAACTTCCCGGCCGCGATCCTGCAGCCGCCGTTCTTCGACAAGGACGCCGAGCCCGCGGTGAACTACGGGGCCATCGGCGCGGTGATCGGGCACGAGATCGGGCACGGCTTCGACGATCAGGGCTCCAAGTACGACGGCGACGGCAATCGCCGCGACTGGTGGACCCCGCAGGACAAGGCGGCCTTCGACGCCAAGACCAAGCAGCTCATCGCCCAGTACAACGTGCTGGTCCCGGCGGGGCTGGATCCGAGCCAGCACGTCAACGGCGAGCTCACCGTGGGCGAGAACCTGGCCGACCTGCGCGGCCTGATGATCGCCCTGGCCGCCTTCCGCCTGCTCGAGAAGCGCAACGGCCGCGACAACCCGGACTACACCGATATGTTCTGGTCCTGGGCCCGCAACTGGCGCAACAAGCAGACCCGGCAGTACACCGAGTCGCTGCTGACCAACGATGTCCACTCCCCCGGCGAATTCCGCTGCAACCAGGTGGTCCGCAACCTCCCCGAGTTCTACTCGACCTTCGGGGTGAAGGATTCCGACAAACTGTTCCTGCCCCAGGACCAGCGCGTCTCGCTCTGAGTCGCCGTGTCGCGGGCGCGCGTTCGGCCCTGATCGCGCGCCCGCGAACGACTACGCTGTGGGGTGTCGACGAATCGGCCGGGAAGGAAGGACACGGTGAGTGTTGCCCACGACCACGCCTTCGGGCCGTACACGGTCTACGACCTGGATGCCCTGCCGGACGAAGGCAAGGGGTACGAGCTCGCGGATGGGTGGCTGATCCCCTTGTCCCCGAGCCCACGGCACGACCTGGCCGCCGACATACTTCGCGACCGATTCCGTGCCGCAGCCCGCGCCGCCGAGGTCAAGGTCTTCGTACAGGCTCCGATGGACATCTCGACACCGGCCGGGGTTCGCAAGCCCGACGTGGGCGTGATCGATCGCGACGCGGCACGGGCCGCGCACGAGGCCAATGCGCGCACTTATTACGGGCGTGACGTCCTGCTCGTCGCCGAGGTCGTTTCGCGGCGCAGCGGCAGCGAGCAGGTCGACCGGGTCGACAAGCTGCACGACTATGCGCATGCGGGTATTCCGCAGTACTGGATTATCGACCTCGAACCCCACCCGCGTATCGAGGCGTACACCTTGGTCGACGGCGAATACGGTTCTCCCACAGTTGTTCACGCTGGCCGCACCCTGCGGTCGGATACCCCCTTCCCGCTGGCGCTGGATCCTGCGGAACTGCTGGACCTCGACAGTGCCCTCTAGCGCGGTGACCAGGGAACTGGCGCAAGAATTCTGGTCTCGGCTATCTGGATGTGCTGCCGCAGAGCGGCGGCTGCGACCAGCTCCCGCTCACCGTCGGGGATGTGGCCTATGCCAACGGAATCGTGCTCGCGCTCAACGGCATGCTGAGCGATCAGGCGCGGGGGCACGGGGCAACCTTCGTCGATACCTTCACGCCCAGTATCGGTCACGACGCCTGCTGGGCGATATCGCAGGGTCCCTGCACCCGAATGCCACCGGCATGCAGGCCGATGCGTCGGCTATCGAGGCGGGGCTGTGAGCCCGTCCGGGTAGCGGGCGCGCAGCAGGCGCTTGCGGATCTTGCCCGCGTCGTCGCGTGGGAGGGCGGGGGTGATCTCGATTGTGGCGGGCACCTTGATGCGGGCCAGCTGGTCCTTCAGGGCGGCACGGATGCCGTCCGGTGACAGGTCGGCGTCGGGGCGCGGGACTATGTGTGCGGCAACGGTTTCGCCGAGATCGGCGTTCGGGATGCCGAAGACGGCGACGTCCTCGACGCCGGGCAGGGCCATGATCGCGTTCTCGATCTCGGCCGGATAGATATTGACGCCGCCGCGGATGATGATTTCCGACGAGCGGCCGGTGAGGTACAGGTAGCCGTCGGAGTCGAGGTAGCCGTTGTCGCCGACGGCAAGGAAACCCGGTACGGGACCGGGCTTTTCTTCCACATTCAGATAGCCGGAGGCGGGCCAGTACTCCGCGCCCCGGACGTACACGCGGCCGATGTCGCCGGGCGGCAGCGCGTTTCCGTCGTCGTCGGCGACGACCACGCCGGAGCCGTCGACCGGGCGGCCGACGCTGCCGGGGTGCGACAGCCACTCGGAGGCGGCGATCCAGGTGATCGCGCCCGCCTCGGTGCAGCCGTAGAACTCGATGAGCGCCTCGCCGAACCACTCGATGGCGGCGCGCTTCACCGCCGGGGGGCAGGGCGCGGACGAGTGGATCACGTGGGTGAGGCTGCCGACGTCGTAGCGGGCGCGGACCTCGGCGGGCAGCGACAGCAGCCGCGACAGCATGGTCGGCACCACCTTGACCTGGGTGATGCGGTGGGTGTGCACGGCGCGCAGGAAGCCTTCGGGGTCGAACTTCGGCATGATCGTGATGTTGGCGCCCATGCGCAGCGCGAGCACCGCCACCGTATTGGGGCTGGTGTGATAGAGCGGGCCCGCCACCAGCATCTCGCCGCCGGGCAGCAGGCCCATCCGCTTCGCCATGGCCCCGGCCGAGGACAGCAGTTGCTCCGGCGTCATCTTCTGGCGCACAACGCCTTTGGGGCGGCCCGTGGTGCCGGAGGTGTAGATCAGGCCCATGGAGTCGGCGATGGCGCCCTCGACGTGGGCGAGCGGCTCGGGGTGCGCGGCGATCCACTGGTCCAGCAGCGGGTGGCGGCCGGTGGGGCGCGCGTCGGGCATCTCGACCTCCACGACCGTGGCGGTCGAGGCGGCGAGTTCCAGCGCGCGTTCCACGACGGCGACGAATTCGGTGTGCGCGACGACCACGCGGGCCCCGCTGTCGGCGAGCAGGTGCGCCACCTCGGGCGCCTGCCAGCCGGTATTGACCGGCACCGGATTGGCTCCCGTCGCCGCGACCGCCAGCGACACCTCGAGGAATTCGATGTCGTTGCGGAGCATGACGGCAATCCGCACGCCGCGACCCGCGCCCTGCTCCGCCAGCGCCGCCGCCACCCGCCCGGCCCGCCGCTGCGCCTCGGCCTGCGCCCGCACCCGTCCCCCGCACCGGATCACCGGCCCACCATCCACCCCATCAGCCATGGTCGCAGTCTGCCAGAGACGGGAGGCGGGGGCGACGGGAGCGATCAGCGGGCGCCGGGGAACACCCGGCGGTAGAACGGGTTGTCGCCGAGGTTGCCGGAGCCGTGATGCGGTGCGGCCCAGGTGATTTCATTGTGGTCGGCGTCGGTGAAACGGGCCGAGAGGGTGTAGTCGGGGTGAATTCCGTCCGGGCCCGGTTGCGCGCCGAAGGTGAGGGTGAATTCGTCGCCGGGGGTCACGGTGCGCGGGGTGTCGGAATCGGCGGGGACGAACAGTGGAAGCCAGGAGGTTTGCTGGTCGAGGGAGTCGATGGGGGCGGGGTCGTCCGGGGAGACCCAGAGGCGGATGCCGAGGGCGATGCCGGTGAAGCGGCCGGGGCGGGTGATTCGCATGGGGGTTGCGGTGGTGCCGAATTCGTGTGCCGCGCCGCCGAATCGGATGTCTTCGACCACGGCGGGGGTCGCCAGGCGGCCCTCCGGAGGAATCTCGGTCCAGCACAGTCGAAGATCGAAGCTCTTGCCCACCGCGGCGAAGACGCGCTCCACATAGGGGGCGTACTCGTCCATCAGTGTGGGGTCGGCGCCCGCGAGGACGGCGTCGAAATCGAAAGGGACGGCGGTGGTTTCGGCGCGGTGCGGGATGAAGACGCCCGATTCGCGGACCAGCCGCCGCGCGGCGTCGTCGAAGACGGCACAGATGCCCTCGGAGCTCGCGATGGTCCCGATGGTCTCGGAGACGCAGACGTCCACGCGCTCGGGCAGGTCGATCTCGCGGGAGGTTCCGGTGAGCACGGTGATGATGTGGTCGAAGCCGCGTTCGGCGACGAGCGCCCGCGCCTTCTCGGCCGCCTCGGGCAGCGCCTCCACGGCCCACACCCGGGTGGCGCCCGCCTCGGCGGCGACCAGCGCCCAGTTGGCATCCGCGCCGGTGCCGATATCGAGAACCGTCCTGCCGGGTGCGTGCCGACGAACGGCCCGCTCGAATGCCTCCACTCGAATGGTGTCCGCGGTCATCACGGAATACAGCTTCTCGTCGTAGATCGGATATTCACCGACCGACGGAATCAGCATGATGCGCGGATAGGCGTCCACATCGGTCACCAGAATTCTCCTTCAGGCCGCCAAACCGCCGTCGACGCAAAACGTATGGCCCGTAATGTAACTCGCCTCCTCCGAGGCGAGGAAGGAGACGAGGGCGGCAACTTCCCGCGGCGCGCCGAATCGCCGCATCGGAATCGTTTTGCGTGCCTCGCGCAGCGCCTCCGGGCCCAGCGCCTCGGTCATCTCGGTCTCGATGAAACCGGGCGCGACGGCATTCACGCGGACGCCGAATCGCGCGACCTCGGCCGAGAGCGCCTTGCCGAATCCGATGATGCCCGCCTTGGTCGCCGCGTAATTGCTCTGTCCCAGGGCGGCGGTCAGGCCCGCGACCGAGGACAGGGTGACGATGGACCCCGCGCGGCGGCGCATCATGCCGGGCACGACCGCCTTGCAGATGTGCCGCACGCCGGACAGATTCGTCCGCAGCACCCGGTCCCAGTCGTCCTCGGTCGCCCGGATCAGCAGGCCGTCGCGGGTGATTCCGGCCGCGGCGACCAGCACCGCCGGATCGCCGAAGCGCTGCTGGGCCGCCCGGACGAAGTCGTCGACGGCCGCGGCGTCGGCGATATCGCAGACCGCGCGGAAAACCGCGGCGCCCCGTTCGGCGCATTCGGTTTCCACCGCCTCGGCGGCGGTACCCGGATTGCGGTGGCAGAACGCGATGTCGTAGCCGTCGGCGGCGAGCCGGACCGCGCAGGCCGCGCCGATGCCGCGGGCGCCGCCGGTCACGATGGCCAGCGGTCGTTCGGTTGTCACTTGCTCGCCTCCGAGGTGCCCTTGACCCATGCCGGTCCGGTCAGGAACCAGATGAGGGTGATGGTGCCCAGCGGCTGCACGACCTGGCGCAGCGCCGCGCCCTGCTGCGCGTCGGCCACCGTGACCGACAGGCCGAAGCACACGATCAGGGCGATTCCCGCGGCCAACAGCCATTTCACGAACGATTTGGTCTCGGCCCGGACGGCCTCGGGCCCCTTTTTGGGTCGCTTGGGTGGTCGCGGCGCACCGGCGAACCGGTAGGCGAACCAGGAGTCCAACCACTGCACCATCGACTTGCCGAATACCACGGTGCAGCCCAGATAGATGCCCGCGAGCCGGTGCACGCCGGTGACCTCCGCGCCCCGGTACACATCGATGGCGACCGCCACCACCAGGATCACATCGATCAGCGGAATCAGCGCCAGCACAACGGAACTGGCCCTCGTCATGCGCAGCAGGTAGCGGAGCAGCAGGCCCGACCCGACGGTGATCCAGAACCCGATCTCGCAGGCGAGAATGACCGCCACGATCGGATTGGCGCCGAGTCCCGCAATGGGATTCACATTCATAATTCCCCCGGATTCGTTCTCATCGCAGCTGCCGCAGGGTGCTGGAGCAGGCGATCAGGTAGACCACGATACCGACGGCGATGAGGCAGGCGCCGGCGGCGGCCGAGGTGACGGGGTCGAGGACCACGTCCGTCAGGCCCGCCCAGCGCAGGTACTTGCACACCGCGTAGCCGAAGGCGGAGCCGACCGCGAGACCGGCCAGCACGCCGACCGTCGCGACCACCGCGCCCTCGATGCCGACCGAGCGCAACACCAGGCCGCGGCTGAATCCGAGCTGCCGCAGGGTGGCCCACTCCTTCAGCCGACCGCCCGTCAGCACGCCGAGCACGACGCCGAGCGCGAGCAGCAGGCCCGCGCCGACCACGATCGACAGCTGGGTGAGCGCCGCGATGATCACCCGCGTCTGTTCCTTCTGCTGCACCACGTATTCGGAGATGGAGCGCACGGCGAGATTCGGCAGACCGGCCGCGACCGTGTCGATGCCGGTCCGGGCGTTCGGATCGGTGGTGCGGATCAGGACGTACTGGAAGCCCGCGCCGAGATCGGCGTGGACGACGAAGTCGCCGAGGGTGGGCGCGTCCCGGTAGATGCCGGACACCCGGACGGGCGCGCCCGCCACGGTGATCGAATCACCCACGCGCGCACCCAGTTTCGACGCCTCGGTGGCGGACAGCATGGCCTCGCCCGGATTCGCGGTGGCCGTGCCGTCGGTCATGGTGATCTGCAGGGCGCCGCTGTCGAGCGGGCCATCGATGCCCACGCCATTGCTGGTCCCGCCCTGAACATCGACGCCGTTGCGCGGTGCGACGGCCACCACCCCGGCCACCCCCGAAACCCCGCGCAGCGCCGTCACATCCGATCCGGCGATGGCGAATCCGGTCTTGGGCTCGACCACGACCTGCGCACCGACATTCGCGTCGATCTGCCGGTTGATGGAAACATCGGTGGAGGTGGCGAACACCGACACAATGGCCACCAGCGTCGCGGTAAACCCGATGCAGGACACGGCGACCGCCGCCTGCGCCCGCACCCGAGCAACGCTCCCGATACCGAACCACGGCAACAACACCCCCCGCGCAGCACCGACCTCCCCGAACGGCCCGAACACCCGCAGCCCAGGCGCAGCAAGCACGAACAACCCCGCCAACACCAAGCAGTACCCCACAACCAGCCCAGCAAACCCGAACCGCGGCGTCACGACCGACCAAATCCCCACCGCAAGAGAACCGAGGGCGAGCACCGGCAAAAACACCCGGCGCATAGAAATTAACGACAGCACCCGGCGCACAGAAATGAACGACAACACCCGGCGCACAAAGCCGAACGGGAGTACTCGGCGAATGGTGGCGAATTGTGGGCGGGCGGTGGTGGTTTCGCGGGGTCCGGTGGAGATTGCGTCGCCCAGGAACCAGGCGGCGGTCAGTAGTGCTGTGAGGGCGAGCAGGGATGTGGTTATGACCGGTCCGTTGATGGTGACGCCGTCTACCGGGAAGGTGCCCAGTAGTACGCGTCCGGTGGGGACGGTGGCGTCGGCGGCGAACGCGATTGCTGTTCCGGCCACGGCGGCGACCGTCAGCAGGAGGGCCGCCTGGATGGCCTTGGCGGTGCGGATCTGGGTGCGGGGCACGCCGATTCGTCGCAGGGTGGCGAGCTGGGGGCGCAGGTGCATGGCCAGTAGTGCCAGGGAGAAGGCCAGGGCCGCGGCGAGGCCGCCGATCAGTACCACCGCGAATGTGATGGCGATGACGCCGAGGAAGCTCACGTTGGCGAGCTGCTGAGAGGTCAGCCCGTCGACGTAGGCCGCGCGGGTGTTCACCGTGCCGCCCGCGGCCGCGAGCCGGTCGGCGACCTTACCGGCGTCGGGTCCGGCCAGCGCGACCAGCGTGTAACCCGCCGGGACGCCGAGGATTTCCCGCGCCAGCGCCTCGTTGCCGAACCGAACGGCGGCGGCCGCCTCGGGCGTGGAGGTATTCACCCCCACCGCCGCCCGCGCGCCGGAGACGCCCATCACTCCGGCCGACCCGGAATCGTTTGCGGGCGATGCCTCACCCGGACCGGGAGTGGTCGCAGGCGTGGGCGATACCCGACCCGGGACGGAATCGCGTGCGGGCGTGGGTGCTAACCCACCCGGACCGGAATCGGTTGCGGGCGTGGCAGATACCTCACCCGGGCCGGGAGCTGCGTTCGCGCAAGGGCCGTCGGACCGCACGTAGGTTCCCGGAATCGATTGCGACGCAGCTCCACCGGAATACAGCACCACCTGGCCTGTGATCTGCGACAGCGCGCAGGCGCCGGGGGCGGATCGCAGTGCCTCGGTGATGGTTTCGGATGCCAGGGGCTTGGCCGCGGTGACGATCAGTTCGCCCGGCAGCACCGTGTCGGCGAGGGATTGCGTGACCTTGTCGCGGTAGGAGACGTACAGGCCCGCGGGGATGAGCAGCGCCGCCAGCAAGGCGGTGGAGATGATCAGCACCAGCACGGTCTGGCGCCGGTACTGCCGCAGCTGCCCGAATGCCAGCCCCCAGGTCATGCGCGCACGGGGCAGGCTCACATCGCCACCCGCTGCTGCGCGGACGCCACCACCTGGTCGACGGTGGCGCCCACCAGATCCTGTTCGATGCGGCCGTCCCGGATGAGCAGCACCCGGTCGGCGAACTCCACGAACTGCGGATCGTGGGTGACGGTGACGACGGAGATGCCGCGCTCGTCGACGATGCGGCGCAGCAGTTCCCGGATGCGCGCCGCATTGTGCGAATCCAGCGCACCGGTCGGCTCGTCGGCGAAAATGACGTCCGGGTCGGAGATCAGCGCCCGCGCGCACGCCACCCGCTGCTGGGTGCCGCCGGACAGTTCGTCGGGCCGCATGCCCAGGTATCTGGTGATGCCCAGGTCCTCGCACAGGCCGCGCAGCCGCCGTTCGTCGACCGTCTTTCCGGCGGCGCGGGCGGGCAGCAGGATATTGCCGCGCGCGGACAGCGATTCGAGCAGGCCGTAGTCCTGGAAGACGAAGCCGAAATGCTCCAGCCGCAGCCGCGACAGCTCGTGGTCGGCCAGGGCGTACAGGCCGGTGTCGCCGTAGACGACCTCGCCGCGGGTCGGCGCGAGCAGCCCGCTCAGGCAGGACATGAGGGTGGTCTTGCCGGATCCGGACGGACCCATGATCACGGTGAACGACGCGGGCGCGATGGCCAGGTCGACCTCGTCCAGCGCCACCACGGCCGCATCCTTCTTGCCGAAGGTCACGCTCACCGCGTGCGCCCGCAGAACCGGAGGCTGTGCACTCGCCGAACCAGGCACGACACTTCCTTTCATACAGAAGTACTTCTCGGGCACGCTACTACAGCGTGACGGCGGGAGCCGGTGGAAACGGCGGGCGATCGCCGAGCCGGATCACCACCAGGCGCGGACCCCTCCCCACCACCATGGTAGCGAGGGTCTCGGCCAGCGCCTCGGGCTCGGACACCGTCGCGGTGGCGAACCCCGTGGCCTGCGCGAGCGCCGAAATCGGCTCCGCGGCATCGAAATCCACGAGTTCGGTGTCGTCTCGGCTCAGCGACGGCCAGCCGAATCCCCCGTTGTCCAGGCAGAGGTAGCAGATATCGGCCCGGGCGCGGCCCGCGGCGACCAGGGTGGGCAGGTTGGTGAGGAAGGCGCCGTCGCCGCCGACCGCCAGCGCGCGGCGCCCGGCGAGCGCCGCGCCCAGGGCCGCGCCGAGGCCGAATCCCAGCGGTGTCTGCTCGCTCGGCACCAGCGGCACCACGCCGGGGGGCAGGGTGAAACACGGCGCGTAGTAGCCCCACAGGTCGGCCAGGCCGTTCTCCTGGGCGAGCACGTCGACGGGATGCTCGCGCAGCACGGCGCGCAGGGTGGTCCAGAATCGCACGGTCTCGACGAATTCGGTGGTAGCCGGTGTCTCCGGTTGCCACGGTCGCCACCACGGCGCCACCGACGCGCCGGTGTCGGCGAGCCCGGCGCACGCCGCGCGCAGGAAGGCGCCCGAGTCGCAGATCACCGGATGGTGCGCGGCGACAACGCGATTGAGCACCGTCGGATCGGTGTCGACGTGGATCAGGGTGGGCCGGTGCACCGACTCCCAGCCCATCAGCGCCGTCTCCTCGAGCTGGCTGCCGAGAACCACGAGCACATCGGCCTCGTCGAGCGCATCCTTCGACTGCGGCGGCAGATACAGTCCGGCGAGACCCCCGAAGCGCGGGTGATCCTCGGGGAATCCGCCCCGCCCCGACGCCGTCACCAGGCACAGCGCATTGATCGAATCCGCCAGCCGCACACCGTATTCGGCCACCTCGTCGCGCCGGGTGCCGCCACCGAACAGCAGGACCGGAGTGCGCGCCCCACGCAGCACGTCGAGCACCGGGTCCAGCGCCTCGATCGGCTGCCCCGCCGGAATCGGTTGTCCCGCAGTCGCGGTGGGCAAGGTCGGCACGGGCTCGGCACCGGCGACCTCGGGGGAGATCAACAGATGCACGGGGCCGCGCCGCCCGTGCTCGGCCAGGTAGCACGCCCGGGAGACCGCCCACTCCAGTTCGGCGCGATCGGCGACGCGGTGGGTCCAGGTGAACAGCCCGTCGCTCAGGCCCGACACCGGGAATTCCTGAAAACCGCCGCGCCCCACCGCCGTATCGTGCACGAGGGTCGTCACCACCAGCAGCGGCGTGCGCGAGGTGTATGCCTCCGAGACCGCGATCAGCGCGTTGAGCAGGTTGGGCCCGGTGGCGGTGGCGAGCACGGCGGCGCGGCCGGTGCTGCGCGACCATCCGACCGCCGCGTAGCCCGCCGTCCGTTGATCCTGGAGCGCAGCGTATTCCGCTCCCGCCGCCCGCGCCGCATCGATGATGTCCGGATCGTCGCCCGGCACACCGGTATACAACCGCGCCCCGGTGCGCTCCAGCATGATCACCATCTCATCCCAGATACCCATCCCCACATGCCCTTTCACAGTACGAATCGCAGGCGGAGCACGCCCGCGGCGCAGATCCGCGCCCGCCGGGCGGCCGTCCACACCGTCACATCGCAGTGCACCTCCACCCGGCCCGGGGCGGCCTCGGTGCCGATCACCTTGGCGTCCAGGTGAATCGAGGCGCCCGCCGGGACCGGCGCGGCGAAGGTGAGCCGGTCGAAGCCGCGATTGATGACCCGTTCGATGCCCGGCGGTTCGATCAGCTCCGCCACCAGCGGCGGGATCAGCGCGGCCACCAGCATGCCGTGCGCGATCGTCTCGCCGCCCACTGCGGCCGCCCGCGCGGGATCGGTGTGGATCCACTGCATGTCGTCGGTCACCCGGCCGAACGCCGTGATCCGCTCCTGGGTCAGCACGACCACGCGGGACCGGCGCGCCGGCGCGGCGGCCAGGTCGGCCAGATACGCGGCGGCGTCGGATATTTCGCCGAGGGCGGTCACGACTGCGCCCCGATCTGCGCGAGGACCCGCTCGCGTACCTCGCGCCAGCGGGTGTCGGTGAATTCGCTGCCGCCGGGCACCCGGTAGCCGACCTCGGCGAACTCCGGTTCGGTCAGCGTGCCGACGGCCAGTTCGACCAGCCGCGATCCGTCGGCGACCACATCGGCGAGCAGGGCCTCGGGCCGCACCGCGCGGTGGACCATGATCCGGACGGTGTGCGGATTGTGCACGGCCGCGGTCATTTCGAAGGCCCGGCGGCCGTCGAAGTGGAACAGGTAGCGCAGCAGCGCCAGCATGGCGTCCATGCCCACCCCGTCGCCCCAGGCGGCATCGCCCGCCAGCACCACGCCGACGTGCATGCGCGCGGGCTCGGCCAGGCGGCAGTCGTAGATGCCGATCGGCCGTGGCGCGCCGGGGCCGCCGTCGTCGCGGCGGTAGATGTAGCCCAGCATCCGGTCCGAGGCATCGGCCAGCGCGCCGAGGCCCCGATCGTCCACGGGCGCGACGGCGGACCCGGCGAACAGCCGCTGCGCGGCGGATTCGAATACCCGGGCCAGCATCCGGGACGGGTCCGCGCCCCGGCTCTCCTCGAGCCGGGTCCACAGACCGTGGATGGTCACGAGGCCGGTTCCGGGTCGGCCAGCCGGTCGCGGATGGCCCGGCGCAGCCGCGCCGAGGTCCGCGCGTAGGCGCGTTCGGATTCGGCGGCGGCCGGGTCGGCCTCCCGGATGGCCCGCAGCCGCGGCCCGGTGATCGACCACACCAGCCCGTCCCAGTACCGCCCGGCCGCGAAGTACCGATCCCGGACCATGCCCTCGCAGCGGAAGTGCTCGGACTCCAGGCAGTGATCCAGCAGCAGCCGGTTGTACACGCCGAACCACAGTTCGATGCGGTGCACCTCGGTCGTGCTCGTCAGGTATCGCACGATCTCGTCGAAACCTGCCGCGACGCCGATGGTTTCGAGGGCGGCGTCGTCGGCGCTGTGCAGCGCGAGCTCGAAAACCCCGGGGGTCTGCAATCGTTCGGCGCGCAGGACGCCGATTCCGGCCTCGCCGCCGGCGACGACGAACGCCACCGCGGACCGGTCCAGCAGCGCGGTGGCCTCGCGCTCGCGCACCCACTGCGGGCCCGCGCTCGACACCGCCGAGACGGGACCGGCGCTGACGAGCCGGGCGGCGCGGGCCGTATCCTCCTGCGTCAGCACCGGTTCCAGCGCCACGAACTTCAGCACGGCCGCACCGGGTTCACGAGCTTCAGCAGGTCGCCGACGGTGGTGGCGGCCACCACCTCCTCCTCGCTCAGCGCGACCGAGAACACCGATTGCAGGCGCAGCACCAGTTCCAGCACGCCGAGCGAGTCGAGCTCCAGGTCGTCGATGATCGCGTCGTCGACGGTGACGGTCGGGGTGTCGTCGAGGTCGTTGATCCGCTCCACCTCGGCGGCGACGACCTCGAGGAATCGGTCCTCGATCGTGGTGTTCGCATCTGCGGTCACTGCACTTATCCCTTCATTTCCGAACCAGAATCGAGCAGGAGGTCCCGCCGAATCCGAACGCATTGACCAATCCCGCTGTGGGAGCGGCGGTGTCGACGGTCTGCCCGTGTGCGAGGACGTGCGCGCCGGGGGCGGTGATCGGGTCGTGGCATCGCCGCGTCCCGAAGATCCGGCCGCGCCGCAGCGTCTCGAAGGCGACGATGGCCGAGGCCAATCCGGCCGAGTGCACCGAATGGCCCAGCTCGCCCTTGCAGGACGAGAGGAAGAGCTCGTCGCCGAGGGACCGCCCGAGCGCGGCCACCGCGTCGAGCTCGACCCGATCCCCGTGGCTGGTGCCGGTGGCGTGCGCGGAGACGAATTGCGGTGCGGCACCGGCCTGTTCGACCGCGTGAGTCATGCACCACAGCTGGCTGTCCAGGTCGGACTGGGCGCCGAGACCGAGCGTCTGGATGCCCACGCCGCCGATCACCGGGCGATCCGCGCGCGCCGCCGACTCCGGCCCGAGCAGCACCGCGCCCACGAAGAAGCCC
Source organism: Nocardia terpenica (assembly GCF_013186535.1). Lineage (NCBI taxonomy): Bacteria > Bacillati > Actinomycetota > Actinomycetes > Mycobacteriales > Nocardiaceae > Nocardia > Nocardia terpenica. The sequence goes on from NZ_JABMCZ010000002.1 coordinate 175,814, forward strand.
AGCGCCGTCCCGTCCGCGGCGGCGTCGAAGGGGCGGCAGTGGTCGCGCGGGGTGAGCGCGCCCGCGCTGGCGAACGCGGCGCGCTCGATAAAGCCGGGGTCGGTGGCCCCGAGCACCAGCACGTGATCGCATCGGCCGCGGTGAATGAGCGCGGCGCCGACGGCGAGCGCGAGTCCGGAGGAGGCGCAGGCGTGCGAGATGAGCACCCGGTCCCCTGCGGCCAGCCGCTCATAGGTCAGGCTGGGTGGAGGCAGGTATTCGCCGAGGTTGACCGGGTAGTACGCGCCGGTGGTCTGCGCGGCCTCCACGACGGTCAGGCGGGTGTCCTCGACCTCCGGATTGCGGGCCAGCAGGGTGTCCACGCAGTGCGCGAGCACCTCGGCGCGCGGGCGGTGGGCGATCTCGGGACCGACGATGTGCGGGCCGGGTTCGAAGGCCGAGGCGCCGTCGCTCCCGCTCGCTCGATGTGCCCCGAGATAATCTACGACAGTTGTCTGCATGGCATCTGCACCGATCCGTTCAGGTGGGCCGCCACCCTGGCCGTCAACCGGCGGCGGTCCAGTTTGCCCGCGGCCGTCAGCGGGACGTCCGCGGATCGCACCAACAGGATTTCCCGCGCCTTGAACTGCGGCGGAAAGCTTTTCGCGTCCGCGACGATGGCGCGCTCCAGCGTCGGGCCGTCGGTGTCGGTGATCGCGACCAGCACCAGCCGCCGTCGCCCGTTGCGCTCCGGATCCACCTGCAGCACGGCCACTTCCAGCGGGCTGCCGCCCGCGCCGCGCACCCGCTGCTCGAGCACGCTGGAATGCAGTTTCCAGCCCTGGCTGACCAGGATCGAGTCCAGTCGGCCGTGTACCGACAGCAGCCCGTTCGGTTCCAGCGCGCCCATGTCCCTGGTGTGCAGCCAGCCGTCCGCGGCGCGGTCGGGGTTGGCGATCATGCGGCGGGCGACGGGATCCCACACGTGTGCGGCGACACTCGGGCTGCGGACCTGGATTTCGTCGTCGACGACGCGAACCTCGGTGTCCGCCAGCGGCGTTCCGACGTGCCGCGGCGAGTAGCAGGCCCCGATCGAGATCGCGACGTTCGGCCCGGCCTCGGTCAGCCCGTATCCGTTGTGCAGCGGCGCGCCGAGATCGTGGCAGGCGTCGAGCAGGTCGTGCGAGACGACCTCGCCGCCGACGCCGCGAACCGTCAACGCCCGCACCGCATCCGCGAGTTCGGCGTCCACCCGCACGGCCTGCACCAGGTACCGCCACACGCCCGGCAGGGTGTCGAGGCTGTCGCAGGCGCGCGCCTTCAGCATGCCGACGAGCTGCCCCACCGCGGTGGCATCGCAGGTCCGGAATTCCGCGCCGTGACCGAATGTCAGGTTCAGCACGCTGAACCCGTAGGAGCTGCCCAGGCCGAGGGCCATGGCGTAGCGGCCCGTCGCGCCGACGGCCAGGCGCTCGGCGGTGGCGCGGGCCTGATGGTCGAGGGCACGCTCGGTCCAGGTCACATAGCGGCCGCTGCCGCTGGTGCCGGAGGTGGTGGCGAGCACCACGGGCGGTTCCGGCAGGTCGGCGGTCGGGCAGGGGACCACGGTCAGACCGGCGACCGTCGCACCCGGGCCGAAGGCGCTCGCCTGCTGCGCCGGGGTGCCGAGTACGAACGGCACGCCGAGCGCCCGCGCGGCCAGGTAGGCGTAGGCGTAGGCGATCGGGTCCGCGGGGGCGAGCAGCGCGTGCCGCCCGGGCCTCGCCACCGAAACCAGTTCGCGGCGCAGCGATTCCACCTCCGACCCGGCCAGCCGGACGCCGTTCAGGATGGGTAGCCGGGCCTCACGCATGGCGGAAGCTCCCGATCGTGATCTCCGCACCCGGCCGGTCGGCCGCGGTCAGCCGGGCCTCCAGCAGCACGCACAGCGGCTGGCCGGTGCCGACCGCCAGCGCGGCGAGCACGTCGAGGGCGGCGTCGCGGTCGCAGCACACCGCCAGCGCCGCGCCGCGCCAGCCGCGCTTGGTGCAGTTGCCGAAGACGCGGCAGCCGTCGGCATTGAGCACCTCGGTGGGTAGCGTCGGCCGGTCCTCGCGTTCGGCGACGACGTATGTGGCCGCGGCCCAGTCGATGAGCTCCGGCGAGCGGAAGACGATATTGGCGCCGTCGCGTTCGGTCTCGGGTCCGGGCAGCGCCTGCAGATACCGGCTCAGCACCCGGCCGATCTGGGTGTTCCAGCGCAGGAAGTCGAGCGAATCGACGGTCTCGCAATGGATCTGCTCCAGCACCGGGGGCGTCTCGCTGTCACGCATCCGTGTCTCCGTTCGCCAGGCGGGCCAGCTCCGCCGACAGCAGCAGCGGGCGACCGGTCGGCGCGATGCCGGTCCCGGCCACGAGCGTGCCGTCGGTGCCGTAGCCGCCGAAGGGTTCGTGCCCGTTCTCGAACCGGAAGGCCGTGCTGTTGCCCGTGTTCCGGGCATTGCCCACCCGGTCGACGCCGATCAGCTCGGCCTCGCCGAACGCGCTCACATACATGCCGAGCTCCGCGGTGGCGGCGTCGGTCAGGAAGGCCACCACCTCATCGAATCGTTCGTACACAACGACATTGAAGATCGGGCCGAACAGTTCCGGTGCGGTGGGCGCGATCTCGTCCGAACGCCGCACGGCGACCACCGTCGGACAGTGCCGCGGGTGCGCGCTGGTGTCGCCCGCCCACACCACCGCCGAGTCCAGCGCCGCGATCTCGGCGACGGCGCGATCGTAGGTTCCCTTGTCCGCCAAGGGCGAACTCACCGGGCCCGGCAGCGCCCCGCTGGATCGGACCGGGATGCGTTCCAGGCGGCGGGTCAGCTCGGTCACGAATTCCTTGGACACCGCGGCATCGACGAAGATCACGTCGGGGCACAGGCAGTCCTGGCCGTTGTTGTACAGCCGCGCGTCGATGGTCGCGTCGATGGCGACGCCCAGTTCGGGCGCGGACAGGTCGCGGCCGACGACGATCGGGTTGATGCCGGTGCCGAAGCCGAGGAACAACCGGCTGCCGCAGTCCTCGTGTACCCGGCGGCCATTGCCGGGTTTGCCGTTGAAAACCACGACGCTGCCCTGCGAGACATCGATGAACGACTGCTGCGAGTAGGTGCGCAGCCGCCCGGCGACATCGATCGGGCCGTCGGACAGTATCCGCGCCAGTTCGCCGTACACCTGCCCGACCCGGGAGGCGGGGCGGGCCAGCACATTGTCCAAATACAGCGAGGGCAGCAGGATGAACAGCGCCGTGCTGTAGAGAACATTGTTGGCGGGCAGGAACACTCGCAGCTGGGTGTCCGGATCGCTGTGGCGGTAGGCCGCGTACTCGACGCCCGCGGTGCGCAGCAGGCGGATGGAGTCCTCGATCTCGGTCTCGATGCTGTCGGCGGTGGCGATCTCGGCCATGGCGTCGCGGATGCGGTCGCGGCGGCATTCGATCAATGCGGCGGCGCGGCAGCCGGTTTCGACGATCCGGTGATAGTCGGCCGGGCTGCCCCGATCCGAGAGGGCAGGTTCGGACAGATTCTTCATTGCGTGCTCCCGAGCGGATGGGGTTGGCGGACCACGGCCGCGCCGATCGCGCCACCGGCGACGAAATCGACATACGCGCCGGGCGACCGCGCCGGGGTGACCGCCGAGACAACCTGTGCGGCAACCGCTTCCACGGTGGGCAGCGGCGCGGCGTTGCGGGCGGCCGCGCGCCGCCGATCGTCGGAGGCGTCCGGCTCCCGCAGGTCCATGAGCAGGGCGGCGGGGGTGCCGTCGACCATGTCGCTGACGACGGTGGTCCACGCCACCGGCGGCGTCCGGGCCAGGCACCACCGGCCCACCAGGCGTTCGCCGCGGTGTTTGCTCGCCGCGATGGCGTGGTAGCTGTCGAATTCGTCGATGGTGCCGAAGCGGTGCGACTGCACGCTGGTCAGGTAGACGATCGACGCGCCGGGGCGCAGCAGCGCGCCGAAGGCGTCGAGGACGGCGACCTGCGCGTCACCGTTGATCCGGTCGGCGTACCCGGGCGGCGCCTCGCGTTCCATCCCACCGGAGGCATTGAGGACGAGAACGTCCACGCCGCGGCCGGATTCGCGGACCGCGGCGGCGAACGCGGCCACCCGGCCGGGATCGGTGATGTCGGCCCGATGCGACCGGATGTGCGCGCCGGTGCGGCGCAGGCGCGCGACGGTGGTCTCGGCGCGGCGCTCCGCGCGCCGATAGCAGAAGTGCACCGCGTATCCGGCATCGGTCAGGCGGGCGCAGATGCTCGCCCCGATGCCCCGTGAACCGCCGGTGACCACCGCGGTCGGCCGCTGCTGTTCGGTCACGACCGCACCTCCCGGCAGATGCCCGGCAGCCACGATGTGCCGCGGCCGGTCCAGAAGGCCAGCGCCGCAAGCACACCGGCGCTCCCGGTGGCGAAATCGGCGGAGGCGCGGGCCGACAGCTGGCCGGGAGTGTGGAAACCGCTGGCGCCCCGGCCGGAGAAGGCCATGATGCTCGCGGCGATCCACTCGTTGCACCGGTCGAGGTAGTCGGCGTCCAGCCAGTCGGTGCGCCTGCGCAGCACGGCATTGGCGGCGAGGCCACCGGCCAGCCCGATGTAGAGGCCGGGTTGCACGCCGACCCGGCTGCATGCCGCGCGCTGCAGCGCCCGCAGGGTGTCCTCGCCCGGATGCCAGGCGCCGTCCATCTCGGCGGCGGCGACGAGCAGCCCGGCATTGCCGCGATCCAGGTAGCTGAGCATGCGAATCCGCCTGTCCCAGTGGAAGAGCAGGCGCTGTTCGGCCCGGTGCTCGACATAGGTGGCGAGCTCGGCGTCCAGGGCGGCGCGGGCGGTGTCGAGGTAGCGCCGGTCGGCGAGCACCCGGTGCGCGCGGGTCAGCGCCAAGGCCGCGCCCGACAGTCCGTTCAGCAGGCCGGTCGGCGGCGGGTCGTCGCGGCGGAGCAGGTCGCGCACCCGGCGTTCCACCTCGTCGGCGGCGGCCGCGAGCCACTCGGGGGTGACCGGCAGGTTGGCGTGGGTGCGGCACCACAGCGCCAGCAGCAGCTGCCCGGCGAGGCCGCCGCGGACGCCGGTGGGCGAGGCGGCGAGATCGGCGGACGCGACCAGGCGGTCCAGCAGGCGGGCGGCCAGGTCGTGGTCCCCGAGTTCGGCGCTCACCACGATATTTCCGGCCCAGCCGTCGAGCAGGCCATTGCCGAGCGCGCCGAACCGGTCGAGATTCTTCTCCAGCCAGATCCGGTAATCGGTCGACACGCGTTCGGGCACCCGGTCCACCCGGGACAGCGCCCACACCGCCCCGGCCGCGCCGTGGCTGATGCCGAAGCGGGCGAATTCGCCGAAGCCGGTGGGGCTGCACGGAATCGGGTAGCGGTCCTCGAAATCGATACGGCTGCCGAGGCTTTCGGTCAGGACATCGATATGGCGTTCGAGCGCGTCGCGAAGGGAATTCGGGCCGCCGACGCGAACGCCGGAGCCGGGCGCGGTCTCGGACAGCCCGAGCCGCTTCCGCATTCCACTGCGCCACCGCGTATTCCGGTGAAAGGTGTCCGCGGCGAAGTCGACCAGGGCGGCCAGTCCCTCCGGAATGTAGAAGGTCATCGGCAGCATCGGCACGTACAGGTAGAGCTCGACCGCGGCGATGCCGAACTCGTCGGCGGCCGGGCCGCTCACCCCGGGGCGGCCGAAACCCTGCGCGCCGACGAAGGTGGCGGAGGCGTCGCCGATATCGGTGGCGGCCTCCAGATCGATGAGCCGCAGCGAATCATCCGGTCCCACAATCACATTGGCGGGATGCAGGTCGACCAGCACTACCCCGGCCCCGTGGGCGGCGGCCACCACGCGCGACAACTGCCCGATGTAGCGCGTGACCGAGTCCGAGAACCGCCGCGCGGCGTCGACACTCACCGGCCGGTCCGGGTGCCCCTGGATCAGGGCGGGATTGTGCGCCGCCGCCCACTCCTGCAGCGTCGACCCCGGGGCGAAGCGGTAGGCCAGGAAATCGCTGTCGCCCTGGGTGAAATGGTCCAGCACCTCCGGCACCGCGCCGGTGGGCGCGAGCCGCCGCATGATGTCGCGTTGCGCGCGCAGCCGATCGGTCGCGGTGCGCAGCCCGGCGTCGCGGCCGGTGGCGTGCCGCGCCTCCTTCAAGACCACCTCGTCGCCGGTCTCGAGGTGCGTGGCGCGGTAGACGCCGCCGGTATTGGACATGTGCAGCGCGCTCAGCACGCGGTAGACGGGGCGGTCGGGGCCGGAGGGGGCGGCGGCCAGCTCATCGATCACCGCGGGGCGGGTGGCGAATCCCGGTGTGTGCGGCCGCATCCCGCGCGGGTCCGGTATCGAGCGGCCGGAGGCGTCGGTGAGCGCGAGCACCGGTTCGCCCTCGGCGTCGCGGCCGTAGCGGGCCGTGAACGCGCCGTAGCGGGTGTGCACGATCGACTCGCCCAGCCGGTAGTCGCCCAGGATGCGCGGGCCGCGGAAGCCGCCGAACACCTCGTACAGGGCGCGCAGGAATTCGCCGGGATCGGTGTCGGCGTCCGGATATACGACGACGACCTTCCCGGAGGATTCGCGGGGTGCGTATTTTCCGTTCAGGGCCCAGGCGTATTCGTGGCGGGCGAGGTATTTGAACGCCAGCCCGCGCTCGAAACACCAACGGGCGGTCCGGGTCACGACCTCGGGCACGTCGGACAGCTCCGGCGCCAGATGCGCCTTCCAGCCCTGCGGGGCGAATTCGTGGCCGACGGGTGCGACGACGGTCCACGGGCCGCGCGATGCGGCATGCCATCGCGGCGGGAGGTCGCCGCAGTCGATCGGTCCGTGCGGTATCGCGGCCAGGTGCGGATTCTTCGCGGCGTCCAGGCGCCAGCGTTCCAGCGGCGCGAAATGCTCGGGGTCGGCGAGGGTTTCCAGGTAGAACCTCATGATGGCGCCTAGGCCGCTCTCGCGGCCGACTCGGCGTCGACGACGGCGAAGACATCCCAGATCGGCGGCGTCACCAGGGCGTTGTCCGGGACGCTCACGCTCGGCCGGGACACCGGCTCGACGACGGTCGCGCGGGTGCGCAGCTCGTCCAGCAGCGCGCGGACGGCGGGATTGCGGTCCGCGCCCGGCGGCAGGTTGGGGGCCAGGAAGACCGGCGCGGCGGTGCACTGCACCGCGTTCAGCATCGGGGTCGAGGCGTCGATCGCGGCGATTCGCGACAGCGTGTTCAGCGTCGCCGGGCAGATCAGGATCGCGTCGTGACCGGCCAGCCAGGTGTGCGGGGACGGGGAGCGGCCCAGCAGCACCGGATCGTCCCAGCGGTCGATCGCCACCGGTTCCCCGGTCAGCGCGGCCACGCTGCGGACGGCGACGAATTCGGTGGCGTGCTCGGAGAGCACGATATCGATCGAATCGCCCGCGCGATTCGCCGTCATCCAATTGATCCAGACGGGGAGAAAGCATGTGTTCAGCGCCCCCGTGGCGAACAGGAGAATCCTCATCTGCCGAACTTCCTCTCTTCTGGAAAAACCGGGACGGTGCTCATGCGCCCGGGCGCATGAGCACCGCGTGTCACGGCTTGTGCCGAACGAATTAGCAGCCGTTGGACGAAATCGAAGCAACCAGCTCGGCGGAGGCCGAGGTGCTGTCGAGTTCGTGCAGCTCCGCAATGTTGGTGACGTCGATCATTTCGATCTCCTTGAATTCGATCTCTCTTTGTGGAGCGGGAATCCGCTCCGGTCACATTTCTAACAGCACCCGTTCCGGAGCGGCAATATCGAGTGTCCGGAATTTTGTTTATGCGTCGCGGCGATCAGGAATCGCCGGGTTCTCCAGCTTGTGCGCCAACTCCTGCCAGGATCTGGCATTCGCGCGCGCCAATTGCGCCAGCGAACCCCGGCAGTGCACCGGAACGTCGACGGTCAGCTCGTCCCATTCGTTGATGTTCATGACCGAGATGGCCAACCGGCGCAGCAGCGCCCGGCCGTTGTCCTTCAGGCGCAGCGCCGGATCGTTGCGCAGGCTGCGCAGGATGATCTGCTGGATCGAGGCGCCCGCGGTGCGCCGGACGATCTCCTCCGGGAGCGAGGTGACCGCGACGGCCGCGCGATCCGCGGGCGGGGCGAGCACCGAGACCTTCTCCGCGGGCACCGCGGACCGCCCCGCCGTCCCGCGCCGGACGGCCTTGTCCAGCGGGCGCGCCATCCGGTCCCGGACGGCTTTCGCGGTGCCCAGCGAGATTCCCGCCCGCTTCGAGATCTCCCGAAGGGACGCCTGCGGATTGCGCTCGATGAACTCCTCGGCGGTGCGCCGCGCCTCGGCGATCTCGACCGGACGCAACCGGCCGTCCCGGCCCATCCGGCCGTTCAAGTGGGGAACTTCCCCATCTGAACGCCGCAGCGCGCCGACCGTCTTGTGCGAGAGCCCGGTGGTGCCCGCGATCAGCCGATCCGACCAGCCGGGGTGCGAGGCGATCAACCGCCGGGCCGCGGCCTTGCGCTCGGCCAGCGACAGCGGGAGACCGTGCGCGACGTTCGCCTGCACCGCGAGCGCGAAGGCGTCCGCCTCGGTACCGTCGAAGAATTTGACCGCGATGGTGGGCTTCCCCGTCGCGCGGGCGGCCTGCAATCGGTGCGCGCCGTCTATTACCCGCATCGAGGGGCGGTGCACGATGATGGCGGGCAGCGGTACTTCCGCCTCGGTCAGGACGCGAATATGGTCGGCATTCGTACCGGCGTCCGACCGCGGTGAATAGCCCGGCGCTATCGATTCCACCGGAACCTGCTCGACGGGGATCGTTGCGGCGCGCGACAGCCAATGGTGGATATCGGCCTCGTTCGGACAGGACGGGTCTACACAATTACCATCGGCCATAAGCCTTACTCCAGGTGGTTCTCAAAGCACGTCGACATGCCTCGGCCGAACGCAACCGGATGGGGCACGGGTAGACGGGCCGAGAGCGGAGAATGAACCCGAAAATCTATCCCTGCAAACCCCCTGTTGCCGATAATTCTAGCCGGAAGTAAACCAGTCGCCCCGAAACAAGTCAAGACGGCTTCGAGCGGCATCGACGCATTTCAAACCGAGTAGTCGCTTCGACTCCTCTCACCGGCGAAAATCGGCCCTACCAGGGCCGCAAGCCCCTATTTTTGCGGCCTCCGATTCGGTATTCGGGCCGGAACGCATCGATATCGGGGGCGACAACCAATACCACATCGGGCACGGTATTGCGGCGGAATTCGCGGGTTCAATGCGTGAGGAGTTGCCAATCCTCCGGCAGATTCGACGCGGTCACCCGCTCGCCGTCGACCGACAGGTCGATCGCGCTGCCGCCCAGGCGCAGCTCGGTGAGCTCGACCCGCCCCCAGCGCTGCGGAAGATGCGGCAGCACCGTGAGGGTGCGGCGCGGCACGTCCGGGTCCAGGCCCAGGAAGGAGCGGACCAGCAGCAGCGGCGCCGCGCTCGCCCACGCCTGCGGGGAGCAGGAGGTCGGATACGGGACCGGCGCGGGGAACCGCGTGCGGTCGAAGCCGCAGAACAACTCCGGCAGTCGGCCGCCGAATGCCGCCGCGGCGTCCAGCAGCCCGTCCGCGAGCCGGGTGGCGAGTTCGATCGCGCCCGGGATGTGGCGGTAGCGCAGCAGCCCGGCCACCGTGATGGCGGTGTCGTGCGGCCACACCGAACCATTGTGGTAGCTCATGGGATTGAACGCGCCCATGTTGGAAGCCAGTGTGCGCACACCGAATCCGCAGTCCATCTCCGGCGTCGACAGCCGCCGCACCAGCTGCGCGGCATGCTCGTCGGTGGCGATGCCCGACCACAGGCAGTGCCCCACATTGCTGGTGAGCGCGTCGACGCGGCGCTTGCGTCCGTCCAAAGCCACGGCGTACCAGCCTCTTTCGGGGATCCAGAAGGTCTCGGCGAATGCGGCCTGTAGCTTGGCGGCCCGGTCGAGGAATCGGGTCGCGAGCTCCGCGTGGCCGAATTCCTCGGCCAGTTCCGCGCGCGCCCGCAGCGCCGCGTACACGTAGCCCTGCACCTCGCACAGCGCGATCGGCGCCTCGGCCAGACGCCCGGCGACGTCGTTGATGCCGTCGAAACTGTCCTTCCAGCCCTGATTGATCAGGCCGCGGTCGGTGGCGCGCTGGTACTCCACGAAGCCGTCGCCGTCGCGATCGCCGAAGTGCGACATCCAGTCCAGCGCGGCGTCGGCGGCGGGCAGCAGCGCCGCCACCGCGTCGCGCGGGGCGCCCCAGCGCCGCGTCTCGGCCAGCAGCATCACGAAAAGCGGTGTGGCATCGACGGTTCCGTAGTAGGTCTCGCCGCCCAGCACCTGGCCGCTCGCGGGGCCGCGGCGGATCTCGTGCATGATCCGGCCCGGTTCCTCCTCGGTGAGCGGATCCACGCGCTGGCCCTGCATCTCGGCCAGCTGCTGCATGGTGCCCAGCGCCAGGCTCACATCCAGCGGCAGCGCCATCCACGCGGTGAGCAGGCTGTCGCGGCCGAACAGGGTCATGAACCAGGGCGCGCCCGCGGCGACGAAGGTGCGGCCGTCGTGGCTGTCGTTGTGGATCTGCAATGCGCCCAGGTCGCTTTCGGTCCGCTGCAGCACGGCGGTGAGCACCGGATCGCCCGCGGTCAGCTTGGTGGCGGTATCGCGCCACGCCTCGATCTTGCGGCCGGGCTCGCTGCTCTCGTACCGCTCGCCGGGCCGCAGCGGCGCGTGCACGCGCTGATTCGCCAGGGTCGGCTGCGCCAGGATCTCGGTCTGCCAGCGGCCGCCGGCCGGGACGACGATCCGCCACGACAGCGAGCCGGGCAGCACCACGGGTGGCTCCGAGGACGAGATCGCCAGGCCGCGAGCACTATCGGAGCGGTCGTTGAGCAGCAGTTCGTTATCGGTGACCAGGATCTCCGAGCGGCCGTGCCCGGCGCGGCCCTCCTTGACCGCGAACAGGTCGACGAAGTCGGCGTCGGCGCGCAGGTCCAGCGCGACCGCCGTGGGTTCGCGGCCCAGGTTCTCCAGCGTGATGGTCTCGCGCAGGCCACCGGCGACCAGTCGCTCCCGCATCACCAGCAGCGTGCTGTCGGCCGCCCCGGCGCGCGGGGGGCGGCGCAGGATGAAGCGCGCGGTGAACGCCTCCGGGCTGAGCACCGACAGCGGTTCGGGGCGGTGCCCGTCGATGCGCAGCTCCCACCGGGACACCACCCGGGCGTCGCGGTAGAACAGGCCGTGCGAGGTGCTCTGCTCGATATCGCCGACGCTGTCGGACAGGCAGAAGGTGCTGCCGTCCACCAGGGTGATCGAGCCCCCACCCCCGCCGATGATCGACGGCTCCCCGGCATTGAACGCGGCGGGTGTGGTCATGAGCGGGCTCCTCCCATTGCGCCGGAACAGCTGACAGGTGGCTTCGGACAACACAGTTCTCGTCTGGCTACCGCGTGGGGCTCGCGAACAAAGCGTAACCGTTCCACTTCGTCCGATAGGGGCGATCGTCGGCACCCGCGGTATCGGAGCGCGGCTTCAGAGTTAGGCTAGGCTGACCTATATTTGCCGGACGTTCGCGTCCGTCGGCCTGGTGAAGGAGAGTGCCACGATGAAATCTGCCCGGAGACCTCGCTATCGATGGGCGCGCGCGGCGGTGGTCGCTCTCGCGGGTGCGCTCGCGGTGGCCCTGAGCGGATGCGGTTCGGCGGCGGACGATTCCGGGGCGTCCGATGGCGCCGCCGTCGTGATCGACCATGCACGCGGATCGACCACCGTCCACGGCACGCCGAAGCGCATTGTCGCGCTGGGCAGCCAGTGGCTGGATACGACCGTCGCCCTGGGCATGACGCCGGTCGGGTACATCGACAATATCGCCGCCATGTCCCGGGAGCCGTCGCCGTGGTTGCCGACATCGCTGGACTCCGCCCGCAAACTACAGACCACGGGCAAGATCGACGAGCAGGTCGCGGCGCTGAATCCGGATCTCATCCTGGTGGACGGGTCCTTCGGCGACCAGAAGACCTACGACACCCTATCCAAGATCGCGCCGACCATTCCGGCGCTGGGCGGCGCCACCATCACGCCGTGGCCGGATCAGGTGCGGACGCTGGGAAAAGTGTTGCACCGCAGCGAGATCGCCGACAAGGTGATCGGTGACGTGAACGCCCGGCTGGACGGCCTGGTAGCGAAAAACCCCGGCCTGAAGGGAAAGACCTTCGTCTCCACCTGGCTCGCGGCCCCCTCCCAGCTGATGGTCCTGACCGACCCGAACGACGGCTCGTCCCAGGTCTTCGGCCGCCTCGGCCTCACCATCCCCCCGACCATCACCGCCCTCCCCGCCAACCAGGGCCGCGCCCAACTATCCACCGAGCGCGTGAACGAGCTCAACGCCGACCTCCTGATCGCCGGCTACTCCCCCGGCATGGACGAAAAGTACCGCCAGCTACCGGGATACACCGACCTCCCCGCAGTCCACAACAACGCAGTAGCCTTCCTCCCCGTCCAGGAAATCAGCGCCATCAACCAGCCCACCGCCCTCTCCCTCCCCTACATCCTGAACAAGATCACCCCCGCCCTGGAAAACGCCGCCAAGTAGCCAGGCCCCGGCCAAAAGCACGCCGGGGCCAAGAAATAGAGCACGCCGGGACCAATCCTGTGGCCCCGGCGTGCTCACTCTCGTGGTCCCGGCGGCCCACTCTCGTGATCCCGACGGCCCACCCTCGTGATCCCGACGGCCCACCCTCGTGATCCCGGCAGCCCACCCTCGTGATCCCGGCAGCCCATTCTCATGATCCCGGCAGCCCACTCCCATGATCCCGGCGGCTCACTCCCATGATCCCGGCGTGCTTTTGGCCGGGATCAGCTCTCGGCTGCCTTGCGGTAGCCGCGGACTGCGAGGGTGCCGAAGACCAGGGCGAGGCCTAGGGACCAGGCCAGGGTTTGGAGGAGGGGGAGGGCGGTGGGGCCGCCCAGGGTGAAGTTGCGCATGGCCTCGATGGCGCAGCTCATGGGCTGGGCGCGGACTATGGGCTGGAGCCAGCCGGGGTAGTTCTGGAGGGGGACGAAGCCGGAATTGAAGAACATGCCGAGCAGGGTTACCGCGGCGAACAGCTGCACCACCTTGGCTCCGGCCTTGCCGACACCGACGGTGATGACCATGGTGGCGAAGCCCGGGATCAGGATGACGGGCACCACCAGCAGGCCCAGCGCGCCCCACCATCCGGCGTGGAAGCGCAGCCCGAGCGCCACGCCCAGCGCCACCACGATCACCGTCGCGACCAGGGTGCGCCCGCACTCGGCGACCAGCCGGCCGATCAGGCCCGCGCCCCGATGCACCGGCAGCACCCAGAAGCGCCGCAGCAGACCGCTTTCCACCTCCGCGTGCAGCGACAGGCCGGTGCCCATCGCGCCGTACATGGCGCCGGTCACCGCGATCATGGGCACGAAACCGTAGATGGCCTCGGTGCCGGAGGACATGGTCAGCACCTTGCTCAGCACCAGCTGGTACATCAGCAGCAGCAGGACCGGCAGGATGAGGGTGGAGGTCAGCACCTCCTGCTCGCGCGGCCAGCGCCGCATCAGCCGCCCGGCCTCGACCAGGCTCTGGTCCACCAGACTTCTCACGCCCTCCGCCTTTCCACCCGCACCGACACCGCGGTGAACACCACGACCATCGCGGCGATCCAGGCAATCGAGACGCCCAGCGCCGCAGTGAATTTCCCCTCCGCCAGGTCGCGCAGCGCGGCCGCCGCCTGGGAGACCGGCTGATTGCGCACGAACGGCTGGATCCAGCCCGGGAACGCCTGCGCGGGAACGAAACCCGTCGACATCATGATCAGCAGCAGCTGCGGCGCCAGCAGCGCCGAGGCGCCGATCTCCGGCTTCCCGGTCGCCACGCCCAGCGCGTCCGCGCCGATCACGATGGCCACCCCGAACGCCAGCGCCAGCACCGCGAACGCCAGCGCCGAACCGGCGTCGTGGAACCGGAATCCGAAGGCGGTCCCGATCACCAGCGCCCCCGCGACGGCCGCCACCGCGCGCACCAGATTCGCCGACATGCGAGCGGCCAGCGGCAGCCACGGCGGCACCGGCATGGACCGCAGCCGGGTTCCCATGCCGGTGAACGTGTCTCGGGCCGCGCGGTCCCCGGCGGACATGGCGGTGAAGAACATGCCCTGGATCACGATCACCGGCAGCAGATACTGGGCGTACTTTCCACCGCCGAGCTCCATCGAATGCCGCAGCGGCACATAGAAACACAGGAAGAAGATCATCGGGGCCAGGAAGCCGAACGGCAGATCGCCCTCGCGCAGCGCGGCGCGGATGGTACGCCCGCTCAGCGCCCGCCACTGCAATCCGGACGGCACCCGCAATTGCGCGGGGGCCGTGGCGGTGTCGACGGTCATGCGCCCGCCTCCACCGGCTCGGCCGGGCGGGTCAGCTCGAGGAAGACCTCGTCGAGCGAGGGCCGCCGCAGCGCGATATCGATCAGGTCGATGCCCGCGTCGGTCACCCGGCGCAGCACCTCACCGAGCGTCGCGGCGCCGTCGGGTGCGGGCAGCGCGACCCGGTCGGCCGACTCCGCCACCGTCACGCCCTCGAGCCCCCGCAGCGCCGTCACCACCGCGGGCACCTCGGCGGCGTCGACCGGCACCACCTCGCAGTAGCTCGCGCCGGAGCGGGCCTTGAGCTGGTCGGCGGTGCCCTCGGCGATGACGGTGCCCTTGTCGACGACAATGATGTTGTCGCTCAACGCATCCGCCTCCTCGAGGTACTGCGTGGTGAGCAGGATCGTCACGCCCTGCTGCTTGAGCTCGCGCACCAGCGACCACAGCCGCTGGCGGCTGGCGGGGTCCAGCCCGGTGGTCGGCTCGTCGAGAAATACCACCTTCGGCAATCGCACCAGGCCGCAGGCGATGTCGATGCGCCGCCGCATGCCGCCGGAGTACTGGCCGACGCGGCGATCGGCGGCGTCGGTGAGCTCGAACTGCTCGAGCAGTTGCACCGCACGGTCTTTCGCCTGCTTCGGGCGCAGCCCCATCAGACGCCCGAACAGCACCAGGTTCTCCCGCCCGGTCAGCACCTCGTCGAGCGCGGCGTACTGGCCGGTGAGCATGATCGACGACCGCACCCGCGCGGCCTCGCGGACCACGTCGTGGCCCGCGACCAGCGCCCGGCCCGCATCGGGCCGGATCAGCGTCGACAGCACCGAGACCATGGTGGTCTTGCCCGCGCCGTTGGGCCCGAGCACGCCGAGCACGCTGCCCGCCGGGGCGCTGAAACTGATGCCCCGCAGGGCCTGCACGTCGCCGAATGCCTTCCGCACGGATTCGACCACGATGGCCGACTCCGTGTCCGCGCGTGTTTTCGACACCGGGTTCTCCGTCCTGATCCTCATCATTGTTTTCCCTTGCCGGACAGTGCCTGCACCGCGCGCTCCCAGATCTCGGTCAGCCGCTGGCTATCCGCGGCGTCGAACACCGCGTCGCTCCATCGCCACAGCGCGACCAGCTGCGGCCCGTCCACGCCGGGATGGACGGCGGCGATCAGATCCAGCGCATAACGCAGCGGCATCTCCGGTTCGGGCGCGATCGGAAGATGCTGGTGCACCGCGAGATCCGAGACCGGCGACCATGGCGCGGGGGCGGCATCGGCCGGGCCCGCGGCCAGGTCCATCCGGCCCAGGTAGTCGAACAGCACCTGCGGTTCGGCCACCGGTTCGCCGAGCGCGCCGCCGTAGCGGAGCAGGCCGTAGTCCAGGCCCTTGTTCGGCACCGCGCCCAGTTCCGCCGCCACGGTCTTCAGCAGCCGCGCCCCGGCGTCGGGATCCGATTCCACCTGTGCCACATCCAGTTCCAGCCCGGCGGCCAGGCGCAGCGGGTACACGGTGGTGAACCAGCCGACCGTGCGGGCGGTGTCGGCGCCCAGTATCGCGTCCTCGCGGCCGTGGCCCTCCAGCGCGACCAGGGTGCCCGCACCGGTGTCCCGGCCGTGCCCGGACTGCCATGTCGACAGCGTGAGACACAATGCGGCGAGCAGCAATTCGGGCAGGGCGGGCCGTCCCTCGCGGCCGGTCCCGGCGAGGATACGGCGGGTGAGGTCGGTCGAGGCGAACGACGGCGTGATCCGGTACGAGGACCAGGTGTCGCGGCGCGGGTCGGCCGGGCGGTCGCCGAGCGACGCATCGGGTGCGGCCAGCTGCGCCGCCCAGAAGTCGCGCTGCGCCAGCACATCCGGGTCCGTGGCGCGGGCGGTGAGCAGCTCGGCCCAGCGGCGATATCCGGTGTGCTCGGGCGGGAGCGCGGCCGGTTCGCCCGCCGCGAGCCGCGTCCAGACGTCGGCGAGATCGGCGAGGATGATGTGCCAGGAGACCGGGTCCACCGCGAGGTGATGGATCGACAGCAGCAGGATGTCGCCGGATGCGCGACGCAGGCGCACGGCCTGAATCATGGTGCCCGCGTAGGGGTCCACGCGATCGATGGCGGCGCGGGCGGCGTCGGCGAGGACCGGTCCCAGGTCGCCGTCCACGGTGCGCTCGGTGAGCAGGTCGGCCGCCCGCACGCAGCCGGGCGGCCGGGTGATCAGCCGTCGGCCCTGCGGGGTTTCGGTCAATTGGGCGCGCAGCATGTCGTGGCCGTCGACGAGGGCTTGCAGGACGGCCGCGAGCCGGTCGCCATCGATACCGGCGGGCAGCGTGACGAGGGTGGACAGCGCGAGGCGGCGGAAGCCACCGTACTCGTAGAGCCATGACATGATCGGCGTGGTCGGCACCTCGCCGTAGACGGCCACCTCCGCCGAATCCCGCTGCGCCGCACGGGCATCGAGCGCCGCCGCCAGATCCCGCACGGTCGGCGTGCCGAGCACCATGGCCGGGCTCACCGCGAGACCGGCCTGCCGCGCCTTGTTCACCAGGGAGATGGCCACGATGCTGTCGATGCCGAGATCCAGCAGGTCGTCGTCGATGCCGAGCGCGCGGCCGCCGAGCACCTCCCCGAACGCCGCGCACAGCGCCCGCTCGGTCTCGGTGCGCGGGGCGGTGCCCGAGCCCTGGCCGTCGAGCGCTTCCCGCGCGATCGCCGTCAGTGCCCGCACATCCAGTTTGCCGTTCGGCGTCATCGGCAGCGCGGCCACCGGGAGGACGCGCGCCGGAATCATGTAGGCGGGCAGGTGTTCCGCGAGCCCCGCCCGCACCGACCACCCACGGTCGCCGTCCGGAACATCGCTCGAGGTCGGCGCCGCTTCGGCCCGCGCGGGACTGTCCACCACGAAGCCCACCAGACTGGGGCCGCTCGGGCGCTGCACGACCACGACGGCCGCGGCGCGCACGGACGGCAGTCGCAGCAGGGCGGATTCGATATCGCCGAGTTCGATGCGGTAGCCGCGGATCTTCACCTGGTCGTCGGCGCGGCCGAGGTAGGACAGCGCGCCGGAGGGCAACTGCCGCACCAGGTCTCCCGTGCGGTACATGCGGTCGCCGCGGCGGAACGGGTCGGCGACGAACCTGTCGGCGGTCCGGGCGGGCCTGCCGATATAGCCGCGGGTCACCTGCGCGCCCGACAGATACAGCTCGCCGACCGCGCCGTGCGGCACGGGCCGCAGCGCGGCGTCGAGCACGTACCCGGCCATTGCGTCGACGGGAGCGCCGATCACCGGAATCTCGGACGGTATCGCCTGTCCCCCACCGGTATTCACCGTGGCGACGACCGCCTCCACGGTGGTCTCGGTGGGTCCGTAGCAGTTGTAGACGGCGGTGTCGGGCAGTGTGCGCAGCCGCTCCCACATCGCGGGGCCGATGGCCTCGCCGCCGAGCGCGAGCACGGTCAGGTGGTCGCCGTCCACCAGCCCGGCCGCCGACAACTGGGTGAACATCGACGGCGAGGTGTCGATCATGTCGACCCGGTGCCGGGCGATGCCGTCGACGAGCCCGTGCGCGTCGCGCATCTCGTCCTCGTCGAACAAATGCACCTCGTGACCGTCCAGCAGGCCGACCAGCGGCTGCCAGGAGGCGTCGAAGCTCAGCGACCAGGCGTGGGCAATGCGGAGGTTGCGGCCCAGCCGCGCCTGCGCCGGGCGATAGACGCGATCGCGATGATCGGCGAAGTAGCTGGCCAGGGCGGCGTGGGTACCCATGACGCCCTTGGGTTCCCCGGTCGATCCGGAGGTGAAGATCACGTAGGCGCGCGAAAGCGCGTGCACGGCACGCACTTCGGGCACCGAGCGCTCCGCAATGCGCCGATCGGCCACGGATTCGTCGAGCACGAGCACCCGCGAGTCCGGCACCTCGGCGGCATCGACCAGCCCCCGACCGGCGAGGGTGGTCACCACGAGCGCCGGATCCGCCTGCCGCAGAATAGATCCGATCCGCGCGGCCGGTGCCGCGATATCGATCGGCACATACCCGGCCCCTGCCCGCAGCACGGCCAGAATGGCGATGACGGAATCGGCAGACCGCGGCAGCGCCAGCGCCACAACACCTTCCGGCCCGACCCCCCGTGCGATCAATTCGGCCGCCAACCGCCCGGACGCCACCTCCAGCTCGCGATAGGAGAAGCGCGTAGACCCGGTGCTCAATGCCGGAGCGTCCGGAGTCGCCTCCACTTGCCGTTCGAACAGCTCGACGACATTCGCACCCGACTGCCGCTGCCGGACTTCACCATTGGCCGCCCGCACCTGCCGCCGACGCTCCTCGATGCCCATTGCGCTCGAATCCGACTGCCGCGGCGAGATCTCCACATGGCCCGCAGCGGTCGGTGGCGATGGCTGCTCCTCGGGCAGTAGCACGTCCAGTTCGTCCGGGCTGCGATCGCCGTGGTTCGGGAGCTGGCGCAGGATCGACAGGATGCGGGCGCCGATCTCGGCGGGCGGGAAGTACGGGAGGGCGGCGGCGACGGCCTCGAGCATGACCACCAGCACCCCGTCGTTCAGGTACGAGACGACCGAGAGTGGGTAGTGCACCAGGCTTTCCATGGCCATCGGCAGGAAGCGGGTGCCGTCCGCGGTGACGATGGGGTCGGTGGCCGCGCCGATGGGGGCGTTCTCGAAGACGAACAGCACATCGAACAGCGCGCCGTGCCCGGCCGCGCGCTGGATCTCCGACAGGCCGAGATATCCGGCGTCGCGCATGGCCGCCTGCTCGCGCTGCGCCCGCAGGCACTGCTCGCGCACGCTGTGCTCGCCGTCCAGCACGACCCGCGCCGGGACGGTATTGATGAACAGGCCGATCATCGACTCCACGCCGGGCAGCGCGTCGGGGCGGCCGGAGATGGTGGTGCCGAACACCACGTCGCGGCGGCCCGTCAGCCCGGAAAGCACGACGGCCCAGGCGAATTGGACGACCGAGCCGAGGGTGAGCCCGTTCGACCGGGCCCAGCGCACGAGCCGGTCGGTGTCGGCGGCGTCCAGGCCGCAGCGGGTGCGCTGCGGCATGGTCGCGCCGACCTCGGCGGTGGCCTCGGCCAGCATGAGCGGGCCGGACAGCGGGCGCAGGTAGTCGGCCCACGCGCGGGTCGCGGCGGCGGTGTCCTGGGCCGCGAGCCAGGCGATGTAGTCGCGATACGGGCGCGGCGCGGGCAGCGCCGCGGCGGTCCCGCCCGCCTGGTACACCGCGATCAGTTCGCGGAAGAACACCGCGACCGCCCAGCCGTCCATGAGGATGTGGTGCGCGGTGAGGATCATCCGGCGGCGGGCGTCGGGCAGGGTCACCAGGGTGACGCGCAGCGCGGGCCCCCGGGCGAGATCGAAGTTGCGCCGCCGGTCGGCCTCCGCGATGGCGTCGAATTCCGCTGCCGCCGCGGTGATCTCGGTCCACGGCAGGTCCACCCGGGTGGGCACGATCTGTACCGGCCGGGGCAGATCCCGGTCCCAGAACGAGGCCCGCAGGTTGGGGTGCCGCTCCAGCAGCGCCGCCACGCTGCGCCGCAGCCGGGCGGTGTCCAGCGGCCCGCCGATATCGATGACGAACTGCATCGAGTACAGGTCGACGCCGTCGCAGGCCAGCCGCGCCAGCGAGAACAGGCCCGCCTGCAACGGGCTCAGCGCCAGCACGTCCTGGATCTCCGCGGGCGCCGAACGATCCACACCGGAGGTCATCGGGCCGCCTTCCAGGCCGAGCCGAGGGCGGCGAGCGCATCATCGCTCAGGCCCGACAGATTCGCCTCGGGCGCCGCCGATTCGACCGGCGCGCAGTCGGTTTCGGTGCCGCCCCCCGCGGCGGCCACCGCGTCGTCGACCGCCGCCGCGAGATCGGCGATGGTCATCTGCTCGAACACCAGCTGGGGCGAGAGCGGCAGGCCGATCTCGTTGGCGCGCACCGACCATTGGATGGAGATGACGCTGTCCCCGCCGAGGGCGAAGAAGTTGTCGTCGGCCCGCACATCCTCGATCTCCAGCAGCTCCTCGAGGAGCGCGATGAGCCGCCGCTCCGTCTCGCTGTCACCGCCGGCTGCCCCGGAGAGCTGCCGCGGCGCGACGGCCTCGGAATCGTTGGTGGCGAACGACAACCGGCCCTCCGCGCTCCACCGGGCGCGGTCGCCGGTACGGAGCAGCCGCTCGTCGGGCAGGCACGGATCGGGAACGACGTCACCGGCCGAGACGGTCGCGAGGGCGGCACCACCGATGTACACGTCGCCGAAGACGCCGGGCGGCACCGGCTTTCCCCGCTCGTCCAGAACCAGCACGCGCGCACCGGGAATGGGCCGGGCCCGCGCCGTCGCATCGAGCGCGCCCCGCGCGACCGCGCCCGCGTAGCCGGGCACGCGATAGGAGAACGTCGCCAGGGAGTCGGCCGCCAGCGCGGGCAGCAGGTCGGGTAGCGCTGCGGGCCAGGAGGTTCCGAGCACGTCCCAACGCAGCACCGACGGCAGCACCGAGACGCCGGTGTGCACGAATCGGGCCAGCGTCGCGGGGTCGGCCACCACGTGCGTGACCGCGTGCTCTCGAATCAGCTCCACCAGCACCACCGGATCCTCCCGCTGCGCCTCGGTGGCCAGCACGAGCGTGGCCCCGTCGGCCACGGCCGCGAGCAGTTCGACGGCGATCTCCGCACTGCCCCAGGGGGCGGCGATCAGCCGGACGTCCGCGGACCCGAAGGCGCGATCGCCGGAGACGGTGCGGCGTTCGGCGGCCAGCGCCCGGCGATCGGCGGCCGCTACGGCCATCGCATGCGGTTCGAATCGCACCGTGCCACCGGGCAGTTCGAGTCCCTGATCCAGTGCCGCGAGTAACCGGACGACGCCGTCGATCGTGGCGGTGTCGCCGTCGTATCCGCCGGGCACACGCGCGGCCTCGTCGAACAGCTCGCGGTAGGTGATCGCCCGGCCGTCGCAGCGCAGCGCGGTCCGCACCTGCGGCACGTCGCGGCCGCGGCGCAGCAGCCCGGCCACGCTCGAGACCTCGGAAGGCTCCACGCCCGTGGCCCATTCGCCGGTGAGCCGCCGCCGCTCGTCGCCGGTCAGCACGTCCAGCTCGCTCACCGGCAGGTCCGGCTGCTCGGCGAACGCGGTCAGCACCCGAATCATGCGGCGCGCGAAGGACTCCGCGGTCGCCGGATCGTAGAGGTCGGCGTTGACGATGACGCTCGCGTCGAAACCGCCGTCGGCACCGGCGAAGAAGTTGATGCTCAGGTCCAGCAGCGAGATGTCGAAGTCCAGCGGCAGCACCGTCACCGTCGCCGCGCCGAGCCGCAGCCCGGCCGCCGCCCAGTCCTCCTCGCGGAAGTGCATCATGGCCTGGAACAACGGGTTTCGCGACCGCGAGCGGGGCGGGTTCAGCGCCTCCACCACCCGCTCGATCGGCACCTCCTGGTGGGCGTAGGCGTCCAGGGCCACATCGCGCGACCGTCGCAGCAGAGCGCGCGGCGTGGGATCACCGGTCAGGTCGTTGCGCAGCACCACCATATTGGCGAGCAGGCCGACCAGATCGGCGGCGGCCGGATCGACCCGGTTGGCGACCGGCGTGCCCAGCGGAATGTCCACGCCCGCACCGAGTTTGTGCAGCAGCGTGGCCACGGCCGCCTGGTACAGCATGAATTCCGAGGCGCCCGCCTGTTCGGCCAGCGCCCCGAGTGCGCGGCGCAGATCGGCGGGAATCGTGAACGGCGCGACGTGGCCGTTCTTGCCGAGCACCGCCGGGCGGGGCCGGTCGGTCGCCACGGTGAGCTCCTCCGGCATTCCGGCGAGTCGATCGCGCCAGTAGTCCAGGTGCGCCGCCCCGGCCTCGGCCGAATTCCGCTGCCACAGTGCGTAATCCGCGTAGTCGACCGGCAGCGGGGCCCACTGCGGCGCGACCCCGGCCGCCCGGGCGGCGTAGGCCGCGGCCACGTCGTCGAGAATGGTCCGGAACGACCAGTGGTCGGCGACCAGGTGGTGGACCAGCAGCGACAGCACGTGGGTGCGCTCGTCCAGCACGAACAGATGCGGGCGGATCAGCAGTTCGGTCTCCACCGCGAAGCAGTGGCGTCCGGCCGCGTCCAGTTCGGCGGTCAACCGGCCCGCGTCGTCGAGCACCGTGACCGGGACCTCGACCGGCTGGGGCGGCAGGATGTGCTGATACGGCACGCCGCCGTCCTCCGGGAAGACGGTGCGCAGTCCCTCGTGCCGGTGCACCACATCGCCGAGCGCGGCGGTCAGCGCCGCCGGATCGATCGGGCCGTCCAGCCGCACCGCGAAGGGGATATTGCCGATCGGGCTGGGCCCCTCCAGTTTTCGCTGGAACCAGAGCGCCAGCTGCGAATGCGACAGCGGAATCCGTTCCGGGCGAGCCTGTCTCGCCAGCGCGGGCTGCGCCGGGGCGACGTCGGCCGGAGCGGCCTCGATCAGCGCCGCCAGCCCGGCGACGGTCGGGGTGTCGAACGGCGCCCGCACATCCAGCCGCACACCGAATTCGGCGCGGATCAGCACGATCAGCCGGGTCGCCAGCAGCGAATGCCCGCCCAGTTCGAAGAACGAGTCGTCGGCGCCGATGCCGTCGCGGTCGAAGATCCGCTCGAACAGGGTCACCAGCCGCGCCTCGGTGGCGGTGGCCGGCTCCCGATACCGGTGCGAGACGGCGCGTTCCGGGGTGGGCAGCGCGCGGCGGTCGAGCTTGCCGTGCACGGTCAGCGGGATCTCCTCGATCTCCGCGAACGCCGACGGCACCATGTAGTCCGGCAGGGTGGCGGCGGCGCGGGCGCGGACCTCGTCCAGGTCCACCCGGGCCCCGGAGGCGGGCACCACATAGGCGGCCAGCATGGCCCCTACGGCCTCGTCGCGCACCGCGATCACCACGCAGTGGCCGACGGCCGGGTGCGCGGCGACGGCGGCCTCGACCTCGCCCAGCTCGATCCGGAAGCCGCGCACCTTCACCTGCTCGTCGGCGCGACCGACGAATTCGATCTCACCGGCGGCATTGCGACGAGCCAGGTCACCGGTGCGGTACAGGCGCGATCCCCGCATTCCTCCTCCGCCGGAGGCACCTCTCATTCCTCCTTCGCCGGAGGCACCTCTCATTTCCCCGAAGGGGTCCGCCACGAATCGGTCCGCCGTCAGCCCGGGGCGATTCAAGTACCCGCGCGCGAGTTGCCCACCGCCCAAATAGATTTCGCCGACCACCCCGTCCGGCACCAGTTGCAGCGACTCGTCGAGCAGATAGGCGTACACATTCCGGTTGGGCACGCCGATCGGCACGATGCTGGTGCCCTGCGGTCCCTCCACCGGCATATGCGTCGCGCACACCACAGCCTCGGTCGGCCCGTAGTGATTGCGCAGCTCGGCGTCGAAGACGGTGGCGAACCGGTCGGCGACCTCGCCCGGCAGCGCCTCGCCGCCGACCGGCACGTGCCGCAGCGCCCGCCACTGCGACACCTCCGGCAGCAGCAGGAAGGTGCTGAGCATCGACGGCACCATGTGCAATACCGTCACCCGGCACCGGGTGATCACGTCCGCGACGTACGGAATATCCCGGTACGCATCGGGTTTCGGGACGACCAGCCGCGCGCCGACGGTGAAGGTGACGAAGATGTCCAGCAGCGACGCGTCGAAGCTCACCGACGACGACTGCAGCAGCCGGTCCTCGGCGGTCATCCCCCACTGCGCGGCGAATCCCTCGAGGTGCTCGGCGATGGCGTGATGCGGCACCGGGACGCCCTTGGGCTTCCCGGTGGAGCCGGAGGTGTAGATGACGTAGGCCAGATTGTGCGGGCGCAGCGGCCGAATCCGGTCCGCGTCGGCGGGATCGGCCTCGGACAGGCCGGTAGCGTCCCGCTCAGCCTCATCGAATTCGGTGCGTCCCAGCACGATTCGCGGCCGCGCGTCGTTCACCAGGTAGTCGATGCGGTCCTGCGGATAGGCCGGATCGATGGGCAGATACGCCGCCCCGGCCTTCAGCACACCCAGCACGGCGACCACGAACTCCACCGAATTCGACAGCCGCAGCCCGACAATGTCCTCGGGGCCGATCCCAGCCCGAATCAGCCAGTGCGCCAAGCGGTTCGCGCGCACGTTCAGTGCGGCGTAGTCGAGTTCGACTCCGGTGTCCGGCGCGACCAGCGCGACCGCATCGGGCCGCGTCGCCACGGTGTGCTCGAACAGGGCGACCATCGTGGTCGGTGCGGCGACGACGAGTTCGCCGTGCGAATGTGCCAGCACGCGTACGCGTTCCGCGGTGCCGAGCATGTCCAGGTGGGCCAGCCGCCGGTGCGGGGCGGCCAGCGCGCTGTCCAGCAGCCGCACATAGTGCGCCAGCATCCGTTCCACCAGTGTGGATTCCAGCTCGCCGGTCCGGTAGGCGGCCTCGAGGTGGGCGCGGCCGGGCTCCAGCACGACGGTCAGGCCCAGCGGCACCTGCGCGACCGGGCTGCCCAGCTCGAGTTGGGCGGAGGCGACGCCGGGCAGGTCGAAGCCGTCGGCGGTCTTGCGCACCGCGAATCCGAGCCGCACCAGCTGCTCCAGGCCGTCGCGACCGCCGTGCCGCTCCGGATTCGCCTCGCGCACCACGCGATCGATGCCGATGCCCTGGTGGGCGAACGCACCCAGGCAGGTCTCCCGAACCGTCGCGACGAAGCTGGCGAAGGTGTCGTCGGCCGCGATGGGGGCGCGCAGCAGCAGGGTATTGCCGAAGTAGCCGATCAGCGTCTCGGCGAGCGCGGTGCGCCGCACCGTGGTCGGCACCGAGACCAGGAAGTCGGCGGCGGCGGTGTAGCGGTGGATCACCGCATTCCAGGCGGCCAGTAGCACCATGAACGGGGAGGCGGCGTGTTCGCGCGCGAAGCCCTCCACCCGTTCGACCAGGTCCGGGGGAATCGGGTACCGGCGCAGGTCGGCCTGGGCGGACGCGGTGGCGGCGCGGCCGGGTAGCTCCAGCGGTTCCGGGAGCGGGCGCAGCGTGCGCCGCCAGAATTCCAGCTCGGCCTCGGTGCCCGCGGTGTCCTCGATATCGGCGAATTGGCCGGGGAGAGCGGGGAGTTCGGCGCCGCGATAGGCGGCATTGAGTTCGCCGAAGAACACCGCCCAGGAGTCGTCGTCCCAGCAGATGTGATGCGCGACCAGCACCAGCGCGAACTCGTCGTCCCCCGTGCGCACCAGGGTGAGCCGCAGCGGCGATTCCGACGCCAGATCGAACGGGCGGCCGAACTCGCGGCGCGCCAGCACCTCCAGCCGCCGCCCGCGGCTCGCCTCCGGCAGGTCGCGCAGATCGTGCGTCTCCCACGACGGCGTCAGGTCGTCGCGCAGGATCTGATACGGCTCACCATCGTCGCCGAGACCGTAGGTGGTGCGCAGAATCTCGTGCCGGGCGATGACCGCCTGCGCCGCCGCGCGCAGCCGCTCCGGGTCCAGCGCGCCCGAAAGCCGGTAGGCGACACAGATATTGAGGGTGGTGTCGCGCGGACCGCGGGTTTGCAGGAACCACATCCGGCGCTGTCCCGCCGACAGACGGGCCCGCTCCCCCGCGCGCCGCCCCGGCATCGCCGGGGCGGATACCGCGGTGGCGACGCCGCTTTCGGCCATGCGCCGCCGCAGCAGTTCCCTGCGCCGGTCCAGCACGGACTTGGCATCGTTGGACATCGAGATCTCGCTCCCTGAAATACTCATCGACGACTCACGCCCGATTCCCGGCCATCAACCGCACGACATCGTCGAGCGACGCACCGCCCAGAATCGCCGCCACCGGCAGCTCCCTATCCAGCTCGGCCCGCACGCGCTTACGAAACTCCAACGCCTGCAACGAATCCAGCCCCAGAGCAACCAGCGGCACCGACCCATCCAGCGCCTCGGCCCCCTCGGCCCCCATCACCTTCCCCAGCTCCAACCGCACCCGCTCCGCCAGCGACGCACCACCATTCGCTGCGGCGACCGTCGTTCCGCACTCAGCGCTCGCCATACCCGCCTGCGCCCCAGCCATTCCGGCCTGCGCCTCCATGATTCCGGCGTGCTTTTGGCCGGAATCCACACTCGACGCGCCCGCCGATTCCGAACCGGACTCGCCCACCGCACCACTAGCTTCCGCAACGCACACACGCTCGAGCAGCGGCCCGTACCCGATCGCCGAGATGATCGCCCGCACGTCCGCCCACTCCGCCGCAGCGACCAGCCGATTGCCCGCGCCGGGCAAATCGGCGTGCTCGGCGAGGCCGACGGTCAAGGCGTCGTCGGCCGCCATGGCGACCACACCGGCGGCCTCCACCGGCTCGACGCCGACCGCGTGCAGCGGGCCCGCCAGGTCCCACAGGCCCCACTGGACGGCGACGGCGTCGACACCGTCCGCGCGCAGCCGCCGGGCCAGCACGTCCAGCATGCGGTTCACCGCGGCGTACAGGATCTGTCCGCGACCGCCGAAGGTCGCGGCGATGGAGGAGCACAGGACGATCCGGCAGTCCGGGGTGCGCGGCAGCTCGCGCAGCAGGTGCGCGGTGCCGAAGATCTTGGAACCGGCCATGTTTCGCATCTTCTCGGCGGTGACCTCGGCCAGCTCGGCACGGACATAGTTCACCGCCGCGTGCATGATCAGGCTCGCCGGGCGCTGCGCCAGCGTCGCCGCGAACTCCGCCGCGGCCACCGGATCGCTCACATCGCAGGCGGTGACGACGATCTCGGTGTCGGTGCGGATCCCCGCCAGCTTCCGCTCCACCGCCCGGGTCCGGCCGGACCGGCTCACCAGCGTGATGCGCCGCGCGCCCAGGCGCGCATAGTGTTCACAGAACTTCACACCGAGTGTGCCCGTGCCGCCGATGATTACAACGTGCTCGAGGTTCTGCGCGCCCGCGTCGCCCGCGTGCCCGCCGTCGATCTCGAGCCGCTTGGCGTAAACCGCTGTGCCGCGCAGCGCGAGTTCCGGTTCCTCCTTGATGTGCAGGGCGCGCACGATCGCCGCGGCCACGCTCGCATCCGTCTGTCCCGCAGCCAGATCCAGGTGCCGGAACGCGGTACCCAATTGCTCCATGCCGACGCAGCGGAACCCGGACGCCACCGCGCCGTGGAAGAGATGGGGCGCGGGATCGTCCGCGGTGACCGCCTCGCCGCCGACCGTCAGCAGCCAGCAGTCGCGCACACCGGTCAGATCGGGCAACCAGTCGGGGGCGCCGAAGAATTCGGCCAGTTCGTCCACCGCGCGCGGTTCGTCGGTCTCGGCCGATTCGGGCAGCAGCACCACGACGGTATCGATGTCGGTGGCGGTGGTGTCGCCGGACAGCCAGGCCGAGCCGCCGTGATTGTGCGCGGCGGTGCACACGGCGGCGGCGAGTTCGGCGCAGCGGCCGGTGTGATCGACCACCAGCATCCGCCGCGGCGGCAGCAGGCCGCGGCGATCCAGCCGGATCCACTCCTCGGCCAACCGCTGCGGGCGACGCTGCGACGGCAGCGAAAGCTGCTCCGCCGCAGCGCTTCCCGGTGCCAGCCACAGCCGCTGACGACCCATCACCGTGTGCGGGAAATCGGGCAGCGGCGGCCGCACCGTGTCGGCGGTGCGCAGCGCCTGCCAGTCGTAATTCAGGTCGAGCACGGCGAGAGTGGCGAGATTGCGGGCGAATTCGCTCAGGCCCGTGGCGGTGCGCAGCGAGGTGCCGAGCACCCGGAAATCGCGCGGCGGCAGGGCCGGATCCTGCGGCACCAGCGTCAGGTTCTCCTGAATCGCCAACTGCAGCATGGGATGTTCGGACACCTCGAGGAAGGTGTCGATGCCGTCGGCGGCGGCCGCGACCACGGCCCGGTCGAACCGGACCCGATTGCGCAGGTTCCAGTACCAGTAGTCCTCGTGCACCAGCTCCGGCGTGATCGCCTCGCCGAGAGTCGCCCCGTAGCAGGGAATGTCGCTCGCCCGGAAGGTCGGCGCGCTCATCTCGCCGTCCAGGAAGGTCTGGAATCCGCGGCGCAGCTCCGCCACCAGCGAGGTGTGCGCGGGGTAGGAGACCCGGATCTCCTTGGCGAAATAGCCACGCGCCCCGGCGTCGGCGACCAGCCCCACGATGGTGTCGCGATCGCCGGACACGGCCAGGATGTGCGGGGAGTTGATCACCGCCAGCTCGGCCCAGCCGGACCGGCGCGCGAGCAGCGCCTCGCAGCTCTCCCGGTCCATGCCCAGCACCGCCATGGAATAGCCACGCGGAGAAAGCTTGTCGACCAGCAGCGCCCGCTCGGTCACCGCGAGCACCGCGTCGCGGCGCGTCATCACCCCGGACACCCAGCCCGCGGCCAGCTCACCCTGGCTGTGCCCGACGGTCGCGGCGGGCCGCACCCCCGCCGCCTGCCACAGCGCGGCCAGCCCGGCCATGTGGAACATCAAGGCGGGCTGGACCTCCCAGACCTCGTCCCGGTACCCGCCCTCGTCGCCGCGCAGGTAGTGCAGCGGCTGCACGTGCCCGTAGCGTTCGCGGTGCACCTCGGCGCAGGCGTCCACCTCGTCCCGATAGTGCTGGGACAGTTCGTAATACAGCCGTCCCATGCCCGGCCGCTGACTGCCCTGCCCCGGGAACACGAAGGCGACCCGCCGCGCGGACGCCGTGCCCGCCACCAGCGCGGGATGCTCGGTCCCGGCGATCACGGCGCGCAGCACGTCGATCAGTTCGGCGCGGGTGGTGACCACCGCCAGCGCCCGCTGCCGTCGCGCGGTCCGGGTGCGGAACAGCATGTCCGCCACCGGATCCGGGGTCACGGCGGGGTGCGCCTCCAGGTAGTCGAGCAGCCGCGCGGCCTCGGTCCGCAGCCCGTCGGCGGTGTCCGAGGACAGCAGCACGGGGACGGTGCCGTCCGGAAGCCGGTACTCAGACATGTTCTTCCTCCAGAACGGGCATGGCGAGGATCGCGTGCGCATTGGTCCCGGCGACCCCGAACGACGACACCGCGCCGTAGCGCACGCCGTCCACGGGCTCCCACGGCGTCGGCTCGGCGGCCAGCCGCAGGCTCGTCGCGTCCCAGTCGACCGCGGCGGTGGGGTTGTCGGCGAACAGGCTCGGCGCGATCTGTCCGTGCGCGCCGCACAGCAGCACCTTGATCAGGCCCAGCAGCCCCGAGGCCGCCTGGGCGTGACCGACATTCGTCTTCACCGAACCCAGCAGCGGCCCCCGCTCGCGGTCCGGCGCACCGTAGACACGGGCCAGCGCGGTCAGCTCCAGCGGGTCACCGACCGGCGTGCCGGTGCCGTGCCCCTCGATCAGGCCCACCCGGTCGGCGTCGATACCGGCCGCCGCGAGGGTGTTCTCGATGAGCCGCTGCTGTGCCGCGGCGCTGGGCACCGCGAGCGGCGCGCCCCTGCCGTTGTGGTTGATCCGGGTGGCCAGCACCCGGCCGTAGACGCGGTGGCCCAGGGCGCGGGCGCGGGATTCGCGCTCCACCACCACGATTCCGGCGCCCTCGCCCCACAGGGTGCCGCTGGCGTCGGCGGCGTAGGAGCGGCAGTGCCCGTCCGAGGACAGCGCATTGTTCTTGGAAAATTCGAAAAACGCTGCGGGCGAACCCATGACGCAGACGCCCCCGGCGAGCGCCCACTCGCACTCCCCGTCGCGCACCGCGTTCGCGGCCAGATGCAGCGCCGACAGCGACGAGGCGCAGGCGGTGTCCACGCTCAGCGACGGCCCGATCAGGCCCAGCCCGTGCGAGATCCGGCCCGCGACCGCGCCGAGCGCCGTTCCGGTGACCCGATATCCGCTGTGCTCGGTGATCGCCGCGGCGGCCGGGCCGTACTCGGCGATCGACACCCCCATGAAGCAGCCCGCCTCGGCACCGGCCAGCGCACCGGGATTCATTCCGGCGTGCTCGAGCGCCCGCCAGGCCACCCGCATCGCGACCCGCTGCTGCGGGTCCATCGCCACCGCCTCGCGCGGCGTGATGCCGAAGAACAGCGGATCGAATTCGGTTGCCTCGTCCAGGAATCCGCCCGCGTCGCAGACCTTGGACCAGCCCTCGAGGCGATGCAGCGACAGCAGCCGGTCCACCGGCCACTCGCGGTCGCGCGGGAACGGGCCGATCAGCTCGCGCCCCTGCGCCAGGGCCGACCAGAACGCCGCCGGGGTATCGATCCCGCCGGGCGCCTCGATCGCCATGCCCGACACCACGATCGGGTCGTTCGCTCCCGTCATCGGACGGCGGAC
Source organism: Nocardia terpenica (assembly GCF_013186535.1). Lineage (NCBI taxonomy): Bacteria > Bacillati > Actinomycetota > Actinomycetes > Mycobacteriales > Nocardiaceae > Nocardia > Nocardia terpenica. The sequence continues at coordinate 206,339 of NZ_JABMCZ010000002.1, forward strand.
GGCTCGGGCGCGAGCAGTTCGGCGATGCCCGCGACATTGTCGTTCAGATAGAAGTGCCCGCCGTCGAAGACGGTCACCTCGAGCTCCTGCGCGCTGTGGTCGGCCCAGCCGTACAGGTCGCGCGGCGTCACGTACGGGTCCTCCGCGCCGCCCAGTGCCGCAATTCTGGCCCGCACCTTGATATCCCGGGCACAGGTGTAGTCGTCGAAGGCCCGGTAGTCGGCCTTCACCACGGGCAGCGCCATGCGCATCACCTCGCGGCTGGCCAGCACCTCCGCGCCGGTACCCTCCAGGGCCGTCAGGTGATCGAGGATCTGCTCGTCCTCGCTCGGATGCGGCGGCAGTTCGGCGACCCGCCACGGCGGCACCGCGGCCGAGGCCGCCAGCAGCCGCACCTGCACGCCCGCCGCCTCCGCCGCGCGCACCAGCTCGAAGCCGACCATCGCGCCCATGCTGTGCCCGAACACGGTCAGCGGCAGGCCCCGATGATGCGGGGAGGCAAGGTAATCGGCGAGCGCGCCGCGCGCGATCTCGGGCACCGTGGTGAGCGCCTGCTCGCGGGCGCGGTCCTGGCGGCCGGGGTACTGGAAGATCACCACGTCGAAGTGCTCGCTGCACGCCTTGGAGAAGGCCCGGTAGGCCGAGGCGCCGGTACCGGCGTGCGGGCAGATCACCAGGGGCGGAAGGGCGGCGGAGGCCGGCTTGTGGAACTGCCGGACCCACCCGAGACTTGCTGGCATGACAGGGCTCCTGCGCTACTGACGAGAGGATTACTCGGGCGAATCGGTGAGATACCCACCGCGGGCGAAGAATTCGGCGCCGTCGAGCTCGCGGCCGTCCGCGGTGCGCACCCGGGTGATCACCAGCCCGTGATTGCCGCCGCGATAGGCGTCCGGACCGCACACCACCGCGCCGCCGCCCTCCTGAACGATCACCCGGCCTACGGTGCCGCCGTAGCGGGCCTGCGACACCGTCGCGGCCAGCACCTCGACGCGCTGCCCGCGGTAGTGGGTGTAGGCGCGCGGGTACGGCTCCGACAGCGCGCGCACGAAACGCTCCAGATCCGTTGCGGGCCAGGACCAGTCGATGCGGCTGTCGCGGTCGGAGCGCTTGTGGAAGTAGGTGCGCTCGGCCTTGTTCTGCGGCCGCCACACCGCGGTCCCGGTCTCGATGGCGGTCAGGGCCTCGCGCAGCGCGCCCGGAATGAGCTCCATGCCCGCCCGCACCAGCTCGGTCCCGGTTGCGTTGGGGCCCACCGCGAGTGCGTGCTGCACCAGGATATCGCCGGTGTCCAGGCCCTCGTCCATCCGGTGGATCGTCAGGCCGATCTCGGACTCACCGCTGATCAGCGCCCACAGCACCGGCGAGAACCCGGTGAACTTCGGCAGCAGCGAATCGTGCAGGTTCAGCGTGCCGTGCGGCGGCAGGTTGTACAGCTCGGCGGGCATCCAGGTGTACCAGCTGTTGACCACGATCAGGTCCGGCTCGGCGCGCTTGACCAGGTCGATGGTCTCGGCGTCGGCCCGCTCGGTGAGATGCACCGGGATGCCGTGCTCGCGTGCCAGCTCCTCGACCGAATCGTTCCAGATCGCCCGGTAGGACTCGGCACTCGTCGGATGGGTGACGGCCAGCACCACCTCGTGACCGGAATCGATCAGGGCCTGCAGAGTTTTCCGGCCCCAGGTCTGGTAACCGAACGACACGATACGCATACAACCTCCAGTTAACTAAGCTGAGCCTAACCTATCCTTGCCGCGCGGTGGCAAGTTCCCCGGCCGCGGACCGCAGCTGCCGCGGCGCCAGCCGGAGCACGCGATCGGAGAGTTCGCCCAGGCAACTGAGGTTCGGGAAGCCCGGACCCTGCGCCAGCGCAGCGAGATTCGGCAGATGCAGCCGGGCGTCCAGGCCGGTGACGGACAGGTCGTAGCCGATGGCCGATTCCAGCCGCGCCTGGGTGAGCGGGCCGCCGACCGCCAGTTCCAGCAAATCCAAAGCATCGGAATCGAACAGCTCCAGGAACCACAGCGGCTGCCCGCCGGTGGCGTCGACCACCAGATCGAAGGTGAGCGTCCGATCCGGGCGCAGCTCGTTGCGCAGCGTGAGCGCGACGGCGTCCCCGTGGTCGGCCACCCGCACCACCCGCCCGCGCACGTGCTGAACCCGGTTGTCCCCCAGCAGGCTTTCCTGCACCCGCACCGAGAACACGCCGCGATCGGTGCGCCGGATGACCTCCCGGCGCTCGTCGGCGCTCAGTCCCGACCAGCGCGTGGGGTCGCTGAAAAGCGCGTTCTCGAAATAACTTTCGCCGCGGGTGTAGATGGTGGCGTTGGGCGAGATCACCGATACCGAGAGCACGTCGTGGCGAACCAGCTCGTCCATCGCGGATCCGGCCGTCTCGCCGCCGCCGATCACCGCGGCGCGCGAGGAGGCCGGGAGGCGGCGATTGCCCGCCAGCTCCCAGAAGTCCGCGATGCTCAGCACCTTCGGGTGATCGGCCAGGGCGCGGCGGCTGTCGCCGGGGCCGGTGATCATCAACCGGTCGGCATCGATGTCGGCGACGGAGCCGTCCGGCTCGGCCACCGACACCACCCAGCCGCCCGCGGCGGGCGAGATGCGCCGCACCGCACCGAGAACCAGTTCGACACCGGAGGTGGCCGCCACCCACTGCAGGTAGGCGGCCCAGACGTGGTGATGCGGATTCGGTCGGCCGCGATCGATCCACTCCGCGTAGGTGCCCCGCTCGACCAGGAAGGAGGTCCAGCTGAACGCCCGCATCGCGGCATCGATCGCGCGATTGTGCCCGCGCGCCCAGGTGGAGTGATACGGAAAGCCGACGTCCTTCTCCGGGCTGGTGCCGAGCCGATGCTGCCCGTCGGTCCAGCCGCCGCCGGGCAGCCAATTGCCGCCCACCGCATGGGATTCCACGACCACCACCCGCGGCGCGGGCAGACCCAGCCCCCGCAGCACGTGCGCCTTCGCCGCCACGGCCATGGCCTTCGGCCCGGCGCCGACTACGACCAGTGTGTCCACGGATGCTCCCGTCTGTGATTCCGGCCACCGCAAAAGTAAGCGTTACCTAGCTTTGCATAGGCTTACCTTATATTGCTTCGTGGGGCCAGCCCGTGGACGCACGACCCGCGAGCGGCCCGACACGCCAGCAAAGGAATGGACACACCCATGAACACGAGCAAGTTCCGCGCCGCCGTCGCGGCGTTCGCCCTGTCCGCCGCCGTCGTCACCGGGACGGTCGCCGGGACCGGCACGGCGCTGGCCGCGCCGGTCGTCGCCCCCGTCCACGCCGCCGCCCCCGGCGTCGGCGAATTGCAATCCAAGCTGCAACTCGTGCTGAACACGGGCGCCTCGCGCAGCGCCCGGGCCAACGAACTCGAGGCGGGCGAGGCCGGTCTGCCGCTGGTGGACCAGGTCGGCACCGTGATGGCCGCCGCGCCGCCGAGCTTCCGCTGGGAGGTGCAGGGCCCGGTCGCCGTGGACGGCGATCAACTCACCGCGGGCCTGCAGACCTCCATCGACGGCTACGAGCCGTGGCATTTCCAGCTGTCCTGGAAGCAGATCGACGGCACCTGGAAGCTGACCCGCGAGGCCGAGTGCACGGTGGCGGGCATCGCGATGCTGCCCTGCACGGTCTAGCCGCCACGCGTCGGAATCGGCCGGTCGGTCCCGACCGGCTCGGCCGAATCGCGTGCGCTCGGAGCAAACCGTTAGCCTTGCTGGAGATGAGACGCAGGCAGAAGCCGCCGTTGGCGAAGCGGCACGGACTGGATCCGGCCCGGGTGCGGCTGCCGGAGGACGGCGGCTGGGCCACGATTCGCGATCACCTGGTGGAGCGGCTGCCGCGGGTCCCGGCCGAGCGGATCGATCGGTTGCTGGCCGAGGGCGGCGTCGTCGATCTGGACGGGCCGATCGCGCCCGACGCCCCCTATGTGCCGGGCGGCGCGGTGTGGTTCCATCGCGACCTACCGCGCGAAACCGAGGTGCCGTTCGAGATCACCGTGGTGCATCGCGACGACGATCTGCTCGTGGTCGACAAACCGCATTTTCTGTCCACGATCCCGCGCGGGCAGCACATTCTGCAGACCGCGCTGGTGCGGTTGCGCCGCGATCTGGACCTGCCCGACCTGATACCCGCGCATCGACTCGACCGCGCCACCGCGGGCCTGGTGCTGTTCGTGATCAATCCGGCCCGGCGCGGGGCGTATCAGACGATGTTCCACCAGCGCCGGGTGTACAAGGAGTACGAGGCGATCGCCCGCTTCGATCCGGAGCTGACGCTGCCGCTGACGATTCGCAGCCGAATCGTCAAGGAGCGCAACATCATCCGGGCCTTCGAGGTGGACGGCGAGCCGAATGCCGAGACCCGCGTGGAACTGCTCGACCGGCGCGACGGGCTCGGCCGCTACCGGCTGATCCCGCACACCGGCCGCACCCACCAGCTACGCCTGCACATGAACGGCCTCGGCATCCCCATTCTCGGCGACGACTTCTATCCCGAGCTCACCGACCGATCGGTGGACGATTTCACCCGTCCCCTCCAATTGCTCGCCACCACACTGGAATTCACCGATCCGGTCACCCGCGAGCCGCGCCGCTTCCGCACCACCCGCACGCTGCGGGCGTGGACCGATCCGGACGGCTGGGCCGCCGGCGTCGAGTGAGTCAGATGTCGAGGTCTTCCAGCCGCGGCGGTTCGATCGCGGCGACGACCCGGCGGTACAGCTTGGGCGGCACCACCCCGCCCAGTTCGTCGAGCGAATCGACCACGTCGACCTGGAAGTCGCCCCAATGCGGGTCGCCGACGCCGAGCATGCTGCGCCAGGCGCGCAAGTCGGCCGGGAAGTTGGCCAGGGACGAGAAGTCCGACCAGTCCGAGCTCTGGTGCTGCACCACGAACTTGCCGCGGCGGCTGCGGTAGACGCGGATCACCGTGACGCCGGTCTTGGCGTAGTCGCGGGTCTCGGCGACGAAGCGCCCGAAGAACCGCTTGGCCCGCGCGCCGCCGGGACCGTCCTTCACCACGATCTGTTCGAGGCCGTCGGTCACGGGCTCCGGTGCGTCGCCGTGGACCCGGTCCAGCACATCGGACTGCTGCGGATCTGTGGTCATGTCTCCTCCATCGATTGCCGAGGGGGATCACCCGTCCCCCGCTCGGTACTATACGTAGACGTATACATATAGAGCAAGGCCCAATTCGCCGGGGGTGAGAGGACGGACACGGCACACGCGCGGCAAATGAACGTAGACTGGCCGCAATGTCTCGGAGCGATAACACGGCCCCGACCTCGGCGGCGCCCGGCCCCCGCCCGCGGGTGCATGCGTGGATCGATGTGGCCGTGGTCGTCGTCGTGCTGGCGGGCACCAACCTCATTGCCCACTTCACCTCCGCGTGGGCCAATATCCTCACGGTTCCGGTGGCGGCCGTCGCGCTCGTCGCGCTGATGCGCCGCCGCGGGCTGGGCTGGGCCGAACTGGGACTCGACCCGAGGCAGTGGCGGCGCGGATCGCTCTACGCGCTGGCCGCGATCGGGGTCGTGCTGGGCGCGGTGGCCGTCGGGGCACTGCTGCCGATCACGCGGCCGTTCTTTCTCGCCGACCGCTATGCCACCATTTCCGGCGCGCTGATCGCGTCGATGATCGTCATCCCGCTGCAGACCGCCATCCCGGAGGAACTGGCATTCCGGGGCGTCCTGCACGGAACGCTCGACCGCGCCTGGGGCGCTCGCGGCGTATTCGCCGCGGGCTCATTGCTTTTCGGACTCTGGCATATCGCCTCGTCGCTCGGATTGACCAGCGGAAATCGCGGATTGAGCGGATTGCTCGGCGGCGGAACGACCGGTCAGATCGCGGGAATCGCGCTCGCGGTGGTGGCCACCGCCGGGGCGGGCGTGGTGTTCACCTGGTTGCGGCGGCGCAGCGGAAGTCTGCTCGCGCCCATCGCATTGCATTGGTCGCTGAATGGCGCCGGAGCGCTCGCCGCGGCCGTCGCCTGGCATACCGCCCTGCACTGATTGCCGAAAGCATTGACCGCGAGTAGGTCACGGATTACTCTCACTGCGATCACACATATGTTCGAGTAATCAGGTCTCCGACATACGGCACCATACCTGCTCTCAGGAAGGCCCGCCATGCTCGACGACCAGTCGACCGGCAATACCGAGATCGCCGCGCTGGCACAGCGAGTGGCGACGGCGCGCGGCAAATTGCCGCTGCAGACCGACCCCGCACTGCTGGAAGAACTGTCCGAGGCGGAGATCGCCGCCGAACGCGACCTCGCGGAATGGATTCGCGCCCAGCGCCGTAGACAGCGCCGCCGCGCCGTGGCCGCCGAGCTGTCCGCCGAACGGCGCGACCGGCGGGTCGCGCGCGCCCTGCGCCGGGCCGACGACGCCGACGCCCGCTGGCACCGCAGGGCGCTGGCGGCCCGCCGCCGGGTGTCCAGTCCCGATGCGCGCCTGGCGCAGTTGTACCGCCGCGCCGAGTGGTCCTCGCGCGCGCTGATCGGCGTGGTGGTGCTCGGCATGGTGTGGGCGGGGGTCAACGTCCAGCACAATCTGGTGCCCAGCGGCGATATGTCCGACCCGCTGTATTGGCTCAGCTACGGTTTCGAGGCCATGATCTCGATCCCGATCATCACCATCATGGTGGTGGCGACCACGGCCGCCCGGTGGGGCCGCGAAATCGCCCGGGGCAAGGTCGTTTTCCTGGAGACGGCCCTGCTGGGGGTCACCATCGCCCTGAACGCGGGCCCGCACCTGGTATCGCACGCCCCCGCCCGCGCCGCCGAGGCCGCCGTGGCCCCCGTCATGGTCGGCGTCGTGATCTGGTTGCACGCCTGGGTATCCGCGCGCTACGCACAGCTGATCGACGCGGTTCCGGTGGTCGACCGGGGGACGGGGCCGGTCATCGCCATGCCATTGGACGAGGATGACCACATCGACCGCGAAATCCCCACGGCGGCACGGCCTTCGGCGCTACACGGTGTCAATGGGCACGAGCACCGGGAGATCAACGGGCACGAGCAACACGGCGTGAACGGCCACGAGGACCACGCTGTCGACGGGTACCTGCATCGCATAGCCGATCGAGACGAGCGGCAGCCCGTCAATGGCCATGAGCACGTGGCGGATTCGCCGGTCGAGGACGATTACTCCACAACCCTCCACAACGGGAATGATCATCGAGAGCCGTTGGTGCGCAACGGTAATGGTGCACACACGGACGCGCTACACAACGGCTACCACTACTCGTTGCCTACCGCTTCACCGGACGACGGCTCGAAATCCCTCAACCACAACGGATCTCAGCCTCCGGCTCGTAAAGCCGCCGCCGAGCACCCCTACACCCGCCGCCCGGCCCACCCCGAGCCCGAGGACGCCACCGACAAACATCCGTCGGAGGCCCCCGCGACGTCGCGCACCCGAGCAGCCATCGACCGCGCGACCCAGCTGGCCTTCGACGACACCGCCGACACCCCTCGCATCCCCGGCCCCTACCACGGCGAATACGGTGATGAAGGCGCCGGGATGGACGCCGAGGTCGAGGTGCGGGCCGTGGCCCGCGAGATCTCCGAGCGCAAGCTCTCCAAACTCCCGGTCGAACAACTCGTCGAGGTCCTCACCCTCGCCGACGAATCCTGGACCCCCGCCGCCATCGGAGCCGCCATCGGCCTCCCCGGCTCCCGAATCCTCGGCATCCTCGAGGCCGCCCGCCGCCTGCGCCCCTATGCGGTCAGCGGATAACGACCACCGCGATCGAGGCCAGGCCGTCGATGGTCGATCGCCGATCCGTTGGTGCCCGGCTCTCGGTGCGGCGCATACCCTCTTGACCTTCGCGGGGGCACGCAGAACACTGTCGGCGTGTGGCGCGCCCTGAAAATCGGACTGCTCGCCGTCGTTGTCGGCATCATCGCGATCGTGGCCGTGGCGACGGCCGGGCGCTCGACGGGTAAGGCGCAGGCGCGGCCGGTGCTGGCGGTGGTGGGCGCGTCGATCAGCTACGGCATCGGCGCCGACGGTGCGAATCAGGCGTGGCCCGCGGTCCTGGGCAAGCAGCTCGGCTGGCGGACGGTCGTGAGCGCCGATCCGGGCGCGGGCTATCTGGCCCCCGGGCAGCGGGCGCGCGGGCCGATGCGGAAGCTGCTCGCCGAGCTCGACCTGACGACCACGCACCCGTCCGTGGTGATCGTGCAGGCCGGGTACAACGACATCGGCATGCCCGCGGCGCAGTTGACCGACAGCGTGCGGCAGGTCGTCCGGCAGATCCACGCCGAGGCCCCGGGCGCTGCCATCGGTGTGCTGACGGTGTTCCCGAAGGGGCGGCCCTCGGAGGCGGCGGCGGCGACCGACGCGGTCATCGTGTCCGCGGCGCGCTCCGCCGACCCGCACGTCGCCGTCTTCGACCCGATCACCGCGCACTGGATGTTCCCGACCGTGACCGATCGCCTGCACCCCACACCGGCCGGGCATCGCTGGATCGCCGACCGCATGCTCACAGACTTCCGGCGCGACGGCCTCGTGCACTGATCGGCATCGCGGCCCGCGCACCCGCTGTGACCTGCTACGATTCGATTTGCGAAGCGGCACAGTGGCTTCGGAGCATGCACTGAGGCGATTCCCAGCCTCGGTTGGAACCATGGGGTGACGGCCGACGCGAGGAAGCAGATGACGCACGACAACCGGGCAACCGAGACCACCGTGGCGACTCTGATCGCCGCCCGCGCGGCCGAGCGGCCCGCGCACCCGTTCCTGGCGGACGCACGCAGCGAGCGCACCCTCAGCTACGCCGCCGCGGCCACCGCCATGGACACGTGGTCCCGATACCTGGACGCCCACTCCGTGCCGCCGGGCGCACGCGTCGTCCTCGACACCGCCGACCCGCTCACCTTCGCGTCCGTCTACCTGGCACTGCTGGCCGCGGGGCGCTGTGTCATCCCCGTCGATCCCGACGCCCCGCTCGCCGAACGCCACCGCACGCTGGCTCCGCTGGAGCCCGGCGCGGTCGTGAGCGACCGGACTGATCTGGCGCACGCATTCGATCCCGCCCTACCCATGATTCCGGCGTGCTTTTGGCCGGAATCCTCAGCGAGATCCCGGCCAAAAGCACGCCGGGATCAGAAAGGGGCACACCGGGATCAGGAAGGGGTGAGCCGGGAAGGGGGCTCGGTCATACTCGCTACCTCCGGGTCGACCGGTGCGCCCAAAGCCATGCGGCTTACCGAGAAGCAGTTGTTGCATGTGGCGAGGGCGGTGGCCGAGCACAATAAGCTCGGGCCCAGCGATCGGGGGTACAACTGCCTGCCGCTGTTCCATATCAATGCCGAGGTGGTGGCGTTGCTGGCCACCTTGGAGGCGGGGGCGTGCCTGGTACTGGACCGGCGATTTCATGCGACCGGGTTTTGGGAATTGTTGGCGGACAAGGGAATTACCTGGCTCAATGCGGTTCCGGCGATATTGGGGGTGTTGACGTCGGAGCGGGCGGCCCCGCCCGTGGTTCCGGCGGGGCTGCGGTTCATTCGGTCCGCCTCCGCGCCGCTGCCCGCGGCCGTGCGCGCCCGGCTCGAGGCCGCGGCGGACATACCGATCGTCGAGAGCTACGGCATGACCGAGGCGGCCAGCCAGATCACCGCGACCGATCTGGATACCCCCGCGCCGCGCGGCTCGTGCGGGCGGCCGGTGGCGGTCCAGCTGCAGATCCGGGACGATCTGGGGCGGCCCGTCCCGCCCGGAATCGTTGGGCGCGTTCACATTCGCGGCACCGCCGTGATCGACGGCTACCTCGGCGGCCGGGCGGCGGAACGCTTCGACGCCGCGGGCTGGCTGGACACCGGCGACCTCGGCCACCGCGACACCGAGGGCTACCTCTACCTGGCCGGGCGCGCCGACGACGTCATCAACCGCGGCGGCGAGCTGCTGTATCCGCGCGAGATCGAGGAGGTGCTGGTGGCCGATCCGGGCGTGCGCGACGCGGTGGTCGTGGGCCGCGCGGATCCGATCCTCGGCAGCGTCCCGATCGCATTCGTCGTCCCGGCCCACCGTCCTGGCACCGACCGCGAACGCGCGAACCTGCTGCGCGGCCTGCGATATCGCTGCGACGACCAGCTCAGCCGCGTCAAACGTCCCGTCGAATTCCTTGTCGTCGACGACTTTCCGCGCGCGGCGACGGGAAAGGTGCAGCGGCACCGGCTGCGGTCCGCGGTGGCGTGATGAGCCTCGCCGTCGACATCGCCGCCGAAGCGCCGGCCGATCCCGCGCCACGAAAGTCGTTGCGGCCGTATCTACATCAGATCGATCTGTTCCGGATCCTCACCTTCGCCTGCGTCATCGCGGTGCATGTGATCGGCGGATCCACCGATCCCGGCAGCGTTTCCGGCAACGGCGTGCTGGTGCTGCTGCATTTCACCCGCGAGGCGTTCTTCGCGCTCACCGGATTCGTGCTCGTCTACCAGTACGCGGACCGGCCGGTTACCGCACTGCGCTTCTGGCGCAGGCGTTTCGCGCTGGTCGGCATCCCCTACGTGGCCTGGTCGCTGATCTACTGGGGCTACTCCGTCGGCGCGGGCCTACAGCGGGAGACCGCCGCGGAATCGCTGCGGCGCTTGGGTTTCGAGCTCGTCACCGGCGGCGCCTGGTATCACCTGTACTTCCTGCTGGTCACCATGCAGGCGTATGTGCTGTTCCCGCTGCTGCTGCGCGTGCTGCGCGCGACCGCGGGCAGGCACCGGTGGCTGCTGGCCGCGAGCGCGGCGCTGCAACTGGGTTGCCTGTGGTGGCTGGCGCATCCGCCGACGCTGACCGGTGTCGCCGCGGGCATCTGGGACCATCTGTCGGTCACCATCCTCCCGTATCAGTTCTATGTGCTGCTCGGCGCGGTCGCCGCCTGCCACATCGACGCGGTGAACCGGACCGTGCGTCGCTTCGGCCCGCTGCTGGTCGCCGGTGCGGTGGTGGCCGTGGCGCTGTCGGAGTGGGACTATCTGCGCTCGACCCGGCTGGGCATGCCGCCGTGGCAGGCCAGCTATGTCTTCCTGCCGCACCTGCTGGTGTGCTTCGTCGGGATCATCGCGCTGCTGTACACGGTGAGCTCGTGGTGGGCCGCGCGCCGCGAGGGGCACCGGTGGCTGGCGCGGGCCGTGCGCTACGGCTCGGACCGCTCGTTCGGCGTATTCCTGATCCATCCGCTCATGCTGCAACTGCTCGCCCCCGTGATCCCTTGGCTCCACCGGGTTTTCGGCGTCGGCTGGGGCACGGCGCTGCTGTATCTGTGTGTGCTCGCGCTGGCGGTCGCCGGGGCCGAGGTGGTGCGCCGACTGCCGGTGAGCCTGTGGCTGGTGGGGCGCCCGATGCTGCGGTTCCGGCCAAAAGCACGCCGGAACCAAGAGATGACCAGCACGCCGGAACCAAGAAATGACCAGCACGCCGGAACCAAGAAATGACCAGCACGCCGGAACCAAGAAATGACCAGCACGCCGGAACCAAGAAATGACCAGCGCGCCGGAACCAAGGAATGACGAGCACGCCGGAACGACGGAGCGGACAGCGCGCCGGAATGGCAAGGCGATGACGACATGAAGGAGATGCCATGTACCCCCACACCGTGAGCCTGCCCGTGCGTGAGGCGAAACCGCGCGGGCGCGGCCTGACCATGGTCATCGATCCCGGCCTGCCCGACGCGTACTTCGCCGACATCGTCGAGAGCTACGGCGATCTCATCGATTTCGTCAAATTCGGCTGGGCCACCTGCCTGGTCACCCCGCATATCGCCGAGAAGACGCGGGTGCTGCGCCGCAATGGCATCGAATTCTATTTCGGCGGCACGCTTTTCGAGAAATTCCTGGTCAGCGATCGGATCGGCGAGTGGGCGCGGCTGTGTCATCGGGCGGGGGCGCGGACGGTGGAGATCTCCAACGGCGCCATCGCGCTGTCCAACGACGAGAAGGCCCGCCACATCCGGCGCTTCGCCGGGGAGTTCGAGATCGTGTCCGAGGTCGGCTTCAAGGACCCGGAGCGCTCGGAGCGGCTGCCGCCGAATCGGTGGATCGAGTTCATCGAGCAGGATCTCGACGCGGGCGCGCGGCTGGTGATCGCCGAGGCCCGCGAGAGCGGCCGCAGCGGAATCTGCCGCCCCAACGGGGATCTGCGCATCGGGCTGATCGAGGAGATCGCCGAGTCCGGCATCGACACCAACCGCATCATGTTCGAGGCGCCCACCAAGGAGCTCCAGGTGCATCTGCTACACAGACTCGGCCCGCAGGCCAATCTCGGCAATATCCACGCCGACAGCGTGATCGGGCTGGAGACGCTGCGCCTGGGCCTGCGCGCCGACACCCTCACCGACTTCACCCGTCTCGACCGGGAGCTGCCCACCCATGCGTGACGCCCACGACGCCTTCCATCTGGCCATTCCGGCCCGCGATCTGGACGAGGCCGAGCGGTTCTACGTCCGGGGCCTGGGCGCGAAACTGGCGCGCCGCTACGACGATCGGATCACGCTGGACTTCTTCGGCGATCAGGTGGTGTGCCACCTGTCCGACCGGATCGACCCGGACCCACGGTTGTATCCGCGCCATTTCGGGGTGTCCTTCCGCGAGCGGGCGGACTTCGATCGCCTGCTGCGCCTGGTGCGGCTGCGCGAGCTCGCGGTCTTCTCCCCCGTCTCGACCCGGTTCGAGGGCACCGCCGAGGAGCACCTGACCGTCGTGCTGCGCGATCCGTCGAACAATCTGCTGGAGTTCAAGCACTACCTGGATCCGCGAATGATGTACTGACCCGAATCAGGCTGTGGCGGCGGCGATTCGGAGCCGCTCGGCGACCTCGTTGAAGATGTAGAAGTTGGGCACGGATTCGACCGGGACCAGCGAGACCCACCGGCCGGAGACCTTGATGCGGACGAGGCCGTCGCGCGAGTCTATGGTCTGCACCTGCTCCCACGGATAGGACCGCCCCGCGAAGCGCAGATCGTCCAGGCAGAGCGCGAGATCGCCGAACTCCACCGTCTGCTCCGCATCGATGGCCGCGACGACCTTCGGCAATTGCGTTGCGGTGACGGCGGTTTGGATGGCCGGGCCCCATTCGCGGGCGTCGACGAACAGCTCCTCGTCGAATTCCGCACGCGCGCCGCCGGGGCCGGTGACGGTGAGCGAATAGTCGGTGGCCAGCGCGTCGGCCTGCCGGAACGGGATCACCTGCTGGCGCACCTCGGCGGCCTCCCAGCGGAACGCCACGATCTGCTCGCCGCTGCGATACACCGTCATGCCCTGGTCGAACAGGTCCAGCCGGGCCCCGCGGCGGCGCCGATTGCGCCGGCAGCGCAGCACCGCGACCGCCACCGGGCCGAGCGCCAGCCCGCCGACGGCGGCGCTGCCGACCAAGGTCCCGGCCGTCGCGCAGATGGCACCCACCACGACCAGGCCACCCGCGATCAGCGCACAACCGCGCACCAGCGTGTCGCCGCTGATCGGCGCCGCCTGGAACGTCTGCCGATGCGTGCCGAGTCTCTCGTGCTCGGCCATCAGGTAGATCAGCTGCGACAGGGGTACCGTTCGCCGATCTTCGGTTCCCCCGGTTCCGCGTTGCAGCGTGCTCGGGGTGCTCACTCGTCCTCCATTGGCAGATTTTCTCCGCGGCGAAGCGTATTCGACAGTATCGAATTCTGCTACTGCTACGCGCGTTTTCACACCGAGGAAAACGGGCGAAGCCGACGACACCGGGAACACCGGTTCGGATTATCTCCCGGGTCTTCGGATTTCAGACCGGAGAGGCCATGGTACGGCCGCGGGCGTTATCGGCGCGTCCGGCGCGACGGCGCGTCACAATACCGACCAGCACGGCCAATCCTAGGCCGAAACCGATTCCCACGGCGGCGGACACACCGAAGCCGAGCGGGTATCCGCCCGCGTCGATGGCGATACCGGCCATCGAGCTGCCGATGCCGTTGCCGAGGGTCATGGTGGCGCCGTGCCAGCCGATGGCCTCGCCGCGCCCGCCCTCGGGCACGATGTGGCTGAGCCGGCTCACCGAGGCGGCGATGGTTGGGGCGCAGAACAATCCGGCGATCAGACCGGCCACGCCCAGCAGGACGGGGCCGTTCGCGAACGCCAGCGGCACGGTGACCGCGCCGAGGGCGGCCAGCAGCAGGTAGGTCGAGATCGACCGGTGCAGCGCGCCGTAGATCAGGCCGCCGAGCACGGATCCGAGCCCCCAGACGGCCATCAGGAGCCCGAGCCACCGCTGCGCGCCGACGGTGCGGACGGCCGCGACGAGGGTGAGCTCGGAGGCCGCCAGCACCGAGATCGCCGCGCACGCACCGACACACAGCGCAATGAATTCGGGACCGAACCACTGCCGCCGCGGCACGGCCCGCTCGGCGCCCCGGTCGCTCGCCGCCGACCGCAGCGGCGGATTCAGCAGCCACACCAGGATTCCCGCCAGCACCAGGCACATCTGCACCGCGAACAGCACCAGCCGCGTGGATCCGAGCGCGGTGGCGGCGACACCGATCACCGGGCCCACCATGAACGCCGCGTCCACCGAGACGGATTCGAGCGCCAGCGCGGGCTGGCGATTGTGCTCGGTGGTCGCGGCGATCACCGCCTGCCGCACGACGGTGAAGATCGGGATGTCGAAAAGCCCTGCGACGGCGGCGAGTACGAGCAGCGGCCCGTAGCCCACGAACGGCGCGATACTCCAGCACGCCGCCCCCACCAGGATCGAGGGGGCGATGGTGCGGCGCAGTCCGAACCGGTCCAGCAGCCGCCCGCGCCACGGCCCGCTGATCGCGATGCACAGCGTGACCGCCGTGGTGAGCGCGCCCGCCTGGGCGTAGGACCCGTGCAGCGTCTGCACCACGTGCAGCGACAGCAGGATTGTCCCGGCGAAGAACGGAATTCGCACCAGCGCACCGAGCAGCAGCACATTCCGCACCGCCGGTGTAGCCAAAACCTCCCTGTACGACCGCATCTCGTTCAGCGTGACACGGGAATACACGGGCGCGCCACGGATTTATCCCATGAATCGGCCGGTACGACCGCTACCGCGATGGATTGCAGAAGCCGCAGACGCCGCTGGCGGGGAGCTGGACGAAGCATTCGTCGCACACGCGGGCCCGGGCAGGTTCGGGGGTGCCCGCGGGGCGGGTGGGGGTGGTGGCGCCGCGCCGGGCGGCGACCTTGGGTGTGAGGGGCGGGATTCCGGCGGGGACGTCGGTGCCGTAGGTGTGGTAGCACTGCCAGCGGGCGTAGGCGGCGTGCAGTTCCAGGTCGTCGGGGATCGGGAGGGCGGCCAGCTCCAGGACGTATTTGTAACTGTCGGTGACCGTGTGGTTCTGGCGCACGCACAGCGCGGTCAGCGGCGGCTCGTCGGCGGAGCGGCAGCGGCGGGCGACCTTGCGCAGCACCGCGTCCACCCAGGTGCGGGTGGGCGCGTCGGTGCGCACGCCGGACATCTCCTGCACCCGCGCGGCCAGTTCGTTCATCGTCACGAAATGCCCGTAGTCCTGGGCGGTTTCGAGCAGTACCTCGTGCGCGGCCAGCGCCCACGCCACGGTGGCGTCACGGAAGGACACCGCTTCTCCGTCGTCGGTTCGCCAGGCCCCAGAAGTCGTCGTCACAGCATCCCTCATAGCCCGTCCACGGTATCGAATGGATCGGGTCACGCGCCAATACTCTTCCCGCACAAACGTATTCCCCGACACACGTATTCCCGGAGCGGGCGGGTGGAAATGCCGAAGGCCCGCCTCCCGAAACGGGAAGCGGGCCTTCGGTGTTCGACTGTCAGCCGTGGAGCGGGCCTACTTGGCCTTCTCCAGGACCTCGACCAGCCGCCAGCGCTTGGTGGCCGACAGCGGGCGGGTCTCCATCAGCTGAACGCGGTCGCCGACGCCGGCGATCTCGTTCTCGTCGTGCGCCTTCACCTTCGAGGTGGTGCGGATGATCTTGCCGTAAAGCTTGTG
The DNA here is from genome assembly GCF_013186535.1 of Nocardia terpenica. Lineage (NCBI taxonomy): Bacteria > Bacillati > Actinomycetota > Actinomycetes > Mycobacteriales > Nocardiaceae > Nocardia > Nocardia terpenica. Next base: position 222,299 of record NZ_JABMCZ010000002.1, read on the forward strand.
CTTCACGCGATCCTCCAGCTCGACCACGATGGTCTTGGTCATCTTGTCGGAGACGACGTAGCCGATGCGCACCTTGCGCGAGCCACGCTCCTCCTGCTTGGCCGGCGTCTTGGCCGGGCCCTTGGCATCACTCATGCCGCATCTCCCTTGTCCGCAGGACCGGTGGCCAGGCCGAGCTCACGCTCGCGCATGACGGTGTAGATGCGCGCAATCTCGTGACGGACAACGCGCAGGCGCCGGTTGTTCTGCAACTGGCCGGTCGCCATCTGGAAGCGCAGGTTGAACAGCTCTTCCTTCGATTCACGCAGGCGGGCGACGAGCTCGTCCTCGGTGAGCTCGCGCAGGTCTGCGGCCGGAGTTCCGGTAGCCATCAGAACTGCTCCTCCCTCGTCACGATCCTGCACTTCATCGGGAGCTTGTGCATCGCGCGGCGCAGGGCCTCGCGAGCGGTCTCCTCGTTCGGGTAACTCATTTCGAACATGACCCGTCCGGGCTTCACATTCGCGACCCACCACTCCGGCGAACCCTTACCGGAACCCATGCGGGTCTCGGCCGGCTTCTTGGTGAGCGGGCGGTCCGGGTAGATGTTGATCCAGATCTTGCCGCCACGACGGATGTGGCGGGTCATCGCGATACGCGCCGACTCGATCTGACGGTTGGTGACGTAGGCCGGCTCCAGCGCCTGGATGCCGTACTCGCCGAACGACACCGCAGTGCCACCCTTGGACATGCCGGAGCGCTTCGGGTGGTGCTGCTTGCGGAACTTGACCTTGCGGGGCATCAGCATGGGTCAGCCCTCCTGCTTTTCTGCCGGAGCGTCGACCACCGCGGTCGCGGCACCGGAACGCCCGGCCTCGGTGCTGGTCGCCGTGGTGCCCTGGGCACCCGAACGGCGGGGACGGCTCGGCCGCTCACGACGCTCGCGACGCTCACCGGACGGGGCAGCGCTGGCAGTGACCTCACGCTTGCCGCCGACGATGTCGCCCTTGTAGATCCAGACCTTCACGCCGATCCGGCCGAAGGTGGTCTTCGCCTCGTACAGGCCGTAATCGATGTCGGCGCGCAGCGTGTGCAGCGGCACCCGACCCTCGCGGTAGAACTCCGAGCGCGACATCTCGGCGCCACCGAGGCGGCCCGAGCACTGCACGCGGATGCCCTTGACGTTCGGCGAACGCATGGCCGACTGGATGGCCTTGCGCATCGCACGACGGAACGCGACGCGGTTGGACAGCTGCTCGGCGACGCCCTGGGCGACGAGCTGCGCATCCGACTCGGGGTTCTTGACCTCGAGGATGTTCAGCTGCACCTGCTTGCCGGTCAGCTTCTCCAGCTCGGCGCGGATGCGGTCGGCCTCGGCGCCGCGACGGCCGATCACGATGCCCGGGCGCGCGGTGTGGATGTCCACCCGCACGCGATCACGGGTGCGCTCGATCTCGACCTTCGAGATGCCGGCCCGCTCCATGCCCGTGGCGAGGAGCTTGCGGATCGCGACGTCTTCCTTGACGTATTCCTTGTACTGCTTGTCCGCGTACCAACGGGACTTCCAGTCGGTGGTGATACCGAGGCGGAAGCCATGGGGATTGATCTTCTGTCCCATTTACTCAGCCCCTCCCTTCCGGCGGCTGCGAGCCGGGGCGGCGCTGGCGACGCTCTCGACCTCGATGGTGATGTGGCTGGTGCGCTTGCGAATCCGGAACGCGCGGCCCTGGGCGCGCGGCTGGAAACGCTTCATGGTCGCGCCCTCGTCGACGTAGGCCGTCGAGATGACCAGGGTGGCCGGGTTCAGGCCGAAGTTGTTCTCGGCGTTGGCCGCGGCGGAGGCCACGACCTTGGCGACCGGCTCGCTCGCGGCCTGCGGCGCGAACTTCAGGATGTTCAGCGCGTCCTCGACCCGCTTGCCGCGGACCATGTCCACGACGCGGCGAGCCTTCATCGGCGTCACGCGCACGAACTTCGCGGTCGCGCGCGCGGTGGTGATCTGAGTGTCAGTGCTCATCGCCGCTTGCTCTTCCGATCTTCCTTGACGTGGCTCCGGAACGTCCTGGTCGGCGCGAACTCACCGAGCTTGTGGCCGACCATGTTCTCCGACACGAACACCGGCACGTGCTTGCGGCCGTCGTGCACCGCGAAGGTGTGCCCGATGAAATCGGGGATGATGGTCGAACGACGCGACCAGGTCTTGATGACCTGCTTGGTGTTCTTCTCGTTCTGGACGTCCACCTTCTTCAGGAGGTGTTCGTCGACGAACGGGCCCTTCTTCAGGCTGCGTGGCATGTCTTAACCTCCTCCTTAACGCTTCTTGCCGCGGCGGCGGACGATGAGCTTGTCGCTCGGACGGTTGGGCTTGCGGGTGCGGCCCTCGGGCTTACCCCACGGCGAGACCGGGTGGCGACCACCGGAGGTCTTGCCCTCGCCACCGCCGTGCGGGTGGTCGACGGGGTTCATCACGACACCACGAACCGTGGGGCGGCGGCCCTTCCAGCGCATGCGGCCGGCCTTGCCCCAGTTGATGTTCGACTGCTCGGCGTTGCCGACCTCGCCGATGGTGGCGCGGCAGCGCACATCGACGCGACGGATCTCGCCGGAGGGCATACGCAGGACGGCGTAGGCGCCTTCCTTACCCAGCAGCTGGATGCTCATGCCCGCGGCACGGGCCAGCTTGGCGCCGCCACCCGGACGCAGCTCCACCGCGTGGATGGTGGTACCGGTCGGGATCGAGCGCAGCGGCAGGTTGTTGCCCGGCTTGATGTCCGCGCCCGGGCCCGACTCGATGCGGGTGCCCTGGGTGACGTTCTTCGGCGCCAGGATGTAGCGCTTCTCGCCGTCGGCGAAGTGCAGCAGCGCGATGTTCGCGGTCCGGTTCGGGTCGTACTCGATGTGCGCGACCTTGGCCGGGATGCCGTCCTTGTCCAGGCGACGGAAGTCGATCAGACGGTAGGCCCGCTTGTGACCGCCACCGCGGTGCCGGGTGGTGATCCGGCCGTGCGCGTTGCGGCCACCGGACTTGGTCAGCGGGCGCAGCAGCGACTTCTCGGGGGTCGACCGGGTGATCTCGGCGAAGTCCGAGACGCTGGCGCCGCGGCGGCCCGGCGTTGTCGGCTTGTACTTACGAATTGCCATGAGTTCTTCTCTGCTTTCTGGATTCCCCGCCGCTTACGCGACCGGGCCTCCGAAGATCTCGATGGGCTTGCTGTCGGCCGAGATGGTCACGAGCGCGCGCTTGGTGTCCTTGCGCTTGCCGTAACCGAAGCGGGTCCGCTTGCGCTTGCCCTGACGGTTGGCAGTGTTGACGCTGGTCACCTTCACGCCGAAAACCTTCTCGACGGCGATCTTGATCTGCGTCTTGTTCGAGTCCGGGTGCACCAGGAAGGTGTAGGTGCCCTCCTCGATCAGTCCATAGGACTTCTCGGAGATGACCGGCGCGAGCAGGATGTCGCGGGGGTCGGCGATGGTGGTCACTTGCTCTCCTCCTGTGCAGCCTCGGCGGGCCCGTGCACGAAGGCGTTCAGGGCCTCCACGCTGAACACGACCTCATCGCTGTTCAGCACGTCGTACGTGTTGAGCTGATCCGGCGCGATGGGGTGCACGTTCTGCAGGTTCGCCATGCTCTTCCACGCGGTGACGTCCTCGCGGCCCACGACCACCAGGAACTTCTTCCGCTCCGACAGCTCGGCCAGGAAGTTCTTGGCCGTCTTGGTCGACGGGGTCTGACCCGCGACCAGCTCGGTGATCACGTGGATGCGCTCGCTGCGGGCCCGGTCGGACAGGGCGCCACGCAGCGCGGCGATCCTCATCTTCTTGGGCAGGCGCTGCGAGTAGTCGCGCGGCTGCGGGCCGTGCACGGTGCCACCGCCGGCGAACTGCGGCGCGCGGGTCGAGCCCTGACGGGCGCGGCCGGTGCCCTTCTGCCGGTACGGCTTCTTGCCACCGCCGCGGACGTCGCCGCGGGTCTTGGTGGCGTGCGTGCCCTGGCGAGCCGCGGCCTGCTGGGCCACGACGACCTGGTGCATCAGCGCGATGTTCGCGGTGACGTCGAAGATCTCCGCGGGGAGCTCGACGGTGCCGTTGGTCTTGCCGCCCGGTTCTTTGACCGGCAGCGTCAGGTTGGTCTTGGTTTCAGTGCTCACGCGTGCGCACCACCCTTCGCGGCGCTCTTGACGATCACGATGCCGCCCTTGCGACCCGGGATCGCACCCTTGATCAGCAGCAGCCCGTTCTCGGCGTCCACCTTGTGGACCGAGAGGTTCTGCGTGGTGACGCGGTCGTTACCCATCCGGCCGGACATGCGCATGCCCTTGAACACGCGGCCCGGGGTGGAGCAACCACCGATCGAACCCGGCCGGCGGTGCACGGCCTGGGCACCGTGCGAGGCGCCCTGACCACGGAAGCCGTGGCGCTTCATGGTGCCGGCGAAGCCCTTGCCCTTGCTGGTGCCGGTGACGTCGACGTAGGCGCCCTCTTCGAACACGTCGGCGCTGAGCTCCTGGCCCACCTCGAACTTCGAGGCGTCGGCGACGCGGATCTCGGCGACGTGGCGACGCGGGGTCACGCCGGCCTTGGTGAACTGCCCGGCGACGGGCTTGGTCACCTTGCGCGGGTCGATGGCACCGAAGGCGATCTGGAGGGCGGAGTAGCCGTCGCGCTCCACGGTGCGGATCTGGGTCACGACGTTCGGCCCGGCCTTGACGACGGTCACGGGAACGACGCGGTTCTTCTCGTCGAACACCTGGGTCATGCCGAGCTTGGTGCCCAGGATGCCGGCAGCCGGCCTGCTCTTGTTGTCAGTCATATCTGGAGTCCCCGTCACTGAATGTTGACGTCGACACTGGCCGGCAGATCGATGCGCATGAGGGCATCGACCGTCTTCGGCGTCGGGTCGAGGATGTCGATCAGCCGCTTGTGCGTGCGCATCTCGAAGTGTTCGCGCGAGTCCTTGTACTTGTGCGGCGAACGGATGACGCAGTACACGTTCTTCTCGGTCGGCAACGGCACCGGCCCGACGACGCGGGCACCGGTGCGGGTCACCGTCTCGACGATCTTGCGCGCAGACGCGTCGATCGCCTCATGGTCGTAGGCCTTGAGCCTGATGCGGATCTTCTGTCCCGCCACGCTGAGTGTCCTTTTCTCCGCTTGTACTTGCTCCGCTGTGACAGCGTTCGGGAGTGAACTCCCGAAGCACCCTCTTTGCATGCCCGAACCTACGAAGACGCATCAGCGCTCAACACGACCGGGATCTCTACCGACCCGATCCATCGCCGCTGTTCATCTGTCATGGTTCTTCCGGTCCACGCGGTCGGGCGTGTCGCCTCTCCGCTCATTCTCCGGCCCGGGTGCAATCCCTCTGAGCCTCGGAACGTTCGTCCCGGACGTACCCACGCCGAACTCGACGGGATACACAATGGGTAGTGCTCACCTGCTACCGTTCGGGCCGCATATCCGCAGGACACACGCCACCCGGTGCAGGCAACCCGAACAGTATGCCTGAGCCCCCGCAGGGACTTCAAATCGGGGTGCGTGTGACTCCCGTAACGACGCCGATCCCAGGTCAGACGGCCAGTGCACGCCGGCCCGGGCGGATGCGCCGCCATGCTACCGCCAGGAGGACGACCAGGCCCAGCAGCGGCAGGGTGCCGACCGTCCAGCTCAGCGCGAGCGGCGGTCCGGGCTGGTCGAGGACCTGCAGCGAGGTGAGCGCCCCCTCGCCGTGACCGGCGGGGCCGTCGACGGCGAATCGGAAGGTGTAGGTGCCGGGGTCGTCCAGGGCCTTGACGTCCAGGCCCCAGGAGTCGCGCTTGCGCGGGTGCCGGACCAGGGGCGCGGGGTGTTTGTACTGGACGCCGGGGCCGCTGATCAGCAGCGTGCCGGACTTGTCGGCGATGCCGCCGTCGGGCATGAAGGTGAAGTCCAGCGAGCGCATGGCGCGAATCGGCCAGGTGGAGAAGCCGACGGTGAGCGCGTAGGGCCCGGCCTGCACCCGCTCGGTGTGCACGATGTCGACGGGGGCGTAGGCCGCGGCGGGCCCGGCCGTCACCAGCGACACCGCGGTGAGGGCCAGCAGGGTGGCGGCCAGGCGGCGCGGCCAGGCGGCGCGCGGGCTCATCGGGCGGCCTCCGCAGCGGGCGCGAGGGTGCGCAGCATGATCGCGAACCGGCCCGCCAGGTAGCCCGCGAGCAGGCCGAGCGGCACGCCGAGGACGGCCAGCAGCACGAACTGCGAACCGGGGACGTGCGCATAGTGATTGGTGAGCAGCACCTGCAGCGGCATGCCCACCGCGAGGATCACCCCGGAAACCAGGCCGGTGACCGGCAGCAGCTTCTTCAGGTCGATGCCGCGGGTGCGGCTCAACCAGAACACGCCCTCGACGACGAGCGCCGCGACCACCAGGAACATCGGCATCAGGCTCGGGAAGCTCGGGGGCCGGGGCAGCAGGCCGTCGCGCAGCGGCAGGCCGGTCGCGGCGGCGTACGCGTGGGCGGCCCACGGCGAGAACCACCACAGCGCACCCTGCAGGACCGCGGTGGCCGCGGTGATGGCGAGGGCGGCCCCGGGCCACGCCAGCACGGCCGCGCCGAGGATCAGCAGCAGCGGCGCGAACAGCACGACGCCGATGATGATCGGGTCGACCGGCATGCGCAGATTGGCGAGCGCGTCGACCGGGATGGGCGCGAAGCTGATGAGGATGGGCAGCGCCGAGATCAGGCCGAGGCGGCCCCAGAGCTCGTCGCGGTGGGCGGAGAAGACGATGATGCTGCCGATCATGGTGATCGAGATGGACAGGAACAGCGCCACGTGCGAGGGCGTGTTCAGCACCGCGTCGAAGCCGTAGATGGTGTGCCACTGCAGGTCCAGCAGGCCGTAGAGCAGGAAGCTCGCGGCGCCCGCGCCGGAGACCATATAGCCCAGCGGCGCGGTCAACCGGCCGCCGAACACCCGGATCGGGGTGCCGCCGAGGCGCGGCAGCGGTCGCCCGGCGCGCTGAGCGGACGTGGCGAGCAGCACCATGGCGAGGCTGGCGAACCCGGCGATCGCGCTCCCGGAGTAGAGGAACAGATGCGGGAGGGTGAAGAAGGTGTCGGGCCCGACCTCGTTGTGCCACTGGATATCCCAGCTGGTGCCGATGGTGGTGATCAGGGTGCCGAGCAGCACGACCCAGGCCCCGGCGCGGGCCGCGGTGCCGGACGCGTCGGAGACCGCGACCGAGGTCGCGGGCGCCGCCGTCGCTGTTCTTCCGGCCGCGGCGTCGAACGGTATCGAGGTACTCATGCGGGCGATTCCTTCCTGTGGTCGCGGTGCGGATCAGCCGCCGATCCAGAGCGGCAGGGTGAGCTGGTCGGTGCCGTCGGGGGTCGCGATCGACAGGCCGAGCTGCCACGGGCCGGTCATCATGAACGGCACCGCGGCGGCGCGATAGCGGCCGGGGGCGGTGGGCGTGGCCGGGACCGGCTGGGCGGCGTAGCCCATGCGCGGTTCGATGGCGTCGACCCGGATCACGGCCCGCGGCACCGGATTTCCCGAGCGATCGTCGACGGCGACATCGATATCGGAGGTGCCGACGCGGACGTTGTGCACCGTCACGGTGACCACGTGGCGGTCGGTACCGGTGTGGAGCACCTGCGCGCCCGGTGCGGCGGGCCAGGCCAGCCAGACGACCAGGCCGAGCAGCGCGAGGACGGCGATCACGATGCCCGGCCAGAGCAGCCGCCGACCGCGTCCGACAGCGGATTCGGTTGCGGGTACGGGGATTTCGGCTGCGGTGGTCATTGCGGCGGCTCCGGTGCGGCGACGTCGAGCACGATCGGAATGGTCAGCACGGTGTAGTGTCGCTCGGCCTGGATCCAGATCCGATACCGGCCGGGTGCCGGAAAGGTATAGGTGAACGGCACATTCGGGCCGTAGGCGGCGACCGTCTCGTCGGGGGCGCTGTCGCCGTTGACGGGCAGCATGAGCATGGCGCCGCCGGAGTCGTGGTGCACGCCCGGCATGTCGGCCATGCTCATCCGGGGCATGTCGCCCATGTCGGCCATGGCCGAGCCGCCCATCGAGTGGGCGTGCCCCCAGACCGGCGAATTCTGCACGGCCGCACCGATATCGGGGGTGTCGGGCAGCGGCCCGGCCACGACCATGTGGCCGACCATGCCCAGCCAGGGCTGGAGGTCGGCGGCGTCGCCGAACGTGGCGGTGAGGGTGGTGGGCGCACCGGCGCGGGCGGCGGTGGCGGTCACGGTGACGGGCGTGCCGCCGAGGGTGGCGGAGGCCGCGGGGCCGCCGGGGCGGAGCGGGGTGTCCGGCGGCGGGGTGGGTGCCGCGCCCGGCGCGACCGTGAAACCCGTTGCCGCGCGCACCATCTGCACGCCACCGCCGCGGCGGGCCAGCTCCGCGGACAGTGCGTAGTGGCCGGGCGCGGGCGGCACCAGGTGCACCTGGTAGCGGCCCGGCGCGGTGCGGATGGGGTGCAGATGGTGCAGTGTGCCGGTGGGGCCGATCACGAGCAGGTGGATGAGCGCGCTGTCGTGGATCAGCAGGTCGTCGACGGGGGCGCCGGTGGCGGCGTCGGCCAGGTCGAGGCCGAGGTCGCCGGGTTGCCCGGCGGTGAGCGGCGCGGCGCCGACGGTGAGCATGACCGGTGGGCGGGAGAAGTCGGAGACCAGCGGCTGCCCCAGCGCGTACGGGTGGGTGACATTGTCGACGCTGGGGTCGAGCTGGATGCCGGGCTGCGGCGGCAGCGGGAGCGAGGCGGACAGCACGGCCCCGGTGACGGCGACGGCGATGCCCGCGACCACGCCACCGACCGGCAGCAGCGCCCACGCGGTGCGCCGGGCCCGCAGCGCGACCACGACCGAGACCGGCAGCAGCAGTCCCGCGGCCAGGAAGCCGCCGTACACCAGCCGCTCCGGCGGCGAGGTGGGCTGGGTGGGCACCACGAAGAGAATGCGGGCCACCCGGGCGCCGTCGCCGACGGCCAGCTCCCACGGCCCGGCCCGGTCGACAGTCAGGGTGGCCGAATACATGCCCGGGGCGGCGCCGAGGTCGAGGCCGCCCTGGGAGGTGGGCGCGCCCGCGGCGGGCGTCTTCGGCGCCGAGGACGCGCCGACCGGTATCGCGGCGAGGGTCAGCCGCCCGGCCGGGGTTCCGGCGTGGGTGACCACCTCGACCCGCAGCGGGCCGGGCACCGAGGTGACCCGGCGCAGCACGACCGTCAGCTCACGGGCGCCGAGGGTTTGCGCGATGGACACGTCGCCCCCGGCCGAGGGTGCGTCGGCACGGGCGGGCGCGAATCCGGCCAGGGCGAACAGGAGACACAGACCGGCCGCGAGCGAGAGGCGGGCGCGGCGGGCAGCGGTCACGGATGCCATCGTAGGAATGATCCGATGCCGAATTCATCACACTGCGTGGTGATCTCGTGTCCCCCACGCGAGTGATGCGGAGTCGGTGGCGACCCGTATCGACACATCGGGGTGACCCAGAACTTACTCCGAAGTAAGATACGGCTATGACGAAGGAGACCGCCACCTACCGCGGCTGGAAGAAGCTGCCCGACAACCGGCTCGGACATGCGCTGTTCTCGCTGGGCATGGTCGCCCGGGTGCCGTACTTCGGCACGGTGCTGCCGAGCGTGGTGCGGCTGGAACCGGGCCTGTGCGAGGTGACCGCGCCGAAGTGGTTCGGCATCCACAATCATCTGGGCACCTTCCACGCCATCGCGGCCTGCAATCTGGCCGAGGTGGCGATGGGCATGCTCAACGAGGCGACCGTGCCCACCACCCACCGCTGGATTCCGAAGGCGATGAACGTGCAGTACCTGGCCAAGGCCGAGTCGGGGCTGCGCGCGGTCGCGAAGCTGGCGCAGATCCCCGACTTCGCCGCGATCACCGAGGGCCGCGACCTGACCGTCCCCATCTCGATCTACGACCGCAACGGCCTGGAGGTCGTGCACGCGGAGATCACCACCTGGATCACGCCGAAGTAGCGGACGCTCAGCAGACCGGGAACGGGGCGTCGGCCAGGGCCGCGGAGACCAGATCCATCGAATGCCGGTCGGCCAGTAGGTAACTGTGGTCGACGCGGCGTCCGGCGCAGCCGTCCTGCACCCAGACATCGCGGTGGGTGGCGTCCGGGGCGGACAGCAGGGCCGTGTCGGGCGGGGTGATGACCTCGTCGTCGTGGCTGGCGATCGCGGTGTAGCGGACGCCGGGCGCGGTCTCACCGTCCGCGTTGAGCCGGGCCAGCGTCGGCGAGCCGGGGCCCTGCTCGGCCCCGGCCGCGCCGAACACCTGGGCGGCGATGCGCGGGCCGTCGAGCCCGATCGCGGCCAGGTCCGGATACTTGCGGGGCAGGCCCGCGAAGGTCGAACCGCGATACGGGGTTCCGAGCGTGACGACGGTGGTGGCGATGCCCGGATGCGCCCGCAGGAACTGCCGGATCACGGTGCCGCCGGTCGAATGCCCCACCAGCGCGACGTGTTGCGCGCCGGTGGCCGCCTGCACGGTGGCCACGAAGGCGGCGAGTTCGGTGGCCGAGACCGCGATATCGGCCACCCCGTAGATCTCCTGGCCGGACAGGGCCGCGCCGATCGGGCCCAGGCCGGGCCACCCGGCGTTGGTGGTGCCGCTGACCCCGGCCGCCAGGATCGGGGCCCGGCCCAGATTCGCGGCGAAGACGCAGTAGCCCTGGGCGCGCAGCACCGGCGCCAGGGTCGAGAAGCTGCGCACCGCATCGGTTCCCGAGCCGTGCACCAGCACCACCGGGTCGGGCCGGTCCGCGGCCGGGCGGCAGGCGAAATCGTTCGCGCCCGCGATGGCGGGCACCTCCACCGGCCGCGCGGCCGCCGTCGGCCCGCCGGTCAGCATCGCGACCAGCGCGGACACCGCGAGCACGCCCGCCCGCAGCCGCCCCGAAACCCGCAGGCGGCCGGTCGTGTTCGCACGCACTACCGAACCCCCAAACCCGCGGCGAGCACCGGCCAGGAGTCCTTCAGGTCGTCCTCCCAGTAGCCCCAGGAGTGCGTGCCGGTGGGGCGGAAGTTGTAGGTGGCGGGGATGCCGAGGCTGTCCAGGCGCGTGCGCATGTTGTGGGCGCAATAGTCGGTACCGGCCTCGATCAGGCCGCCCAGCACCAGTTGGTTCGCGAACAGCCACGGTCCGGGCAGCGAGTACTTGCCGCCGTACACGTCGTAGGGGCCGGGCAGGCCGCTGCCGTTGGAGATGTAGATCGCCTTGCCGCGCAGGCCCTCCGCCTGCACATACGGGTCGTTGCGCACCCAGTTCGGGTCGCCGGGCGGGCCCCACATGTTCTGCACGTTCGCCAGGCCCCACTCCTCGACGGTGAGCCGGACGAACTCGTGGCCGATCGGGTCGCTGGTCTGCGCGCAGCCGCTGTAGGAGCCCACCGCCTGGTACAGCCCGGGGGTGGTCGCGGCCAGCGCCAGCGTGGTGGTCGCCGACATCGAGTATCCGGCGATACCGTTGCGGCCGTTGGCATTCAGATACTTGTCGAGCAGCGGCGGCAGCTCCTGTGTGAGGAAGGTGCGCCACTGGTTGCGGCCGAGCCGGGCGTCGTCGCGCTCCCAGTCGGTGTAGTAGCTGAACGGGCCGCCGATCGGCGTGACCACGTTCACGTTCTTGTCCGAAAGGAATTCCAGCGCATCGGTTCTGGTGCCCCAGGTGGCGCCGTCGATGCCGCCGCCCGCCCCGAGCAGCAGATACAGCACCGGCCGCGGCACGCTCTGATCGGCGGCACGCTGCACCTCGACCGGGATGTCGGCGGCCATCGCCGCCGAGTGCACGGTCAGCGTCTGATGGCGCGGATCGTCGGTCTTGACATCGACGATCGCCGAATCCGGCCCCTCGGCATGCCCGATGGCGGGCGCCACCAGCGATCCACCGGCCGCCAACAGCGCGGCCAGCACCCCTACCCATGCGGCGCGTGCGCGCCGACGCCCGTACCGAGCCTTCGTCATGTCCACATCTCCCGGGCGTGCCCACACTCGTACCGGAGTGCCACTCGGCACCCACCGACTCAGGTTATGAACGCGCCCAATGGAATTCACGACGGAATTTGCTGGGACAAGATTTTTCGGGGCGTAACATCACACCGAATTCGGCCGATGGATACGACCGAATCCGGGCGGCCGGGCCTGCCACGCCGGGGGCGAACTCGCGGTCGGTCGTTCCGAATTACGAATAATCCCTGATTCAATGACACATATGAGTGCTCAGCGTGTCCGGCGAGCGGATCTGTGCGTGGTGGGGCTCGGGCCCACCGGGCGGGCGCTGGCGCACCGGGCCGTGCGGGCGGGATTCGCGGTGGTGGCGATCGATCCGCGACCGGAGCAGCCGTGGCTGCCGACCTATTCGTGCTGGGCGGACGAGCTTCCGGCGTGGGTGCCGGAGCGCGCGATCGGGGCGCGGATCGCGGCGCCGACGGTGTGGACCACCACCGCCCGCCGGATCGAGCGCCCCTACTGCGTGCTGTCGAAATCCGGGCTGTTCGAGGCGCTCGCGCTGGACGGCGCGACCGTGCTGAGCGGGCGGGCGACGACGGTGCGCGCGCATCGCGTCGAACTGCACGACGGGACGACGATCATCGCGGACACCGTCTTCGACACGCGCGGGCTGCCCTCCCCCGGCCCGCGCCGCACCGCCAGCGCGCACGGCATCTTCGTCGACGCCGACCTGGCCGCGCCGATGGTCACCGAGGGTGAGGGGCTGCTGCTGGACTGGCGGCCCGAGAACGGGGCGGGGCCGGGCGCGCCGCCGTCGTTCCTGTACGCGGTGCCGCTGGGCGACGGACGGGTCATCTTCGAGGAGACCAGCCTGGGGCTGCGCGGCGGCATGCCCCAGCGCGAACTGCGCCGCCGCACGCTGAATCGGCTTGCCGCCCACGGGATTCGGTTACGCGGTAACGAGACCCACGAGGCCGCGCACTATCCGCTGGATCAGCCGCCGCCCGGACCGCTGACCCGCCGACCCGGCGAGGCGATTCCGTTCGGCTCCCGCGGCGGCATGATCCATCCGTGCACGGGGTACAGCGTCGCCGACTCGTTGTCGCTGGTGGACCCCGCGCTCGACGCGGTGCGCGCGGGGCTGGATCCGGTGCGGGTGCTGTGGCCGTGGCAGGCGCGGCTGGTGTACTGGATGCGCACGCGCGGGCTCTACGGCCTGGGGCGGCTGACCACCGCGCAGGCGGTGACCATGTTCGACGCCTTCTTCGACGCCTCGCCGCGGCACCAGCGCGCCCTGCTGTCGGCCCACGACGACTACGCGGCCCTGGGCGCGGTGCTGGTCATGACCGTCTCCCGCACCCGGCCGTTCCACTGGCGCTTCGATCTGGTCGGGATGCGGAACCGAAACCGTTGGGTGGGTTACGAATACGGCCCGGCCGCCGTCGACTCAGACCCAGTTCTCGATCCAGTACTTCCAGACGATCGGGGCGTAGGCGGCTAACGGCGGCACCCGGATGTCGGTGCCGGCCAGCGCGGCGGTGGTGTTGCGGCGGTCGAACCAGCACCCGAATTCGCTGTGCTCCAGCACATCCAGCGGCACCCCGAGCCGCGGCAGCACCCAGCCGACACCGGGCAGCCCGCGCAGCATGTCGAGGGTCTGCTTGGGCATGACCTCCACCAGATGCGGGGCCCCGGCCTCGTCGGCGAACAGGTTCAGCACCTCGGCCACGGTCTGCCGCCGCGGGTCGACCAGGTGGTAGGTGGTGCCCGCCGGGGCGGGCAGGTGCGCGATGTGGTCCAGCGCGCGGGTCACGAAATCGACCGGAACCATATTGGTCTCACCGAGTTTCGGCACCACGATCGGCAGGATGCGTGGCAGTTGCGCGGCCATCCGCAGCAGCCGGAAGAAATGGTACGGCCCGCCGATCCGGTCGATCTCGCCGGTGCGCGAGTGCCCGATCACGATCGAGGGGCGGTAGATCCGCCACGGCACCCCGCACCGCTCCCGGATCACGCGCTCGGCGGCGAAGGCCGCGCGCTGCCGGGGCGTGAGCAGCACCTGCCCGATGTCGAACATGTCCTCGGTGAACGGGCCCGCCGCGGCTCCGGCCACCTCCACCGTCGAGACATGGTGCAGCACACCGGCTTCCAGCCGCTCGGCGACATCGACGACGCGCCGGGTGCCCTCGCCGGCGCCGTCGGCGTCGTAGCCCGCGGCGAGATGGATGACGTGCTCGATCGAACCGCGGTGCGCCGCAATCCATTCCGGGTCGAGGTCGAGTCCGTCCCGGCTCAGGTCGCCGCGCACCGGGCGCACCCGGTCGCCACCGGCCCAATCCCCGGCGCAGCGATCGAAGCGGTACGCCGAGTCGGCCCCGGGCCGCACCAGCACGCACACCTCACCGCTACGCTTCAGCAACTCCGGAATCAAGTATCGACCGATCCACCCGGTTGCGCCGGTAACCAGGTAAGCCATGCCGCCAGACTATCGCGCCACAGACCGCACCCTCAGTAGGCTGATTGCGTCGTGTTCGCGGGGTAGTGCCGATCGAGCCATTCGTCGAAGGTCGGCCCGGCGACGATCGCCGTGGCTCCACCCCGCAGCACCCCGGCGGCGACCAGCGGCCAGTTCGGGTCCGCGGCGTCCTCGACGCCCCGCACGTGCGCCGGATTCCCGCGCCGCGCAGCCAGTTTCGCCGCCGCGTCGGCGAGGTTCTGTTCCTCGGGCCCCGCGATCTCGACCAGGTCCGGGGCCGCGTCGGCGACGGCGATATCGGCCAGCTTCTCGGCGACCGCCCGGGCCGCGACCAGCCGGGTCGGCATGGCCGGGACGTCGGCGGTATCGCCCCGGGTGGTCCACTCGAGCATCATCTCGGCGAATTCGTGGAACTGGGTGGCGCGCACGATGCGCACCGGAACCGGGCCCTCCCGGTAGGCCCCCTCGTGCGCGAGCTTCCCGGCGTAGTGGCCCGCGGTGAGACCGTCGATGCCGACGATCGACACCACCACGATCCGCCGCACGCCCGCGGAAGCCGCCTCCCGCTGCACATTTCGCGCCACGGTGCGGAAGAAGTCGGTCACCACGGCGGTTTCCGTGCTCGGCGCATTGCTCGCGTCCACGACCACCGCCACCCCGGCCAGCGCATCGCCCAGTCCCGCACCGGAATACGCGTCCACCCCGGCGGCCCGAGTCAGCTCGACCACCTCATGCCCACGCCCCCTCAGCACCCCGGCAACAGCGCCACCGATCCGCCCACTCGCCCCGATCACTGCGATTCGCATAGCTCCGACTCCTGTCGTCTCGTTCCATCCACCATGTCGACGACGCAGCCTCGGCAAGCGTGACATCAGTCCGTGAACACAGCTCTGCGCTTGGTGAGCATGGCCAAGGCGCCCTCGGCGAAGTCCGGGGAGCGCAGGAGTTCGACCTGTCCTGCCTTTTCGGCGGCCAGGGTGGTGTCGAGGGAGGTGAGGGTGGCGTGGTTGAGGGCGCGCTTGGTGAGTTCGAGGGCGCGGCGGGGGCCCTGCGCCAGTTTGGCGGCGACGGCGTCGACGCGGGCGTCGAGTTCGGCGGCGGGCAGCACCGCGGTGAACAGGCCGTGGGCCGCGGCGGTGGGGGCGGGCAGTCGCTCGCCCAGCAGCGCCATCTCGGCGGCCAGCGGCCGACCGGCGGCCGCGGCGACCAGCGCGGCCGCGCCGCCGTCCGGCATCAGGCCGATATTGATGAAGGCCAGCAGCAGATAGGAGTCGTCGGCGGCGTAGGTGAGGTCGGCGGCCAGGGCCAGTGCCACCCCGACCCCGGCCGCCGCGCCACGCACCCGCGCCACCACCGGGACCGGCACGTCGATGATCGCGCGCACCAGGCGATTGGCCACGTCCATGGTCATCTCGGGGGTGATGCCGCGCTGCGCCTCGGCCGGGGCGGCCGACAGATCCGCGCCGGTGCAGAAGTCGCCGCCCTCCCCGGTGAGCACGATCGCGCGCACCGCGCGGTCCTGCGCCGCGGCCAGGAAGGTGTCGCCCAGCGCGGCCATCGTGTCGTAGCCGACGGCGTTCTTGCGCTGGGGATTGGTCAGGGTGATGCGCAGCACCCGCCCGTCGCGATCGGTGCGGAAACCCGGCGCGGAGCTCTCGGTCATGGCCTTCTCCCAGCCCGCCGTCGTCGCCGACGGCTCCAGAATCACGGTTAACTTTGCGAATTGTGGTTAACTTAGGTTGACTTGTCCGGCACTGTCAACAACGACGGCCCGGAATCGAAGGAGAGGTGTATGGTCGCCGATCGCAGCGAGATCGGGCTCGCGTCCGCGCGACCGGACAGCACGCAGACCGTCCGCCGGCGGCCGAAGAACCGCAAGGCGCAGATCGTGCGGGTGGCGGCCCGGGCGTTCAGCGAACGCGGCTATCACCCGGTCGGCGTGGACGAGATCGCGGCCGAGGTCGGCATCTCCGGACCGGCGCTGTACCGACACTTCACCAACAAGTACGCGCTGCTCGTCGCGGCCGCCGAGAGCGGAGCCCAGCAGCTGCTCGATGTCGCGCGGGGGGCCGACGATCCGCGATCGGATCCCGAATCACGGCTCACCACGCTGCTGCGCGCGCTCGCCGAGCACACCATCGAGGTGCGCCGCGAGGGCGGGCTGTACCGCTGGGAGCGACGCTATCTGGAGCCGGAGGACCGCGGCCGGATCCGGGTGATCTACGCCGGGCTGCACGAGACGGTCGAGGGCGCGCTGGCGGCGCTGCGGCCGGAGACCGAGCACGGCGACATCCAGCTGTTGGCGACCGGCGCGCTGGGCGCGATCGGCAGCGTCACCGCGCACCGCACCGCGCTGTCCACCGCCCGCCTGACCGACCTGCTACAGGACATCTGCTGGTCGATCGTGCGCACCGAGCTGCCTCCCGCGCCAACCGAACCCGCCACCCGGTCGGCGGTGCGCGGGCTGCCGCTCAGTTCCAAGCGCGAACAGCTGCTCACCGAGGCCATCCGGATCTTCGGCCGCCAGGGCTATCACGAGTCCAGCATCGAGGAGATCGGCGCGGCGGTGGGCATCAACGCCTCCAGCGTGTACCGGTACTTCACCAGCAAGTCCGACCTGCTGGCGGCGGCGTTCCATCGCACCGGCGAGCGGCTGGCCATCGCGAATGCCGAGGCCCTGTCGGAGGCGACCAGCCGCGACGATGCCGCGCTGCGCATTGCCGACCGGTTCGCCCGGCTCACCTTCGCGATGCCGGAGATCCTGCCGGTCTACTTCGCCGAATTCTCGAATCTGCCCGCGGCCGAACAGCACAAGCTGCGCTCGATCCAGCGCCAGAACGTGCTCGAGTGGGCCCACCTGCTCGACGGCGACCCCGCCGAGGCCCGCTTCCGCGTCCACGCCGCCATCGCCCAGGTGATCGACGCGGGCCGCGGCATGCGCTTCGACACCCGCCCGGAAAGCCTCGCCCGCCTGCACGCGCTGATGAAAGCCGTTCTCCTGGGCCCGGATTCGCCCGACGCCGCGGTCGGACCACCTGCGCACGAGTGATTCCAGCGTGCTTCACGAGTGATTCCGGCGTGCTTTTGGCCGGAATCTTGCGGAGGATCCCGGCCAAAAGCACGCCGGGATCATAGGGGAGCACGCCCGCGATCGTGAGGGGAGCACGCCGGGATCGTGAGGGGAGCATGCCGGGATCATGAGGGAAGCACGCCGAGGCCATGAGGGAAGCACGCCGAAGCCATGAGGGAAGTACGCCGGGATCGTGACGGTGCGCTAGCCGCTGTTCTCCGCCGCCCGTCGGTAACCGCGCACGGCGGGCACGCCGCACACCACGACCATGCCGATGGACCACGCGAGGGTCTTCAGTAGCGGCGTGGCGATCGGGCCGTCGAAGGCGAGGCCGCGCATGGCGTCGATGGCGCAGCTCATCGGCTGGTTCTCGACCGTCTTCTGCAACCACATCGGGTAGAGCCAGGTGGGGACGAAGCCGGAGTTGAAGAACATCAGCAGGGTGTTGATGATGCCGATGATATTCACCAGCATCACGCCCTCGGAGATCGTCGCCAGCGCGGTCACCAGAACCGCGAAGCCCACCCCGAACAGCACCGGGATGCCGATCACGGCCAGCGAGGCCAGCGGCCCGTTCCAGAAACGAAAGCCCAGGCACACCCCGACGCCGATGACGAACAGCGTGGTCACCAGGACCCGGACCGCCTCGGCCAGCAGTCGCCCGGTGAGCCCGGCGGCCCGGTGGATCGGCATGGTCCAGAACCGGCCGAGTAGGCCGGTGGACTTCTCGGTCTTGAAGCCGAGCGCGCTGACCACCGCCCCGGACATCGCCGCGACCAGGGTGATCAGCGGCACCGTGCCGTACACGCTGGGGAATCCGGCGGCCTTGGTGATCGAATCACCCAGCACCACACGGAACATCAGCAGCGTCAGCGCGGGATAGATCAGGGTCTGGATGGTGGTCGCGGGGTCGCGCGCCCACACCAGCAGCAGCCGCCTGCACTGGATCAGGCTGTGCCGCAACCAGGTCGACACCGCCCGCTCCGAACGCGGCTCGACGACCGGTAGCGGCGTGTCCCAGCGCAGGGCGTCCACGTCGGGCTCGCAATCGCTGATGGCTGCAACGGAACTCATGACCGCCTCACGCTCGCCCAGACCGCCACCGGCGCGAAGACCGACGCCAGCCCGATCAACCACACCAGCGGCACCCACAGCACATGCCAGCTCACCCCGCCCTGAGCCATGTCCCGCAGGGCGAAGGAGAACTGCGAGATCGGCTGATTGCGCACGAACGGCTGAATCCAGTGCGGGAAGCCTGTTTCCGGAACGAAGCCGCACGACAGCATGCCGAAGATCAGCGTGGGCAGCGTCAGCGCCTGGCTCAGCGACTCCGGGCTTTTGGTGAGGCAGCCCAGCGCGTCCGCGCCGAGCGCCAGCACCGTGCCGACCGCCAGCGAGAACACGCAGAACAGCACCGCCTGCCCGAATCCGGCGATGAACCGGAAGCCGATGACGTGGCCGAAGACGATCGCCGCGGCCAGCGAGGTCACCGACCGCACCAGCCCGGCACAGATGCGCGAGGCCAGCGGCACCAGCGTGCCGATCGGCATGGTCTGCATCCGGGTGTTCAGCCCGGTCATCGCCTCGAAGGCCGCGATCTGCGCATTCGACATCATGGTGAACGACATGGTCTGCAGCACGATGATCGGCATGACGAACTGGGCGTAGTCGATTCCGTTGATCCGCATCACGAATCGCAGCGGCAGATAGAACCCGAGGGTGAACACCAGCGGCGTGATCATCGCGACGATCAGCTCGCCCTTGGTGGCCATGGTGCGCACGATGCGACCGGTCAGCGCCCGCCACTGCGCGAAGCCGGACAGCCGCGCGGCGGGCAGTGCGGCGAACAGGCGGGTCGGCGCGGCGGTGGGAACGCTCACTGCTGACCGCCCGAATGCCCGGTGATGGAGAGGAATACGTCGTCGAGCGACGGCCGCCGCAGCGCGATATCGGCCAGGTCGACCCCGGCCGCGTCCAGCCGCCGGACCGCCTCGGCCAGCGTGCTCGCGCCGTCGGGCGCGGGGATCGAGATCCGGTCCGTCCCCGCCGTGTTCGCGCCCTCGATCTCCTCGAGCACCGCGTGGGGCACCAGGTCGCCGAGCGCGTCCGCGGCCCGCCGCAGCAGCGTCGGATCCAGCGGCACCACCTCGCAGTAGCTGCCGCCGGTCTTCTCCTTGAGTTCGTCGGCGGTGCCCTCGGCGATCACGGTGCCCCGGTCGATCACGATGATGTTGTCGCTGAGGACGTCGGCCTCCTCGAGGTACTGCGTGGTCAGCAGGACCGTGATGCCCTGCTGCTTGAGCGCGGTGACCAGATCCCACACGCCCTGGCGGCTGCGCGGGTCCAGGCCGGTGGTGGGCTCGTCGAGGAAGACCACCTCCGGGCGCACCACCAGGCCGCAGGCGATGTCGACCCGCCGGCGCATGCCGCCGGAGTAGTGCCGCACCGCGCGCTTGCCCGCGCCGACCAGATCGAACTCCTCGAGCAGGGTGTCCGCGCGCTGCCGGGCGGCCCTCTTGCTCAGGCCCATCAACCGGCCGAACAGCTCCAGGTTCTCGCGGCCGGACAGATTCTCGTCCAGGGCGGCGTACTGTCCGGTCATCATGATCGCGCGGCGCACCCCGGCCGGGTCGGCCAGCACATCGTGCCCGGCGACCACGGCGGTGCCCGAGTCCGGGCGCAGCAGCGTGGACAGGATCTTGACCATGGTGGTCTTGCCCGCGCCGTTCGGGCCGAGAATGCCCAGCACCGAGGCGCGTTCGGCGGTGAAGCTGATGCCCCGCAACGCGTGCACGTCGCCGAAGGACTTGCGGACGTCCGACACCCGGACCGCGGGCTCGGCGGTATTCGAACCGGGGTCGTGCGATTCTGCGTTGTCCAAGCTCGGCATCAACTCTCCACTATCGGCCGGGGCGACGACCGGATTGCCCGGTTCGCCTGTGCGCGCATCCCGGTTGGTGATCCGTTCCACCGGCCGCGATGTTACTGGTTGGACGTGCGGGCGGACCGCACCCGCTCGGGGTCGGCCGCGATCGCGGTGCGGCTTTTACCCATCCGGGGGCGCGAATAGTTGTGGCGTTACTCACATTTCAGCGTACCGAGCGGTCCGAGTCCGGATCGCCGCTGGTCCGCACACGGACCGGGCGGTCTGTCAAACGTGACCGTTTCTTGTCCGACGCCCCGCGTCGCCCATAGTCTGGCGGGCAGGGGAAGAGAACACGCACTCACCTGTCTGCGGCAGCAACGGTCGAGCCGGGGCGACCAGTTGCCGGGGCATTCGCCACGAGAGGGTGACCATGGCCGAGTCCGCGCAGCCGAATACGGCAGCGCTCCCGGGAGGATCGAGCCGGTCCAAAGTCCTGACGTCCTATGATCCGCGGACCGCCGAGGCCGTGGGCGACTACGCGGTGATGGGCACCGTCGAGCTGACCCGCACCGTGCGCGGCGCGCGCTCGGCCGAGAAATGGTGGACGGCAATCGGATTCGCCGGGCGTCGGCGGTGGCTGCTGGACTGGAAGCGCAGCATCGCCCGGCAGGCCGGGGATCTGGTCGATACCGTGTGCTCGGAGACCGGCAAGCCGGAGGTCGACGCCGCCATCGAGGTGATGCTGGCGGTGGAGAATCTGGACTGGGCGGCCCGCAATGCCGAACGGGCCCTGGGACGGCGGCGGCTGGGCTCCACCTGGCTGACCCGCAATCAGCGCGCCTCGGTGGGTTATCTGCCGCTGGGCGTGGTGGGCGTGCTCGGCCCCTGGAACAATCCGGTGTTCACCCCGATGGGGTCGATCGCGTACGCGATGGCGGCCGGAAACACGGTGGTGTTCAAGCCCAGTGAGCTCACCCCCGGCGTCGGCGTATGGCTGGCCGAGAGCTGGCGGCGGCTGGCCCCGAACCAGCCTGTCCTGCAGGTGGTTACCGGCGACAGCAGCACCGGGGCCGCGCTGTGCCGGTCCCGGGTGGACAAGATCGCCTACGCGGGCTCGGACGCCGGTGCGCGCGAGGTCATTTCGCTGTGCGCGCAGACGCTGACGCCGGTGGTGGTCGAGCGGGCGGGCAAGGGCGCCATGGTGGTGCAGGTCGACGCCAAGCTCGACGACGCCGCCGAGGCCGCGGTGTTCGGCGCCATGTCCAATGCGGGCCAGAGCCCGGCCGGGATCCAGCGCGTGTACGTGGCCGAGTCGGTGTATCAGCCGTTCCTGGAAAGGGTTGTGGCCCAGGCGCGCCGGCTGCGTCCGGGCGGGGACCGCAAGGCGTCCTACGGGCCGATGATCCAGGAGTCCCAGGTCGACGTCGTGCGGCGACAGGTCAAGGATGCGATCGCGCGCGGCGGGCAGGCGGTGGTCGGCGGGCTGGAGTCGATCCGCGAGCCGTATATCGAGCCCATCGTGCTCACCGACGTGCCCGAGGAGAGCCTGGCGATCACCGGCGAGGCGGTCGGCCCGGTGCTGATCGTGAACCGGGTGGCGAGCATGGACGAGGCCGTCGACCGCATCAACGCCACCGATCACGGCCTGGCGGTGGTGGTGTTCACCCGTGACGTGCGCACCGTGCCCGAACTCGCCGAGCGCATGAGAACCGGTGTGGTGACCATCAATTCGTCCATGGCCTACGCGGGCATGCCCGCCATGCCGTTCGGCGGCGTCGGCGAGTACGGGCAGGGCCACACGCACGGCGAGGCGGGCCTGCGCGAATTCAGCCGCACCCTGGCCATCGCCCAGAAGCGCTACCGCGCCCCGGTGAACCTGTCGACATTCGAACGACATCCGCGGCACCTGCGCCTGGCCAAGGCCATTTTCCGCATGCGGCACGGGTGATTCCGGGTTGAACCTGACATTGGTGTGAGGGTCCAGCATGAGGGCATGAGCACGGACCTGAAGCTTTTCGACTACTCCCCCATCACCGAGCGGCAGCCGATCCACTGGCCGGACGGTAAGCGGGTCGCCTTCTACGTCGGCCTGAACATCGAGCATTTCTATGTCGATCTGCCGGGCACGGCCACCTATCCGGGCACCACGTCGCTCACGCCCGACTCGCTGAACTACGGGTGGCGCGACTACGGCCCGCGGGTCGGCATCTGGCGGATCGTCGAGATCCTGGACAGGTACGGCATTCGCGCCAGCGCGCTGCTGAATTCCGATGTGGGCGAACGGTATCCGCAGATCATCGCGGCCGGGCGGGAGCGCGGCTGGGCGTGGCTGGCGCACGGCAGCAGCAACAGCCACCTGCACACCGGGCTGTCGGTCGACCAGGAGCGCGCCGCCCTGCGCGACATCGTCACCACCATCGAGCAGACCACCGGGCAGCGCCCGCGCGGCTGGATGGGCCCCGGCCTCACCGAAACCTTCGACACCCCGCGGCTGCTGGCCGAACTGGGCCTCGAGTACGTGCTCGACTGGACCAACGACGACCAGCCCTACCGGCTGAATGTGCCCGGCATGCTCAGCGTTCCGTACTCGGTGGAGCTCAACGACATCCTCTCCTTCATCACCAGGGGCCACACCGGGCCGGATTTCGTGCGGATGGTCATCGACCAGGTGGACCAGCTCTGCGCCGACGCCGAGGCCGACGACAGCGGGCGCGTCATGGCATTGGCCCTGCACCCGTTCGTGATCGGGCAGGCATTCCGGGCCAGGTATCTGGACGAGGCGCTGCGGTATGTCACCGGGCATCCGGGGGTGTGGGTGACGACGAGCGATGAGATTGCTTCGCGGTTTCGGGGGTAGGTCCCGGCCAAAAGCATGCCGGGACCAAGGTGAGTCGGCCCCGGGACCAAGGGGGGATCGGTGCGGCCGGGGCCCGACCGCGGGCGCACCGATCCCCGAATCCGGTTGCGGCGGTTCAGCTGCCGCGACCGGTGACCGTGAGGTAGATCAGCAACAGGTTGAGGGCGGTGATGACGGCGGCGATCACCCAGGCCAGCGCGGTCGTCACGCGGTGGTTGAGGTCGACGCCCATCAGCGTGCGGTCGCTGGTGAAGCGCACCAGCGGGATCAGCGCGAACGGAATGCCGAACGACAGCACCACCTGCGAGACGATCAGCGCCCGGGTGGGATCGATGCCGACGGCCAGGATCGCCAGCGCCGGAATCAGCGTGACGACGCGGCGCAGCAGCAGCGGAATGCGGCGGCGCAGCAGACCGTCCATGATCATCGCGCCCGCGTACGCGCCGACCGAGGTCGACGCCAGCCCCGAGGCCAGCAGGCCGACCGCCAGCAGCAGCGCGGCTCCGGCGCCCAGCGCAGTGTGCACCGCGTGGTAGGCGTCCTGAATCGTGTTCACGTCGTCGCGGCCGCCGAAGGTGTGCGCGGCCATCAGCAGCATCGACAGGTTCACCGTCCCGGCGATCACCATGGCGATGCCGACATCCCAGCGATTCGCGCGCAGCAGCCGCGCCCGCGCCGGACCGGGCTCCGGGTGCCCGTGCCGATCCCGGGCCATGCCCGAGTGCAGGTAGATCACGTGCGGCATCACGGTCGCGCCGATCATCGCGGCGGCCAGCATCACCGACCGGGTCCCGTCGAAGCGCGGCAGCAGCCCGGCGAGCGTGCTCGGCACCGGGGGCGGCGACACGACCAGGCTCGCCACGAATCCGATGGAGATCACCGCCAGCAGCCCGATGATCATCCGTTCGAACGGCTGCTGCCCGCGCCGGTTCTGCACCACCAGCAGCAGCATCGACACCAGCCCGGTGATCGCACCGCCGAGCAGCAGCGGCAGGCCGAACAGCAATTGCAGCGCGATCGCGCCGCCCACCACCTCGGCGAGATCGGTGGCCATCGCGGCCAGCTCGGCCTGTGCCCAATAGGCGAGCCGCACCGGACGATTCGCGCGCTCGCGCACCACCTCCGGCAGCGAGCGGCCGGTGACCAGGCCGAGTTTCGCCGACAGGAACTGCACCAGCGCGGCCATGGCGTTCGCCAGCACGATCACCCACACCAGCAGATAGCCGTACTGGGCGCCCGCGCTCACATTGGAGGCGACATTGCCGGGATCGACGTAGGCGATGCTCGCCACGAAGGCGGGGCCGAGCAGCAGCGCGGTCGATCGGACCCGCCGCAGACGAGACGGCGGGACGGTCAGGGTGGTGCTCATGGGACGAGTTTACGGGTTGCCGAACTTTTTGTTTAGACCTTCCGTTTGTTATTTGGCTCGCTTGCGGAAGCCCGTCGCCCCGACCGCTGACGCGATCGGGGCGACGGGAATCAATTGTGCGTGCGGGAAGGGAAGCCCCTACAGACCCAGGCCGTGGGCGAGGACCGGCCAGGAGTTCATGAAGTCGTCGCGCCAGTAGCCCCAGGAGTGGGTGCCCGAGTTGCGGAAGTTGTAGGTCGCGGGGATGCCCAGGGAGTCCAGCTTCGTCTTCAGGTTGTGGGTGCAGTAGTTGGTGCCTGCCTCGATCACGCCGCCGATCAGCATCTGGTTGCCCAGGCCGTAGGCGCCGGGCAGCGCGTAGGGGCCGTTGAGGGTGTCGTACTGGCCGGGCAGGCCGTTGCCGGTGGAGATGTAGAGATCCAGGTCACGCAGCTTGTCGGCGTGCAGCAACGGATCGTTCTCCGACCAGGCGGGCGCGCCGTCGGGGCCGTACATGTTCTCGACATCGCCGCCGCCCCAGGTGTTGACGGTCAGCTTGACGAACTCACGGCCGACCGGGTCGGAGGTCTGCGCGCAGCCGGAGTAGGCGGCGACCGCCTTGTACAGGCCGGGCTTGGCGATCGGCAGGTTCAGCACGGTGGTGCCCGAAGTGGACAGGCCCGCAATGGCATTGACGCCGTTGGTGCCCAGCGCGCCGTCGATCAGCGGCGGCAGCTCCTCGGTGAAGAAGGTCTTCCACTTGTTGCGGCCCAGTTCCGGATCGTCTTTGATCCAGTCCGTGTAGTAGCTCCACTTGCCGCCGACGGGCTGGACCACGTTGACGTTCTTGTCGCCGAGGAAGCCGTTGACGATGTCGGTCTTCTTCTGCCACGAGGCGTCGTCCTGACCGCCGCCCGCGCCGTTGAGCAGGTACAGCGTCGGGCGCGGCACCGAGGCGTCGGCGGGACGCTGCACGTCGACCGGGTAGGTCTTGTCCATGGCCGCCGAGTACACGTACAGCCGGATATTGCGATCGTCGCGGTAGGTCGCCTTGGTGATGTGGGACCCGTCGGGCGACTTCGGATCGGCGAGCAGGCTCTTCGCGGCGATGATCGGGTCCTCGGCCGACGCACTGGTCGCACCGATCCCGGCCACGACGCCGGTGAGGACTCCCGTGGCCGCGATGACCGCCGCGGCCCGCAGGCCGTTACGCCGGAAGTGTCGACGAATCACTATTCACACCTTCGCTATCTGCTCTCGATTTCGTTCCGTGGCAACCGGCCCATCATGCCGGATCTGTCTCCTCCGGGGTCTTCGCGACCCCGTCCGACAACCGCCGCGCCAGGCGGGGGCCGAGGTCGGCCAGCGCTTCCGGCGAGGTCATCAGGTCGTGGCGCACCGGCACCGGATGATCGGCGATCTCCCCGTCCACGGCCTCCCGCCAGGACTCGGCGGCGGTCTCGTGGCCCAGCGCGCTGAAGTAGTCCAGCCGCCCGCGGTACACGCCGGGCCGGTGCTCGGCGATCAGCTCGGCCGAGCGGACGGCGCTGCGGTAGATGCGCCGCACCCGGTCCGGGGTGAGCACGGCCAGGTCGGCCGGGATGGTGGCGTGCAGGGCGGCCACCGCGGCGTCGCTGAGGTCGTGGATATCGCCGTCGCCGACCAGGGCCTCGGCGCCGATCCCGATCTCGGCCAGCGCCTCGCGGATGGCCGTCCGGAAGTCGGTGACATCGATGTCGGGGTGGCTGTCGAGCATGGCCAGCAGCTCGACGGTCTCGCCGTCGGCCTGCAGGGCGGTGGCCACCGCGTGCGCCAGCACGCCGCCCAGCGACCAGCCGAGCAGGTGGTAGGGGCCGTGCGGCTGCACCGCGCGGATCTCGGCGACATAGCGAGCGGCCATGTCCGCCAACGACTCCGGCAGGTACCCGTCCTCCGACAGCGCGGGCGACTGCAGACCCAGGATCGGGCGGTCCTCGACGTAGCGCGCCAGGCCCGAGTAGGTCCACGCCAGCCCGTACATCGGGTGCAGGCAGAACAGCGGGGGCAGCTCGCCCTCGGCCCGGATCGGCAGCAGCACCGCGAGGGCCGCGTCGGAGTGCGGGTCGTAGTCGTGGCCCGCGTCCAGGGCGGCGGCGATGCGCCGGGTCAGCGCCGCGACGGTGGATCCGGTGAAGAACCACTGCACCCGCACCTCGGCGCCGGTGACCTCGCGCAGGCGGCCGACCGCCCGGGTGGCGATCAGCGAATTACCGCCCAGGTCGAAGAAGTCGTCGTCGCGCCCCGCCCGGTCGACGCCGAGCACCTCGGCGAAGACGTCGGCGACGGTCTGCTCCAGCGGGGTTTGCGGCGCTCGGTATTCGCGCCCGGACAGCCGCGGCACCGGCAGCGCCGCCCGGTCCAGTTTGCCGTTGGCGTTCAGCGGCAGCTCGGCGAGCGTCACGACGGTGGCCGGAACCATATAGGCGGGCAACGATTCCCGGGTGCGCGCGAGCAGGGCCGCCGCGTCGATGGTGGCGCCCGGCGCGGGCACGACATAGCCGACCAGGCGGTCGCCGGAGTCGGCGCGCGCCAGCGTGACCACGGCGTGGCGCACCTCGGCGGCGGCGGTGAGCGCGGCCTCGATCTCGCCGAGCTCGATGCGCTGGCCGCGCAGCTTGACCTGGAAGTCGCTGCGGCCCAGGTATTCCAGCGCCGCGGTGCCGTCGGCGGCGGCGGTCCAGCGCACGATGTCGCCGGTGCGGTAGACCCGTTCGCCGTTCGGATGCGCGACGAAGCGTTCCGCGGTCAGGGCGGCGGCGCCGAGGTAGCCGCGCGCCAGCTGCACGCCCGCGACATACAGTTCGCCGGGCGCGCCCGGCGGCACCGGCCGCAGCTGGCGGTCGAGCACGAACACCCGGGTGTTGGCGACCGGGGTGCCGATCGGAATCGCCGCGCTCCCGGCGGAATTCGCGGGATGCGCGGTGACGACCGTGGCCTCGGCCGGGCCGTACCAGTTCACCAGCTCGGTGCGGTCCAGGTGGGCCGCACAGGCGGCGGCGGTCTCGGCGGACAGCGCCTCACCGGCCGCGAAGATCCGGCGCAGCGACGAATATCCCTGTGCCACCGCCGCATTGACGGCCGGGTCCAGGAACGCGTCCAGCATCGACGGCACGAAATGCACGGTGGTGACCGACTTCTCCTCGATCACCCGGGACAGATACGCCGGGTCGCGGTGCCCGTCCGGCTCCGCGATCACGATCGAGGCGCCGGTGTGCAAGGGCCACAACAGCTCCCAGGTGGAGATGTCGAAGGTGATCGGCGTCTTGTGCAGCACCACGTCGCCGGTGTCGTGCGGGTGGCTGCGCTGCGCCCAGCGGAACTGGTTGGCCAGCTGCCGATGCATGATCACCACGCCCTTGGGACGGCCGGTGGAGCCGGAGGTGTGGATGACGTAGGCGACGGTGTCCGGCAGCACCGGCGGGAACTCCGCCGCGCGCCCCGCCACGGGTTCCGGCAGCTCGTCGATCGCGACAACCGGTGTGCCGGAATCGGTTTCGAAGCCGTCGCGGGTGGTGGTCAGCACCAGCACCGGCCCGGCGTTCGCCAGCACCGATTCGTTGCGCTCGGCCGGGTGCTCCGGGTCGACGGGCAGGTAGCCGCCGCCCGCCCGCAGCACCGCGTAGATCGCGACGACCAGCTCGACCGAGCGCCGGATGGCCACCGCCACCAGCGATTCCGGCCGCACACCACGCTCGGCGAGCGTGGCCGCCAGCGCGCGGGAGCGGGAGTCGAGCTCGAGGTAGGTGAGCGTGGTGTCGCCGAAGTGCAGCGCCGGGGCCTGCGGGGTGCGGGCCACCTGCGCGTCGAACAGGGTGAGCAGCGTGGCGTCGTCCAGCAGTTCCGGGACGTCGGTGGCGTTGCGGGCGGCCAGCGCGGCGCGCTCGCCGGGCAGCAGCGCGTCGACCTCGGTGACGCGGGCCTGCGGGGTGGTGGCGAAGCGCCGGATCAGCGCCGACAGCCGCTCGGACAGCGCCCGCGCGGCCGGTGCGTCGAACACGTCGCGCAGGTATTTCAGCGAGACCCGCAGCCGGGTGTCCAGCACCACCATCACGGTGACCGGGTAGTGCGTGCCGTTGACCGAGCCCACGCCGGTGACGTGCATGCCATCGATCGCGCTCGCCCGGTCCAGGCCGTCGCGGTCGACCGGGAACGACTCGAACACCACCAGCGAGTCGAAAAGCCCGTCCACGCCGACGGTTTCCTGAATCTCGCTCAGGCCCAAGTAATGCACGTCGAGCAGGTCGGCCTGCTCGGCCTGCAGCCGCCGCAGCACCCCGGCGAGAGTATCGGTGGCGCCCAGGCGAACTCGCACCGGAACGGCGTTGAGGAACAGGCCCACCATGGTTTCCACGCCGGGCAGCCGCGGCGGTCGCCCGGACACGGTGGCGCCGAACACCACATCGTCGCGGTCCACGGTGCGGCCGAGGAGCAGACCCCACGCCGCCTGCACCACCGTGTTCACCGTGACGCCCAGGCGGGCGGCCAGCCGGCTCAGGTCGGTGGTGTCCGACGGCGACAGCTCGAAGCCGACCTCGCCGACACCGGCGGAGATCTCGCGGCCCGGATCGACCGGGGCCAGCGGCGTCGGCTCGGTGAACCCGGACAGCGCCGCCCGCCACGCCCGCCGCGCGGCGTCGCGATCCTGTTCGGCCAGCCAGGCCAGGTAGTCGCCGTAGGAGCGGACCCGCGGCAGCTCGGGCGAGTACGGGCCGAACGCGTACAGCAGCAGCAGGTCCTGCATCAGCAGCGGCATGGACCAGCCGTCGATGAGGATGTGGTGGCTGGTCACCAGCAGCCGGTAGGACTCCGGCGCGGTGCGGATCAACGTGAACCGCAGCAGCGGCGCGGTGTGCATGTCGAATCGCTCGGCGTAGTCGGCGGCCTCCAGGCGCGCCAGTTCCGCCCGCGCCCGCTCGGGCTCGAGCTGCGCCAGATCGGCTGTGCGCCACGGCACCTCGACCCCGTCGAGCACCAGCTGCACCGGATCGCCCGCCGCGTCGGTGGCGAAGGCGGCGCGCAGGTTGTCGTGCCGGTCGAGCACCGCCTGCGCCGCCTCGTGCAGCCGCCGCACGTTCACCGCGCCGCTCAGGTCGAGGGTGAACTGGGTGGTGTAGACGTCGACCGAGCTCTCGGCGAGCAGCGCGTGGAACAGCATGCCCGACTGCAGCGGCGTCACCGGCCACACGTCGGACAGGGCCGGGTACTGCGCGTGGAAGCGGTCGACATCGGCCTGCGACAGCGTCAGCAGCGGGAAGTCGGACGGGGTGAAGCCGCCCGACTCCGGCCGGGTGCCGTGCTCGGCCAGGCCGCCCAGCGCCCGGACCCACTGCCCGGCAAGCTCTTTCACCTGCTGCACGGTCAATATCGCGGCGGCGTAGTCGAATCGGGCCAGCAGGCCGTCGGCGGTGGCGTCGACGGTCAGGTCCAGGTACAGGTCCGCGGCCGGGGTCTGCGGGTAGGCGCGGGCCGGGCGCAGGTCGCGGTAGCGGAATGCGGTGCGGCCGTGGGCCAGTGCGGCCAGGTGTGGCGCGGTCCGCGGATTCAGGTAGCGCAGCAGGCCGTAGCCGACGCCGGAATCGGGCACCGCGCGGCGCAGCTCCTTCATCTGGGCGATGGCGCGACCGGCCGCGGGGCCGCCGATCAGGGCCTCGTCGACGTCGATGTCGTCGAGCCCGAGCACCAGCGGGTAGGTGGCGGTGAATCCGCCGACGGTGCCGTCGGATTCGGGTCCGGCCGCCGCGCGGCCGTCGGCGGGCAGCTGGACCACCGAGCCGATGAGGTCGGCGGCCTCGCCGCGCAGCTTCGGCTCCAGGGCCAGCGCGAGCGCGGCCAGCAGCACGTCGTCGATCTCGGCGCGATAGGCGGCGGCCGCCGCGTCCACCGCGGCCGCGCCCTCGGCGGTGATCACCAGCGACACCCGGCCGCGGGTGGTGAGATCCACGGTGTCGATGGGCGATTCGGCGGGCACCGCGACCAGCGCGCGCTGCCAGCTGGCCAATTCGTCGAGGGTGGCCGGGTCCGCGGCCCGGGCGGCCAGCGCGCGGGTCACCCCGGCGGGTCCGCCGTCGGCCGCACCGGCGAGCGCGTGCCCGCCGGACCAGGCCGCCGACAGTTCGTCGGCGACGATCCGCCAGGACAGGTCGTCCACGACCAGGGCGGTGGCGACCACGACCAGGCTGGCCGGGGCGTCGCCGTCGAGGTCCGGCACACCGGCCGCGATCAGGCCGAAGCCGATATTGCGCCCGGCCGCGGGATCCAGGTCGGCGCTCAGGGCCCGCACGGCGAGGTCGGCCGCCTCGGCGCCGGCGGCGAACCGCCGCACCACCGCCTCGGCGGGGGTCTGCGGCAGCACCAGGCGCGCGGCGTCGGTCGGCCCGTATCCGGCGTCGGGCCAGTCGGCCGGTCCGGTCGCGTCCGGCGCGACGACGGGCAGGATCTGGGTGCCCGCCTCGGCGGGATCGACCGGGAGACCGGCGGTTTCGAGCCGGGCCGACAGCATGGGATGCCGGTCGAGCACGGCCTGCGCGGCCTCGCGCACCCGCTCGGGGGCGCAGTCGGCCGGGATGTCCAGCGCGATCGCGCGGTGGTCGCGGCCCGCCGGATCGATCTGCAGCAGGCGCACCGCCATCGGCGGCAGCGGCAGCGGGCCGGTCTGCGGTTCGGCGGGCGCACCCGGTTCCTCGACGGTCGCGGCCGCGGCGAGGGCGGCCACGGTGCGGGCCTGGAACACGTCGCGCGGCGCGAAGTGCACGCCCCGCGCCCGGGCCCGGGAGACCACCTGGATGGACACGATGCTGTCCCCGCCGAGGGCGAAGAAGTCGTCGTCCAGCCCAACCCCCTCCACACCCAGAACCTCCGAGATCACCTCGGCCACAACCTGTTCGGCGTGCGTCTGCGGGGCGCGGTAGGCGACGGTCTCCAGCACCGGTTCCGGCAGCGCCCGGCGATCCAGCTTGCCGACGGGCGTCAGTGGAATCTCGGACAGCACCACCACGGCGGCGGGCACCATATGCTCCGGCAACACCCGAGCCAGATCCGCGGTCACAGCACCGGGATCGGGCGCCGTCCCCGGCGCAGGCCGCACATAAGACACGAGCATCGTTGCCCCGCCACCGGTTTCCCGCCCCACCGTAACCGCGAAGTCGATATCGTCCCGCCCGCTGAGCACGGCATCGATCTCCCCCAACTCGATCCGAAACCCCCGCACCTTAACCTGAAAGTCATTGCGCCCCAAATACTCCAGCACCGCCTCCCCCCGCCGCCACCGCACAATATCCCCGGTCCGATACAGCCGCGAACCATCCGCGATCCCCGCGCCCCCTGTGGCAACTCCTCTATCCCCTGCCGTGACTTCTCCGTCCCCTGCTGCGGCTCCTTCGTTCCCTGAGCCGAAGGCGAAGGGGTTGGCAATGAAGCGGGTGGCGGTGAGGCCGGGGCGGGCGTGGTAGCCGCGGGCCAGTTGGATGCCGCTCAGGTACAGTTCGCCCGCAACGCCTTCCGGGACCGGGCGCAGCCGGGAATCCAGCACCAGCGCTCGCATGCCGCGGATCGGGCCACCGATGGTGACCGGATCGCCCGGGTGCAGCGGATCGCTGATATTGGTCATGATGGTGGTCTCGGTGGGGCCGTAGCCGTTGTGCAGGCGGCGGCCCGAATCGTCGGCCGCGCCACCCCATTTCGCGACCAGGTCCGCCGGGACGGCCTCGCCGCCCGCGACGATCACCTTCATCTCCGTCAACGCGGCCGGATCCAGCGAGGCCAGCACCGACGGCGTCAGGAACGCGTGGGTGACCCGCTCGCGCGCGATCAGTTCGGTCAGCTCGTCGCCGCCGTAGGTACCGGTCGGCGCCAGCACCAGCGCGCCGCCCGCGCCCAGGGCGAGCAGCAGTTCCAGCACCGAGGCGTCGAACGAGGGCGAGGCGAAGGCCAGGGCCCGCGAATCACCGTCGAGGCCATAGCGTTCGGTCTGTTCGGCGCAGAAGTTGGCCAGGCCCGCGTGGGTGACGACCACGCCCTTGGGCAGGCCGGTGGATCCGGAGGTGTAGATCACGTAGGCGGCGTTCTCGGGCCGGATCGGGTGCCGCCGCTCGATGTCGAGGACCGGCTCACCGGCCTGGTAGTCGACGCCGGCGGCGAAGTCCGGGTCGTCGAGCACGATCCAGCCGCCGACCACCTCCGGCAGCTGGGCGAGTGCGGACCGCACCGTAACACCCAGTGCCGCACGGGAATCCGACACCATGTGCGCGATGCGCTCGGCCGGATAGGTGGGATCGACGGGCACGAACGCGGCCCCGGTCTTGGCGACCGACCACACCGCGACCACGGCCTCCACCGAGCGCGGAATCGCCACGGCCACCAGCACGTCCGGGCCCGCGCCGAGCTCGATCAGGCGCCGCGCCAGCTTCGAGGACGCGGTGTCGAGCTGGTCGTAGCTGAAGCTGCGGCCCCGGAAGACCACGGCGGCGCCGTCCGGATTGGCGTCGACGGCCGCCTCCATCAGGTCCGGCAGCGTGCGCGGCGGCACCGCGGCAGCGCCCCTGCGGCGCACCAGATCGGCGCGTTCGGAGTCGTCCAGGATCTCCAGGTCACCGACCGGGATGCTGGCGTCGGCGGCGACCGCGGCCAGGATGCGGCGGAACCGACGGCCGAACGACTCCACCGTGGCGGCGTCGAAAAGGTCGCGGGCATAGGTGAATTCGGCGGCCAGACCAGCCTCCGCACCGTCCTCGGCGCGCTGCTCGCGCAGCGTGAGCAGCAGGTCGAACTTGGCGGCGGCCGCGGCCGGATCGAGCGCGGTGAAGCTCAGGCCGGGCAGTTCGAAGGTGGTGGGCGCGAGGTTCTCGAACGACAGCGCCACCTGGAACAGCGGGTGCCGGGCCGCGGACCGCGGCGGATCCAGCGCCTCCACCAGGCGCTCGAACGGGATGTCGGAGTGCGCGAAGGCGCGCAGGTCGGTGTCCCGGGTGGCCGCGAGCAGATCGGTGAAGCCGAGGTCGGGCGCGACGCGGCTGCGCAGCACCAGCGTATTGACGAACATGCCGATGAGATCGTCGAGTTCGGCCTCGCCACGGCCCGCGGCCGGGGTGCCGATGGCGATGTTCTCGGTGCCGGACAGCCGCGCCAGCAGGATCGCGAGCGCGGCGTGCACGACCATGAACAGCGTCGCGTTGTTGCCGCGGGCCAGGCGGGTGAGCGCGGCGTGCACCTCGGCGTCGACACCGAATTCGACGGTGCCACCGGCGAAGGACTGCGCGGGCGGGCGCGGGCGGTCCGAGGGCAGCGTCAGCTCGTCCGGCAGATCGGCGAGTTCGCTTGTCCAATAGGCCAATTGCGCGCCCGCGAGCGATGCCGGGTCGTTCTCGTCGCCGAGAACGGCGCGCTGCCATAGGGCGAAGTCCGCGTACTGGATGGGCAGCGGCGCCCACGCCGGTGCCTCCCCGCCGGAGCGGGCCGCGTACGCCAGCATGAGATCCCGGCTCAGCGGGCCCATCGACCAGCCGTCGGCGGCGATGTGGTGGGCGACGAAGACCAGCACGTGCTCGGTGGGCGTGATCCGGAACAGCCGGATCCGGAACGGGATCTCGGTGGTGACGTCGAAGCCGGTGGCGACCAGCTGGTGCACCTCGTGGGCGACCCGTTCCTCACCGAGCTGGATCGGGGCGAGATCGGTGGGCACCTCGGATACCGAAAGCACCTGCTGCACAGGGCCCGAGGTGAGACCGTCGGCCGCGGGCGCGGCCTCGGGGTAGATGGTGCGCAGAATCTCGTGCCGCGCCACCAGATCCGCGACGGCCTGTTGCAGCGCCGCCGCGTCCAGCGCGCCGGAGAGCCGGATGGCGGCCGGGATGTTGTACACCGAAGCGGCCGTGTCGAATTGGTTGAGGAACCACATGCGCTGCTGCGCGAACGACAGCGGAATGCGTTCGGGGCGCGGTCCCGCGATCAGCGGGGTGCGCAGGCGTTCGCCGCTGCCGCGCTCCACCTTCGTCGCCAGGGCGGCCACCGTCGGCGCCTCGAACAGCATCCGCACCGGAATCCGGATGCCCAGCGCCGCACCGGCTCTCGCGACGATCCGGGTGGCCAGCAGCGAGTTGCCGCCGAGCGCGAAGAAGTCGTCGTCGACGCCGATCCGGTCGATGCCGAGGACGTCGGCGAAGGTGGTGGCGATGATCTCCTCGACCGGGGTGGCCGGGGCCCGGTAGCGCGCGGTCTCGACCTCGGGGTCGGGCAGGGCCCTGCGGTCGAGCTTGCCGTTGGCGTTGAGCGGCAGGGCGTCGAGGGTGACGAAGGCCGCGGGGACCATGTAGGAGGGGAGGGTGGCGGCGAGGGCGGATTTGATGTGGGCGATGTCGATCCTCGCGCCGCCCGCTGCGCGGACGGCGCGAGGAAGACGGGACGAGGCGTCGGCGCGAGGAACACGAGACGAGGCGTCGGCGCGAGGAACACGAGACGACGCGTCGGGGCGAGAAAACGAGGAGGAGGCGCGAGAAGTAGAGGAATCCGCGTCGTGGCGAGAAATAGCCGAATCTCGCTCGGAGACAGCAAGAGTCTCGTTACCCGCCGGAACCAGGTAGGCGACCAGACGATCACCCGTGCGGGCATCCGACTTCGCCACCACCGCGGCCTGCGCAATCTCCGGCAACGCCAACAGCGCCGCCTCGACCTCGCCCAACTCGATACGGAAGCCACGAATCTTCACTTGGAAGTCGGTGCGGCCACGATATTCCAACTCGCCATTGGCATTCCAGGCAACCAAGTCGCCGGTACGGTACATGCGGGAGCCCACCGCCCCCGCGCCAGCTTCCCCGTCAGCCCTTGCGCCAGCTCCCCCATCGACCCCTGCGCCAGCTCCCCCAATGTCCCCTGCGCCGGAGGCGAAGGGGTTGGCCACGAACCGATCCGCCGTCAGGTCGGGGCGGGCGAAGTAGCCTCGGGCCAGTTGGTCACCAGCCAGATACAGCTCGCCTGTGACGCCGTCGGGGACGGGGCGCAGGCGGGAGTCCAGGACGTACACCTGGCTGTTCCACTCCGGCTTGCCGATCGGGACGGAGCCGGTGTCGGCGGCGGTGACCTCGTGAGTGGTGATCGAGACCGCGGCCTCGGTCGGGCCGTACAGATTGAACAGGGGCACGTCCGGGCAGGCGGCGCGGAAGCGGGTGGCCAGGGCGCCCGGCAGGGCCTCGCCGATGGCCAGGACGCGGCGCAGGGCGGCGAGGCCGGAGACGGCGTCGGCGGCCAGCAGGGCGTCCAGCATCGACGGAACCACGTGCAGGGTGGTGACATTCGCGCGGGCGATGAGCTCGTCCAGGTAGGCGGGATCGCGGTGGCCCTCGGGCGCGGCGATCACCAGGCGGCCACCGCAGACGGCGGCCGACCAGAACTCCCACACCGACAGGTCGAACGTGGCGGCCGTCTTCAACAGCACCGCATCGTCCGCACCGAGCCCGAATTCCGCCGTCTTCCACAGCAATTGGTTGACGACCGCCGCGTGCGGCACGGCCACACCCTTGGGTCGGCCGGTCGACCCGGACGTGAAGATCACGTACGCGGTGTGCTCCGGGCGCAGCGGCGCAAGGCGTTCCGCGTCGGTCAGCGGCGCGTCGGAGTACCCGGCAAGGTCGAGGGCGTCGATCCGCTCCACGGGCGCGGCGGTATCGAAGCTGACCCCGGCCGCGGCGACGAGGGCGGACACGGATTCGGTGCGGCCGCGCCAATCCCGCGTCTCGGCCGACACCTCGGCCGGGGCGACGGTGGAGGTGGTCAGCACGCACACCGGGTCGGCGGCGGCGAGGATGTAGGCGACGCGCTCCGCGGGCTGGTCCGGGTCGACCGGCACGTACGCGCCACCGGCCTGCACCACCGCGTACATGGCGACAATCAGATCCACCGAGCGCCGGAAGGCCAGGGCCACCCGCGATTCCGGTCCCACCCCGAGCGAGACCAGGTGCCGCGCCAGGCGATTCACCCGGGCATCGAGATCGGCGTAGCTCAGCTCCAGCGGTCCGGCCGTGCTCGCGGGCCAATCGGCCACGAGCGCAATGGCTTCGGGGGATGCCGATACCGTCGCGTCGAGCAGCGAGGCCAGGGTGGCCGGTTCGACCGGGTGCGCGGTGTCGTTGCGTTCGATGAGGACCCGGTCGCGTTCGTCGGCGGCGAGGATCTCGATATCACCGACCGGGACGGTGGCGTCGGCGACGATCTCGGTCAGCAGCCGCGCGAATCGGTCGGTGAAGGCTTCGACCGTTTCGGCGTCGAAAAGGTCGGTGGCATAAGTAAAGAAGCCGCCGATACCGGCTGCCGAACCATCCTCGTCATAGCTGTCGGCCACAATCAGATGCAAATCGAACTGGGACACATCCAAATCCGCATCCACACCCGCCACGCTCAAACCCGGCAACTCCAACGCGGTCCGCGCCAGATTCTGGAACGACAAACCCACCTGGAACAACGGATGATGCGCGGTAGAACGCAGCGGATTGAGCACCTCCACCAGCCGCTCGAACGGAATATCCGCATGCGCGAACGCCTGAAGATCCGTTTCCCGCTGCCGCACCAACAGATCCGAAAAACCCTCCCCCCGATCCAACCGCGTCCGGAACACCACCGTATTCACGAACATACCGATCAAATCATCAAGCTCAGCCTCACCACGACCCGCAACCGGCGTACCAACAGCAACATCATCCGACCCCGACAACCGAGCCAACAACACCGCCAACGCCGTATGCACAACCATGAACAACGTCGCACCGTGCGCATGCGCGAGATCGACCAGCCCGGCATGGGTTTCGGCATCGATGCGCACCTCGACCCGGGCCCCGGCCAGCGTCGCGACGGCCGGTCGCGGCCGATCCGCGGGCAGCTCCAGCACATCGGGCAGCCCCGCGAGTTCTTCCCGCCAGTACGCGATCTGCTGCGCCGCAATGGATCCCGTATCCGACTCGTCACCCAGCACCGCGCGCTGCCACAGCGCGTAGTCGGCGTACTGGACCGGCAGCGGCGCCCAGGCCGGGGCCTCGCCGGAGGTCCGCGCGGCATAGGCGGTCATCACGTCGCGCACCAGCGGCCCCATCGAGGACCCGTCCGCCGCAATGTGATGCACGACCACCGCGAGCACGTACTCGCGCCGGGAACCCGGTGCCAGATCGGCGATCTCGAACAGCCGCACCCGCAGCGGCACCTCGGTGGTCACATCGAACGGCGTCGCGGCCAGCGCGTAGACGGCGGCCTCGACCTCGGCGGTCGGAATCCGTTCCGGCGCAATACCCAGCCGGGTGTCCGCGGGCAGCACCTCCTGCACCGGCCCCTCGGGCAGGTCGGGATAAATGGTGCGCAGCACCTCGTGCCGGGTCACCACATCGTCGAGGGCCGCGGCCAGCGATTCGACATCCAGGCTGCCGGTCAACCGCAGCGCGAACGGCAGGTTGTAGGCGGCCGACCCGATGCCCGCGCCGTTCCCACCGTCTGCGCCATCCCGTCCCGCATCTGTACCGCGATCCGGATCGTCTGCGTCATCCTGGTCGAAGCGGTTGAGGAACCACATGCGCTGCTGCGCGAGCGACAGCGGGAGCCGGTCGGGCCGCGTGATCGCGCCCAGCCGGGCGTCGCGGCTGCCGTGCGCCTGGGATTCGGTCGCCGCGGCCAGCGCTGCGACGGTGGGGGTTTCGAACAGGGCGCGCACCGGGACCCGGCCGCCGATGGCGGCGCCGAGGCGGGCCACCACCTGGGTGGCGACCAGTGAATTGCCGCCGAGGGCGAAGAAGTCGTCGTCCGCGCCGACCCGCTCCACCCCGAGCACCGCGCCGAAGATCTCGGCCACGATCTCCTCGATCGGCGTGGCGGGGGCGCGGAATTCGCGTGCGGCGAAGACGGGTTCGGGCAGCGCCCTGCGGTCGAGCTTGCCGCTGGCATTGAGCGGCAGGGCGTCCAGCGCCACGATGGCGGCCGGAATCATGTAGGCGGGCAGGCTTTCCGCGATGGTGGTGCGCAGCCGGTCGGCCTCGATCTCCCGGCCCGGCGTGGGCACCGCGTACGCCACCAGCTGATCGCCGAGCGGGGAATCGGCCACCAGGGCGACGGCCTGGCTCACCGACGGATGCGCGCGCAACGCCGCCTCGATCTCGCCGAGCTCGATGCGCTGGCCCCGGAACTTCACCTGAAAATCGGTGCGGCCCAGGTACTCCAGCCGAGGCGGCAGCTCCCCCGCCGCCTCGCGCCACAGCACCAGGTCGCCGGTGCGGTACATGCGCGCACCGGGCGTGAAGGCATCGGCCACGAACCGATCCGCCGTCAGATCCGGTCGGCGCACGTATCCCCGCGCCAACTGATCACCGGCCAGATACAGCTCGCCCGGCACCCCGGCGGGTACCGGCCGCAGCCGGGCGTCCAGCACGTAGGCCCGAGTGTTCCACTGCGGCAACCCGATCGGCACCGACGGCCGATCGGCGCCGCGCGCGGGCCAGTAGGTCACCGAGACCGCGGCCTCGGTCGGCCCGTACAGGTTGTGCACCCGGGCGTCGGAGATCCGGTGCAGCGCATCGACGGTCTCCGGCGGCAGCGCCTCACCGATCACGAAGACGTCCTGCAGGCTCGGGCAGGCGCCGGGCTCGGTGTGCGCAGCGAAGACGGTGAGCATCGACGGCACGAAGTCGGTGACTGTGACATCGTGCGCGGCAATGGTTTCCGCGACGTAGGCCGGATCGCGGTGGCCGTCGTGGGTGGCGACGACGAGGGCCGCGCCGGTCCGCAGCGGCATGAAATAACCCCACAGCGACACATCGAAGGTCGTCGCGGTCTTCTGCAGGTACACGTCGTCGGTGCCCAGCGGATAGGCGGCCAGCATCCAGGTGATCTGGTTGTGGATGGCCGCGTGCGAGACCGCGACACCCTTGGGGCGGCCGGTGGATCCGGAGGTGAAGATGACGTAGGCCGGATGCTCGGCACGCAGCGGGCGCAGCAGTTCCCCGGGCCGGATCGGGCTCGGGTCGAAGGCGCCGAGGTCCATGGTGTCCAGCCGCAGAACGGGCGTATCGACCGGCAGCGCCACCGCATCGGCGACGGTGGTGACCACGCAGACCGGCCGCGCGGTGTCGAGGATGTGCGCGATCCGCTCGACCGGGTGGTCCGGGTCCAGCGGCACGTACGCGCCACCGGCCGCCACCACCGCGTACATGCCGACCACGAGGTCCAGCGAGCGCCGAATCGCCAGGCCCACCAGCGACTCCGGGCCGACCCCGCGCGAGATCAGCAGCCGCGCCAGCTGATTCACCCGCGCGTCGAATTCGTCGTAGGTCAGTGCGGTGCCCTCGTAGACGAGGGCGGTGCGATGCGGATACAGCTCGACCGCGCGCCGGAATCCGTCCAGCAGCAGTTCCGGTTCGATCGGGTAGCGAGTGTCGTTCCAGGCGTAGAGGATTCGCTCCCGCTCGTCGGCGTGCAGCAGCTCGATGTCGCCGACCGGACCCTCGGGCTCGGCGGCGACCGCGTCCAGCACCCGCACCAGGCGGTCGGCGAAGCCCGCCACGGTCGCCTCGTCGAACAGGTCCATGGCGTAGGTGAACAGCGCCGAGAACCCGCCCTCCGCACGCGGCACCACGGTCAACTGCAAATCGAATTTCGCTACCGCACCATCGAACTCGACGGCATCGGCCACCAAACCCGGCAACTCCAACCGCGGCTTGTCCATATTCTGAAAGAACAACGCCACCTGGAACAACGGATGATGCGCCTGCGACCGCACCGGGTCCAGCAGCTCGACCAGCCGCTCGAACGGCAGCTCGGTATTCGAGAATGCGCCCAGATCGGTCTCTTTCACCTGGGCGAGCAGATCGGTGAAGGTCGCGGCGGGATCGATGCGGGTGCGCAGCACCAGGGTGTTGACGAACATGCCGATCAGGCCGTCGAGTTCGCGATCGCCGCGCCCGGCGACCGGTGTGCCGACGGCGATGTCGTCGGTGCCCGACAACCGCGCCAGCAGCACCGCGAAGGCCGCGTGCACCACCATGAACAGCGAGGTGCCGGTGCGGTGGGCGAGTTCGTCGAGCCGCCCGTGCAATTCGGCGTCGACCGCGAAGGCGTACTCGGCGCCGCGGCCCGAGGCGAGCGCGGGCCGCGGCCGGTCGGCCGGGAGGTCCAGCCGATCGGGCAGACCCGCCAATGCCGCACGCCAGTAGGCGATCTGGGCCGCCGCCACCGACTTCGGGTCGGCCTCCTCGCCCAGCACCGCGCGCTGCCACAGCGCGTAATCGGCGTACTGCACCGGCAGCGGCAGCCAGGCGGGCGAGGCGTTGTTGCGGCGGGCGAGGAAGGCCACCAGCAGATCTCGCATGAACGGCGCGATCGAGGCGCCGTCGGCGGCGATGTGGTGCACGACCACGGCCACGATGTGGTCGTCGGCGGACAGCTCCGCCACCCCGATGCGCAGCGGCACCTCGGCGGCGACATCGAAGCCGGTGCGCACGAATCCGTCGAGCCAGTCGGCGATCTCGTGGTCGGCCAAGGGTTTCGGCGCGAGGTCCGGGACGGCCTGCTCGGGCGGCAGCACCACCTGGTAGCCGGTGCCGTCGACCGCCGGGTAGACGGTGCGCAGGGTCTCGTGCCGGGCGATGACGTCGGCGATCGCGGCCTGCAGCGCCGCCACGTTCAGGTGGCCGCTGAGCCGGATGGCGAACGGGATGTTGTCGGCGGCGGAGTCCGGATCGAACTGGTTGAGGAACCACATGCGCCGCTGCGCCAGCGACAGCGGAATGTGGTCCGGGCGCGGCATGGGCGTCAGCGGCAGGCGGCCGCCCTCGCCCTTGATCGGCTCCAGCCGGTCGGCCAGTTCCGCCACGGTCGACGCCTCGAACAGCAGCCGGGCGGGGACGTGGGCACAGATGTGCGCGCCGAGCCGCGCGGCGACCCGGGTGGCGATCAGGGAGTTGCCGCCCAGTTCGAAGAAGTCGTCGTCGGCCCCGATCGGTGCGGTGAGGCCGAGCAATTCGGTGTAGACGCTGGCGACCGTCTCCTCCAGCGGACCGGCGGGCGCGCGAAACTGCTTGGCCTGCAGCACCGGTGCGGGCAGCGCGGCGCGATCCAGCTTGCCGACCGGGGTCAGCGGAATCTCGTCCAACACCATGACCGTCGTGGGCACCATGTGCGCGGGCAGGCTGCGACCGGCGAAGTCGAGCAGCTGTGTGGTATCCACGGTCCCGGCCGCGGCATGCACGTAGGAGACCAGAATCGTTGCGCCACTGTCCTGATCGTGACCGACGGTCACCGCGAAATCGACGGACTCGTGCCTCGCCAGTACCGCGTCGATCTCGCCCAGCTCGATCCGGAAACCCCGGATCTTCACCTGGAAATCATTGCGGCCCAGGTACTCCAGCTCATCGTTGGCCGTCCAGCGCACCAGGTCGCCGGTGCGATACAGCCGGGATCCGTCGCCCCCGAACGGGTTCGCGACGAACCGGGACGCGGTCAGAGACGGCCGCTCGTGATAGCCGCGCGCCAATTGCGCACCGGTGATGTACAACTCGCCGACGACACCGTTGGGGACCGGTTCGAGGCGTTCGTTCAGCACGTATTCGGTGATGCCGCGGATCGGCCCGCCGACGGTGACCGTCTCCCCCGGCGCCAGCGGCGCGCTGATATTGGTCATGATGGTGGTCTCGGTCGGCCCGTAGCCGTTGAAGAACTCGCGGGTGCCCTCGGCGACCGGAAGCACCCAGCGCCGCACCAGTTCCGGCGGGCACGCCTCGCCGCCGGAGACCA
Organism: Nocardia terpenica; assembly: GCF_013186535.1. NCBI lineage: Bacteria > Bacillati > Actinomycetota > Actinomycetes > Mycobacteriales > Nocardiaceae > Nocardia > Nocardia terpenica. The sequence continues at coordinate 264,647 of NZ_JABMCZ010000002.1, forward strand.
CCACGCGCAGCTCGTCCAGGCCCTGCGGATCCACCGACGCCAGCGCGGCCGGGGTCACGAACGCGTGCGTGACCTCCTCGCGGGCGAGCAGCGCGGCCAGTTCGTCGCCGCCGTACACCGACGGCGCGGCCACCACCATGGTCGCCGCGCCGCCCACCGCCAGCAATAGCTCGAGCACCGAGGCGTCGAATGACGGGGACGCGAAATGTAATGTGCGCGAATCACTTCCGACGCGGTACCGGTCGCGCTGCTCGTCGCAGAAGCCGGACAGCCCGGCCTGGGTGACGACGACGCCCTTCGGTGTGCCGGTCGAGCCGGAGGTGTAGATGACGTAGGCCGGGTGCTCGCCGCGCAGCGGGCGCAGCCGGTCGGCGTAGGTGACCGGGTCGGCGGGGAAGCGGTCCAGCCGCACGGTGAAATCGGGGGAATCGATGGTCAGCCATTCCACCGCGTCGGGCAGCGAGGCGCGGGCCGCGCCGACGGTCAGGCCCACCACCGCGCCGGAGTCGGCGACCATGTGCGCCACCCGCTCGGCCGGATAGTTCGGGTCCACCGGCACGAATCCCGCGCCCGTCTTGGCGACGGCCCACACCGCGATCACCGAGTCCAGCGATCGCGGGATGCCGATCGCGACCAGGTTCTCCGGGCCGATGCCGCGGGTGATCAGCAGCCGGGCCAGCCGGGTCGACAGTTCGTCGAGTTCGGCGTAGGTGAGTTCGGCGAGGGTGGTGTGCGCGTCGGCGAAGACGACGGCGATTCCGGTCGGATCGGCCTCGACGGCGGTGGACAGCAGCTGCGGCAGGGTGGTGACGCGCGCTCTGCGGGTTCGGGCGGGGCGTACGCGGGCCGGGCGGGTCATGCTGTCATCGCTTCCACAACCGGGTCCTGCCGTACCACGTGTTTCTCACCCTTGCCTGTTGTCGCTTCCAGCGCCTTCGCAGCGCCACCCTTCATCAATCGAGCGCGGCCGTCGCGTGCGTTACGGCTGCACAGACGTCCCGGCCGGGGTCGACCCGGCCCGGAACCAACCTATTGTCCGGTACCGAGGCCGATCGATCACCCGTTGGGGCCATCAATCGCCTCGGTGCCGGTCAGCCCTGGTCGGGGTCCAGCATCCGGGCCAGGGCGGGCCCGATCTCGATCAGGCCGTCCGGACCCGCCAATTGCTCGTGGGTGGTCGCCACCGGCCGGTCGATGATCTCGCCGTCGACGTACGGACGCCAGTCCGACGCCGCGAGTCCGCGCGCGATGTTGTCCGGATCACATGCCGCGCGGAAGAATTCGACGGTGCCGTGGAACACATCGGGCCGGTGCTCGGCCACCAGTTCGGCCGATCGCACCGCGCCGCGATAGATCCGCCGCACCTGCTCGGGGGTCAGGGAGACGAGGTCGGCGGGGATGGTGGCGTGCAGGGCGGCCAGCGCCTCGTCGCTCAGCTCGCGCAGATCGCCCGCGGGCAGCACGTCCGGGCCGACGCCGAGTTCGGCCAGCGCGCCGCGCAGCGTGGTGTGGAAGTCGGCGACATCCAGGCGCGGGTACCCGTCCAGAATGGCGAGCAGCTCGACCCGCTCGCCCGCGGCCTGCAGCTCGGTGGCGATCGCGTGGGCCAGCACACCGCCCAGCGACCAGCCGAGCAGGCGATACGGCCCCCGTGGCCGCACCCGCCGGATCTCCGCGACGTAGCGAATCGCCATGTCCCGCAGCGACTCCGGAACGTAGTCCGAGGTCAGCGCCGGAGATTGCAGGCCCCACAGCGGCTGCGGCAGATACTGCGCCAGCCCGGCGTACGCCCAGGCCAGCCCGTACATCGGGTGGATACAGAACACCGGGTCGCCGGTGCCCGCCCGCAGCGGCAACAGCACGTCGAACGCCGAATCCAGCCCGCCGCCCGGCACATCCGCCTCGGCATCGATCCGCCGCGCCAACCCACTCACGCTGGCATCGGTGAAGAACCACGGCACCTCGACCCGCACCCCACCGACCTCCCGCAACCGCGCCACCGCCCGGGTAGCCAGCAGCGAGTTCCCACCACGCGAGAAGAAGTCGTCATCCGCCCCGACACCATCCACCTCGATGCGGAGCAACTCCGCGAACACCCCCGCGACAACCCGCTCGGTCCCCGTCCCCGGCGCCCGAAACGCCTTGTCACTCACGAACTCCGGCACCGGCAACCCCCGCCGATCCAACTTCCCATTCGGCGTCAACGGCAACTCCCCGAGCACCACAATCGCATCGGGAACCATGTACCCGGTAAGGAATCCCCCAACCTCCCCCCGAAGCCCAACCGGATCGATGACGGCATCACGCTCGCCGACTACGTATCCCACCAGCCGATCCCCGACAACCTCGTCCCTGCGGACAACAACCGCCGCTTGGCCGACCCCGACGCACCGCAGCAAAGCTGCCTCGATCTCCCCGAGCTCGATCCGAAACCCCCGCAACTGCACCTGCTGATCACTACGCCCCGCGTATTCCAGCTGCATCTCGCGCCACAGGCCCACGTCGCCGGAGCGGTACAGACGTGAGCCGGGGGGGCCGAAGGGGTTGGCGATGAAGCGGGTGGCGGTGAGGGCGGGGCGGCCGAGGTAGCCGCGGGAGAGTTGGTCGCCTGCGATGTACATTTCGCCCGGTACTCGGTTCGGGGCCGGGTGGAGGCGGGCGTCGAGTACGTAGGTCGACAGGCCCGGGAGGGGGCGGCCGATGATGCTGGCCGGGGTGTCGGCGGAGTGCTCGTCGAGGGGCAGGAACGATACGTGCACCGTTGTCTCGGTGATGCCGTACATGTTCACCAGGCGGGCCCGGTGGCCGCGCTCGTACCAGGCGGCGAGGCGGCGCGGGTCCAGCGCCTCGCCACCGAAGACGATGTGCCGCAGGGCGAATTCGCCGGTCGAGGCGGCGCGGTCGGCCGCGATCAGCTGGTAGAACGCCGACGGTGTCTGGTTGAGCACCGTCACCCGCTCGCGAATCAGCAACTCCCGGAATTGTTCCGGTGATCGCGAGGTCGCGTAGTCGACCACGACCACGCTGCCGCCGTAGGCGAGCGCCCCCCACAGCTCCCACACCGAGAAGTCGAAGGCGAAGGAGTGGAACATCGTCCACACATCGGTCTCGTCGAAACCGAACAGCGGCTGCGCATTCGCCAGCAGCCGCACCACATTCCGGTGCTCGACGCCGACGCCCTTGGGCACACCGGTCGAACCGGAGGTGTAGATGACGTAGGCGAGATGATCGGGACGCAGCGGCGCACGCCGGTCGCGATCGGTCACGGGGGCATCGTCGAATCCGGCCGCCGCGTCGAGCAGCACTACCGGAATATCGCTGCCCGGCAGCGATTCCCGGGCCTCGACGGTGGTGAGGATGCAGGCCGGGGCGGCGTCGGTGAGCAGAAATTCCAGCCGCTGCACCGGATAGGCGGTATCGATGGGCAGGTAACCGGCGCCCGTCTTCAGCACGGCGAGCAGGGCGACCGGAAGCTCCCCGGTGCGCGGAACCGCCACGGCCACCAGCGATTCCGGTCCCACACCGCGAGCGATGAGGGCGCGGGCCAGGCGATTGGCGCGCCGGTCGAGCTCGCCGACGGTCAGGGTGCCCGACTCGGCGCGGATCGCGACGGCGGACGGGCGGCGGCCGGCCTGCTCGTCCAGCAGGTCGACCAGGGTCGCGGCGGTCGCGGGCCGCGCTTCGGCCAGCGGCGCGTTCCATTCCCGCAGCGCCGCTTCGCGTTCCGCGCTCGTCAGCAGCTCGATATCGCCGACGACCGCATCGGGCTCGGTCAGGGCCAGCAGGATGCGCCGGAACCGGTCGGCGAAGCCGCGCACGGTGGCCTCGTCGAACAGGTCGGTGGCGTAGCCGAACACGGCCGAGATGCCCTGTGCCGCACCGTCGCCGCCGGTCAGCTCGGCCACGGTGAGCTGGAGATCGAATTTCGCCGGGGGCGCGCCCGTGTCCAGGCCCGTCACCGTCAGATCCGGCAGCCGCAGCTCGCCGGTGGCCAGGTTCTGGAAGGTCAGCATGACCTGGAACAGCGGATGCCGCGCCGCCGACCGCACCGGATCCAGCAGCTCGACCAGCCGCTCGAACGGCACATCCGCCTGCGCGAAGGCGGCCACGTCGGTGCGCCGCACCGCGCGCAGCAGCTCACCCACCGTGCCGCCCGGATCGATGTCGGTGCGCAACACCAGGGTATTGACGAACATGCCGATCAGATCGTCGAGTTCGGCCTCGCCGCGACCCGCCACCGGCGTGCCGATCGCGATATCGCGGGTGCCCGACAATCGGGCCAGCAGCACCGCGAGGGCGGCGTGCAGCACCATGAACAGCGTCGAATGATGGTCGCGGGCAAGGCGGTTCAGCGCCGCGTGCAGCTCGGCATCGATCTCGAATTCCACCGTCGCGCCGCGATTGGTCGCGACCGCCGGGCGCGGACGGTCGGCCGGGAGATCCAGCTGTTCCGGCAGCGCCGCCAATTCCCGCCGCCAGAAGGCGATCTGCCGCGACAGCACCGAGTCCGCATCGTCCTCGGAGCCCAAAGCCTTCCGCTGCCACAGCGCGAAGTCGGCGTACTGCACCGGCAGCGGAGCCCACGCGGGCGCCTCATCACCCGTGCGGGCGACGTAGGCCAGCATGAGATCCCGCGTCAGCGGGCCCATCGACCAGCCGTCGGAACTGATGTGATGGGCCACGAACACCAGCACGTGCTCGGTGGGTGCGAGCCGGAACAGCCTGGCGCGGAACGGAATATCGACGGTCACATCGAAACCGGCGGTAACCACCGCGGCGACCTCGGCGGCCACCCGATCGGGATCGACCGGTATCGGCGACAGCTCCGCCTCGACCTCGCGGGCCGGATGCACCAGCTGCACCGGGCCGGTGGCGGTGAGCGGATAGGTGGTGCGCAGCACCTCGTGCCGCGCCACCAGATCGGCCACGGCCCGCGTCAACGCGACCTCGTTCAGGTTGCCCGACAGGCGAATCGCGACCGGAATGTTGTACACGGCGGCGGCCGTATCGAATTGGTTCAGCACCCACATGCGCTGCTGCGCGAACGACAGCGGCACGGCATCCGGGCGCGGCCCCGCCACCAGCGGCGGCCGACCCACATCGCCCGCCCTCTTCTCGACCGCCAGCGCCAGCGCCGCGACCGTCGGCGCTTCGAAGAGGCTCCGCACCGATACCCGCGCCTGGAGCGCCGCCCCGATCCGGGCGGCTACCTGGGTGGCCAGCAGCGAATTCCCACCGATCTCGAAGAAGTCGTCGTCCGCACCCACCCGCTGCACACCGAGCACCTCGGCGAAGGTGTTCGCGACGATCTCCTCGATCGGTGTCGTCGGCGCGCGGAAGGCGGCGGCCTCGAATTCGGGCTCCGGCAGGGCATTTCGGTCGAGTTTGCCGTTGACGGTCAAGGGCAGGGCGTCGAGCACGACGAAGGTCGCGGGGACCATGTAGGACGGGAGGGCCGTCGACAACGCGGACTTCACCTGTGCCACATCCACATCCGTGCCCACCAGGTAGGCCACCAGGCGGTCACCGGTGCGGGCGTCCGACTTGGCCAGGACGGCGGCCTGCGCGATGTCCGGCAGGGCGAGGAGGGCGGACTCGATCTCGCCCAGCTCGATGCGGAAGCCGCGGATCTTCACCTGGAAGTCGGTGCGACCCCGATATTCCAACTCCCCGTTGGCATTCCAAACCACGAGATCGCCGGTGCGATACATGCGAGAACCGGAGACCCCGAAGGGATTCGGGACGAAGCGCTCCGCGGTCAGCCCGGGTCGCGCGAAGTAGCCCCGGGCCAGTTGGGAGCCGGAGAGGTAGAGCTCGCCGGGGACGCCGGTGGGGACCGGGTTCAGGCGGGGGTCCAAGACATAGGTCTGGTTGTTCCACTCGGGGGTGCCGATCGGAACCGAGACGGTGTCGGCGGCGGTGACGCGGTGGTCGGTGATCGAGACCGCGGTTTCGGTCGGGCCGTACAGGTTGTGCAGGGCCGCGGCCGGGAGGGCGGCGCGCACCCGCTGGGCCAGGGCGGCGGGCAGGGCCTCGCCGATGGCCAGGACCCGGCGCAGGGCGGCGAGGCTGGAATCGGTGCGCTGGGTCAGCAGGGCGTCGAGCATGGACGGCACCGCGTGCAGGGTCGTCACGCCGGTGCGGTCCATCAGGTCGTTCAGGTAGGCCGGGTCGCGATGCCCGTCGGGCGAGGCGATCACCAGGCGGCCACCGGAGACGGCGGCCGACCAGAACTCCCACACCGACAGGTCGAAGGTCGCGGCCGTCTTCAACAGCACCGCATCCTCGGTACCCAAGCCGAATTCCGCTGTCTTCCACAGCAATTGGTTGACAATCGCCGCATGCGGCACGGCTACACCCTTGGGGCGGCCGGTCGAGCCGGAGGTGAAGATCACATAGGCGATATGCTCCGGGCGCAGTGGCGCAAGGCGTTCCGCGTCTGTGATCCGCACCTCCCCAGTGATTCCGAACTCGAATTCATCGATCCGCACCACTGGCGCAGCGTCGGTCTCGAATCCCGTTGCGGCATTGGTCAGCACGCACACCGGCGCGGCCGTCTCCAGGATGTACCCGGTGCGTTCGGCGGGCTGGTCCGGGTCCAGTGGCACGTAGGCGCCGCCCGCGCGGACCACGGCGTACATGGCGACCACGAGGTCCACCGAGCGGCGGAAGGCCAAGGCCACCCGCGCCTCCGGGCCCACGCCGAGCGAGATCAGGTGGTGCGCCAGGTGATTCACGCGGGCGTCGAGCTCGCGGTAGGTGAGCGAGCGGAGTTCCGAGCCGCCCTCGTCGGCGACCAGTGCCACCGCATGGGCCGTCGCCGCGACGGTCGCGCACAGCAGGGCATCCAGCGTCGGCTCGCCGCCACCTCGCACCACCGCCGAATCCAGCGGGTAGCCGGTGATATTCGGGCGGATCACCACATCGTGATGCTCGGCGCGGCCGAGGATATCGATATCGCCGACCGGCAGCTCCGCCTTGACGACAACGGCGCTCAGAATCCGCGACAGCCGCTCGGCGAAACCTGCGACGGTGTCGGCGTCGAAAAGGTCGGTGGCATAAGTGAAGAAACCACCGATACCGGCTGCCGAACCATCCTCGTCATAGCTGTCGGCCACAATCAGATGCAAATCGAACTGGGACACATCCAAATCCGCATCCACACCCGCCACGCTCAAACCCGGCAACTCCAACGCGGTCCGCGCCAGATTCTGGAACGACAAACCCACCTGGAACAACGGATGATGCGCGGTAGAACGCAGCGGATTGAGCACCTCCACCAGCCGCTCGAACGGAATATCCGCATGCGCGAACGCCTGAAGATCCGTTTCCCGCTGCCGCACCAACAGATCCGAAAAACCCTCCCCCCGATCCAACCGCGTCCGGAACACCACCGTATTCACGAACATACCGATCAAATCATCAAGCTCAGCCTCACCACGACCCGCAACCGGCGTACCAACAGCAACATCATCCGACCCCGACAACCGAGCCAACAACACCGCCAACGCCGTATGCACAACCATGAACAACGTCGCACCATGGGTGCGGGCGAGTTCCGTCAGTCCCGCATGGGTTTCCGCGTCCACGCGGAACGGCACCCGGCCACCCGCGAGCGACGCCACCGCGGGCCGCGGCCGATCCGTGGGCAGCTCCAGCAGATCCGGCAACCCGGCCAGTTCCCGCCGCCAGTAGGCGATCTGCTGGGCGGCAATAGAATCCGCGTCGGACTCGTCACCCAGCACCGCGCGCTGCCACAGCGCGTAGTCGGCGTACTGCACCCGCAGCGGCGCCCAGCTCGATGCGACACCGCCGAGGCGGGCCGCGTAGGCGGTCATCACATCGCGCACCAGCGGCCCCATCGAGGATCCGTCCGCCGCAATGTGATGCACGACCACCGCGAGCACATACTCCGCCCGCGCACCCGGCGCGTCGGCGATCTCGAACAGCCGCACCCGCAGCGGCACCTCGGTGGTCACATCGAACGGCGTCGCGGCCAGCCCGTACACGACCGTGGCCACCTCGGCCGCCGAGATCGGCTCGGGCACAGCGAATATCGCGTCGTGTTGCGCGGCGGCGGGCAGGATCACCTGCACCGGGCCGTCCGGGGTCTCCGGGTACACGGTGCGCAGCACCTCGTGCCGCACCAGCACGTCGCCGAGGGCCGCCGACAGCGCGGCCACATCCAGCTCACCGCTCAGCCGCAAGGCGAACGGCAGGTTGTAGGCGGCCGAGCCGACGCCGTCCCGTCCCGCATCTGTACCGCGATCCAGCCCGACGCCGTCCTGATCGAAGCGGTTGAGGAACCACATGCGTTGCTGCGCCAGCGACAGCGGCAGCCGGTCCGGCCGCGCGAGAGCGCCGAGTTCGACGGTGCGGCGGCCGTGCGCCTGCGACTCCACCACCGCGGCCAGCGCGCTCACGGTCGGCGTCTCGAACAGCGTCCGGACCGGGATGCGGGCGTCCAGCACCGCGCCCAGCCGCGCCACCACCTGGGTCGCGACCAGCGAATTACCGCCGAGCGCGAAGAAGTCGTCGTCCGCGCCGACCCGCTCCAGCCCCAGCACATCCGCGAAGACCCCGGCCACGATCTCCTCGACCGGTGTTGCCGCGGCACGGAATTCGCGCGCGGCGAAGACCGGTTCGGGCAGCGCCCGCCGATCGAGCTTGCCGCTGGCATTGAGCGGGAACGCGTCCAGGGCCACGATCGCGGCCGGAATCATATAGGCGGGCAGCACTTTACCGATGGCGGCCAGCAGCTCGGTCTGCTCGATCCGCTCCCCGGGCAGCGGCACCACATACGCGACGAGCTGATCACCCAGGGCCGACGACGCCACCAGCGCGACCGCCTGGCTCACCGCGGGCTCGGCCAGCAACGCGGTCTCGATCTCGCCGAGCTCGATGCGCTGACCCCGGAACTTCACCTGAAAATCGGTGCGGCCCAAATACTCCAACCGAGGCGGCAACTCCCCCTCGGCATCCCGCCACACCACCAGATCACCGGTGCGGTACATGCGGGAACCGGGCGTGAACGCATCGGCCACGAACCGATCCGCCGTCAGATCCGGCCGCCCCACATACCCGCGCGCCAATTGCGCACCGGCCAGGTACAACTCGCCCGGCACCCCGGCGGGCACCGGCTGCAACCGGCCGTCGAGCACATACACCCGGGTGTTCCACTGCGGCAACCCGATCGGCACCGACGACCGACCCTCTTCCCGCGCAGGCCAATACGTCACCGAGACGGCCGCCTCGGTCGGCCCGTACAGGTTGTGCACCCGGGCGTCCGTTACCGCGCGCACGGCCGCCACCGTCTCCGGCGGCAGCGCCTCGCCGATGACGAAGATGTCCCGCAGCGTCGGGCAGGAGCCCGCGGTCAGGTGCGCGGCGAAGACGGTGAGCATGGACGGCACGAAGTCGGTGACCGTCACCCCCTGCGCCGCAATGGTTTCCGCGACATAGCGCGGATCGCGATGCCCGTCGTGCGTGCTCACCACCAGGCGGGCGCCTGCCCGCAGCGGCAGGAAATAACCCCACAGCGACACGTCGAACGTGGTCGCCGTCTTCTGCAGATATACATCGCCGGGGCCCAGCGGATACTCGGCGAGCATCCACTCCATCTGGTTGTGAATGGCGGCATGCGAGACCGCCACGCCCTTGGGCCGTCCGGTCGATCCGGAGGTGAAGATGACGTAGGCCGGATGCTGCGGCCGCAGCGGCGCGAGGCGGTCGGCATCGCTCACCGGCGCGGACGACAGCGCCGACTTCAGCCGATCCATGGGCAGCACCGTCCACAGGTCCGAGGACAGCGCGGCCATATCCGACGCATCGCGGGAGGTGGTCAGGATGCACACCGGCCGTGCGGTGTCGAGGATGTGCGCGATCCGCTCGTCCGGGTGATCCGGGTCGAGCGGCACGTACGCGCCACCGGCCGTGACGATCGCGTACATGCCCACGACGAGATCCAGCGACCGCCGAACGGCCAGGCCCACCAGGGACTCCGGGCCGACGCCGTAGGAAATCAGCAGCCGCGCCAGGCGATTGACGCGCGCATCGAATTCGGCGTAGGTCAGCGCCGCGCCCTCGTAGGTCACCGCCACGGCGTCCGGGGTGGCGGCGGCCGCCCGCCGGTACCCGTCGAGCAGCAGCCCCGGCGGCACCGGATACCGGGTGTCGTTCCAGCCGTGCAGGATTCGCCGCCGCTCGGTGGCCGACAGCAGGTCGATCGCGCCGACCGGGAGTTCCGGCGCATCGGCGACCGCGGCCAGGGTACGGGTCAGCCGGTCGGCGAACTCGGCCACCGTGGCCTCGTCGAACAGGTCCGCGGCGTAGGTGAACAGCGCCGAGAACCCGCCCTCCGCACGCGGCACCACGGTCAACTGCAAATCGAATTTCGCTACCGCACCATCGAACTCGACGGCATCGGCCACCAAACCCGGCAACTCCAACCGCGGCTTGTCCATATTCTGAAAGAACAACGCCACCTGAAACAACGGATGATGCGCCTGCGACCGCACCGGATCCAGCACCTCGACCAGCCGCTCGAACGGCAGCTCGGCGTGCGAGAACGCGCCCAGGTCCGTGTCTTTCGCGGCGGCGAGCAGATCCAGGAACGACGCCCCGGCGTCGACCCGGGTCCGCAGCACCAGGGTATTGACGAACATGCCGACCAAATCGTCGAGTTCGCGCTCGCCGCGCCCGGCGACCGGGGTGCCGATGGCGATATCGTCGGTGGCCGACAATCGCGCCAGCAGCACCGCGAGGGCCGCGTGCACCACCATGAACAGCGAGGCGCCGGTCCGCTGCGCCAATTCCAGCAGCCGGGCATGGATCTCGGCGTCGACCTCGAACGCGAAGTCGCCGCCGCGACCCGAGGCCACCGGCGGCCGCGGCCGATCCGACGGCAGCTCCAGCCGATCGGGCAGGCCCGCCAATGCCGCACGCCAGTAGGCGATCTGGGCCGCCGCCACCGACTCCGGATCGGCCTCGTCACCCAATACCGCACGCTGCCACAGCGTGTAGTCCGCGTACTGCACCGGCAGCGGCGGCCACGCGGGCGCGGCCCCGCCGCACCGGGCGATGTAGGCGCCCATGAGGTCGCGCACCAGCGGCGCGACCGAGGTGCCGTCGGCCGCGATGTGATGGATCACGATCGCGAGCACATGTTCGGCGGCGCTGTCACCCGGTGCGCCGGAATCGGTTTCGAGCAGGGCGACGCGCAGCGGCACCTCGGCGGCGACATCGAACCCGGCCAGCGCGAAGGCCGTCAGCCAGTCCGGGAGCTCCACGGCGGCAACGGGTTTCGGCGCCAGGTCCGGGATCGCCCGCTCGGGCGGCAGCACCAGCTGGTAGCCGGTGCCGTCGATCGCCGGATAGACGGTGCGCAGCGTCTCGTGCCGCTCGACCACGTCGGCGACCGCGGCCTGCAGCGCCTCGATGTCCAGCGTGCCGGTCAGCCGGATGGCGAAGGGAATATTGTTGGCGGCCGAGGCCGTATCGAACCGGTTGAGGAACCACATCCGCTGCTGCGCGGGCGAGAGCGGTATGCGGTCGGGCCGCGGCATGGGCGCCAGCGGCAGCCGGTGCCCGGTGCCGACCAGCGCCGCGATGCCCACGGCCAGACCGGCCACGGTCGGCGCCTCGAACACCAGCCGGGCGGGCACCCGGGCCCCGATCTCCGCGCCCAGCCGGGCGGCGACCTGGGTGGCGATAAGCGAGTTGCCGCCCAGCTCGAAGAAGTCGTCGTCCGCGCCGATGGCCGCGGTGCTGTGCAGCAGATCGGCGAAGACCGCCGCCACCAATTCCTCGGCCCGTCCGCTGGGGGCGCGAAACTCCTTGGCCTGCAGCACCGGCGCGGGCAACGCGGCACGGTCCACCTTGCCGACCGGGGTCAGCGGAATCTCGTCCAGCACCATGACCGTCGTGGGCACCATGTGCGCGGGCAGGCTGTGACCGGCGAAATCGAGCAGCCCCGCGGTATCCACGGTCCCGGCCGCGGCATGCACGTACGCCACCAGAATGGTTGCCCCGCTGTCGAGCCGGTGCCCCACGGTGACCGCGAAGTCGACGGACCCGTACCCACCCAGCACCGCGTCGATCTCCCCCAGCTCGATCCGGAAACCCCGGATCTTCACCTGGAAATCATTGCGGCCCACATAGTCCAGCTCATCGTTCGCCGTCCACCGCACCAGATCACCGGTCCGATACAGGCGAGACCCGGAGTCCCCGAACGGGTTCGCGACAAACCGGGATGCGGTCAGCGACGGCCGCTCGTGATAGCCGCGCGCCAATTGCGCACCGGCGATGTACAGCTCGCCCACCGCGCCGTGCGGCACCGGCGAAAGCCGGTCGTCCAGCACGTATTCGGTGATCGCGCGAATCGGCCCGCCGATGGTGATCAGCTCGCCCGGCACCAGCGGCGCGCTGATATTGGTCACCATGGAGGTCTCGGTCGGCCCGTAGGCGTTGAAGAACTCCCGGACCCGGCCGTCGCTTCCGATCGGAACGACCCAGCGGCGCAACAACTCCGGCGGGCACGCCTCGCCACCGACCACCACCACGCGCAGCGCGTCCAGCCCCACCGGATCCACCGAGGCCAGGGCGGCGGGGGTGATGAACGCGTGCGTCACCGCCTCCCGGCGCAGCAGCGCGGCCAGCTCGTCGCCGCCGTACACCGACGGCGCGGCCACCACCATCGTGGCCCCGCCGCCCACCGCCAGCAGCAGCTCCAGCACCGACGCGTCGAACGACGGCGACGCGAAATGCAGTGTCCGCGACTCACTTCCGACCCGGTACCGCTCCCGCTGCTCGTCGCAGAAGCTCGACAGCCCGGCCTGGCTGACGACCACGCCCTTCGGCTTCCCCGTGGAGCCGGACGTGTAGATCACATACGCCGGATGCTCGGCCCGCAGCGGACGCAGCCGATCCTCGCCCGTCACCGGCTCGGCCGAGCACTGCTCCAGCCCGGCGCGGACGCCGCCGTCGAGCACCAGCCACTCCACCCCACCCGGCAGCCGGTCGCGCACGGCCGACACCGTCAGGCCCAGCGCCACACCGGAATCGGTGACCATGTGCGCCACCCGATCGGCCGGATAATTCGGGTCGACCGGGACGAATCCCGCGCCGGTCTTGGCGACCGCCCAGAGCGCGACCACCGAGTCCACCGAGCGCGGAATACCGATGGCGACCAGGTCCTCCGGGCCGATGCCGCGCTGGATCAGCAACCGCGCCAAGCGCGTTGAGCGTTCGTCGAGCTCCGCGTAGCGCAGCGTCGCCAATGTCGCTGTGGCGTCGGCGAAGACGATCGCGGTGCCGTCCGGATTCGCCTCCACCGCCGTCATCAGCAGGCGCGGCAGCGTGGTGACGCGGGTGCGGCGAGCACGGGTCGGACGCTGGCGGGCAGGGCGCGTCACGCGCACCACCCACCGAGGATCCGGCGACTGTGGGCATTCCTACTGCGGCAGTCCCGAAATCCGCCAACCATCGAGTTGCAACCTTCTCCGTACCTGAGCTGAACCCCACAGATCTTGCCTTGCCGAAGCCAATACCGCATCCCTGCAGGTTATGCACGCCCCTGAGATCAGGGTCACGAACCTTTTCAGAGCAGTCGGCTATCTCGAAGCAGCGTTTCGTCGACGATCACGACCGCCTCCGCGGCCCCGAATCCGGACTCCGGCGCGGGACCGGAATCGAGCACGACGGCCCGCAGATCCTCGAGCGGTTCCGGATCCAGCCGATCCAGCCCGGCGCGATCGGTGAACAGGTGCGTCACCCATTCGTCGGCCAGCGCCTCGGTGGTGGGAGCCTCCGGCAGCACCAGCGACGCACCGGCCGCACCGGTCGCGACCACCTCGAGCAGCGCCGCGGGCGCATCCGCGGGACCCTGCCGGTAGCTGCGGGATTCGAAGGTCAGCTCGGTGCGCGAACGCACCCGATCCACCGCCGCGGCCAGCGCGTCGTAGCCGAGGGTGGTCGCCACGGTGACGTACGCCGGATCGACGCCGCGCAGCGCGCGGGTGCGGTTGGCGTAGGTGACCGGCCGCGCCGACTCCCGCGCGACCTCGGCGACCACGCCCGCGTCGTCGAGCACCAGCCAGTCGATGCCGGCGGGCTCGGCGTGCGTGCGCGTCGCCGTCACCGCCAGCCCCATCTTGACCTCCAGACCCGCGGGGAGCGAGGCGTTCTCGGGCATCGGCACCACCGCCGCACCGGCCTTCAGCACCGCCCAGACGGCGACCGCGGCGTCGATGCCGCGCTCGAGCCGGATCGCGACACCCACCCCCGGACCGCAACCCCGGCCGATCAGCACCCGGGCCAGGCGCGAGGATCGCGCGTCGAGTTCCTGATAGGACACCGCGTCCTCGCCGAAAGCCAGTGCGGGACCGTCGGGATCGTCCTCGACGGCGGCGGCCAGCGCCTGCGGCAGCGCGGTGCCGATCGTCGAGGTGGTCTCGGTGGTCTGCGCGGCCTCGGTCTCGGCGCGCGGCTGCTCCTGCCCGTCGAGCAGGTCGATCGCGCCGATCAGCACCTGCGGATCGGCGGCCACGGCGGTGAGGATCCGCTCGAAGCGGCGGCCCAGCGCCCGCACGGTCGACTCGTCGAAAAGGTCTGCCGCATAGGTGAATACGGTCACCAGGTCGGCGGGCGAACCGTCCAGGTCGTGGCGCGGTTCGACGGTCACCTGCAGATCGAACTTCGCGGCCACCGACTCGGTGTCCAGCGCCGACATGGTCAGCCCCGGCAGCTCCAGCGTGGGCTGCTCGGTGTTCTGGAACGACAGCACCACCTGGAACAGGCTCTGCGCGCCGGACCGGCCCGGAGCCACCACCTCGGCCACCCGCTCGAACGGGATGTCGGAGTTGGCGAACGCGGAAAGGTCGGTCTCCCGGGCCTTTTCGACCAGCGCGTCGAAGGTGTCGGAGGTGCTGACCCCGGTCCGCAGCGCCAGCGTGTTGACGAACATGCCGACCAGATCGTCCAGCGCGCGCTCGCCGCGGCCCGCGATGGGCGTGCCGATCGCGATGTCGGCGGTGCCCGACTGGCGCGCCAGCAGCGCGGCCAGCGCCGCGTGCACCACCATGAACAGCGACGAATTATGGTCGCGCGCAATGCGCATCAGGCCCTCGTGCACCGCGGCGGGAACCAGGAAGCCGACCGATTCGCCGCGCATCGACGGCGCCGCCGGACGCGGATGATCCAGGGGCACCGGCGCGGTCGCCGACAGCCCGGCCAGCTGCTCGCGCCAGAACGTCAATTGCCGTGCGGCGACGGAGCTCTCGTCCTCGTCGGTGCCGATGGCGGTGCGCTGCCAGACCGCGAAGTCGGCGTACTGCACCTCCAGCGGCGCCCAGCCCGGCTCATTGCCCTCGGTGCGCGCGACATAGGCGGTCACCAGATCCCGCGCGAGCGGCGCCATGGACGCACCATCACCGGCGATGTGATGCACCACCAGCGCCAGCAGGTAGTCCTCGCCACCATCCAACAGCAGCGCCCGCACCGGAACCTGCTGCGTCACATCGAATCCGGTGGACATCAGCGCCGTAATGCGGCCGATCGGATCGGTGGTGGTCTCCACCGGCAGCCCGCCGGGCAGCGCCTCGGAGGCCGACAGGATCTCCTGATACGGCAGGCCGCCCGGGCCGCTGGCCGGGTACCGGGTGCGCAGCACCTCGTGCCGCTCCAGCACGTCGGTCACCGCCCGCCGCAGCGCGGGAACGTCGAGCGCGCCGGTGAGCCGGATCGCCAACGGGATGTTGTAGGAGGGCGATTCGGGGTCGAGCTGGTTGATCACCCACATGCGCTGCTGCGCCAGCGACAGCGGCACCCGGCCGCCGCGCGGCGCGGGCTGCAGCCGGGGCCGCACCGCACCGGCCGCCGCGCCCGGCACGATCCGGGCCGCGAGCGCGGCGACGGTGGACGCCTCGAACAGTTCGCGCACCGCGACATTCGCGTCCAGCGCCTCGTTGATGCGCGCCACCGCGCGGGTGGCGAGCAGCGAATTGCCGCCGCGGGCGAAGAAGTCGTCGTCCAGGCCCACCTCGCCCGCGCCCAGCAGCCCGCCGAACACATCGGCCACGGCCTGCTCGATCGGGGTGCGCGGGGCGCGGAACACGGTGGTGCTCACGAACTCCGGCGCGGGCAGCGCCTTGCGGTCCAGCTTGCCGTTCGGGGTGAGCGGCAGCGCGTCCAGCACCACGACGGCGTCGGGAACCATGTAGCCGGTGAGGAATTCGCCCACCCGGGCGCGCAGCGCGACCCCGTCCAGCTCCGAATCCGATTCGGCGACAACGTAACCCACCAGCCGGTCGCCCGCGTGCTCGTCGGCGCGCACCAGCACGACGGCCTGGCTGACCCCGGCGCACTGCAGCAGCGCCGCCTCGATCTCGCCGAGCTCGATGCGGAAGCCGCGCAACTGCACCTGCTGATCGCTGCGCCCGGCGTACTCGAGGTTGGCCTCGCCGCCGAATCCGGCCCAGCGCCCGACGTCGCCGGAGCGGTACATGCGCGAGCCGGGCGCCCCGAAGGGGTTGGCCACGAAGCGGGTCGCGGTCAGGCCCGGGCGCCCCAGGTAGCCGCGGGACAGCTGCGCGCCCGCCACGTACATCTCCCCGGCCACGCCGACCGGCGCGGGATGCACGCGGTCGTCGAGCACATAGGTCTCGAGGCCCGGCAGCGCCCGGCCGATGACGCTCGCGGGCGTCTCGACCAGCCGCTCGTCCAGCGCCAGGAACGACACGTGCACGGTCGTCTCGGTGATGCCGTACATGTTCACCAGCTGCGGCGCGTCCGAGGCGTGCCGCTCGTACCAGCGTTGCAGCTGACGCAGATCCAGTGCCTCGCCGCCGAAGACGACGTAGCGCAGCGCGAACTTGCCCGCGTCCGTCGCCTGCGCGGCCCGGTCGGCCTCGGCCAGCTGATAGAACGCGGACGGGGTCTGGTTGAGCACCGTGACCTGGTCGCGAATCAGCAACTCGCGGAACAGTTCCGGCGATCGGGAGGTGAGGTGGTCGACGACCACCACGGCGCCGCCGTTGGCCAGCGCGCACCACAGCTCCCACACCGAGAAGTCGAAGGCGAAGGAGTGGAACATCGTCCACACGTCGGTCTCGTCGAACTCGAACAGCAGCTGGGTGTTCGCGAACAGCTCCAGCACATTGCGATGCGAGACGCCCACGCCCTTGGGCACACCGGTGGAGCCGGAGGTGTAGATGACATAGGCCAGGTTGTGCGGCCGCAGCGGCACGGCCCGATCGGCGTCGGTCACCGTGGTGTCGGCCCAGCCGCCGGTCTCCTCCAGCAGGACGACCGGAAGGGTGTTCTCGGGCAGCTGGTCTCGCAGTTCGGTCGTGGTCAGCACGCAGGCCGGGGCGGCGTCGCCGAGCATGAACTCCAGCCGCTGCGCCGGGTAGGCGGTGTCGATGGGCAGATACCCGGCACCGGCCACCAGCACCGCGAGCAGCGCCACCGGCAGCTCCTCGGTGCGCGGAACCGCCACGGCCACCAGCTTTTCCGGGCCCGCGCCGTGCGCGATCAGCGCCCGCGCCACCCGATTGGCGCGCCGCTGCAGCTCGCCGAAGGTGAGCGCGCTGTCGCCGAACCGCACCGCCACCGCGTCCGGTCGCCGACCGGCCTGCGCGGCAACGAGATCCACCAGCGTGACCGGCGGCACCGGGGCGCCGGGCGAATTCCATTCGTGCAGCACCAGTTCGCGCTCGCCGGGCGCCAGCACATCGAGGTCGCCGACCACGGCGCCGGAATCGGCGGCCACCGCGCGCAGGATGCGCCGGAAGCGGTCGGCGAAGTCCGCCACCGTCGCCTCGTCGAACAGGTCGGTGGCGTAGCTGAACGCCGCCGAAACGCCCTGCGGCACACCGTGTTCGTCGATGCGCTCCACCATCGCCAGCTGCAGGTCGAACTTGGCCAGCGGCACGGTCAGGTCGACCCCCGACACCGCGAGCCCGGGCAGCTCCAGGTGGGTCTGGGCCAGGTTCTGGAAGGTCAGCATGACCTGGAACAGCGGATGCCGGGACGCCGACCGCACCGGATCCAGCAGCTCCACCAGCCGCTCGAACGGCACATCGGCGTGCCCGAAGGCCGCCACGTCGGTGGCGCGCACCTCGCGCAGCAGTTCGTCGAAGGTGGCGGCCGGATCGATGTCGGTGCGCAACACCAGGGTATTGACGAACATGCCGATCAGATCGTCGAGTTCGGCCTCGCCGCGACCCGCCACCGGCGTGCCGATCGCGATGTCCCGGGTGCCCGACAATCGGGCCAGCAGCACCGCCAGCGCCGCGTGCACCACCATGAACAGCGTCGAATTGTGGCCGTGCGCAAGGCGATTGAGCGCCGCGTGCACGCCGGAGTCGATCTCGAAGGCGACGGTCGCGCCCTGCGCGGAGGCGACGGCCGGGCGCGGGTTGTCGGCGGGCAGGTCCAGTTGCTCCGGCAGTCCGGCCAGCTGCTCACGCCAGAACGAGATCTGCTGGGCCAGCACCGATTCCGGATCGTCCTCGGCGCCCAGCGTTTCGCGTTGCCACAGCGCGTAGTCGGCGTACTGCACCGCCAGCGGCGCCCACTCGGGCTGTCCGCCGCGCATCCGGTCCAGGTAGGCGGTCATCAGGTCGCGGGTCAGCGGGCCCATCGAGAAACCGTCGCCGGTGATGTGGTGCACCACGCACACCAGCACGTGCTCGGTCTCGCCGAGCCGGATCACGCGCAGCCGCACCGGCGGGGCCGCAGTCACGTCGAAGCCGCCCACGACGGTCTCGGCCACCAGCGCCGCAATCTCGGACTCCGCGGCGTCGATCACCGGAATCTCCTGCAGCGCACGCTCGTCCGAGGCGGACAGCACCAGCTGATAGCCCTCGCCGTCCAGGTCCGGGTAGATGGTGCGCAGCACCTCGTGCCGCTCCACCAGATCCCGTACCGCGGCGCGCAACGCGTCCAGATCGAGGCGGCCGGTCAGCCGCACCGCGACCGGAATGTTGTTGACGGCGCTGGCCGGATCGAACCGATTGAGGAACCACATCCGCTGCTGCGCATACGACAGCGGGATGCGCTCGGGGCGCGGCATCGGCCGCAGCTGCTGCCCGGACGCCGAGCCCGCGTGCCGCTCCACCCGCTCGGCGAGCATCGCCACGGTGGACGCCTCGAACAACAACTGCACCGGAACCCGCAGTCCCAGCGCGGAACCGATGCGGGCGGCGGCCTGCGCCGCGAGCAGCGAATTGCCGCCCAGCTCGAAGAAGTCGTCGTCGGCCCCGACCCGGCCCGGGTTGTCGTCGGTACCGGGCACCAGCAGCGCCGCGAACACCTCGGCGACGATCTCCTCCACCGGGGTGGACGGCGCGCGGAATTCCCGTGCCGCGAAGGTGGGTTCGGGCAGCCGGGCCCGGTCCAGCTTGCCGACCGGGGTCAGCGGGATCTCGTCGAGGACCACGAACGCGGCCGGAATCATGTAGGCGGGCAGGGATTCCCCGAGGAAGGCCGCGAGATCGCCGGTGTCGGTGGTGGTTCCGGGGCGCGGCAGCACGTAGGCCACCAGCGCGGTCGCGCCCGAGGGCAGGGTGCGGCCGATGGTGGCCGCGTAGTCGATGTCCGGATGCGCGGTCAGCGCGTTGTCGATCTCGCCCAGCTCGATGCGGAAGCCGCGGATCTTCACCTGGAAGTCGGAGCGGCCCAGGTATTCGATGCTGCCGTCGGATTCGTTGCGGCGCACCAGATCACCGGTGCGATACAGGCGCGCGCCGCCGCCGGAGCCGCCCGCCACCTCGCCGAAGGGGCTGGCCACGAACCGCTCCGAGGTCAGGCCCGGCCGACCCAGATAGCCCTGCGCCAGCGCCGGTCCCGACAGATACAGCTCGCCGATCACGCCCGCGGGGACCGGCCGCAGCCGCGAATCCAGAACGAACGCACCGACTCCCGCGACCGGGGTGCCGATGGTGACGGGGTCGCCCGCGGAGATCGGCGCGCTGGAGGTGGCCAGGATGGTCGCCTCGGTGGGGCCGTACCCGTTGTAGAACAACCGATCCTCGCGCGCCCAGCGGCCGACCAGCTCCGGTCCGAACTTGTCGCCCGCGACGACGACCGCCTCCAGGTCGTCCAGGCCGGTCGGGTCCACCGACTCCAGCGCGCCGGGGGTGATGAGCATGTGCGAAACCCGTTCGCGCCGCAGCAGATCGGCCAGCTCGAAGCCGCCGAACACCTGCGGGGGCGACACCACCAGCGTCGCGCCCGAGGAGAAGGTCAGCAGCAGTTCCAGCACCGAGACGTCGAAGTTCGGGGAGCACACGTGCAGGACCCGCGAGTCCTCCCCCACCCCGTAGTGCTCGCGCTCGGCCACCACCAGCGCGCCCAGGCCGGTGTGGGTGACCACCACGCCCTTGGGCCTGCCGGTGGAGCCGGAGGTGTAGATGACGTAGGCCGGATGCTGCTCGGTGAGCGGCCGCACCCGGTCGGTATAGGAGATCGGATGCGAGGGCCGCGCCGCGATCCGGTCGCCGATCACCGGATCGTCGAGTTCCAGCCAGGAGGTGCCGGTGCCGAGCGCGCCGCGATGCGCGGCGGTGGTCAGGCCCAGCACCGCGCCGGAGTCGGAGACGATGTGCGCGATCCGCTCGGGCGGGTAGGTCGGGTCCACCGGCACATAGGCCGCGCCGGTCTTGGCGATCGCCCACACCGACAGCACCGATTCGATGGATCGGGAAATGCCGACGCCGACCACGTCTCCCGCGCCGACGCCGCGCTCGATCAGCTCGCGCGCCAGGCGAGACGACGCCTCGTCGAGTTCGCGATAGGTGAGTTCACGCGCGTCGGCCGGGT
This sequence comes from Nocardia terpenica, assembly GCF_013186535.1. Taxonomy (NCBI): domain Bacteria; kingdom Bacillati; phylum Actinomycetota; class Actinomycetes; order Mycobacteriales; family Nocardiaceae; genus Nocardia; species Nocardia terpenica. The sequence continues at coordinate 285,467 of NZ_JABMCZ010000002.1, forward strand.
CACCGGTCGGATTGAACCGGATCGCCACCGAGTCGGCCGCGGACTCCACCGCGGCAGTGAGCAGCTGTCCGAAGAGCGGGCTACCCGACCGGCGGCGACGACTTCCACGAGCGGATCGGCGGGCAGTATCCATTCGAGTGCATTCACCTCTCGCGTCCAGCAGTTCCGCACGCCCGAACACGGTTCGGCCCCCCGCGCACGGTCCGAGCAATCATATAGGTGTCCCCCACCCGGCCGTCACCGCCCGAGCTCCCTGTACTCATCGGTAGAAGGGTGCCCCCATGTTGCGCCTTTCCCCGAATCCAGTGAGGCGGGTCACAAGTCCCGGCCAAAAGCACGCCGGGAACAAGAAAGCCGCACACCTGGGAGGAGCACGCCGGGAACAAGGAAGCCGCGCACCTGGGAGGAGCACGCCGGGAACATGGAAGCCGCACACCAGGAAGAAGGAAGACGCACGCCGAGGAGAAGGAAGCCGAACACCCGGAACGCGGAAGACGCACGCCAGCGAGAAGAAGGAGAAGGACACCAGGACAACGAAGACGCCGCACCCCTGTTCCTCGCGCCGTCCGCCCAACGGGCGGCGCGAGGACCTACAACCACCCCCGCCGAATAGCCTGCACCCCCGCCTGGAAACGCGTGCTCGCGCCGAGGCGTTCGAGGAGGCTGGCGGTGCGGCGGACTACCGTGCGGCGGGACATGCCGAGGCGGCGGGCGATGGTGTCGTCGGTGGCGCCGAGGCCCATGAGGGTGAGGATGGCGCGGTCGCGTTCGTCGAGGGGCTCGCCGGGGTTGACCGAGATGGGTGCGGCCAGCGACCAGAGCACGTCGAAGGTGCGGGTGAGCGTGTCCAGCAGCGGGGAGGGGCCGATGCGCAGGCCCATCGGATCGCCGCGCCGCTCGTCGTGGTGCAGCATCAGACTGGCCCGTTCGCCGTCGACGATGAGCACCTTCAGCGGCGGGTCGGGCAGCGTGCGGGCCAGCGCGCCAGCGGCATTGGTGGCCAGGGCGTAGCGCAACCGGTCCGGATCCTGATAAATGGTGTCCTGATACAGCGTCTGATAGCGCACGCCCGACTCGATGCGCGCCGACTTCAGCTCGAACAGCCGCTCGGCCCGCTCGGCGTCGACCACGTAGGGCCCGCGCTCGATCAGCCGCACGGTATTGCGCGCGGTCCGCTGCAGGTCCTCGAATTCGGCGACCAGCTCCCGGGTTTCGTACATCGGCACCAGGGTGCCGTCACCGCGGGGCGAGCGCCGCACCGAGCGGAACGTCTCGCCGAGCTGCGCGGCGGCGGCGTGCATGCGCGCGGTCTCGGCCTGGCGACGCCGGGATTCGGCCTCCGACAACGCCTCCGGGGCATGCGCGTCCCAGACGATCGCGCCGTCGATCTCGAGCCGGACCGCGGCCTGTAACTCGCACAGCGTCTCCAGCACGGCCTCGGTGACCTCGACCGGACAATTCAGGGCCGCCGAGAGCTCGGCGACACCGGAGCGTGGATGTTGCACCAGGACCGCGTACATGCGTCCGTGCAGAGAATCGGAATCGAACAGTTCGTGCAAACCCGTCACACCACCACCCCCCAGCACCACCGGGCGCACCCGCGCCCGGCTCCCGGCCCCCGACGTTACTGCGGGCCCCACTGCTGCTGGGAGAGAACGACGCCCTTACTCGCCATATAGGGGGCCGGATCCATCTTGTGGCCGTTGGGATCCCAGATCTCCATGTGCAGGTGCGGACCGGTGGAATCGCCGCGGTTACCGACGGTGGCGATGACATCGCCCGCGTTCACCCGCGCGCCCTCGTGCACCAGGATGTCGTTGACGTGGCCGTAGACGGCGGTGGTGCCGTCGTCGTTGCGCACCCGCACCCACAGCCCGAAACCGGACGCGGGCCCGGCCTGGATGACCGTGCCGTTCTCCACTGAATGAATGGGCGCGCCGATGGGATCGGCGAAGTCGACACCGTAATGGAAAGCGCCCCAGCGGGACCCGAATCCGGAGGTCACCACGCCGTCGACCGGGCGGACCGCCGCGGGCGGCGGCGTGGCCTGCTGCTGCAGGCCCTTGATGACCTGCTCGGCCTGGGCCAGCGGACCGGCGACCTCCGGCGGCAGGTTCTGCAGCCCGAACGGCGCGGGCGCCGACGCGGCGATGGGCGCGGCCTGCGGTGCGGGAGCGGGGTTTTCGGCGGGCGCGGGGGCGGGCTGCTCGGCCTCGCTCTTCTCCACCGCGACCGGGCGCAGCTGCGCGGTATCGGGACCGTTGTCGCCGTGGCCGAGCGGCAACAGTGGTGCGGCATTGGCGATCTGGGCCGCGGTGCCGATCAGCGCGCCGGTGGCGACCGCCGCGCTCGCGGCCAGGCGCACTCGGTCGCCGGTGCACGGCTGGGCCCGATGCCGGGTCGCACGGCCGGCAACACCTTCACCGAGCAGGTCCTTCACAGATATGGAACTCGAGGTTTCACGGTGCTGCGGCAAGGGTCGTCCTAGCGTCGATCAACTTGTGGGCGGCTGCCGGGGAAACCTTCAATTAGGTAACGATTCGGCAACTGCTGTGACGAAAACAGTACTCCGTCGTGATCTTTTCGCAACCTTCTCCGGAGAAAGGCCAGCTGGAGAGCGGGGTCACACGGACATCCCGGTGTGACCTGAGCGAGACTGGAAGGGTGATCCTCGACGACTTGCGGACCCCCATCGTGCTGGCGCCGATGGCCGGCGGTCCCTCCACCCCCGAGCTCACCGCGGCCGTGTCGGACGCGGGCGGGCTCGGCTTCCTCGCGGCCGGATATCTGAAGGCCGACGCCCTCGGCGAGCGGATCGCCCGCACCCGGGAGCTGACCTCCGCGCCGTTCGGCGTGAACCTCTTCGCCCCGGGCGCGCCGACCCCGCCGGAGCATTTCGCCGACTACCTGGCCGAGGTGGAGCGCGAATTCCCGCTCGGCACCGCGCGATTCGACGATGACGACTGGGCGGCCAAGCTGGCGCTGCTGACCGACTCGCCGGTGGCGGTGGTGTCGGTGACCTTCGGCTGTCCGTCCGCCGACGAGGTGGCGCGCCTGCACGCCGCGGGCTCGGAGGTATGGGTGACGGTCACCTCGGTGGGCGAGGCGCGCATCGCGGCCGAGGCGGGCGCGGATGTGCTGGTGGCCCAGGGCGCGGAGGCCGGTGGGCACCGGGGCACCTTCATCGACCGGCCGGAGGACGACGCCGCCGACCCGCTGACCACCCTGGCGCTGCTGCAGTTGCTCACCGCCGCCACGGACCGCCCGGTGGTGGCCGCGGGCGGAATCGCCACGGGCGCAGCCATTGCCGCCGTGCTCGCCGCCGGAGCCGCTGCGGCGCAACTCGGTACGGCCTTCCTGCGCTGCGCCGAGGCCGGCACCGCGGCCGTGCACCGCGACGCCCTGCCCATCGACGTCCCGACCATGCTGACGCGCGCCTTCAGCGGGCGCCGGGCGCGCGGGCTGCGTAACCGATTCATCCTCGACCATCCCGACGCCCCGGCCGCCTACCCCGAAATCCATTACGCCACCAGCCCGTTGCGGGCGGCCGCGCGCGCGGAGGGCAACCCGGACGCGGTGAACCTGTGGGCCGGTCAAGCCCACGTCCTGGCCACCGAGCTACCGGCGGGCGAGCTGGTCCGGATCTTGTCCGCCGACACGAAATCCGCTCTGAAGCTGGCGGTTTCGCGCAGAATCCAGGATTGTTGACAACGATTTTCGGTTAGAATCATGTGACATCATCCGCCATCCGTAGAGGAGAGCGTCATGTCACTGGATGTCCCAACCGCACTGCTAGAGCGCGCCGAACGCGGTGAGGTCAGCGACGACGATTTCGTCGAGTGCGTTCGCAACTCACTGCCGTACGCCTACGAGGTGGTCAGCCGGGTGGCAGCCGATCTGCGCTCCGGCACAGCCGAGTTCGCGGACAACCAGGTGGCCCCGCCCGACGAGGTGGCCCGCGGCCAACTGCTGCGCGCCATGGCGTCCGACGCCATTCGCGGTGGCCTGGAACGGCATTTCGGCATCAAACTCGCCTTCCAGAACTGCCACCGAGTGGCCGCGTTCCCCCTGTCGTCCGTAGGCAACGACACCTACACCACCTTCATCTCCACCCGCGCCCAACTCCTCAACCAGAGCCCCGAACTCCGCAACTGCTGACGCACCCCCGGCGCAAGCGCCCACCCTGCCGCTTGCGCCGACCCGCGCCCGGGGATGCGCATCCCGGCCAACCCGTACCGTCGGCATGCTCCTACACCAATGTCGACGCGCGCCACCCCTCCGTACGAGGCACACTCGCTCGCCATCTCTGCGTGCGCCCACTGCTCTCCTTGGCGCACACTCGCTCTCCGTCCCGGAGCCCCACCGGCCGCCTCGATGCGCGACCGCTCGCCGCCCAGCGCGCACCCACTGATCACCCCGGCGCACCTACTGGCCATGACCAGCGTGCTACACGTCGTTTCAGCGCGTCACAGCCGATCATTTCGGCCGCCCATCAGCCACCCCGGCGCCCTCTACTGATCGTCCTGGCGCACCTCACTGAACACCCCGGCGCGCCCCACTGAACACCCGGGCGCGCCCCACTCGTCACCCCGGCATGCTTTTCGCCGGGGTCAGGGTTTGCGGCCGATGCCTGCCCAGTACCAGGCGGCTTCGGGGTCGGGGTGGCCGCCGCCGATGACGAGTTCGCCGTAGTCGGGGTGCCAGCTGAGGACCGGGACTACGCCGGGGTCCACGAGGGTGGTTCCGGCGAACAGCTTTTCGGTGCCGGCGCGGTCGCGCGCGCAGAAGAAGATGTTGGCTCGGGCGGCGGCCGCGACCACCTGGGACATGGCGTGCGGGTCGAATTCCGCGCCGGGATGGGTGATCGCGAGGCAGCTCCGGGACGGCATCGCGGCGAGTAGGCGGCGCACGATCCCGTGCAACTGCTCGTCGTCGCGGAAGTACATGAGGACCGAGACCATCATCAACGCGATCGGCCGGTCGAAGTCCAGGGTGTCGGCGAGGGTCGGAGAGTCGATGATCGAGTCCGGATCGGCCAGGTCGGCGTGGATGAACGCGGTACGGCCCTCGGGCGTGCTGCCCATCAGCGCGCGAGCGTGCGCCAGCACGATCGGATCCTTGTCGACATAGACGACCCGCGCGGTGGGGTCGGCGTCCTGCGCGACCTCGTGCGTGTTGTTCGCCGTCGGGATACCGGTCCCGATATCCAGGAACTGGGTGACGCCGAGCTCCTGAACGATGAAGCGGACCGCGCGACCCAGGAATGCCCGATTCGCCCGGGCCATGGTCCGGATGCCGGGAACGTGGGCGGCGACCTCGTCGCCGAGCGCGCGGTCGGCCGGATAGTTGTCCCGTCCGCCGAGCCAGTAGTCATAGACCCGCGCTTCGTGTGGCACGGTGACATCAATGGTGGTCGGCAAGGACGAAGCGGCACGGCCGCGATCCGACATGGTGCATCCCTCTCTACGGTAGTCGCGCAAAGAACCCGAATCCGTACGCCACCACCGAGCCGCCCGCTCACGGCGACGCTCTCCGAACTACCCCCACAGCATATTCCAGCGATCCTTCGGCACGCGCAGAATCGACGCTCCAACAATCCCGATTTTCTTTGGGAAAACCTTGCAGTCAGCACGTGCGAAAGCCGGTCACCGGAAGTTTTCTGCATATTCCTTCCGGTTGGGATATTTCCGCCAAATCCCGCTGTGCGCAGCGGCGTTGACCGCTCAGAGCTCTTGCAGAAGGCGTTTGAGAACCTTGCCCGTGGGGTTGCGTGGCAGCTCCTCGACGAACACTACCTCACCCGGCACCTTGTATCGCGCAAGGTTGGCACGCACATGCGTCCGGATCTCATCGGCGGTCAGCCCGCCGTCGCCGCGCACGACGAAAGCCTTGAGCCGAGCGCCGAATTCGTCGTCGGGCACGCCGATCACCGCGGCCTCGCGAACTCCCTTGTGCGCGTTGAGAAGTTCTTCGACCTCACCGGGAAATACGTTCTCCCCGCCCGAAACGATCATGTCGTCGTCCCGGCCGTCGATGAAAAGCCTTCCGGCGGAATCGAAATGGCCGACGTCGCCGGAGGACATCAGGCCGCGGACGCGCTCGCGGGTACCGCCGCCGGTATAGCCCTCGAATTGGAACGCGTTCCCGACGAATATCCGGCCGGTGACGCCGCGCGGAACCTCGGCGCCGTTGTCGTCGAGAATCCGCACCACCGTGCCGAGCACCGGGGTGCCCACGCAGCCGGGCTCCGCGGCGAGATCGGCCGGGGTGGCGATGGTGGCGTAGGCGACCTCGGTGGAGCCGTACAGGTTGTAAACCACCGGGCCGAACATCGCGGTCACCCGGCGGCACAGATCGGCGCCGAGCTGCGACCCGGCCACGAACACGATGCGCAGCGCGGACAGGTCGCGGCCGGTCAGGGCCTGATCGCCGAGTTCGACCACGCGGGACAGCATGACGGGCACCGCGATCACGGTGGAGGCGCCGTGCCGATCCATATCGTCGAGCAGCTGGCGCGGATCGAAGCGGCGGCGAATCACCAGCGTCGACCCCAGCGCGATCGCCAGCATCGACATGGCGAAGCCGAGGGTGTGGAACAGCGGCGCGGGGCAGGCGGTGACCTCGCGGGCGCGGAAGGGCACCCGGCTCAGCAGCGCGCCCAGCGGTTCCAGCGAGCGCGGCTCCGGCCGGGGCGCGCCCTTCGGCGTGCCGGTGGTGCCGCTGGTGAGCAGCACCACCTTGGCGGTGCCGCCGGGCGCGGGCGGGGTCGCGGAAGAGCCTGCGGCGATGAGGGATTCGAGACTGCTGGTGTGCCGGGAGTCGGTCCAGGCCCGGTACGCGCCGCGGCGCGGGCTCAGGTCGCCGAGGATGCCCTCGTACTCCTCGTCGTATACCAGCAGGTCGGTGCCCTCGCGGGTGGCGACGTCGCGCAGCTGCGGACCGGCGAAATCGGTATTCAGCAGAATGATTCGCGCGCCGCACTTGGCGGCGGCGAAGACGGCGTCGAGCAGGCCGCGGTGGTTGCGCGCCAGGATGGCCACGCCCTCGCCCGGCCGCAGCCCGCGCCGCCGCCACTGATTGGCCAGCCGGTTGGAGCGCAGGTCGAGGTCGCGGAAGCTCAGCTCGCCGAGTTCGTCGACGAGCGCTGTGCGGTCGCCGTAGCGCGCGGCCGAAAGCCGCAGCGCCGCAGGGATAGTCCCGTACCGCAGCAGCGTGGAGCCGGTGGCGAGCAGGGTGAGCGGCGAGTCCATCCCGATCAGCCCGCTGTCCGCACACAGCCGCAAATACTCCAGCTCCGCCCACGCCCGGGACCCGAGGGAACGGAGCAACGCCACGGTCACGAACCGAACCTCCTTGCCGCACAAGAACACAGGGCAACTTCACCGTAACCCGCCGCCGGTGTGTTGCGCCGGGGATCCCGGCCAAAAGCATGCCGGGATGACGGGGTAAGAGCATCGAGATGACGGGGGAAGAGCACCGGTATGCCGGGGAAGAGCACCGGGACGACGGGGAAGAGCACCGGGACGACAGGTAAGCGCACCGAGACCACAGGTAAGCGCACCGAGACCACAGGTAAGCGCACCGAGATGGCGGTGCACTTAGCGGGTAGGTGCGCAGAGAGGCTGGGCAGGTGCCGGGCCGACGGGGGCGGGCGTTCGGCGAACTACCGTCCGTGGGCGCGTAATTGGTATAGCCCGCGGGTTTCCGCGACGACTACGTCGTTGGTGTCGGTGACCGTGGCGGTCAGGGTGAACTCGGCTTTTCCGTTTTGTTCGGCTTCAGTGGTGATGCGGGTGATCTCCTCCGGGGTGAGGGAGGCTCGGGCTCGGACATCGGTTTTGGCGGGTTTGCGGAAGAAGATCTGGAGGTCTTTGACCAGGGGGTAGAACTTGGCGGTGTCGAAGGTGGCGAGGGGGATTGCGCCGCCGAGGATTTCGGCGACGGTGAACAGGACGCCCGCGTACATGACGCCGAAGTGGTTGCCGTTGCCCTCGATCGGGACGGTGGTCTCGGCGAAGCCGGGACGCACGTCCACCGCCCGCACGCCCATGGTGTGCGCGATCGGAATCGTGAGCTCCAGCGCCCCGTTCAGCACATCCGCGAACGCCGGAGCGTCGCCGTTCGTCTCGGTCATGCCGCCACGGTACGGGACTGTTGGCACTTAGCCAATAGTGCTACAGCGTCACCACCGTCAACTCCCCGTCCGCATACCGCGCCCGCAGCCGCTTCTTGTCGAACTTGCCCACGCTGGTCTTGGGGATTTCCTCGACGAAGGCCCAGTGCTCGGGCAACTGCCACTTGGCGAACTTGTCGGCCAGGTAGGCGCGCAGGTCCGCGGGCTCGACGCGCGCACCCTCCTTGAACACCACCGCCACCAGCGGCCGCTCGTCCCACTTCTCGTCGGGCACACCGATGACGGCGGCCTCGGCGATGGCCGGATGCCCCATGATGGCGTTCTCCAGATCGACCGACGAGATCCACTCGCCGCCGGACTTGATCACGTCCTTGGAGCGATCGACCAGGGTGAGATAGCCGTTGGGGCTGATCTTGCCCACGTCACCGGTGCGCAGCCACCCGTCGTCGAACTTCTCCGTGTCGACCACCGGCCCGTCGGGCGAATAATAGGAGCCGGTGATCCACGGCCCCCGGACCTCCACCTCCCCCAGTGCCTCGCCGTCGTTGGGCAGCACGGCGCCGTCGTCGCCGACCAGCCGGGCCCGCACACCCGCCGGGAACCGGCCCTGCGTATAGCGGTAGGCCCATTCCTCCTCGCCCGCCACGTTTTTCGGCGCGTGCGAGACGCTGCCCAGCGGCGAGGTCTCGGTCATGCCCCAGGCGTGCAGCAGCCGCACCCCGTGCTTGTCCTGGAAGGCGTGCATCATCGACGGCGGCACCGCGGACCCGCCGACCACGACGGTCCGCAGGTGGCCGATGTCCTGCGGATGCGCCTCCAGCCCGGCCAGCACGCCGCCCCAGATGGTGGGCACCGCGGCGGCGAAGGTGGGCCGGGTCGCGGCCATCATCTCCAGCAGCGGCCCCGGTTGCAGGAACCGGTCCGGCATCAGCACATTCGTGCCCGACATCAGCGCCGCGTACGGGATGCCCCAGGCGTTGGCGTGGAACAGCGGCACGATCGCCAGGATGGTGTCGGCCTCGGTGAAGCCCATGCCGTTGGGCGAGATCACCTGCATGGCGTGCAGCCAGTTGGAGCGATGGGAGTAGACGACGCCCTTCGGGTCGCCGGTGGTGCCGGAGGTGTAACACATGCCCGCGGCCGAACGCTCGTCGATCACCGGGAAGTCGAACGTGTCCGGTTGCCCGGCAAGCAGTTCGGTGTACGAGTGCACCTGCACCCCGTCGGGCGCGGTCAGGCTCGCGGGGTCGCCGTTGGCGACGATCACGTGCCGGACGGTCCGCAGCTTCGGCAGATACTGGGCGAACATCGGTACCAGCGAGCCGTCGACGAGCACGACCTGGTCCTCGGCATGGTTGGCGACGTAGATCACCTGCTCGGGGAACAGCCGGATATTGAGCGCGTGCAGCACGGCCCCCATGGCGGGCACACCGGCGTAGGCCACCATGTGCTCGTTGTTGTTCCACATGAAGGTGCCGACCCGGTCGCCCTCGCCGATTCCCAAGCCCCGCAACGCATTGGCCAATCGCGCGGCCTGCGCGCCCACCTCCCGATAGGTCATCGTGCGCACGCCGTCGCCCGTCCATGTGGACACCGTGCTGTCACCCTGGAACGTCGCCGCGTACCGCAGCAGCGTCGCCAGCGACAGCTGCTCGTCCTGCATCGTGCTGAACATTCGAACCGCCACTCCTTCGCCGGTGAACGAGGCCACACCTGCCGCGAGGATAGCGGAATCCGACCATCGGGGCCGGTCCTGCGAAAAGCCGGGGAAAACCGGACGGCTGCGCGCAGGGGCCCCACCCCCACCACGCGCAGCCGCCGGCGCCGTCCGGTTGCGCCCGACGTCAAGCAACCGGCCGGCATCCGCCTCGGCTGTGGGCCGACGCGCGGCAACACCCCCTGCGGCGTCACCGAAATCGCCAAACCCACACCGAGACAGGCTATTTAAAGAACATTTATAGCAAGAAATACTAGGTACCCGATCGCTGGGCTGTCCAGTCGAACGGACAAACCGGCGCAAACACGGACCGGAACCCCGGTGAACCGTTGACGTACTGTGAATCTCGACCACCTGCGGAAGGACGATCATGCCCGTCGAACGCCTGCTGCCCACCCCCGAGTCCCGGGATCTGATCGAGCTGACGCGCGAGATCGCGGACAAGGTGCTGGAGCCGAACGTCGTCGAGTACGAGAAGCACGAGACCTATCCGGCCGAGGCGTTCCGGGCGCTGGGCGCGGCGGGACTGCTGAGCCTGCCGTATCCGGAGGAGTTCGGCGGCGGCGCGCAGCCGTACGAGGTGTATCTGCAGGTGCTCGAGGAGATCGCGAGCCGGTGGGCGGCGGTCGCGGTGGCGGTGAGCGTGCACGGCCTGTCCTGCCATCCGCTGTTCGCGTTCGGCACCGCCGAGCAGCAGCAACGCTGGCTGCCGGATCTGTTGTCCGGCAACCTGATCGGGGCCTACAGCCTGTCCGAGCCGCACGCGGGCTCCGATGCGGCCGCCGTGCGCTGCCGGGCCGTCGCGGTCGAGGACGGCTACCGGATCACCGGGTCCAAGGCGTGGATCACGGGCGGCGGCAAGGCCGATTTCTACACCCTGTTCGCCCGCACCGGCGAGGGCTCGCGCGGGATCTCCTGCTTCCTGGTGCCCGCCGACACCGCGGGCCTGTCCTTCGGCAAGCCGGAGGAGAAGATGGGCCTGCGCGCGGTGCCCACCACCACGGCCGCCTACGACGACGCGTTCGTGCCCGGCGATCGGTTGATCGGCGAAGCCGGACAGGGCCTTTCGATCGCGTTCAGCGCGCTCGACTCCGGGCGGCTCGGAATCGCCGCGGTGGCAACGGGTCTGGCGCAGCGGGCGCTCGACGACGCGGTCGCCTACGCCCGGGAACGAGAGGCGTTCGGCCGCCGCGTCATCGACCATCAGGGCCTGGGGTTCGTGCTGGCCGACATGGCCGCGGCCGTGGACTCCGCCCGCGCCACCTATCTGGACGCCGCCCGCCGCCGCGACGCCGGGCTGTCCTACTCCCGCCAGGCCAGCGTGGCCAAGCTGGTCGCGACGGACGCGGCCATGAAGGTCACCACCGACGCGGTGCAGGTGTTCGGCGGGTACGGCTACACCCAGGACTTCCCGGTGGAGCGGTACATGCGCGAGGCCAAGGTGATGCAGATCTTCGAGGGCACCAATCAGATCCAGCGGCTGGTGATCGCGCGCGGCCTGGCGGGGTGACGCCCGGGCCGGATCGTGGCCGGAAATATGGATTCGGTGTCCGGTGATCTCTTCGTAATGCGAGGTCGCGGGCATACGCTGGCGGTATGAGTCGCATCCTCATCATCGGCGCCGGGTTCGCGGGGCTGGGCATGGCCCTGCAACTGCGGCGGGCCGGGATCGAGTCCTTCACGATCGTGGAGAAGGCCGACGACCTGGGCGGGGTGTGGCGGGAGAACACTTACCCGGGCGCGGCCTGCGATGTGCCGTCGCCGCTGTACTCGTGGTCGTTCGAGCCGAAATCCGATTGGCCCCGGCGGTTTTCGGAGCAGCGCGACATCCACGCCTATATGCGGGGCGTGGCCGAGAAGTACCGGCTGCCGGAGAAGATCCGATTCGGCACCGAGGTCACCGACGCCGAATTCGACGAGCGACGCGGGGTGTGGCAGGTGCGCACGGCCGACGGCGAGACGCTCACCGCCGACGTGCTGATTCCGGCGGTGGGCCAGCTGTCGCGGCCCGCGCTCCCGGCGATTCCCGGTATCGATACCTTCGCCGGGCCCGCGTTCCACTCCGCGCAGTGGGACCACGGCGTGGATCTGTCCGGCAAACGGGTGGCGTGCATCGGCACCGGAGCCAGTGCGATCCAATACATTCCGGAGATTCAGCGGCAGGCGGCGCAGCTGACGCTGTTCCAGCGGTCGGCCGCGTGGGTGCTGCCGAAGTTCGACACGCGGTACAGCCCAACGCATCACGCGCTGTTCAAATACTTCCCGCCGAGCCGATTGGCCGAAAGGTTCGCCATCTGGAGCCTTTTCGAGGTGCTGGCGCTGGCGCTCACCGACATCCCGGCGATCAAGACCCCGGTGATCGCCCTCGCCGATCGCCATCGCGACCGACAGGTTCCGGATCCGGAGCTGCGCCGCAAGCTCACCCCCGACTACGCGGCGGGCTGCAAGCGCGGCCTGTTCTCCAACGACTACTTCCCCGCGCTGGCCCAGCCGAACGTGACCGTGGAGACCACCGCCATCGAGGCGATCACCCCCACCGGCCTGCGCACCCGCGACGGCGTCGAGCACGAGGCCGACGTGATCATCTACGGCACCGGGTTCAAGGGCACCGAGTTCCTGGCGCCGATGAACATCTACGGCCTCGGCGGCCGCAAGCTCTCCGACGAATGGTCCGCCGAGGGCGCCCGCGCCTACCTCGGTATGTCGGTCCCCGGCTTCCCCAACCTGTTCCTGATGTACGGCCCGAACACCAACGTCGGCTCCGGCTCCATCATCTACATGCTGGAATCGCAGGCCCGCTACATCCACCAGGCCATCCGCTACCTCTCCGCCCACCCCGGCCGCCACCTGTCCGCCCGCCCCGACATCGAACAGTCCTGGGACGACTGGCTCCAGCCCCGCCTCCGCAAAACCCCCTGGAACCTCTGCTCGAGCTGGTACCGCAACCCCTCGGGCCGCATCACCAACAACTGGCCCGGCGCCACGGCCCTGTTCCGCTGGAAAACCCGCCGCTTCCGCCCCACGGACTACACCGACTCCACCCCTCACCCCGCCTGACCTGCCCCTACCCCACGATGCCACCGATCGCCCCGCGACCGGGTAAACTCCGCACGAGCCCGGTGCGACAGCACCGGCCCGCCTCCGTAGCTCAGGGGATAGAGCAACCCTCTCCTAAAGGGTAGGCCGCAGGTTCGAATCCTGCCGGGGGCACTCGAGATAACCAGCGAGCGCCGAATTCAGCGTATGCGCAGGTGGGCGTTGCCTGTAACCGAATTCGAATTCCAGGTCGGCCTTGTCGGAGATGGTCTGTTCGGCGGTTTCCCAGACCAGCATCTCCTGATTGCGGCCGCAGAGGTGGGCGGCTGTGTGGCGGGTCTGCTCGATGTGGGTCCTGTTACCGTTTCCCGGCGGGGCTCGTCATAGGTGTGATGGCCGAATACGAACGGTTGTCGTACCGACGAGTAGATGGGCAACAGGATGCTGACCGACATCACGTATGTGACGATCTATGTCACCGATCAGGACCGGGCGCTCGAGTTTTATACCGGGGGGCTCGGTCTGGAGAAGCGGATCGACTATCGGGGGCCCGACGGGCGTTTTCTCACCGTCGGAGTTCCCGATAGCTCCGTGCAGATCATTCTGTGGTCGCATGCGGCGGGCGCGGGACAACCGATCGGTGTGGGCCAGCGCGCGATGCCCGGTCCGCTTATCCTCGAATCCGACGATATACGAAAGGATTTCGAGGTTCTGCGCCAGCGCGGTGTCACCTTCGTACAGTCCGAACCCGAGGACTATCCGTTCGGGGTTCGTATCGAGGCGAGGGATCCGGACGGTAATCGGATCGCGCTGCGTCAGCCGCCGAAGCCGTGAGCGACCACCTCTCCGAGGCGTTCGAAGCCCAGCGCGATCGGCTGCGCGCCGTCGCGTACCGCGTGCTGGGCTCGCATGCCGACGCCGAGGATGTGGTTCAGGAAGCTTGGCTGCGCCTCGTCCGGCAGGACGCGGCGACCATCGCCAATCTGGCGGGCTGGCTGACCACCGTGGTCGGCCGAATCAGCCTGGACGTCTTGCGCTCCCGCCAAGCCCGGCCCGAAACATCCTATGGACAGGAGATTTCGGACTTCATAGTGACATCCGACGATGGCCTTACTCCGGACAATCAAGTGGCGCTCGCTGATTCGATCGGCCTCGCACTGCTCGTCGTGCTCGATTCGCTCACCCCGAGCGAGCGTCTGGCGTTCGTCCTGCACGACATGTTCGCGGTCCCGTTCCACGAAATCGGCCGGATTCTGGGCAAATCCGTCGATGCCACGAAGATGATCGGCAGTCGCGCCCGCCGCAAGATCCAGGCCGCGGATCGGTCAGCGGGCGCGAGCCGTGCGCATCGTGAGGTGGTGCAAGCCTTCCAAGCCGCCGCCCTCGACGGCGACTTCGAGGCGCTGCTGCGCGTCCTCGACCCGAACGTGAAGCTCACCGTCGACACCCCCGACGGCGTGGTCGTCACCCTCGGTGCCACCGAGGTCGCCGCGGGCGCCCGTCGCTTCTCGAGCGAGATCACCCGCCGCCGACCCGTTCTGGTCAACGGCCTTCCCGGCTACATGTCCTGGCGCCCCGACGGAACGCCACGCTCCGTCATCGCCTTCACGGTCACCGGGGGCCGGATCAGCGCGATCCACATCGTCATCGACCCTGCCAAACTCGCCTCGATCCCGCTGTCGGCCCCGGCCAAAAGCACGCCGGGATGACGAGGTGTGCACGCTGGGATGACAGGGTGGCGTCACAGTGCCGATTACGACACGCCGAGTGTCGGTTGCCGCTCGGTGGCGGCCGGGTGCCGGGCGAGCAGGGCGTCGAGGCGGGTGCCGACGTCCGCGCAGTTCTGGCGGATCACCGACAGGAATGCCGCGAGGACCGGGGAGGAATCGGTCACGCGGAAGGACATTTGCAGGTCCGGCAGCCGGAATCGGGGGGTGACGTCGCAGAACCGGATGTCGTTGCGGGTGATCAGTCGCATTCGGGCGGGGCCGAGGCCGACCCCGGCGGAGCATGCGGCGAGCCCGGCAATGGTGTGGATGTCGCGCGCCAGCGCGGCGGCGGCCAGCACTTCCGGGTCGAACAGCGAGCTCAGGTAGGAACTCGCCGCGTCCGCGCTGAGAATGAGCGGTTCCCGGGACAGCTGCTCGGCGGCGACGGATGGGCGTCCGGCGAACGGATGTGCCAGTGCGACCACGGCAATCAGGTGGTCCGCGCCGATCGGCACCGTGACCAGGTCCTCCGCTCCGGCGCCGCGGGGGCTGCCCCGCCCGACGGCGACATCCAGGTCGCCCGCAAGCAGGGCGGCCGCGGCAGTGGGACTGTCGAGTTCTTGCAGCGTGAGCCGGACTTCGGGATGGGTTCGGCGGAACCGGCCGAGCACTCCCGGCAGCGGGTCGAGCAGCGCGGAGCCGATGAACCCGATCCGCAGCCGCCCGGTCTCCCCGCGCGCCGCCCGGCCCGCGTCGATCCGGGCGCGGCTCATCTCCGCGAGCGCGGCGCGCGCCCGGGCGAGGAACGCTTCCCCGGCGGCGGTGGGGAAGACGCCCCGCGGGGTGCGGTCGAACAGCCGCTCGCCGATCTCCCGCTCCAAAGCGGCGATCTGGGCCGACAGCGGCGGCTGCGCAATGCCCAAAGATGCTGCGGCGCGGCCGAAATGCTGGTGCTCGGCGAGCGCGAGCGCGTAGCGAAGATGACGAGCTTCCACCGGTTCGACGATACATACGAAGTATCGCAAGCACATTCGTCAGATATGACGGTGGATGACGCCGGAGCGCGGGTGTGACCTGGTGAGGCCGTTGACCTTTACCCAGAAGGGCTCCACGTGAATCGCTCGACCTCGTCCGAGACCGTTGTCCTCCTCGTGCACGGCGCCTGGCACTGCGCAGCGCATTGGACGTCGACGCAGCGCGCGCTGGCCTGCCACGGCCTCGCCAGCATCGCCATCGACCTGCCCGGAAGTGGGCTCGGCGCACCGATTCCCAGCGGATACCTCCAGCCCGGTCAGCCCGGGCTCGCCAGCGAGAGGTCGGCGCTGAGCGGTATCACGATGCGGCACACCACCGATGCCGTGCTCGAGGCGCTGGCCGGTGTCCGCACGCGGTACCGGAATGTGGTTCTGCTCGCCCACAGCGCCGGTGGTTCGGCGGCATCGGCCGCCGCGGAGCAGGCCCCGGAACTCCTCGACCACCTGGTGTATCTATCCGCATTCGTCCCCGCGGGCAGGCCCCGATTCGCCGATTACATTGCGGCCGAGGAGAATTCCGATGCGGTCCAGATTCCACCGGTCGGCGACCCGGCCGAACTCGGTGCGATCCGGATCAATCCGCTGTCCCCCGATCCCGCCGTCATCGATGTCATCCGGCGAGCATTCCGCAACGACCTTCCCGCGACCGCCCCGAACTCCTGGCGGCAGTTCCTGCACCCGGATCACCCGTTCTCGAACTTCATTACGCCGGTTCCGGTTTCGGCCGAGCGCTGGGGTCGGCTCCCGCGCTCCTACATCAGGTTGACCGAGGACCTCGCCCTGCCGCCCGCGACACAGGACCTGATGATCTCGGAAGCCGATCAACTGGTGCCGGACAACCCGATCCGGGTGCATTCACTGCCGGGCGGCCACTCACCATTCGTCACCCGGCCCGCCGAACTGGCGACGATGCTCACCACGATCGCATTGACCCGATGACGATCGGTGCCTTCGTTCAGCTGTTCGGCGTCACGGTCATGCAGGTGGCCGCCCTCACCTGTCTCACGCCAGAATTCGCGCTCGACCTCTCGCCGAAGCGACGGCTCCCCAGCGGTGATACGTACCCGCCTGGAAGGGCATCGACATCATCTGCCGGACAAGCCATCTCCGACGGCAGGGGCGGCCACGTCCGGCGGCTCAGCCGGGCCAACGAGCCAGTTCAGTTCGGTGCGCAGGTCTGTGGGATCCATATCCGGGGCCGGGCGCGTGTGGTAGACCTCCCATCGCACCGGCCCGGCCGCGCGGCCCTGCTTGCCGATCCAAGACTGCAAACGATCCCATGCCAGGCTCAAACCGTCGAAGCCACCGATATGGACGACCCGGGCGACCAGGCCCGCGGGCAGAGCACCGGTGACGACGCCACGCTCCGGTCGCACGGCCCGGTCGACGACGAAACCCACCTCGAGGTCGATCGATTCGCCGGAGATCCCCCGGTACAGGCAGAACGCGGGTCCGCCGATCACCGCCTCCTGCGCGGCGACCACCTCCGGCAACACACGAAACGATGCGTCGAAGAAGTCCCGCAGCCCGGACAGCGGAACCGTGCCCCGAACGACCGCCGTCCCCACCTCGGCGACCTCGAGCAGAACAGGGTCGGCCGCCTGAGCGCCAGCGATGTGATCGACCACGGCTTTCCTCACTGTCGCAGGAACCTTCCGCAGTACAGACGACACAGCCACTCGGAATTCATCGCTGACAGCTTCGCGAGCGTCATACCCACCCCCTCACCCCTTCGAAAAATCCGTCGAAATCGTCGAAATGTATGAAGTGGCCGGTTCGGGGGATGGTGCGGAGTTCGAAGCCGGATGTGCGGTACTCGTTGGCGCGGTGGGTGGGGAGTAATGTGCTCGGGTCTGCTCGTAGGATCAGGGAGGGCACCAAGGGGCGTACCGGGACGTAGGCGGTTTCGCGGTAGTTCAACGATGTTGTGTCGGGGTCCCAGTCGGCCAACTCGGCTAGGCGAGCCTGTATGGAGCTGTCGGTCCACGATGGGAAGGCTGCTCGGAGGTCTGCGGCGGTCAGGTTTTTCACCGCCCGCATCGGGGGTAGCACCGAGCCCCATCCGGCTGTGGTGCTCGGGTGCCAGGCCGGGTCCTCGTAGATTGCGCGCTGGGGATGTAGGTGCTCGACGATCATGGCCAGGAGTACGGCGCCGAGTGAGTGGCCTATTGCCAGTTCTATGCCGTTCGGGGCCATGGCCAGTAAATCGTCGGCCCAGCGCTCACGGCTGTACCTGCCCCTTGGGCTGCGGCCGTGGCCGGTTAGATCGGGCGCCAGGACGCGATATCCGTGGGCGGCCAGTGCGGGGCCGACCTGCCATCATGTGCGCGAGCTCGCCGAGAGGCCGTGGATCAGTAGTGCCACCCGGTCGCCGCGGCCCCACTCTCGCACGTGCAACCGGGTCACCAGGGCATCACCTGTCGGATTCTAGATTTCGTCCCGTTACCGGCGCCAGAAGAAATGGTGGACCACTCCGCTCGGGCTCGGGATCTTCTCCAGGTGGTAGCGGTCGGTCAGTTCGTCCGGTGTGGTCCACAGTCTTTCGCCGCCGCCCAGTTCTACCGGTGCGACCGCGATGTGCATGGTGTCGATCAGGTCGGCGGCGAGGAATTCTCGGACCGTGTGGACGCCGCCGCCGATGCGGACGTCCTTGCCTTCGGCGGCGGTGAACGCCTGGGCCAGGGCCTGTTCGGGGGTGGTGTCGAGGAAATGGAATGTGGTGGCGCCGAGGGTGAACGAGGGGCGCACGTGGTGGGTGAGGACGAAAACCGGGGTGCGGAAGGGGGGTTCGGCGCCCCACCAGCCCTGCCAGTCGTGGTTCTCCCAGGGGCCGCGCTGAGGGCCGAACTTGTTGCGGCCCATGATTTCCGCGCCGATATTGGCGGACCAGTCGCGGGTGATGAAGTCGTCGAGGCCGTAGGAGCCGCCGGGGTCGGTGCGGCCCACCCAGTGGGCGGTGGCGCCCGCCCAGGACAGCAGGTCGGCCGGGTCGGCGTGGCCGAACGGGCGTTCGCGGCTCTGACCCTCACCGGAGCCGTAGCCGTCGCTGGACACGGTGAAGCAGTGGATGCGGACCATCTGTGCCATGGAGATCCTTTCCGATTGCAATCTGCAATCGGTATTCAATCTAGCTAGACTGATCTCATGGCGCAACCAGTTGCTCATGACAAGCTTCCGGTGACACCGGGTAGGTCGGGGTGTCCGATCAATATGACGATCGAGCTGCTCGGGGATCGATGGAGCCTGATCGTGTTGCGCGACATCATGTTCGGTGGCCACACCCACTTTCGTGAGCTGCTGGCCGGGTCCCTGGAGGGCATCGCGTCGAACATCCTGGCCGCCCGGCTCGTGAAGCTGGTCGACGCGGGGCTGCTCACCCGCGACGACGATCCGAGCCACCGGCAGAAGGTCCACTACCACCTGACCGAGGCGTCGATCCAGCTCGTCCCGGTGCTGGCCCAACTGGGCGCGTGGGGCGCGCGGTGGCTGGACACGACGCCGGAGCTGACCGTGCGCGCCGAGCTGCTGGCCGCCGGTGGTCCCCCGCTGTGGGAGCGGTTCATAGCCGAACTTCGGGCCACCCACCTGGATGGAGTACCGGCGCCCGCCGATGGGGTGCTCGCGGAACTGACCGCCGCCTACGAGGCCGCGGACAGCCGAGCCCGTCACCGAATGCGCTGCGGGGCAACCGGTCAGCCATAACCGCAGGTAGGATGGCCCCATGCCGGACGACCTGCCCCGCCCCGAGCCGTTCGCCGAGCGGGCCGCCGCCGCGGCGCTCGACGATCTCCGGGCGCGGCTGCGCGCCACGCGCTGGCCGGATGCGCCGCGGGGCGCCGGATGGTCGCTCGGGGCGGATCTGGAGTATCTGCGCGAGCTGGTCGACTATTGGGGGCACGAGTTCGATTGGCGGGCACAGGAGGAGGCGCTGTACCGGCTCCCCCGGTTCCGAATCTCGGTGGGCGGGTTGGGGATACACTTCGTGCACGCACGCGCCGTCGCGCCGACCGGGCCGGTGCTGCCGCTGGTGCTCGGGCACGGGTGGCCGGACTCGTTCTGGCGCTATTCGAAAGTTGTTCCGCTGCTGGCAGATCCGGGAGCGCACGGCGCCGATCCCGCCGACGCGTTCGATGTGGTCGTGCCGGACATGCCGGGCTTCGGGTACTCCGATCGCCCCACCGGGGCGCCGCTGGACGCGATCGCGGTGGCCGACCTGTGGGCCGAACTCATGTCCGCCCTCGGTTATTCGCGGTTCGGCGCGGCGGGCGGCGACCACGGTAGTCATGTGAGCCGCTATCTCGGGCTGGATCATGCCGATCGGGTGGTGGCCGTCCATCGCACCGACGCGGGCCTGCCCGTATTCACCGGCGACCGAGCGGATCTCACGCCGGAGGAGCGCGCCTGGCTCGATGATGCGGCGACGTGGGGCGCCACCGAGGGAGCCTACGCCGCCGTGCATCGCACCAAACCGCAGACCGCGGCATTCGGTCTCACCGATTCTCCGGTCGGGCTGGCCGCGTGGATCGTGGAGAAGCTGCGGGCGTGGAGCGACTGCGGCGGAGACCTCGAGCGCAGTTTCACCAAGGACGAGATCCTGACGAACGTCACGATCTACTGGCTCACCGAGACGATCGGCTCGTCCATGCGCATGTACCACGCGAATGCCGCGATCCCGCCCGCGCAGCACGCCCGCCGGGTCGAGGTGCCGTCCGGCTTCGCGTTGTTCCCCGGCGATATCATGCTGCCGCCGCGAACCTGGCTGGGCCGCATGGCGAATACCGTGCGCGTGACCGAGCCCGCCCGCGGCGGACACTTCGCGCCGTTCGAGGAGCCGGAACTGTATGCGGAGGAACTGCGCGCCTTCTTCCGGCCCTACCGCGCGGCCGCGGTCTGACGGATGCCTCGGCGCACCGATCGCGACATACGCACCGAGGCATCGTATTTCGTCTACATCGCCAGGGTCATGACGGCATCCCCATGTTCATGATGGCCGCGAGGATGCCATTGAGATCGTTCATAAGACTGGTGACGACATTCAGTATTCCACCGAACTGACCCATTACTTCCGAATCTCCCTTCAACCGAGCCGAGGACATATGGTCTTCGGCGCGGCCTCCCGGCCGGATGGGTGCCGACTCAGTTGGGCAGGGCGATGGTCATGAGAAGCAGAGGCCGGTCGGAAAGGTTGTGCAGGCGATGGCGAACGGACGGTTCCCGGAGGCAGTCGTAGATCATCTGCCCGGACAGGAGCGTGCCGCGGCGGATTGTCCGGTCGCGGTCGTCGAGGAGTTCCACCGGGCCACCGGAGATGACGATCGAGATGGCGGGATGACCGCCGCGGGGCAGGCCGGAGGTGTCGGGTGGGACTCGCTCCAGCCAGCATCGGATGCCGTCCCGATCGAGGAGAACGGTGGCGCCGTCGCGGTCGAAATCGCCGTCACCGGTGCGGGATTCGTCCGGCATCTCAGTACGGCGCCTGGACGACCACGCAGGACCAAGTGAAACCGGCGCCCGCGCTGAACACCAGGGCCGCCTCGCCGGGCGCGAGCTTGTAGTCGGTGAGCAGGTCGGCGACACTGGCGGTGGCATCGCCCGCACCGAGATGCCCGGTGTCCCTGCCGATATCGACCAGCTCCGCGGTCAGCGCATCGGTCAGCATCGGAAACCACGAGCCGTCCAACGTCTTTCGGCCGAACCGGGGCAGCAGGGCGTAGCGCAGCCGCGAATCGTTCGCGGCCAGGCCGGAATCGGCCAGCGCGGTCGCCACCACCCGCCGGATCGCCGCCCGGTTGGCGTCCACGAACGCCTCGCTGCCGTGCGCCTTCAGGTACACCCGTTTGGTGGCGCGCATGTCCACCACCTCGCGCACGGTACGCGCGGCGGCGCCGAACGGATCGTCCCCGCGATGCATGAGCTCGAGCTCCGGCGCCGCCACGGTGGCGATGGCGCGCAGCAGCAGCGGATCCTCCGGCGCGGCCGGAACCCGAAGCAGCACAGCGGTTCCCGCATCGCCGTAGGCCACCCCGTAGTCGCTGCGCCACCGGTCGAAGCCGGGTCCGTCGAACCGGTCCCCCGTCGTCACCAGCGCGAGTCGGCCGACCGCACGGCCGTTCGGCCCGGGGACCAGCGGGCTGCCGACGAGATGTTCGAACGACAGCCGGGCCGCCGCCAGCTCCAGCGCGGCCGAGCCGCCGTTGCACATCTGCTGGATACCCACCGGCATGGTGTTGCGCGCGCCGAGCTCACCGGCGACGTAGTGCGCGGGCGACCACATGTCGTGACCCTGGTAGTACATCCACGCGTGGCAGATCAGGTCGATATCGAGCGGGTCGATCCGGCCGACCTCCACCGCCGTCCGGGCCGCGGCCACCGCCAGCTCGGGCGGCGACTCACCGTCGGAGACGGGCACCTCGTCGTGCCCGAGATCCTGGGCGTCGCGGGCCCGCAGCCGCCCGCCCGCGAGGGCCTCGGCGATCGTGGCGCGGCCGTCCGGCAGCCGCAGCTGCGCCGCCACAATTCCTATCGGAACCATTGTTCGCACGGTCCTACCGCCTTTCCGTCGGGGACATGAAAAGCCATGCTCGAACGATTTCATAAAAGCGAGATAAATCGCCGGTAAAAATACGTCCGGCGGCCGCGGAAACCCGCTGATCAGAAAGTGCGGATACTACTTTCCGGACATGGATACGCCCATTGGACGAATTGCCGGGCGGGTTGATCGGGGCTTTGATCGAGGGACGGAAATTCCATCGAGGAGGTCACCATGAACGAGTCGACAGCAGCGGATCTGCACGCCCAGGTGCGGAAAATCGTTGCGGCCGTGCTGGATATCGACGAAACCGAACTCACCGACGAGAGCAGCTTCATCGACGATTTCGACGCCGATTCGCTGCAGGTCATCGAGATGTTCTCCCGCTTCGAGAAATTCCTCGGCGTGAAGGTCCCGAACGAGGACGAGGTGGAGATGGACAATCTGCCACAGGCCTACGCACTGGTCGCGGCGCATCGTCATGAGGTCGTCAATGCCTGACGTGGGGGATCTCCCGCGGGTCGTCGTCACCGGGCTCGGCGCGATCAGCGCGTTCGGGCCCGGCGCGGCGCCCCTGCTGGCGGGAATTCGGGAGGGGCGCAGCGGTATCGGACGGGCCGAGCAGTTCGATGTGACCGGATTCGATCACGAACTCGCCGGTGAGGTCCGTGATTTCGCGCCGGAGCGGCACCTGCGGCGGCTCGCGCCGCGGGACTGGGGGCGGACGGCGCTGTTCGCCGCCACCGCCGCGCGGCTGGCGGCCACCGACGCCGGATTCGACACGGACACACTGCCATTCGCGCGGGCGGTGAGCTGTTTCGGCACCACCAACGGGGAATCGCAGCTCATGGAGCGGATCGCGGGCGCCATGGCCGAACTCGGCGCCGACGCCGTGCGCCCCGAGTTGGCCGGACGCGCCGACGGCGGGTCGGTCGCGACCGCGGCCGCCGCCGAACTCGGCATCGAAGGTCAGGCCCTGACCGTCGGAACCGCCTGCGCGGCAGCCAATTACGCCATCGGTTACGCCTACGACCTGATCCGCGGCGGGCAGGCCGACGTCGCGGTCTGCGGCGGCGCGGATGCGTCGAACCGGGCCATCCACGCGGGTTTTCACCGGCTGGGTGCGCTGGCGAAGGATGTGCCGCGGCCGTTCGACACCCACCGCGACGGCATCGTCACCGCCGAGGGCGGCGTCGCCCTGCTGCTGGAGCGGCTGGACTCGGCGCGGGCCCGCGGGGCGCGCATCTACGCCGAGGTGCTGGGCTACGGAATGCGGTGCGACGCACGGCATATGACCAACCCGGACACCGACTCCATCGCCGAGTGCATCCGCATCGCCCAGCGCCATGCGGGCGTGCGGCCCGCCGAGGTCGACTACATCAGCGCGCACGGCACCGGGACCCGGGCCAACGACATCGCCGAGGTGTCGGCGGTGCGCAGCGTCTTCGGCGACCACGTCCCGCCGATCAGCTCGATCAAATCGATGCTCGGCCACACCATGGGCGCGGCCGCGGGATTCGGCGCGCTGGTCTGCTGCGCGGCCATCCGCGACGGATTCCTGCCGCCCACCGCGACGCTGACCGACCCCGATCCGGAATTGGGCCCGGGTCTCGATCACGTGCCCGGCCGGGCGCGGGCGGCGCGGGTCCGGGTGGCACAGAACCACGGTTTCGCCTTCGGCGGAAACAATGCCATTACGATTTTCGGAGCAGTACCGGCATGACAACCATTTTCGAATATCTCGACGCACCCGATATCGGGGTATCCACCCGAGACAGCGTCGATATCGTCTCCTACGGCGCGTTCACGCCCGCCGGGCGCGGGCTCGACGCCATTGCCCGGGCCCTCGTGGACGGCGACCGACCGATCGCGGTGGACAAATCCGTGCACGACCCGGAATGGCCCGCCATTCCCGTTCTGCCGGTGGCCGATTTCGTGCCGGAGACGATTCTCGGGCGCAAGGGCCTGAGCCGGTTGTCGCGCAGCGATCGGCTCGCGATCGCCACCTGCGCCATGGCCTACGGCGACACCGCCGCCACCATCGAGCCGGGCGAGACCGGCGTCGTGCTGGGCACGGCGGTCGGTAGCACGGGGACGCTCGGCACGTTCCTGCGCGACACCTTCGAGCAGCGGCGGCCGTACCTGGTCGACGCGGGGCTGTTCCCCAGCACGATGATGAACTCCGCCGCGGGCAACACCGCCATCCGGCTCGGCCTCACGGGGGTGAACGCCACGGTGTCCGGTGGCTCGCTCGCCGCGCTGCAGGCCATCCACTACGCCCGCACCGTCATGGCGGCCGGGCACGCCCGCCAGATCCTGGCCGGTGGTGTGGAGGAGTTGTCGGCCCCGTACGCGTGGGCGTGGCAGCACGCCGGGATGCTGACGCCCGGCACGGCGCTGTCGGAGGGCTGCGCGGTCTTCGGGCTGCTCCGCCCCGACGACTCCCGCCGGACCGACAGCCCCGTCCTCGGCCGGATCCTGGCCTCCGACATCCGCTGCGCGGACCCGGGTCGGGGCGCGTTCGCGGTGGCCTCGCGGCTGGCCGAGTCGATCCGCGAGGTGCTGAACCGGGCCGAGGTCTCGCCGGACAGCGTCACCACGCTGGTGCCCGGCGCCCAGTCCCGGCGCGGCTTCTCGGCGCTGGAGCGCCGCGCGGTGCGCGACGGGCTTGGCGGCGGGTCCCGGCGAATCCTGCACACCCACCAGACATTCGGCGAGGCGCACGGCGTCGGCGTCGCGCTGCGACTGGCCGCGCTGCTGGCCACCTGGCAGCACCCGACCCACCCCGCCACCGACCTGTTCGCCCTGGTGACGGGGATCGGCATCGACGGCGCCGTGGGCTGCCTGCTGGTGGCCCACCCGGACCTGACCTGATCGGAAACCAATCATGACAAGCACACTCACCGCGGTCGAGATCGGCTACGACCGCACCGTATCCCGCGCACTGGTGCACCGCTGGTCGCTGTCGGAGGTGTTCCTCACCGACTACGCCCGCACCGGCGCCCGCGAATTCGTGTGCGGTGCACAACTTCCGTTGTCGCACGGCTACTTTCGCGATCACATCGATCTGCGTTTCTATGATTCGCTGAATATTCTGGAGGCGTGCCGACAGGCGGCGACCTGCGCGGTGCACCTGCACGAGGGCGCGCCCTCGGACACCAGCCTCATCGCGAAGGCGTGGTCGCTGACCGTCACCGATCCGGACGCGCTGCTGGTCGGGGTGCGCCCGGGCGAGCTGCGCATCGACGCCGCGATCACCGAGCGCAAGGTGCGCGGAAATCAGTTGCGCCACATCGGGTTCGCCATGGCGTTGGAGCTGGACGGTGCGCGGTTGGGCGAGCTGACCATGGATCTGGCGTGCGCGCCGATCGAGCAGTACCGGTCGCTGCGGCGCTATCGGCGCGGCGACGAGCCGCCGACCGCGTACACGCTGGCCACCACGCCCACCGGGACGCCCACCGTCCCGCTGCTGGTGCAGCGGCGGCAGCCGGTCAACTCGGTCCTCGACGAGCTGCGGGTCGACGGCGGCACGGTGGCGGCGATCCTGAGCCCGCGCACGTTCGCCAACCGCAGCATGTACGACCACCCGTACGATCACGTGCCCGCCATGGTGCTCAGCGAGGCGGCGCGGCAGTGCGCGCTGGTGGCCACCGACGCCGGGAAGGCGCACGGGTCTCGAATCCTGTCTCTGGACGGGGAATTCACCCGATTCGGGGAGCTGGACCGGCCCATCCTGATCGGCTCCGCGCCGCGGCCCGACTCCGTCGATCACCGCATGGTCGCCGCCCAGGACGGCCGCGAGATCGCCCGGGTGGACATCCGGCTGGGCTGAGCATGCCGGAAGCCGTTCCCGTGCACCGTAATTCACCCGCATCCGACGACAGGAGCAGACCATGCCCGGAGTGCGTTCGATCGCATTCTTCGATGTCGACGAGACCCTGATCACGACGAAGTCGATGTTCGACTTCTACGACTACTATCTGCGGGTCGCGCGCGTCGTCGCCGACCCGAGCACCGATGCCCGCTCCCTGCTGGGCGCGAATATCCCTCGGGAACAAGCCAATCGGCGGTACTACCGCAGTTTCGCCGACGCCGAGGTGGCCGAGGTCGCCGCCATCGGCCGCCGGTGGTTCGCCGAACGCCTGTGTGCCGGTGGGTTTTTCCACGAGGACGTGAAGGCCGCGCTCGCCGCGCACCGCCGCGACGGCACCCTCACCGTGCTGGTGTCCGGCTCGTTCTCGGCCTGCCTGGAACCGATCGCGACCTACTGCGGCGCGGATCTGTTCCTCGGGTCCGAGCCCGAGATCCGCGCCGGGCGCTACACCGGGGAGGTGCTGCGCACCATGATCGGACCCGCGAAACGCGCTGCCGCGCAAGACCTTCTCGCCGCGCACGGCATCGATGCCGCCGACTGCCACGGCTACGGCGACCACACCTCCGATCTCGGGCTGCTCGAGCTGGTCGGGCATCCGGTCGTGGTCGGGATCGACCCGGAACTCACCGCTATCGCGGAGGCGCGGGGCTGGGCACGGCTGTCCGGCACCGTCGCCGCGTATATCTGACATCTTCGGAGAAAGTCATGACCGAGAACATCGTCATCGTGGGGGCCGGCCCGGTCGGCATGCTGCTGGCCTGCGAGTTGCTGGAGCGCGGTACGCCGGTGCGCATCGTCGACGACGTGCGCCTACACACCGCCCACTCCCGGGCCACCGTCATCTGGCCGCGGCTGCTGGAGCTGATGCACCACACCGGAATCACCGAGCGCCTGGTCGAGGCCGGGCATCGGGCCGACGGCGTGTCGTTCTATTCGCGGCGGCGTCGGCTCGGTACCGCGTGGGTGAACCGGCTGCCGGATCTGCCGTATCCGTTCGCGGTCACGATCGCGCAGAGCGAGACGGAACGGATCATCGAGGCGCGGCTCACCGAGCTGGGCGGCAAGGTGGAGCGCGGCGTGCGCCTGACCGGGATTCGCAATCCGGGCGGCGAGCGGGTCGGGCTGACGCTGGAGAGCCACGACGGCACTTGCGAGGAGGTCGAGACCTCCTGGCTGGTCGGCGCGGACGGCGCGCACTCCACGGTGCGCAAGCTGCTGGGGGCCTCGTTCGACGGCATGCAGTTCGACGTCAGCTTCGCCGTCACCGACGCGGTGCTCTCCGGCGATGCCCCGGCGAACGTGCTGAGCTACTGCTACGCCCCCGAGGGCAGCCTCGCGCTGGTCCCGATGGCCGGGCAGGTCAGCCGGATCGCGATCAGCATTCCGCACGCGCCCGAGGGCACCGAACCGCCGCGCGAGTTCTATCAGCGGGTGATCGACGAGCGTGCGCCGGGCCGGAATATGGTGGGCGACATGCGATTCAGCGCGGTGTTCCGGGTGCACGCCCGCGCCACCACGCGCTTCCGGTACGGGCGCTGCCTGCTGATCGGCGATGCCGCGCACATCATGAGCCCGGCCTCCGCGCAGGGCATGAACACCGGCATGCAGGATGCGGCGGCCCTGGGCTGGCGGCTGCACGCGATCACGGCGGGGTGGCTGCCGGAGTCGGCGCTGACCGACTACGACCTGGATCGTCGCCCGGCCGCCGAGGCGGTCGTGCGGGCCACGACCATCCAGACCAAGCTGGGCATCGCCTCCACGCGATCCGCAATCCTCCTGCGCGACACCGCCGTTCGCGCCGCCGATCGCACCGGGCTGTTCCAGCGTGCCCTCGCCCCGATGCTCGCCCAGACCAATGTCCGCTACCCGACCGCGGATCCGCAGGGCGGCCCCGCCGACCGCAAGGCCCGGCACGGCCGCCGCATCCCCGCGCTCCCCACCGGTCCGGCCGCCCGGATCACGGAGCACCCGAGCGTCACCGTCGACGGCACCGCCTGGCCCGCCCTGGCCACCGACCGCCCGACGGTCCTGCTCTGGCCCGGCCGTCGCGCCCCGCTCGGCTGGGACCGCGTCTGCGCCCAGATCCGCACCCTGGTCGGCGACCGCGCCGCGGTAATCACCCCCACCGCCCGCGGCCCCCTATCCACCGCCCTGGGCCGCTCGCCCACAATCGCCCTCATCCGCCCGGACGGCCACCTGTTCACCCGCCTCGCCCCCGAAGACGCAATCCGAATCACCACCGCCCTGGACGATTTCACCTTGCGCACCGGACGCTGAGCCCACCGCCCCGGCCACCTACGCGCCCTGACGGCACCACAGGAATCGCAAGGTGGGCATCGCGTGCCCTGGAAGGGCGGAGGAGGGATCGGGCACGCTGGGTTCATGGAAGTTGAGGGCGCGTCGGATTTACGACGGTTGGTTTAGGGGACACCGGACTCACGGCGTCGGTGGTGCCCAGGTGGGGGTGGGTGCAATACCTCTTTGGAGGTATGGGGGGCGACCTAGGGGGAATCGATTCCGGGTGTACGCGGTGATTTGATTGTTGACAGGAGGGGACGACGAGGTCCCCTCCGTAATCGGAAATCTTACCAGCGCAGGCGGTTTCGGCGGCGCTGAGTTCGGCCGCGTTCTTCGTCCGGTCGAGATGCGTTTCAGCACAGGCAAGCATGTTTTGTTCGATTCTGTATGCATAAGGAGGGCAGCGCAGTGATATCGGAGACCGGTAGGTCCGCGCAGCCGGGAGCAACGCTCGCCGCGGTCTGTGCGGCGATATCGCTGGTGCCGGTCGTCGCGACCGGGGCGGGTGTCGCGCTCCCGGGGATCAGCGCGGACCTGCACACCAGCCTGGCGTCCGCGCAGTGGGTCGTGAACGCCTTCTTTCTCACCTTCGCCAGCTTCATGGCGGTCACCGGATCGCTGGCCGACATGATCGGCCGGCGGCGCATGTTCAGCGCGGGGATCGCGGTGTTCTGCACGGCCATGGTGATCGCCGGTCTGGCGCCGCACATCACCGTGCTCGTCGGGGCCCGGGTCATCGCCGGAATGGGCGCGGCCGCGGTGCTGACCGGCGGAAGTGCGGTGCTGGCCAACACATTTCAGGGCGCGGCACGCGCTCGCGCGTTCGCCGTGTACGGCACCGGCATCGGGCTGGGCCTGGCGTTCGGCCCGCTGATCGCGGGCGTGATCGTCACCTCGCTCGGCGGCTGGCGGGTGTTCTTCCTTGCGGCGGCGGTGATCCTGCTGCCGGTGCTGGCATTCTCGTTGCGGCTACCCGATTCTCGCGACGTGCACCCGGCCGGTATCGATTGGCGCGGCGGAATCCTGTTCACCGCAGGGCTTTTCATGCTGGTGCTGTGCGCCATCGAGGGCCCGGCGGTGGGCTGGACCAAGCCGCTGATCATCGCCGCGTGCGTGGCGGCGGTGGCGCTGCTGGTCGCGTTCGTGCTGGTGGAGCGGCGCACCGATCATCCGCTCATCGAGATCTCCCTGTTCACCGAGCGCCGTTTCGTCGCCATCTGCCTGATGCCGGTGCTGCTGGCCTTCGGGTTCGTGGCGCCGCTGATGGTGCTGCCGCAGTACTTCATGGCGGTCGACGGGGCCAGCGCGCAGTCCGCCGGGCTGCTCATGGTGCTGATGACCGGGCCGACCCTGGTGCTGCCCATGCTGGTCGGCACGCTGTCGCGGCACGTCTCGCAGCGCACCCTGCTGATCGTCGTGCTGGCGCTGACCGCGCTGGGCGCGGGCTGGCTGACCGTGCTGCGGCCGCACCTGGGCATCGTCGCCCTGGCCGGTCCGCTCATCGCCATCGGCGCGGGATTCGGTGTGTCCCTTGCCTTCCTGGATGGCGCGGCGGTGGCCTCCGTCGAATCCTCGCGCGCCGGAATGGCCGCGGGCGTCTTCAACACCATGCGGCTGGGCGGGGAATCGATCTCGATCGCCGTCCTGGGCGCCATCATCACCGGGGTCACCACGGCTCGCCTGCACGCCACACTTCCGGCGGGCCAGGCGGACGCGCTGACAACCAAACTGCTGCAAGGTGATCCGAGCGGCGTCACCGCCGCGACCGCCGACGGCGCATTCTCTGCCTACACCTCCGCCATGCACATCGGCCTGTGGTCGGTCTGCCTGCTGGCGGTGCTCGGCATCGTCGGCATCCTCGCGCTCACCCGCGAGACCCCCGAAACCATCGAAAACAACGTTGTCCCCGAGGAAATGACAGTGGAAGGAGTCAGTCGATGACGAACAAGGTCTGGTTCATCACCGGAGCCGCAGCAGGATTCGGCCGCACCCTCACCGAGGCCGCGGTGGCCGCCGGTGACACCGTGGTCGCCGCCGTGCGCAATACCGAGAAGGTGGCCGATCTGGTCGAGAGCTCGTCCGGCGCGGTCACCGCCGTGCAGCTCGACGTCACCGATACCGCCCGCATCGACACCGTCGTCGCCGAGACCATCGCCCGGCACGGCCGGATCGACGTGCTGGTCAACAATGCGGGCAAAGGCCTGATCGGCGCGATCGAGGAGATCCCGGACGCCGCGCTGCGCCACCTGATGGACGTGCACGTGTTCGGCCCGGCCAACCTGATTCGCGCGGTGCTGCCGCACATGCGCGAGCGCCGGTCCGGCGCCATCGTGCAGTTCAGCAGCCAGGGCGGCCGGTACTCCTTCCCGGGCGTCGGCGTGTATTCGGCGACCAAGTTCGCCCTCGAGGGCCTGTCCGAGGCGCTGTCGCTGGAGCTGGCCCCGCTCGGGATCCATGTGCTCCTCGTCGAGCCGGGCCCGTTCCGCACCTCGTTCAACACCCCCGGCGTCCTCGAGTTCGCCGAGGACACCATCGCCGATTACGAGACCACGGTCCGGCCGGTGTGCGCCGCGCTGGCCGATGCCGACGGCAAGCAGGCCGGGGACCCGGTCGCGGCGGCCCGGGTGATCCGGACCGTGCTGGAGTCGGACAACCCGCCGCTGCGGCTGGCGCTGGGCAACGAGGCCGTCGACACCATCGGGGCGAGCCTGGACAAGGCCCGCGCCGAGCTGGACGCGTGGGCGACCCTCGCGCGCTCCGCGGACTACACCACCATCGAAGCGAAGTGAGCAGTGCGATGAACAAGCCGGTACGGATCGGTGTGCAGCTCGTCCAGGGCGGCCCCGGAGTCACCTACAAGCACGTGCGGGACAAGGTCATGCGCATCGAGGAGATGGGCACCGACGTCCTGTTCAACTACGACCACTTCCACGTTCCGCACAACGCGAACATCGATCCGGTGGAAGGCATTTCGGTCAGCGGCGACCAGCTGGACGTGGAGAACTTCGAATGCTGGTCCACGCTGGCGGCGTGGGCGGAGCAGACCGAGCGGATCCAGCTGGGCGTGCTCGTCACCGGCGTCGGCTACCGCAACCCGGATCTGCTGGCGGACATGGCCCGCACGGTCGACCATATCTCGGGCGGCCGACTGATTCTGGGGCTGGGCGCGGGCTGGTACGAGAAGGACTACCGCGAGTACGGCTACGAATTCGGCACCGTCGCTTCGCGAATGAAGAACTTCGCGGACGCGCTGGAGCGGATCAAGCGCCGCCTCACCCTGCTCAATCCCCGTCCGGTCGGGTCGATGCCGATCCTCATCGGCGGTGGCGGCGAGAAGAAGACGCTGCCGCTGGTCGCCCGGTACGCCGACATCTGGCACTACTTCGACACGCTGGAAACCCTGGCGCACAAGAACAAGGTGCTGGCGGACAGCGCGGCGGCACTCGGCCGCGACCACACCGAGATCGAACGCTCGCAGGAGTGGACGGGCCTGGAGAACGCCGACGCCTACGCCGACGCGGGCGTCACGCTGTTCACCCACGTGCTCTGGGCCCCACACGATCTGGACGAACTGAAGAAGGCCCTGGCCTGGCGCGACGAGCGCAACAAGCGTCTGGAGGGGTAGCGCGTTCCGACGGACGACGACCGGGCCGAGGTGAAGACCTCGGCCCGGTTTTCGTATTCCGGAGAAGAGAGCGAGGGCCGGGGCCAGCAGGCCCCGGCCCGACTTTGGCATTATACCAACGATACTCGCGAGTCCCGAAGGATTTCCCGGTGCAACGCAAGCAGTTCCGCTGAGGGTTCCAGGCCCAGTTCGGCGCTGAGTATCGCGCGCAGGTTGTGGAAGGCGTGGAGGGCGTCGGCGCGGCGGCCGGTGCGGTGGAGGGCGGCGATCAGGCGGGCGTGGAAGGACTCGTTGAGCGGGTGGTCGGCCACCAGTTCGCGCAGGGGCGCGATCGCGTCCTCGTGGCGGTCCAGGGCCATCAGGGCGTCGGTGTAGCAGCCGAGCACCCGCAGCCGCATTTCCTCGAGGTGGGTGACGTAGCCGCCGAGGATCGGGCCGGGCGTCACGTCGGCGAGGGCGCTCGGCCCCTGCCACAGCCGCAGGGCGGCCTGGGATACGGCCGCGGCCTCGGCGGGGAGACCGCGGCGCAACAGTTCCACGCCGCGCTCGCCGCACGCCTCGAACCGCCCGGCATCGATGCGGTCCGCGTCGACCGCGAGCCGGTAGCCGGGCGACTGGGTGCGCACGATCGAATCGCCCGGCACGCCGAGGTGCTGGGTGAGCGCCTGGCGCAGGTGATAGATGTGCATGCGCACGGTGGTCTCCGGGTGTCGCGGCCGCTGCGCGCCCCACAGCTCGTTGCCCAGCGCCTCCACGCCCACCGTGCGATCCGCCCGGGCGATCAGCGTCGCCAGGATCGTCTTGACCTTGACCCCCTGCACGGCATAGGCGCGATCGGCGGCCGCGACCCGCAGCGGGCCGAGCACGGTGAACCGTAATCCACTCCCGCCGAGCATTTCCGTATCTTCTTCCATGAGCTGAGCAACCTCGAATTTCGCGATGTTTATCGGCAGTCGACAGAACTCGCCACTCCGATATCAGCACGGGGCAAGTGGGGGGACAAGGATTTCTCGCCTTAAGGAGCACGGGATACGCCGAAAGAGGCAGGGGCGGACCTTCTTCCAGTCCCGGCGCATCCTCACTTCTGTTCCCGGCGTGACTTCTGTTCCCGGCGTGACTTCTGTTCCCGGCGTGACTTCTGTTCCCGGCGTGACTTCTGTTCCCGGCGTGCTTTTGGCCGGGAACCACCGCAAGATCCCGGCCAAAAGCACGCCGGGATCAAGAGAAGAGAGGCCGGGATCAAGAGAAGGGAGGCCGGGATCAGGAGAGGAAAGGCCGGGATCAAGAGAGGGAAGGCCGGGGTAGAGAGGTAAGGCTTGCCGGAGAAGCCGGTATCGATACCATTCGGGATTATTCGCCGAAGAACCGTTTTCCGACGCGGAACATACCGGGCGACAACGCTTTTAGTGTGTCATACCATAGTGGAGCAGGTCGGAATCGCAGGGTAGGATTCGATCAAGCTCCTCGCTGAGCCCGGACGGAACGGGGTGCCTCACGGTCTCGTGCCGGAGGTGGCCGGGCGGAGGCCGGGGAGCAGGGAAGTAAGCACGTTCCCGGACGAAGTGGGGGGAGCCACGGTGGACTGCATCGATACGTCCGACGTTTCAACGGGATTCGCGGATCTGTTCGCCTCCCGAATTCCCGGAATCATCGCGCAATACCGCACCCGCCTGGACGAGATCTCCAGCCCGCTCGCGTCCAACGCGGCGGCGTGGGAGCAGTGCGAACTGCAGGCCCAGCGCATCCTGGACGACTGCACCCGCACCCTGCTGATCGGCAGCACCACCGTCACCCACATCACCGACGTCTTCGACCTGGGCAGCGAGCGGGTCCGCCAGGGCGCCCACCTCACCCACTCGGTCCGCGCGGGCACCATCCTGGCCGACCTCGCGATCGACGCCCTCGCCGACTGCGCGGCACGGACCGGCGCGCCGCAGTGCGCCCTGATCGCCGCCGTGCGGGCGCTGCAGCAGGGCATCGGGCTGCGGCTGGAGTCCGGCTCCATCGGCTACGACGCCTTTCTGCTGCAACGGGTCCGGGAGATCAACGAGCAGGGCTATCGCCGCCTGGCGCGGGAGATCCACGACCACATCGGCAACTCGGTCAGCCTGGCGCTGCGCCAGATCGAGCTCTACGAACTGGAACTCGAGCGCTCCGGCGGCGAGGAGGTCTCCCGGCACATGCGGCTGGCCAAGGAGGCCGTGCTGGAGACCATCGCCCGCAGCCGCGAGCTGGTCTCCGAGCTGCGCCGCCCCACCGTCTCCGGTTCGCTGGAGACCGCGCTGCGCGGCTTCGCCGCCTCGCTCGGCCCGTCCGGCGCCCCCATCCAGGTGTGGGTGCGCGGGGACGACGAATGGATTCCCGGCGCGATCGCCGAGGAATTGTTCATCATGGTCCGCGAATGCCTGCGCAATTCCTATACGCACGCCGGGGCGGCGCACGTCGTCGTCCACATCGATATCGCGCCGCACGAGGTGCAGGCCGAAATCATCGATAACGGCAAGGGTTTCGACGTCGACGGCGTCCGGTCCACCGCGCACGGCAACGGCCTGCTCATCCTGCAGGAACGCACCGACCTGGTCGGCGGCACCGTGAACATCGAGTCCACCGCGGGCCGCGGCACCCGCGTCACCATCTGGATCCCCATCCGTCAGGAGCGCCCGATCGCATGAGCGACAATATGATTCGCATCCTTGTCGCGGACGATCACACGCTGCTGCGGGACGCGCTGTGCGATCTGCTGCGGTCCGAACCCGATTTCGAGATCGTGGCGCAGGCGGGCACCGGCACCGCCACCGTGCAGCTGGCCGCCGAGCACCGCCCCGACGTGCTGCTGCTGGATATCGAGATGCCGGAAAGCAATCCGCCGGAGACGGTGCGCCGCCTGCTGACCAACCAGCCCACGCTGCGGATCATCGTGCTGAGCATGCACGACGAACAGCAGCTGGTGCATCAGCTGCTGTCGCTGGGGGTGCGCGGCTACCTGAACAAGGGCACCGAGCGGCAGACGCTGGTGTCGGCCATCCGGCAGTCGGTCGTGGAGGGCCCGCGCACGGTGACGCTGTCGGTGTCGCCGGACAGCCTGCGCGCCCGCGCCGAGGAGCCGGACGACCCGGGCACGCTGTCGATGCGCGAACGGGAGGTGCTGGCGCTGGTCGCCGAGGCGCTCAGCAATCGTCAGATCGCGGGGCGGCTGGGCATTA
This sequence comes from Nocardia terpenica, assembly GCF_013186535.1. Classification (NCBI taxonomy): domain Bacteria; kingdom Bacillati; phylum Actinomycetota; class Actinomycetes; order Mycobacteriales; family Nocardiaceae; genus Nocardia; species Nocardia terpenica. The sequence continues at coordinate 320,626 of NZ_JABMCZ010000002.1, forward strand.
CCGAGGGCACGGTGAAACGCCACCTGCGCAATATCTTCACGAAACTGGATGCCGTCTCCCGCATCGACGCCGTCAATCGCGCGATGGAGCGCTCGCTCATCGGGGGACCGCGGGCCGGATCAGTCCAGGGCGCCCGGGTCTGGCGGTAGGTCGTCCTCGGCCGGGCCGCAGTGGCTGGTCTCGATCAACCGGCCGGTGATGTTCTCGATCGTGTCCGACACCAGGAATTCCGCCATCGAGACCGTTTCGCTCTCGGCATCGACGCAGCATTCCGGCCGGGGCGCGCCCGCCGGGGCATCGAGCAGTTTCGGGCAGTCGGTCTCCGCGACAACGGTGTTCACCAGCACGCCCCGCGGGGCGAGTTCGCGCGACAGCATCCGGGTGATGGCGTGCAGGCACTCCCGGACCATCAGGTCCACCGCGCGCCTGCGACCGTTCGACACGCTCGTCTCCGTCATGTTCACGATCCGTCCGGAACCGGAGTCCGTGAGGTACCGCTCGGCCGCCCGGCTGATCAACAGCGGCGCGCGCAGCCGGGTGAGAATCACCGACTCCCAATCGGTTTCGCCGCCGCGCGGCTGCGGCGGCCCGCCGTCGGGTCGGCCCGGATACGGCGCGCCCACGACCACCGCAGGCGGCCCGAGCGCGTCCACGACGCGCAGCACGGTCGCCTCGGCCTCGTGCAGAAACCGCAGATCGGCGCCGAAGGCCAGCAGTCCGGCGCGGCGGTCGGCGATCCCGTCGAAGGTCGCGTCGCACCACGATTCCCGCAGATCGACCGCGGCGATCGCGAATCCCCGCGCCGCCAGTTTCCGCGCGACCGCCGCTCCGATGCCGCCACCGGCTCCGGTAACGATGGCCACGCGGTGTTGGCCACGAATCATCGCTGACTCCCTTCGCCACTAGCTGAATGCCGAATAGTGTGCTCACACTAGGTGATCGGCCGAGGCGCCCGCCCGGATTCCGCTGGCGCAGCCACCCGAATACTCCTTAAGTAGTACGACCGGGGTATACGCGTATTTCTTTCCATACATCGAAATGCCCTTTCGAACCCCCCGACTGCCGCATATGATGAATATCCGGCAGCTTCTCACCGCCATAACGTTATGCGACATGCAGATGGGTATTGCACCGACTCGAGTCACTCCCGAAAGAACGTCGATCACCACAATTCTGAGCCTTCCGATCGATTTTCTGCGGGAATCACGACTCTCGGTTCAGGTTATTTTTCTGATTCGTTTCTGCACCGCGGCGGCGCTGGGCGCGTCGGTGCTCGACGCCCGTCTGCTGGCCGCCGGGGTGGCCTGGTTGCTGGCCACCGTCGCGGCCTATGTGTTCAACGGCGTCATGGATGTGGCCGAGGATCGGGCCAACGGTTCCACCCGGCCGATCAGCCGCGGCGCGCTGCCGGTTCCGGTGGCCGCGGCCGGGGTGCTGGTGGCGGCGGCGCTGGCGCTGGCCATCGCCGCGATCGTCGATCCCACCGGATTGCTGCCGCTGCTGCTGATGGCCCATTTGGCTTGCGGCTACGCCTATTCCGGCCCGCCGTTCTACGGCAAGCAGCGGGGCAGCACGGCCGCACTGCTGGTGCTGGGCATGGGCGCGCTGACCTATGCGGCCGGATGGCGGCTGGGCGGGCCCGGCGGCGGGCTGTCGGTTCTGGTGCTCGGCGCCGCCATGTCGCTGTGGATGGCCGGGGTCGGCGCGCTGGCCAAGGATCTTCCCGATGCGGAGGGCGACGCGGTCGGCGGTCGCCGCACCCCCGTGATCGTCTGGGGCGCCACCCGGGTCCGCCTCATGGTCGCCGTCAACGCGCTGCTCATCGGCGCCGGATACCTCACCGCCGCACTGACTTTCGCCCCGATGCTGGTGCCGTCGGCGGTCATCCTGCTCATCGGCGGCGCGGTCGTGGGCATCCTGGCCGCGACCAGTCGCCGGGCCACCACCCGCTCCGGCCTGCGCCAGCCCTACCGCGCCTTCATGGTCACCCAGTACGCGGTGCACATCGTGGTCCTGGGCGCCCTGCTGATCGGGCTGTGATGCCGCGCGAACTACTGGGAGCTGGCGGGCGAATCGTCGCGGGTGCGGCGATCGAGCAAGTGGGCCAGGCGGTTCCAGTCGTGGGAGCGTCGACGGGCGAGTTCGGCGATACCCGGGGCGCAGTGGCTCGGGAGGGTGTCGATGACCGATTCCCAGTCGACGTCGTCACCGAACGGGGCCTCCAGCCAGCGCAACACCTTCCGGCCGGTCTCGCTGAAGCGCAGGGAGGGGTCCTTGCGCAGTTGGTGCAGCAGCTGTTCGGGTTCGCCCCGGCAGGCCGGGAGCATCGCCACCACATTCCGGGCGGGCTCCGGCGGTGCGGGCTCGGCGGCCCGGCCGCGTGCGGTCACCGGATCCTCCCCCGCCCGCAGGCGTTTTCGAACATCCTTCGCGGTGGTGACCGAGATGCCCGCCGCCAGCGCCACCGTGCGCGCCGACGCGCCCGGATCGGCCTCGAACAGCTCGGCGGCGCGGCGACGCCCCTCGGGGCCGATCGACCGGTGCAGCACGCCATTGCTGGCGATCCGCCCCGCCGACTGTGGAGATTCCACATCCGACCGGCGACGAATCGCGGACACGGTCTTGGGCGACAGCCCCGCCACCCCGGCAATCGCCCGATCCGACCACTCCGGATACTCGACCAGAATGCGCAGCGCCGCCGCCTTCCGCTCGGCCAGCGACAACGGCAGGCCATGCATGGTATTCAGCCGCACTCCCAACACGAACGCCTCGGCGGCCGTCCCCTCGAAGAACACCACCCCGATCGTCTCGTCCCCCCGCACCTCGGCCGCCCGCAACCGATGCACCCCATCGATCACCTGCATGGACTCCCGATGCACCACGATCGGCGGCAACGCCGCCTCCGCCTCGGCCAACAGCCGCACATGCGCCGCCTTCGCCCCACCCATCCGCGCGGGCGCCTCGGCCAGCGACAGGTCGGCGATCGGCACGTCGACGATGGTCACCGGCTCACGCATCGCACCCGCGGCGGCGCGCACCAGCCCCCCGGGGCTGTACAGACGAATCATGCTCTCCCCCATGCGTGGAAAGGTCGCGGGTTCACCGTGTGGACGACCGGTCGTTCTCACTGCACTAGCGATAATTATTTTCAGCATTGATGCCGAAACTATACCGGTCGGAATTCAAATTGTGTTGGAAATCACAGACAATGCTCGGCGTTGCGCGGCCGGAAGCGCAGGTCATCGCGGGTGCGCGTCCGCTGGTAGGTCGGGTAGGCATACGTCCGCCCCGGCGATGCGCCGGTGACCGCGTGTCGCGGAGTAACAGTTGTGTCGGCGGCCGAACAATCTTGCCAGTTCAAGTGTAATTAGACCGGAATATCCATTAAGTCCGATTAGACGGCAATTCGAATCCTTCGCCGGATGGCCAGCTTTCAGCTGTGCTGCGGAAGGGTCCAGATGCCCGTGTCGGCGTGGTAGCGGAGTAGGGCCGTGGGGTGGGACAGGTCCCAGCCTCGGGAGGCTACCCAGGTGTCGTTGTAGAAGGTGTCGGCGTAGGGGGTGCCCGAATCGGCTTGCAGGGCAATGACGGTGCCGGATTCGCCGTGTTCGCGCATGCGGGCCACCAGCTGGAGGGCGCCGAAAAGGGTTGCGCCGGAGGAGGGTCCGGCCAGCCAGCCGGTGATGTCGTGGAGGTGGCGCATGGCGGCGACGGTGGTGGCGTCCAGGACCGGGATGACGAGGTCGACCACGTCGGGGTCGAAGGGGGGTTCGACGCGGGGGCGGCCGATTCCGTCGATGCGCGAGGGCATTCCGGTGGCGTAGTCGGGGGTGTCGGTGGCCCAGCCCGCGAAGTAGGCCGAGTGTTCCGGGTCGACCACGGCCAAGCGGGTGTCGGTGTGGTGGGCGCGCAGGTGGCGGCCGATCGATCGGGACGTCGCCCCGGTGCCGACTCCGGCCACGATCCAGGTGGGGACGGGCCGGTCGATCTGTTCGCACTGCCGCAGAATCTCTGCGGCCAGGTCGGATTCGCCCTCGCGGTCCACCGCCCCGGCCAGGGTGTGCAGGTGGTCGAGGTGGTAGCCGCCGGATTCGCGGGCCAGCCGGGCCGCGTGCTCGTATACCGCCAGCGGCGGGTCCACCCGGTGGCACCGACCGCCCTGTTCCTCGATCCGCGCCGCCTTGGCCGCCGCGGTCCGCTCCGGAATCACCGCCGTATACGGCAATCCCAGCATGGTGGCGAAATATGCCTCGGCCACAGCGAGATTCCCGCTCGTGGCCTCGAACAGCGGTGTGCCCTCGTCGATCCGCCCGCGCTCGAGCGCGTCGACGAGCAGGCTGCGGGCGAAGCGGTGCTTCAGGCTCCCGGTCGGATGCACCGACTCGTCCTTGACGAACAACTCGACCGACGAGTCGCCCGGCAGCGGAAACCGCCGCAGCGGCGTCGCCGCCTCTTCCGCGCGGGTCCCGCGCAGCAGCGACACCGCCGACCGCGCCCATCGCCCCGGGACCGCTCCCACACCGAACTCCCTTGCCACCCGGCCCATTCCGCCGTGTAAAGCAGCCTACCCGCGCACCACCCACCCGCGATCCCACTTTCCCGATCACCGGCGCTACCGGCGCTACCGCCGCACAGCGACATGCAGCAGTAGCACGGCTGCGGCCGCTGAGATGCCCAGTGCGATGCCGGAATGTCCGGTGCTGCGGCCGTATTCGATCACCGTCGCGACCACCAGGGTCAGGCTGCCGATGGTGATCGCTCGTTTCATGGATTCGGAGCCTAGTGGGCTGTCTGGGCGATCGACCGGATTTTCGGTTTCGCCCGGACCGGGTGGTGGTTGGGTTATCGGCGACCGGGCATTCTCTTTTCAGAATCGCCCGGCGACTTTTTGTTTCGTAGGTCAACTATCGAAAAAGTGAATCGGACAAGAACCGCTCCGGCGGGGGTGTTTTCACACCCGCGACACACGGGAAGTAGGCTGCATCCGAAGCACCCGCATCGACCGAAATCTCTCGACCGAAAGAGCCTGGTGCCGTGACACTTTCGCCCGTTTTCGCACGTCTGCACGCACAAACGTGCCGTGCATCCGGCCGTGCATCCACCATTCCGCGACACGACCGGGATCGTCTCGAATCCGGTTGGTGCCCTGAAATGTTCACGCCGACCGTGCGGGGCGACTACGATCCGATACATCATGATTGCTTCGCGGTCGTGATGGCACGTGCGGGTTTTTACGAATCGACAGAGAACAGGTTCTGCGAGTACGGGCTGCACATGGCAATGGACCGAAGAACAACCGCTGCTGTCCAGGCCACGGCTGCACAGCAGCCCGAGGTCCCCTTTGCGTACTGCCGCATCGATCCCGGCCCGGTGCGAGAGCAGTTCGGCCGCATGCTACTTCGCATTCACGACGGATGCGACGAACGGAACTGCAGGCCCAAACTACGCGGCATGCAGGCGGTCGACCCCGACTTCCCGCCCGCCCCGCAACCGGAGTGCCGCGTGCCCGACGACCGGATCGCCGCCGCCGTGGCCCGGCTGACCGGGGCCAATGCCGCGTTGCTGACGGCCCGCGCCGCCCTGCGCGACCGGCATCCCGATGCCGCGCGCGCGATGATCACCGCCACGGCCGACTTCGCCGCGGCGCGCCGACACCGCGACGCGCTGTTCCTGCGCGCGCTACCGGGCGACGGCACCGTCCCGGCCGCGGTGATCGGTAAGTTCGGCATCTCCTACCGAGAAGTCCGCAGGTTGGTACCCAGTCTCGGACCCGTCATGGCACAGGATGGCAGCGATCGGTGAACGGTAACGGTGAATCCGGCGACACGTGGGGCCCGATCCGGCCGGGGCACGCGGTCGATGGTTGGCGGCTGATGGACGCCCCCGGCGAATTCTGGCTGGAGAAGACCGTCGGCACGGCCCGCGCCGTCGTCCGCGCCGACACCGTGACCACCTGCTTCTGGTGCGCCAGAACCGATTCCACGGTCGGCCCGCGCTCCGGCCACCTCACGGTCGACGAGGCCATGGCCGCCGCCGAGAAGTGGCTGCAGGCCCACACCGACTCCTAGGCGAGGTCCTTCCGTAGGAGTTTGCCGGTGGCGTTGCGGGGGAGTTCGTCGAGGAAGACGACGTCGCGGGGGACTTTGTAGCGGGCGAGGTTGGCTTTGACGTAGTCCTTGATTTCCTGGGCGTCGCGGGGGGAGTCGGGGCCGGGGACGACGAAGGCGCGCAGGCGTTTGCCGTAGTCGTGGTCGTCGACGCCGATGACGGCGGCTTCGAGGATGTCGGGGCGGTCGGCGAGGAGGTGTTCGACTTCCTGGGGGAAGACGTTCTCGCCGCCGGAGACGATCATCTCGTCGTCGCGGCCGTCGATGTAGAGCAGGCCGTGTTCGTCGAAGTGGCCGACGTCGCCGGAGGACATCATGCCGTCGACGGTCTCCTTGGTGCGACCGTCGGTGTAGGCGGTGAAGGAGTGGGCGTTGCGGATGAAGATGGTGCCGGTGGTGTGGGGGGTGGTGATGGGGCGGCGGTGGTCGTCGAGCAGGGTGAGGCGGATGCCGACCGGGGGGCGGCCCGCGGTGTGCGGCGCGATGCGCAGCTCCTCGGGACCGGCGACCGAGATCACGGTGCACTCGGTCGACCCGTACATGTTGTAGAGGATGTCCCCGAAGTATTCCCGGGTCCGCCGCACCAGTTCGGGCGCGATGGCCGATCCGGCGGCGACCAGCACCCGCAGCGACGATATGTCGTATTGCCTCAGCGTCTCGGGCGGCAGGTCCAGGATGCGTTGCAGCATGGTCGGCACCAGCACCAGCGAATCCGCTTGATACCGGGCGACATTCGCCAGCGTCCGCTCCGCGTCGAAGCGGCGCTGCTGGAACACCACCCGATTGCCCAGCGCCAGGCCGAGGGTGAACTGGGACAGGCCGGTGCCGTGGAACACGGGCGCGGCCATGATCATGGTTCCGTTGCGCGGCAAGGGGATTCGATCCAGGAACTGCGCGGAGGCGAACGGGCTGGTCTTCTCGCGCGGCGCGCCCTTCGGGGTGCCGGTGGTGCCGCTGGTGAGCATGATCATGCCGCCGGGCCGCGCGGGCCGGGCCACCGGTTCCGGCAACCGCCGCGCCATCAGCGAATCCAGCGTCGGGAGCGCGGGGTCCACCCCGTCTCGCTCGTCGACCCAGGTGAGGATGCGCGGGATGTCCGCCGGGACGGCGCTGGTGAGCTCGATGAATTCGCTGTCGTGCAGCAGCGCCCGCACCTTCTCGCGGGCGGCCACGGCGGCGAGCTGCGGTTTCGCGAACCCGGTGTTCATCAGCACCGCCTGCACGCCGAGCTTGCCGGTGGCGATCAGGCTCAGCACCATGCCGCGATGATCGCGGGCCAGCACCCCCACCACATCGCCCTGCCGCAGCCCCTGCGCGGCCAGGCCGCGGACCAGCCGGTTGGACAGCGATTCCAGCTCCGCGCAGCCGATCTCGCCGCGTTCGTCGACGATGGCCGTCGCGCCCGGCCGGATCCGCGCGGCGTGCCTGACGACGCCCGCGAACGGGCCGAATCGGGTGACGCTCAGCGCGGACCGCAGGGCCAGGTCCGGGCGCAGCGGGTCGAACAGTCCCCGCTTGCGCATCACATTCACCCCGAGCAGCAGATCCGCGGCCCGGCCGAGGGCGGTACCCATGCTGAATCTCCTCGCCGTAATCGCCGAATGTGTTACCAGACAATCGGCGCGGCGGCGGCGCAGCCATAGCAACAACTTGTCACGCCTTGTATATTGCGCGCGAAACGCGCTTCGGGAGAATTTGGGTACGACGGAGCTCGTATTCCGTCTCGCCGAATTGATTCGAGGATTTGGCTTTGCGTTCTTTTCTGATCGGCCTCGGCCACGCCGGGCGCAACCTGCACCTGCGCGCGTTGCGCACGATCCGCGAGCAGGCGCGCACCGATCACCGGCTCGGCGCGCTGTTCGACGCGGCCGACCCCCTCGGCTACGACCCGATCCCGCCGCCGGACACCGACGGCCTGCTCGTGCTCGGCTCGCCGCGGGAGGCTCTGCGGCACACCGACCCTCGCGCGACGGTCGTGCACCTGTGCGCGCCGCCGACCGTGCGGCTCGACGCGGTTATCGAGCTCGCCGATCTCGGCTTCCGGCATTTCCTGGTGGAGAAACCGCTGGCCACCGATGCCGCGCAGGCGCGGGCGCTGCTGGCGCTCGCCCGGCGGCGGGACCTGGATCTCACGATCGTGGCACCCTGGCTGTCCAGCGGTGTGACGCGGCGGATCCGGGCCGCGGTGGACTCGCGCGCGCTGGGTGCGGTGCGGCGCATCGCGATCCGGCAGACCAAACCGCGGCTGGCGCGCACCGCCGCATCGGCCGCGCACACCAACGCCTTCGACGTCGAGCCGCCGCACAGCGTCGGCGTGGCGCTCGCGCTGGCCGGGGCCGCCGAGCTGACCTCGGCGTGGCTGCGCGACACCCCACCGATCGAGGGCAGGGTGATCGCGAATATGGGTGGGGCGGGCCTGACGCTGGCCCACGCGGGTGGTGCGGTGACCGAAATCGAATCGGATCTGACCGCTGCGGAACGGGTTCGGCGAATCACCGTGGAATTCGAGGGTGGGGTAATGATCGGGCATTATTCGCGAGCGGCCGACGATTTACGCGGTCGGGTGGAAATGCACACCGGGTGCGGGCGCTCGTCGGAATCGTTTTCCGACGACGCGCTGCGAATCCTTGTCGAAGACACCTATCGGCGGGCCGCGGGTCTCGCCGGGCCGGTGACCGATCCGCTCGACCTGCACCGCCGGGTGGTCGAACTGCTCGACGCGGCGAAGGCGACGGCCGGGAGGGACCATCGTGTCGCGCTCTGACATCCCTTGTCCGCGTGCCGGAATCGGCGACGAGGCGCACGCCGCGCTGAACCGGCAGATCGAGGCGGTCACCGAGCTGGGCTGGAATCGCCTGGAGCTCCGCAGCATCGGCGGCACCGCACTGGCCGACCTGGACGACACCGCATTCGCCCGCGCCGCCATGCTGCTGGCACGCTCCGGCGTCGATGTGGTGTGCCTGGATTCCCGAATCGGCAACTGGGGCCGCCCCATAACCGCACCGTTCGCCGACGACATGGCCGAACTACGCGTGCTGTCCCTGCGGGCCGCCGCCCTCAACTGCCGCCACATCCGAATCATGTCCTACCCCAACGATGGTCTCCCCGAACGCGATTGGGCCGCCGAGGTGCTCCGCCGCATCCGCGAGCTGACGGCCCTCGCCGCCGACCACGGCCTGATCCTGCTCCACGAGAACTGCGCAGGCTGGGCGGGCACCGACCCCCGCCGCGCCGCGGACCTCCTGCACGCCATCGACTCCCCCGCCCTACGCCTCCTGTTCGACACCGGCAACGGCCCCGCCCACGGCTACCCCGATTTCGACTACCTCGAGACCGTGGTGGACCTGATCGACCACGTACACATCAAAGACGCCGTCCACCGCCCCGAAGGCGTGCGCTACGTCCACCCCGGCGAGGGCGAATGCCAAGTAGCCGACAGCATCCGCCTCCTACTCGACCACGGCTACACGGGAGTGTTCTCCATCGAGCCCCACCTCACCCTCCGCCCCCACGAGGCCATGACCGAACTCACCGACATCACCGAATTCGTCGACTATGGAAGATATTTCGACGAATTCCTGTCGGCCCTGCTGCCGGAGGAGGTGTCGTGACGACCAGCGGGACACCTACCGGAACGACGAGCGGGACCTCCGCCGACGTGCCTAGCCTTCCCGGAGCCGAGCAGCCCTCACCTCGTCTTCCCGGAACCGAGCGGCCCTCACCTCGTCTTCCCGGAGCCGAGCGTCAGCGAGGCGGAGGGATCTTCACCGAGGGTGATTGCGAGCTCCTGCTCGGTCTGCTCGCGTTGCCGACCGCTGGGCCGTTGGAGGCCCCTGACGGGCCTGGACCGCGGCTGTGGGAGGCGGGGCGGATGGTGGCTGAGCATGCGGGGAGGTTCGGGTTCGAGGTGGAGCGGCATGCGCCTGCGGAGCCTGATTGTCTGCTGCGCGAGGGTGTTCCGGAGCTGGTGCGGCGGGCCGCTGCCGAGTGCCCGGACTTTCTGGAGTGTCAGCCCAGTCTGGTATTGCGGTGGGGGCCACGGGTTTCGGTGGATCGGACGCTCATGTTCAATGTGCACCTCGATACCGTTGCCGATTTGCCCGTACCCGAGGTGAACGGGACCCGGGTATCCGGTCGGGGGGCCATCGATGCGAAGGGTCCGGCGGTGGCGCTGCTGGCCGGGCTGCGGGATGCGCTCGGCCGGTGGTGTCCGGCGGAGGCCGGGATCGGTGTGCTGGTGCAGCTGGTCGCGGGCGAAGAGGGCGGGGCCATGGGCGTTTTCGGCACCAGGCCGCTGGTGGAGGCGGGATATGTGGGTCGCCTCAACGTCTTCTGCGAACCCACCGGCGGCAGGCTGTTGCCGCGCAGTACGGCCGCCATGACGGCACGGATCGGCCTGTGCGGGGACGACGCCATCGATGATCATCCCGAGGCCGGGCACAATGCGACGGTTCTGCTGGGCTACCTGGCTCATCGGCTCGCCCGGGACGAATCACGGTGGGCGGCCGGGGCGCGCGTATGCATTGCGGGAATCCACACCGGGCATCTACACAACCGCGTCTACGGGCACGGTGAGCTGTTGATGAACATCGCGTATCGTGATATGGCGACCGGAAAGCGTGTGCGTGAATCCCTCGAGAAGTACTGTGCCGCAGCACTCTCCGACTTCACCGCCGAATTCGCCGACATCCCCGGCTACGCCCGCACCGCCGCCGACGCCCGGCACCTCGTCACCGTCGAATGGCTGAAAAGTGGCCTGCCGACCCTGAATTCCAACGATCCATGGGCCGAAGCGCTGCTCGACGGGTTGGCCCCGTGGTCGGAGGAGCCCGGATTCACCTGCGACGCAATCTGGCTGGGCGAGGTGCCCGACACCTACACGGTGGTATACGGTCCCGGCGACCTGGATGCCAATCGCGCCCATGCCGCAGGCGAATTCGCCGATCTGCGCGAGCTGTCGGATTACGCCGCGCGAATCAGCGCCCTGGTGGGCCGCTTCGCCGCCAGCCTCCCCGATTCCCGCACTCAGCCGCTAGTGAATGGATAGGTATGCAGATCTCCGAAGTCGATACCGCAGGGCAGGTTCGCGTCGATCACGACGAGCTGATCGCCTTCGTCGCGCGGATCTTCACCGGCCGCGGACTGCCCGCCGACCGGGCCCGCATCGCCGCCGACGCCCTGGTGTACGGCGACGCCGCCGGGCTCGGATCGCACGGACTGGCCAATCTGAACAAGCTCTATCTGCCGCTGTTCGACGATGATCGCGTCGACCCGGCCGGTGAGCTCGCCGTGACCTCCGACCGCGGCGCCGCCGCCGTCATCGATGCCGCGGGCACGCTCGGATTGTGGACCGCCAGTGCGGTTCTCGACAATGCCGCCGACCGCGCGCAACGCTACGGCGTGGGAGTGTGCTTCGTACGCAACGCAACCCACTTCGGCTGCGCGGGCTACCACACCCGCGAGCAGGCACTGCGCGGCCGCATCGCCCTGCTGTCGTCGAACTGCGGCGCGCAGCGCATCGCCCGGCCGCCGGGCGGCCGCTACGCCATGCTGGGCACCAACCCGCTGAGCATTGCCGCCCCCGCCGGTGACGCCGCACCCTACGTCCTGGACATGAGCACAACCGCGGTCCCCACCGGCAAGATCCGCCAGGCCGCCCGCCGCGGCGACCCGATCCCATCCGGCTGGCTGGTCGACGAGTCCGGCGCACCCCTCACCGACCCGACGGCCCTCGACCGCGGCGACGGGTTCCCGACCTGGCTGGGCGGCAGCCCGGAAACCGGCGCATACAAGGGTTATGGCCTGGCGCTGGCGGTAGAGGTGCTGTCGGCGTTGGTCTCCGGAGCTGCGCTCGGTCCCGCACCGGAGGCATACACGGGCTCCGGCGGACCCACCGGGCGCGACGACGACATCGGCTATTTCGCCATGGTGATCGATCCCGGTGCGGCACGCGGAGATTCGGCCATGGGACCGGCCGCGGCCGGAATGTTCGCCACGCTGCGAGCGTGCGCGCCGGTCGATCCCGCGCAGCCCGTGGGTTATCCGGGGCTGCGGGAAGACGAGAAGCTACGAGCTGCCCGAAGTGACGGCGTAGCAATGGATTTCGCACTCTGGGACGAGGTACGCAAGGTGGCGAGTGCCGAGGGGGTCGAGCCACCGACGCTTGTGTCCGGATCGAACGAGGTGGGGGCATGAGCAAGCCACTGCGCACGGGCCTGGTCGGGCTCGGGGTTATCGCACCCTATTACATCGCGGCCTTCGAGCACGTCGAAGCGGCGGAGTTGGTTGCCGTGTGCGATCTGCGGCCCGAGCGTTTGACGCCGTTCGAAGGAAAGTTCGCCTGCTACACCGATTTTCGGGCCATGCTCGACAAGGCCGCGCTGGATGCGGTGATCGTGAATGTACCCAATGATGCGCATGCTCGGCTGTGTTCCGATGCGCTCGCGGCGAGGATTCCGGTATGTGTCGAGAAGCCGCTCGCCACCGATATCGACGATGCTCGCGAGCTGTGCTCCACGGCGCAGGCGGCGAATGTCGTGCTGTTCACCGCATTTCATCGCCGCTACAACACCAATGTGCTCGAGCTGCGGCGGCGCGGGGCGGGGCACGGGCCGGTGCGGGCGGTGCGGACCCACTACGACGAGCTCATCGAGGAGCATGTGGGCGATGACCGGTGGTATCTCGATATGGAGCGGTGCGGCGGCGGGTGCGTGGCCGACAACGGGCCGAATGCCATCGACGTCGTGCGAATGTTCCTGCCCGAGTTGACCATTGCCGAGGCACGAATCGAGCGCGACGCCGCCGGGGTGGACCGTAAGGCGGATATCGTCTGCTCGGCCCCGGGCGGAGCCACCGCCCAGATCCTGCTGGACTGGTCCTATCCGCACGGCGAACGCAAGGACGTCGAGGTCGAATACGCCGACGGCACGGTACTTTCCGCCGACATGCTGGCCGGGTTCGAGGGCTTCAAGAGCTCGCTGTGGCACGAATACGTCGGCATCCTGGGCGATTTCGCGCTCGCGATCGAGAGCGGCGGCGAGTTCGGCCGCGACGGCCTGACCGCCCTGCAACTGGTGACCGACGCGTACGCCCGCACCCGAATCGGAGATCCACGATGAATCCACACGAGGACGGCGCGAAGTTCGCCGTCGCAGGCTCCATCGTCAAGGTCCTGCGCCACCGCCGCGACGACCGCGGAATGTCGGTGTCGGAGTTCGCAAGCCGCTGCGTAGGCCGCGGCGAAGTCCACGAATTGGTAACCACCGACCACACCGACAACGCCACCGGCGCCCCCATAGACCGAGTAGGCTTCCTCGGCTTCGCCGAAATCACCGCCCCCGGCGTCATAGACCGCGGCGACGAAGTCCACATAGACGGCATCCGAATAGGCACCGTCCTAGGCTTCGACAGCTGCCACTACCCCAACCACTACAACATCCTCATCCACACCCCCCACCCCCTCACAGGCACAACCATCGGCCTCCGCCCCGGCTCCTCCATAACCTTCGCCCAACAGGACTCCACATGGACCCTCCGATGACCGGCCCGCACAAAGGCGTTGTGATGTCGCCCCGTCATCCCGACACACTCAACCCTGTGATCCCTGGCCCGCTCAATCCTGTCATCCCCGGCACGCTCAACCCTGTCATCCCCGGCACGCTCAACCCTGTCATCCCCAGCACGCTCAACCCTGTCATCCCCAGCACGCTCAACCCTGTCATCCCCAGCACGCTCAACCCTGTGATCCCGGCGCGCTTTTGGCCGGGATCCATCGTAACCTTCTGCGCATCAGTAGATTCCGGCCAAAAGCACGCCGGAATCACGACGGCCGATGGCGACATCGCGTCATGAGCACTAGCGATTCCCACGCAGCGACCACCCCCAATGCCCCTCGCGCACAAGCTACCTCCGCCCCTCCCGACGTAGACACCGCCACCACTGCTCCGCACGCAGGGGCTACCTCCGCCCTTCCTCGCGCACACACCACTTCCAATTCCCCCTCGGCGGAGGCCCCCAATGTTCCTCGCGCCGTCCGCGCAGCGGGCGGCGCGAGGATCTACGCGTTATCGGCAATCGTCGCTGGCCTTGTCGCTGTGGCAGTTTCATACGCCGGGCCTATGGTTGTCGTACTCGCCGCCGCCAAGGCCGGTGGGCTTACCGCCGGGCAGACGGCGTCGTGGGTGTGGGCTATATCCATTGGCAGCGGGGTGGTCTGTGTGGTGGTCAGTCTCTGGGCGCGGATGCCGGTTGTGGCCGCCTGGTCGACGCCGGGGGCGGCGCTGCTCACTACGGGATTCGCCGAGTACGGGTATGCGGCGTGCGTCGGGGCGTTCGTGATTGCTGCTATCGCGACGCTGGCGTTGGGTATCACCGGGTGGTTCGGACGGGTGATGAATCGTCTTCCGGCGGCGCTGTTTCCGGCCATGCTTGCGGGGATTCTGCTCTCGTTCGGGCTGGATGTGTTCCATGCCTTGGCAATCGGACCGCTGGTGCCTGCGGTGGCGTTGGGTGCTTATCTGATTGTGAAGTGGTTTGCGGCGCGCTGGGCTGTGGTGGTGGCGCTCGGTGCGGGGACGCTGGCGGCCGTGCTGCGCGGACGGCTCGAATTCGGCCATGTTTCTTGGGGATTGGCGCATCCGGTGTGGACGACGCCGCATTTCACCCTAGCCGCGGCGGTGGGGCTGGCGATACCGCTATTCGTGGTGACCATGGCTTCCCAGAACGCTCCCGGTCTGGCCGTACTGCGCGCCGCCGGATACCGCCCCGACGACCGCGCGCTCATCGGCGCGACCGGACTGGCGTCACTCGTATTGGCCCCGTGGGGAAGTCACGCCATCAACCTGGCCGCCATTACCGCCGCCATCTGCACCGGCCCCGAGGCCCATCCCGAGCCCCGGCGACGCTACATCGCGGCCGTGGCGTGCGGGATCGGCTACCTGACCGTCGGCACGGCGGGCGGCGCACTGCTCGCCGTCTTCGCGGGCCTGCCCAAAGAACTCGTCATGGCAATCGCCGGAATCGCGCTGCTCGGAGCGCTATTGGGCAGCCTGTCGGACGCCCTCGCCTCCCCCGCCGACCGCGAGCCCGCACTGCTCACCCTCCTGGTCACCGCCTCCGGAATCACCTTGTTGGGCATAGGTTCCGCCTTCTGGGGACTGGCGCTCGGCGTCGCCGTCTACGGGCTGACACGGATACCTCGGCGGGTCACGAGGCGAGGGTTCGTGGGCTCGAAATAGCGATGGCCCGGCTCGCAGGAGCCGGGCCGTGTCTCGCAATGTTGTTGGGACTACGCCTGATCGAACTCGCCGTCCTTCGCGCCCGCGATGAACGCGCGCCACTCACCGGGAGTGAAGACCAAGGCTGGACGGGTGCGATTGTTGCTGTCACGCAACCCGACACGGCCGTCCTCGAGGAAGGCGACCTCTACGCACTCCTTTTCCGCCGAGGTGCGGCTGCTGGTGAACCACTGCGCGCCAGACAGATCGACGTCGTATTTGTCAGTCATGACTGATCGAACTCTCCATCCTTGGCACCTGCGATGAACGCGCGCCACTCACCAGGCGTGAAGACCAACGCCGGACGAGCGCGATTGTTGCTGTCACGCACTCCGACGAAGCCGTCCCCAAGGAACGCGACTTCCACGCACTCTTTTTGTGCCGAGGTGCGAGTGCTGGTGAACCACTGCGCATCGGATAGGTCAACGTCATACTTGTCGGTCACGCTCTACACTCCCTTGCCAGCTGCCGAAGCAGCTCCCTACTTTCGGCTTCATCCAACGCGGCGCGCCAGATCGCTTCATGCGCCTCGAGATAGTGACGCACGTCGTTCTTCTTCTCAAGGTAAACGTCACCCGTGTATCCCTCGATATACACGATCGGCGGCTCAACCTCACGTCCTTTTCCTTCCTCGAAGCCTAGGACAACGAACCGACTCATCGGATGGCCGAGCGGTATGCCAGCGTCGGAGCGAAGGATTCGAATAGAGACGTTGGGCAGGGTGCTCATGTCAGCAAGGTACTTGTACTGCGCAGACATGACACGGCGATTGCCGACGATCCGGTGAAGCGCCGCTTCGCCAAGCACGACAACAAGTTTGGCCGGGTTCTTTTTGCGGGTGATCAGACGCTGTCGTCGCATTCGCATCTCGACACGCTGATCGATCTCCTCCCGCGACGACTCGGGGTAGCCCACTTCGAACAGAGCGCGGGCGTAGCCCTCCGTCTGTAGAAGGCCGATCACAGCATCGGGCGAGTAGCACACGATCCGCGTTGCGTTGGCCTCCAGACCCATATAGATGTCGAAGTTCTCCGGAATCAGCTCGCCGAACTGGTGATACCAAGTCTTGTCGTTCGCCTGCTGTGCCAGGCCGAGCAGCGCCTCGGTCATCGCGTCCTCGGCTCCGAGGATCGCACACATCTCTCGGATCTCGGCGGCCCTGATCTTCTCGGGGAACTCCCCCTTCTCGTAGCGCGAGATGGTCCGTGCACTCCGTTGGGCCTGCTCCGCTACTTCCGGGATGGTCAGGCCCATCTCAACGCGAAGGTCGCGCAGGTACCGTCCGAGTCTTCGCCTGGGCACGCTACTGGTTACCACCTTCCTCGGCCGCCCTCGCTTGGGCCTGCCAGTCGATTTTCCTGTCATGTTGATGAACCCCCGTCTGACTAGTTGAGCCTCACGAGTGCGACAAGAACCGTTGCATGCCTTTGACCAGCGCGCAGGGAAAACGAGGAGATTTCCTGTCAATGCCGGAAAACCGTCCGACGCCCTGACCCGCGTGCTTCCCTTCCACGCGTTCCCACAACCAGCCGATCACGCGGAAGGACTACGAGATGTTCGCTGCGACAATAGATCACCACGCTCACCACACACCACACCGAACAAGGTCATCCCTCCGATGACCGCCACACTCACCCTGCTGACCGCAGCCCTCTGGCTCGGATTGGTTGTCACATTCCGGATGGCGATCGGCTGGCGTCTCCCAAGATCATGCCCACGCCTCATCCCACTCGACGCACAGGGCCCACACGGCACCCGCCCCTTGCCGATAGGCGTCGCCACGCTCCGAGAACGCCTCGCCCTCGAGGAGAAGTGCCCGAAATGGTGGATCGACCGAAACAAGCTGGTGGCCTGATGGTTTCCCCCTCCTCACCCCACCCCACCGAGCCCGACGTCATGATCCGAGTCCGCTGGGACAACATCAAGGGCGAACGCCTCGACCTCTGGTACCGAGCCTGCACCTCGGCCGCCCTCCGCTTCGCAACCTCCTTCAACGCAACCCACGGCGAAGACACCGTAACCGTCTACCCCCACATCTCCCCCACCTGCACAACCCGCCTCCCCTACGAACGAAACTGGCTGGTGCCCTGAACGATTCGCGCGGACCGATTGGTCGAAGCGGCTAGAGGCGAAGGGGCAACGGCTGCCGGAGCCGACCCGCGATGAGGTCGGCGTGCAGGCGCGCCAGGTTGCCGGGCAGGAGCTTGTCCCGGGTGCCGGTGAGCTCGGCATTGGTCCACCAGTGCCAGCCCAACAGGCCAGCCTTCTCGTTCGCGGTGTGCTCAGGTGTGAGCGCCGGGGCGGTGTCGGTGACGCGGGCGAGGTAGACGCTGTCGCGGCGATGGTGCCGACGGCCCCGGTAGACGAACCGACTTTCCCTGTCCCACAAGTGATCTCCGATCTCGCCGACCACGATGCCGGTCTCCTCGGCCAGCTCACGCCGCGCGGCATCACGCGGAGCCTCCGTATTCGTCGCGAGCCCGCCGCCGGGGAGTTCCCACCACCGGTGATCGGGATTGTCGGGATCCATGGCGTGGATCAGTAACACCCGGTCGCCGGGGTCCAGCAGCAGCACGCGCGCTCCGTACCGGAGTACAGGGGTGTCGGTAGCACTCATAGGTCCTACGCCGTGTCGGTGGCCAGGTCGCGGCCGCCGACAGAGCGAGAACCAATAGACCCGACCTCAGAACAAGGTGTCGGGCTCGCCGACGGTGACCGGGTCGGAGGTTACCAACCGGGGTCCGGGATCGATCGACCACCGCGCCGACAGCCCGGAATGATCGGTGAGCCGCACCAGGCGCGGATGATGAATGTAGGCGCACTCCAGGAGGCTCGAGGCGAGGTCGGCGCTGGTGTGCAGGTGATCGTAGCGGTAGCCGTCGCCGGTACGCCCGACCCAGGAATGCTCGACCGCCTCCGGGTGCAGCGCCCGGAACGCGTCGACCAGCCCGCAGTCGGCGGTGAGACGGCGATAGAAGTCGTACTCGAACTCGACGAAGAACCGATACCGCGGCTGGTGATCGGGTTCGAGAACATTCAGGTCCCCCACGAACACCGTCCGTTCTGGCGGGCGCGCAGACAACCCGGTCAGGCAGGCGTGCAACCACTTTCGTTTCCGATCGGTCTTCTCGGGGCTGGCGTCGCGGGACGGTACATAGGCGCCGATGATCTCGATCGGGCCCGGCACGGCCGCGATGGTGACCGCAGCGGCGCGGGCGGGCAAGTAGCCGAGCCGGGCACCGAAATCACCGGCGGTGGCGGGCAACCGGCTCACGATCATGACCCCGTAGTCCCCGGCCTCCGGTATCGGATAGTGCACGAAATACCCCGCCGCGGTGAACCTCTCGGCCAGCAGCCGACATCCGGCGCTGTCTCTGGTCTCGGTCAGCACCAGCACGTCCTCGTTCCGCCCAGCCAGCCAATCGAGCTGTCGTTCGGCGCGCGCCGGGGCGGGGTTCTGGATATTGAGGGTCAACACGCTCAGGTCGGTCATGCCGGTGTTCTCCGCTGACGTAGGTGCAGGATGTGGTCGGCAAGCATGGCGGCGATGCTCTCACATGCTCGGTTGGTCGTGTCGACGTCCATCACACGGTCATGCGACGGTCAGCGGCAGCAGCCGCCGTCCCTCGGTGGTGACCGGGCACACCTCGGCATCCACGGCGCCGATGCGCTGTCCGGCCGCGACCACCGCCGCCGGGCATCCCTTCCCGCAGGCGTCGGCGACCCCGCAGCTCGCGCAGGTCGAGTTGGTGCCCATCTGTAGCCGGGCCGCCGGGTAGGTGTCCAGGCGGTCGGCGATATCGGGGTCGGTGAGGATGTTTCCGACGATGAATTCGGCCGGATTATGCTGGGACTGCGGCGTTTTCGCCGCAAAAACAAGATAGGGACACACCGTGGTCTCCCCGCGGGCGAACACGTAGATGATCGTGCCTGCCTCGCACCCGGCCAGCGGGAGCGAGGCGGTGTTGGGGAATCGGATGTGCACAACATCCAGGCCCGCACCGGCGAACGGTGCAGTCAGGTCGTGGATGTGGGCCATGCGGTCGTCGGTCGCGGCCAGCTTCCGCCGGGATTTCACGCCACGGCCCATCGAGCCGAGCGGGTTCATCAGCACGTACTCCGCACCACACTCGATGGCGAATTCACACAGCTGCCGGTATTCCTCGTCCTGTGCGAGCGAATTGGGTGTGCACAGCAGTCCTTGCAGAATGCCCGCGCGGGCAAGGGATCTCGTCGTCGCGATCGTCATATGGAAGGAGTCGCGGTCGCCGCGGAACATCCCGTGCGACTCGGGCGCGAACCCATCCAGCGACACATTCACGTGTACACCGCCGATCCCGGTCAGCTCGGCGATCGCCGCCTCGTTCAAAGTGGTCGCGTTGGTGCACACCCCCACTCCCATGCCCGCACTGCGGAAGGCCCGCACCACATCGAGGAACCGCGGGTGGATCGTCGGCTCACCGCCGGTCAGCGTGACCCGCTCCACCCGAGCCTGCGCCAGCCGGGGAATCACCGCGCCGGTGATGTCGTCGTAGGCCATCGTCGCGCCCTGCCTGGTCGCCGACACGAAACAATGAACGCAGTGCAAGTTGCAGCGTTCGTCGATCTGCACCAACGCTTTCCGCGATCCGTCACCGACGGTGGTGCGGAAATAACACGACGCGGCCCGGCCGCTGCCGGTGATGTTGAGTGTTCCCATCCACCAAATGTTCCGGCTTCCCCGTACAGGCCGCGTTCGGATTCGATAGAACATATTCGGAACCTCTCACCGGGAAATGTCCCACCTTCCCGCCCAAACAACCCGGCGAACATCAACCAGCCTCGAAAGGGTGCCGATGCCCGGAATCGTGCGCACACCAACCTCATCCACCCCGATCCACGACTGCCCGCCACCACTACTGGACCTCACCATCGACCAGCTACGCACCCTGCTGGCCGTCCACCAGACCGGCTCACCGCTCGCCGCCGCGCGCCTGCTCAGCCGCGAACACTCCTCGGTCCGCAAACAGGTCGACAAGCTCAACGACGCCTTCACCCAGATGTGCGGCGAACCGATCTGCATCCGACAAGGCCGCGGACAGAACTATCTGTTCACCCCCACCGGCGAGCAGATCGCCGCGCATTGCCGCGGCATGCTCGGCGACTGGCTGACCGAGATCAGCGCCCGCCGCCGCAAACTCGGTGCCAGCATCACCATCGCCACCACCGAATTCACCGTCGACTTCCTAGCCCAGGCATGGCCCCTGGTCGCCGACGAATTCACCCGCCGCGAAATCGAACTCACCATTACCCACGCCCGCACCCGCGATTTCTGGCAACGCCTCGACGCCCAAGAGGTCGACCTCGTCTGCGGCAGCATCGCCGCCGCCCCCGACAACGACCCCATCCACGACAACTACGACGTCATCGAATGGCACCGCGAACCCCTCGCCCTCATCACGAACCTCACCACTCGTGAACTCCCACTGCAGGCCGTCCCCCAGAACCGGCTCCCCGACATACCGCTGCTGGCCCCCGCCGTCGGCGTCATCGCCGAATTCCTCCGCCGCTGGTACGGTCCCGACTTCGCCCGCCGCCTCACCATCGTCGCCGAGGTCGACAGCATCTACTACGGACTCGCTCTCCTGCGATCCGGCCTCACCCACGGCGCACTCGTCTGCGCTCATGCCGTCGCCCAAGCCACCATCGAAGGCCGACTCCCCGGCAGCCCCAACCTCCGTCTGGTCCCTCTCACCGCCGACTACCACCCCAGCCTGCAACTGCTCGCCGGAATCTTCGGGCGAAGGAACGAACGCCACAATTACGACCCCAGCCACCCCCTCAATCTCCTGTGGGCAGCGTTCGCCGCGACTCGGCCGGCTGCACATCATCGAACGTCAGCCGACCGGGCCCCGGTTACTCGTCAACGGACCCATTGAACAGTCACAGTTCGTCCGCCGGAACAACCGGTATCTCCCCGCTACACCACCAATCCGGATTGCTCACCGGTCCGAATATTCGGCATCCGTTGATGTTCGAACAGAAAGGTCGCTCATGGGTAAACCCGGTCCGGCGGAATCGTTTTCACATTTTCGATGCTTGGGATCGTTGGTTGTTGCCGGGGCGGTGCTGCTGGCTCCGGCCTTCGGCGCTGCCGGGGCCGCGGCGGCGGCGCAACCGGGCGATGCGCCGGTGGTGCAGGGGCTCGGGGCTGCTCCGGACGGGGTGGCCGGGAGCGATCGGGGCGCGGACGCGCCCCACACCCATGTGAGTCGGAATTCAGCCACCGGGGTGCGGGCGATTCCCGATCCTGCTCCGCTGGCCGCGGTTGATGCCGGGCGGCTGCATGTGCCGAATCCTGCCGAGGTCGCGACGGTGGCGCCGATCGAGGCGCCCGCGGGCAAGCTTCGGTTCGGCGACACCCAGGTCGATATTCCGGCCTGGCTGCCGCCGGAACCGGCCGCGCAGATCAATGATGCGTCCGCGCAGGTCGAGGCGCGCTTGGCGGGCACGCTGGATTCGGCCGGGTTCGCTCCGTCGCGCTCGGATCGCATTGCCGCGCAGACGCTGGGGACCGCGGCGCAGGGTGCGGCGGTCGGCACGGCGGTGGCGAGTCCGCTGGTTGTCGCCGGAGTGGTGATGGGTGGTTTTGTCGGGGCGATGGCCGGGACGCCGATGCTGCCGGTGGGGACGGTCGTGCCGCTGATGATCGGTGCTGGGATGGGTGGCGCGCTCGTCGCCACGCCTGCGGCGGCGGTCGGCGCGGCGATCGGTGCCGCCGCCGGGGCCGTGAACGGTATTACCGCGCCGCCGATCGGCGATCCGGCCGAGGCGCCCGCGAACTCCGGCACTGTCGCCGGGTCGAACCTCTCCTGACTACGGCCGTTGGTGGCGGTGTAGTGAGCTGACGTGGCGAAGACCTTCGGGTGACAGGCGCAATCACCGGATCGGAGGTCTTCGTGAATCTCTACCCCAACAGCTTGTCGGCCACGATCCGCAGGTCGCGGTGGAGCAGGTGCCATACCGTGTGATAGCTGTCGATCAGAGGTGAGGCCACATGGTCGAGCTCGCCGTCCTCGATGGCCCGGACCGCCGCCTCGAACCGTGCCGGGTAGCCGGACCACAGCGCACTTGCCGCACCGATCCGACGCAGCAGATCCGCACGGCCGCTGTGGAATTCGATCACCGCCATTGCTCCCGTCGCGTCCCGGGTGCGCTGGAATGCGGTGATTCGCTCCTTCAGTAGCGGGTCGCCGATCTCGAACTCGCCGAGGAGTTGGCCGACGGCGCTCGCTGCGGCCAGGTCTGCCACGGCGTTATCGGCCAGCGCCACACCACTTTCGGTGGCTGCGTACATGGTTCCCTGCGGAGTTTCCATGGCCCGCAGCATCTCCCGGGTGGCCAGATCCGTCAGCACGTCATGGAGCCCCGGCACGCCTGGTAACCAGGCACCGACCCGATCCGCCTTCAACCACCCTGCCACCCGCATCGCATGCAGGACGCGCGCTTCCATTGCTACCACGCTGGTTTCGATGGTCATCGCGTCTCCTCTCGTCATTCTGGTCATGTTCTGTTGGAGGTGGATCCCGGCCAAAAGCACGCCGGGATCAGGAGTGTGCGACGGGCGGGATCAGGAGTCTGTGACGGGCAGGATCAGGAGTGTGCGACGGGCGGGAACAAGAGTGTGTGACGGGGGGATCAGGGCCGTATCGAGGTGGTCAGGGTTTCCAAGTAGGTGCGGCGGTCGGTGTCGGCTGGGATGGTGCCGAGGAGGTCGGTGGGCCATTCCGGTGGTGGGGTGACGGTGGGTACGGTGCCCTCCCAGACTCGGCCGGTTGTGCCGCAGACCGTTATCGTTGCGGTCGTGGGGTTCTCGAGCCAGTGGGGGTCGGTGAAGCGGGCGCCTACTACGGCGGGGCGGCCCAGTTCGCGGGCCACTACGGCGGCGTGGGAGCCGAAACCGCCTTCCAGGGTGACGATTCCGGCCGAGTTCGCCATGCCTACGAAGTCCTCCGGTTCGGTGGTGGGGCGGAGTAGGACTACCGGCTCTCCCGCGTGGGCGAGCACTTCTTCGGCGGCGCGGACTATTCGGCCGGTGGCCACGCCTCCGGCGGCGGCTATGCCGGTGGCCAGCAGGCGGGCGTGGCCTTCGGCGGCGCGCGGTTCCGGGGCCGCGCACAGGGCGTCGAGGGACAGCCGAGTCAGCGCGGTATTGCGGTCCACAATGCCGGTGCGCCAAGCGTCTACGGTCACCGCGTTGTGGGCGGCGGGTGAGGCGGTGGCCGCACGCATCTGGACCAGCCACAGTCGGCCGCGCTCGACCACGAACTCGACCTCGATCATGACCTGACGCCAGGCGAACAGCTCCGCCACGAACCGGTCGAGCAGCGTGTATGCCTGCGGGCAGTCGTGTTTCAGGCGGGCCAGGCCGTCGGGTGTCACCTGTCCGGCCACCAGGGCGGCTCCGGTGCTCGCGGCAACGTATTCCCCGTGCAGGCCGCGCCGCCCGGTGCGTGGGTCGTGGCTGAATACCACCCCGCTGCCCGAGCGGTCGCCGGTGCCGAAGGCCATCGCCTGCACGACGACGGCGGGGCTGAGTCGCTCCGAAATGTCGTGGGCGCGGCGGTATTCGCGGGCACGCTCGTTGTGCCACGAGTCGCGGACCGCCGTAATCGCCGAACATACCTGGGCCACCGGGGATTCCGGGACCACGCCCAGGTGGGTGCGCAGGTCCACACGCCCGATCTCGACCATGTTGCGGGCGAGTTCGGCGCTACCGAGATGGGTGGCCAGCGCCGGGACGGAATCGTCGGTGAGCCCGACCGCGAGCAGGGTATCCATCATGCCCGGCATGCTCACCGGCGGACTGGACCGCACCGCGAAGGCGACCGCGGACGGGGGCAGGCCCATCCGCTCGGCCGCCTCGGCACGCAGTTCGTCCAACAACCGTTGCACCCCAGTCGGATTCACCCCGGCCCGCACCTCGTCGGCCGTAACCACCCGGAACGAGGGCACCGGATACCCGCGCCCCCGCAACAGGTCGAGATGAAACCCCTTGTTACCCAGCTGCTCCCGTGGGCCCGTCATGTCAGCCGCTCCCGCAGTGGAGACCCGGACCCGACGTGACAAACCTTCGCGGCCACCCCTCGCTCCTCCACCAACTGCCACAGCGCAACCCGCTTGGGCTTGCCGCTGGTCGTGCGTGGAATGGCAAGCGGCGCAATGACTACCAGTGCGGCGCGATCAGGCGACAGGCCCATTCGGGTCAGTACGCCCAAGGCCGCCTCCGCCCGCTCCGGAGAGACTCGCTGCTGGAAGATCAGCAATGCGGCCGCACCCTCGCCGTCGAGGTCGCGCAGTACTGCGGTCAGTTTGTCGTGGTGGATGTCCAGTCGGTCCGCCAGTGCCATTTCGACATCCTCGGCGGTGACGAAGTTTCCGTTGATCTTTACCGAATTGCCTATCCGGCCAAGCACATAGACGTGGCCGTCGCGGCGGAAGCCCAGGTCGCCGGTGCGGTGGCGAGGGGCGCCGTCGACCGCGGGCAGGTCGGCGTCGCCTAGGTAGCCGCTGAACATGGACGGGCATTCGACCACCAGCTCGCCGATTCGACCGTCCGCCAACGGTTCTCCCTCCTCGTCGGCGACGAGGATGCGCGATCCGGGGAGCGGTACGCCGCAGCCGACCACGCGGACCGTATTCGGGTCCGCCGCCACCGGCTCGGTCAGGGATTCGCGGGCCAGCACCGGGATCTCGGTGCCCTCCTGGAGATTTCCCGCGTCGACCAGCAGCGCGTGCGGCATTTCCCAGGGCTCGATGCACGAAATGGCCAGGGTGGTCTCGGCCATTCCGTAACCGGGCTTCACCATCTGCGGGCGCAGGCCGTAGGGGGCGAGCAGTTCGTAGAATGACCGCAGCGCAGCGAGATTGATGCGATCCGACCCGACGATCAGTGTCCGCCAGGTGGAGAAGTCCATACCCTCCAGGGTGGCGGGGCCGACCAGGCGGACGATCCGCTCCAGGGCGAAATTCGGTGTGGCCGAATGGTTCACGCCGTGGCGGCCGAACATCTCCAGCCACAGCGCGGGACGCCGCACGAAGTGCTCGGGCCGCATCAGCCACACGTCCTTGCAGTGGCTGGCGGGCATCAGGAAGCAGCCGATCAGCCCCATGTCGTGGTGCATCGGCAGCCACGAGCCGAACGAGTCGGGGTCCTCCGCCGGGCGATCCGGGTAGGCGGACTTCATCATCTCGATCTGATTGACCACCGCGGCCGAGCTCAGCCGCACCGCGCGCGGCGTGCCGGTCGAACCCGAGGTGAACTGGATGATGGCGAGGTCGTCGCCGAGCGCGGGATCGAGGGTGGTGTCCGCGCTGGGCGGCACCGCGGCGGCGGCATCGAGCCGCACCGGGAGGCGGCGCCCGGTCGCCACGGGGATCAGGCCCAGCGTCTCGCGTTCGGCCACGATCGCCGCCGGTTCCAGCGTGCGCAGCAGCGCCCGCACATAGTCCGGATAGCTCGCGGTGCCGTGCAGTCCGGGCGGGGCCACCACGGTCGGTACCGCGCCCAGCGCCATCGCGCCGAAGAAGTAGCGGAAGAAGTCCCGCCCGGTCGGCAGGATGACCGCGATCCGGTCGCCCTTGCCGATTCCCTTGTCGCGCAGCAGATTCGCCACACCCAGCGAATCCGCCGCCACCTCCGGATATCCGGTGCGCGCCCAGTCCCGGTCCTGATACACGGTGAGCGCGCCGCCGGGGTCCGGCTCCAATAGCCAGTCGACGATGGATTTCACGAATTCTCCTCGGCCCCTGCCGATCCCGGGTGCGCGGCGCGGTAGACGCGCTGGATCAGCGCCACCAGATCCGCGACCGTCGCCACCTCGCCGATCTCCGGATTGTCGATCAGTTCGATGCGGTATTCGTCCTCGACGCGGGTCAGGGCCTCCATCATCGACAGCGAGTCCAGGTCGATATCGTCGCGGATGGAGTCGGTCATGCGCAGGTCCGGCCGCGGCCGCCCGACGCCCAACTGGTCCTCGATCACCGACAGCACGGCCTCGGCATCGTCGATGTCCACCGTGTGCGGCCCGGTCCCGGTGAGCCCGTAGTGCTCAGTCAAGAATCCTCACCTCTCCTTTGTCACCGTCCACATGGACGCGTTGCCCGGACTTGATCTCCGCGGCCAGCGGATGCGAGACGACCGCGGGAATGCCCACTTCCCGGCAGATGATGGCGATGTGCGAGTACTGGCTGCCGCGTGCGGTCACCACCGCGGAAATGAACGGCAGCAGCGGCATGATGTTGGCATCGGCGCTCTCGCACACCAGGATTGCGCCCGGCGCGCTCGGCATCTCGTCCAAGCCCATGGCGACGCCGTCGCACACCCCGGCCGAGACGCCGCGCGGCCGCCGCATCGGCTGGCTGCGTTCGGGCGCGCCCGGGGTCTGGTCGAGATAATCCGGCATCTCGATGGCGAGGGCGTCCTCGCAGGCCAGTCGCCGCGTTTCGAGTTCGGCGCGGGATGGCATGGTGTCCGCGCGCAGTTCGGGCATGGCCAGATACGGCCATTCGTCGGCGCGCAGCCCGCGCAGTTCGGCCAGCCGCGGCACGAAGCGTCGGTGTGCGTGCAGCAGGCGCATGGCCAGCGACTTGCTGTGCTCGCGCAGGGCCATGACGTCGCCGAGGAACAGCACGGTGGCGTCGATGGCTCGTCCGCGCAGCGCGCCCTGCATGCCGACCAGCGCCTCGCGGGGCGATACCTCCACGACGTCACGGTTTTTCGCGGTGGCGGCATTCATGGGCGGCAGCGTGTAGTCGCACCACGGGGCCTGGGCGTCGGCGACCTCGTAGAAGGGGCGCCGCACGAAATCGGCGGGGCCGCCCTCGATCGGCGCCAGTTCCACCAGTGGGCCCCACGGGAGTTCGGCGGGTTCCTTGAGCCAGTTCAGGATGGAGGCGCTGTGCGCGGCGAGCCGGTTGACGGCGGTGCGTTGCAGCACGTCGGCGGCGATGGACCCGGCGGTACCGATTATGTGCAGGTGCCAGGCGCTTTCGAGCAGCGTATTGCCGACCTCGGCCAGTTCGCCTATGCGCCAGTCGGTTCCGGCGCTCATGGTGTCGTCGACTCGGTTCTCGTAGTCGAACACCTGCTGTTCGAGCTCGATTACCCGGGGGCGCAGATTCACCAGTTCGCGCAGCATGCGGTAGGCGGCCTGATTGCGGCTCACCCGGCCGGGGCGACGGCCGAGGACGGTGCGCGGCGGCTCGATGCCCTCGAAGTAGGCGGCGGTCACGTCCTCCGGGGTCAGCAGGTCCACATGCTCTGCAATGTGGCAGTAGGCGCTGAGGTTGTGGTACGGGCGGCAGTTGAAATAGCCGGTGAAGACGTAGTGGGATCCCGTGGCCCACACCGGGTCTCGCAGGATGGTGGATACGAATACGCGGGTGCCCAGTTCCATGGGCCGTCCCACCAGCGACCAGGACAGGGGTGAGAGGCGTTGGGGCGCAATCTCCCCGAAGTTCCCGGCCGAGTACACCCGCAGGACCGGATGCGGTGCGGTGTCGACCCGGCAGCGTTCGGCGACCGTCACGGCCACTCCCCTTTCTCGGGTGCCGCCGCCGCGGTCACGCTCGACATCAGTGCCTCGGACATGAGGGCCCGGCCGGTCGCGGCCAGGTAGCCCGGCGTGGACGGCATCGCTCCGCCGGGCAGGGCGTCGAAAATGCCGGGCTCGAAACGGAACAGCGGGCGGGCGTACTCGGCGACCTCCGGCTCCACCCCGAAGCGGCGGGCCAGGCCGCGCTGCACGCGCAGGGCCAGGCCGTCGGCCTCGATCAGTTTCGGCGTCACGTTCCAGGCCCGGCACAATTCGCCGAGCACCTGCGCCATGGTCGGCAGGTCGGGATCGAAGTAGGTGCAGGAGGGGACGGATCGTGGTGCGGTGAGCAGGTTTTCGATCACCGCCGCCGCGGCGGCGATATCGGTGGCGTAGACCGGGTACTCGCCGCGCCGCTCGAGCACCAGCGGAAGTCCGCTGAGCACATGGGGCAGCGCGGCGACGGGGCCGCCGGTGCGCGGGATCACCTGTGCGGGTGCGGGACCGAGCAGCGTGCCCAGCCGCAGCACGCTCACCGGGACCGAGCGTTCGCGCCGGACCACCAGTTCCGCACGGTATTTCGCGTACTCGTACCAGTTGCGGAAGGTCTGTCCGCGCGAGAGGTCGCGATTGGTGAGCTCGCCCGTGGCGCGGCCCAGGGCCAGCACGCTGGACACGTGGACGAGGCGGCGCAGATCGGGGCAGCCCGCGGCGAAGTCCAGGACGGTGCGGATGCCGGTGACGTGGATGTTCACCACCTCGGCGGGGTCGGCGGACATGCCGACCGAGCCGAAGCAGGTGACGATGCCGTCCACCCCGGCGAGTTCGGCACGCTGGGCCTGGGGCAGGCCGAATCCGGGCAGCAGCACATCGCCGACCACCCCGGTACCGACCGTGGCTCGGCCGGAGCGGCTGAGTTCGATCACCTCGTGACCGTCGGTGGCGAGGCGGCGGGTGACCGCGCGCCCCAGGTAGCCGGTGGCCCCGACGACGAGCACTCTCATACGAACCTCCCCATCGGCAGACCGGCGAAATCGTCTGTGGGACGGGCATAGTCGAGCCCGAACGCGACATCGAGCACGGTGTCGGCGTCGACCTCGGGCGCCCAGCCGCCGGTGTGCTCGACCAGGCGGACGCGTTCGAAGACGCGGTCCATCGAGACGTAGCGCAGGCCGTAGAGGCGATTGCCCAGTTCCCGGTTCCAGCGCGCGTATTTCAGGGTCAGGTTCTCGCCGAGGCGCAGCGCTCGGGGCGAGACGGTGACCAGTCGCGGCGGCCGGTATCGGTGCTCGACGTCCTTCGAATCGAGCAGGGCCAGCAGGGCGGCCAAGGTCGGGGCGTATTCCCCGGCGCACAGGTGCACCAGGACGCCGCCGCGCCAGTCGCGGAAATCCGTTGCGGCACCGCGTGACAGCAGGCGCACCAGGCCCTCGCCGACGACGTCGCGGGGCAGGATGTCCACGCGCGCACCGGATTGCACCGGCAGCAGCGGGAGTTGGCCGCGCGACAGGGGGGCCACCAGTTGGTACAGGGAACTGAATCGCGTGGTGGACCTGGTTGCGGCACTGCCGATTACGCCGCCGATGCGGGCTATCAGCACCGGGTGGCCGGTCTTGCTCGCGGCGCGCAGGAGGTGGCGTTCGGCGAACCACTTGCTCAGCTCGTAGGGGGTGCGGTCCGGGTGTGGTGCGTGTTGCTGTTCCGGGATTCGGCCGCCGAGGGTGCCTGCCACGTATGCGGTGCTGGCGTACAGGTACGGCACCGCTCGGCCCAGGCGTTCGGAGAGGGTGCGGGCCAGTTCGTATCCGGTGACCGCGCCGAGGTAGTTGATGCGGTCCATCTCGGCCTGCGAGGCGGTCCAGTCGACGATTCCGGCCAGGTTCACTATCGCGCGGATGTCGGAAAGCTGTTCCAGCGCCGCGTCATTCAGTGCCCATGACGGTGTGGTCACGTCGCCGACCAGCTGCGTGATTCGGCCGCCTGCCGCCGACAGGCCGCCGAGGTTGGTGCGCAACCGCCGCCGCACCACCGCGCGCAGGTCGAAACGGCCTGTGCCGTCCAGGGTGTCGGAGAGGGTCGCCTCCGCGAAGCCCTGACCGACCTGCCCGCTCAGCCCGGCGACCAATACGGCCGACTGCGCGGCCGTCATTGCGTGATCCTGATCAGGCGGTCGTACATGTCCGGTGCGCCACGCAGGGTGTCGCTGATAATGGCGAGCATCATCTCGTCGGTGCCCGCCCCGATTCGGGAGACCCGGATGTCGTTCCAGAACTGGCCGAATGGGGTCTCGTTGGTGAGATAGCCGGGGCCGCCGAAGGTTTGCATGGCATCGCTGATCACTCGCTCGCCCGCGCGGGCGGCGCACAGTTTCACGGCGGCGATGCGGGAGATCAGTTCACGGTCCAGCGGTCGTGTCATCACCTGCCGCGCAATATCGTGCACCGCGCAACGCAGGACCTCCACCTCGGCGCTCAACTCCGCGAGCCGGAAGGACAGATACTGGTGATCGCGCAGCCGCTTCCCGAATTGCACTCGGCGCTCGGCATGTTCGACCGCCAGGGCGATCGCGGCCGCACACCCCCCTGCCACCTGCGCGGCAATCGCCAACCGTTCGAAGGACAGGCCGTAGTTCAGGTTCAGCACCCCCAGCCCGCGCCGCCCGAGCAGCGCCTCGGCACCCACCTCGACCTCACGAAACTCCACCGCCACGGTGTCCAGCGCATGGGTGCCGAGCTTGTCGTGCTCGCGCACCCGCACCGCCCGATCCAGCGGGACCACCAGGGTCGCATGCCGATCCGTGGGTGAGCCGTCGGTGGTTGCCAGGCGGCACAGCACCACCGCGAAATCGGCTACGGCACCGAGGGATACGTACTTTTTCGCCCCGTTGATCACCCAGCCGCCCGCGGTCGGCCGGGCCAGCGTGGTGACCGCCGACAGGTCGCTGCCGCCGGTGGGCTCGCTGGCCGCGATCGCCCCCACCTTCCGCCCCTCCAGGGCGTCTTTCCGCAGCTCGACCAGATACTCGTTCTCCCCGGCGAATCGGTGCAGCAGCGACAGCACCGTCTCGGTATGCAGCGACACCCCGATCGCAATCCCCGCCGGTGCCCGCGTACTCAACGCATCACCCATGGCCACGGCGTATTCCATATCCCCCGCAGTCCCCGCCGCCGCGTCCCACCGCCGCCGCAATACCCCGGCCTCACCCAGCCCCGCCAACACCTCCCGCGGAAACCGCCGCAGCGCAAAGGGATCCGGCACACGCGCCAACACACTTTCCACCACCGCACCCAGCTCATCGGCACGCGGCCCGCAGACGAGCCCCACCTCGCCCGATTCGATCACATCGCTCGTCCCAGCCGTCACCAGGCTCTCCTTCCTATCCATCCCCACCACGTCCTCTCCCCGCCCTTCCGACGCGCTCTCGCCCGGAACCCGCCCTGCCGCAAGCGATCCCGGCCAAAAGCACGCCGGGACCAGAAGTGAGACCCGCGCCGGGATGACGAGTGGCACCGGCGCCGCGACGACAAGTGGCACCCGCCCCGGGACGACAAGTGGCACCCGCCCCGGGACAACGAGCGGGACCCGCGCCAGGACAACACGCGAGACCCACACCGGGACAACGAGCGGGACCCACACCGGGACGACCAGTGGTGCCCACACCGGGACGACCAGCGGGACCCGCGCCGCGTCGACCAGCGGGACCCGCGCCAGGACAACACGCGAGACCCACACCGGGACGACAAGTGGTGCCCACACTGGGATGACGAGTAGGACCCACATCGGAGCGACCAGTGGTGCCCGCGCCGCAACAACGAGCGGGACCCACACCGAGAGGGCCAGTGGCGCCCATGCCGGGACGGCCAGTGGGACCCGGGCCGGAGGGGCGGGTGTGGGTTCTGGTCGGGGTTTGTTTTGTCATGGCGTCACGTCCATAGGCCGGTGCCGTGGACTGCGTTGGTGCCGAGGATGGCGTGGCGGAGTTCGTGGCGGCGGATTTTCCAGGTTGCGGTGCGGGGGAGGGCCGGCCAGGGGAGTATTACCGGTGGAGCTAGGGGTGGGAGGTCGGATACTGCTTGTTGCCATTGGTGGTCGTTCAGGGGGGCGCCGTCGAGGCAGAGGACCGGGACCGGGAGTTGGCCGGGGACACCCAGTACCGTGACCTCGGTGGCGGTCGGGATACGGTCCAGCAGGGTGCTTTCCAGGGCCAGGCCGCTGGTGCCGGGGATGATGTCTACCTCGCGGTCTACCAGGCGTAGGCGGCCGAGCCAGTCGCGGTAGCCGATATCGCCGGTGTTCCACCACTTTCCGCCGTTTTTGCGGTCGTGGCGGTCGGGTTCGCCGAGGTATTCGAGGCAGCGGGCCTTGCTGGCGGCCAACAGGAGGCCCTGGCGGCCGATGCCGCGGCGGCGGCCGGTTTCGGGGTCGGTGACGCGGACCCGGGCTACGGTGGGCATGGTCCAGCCGACGTCACTGGTTACCGGGTTGCCGACGCGGCGCAGGCGGGCGCGGGTGAAGATCGCGCTGGAGATCGGGCCGACCTCGCTCTGGCCCCACGATGCCACCCACAGCGGCCAGCGCCGCCGGGACACCTCGAGGAAGGAGCGGACCGTCGGCGGATGCACCATGTCGAAGGTGCTGATGTACAGGCGCACCTGTGACAGGGCGTCGGCGTGGGTGCGGGTCAGGCCGCGCCAGCGCTGAAAGATGTTGGGGCACGCCTCGATACTGGTCGGGCGGTGCTCGGTCAGCATGCGGGCCACATTGTCGGGATCGTGGTCGGCGACGATCACCAGCCTGGTGGGCGCGAACCTGGTCTGCGCGATCGCGAAGGTCACCGCCCGCCAGTGCGCATACGAAATCGAGGACAGCACAACGTCTTTGCGGCGGCTGACCACGAACGGGATCGGCATGAGCTCGAGGCGGCTGGCCGCGCGCAGCGTCCGCGTGGACTGCACCACCAGTTTCGGCACGCCGGTGGTGCCGGAGGTGTGGGTCATCAGCAGCGGCTCATCGATATCGGCGAATCGCACCGGGGCCGCGGCGGCACCGCGCACATCGTCGAAAGGTACGGCACTGTCCGGTAATTCGCTGCGGTCCAGGTGCACGCTCCGCGACGGCAGCACCACGGTGCGCCGACCGCCGAGCACGTCCACGCCCTCGGTGAGGATGCGCCGGATCACGCTCGCCGACATCACCACCAGCTTCGGATCCAGCCGCGCGAGCAGCTCCCGCTGCGCCGAAAGACCGTTCACCGCCGCGATATTCGCGGGCACCGCGCCGATGCGGGCGGCCGCCACCGCGGTCAGCACCAGGTCGAAGTGATTGTCCTTGACGACCCCGATCCGATCGCCGGGCCGCACCCCCGCCCCGTACAGCCAGGCCGCCGTATCGTCGACCAGCCGCGCCAGCGCCGCCCCGTCGTACACCACGCCCCCGTCGGGCGCGATGTCGAAGGGATGGTCGAGATGCACGGTCGTCCGGACGGCCTTGGCCGCGTGGTCGTGGAACACCGTGCCCAACTGGATCGGTCGTGCCATGGCGATTCCCTTTCAGAGCAGCTCGACGTGCGGGCGGCCGGGCAGCCGGCGGCGGCAGTCGAAGACATAGGTCGCGTTCTCGACGATGAGGTCGTAGTCGACGTAGTCGTGATCGGTGAGGATCACCACCACATCGGCGGCCCGCACATCCCCCGCGGTCACCTCGGAACGAACCAGCCCGGCCAGCTCCGGTTTCTCCGCGATCAGCGCATCCGCGTAGTGCACATCCGCACCGGCCGCGACCAGCTGGCGGCAGATCTCCAGCGCGGGCGAGCAGCGCAGGTCCGACACGTTCGGCTTGTAGGCCAGCCCGATCGCGAACACGCGCGCGCCGACCGCCGCGATAGCGCGGCGCCGCAACCCCTTCTCGATGCGCCGGACCACGTAGGCGGGCATCTCCGCATTGATGCGGTCGGCGAGTTCGACCATCCGGAACCGCTGCTCGGTGTCCCGGGCGACCTTCCAGGACAGATACAGCGGATCGATCGGCAGGCAGTGCCCGCCGACCCCGGGGCCGGGCAGGAACTTCATGAACCCGAACGGCTTGGTGTCGGCCACCTCCAGCGCCTGCCACAGATCTATCCCGAGCAGATCCGCGTGCATCGCCAGCTCGTTCACCAAGGCGATGTTGACCTGCCGGAAGGTGTTCTCGAAGACCTTCGCCAGCTCGGCGACCTTCGGTTCGGGCGCGGTCACCACGCGATCGAGGAAGGCGCCGTAGAACTCTCGCACCCGCGACAGCGAGGCGTCGTCGATGCCGGAGACGACCTTCGGGGTGGTCTCCATGGTCCAGCGGGCATTGCCCGGATCGATGCGTTCGGGGCTGAAGCCCAGCGCGAAGTCGACGCCGGGCTCCAGGCCGGACTCCGCGCGCAGGATCGGCGCCACCACCTCCTCGGTGGTGCCCGGGTAGCTGGTCGACTCCAGGATCACCAGGCAGCCGGGCCGGGCGCGCCGCCCGACCTCGGTCGCCGCCGTGCGCACCGCGCCCAGATCCGGCTGCCGGTCCGCGTTCAGCGGGGTGGGCACGGTGATCACCGCGATATCGAAGCCGGACAGATCGGCGGCGGTGTCGGAGGGGCGGTAGCGGTGCGTCGCCAGCAGCGCCGCCAGCCGCTGCGAGGTGACGTCCGGGATCGGCGAGACGCCGCCGACCAGGGTGCGCACCCGCTCCGGGTCGGCGTCGAAACCCACGACGTCGTAACCGTTCTCGGCGGCGGCCACGGCCAGTGGGAGCCCGACGTGCCCCTGGCCGAGCACGACCACCTTCTCGATTCGCTCTGTAGTTGTCATGCCACGAACTCGCAAACGGTATCGGCGATGTACTCGACCTGGGTGTCGGTGAGATGCGGCCAGATGGGGACGGCCAGGTTGCGGTCGCTGGCCGACCGCGCGTGCGGCCACGATCCGGCACCGGCCCACGCGTCGAAGGCCGGTTGCTGCGGCAGCGGCACGGGATAGTAGACGTGGCTGCCGATCTCGCGCGCCGACAGCCACGCCCGCAGGTCCTCGCGGCGGTCCACCAGCAGCGAGTACACGTAGTAGCAGCGGCCGTTGCGACCGGCGGGCGGCGC
Source organism: Nocardia terpenica (assembly GCF_013186535.1). Lineage (NCBI taxonomy): Bacteria > Bacillati > Actinomycetota > Actinomycetes > Mycobacteriales > Nocardiaceae > Nocardia > Nocardia terpenica. The sequence goes on from NZ_JABMCZ010000002.1 coordinate 355,694, forward strand.
GAGCACGCCGCGGTCGGCCAGCCCGGCGAAGCGCTCGGTGTAGTAGTCGGCGATCCGTGCCCGCCGCTCCAGCCGGTCGGCGAAACCGGGCAGCCGGGCCAGCTGGAAGGCGGCGATGATCTCGTCGAACCGCTTGTTCTGGCCGACGACGTGATGCAGGAACCGGGTCTTGCCGTCCTGGCCGTGATTGCGATGCATGCGCACCGCGGCGGCCAGCTCGGCGTCCTCGGTGAGCACCATGCCGCCCTCCCCGGCGGTTCCCATCGCCTTCACCTGGAAGAACGAGAACACGCCCAGATCGCCCCAGCGCCCGGCGGGGACGCCGTCGAGCACCGCGCCCTGCGCCACCGCCGCGTCCTCGATGAGCGCGAGGTCGTGTTCCCGCGCGATGGCCCGCATGGCGGGCATGTCGGCCATGATCGAGAACACGTGCGCGGGCATGATCGCCCGGGTGCGTGGGGTGATCGCGGCCCGCACCGCATCGGGGTCCAGCACCATCGTCCACGGGTCGACATCCGCGAAAACCGGTGTGGCACCGGCATTCACGACCGAGCTGGCGACCGGCTGGCAGCAGAACGCGGGCACGATCACCTCGTCGCCCGGACCCAGGCGCAGCGCCGCCACGCACAGCTCCAGCGCGCCGGTGCCGCTGGAGCAGGCCACCGTGTGCGTCGCCCCGCTGGCCTCGGCGATCGCCGCCTCGAATTCCGCGGTGCGGGCGCCGAGAATGAATTTCTGATCGGCTCCGGTACCCAGCTCGAACAGCAGATTCTCGAGCGTGTCGCGATCCGGTTCGAAAAGGTCGGGAGGAAAGAACGGAATCATCGGTGATCGCCTCGATAGAAAGCCGATATCGCGTCGCAGACGACGTCGATATCGTGTTCGGTGAGATCCGGGTAGAACGGCAGTGCAATGGCTCGGCGAGACGCCGCCGTCGCATGGGGGAATTTGTCCGGCGTATTCCGCTCGTTCGCGAAACACGGCTGTTCCGGCAGCGGGCGGGGATAATAGATTTCGGTGCCGATGCCCTGCACCGTCAGGTATTCGGCGAGCTCGTCGCGACGCTCCACCTCGATCAGGTAGACGTAGAAGACCGGGTTGGTGTCGGCGGTGCGCGGCAGCACTCGCGGGGTGCGCAGCACGCCGTCGATGCCCGCGAGGCGCTCGTCGTAGCGCGCCGCCAGCGCGGCCCGGCGGTCGATGTCGGCGTCCAGCGTGGTCAGCTTCGCCAGCAGGATCGCCGCCTGGATGTCGTCCATCTTGCTGTTGGTGCCGGAGGAGCCGGACAGGTTGGAGATTCCGGCGATGTGGTCGACGGTGCGGCCCATCCGGCCGTGGTGGCGCAGCGTCTGCACCCGGTCGGCGATGTCGGGATCGTCGGTGATCACCATGCCCGCGTCGCCGAGCGCGCCCAGCGTCTTGGTGGGGAAGAACGACAGCACCCCGCCGCGGCCGTGCAGGCCCGCGTGAATTCCGTTCCAGCGCATGCCGATCGCCTCGGCGCTGTCCTCGATCAGGTCGATGCCGTGGCGGCGGGCGAAGGCGGTCAGCGCCTGCAGGTCGGCGAGCTGGTGGAACAGGTGCACCGGCAGCACGGCCCGGGTGCGGGCGGTGACGGCCGCGGCCGCCGAGTCCAGGTCCATGGCGTAGTCGCCGTCGGCGGTGATGTCGGCGAAGACCGGGGTGGCGTGCACCAGCGCGACCGCCGAGGCAGTGGCGAAGAAGGTGTAGGCGGGCACGATCACCTCGTCGCCGGGCCCGACGCCGAGCGCGCGCAGCAGCAGCACCAGCGCGTCGGTGCCGCTGTTGACGCCGAGCGCGAATCGGGCCCCGGTGTAGTCGGCGATCGCGCGCTCGAGTTGGGCCACCTGCTGCCCGTGCGAATATTTACCGCGATCGAATACGGCGTCGACGTTCTTACGGATCTCCGGCCACATCCGGCGAAACGAGGCGGCCTGCGTGAAGAACGGGACGGAATGGGTCGCAGCGGTCATGCCCTGCATTTGTGCGTTCATATGCCTTCTGCCCCCGGAAGCGAATCTGTATCGATTGACCGGTTACCGACCTCGACCTCATGAACGGTATGTTGCGCGAGGTATCCGGTGCACTAGTGCCTCGTCCGGAAAGGTTGATGCGTTAATCGTCGGGGTGTCGGGTTGCTCGCCACTGGTCGGCCGGTGATGCTGCCTGGCGGAGGTGGTGCCGGTGGCTCGGAAGCCGGATGTGTTCGTCAGAGCGGTGACCCCGCAGGAGGGTCGCAAGCTGGCCCAGATCGCCCGGCGCAGCAAGCAACCAGTGCGGATGCGGCGGGCGGTGGTGGTGATGGCCTCGGCGCAGCATCAGCCGGTCGGGTTCATCGCGAAGCTGATGCAAGTATCGGAATCGTATGTGCGGCAAGTGATCCACGATTTCAACGAGAAGGGCTTCGAGGCGCTCGACCCAAAATGGAGAGGGGGCAGACCGGCGAAGACCGATCAGGCGATGCGTGATCGGATCTGTCGGATCGCCCGGTGCTGCCCCCTCGATCTAGGCTGGCCGTTCACGACGTGGAGCCTGTCGAAACTGCGAGAGGTATTGGCGGTCAACAGGATCGCCGAAATCAGCCGCGAGACGCTGCGCAGGATCCTGAAGGCCGGTGGGGTGTCGTGGCAGGCTACCAAAACCTGGAAGGCCAGCAACGATCCCGAGTTCACCGAGAAGATGAACCGGGTGCTCGACCTCTACGACCATCCACCCGCAGACGGGCGCGTGATCTGTGTGGACGAGTTCGGTCCGTTGAATCTGCAGCCGCGGCCCGGTCGCGGCTGGTTCACGCGTCGCCGGCCCAAGCGGCTGCGAGCGACCTACAACAGAACCCAAGGCGTGCGGCACATGCTCGGCGCCCTGGACCTGCGCAGCGGGCAGTTGTACTACCGGATCCGTGACCGCAAACGCTGGACCGAATTTCTGGCCTTCCTCAAGACCTTGCGGGCCCGCTGGGCGGGCGAGAAGTTGTACCTGATCTGCGACAACTACTCGGTCCACAAACGGCGTGAGGTGCGAGAGTGGTGCGCCGCCAACCAGATCGAGTTGGTGTTCCTGCCGACCTACTCCTCATGGCTGAACCGCATCGAATGCGAGTTCGCCGCCCTGCGCTACTTCGCGCTGAACGGTACCGATCACCGCAGCCATGACGAGCAGGACGCGGTCATCGGCGACTACATCCGCTGGCGTAACCAGCACGCCGGACCTGTCCGCAACTTCGCTGTCGGCTCCAAGATCCGGCGACCCGATTACCTACCGAAGGTTGCGTGACAAGGCACTAGCAAGAAACTGCTGTCCACCCTTTCGGGCGAAGGGCCGGGCTGGTTGTATCGGGGTATGAGAGCCTCCGCCGCACTGTTGCGCACGCCCACCCGTCCCTGCCGCCGGGCCCGGCGGCGGCCGATCGCCGGGCTGCGGATCGTGATCACGGGCGCCTCCTCGGGCATCGGCCGGGCCGCGGCGCTGGCGCTCGCCGCGCAGGGGGCACGGGTCGTGCTGGTCGCCCGGCGCGAGACGGAACTTCGGTTGGTGCACAAGGAGATCGGCGAATCGGGGGGTTGCGCGGAGTATCACGTGGCGGATCTGAGCAGGCCCGCGGAGGTGGACGCGCTGGTGGCCCGGCTCGCCGGGGGCGATCGCATCGATGTACTGATCAACAACGCGGGCAGGTCGATTCGCCGCGCGGTGGCCGAATCCCTGGACAGGGTCCACGATTACGAGCGCACCATGGCGATCAACTACTTCGGCGCGGTGCGGCTCACCCTGGGCCTGCTCCCCGCCATGCGCGCGGCGGGCGGCGGCCACATCGTCAATGTGGGCACCTGGGGCGTGGGTTTCGAGACCTCCCCGTACTTCTCGGCCTACCTGGCCTCCAAGTCCGCCCTCGTCGCCTTCGGCCGCTGCCTCGACGCCGAACTGTCCCTCGAAGGCATCCACACCACGGCCGTCAACTTCCCCTCCGTCCGCACCCCCATGATCGCCCCCACCACCAAGTACGCGAACCTCCCCGCCCTATCCCCCGAACAAGCCGCCCAGTGGCTCGTCACCGCCATCCACAAACGCCCCCTCCGCATCGAGCCCTACGCGGTCCACCTCCTCCGGCCGTTGAACGCCGTCGCTCCCCGCACGGCCGCAAAAGTGTTGCTGCGCTTGGGGATGTGATCCCGGCCAAAAGCACGCCGGGATCATGGTGACGGCACGCCGGGATCATGGTGACGGCACGCCGGGATCATGGTGACGGCACGCCGGGATCATGGTGACGGCATGCCGGGATCATGGTGACGGCATGCCGGGATCATGGTGACGACGCTCATGGTCCCGGCATGCTTTTGGCCGGGATCTATCGTCACCCCGCGCGGTTGCGGTGGGGTTGGCAAGTGTCCGGCTGCGGGGTGATCGGGAGTTCGGTGGTGTCCACAAGGCTTGTGGGGGACTGGGATTCGCGTTCGACGACGAGGGCTACGTGGAGGCGGGAGGGGCAGTCCAGTTTGACCATGACCTGGCGGAGGTGGTTGACGACGGTCCATTCGGACAGGCCCAGGTGGCTGGCGATCATGCGGTTGGTCATGCCGGTGGCCACCAGTTCGGCGATCTCGCGCTGGCGGGGGGTGAGGACCGCGAGGGAGGAGCCGTTGTCGTCGGGGAGGGCGGGGATGGAGCGGGCGTAGGCGATCACCTCGGGCAGGTCCATGTCGGCGATGTTCTGCATGATCTCGCGGAAACCTTTCTCGCCCAGCAGCTCTCGCCCCTCGGTGAGGCCGCGGAGCGTGTCGTCGCCCTCCAACTGCCCGATGCCGTGGCGGCCGCGCAACTGCCGCGCCGCCAGCCACAGCGTCGCGGCCGCCTCGGCGTGTTCGGCACCGGCGAACGCGTACGCCTGGGCGCAGCCCTCGAGCGCGCCGATCGTCTCCAGCAGGCAGCGATCCGCCTGCTGGCTGCCGAGCACCGTCGCGAACAGCTGTACCGCTCGTCCCGCCGTGTCCCGCGACAGCTGGGTGCGCGCGAGCGCGTTGATCGCCGCCAGGCGAACGCCCTCCCGCTCGATCTGCTGGATGCGGTCGCGCAGGTCCACCCATTCGGTGTCCGACCGGTTCGGCGGCGCGGGCAGGGCCAGCATGGCGGCGGTGAGAGCTATTGCGCGGGAATCGGTTTCGAATCCCGGCTCCGGGGATTCGGCGGCCGATCGCAGCTGCGCCTCGGCCTCGGAGCGGCGGCCGATCCGGCGCAGCGCCTCGGCCAGCACGGCGGCCACCCGGCGCTCGCCGTCTCGATCGCCGCTGCGGCGGCAGGCGGCCGCCGATTCGGTGAGCAGGTCGACCGCGCGGTGCGCCCGGCCCGCCCGCAGCGACCACCGGCCCAGCAGTTCCAGGCAGCGGCGGTGCGCGGCGCCGGGCCGGTCCTCGGTCGGGGCGACCAGCACGCCCGACACCAAAAGCTCCACCTCGCCGAGCAATCCGAGCTGAATCCACACGTCCTCGAGGACCGCCGCCAGCCGCACGGCGGCATCCAGGCGACCGGTCTCGCCGAGTTGCCGGATGGTGCCCAGGAAGTCGTGCGCCAGCCGGGCGGCCGTCTCCGGGACGGTGCGGCCGGTGTCGCGGCGGCGCAGCCACAAACCGAGGGTGTCGGCCAGTTCCGCCATGCGCTCGGCATGCTCGTAGCGCAGCCGCCGCGCCCGCGCCCGGTCGCTCGCGAGGGTGCGCCGGCACCAGGCCCGGACGGTGGCGATGAGCGCGAAGGTGACATTGCCGTGCTCGTCCGAACGGTAGTGCAGCAGACTGTGATTCACGAGTTCGGCGAGTGCGTCCGCGGTCGCCTCGGCGTCGGCGCCGCCGAGTAGGTGTGCGGTGCTGCGGTCCACCGCTGCCGCGCACAGCGACAGCCGCAGCAGCAGATCGCGCGCGGGCGCGCTCAGGGCGTCCAGGCCCCAGTTCACCGCGTCGTAGAGGGTGCGGTGCCGCTTCGGGGTGTCGACGAATCGCGCCGATTCCAGGTCGCCGCCCGCCTCGATGAGCCGCAGCGCGCGGACCGCGCCCACCCGGGCGATGGTGGCGGCGGCCAATTCCAGCGCCAGCGGCACGCCGTCCAGTGCCCGCGCGATCTCGTCCAGCACCAGCTGATCGGCGATCGTGACCGAGCCGCGGTAGTGGCTGTCGATGCTCTGTAGCAGCAGTTGCGACGCCGGGGACGAGGCGGGCACGCAGTCCTTCGCCGGATCGCCCGCGGGCAGCGGGACGACGCAGAACACGCACTCGCTGTGCAGGTTCAGCGGGACCCGCGTGGTCGCGACGATGGTCAGCTGCGGACAGCGCTGCAGCAGCCGGGCGATATCGCGGGAGATCGCGCCCACCACCGGATCACAGTTGTCCAGCAGCAGTATCGCGCCGACCGGGCCGATGGCCCGCTCCACCTCCCGCAGGACGATCGACGCGTCGGCCTCGTCGGCAAGGCGCTCGGCGGCCAGGTGCGGGGCGATCGCCTCCAGGACGATCCGCCACGCCGCCTGCCGGTCGGCGGCCCCGGCGAGGTCGGCCATCGGGATCCGTCTGTCCCGGAAACTCCCGGCCTGCAATGCCTCCCGGGCCAGGCTGCTCTTCCCCACACCGGCGGTGCCGGTGAGTGTCAGCAACCGGACCTTCGGGCCGGTCAGCATATGTTCCAGTTCGGCCAGCTCGGCCTCTCGATGCGCCGCGACCGGCAGTCGATATGTTCCGGCCAGTAGTCGGGCACTGTCGGAGGAATTCACCGGTGGCACCTTGGCGAGGCTGTATTCGATCACGGCCCCCCGCTCCCATATCAGCTCATAACCCACTCGCACGAGATGGTCGCCTCATGCGTCACTGCATTTCCGAATCCGTGTCGGTCGAGTCCTCATGGACGTGAGGTACACGATAACAATCTTTCATTGGTTATCAAGCAGTCTCGCAGAAACTGCTGGAACAGGTTCACGCGATGGATCGTGAGCTGGGGCGGAATTGATCGGCGTCCGCTATGACCGGGTCCATACGGTGTCCAGCGCTCATATCACGATCTACACAGCTAGGGAATAGCAATTCCTTGCTACCGGCAATTTCTCATATCTGACACGGCGTCGTAGTCACGCCCTCGATACAACGGGCAGACAGGGATACCTTCCTTATGCTACGCCCTGCTATCCACTCGTCAATTTGAATCGTTAGCATTTCTGTTCAGCAATCATTACCCGCGCCCAACCGCGCAAACTTCCTGATTCCGGCATGCCGGGAACAGGAAGGGCATATGCACAGGGGAGAAAGCAGTACCGAAGGTATCGGAAATCTATCGGTAAAAGCATTTTCGCGCCACCCCCGCTGGTGGCCGCGGCGGGCGGAGCTACACTCGCGCGATGAGGTTTCGTTTCGGTCGCGCGGCCGCACCGGCCGTGGAGGATTACGGCCTGCTCGTCGCGGTGGCCACCGTCTCCGCGGCGGCCACCGCCCAGGGTGTCCGTAACCTGCTGCAGGACAACGGCATTCGCGCCACCATCGGTCCGGCGCATGCCGAGCGCCGCGGGGGGCAGGGGCGGTTACGCATCCTGGTGTTCCCGGAGGACGCGGGGCGGGCCTATGAGTTGCTGTGTACCAATACCTTTTGAGGGGATCCCGGCCAAAAGCATGCCGGGATCACGGGTGTCATGCCGGGATCACGGGTGTACAGCCTTAATCCTGGGCGACCAGTTCGGCCAGGGGGATCTCCTGTGAGGAACGCCGGGCCACGAACAGGGCCAGGGCGACGGCCGCGAAGGTCAGCGGGAGGCTGAGGGCCAGCAGGGGAACCGGGATGGTGACCGCGGGGAGCAGGCCGCTCTGGATGGACAGGGCGCTGATCATGGCCGGAATCGCCAGCAGGCCACCGGGTACCGCGACCACCCAGGCGATCGCCCCGATGATCGCCGATTCGATCAGCAGCTGCCGCCGCACCGCGCGTCGCTCGCCGCCCGCCAGCCGGGTCAGCGCGATGGCGCGCTGCCGCTCGGCCAGGCTGGAGGCCAGCGTCGCCGCCCCGACCGCGGTCGCGACCACGAACATCACCCAGGCGAAAGCCTCGAACGCGCTCACCAGCCGCCCGGTCAGCGACACGAAGCTGGCCCGCAGGCCGTCCTCATCGATCGTCCGCGCCCGCGGATAGCGTTCGCGCAGCAGGCTTTTCACCTCGTCGACCACCTTCGCCCGATCCGCGCCCGCGGCCAGGTCGATGCCGATGGTATTGACCCCGGTCCCGCCGACCAGCTGCCGATACAGCCCCTCGCTCGCGAACACCGTGCCGCCGTCGGAGACCGAATCGTCGATGACCGCGGCCACCCGGACCGCGCGATGCCCGTCCGGCAGCGGCAGATTCACTTGCGAACCCACCCGGATCCGGTGGATCCGTGCGAAATTCGAGGAGACACCGATGGTGTCGTCGGTGAGGCTGTTCAGCACGTCGGACGGCCCGTCGGTCACCCGCAGCCGGGTCAGCTCGGCGAGCCGGGGCCCGCTCCACGACCACAGCGGATAGCGCGCCCCGTCGATACCCACACTGGCATAAGAGAATCCGTAGGCCGACCGAATGCCCGGCAGGCTCTCCAGCTCGCCCTCCAGCGAGATCGGCATGGCCTCGCCGGTGAGCAGTTCGCCGGTCGGCGCGGCCTGCACGAACAGATTCACCGTCGACCATCGATCCACCGAGTGGGCGACATCGTTCTTGATGCTGGTGGACACCCCGGACATGGCCAGCGCGGTCACCATGGCCACGGCGAAGGTGATGCTCAGCGCCGCATTGCGCCGCCAGCCCACCTCCAGCTGCCTGCCGACGAACAGCCCCGCCGGACCCGAATCGGCGTGGCGCAGTGCGGTTCCCGCCACCACCGGCAGCACCGTGCACAGCACCGCGACGGCGTAAAAGATCGGGACCAGCGCCGCCGCCTTCAGCAGCGTCGGCGCCCACACCAGGATCACCACGGCGAGCACCAGCGCGGCGACCGCGGTGAGCACCGGCCGGGTGATCGCCGATGGTGCGGCGGCGGCCCGATCCCGATTGTTCACCGCGTCGATGGCGGCGACCTTGCGCAACCGGTACAGCCCCGACAACCAGGCCACACCGAACATCACCACCGCACCGCCGAAGGCCCCGAGCACCGCTGGCAGCCACGGGAATCCGGGATTGAGCGCCTGCTGAGTCAGGCTGGTGATCTGAGTGGTGAAGGCGGACAACCGGCTTCCGAGCAGCAGCCCGGCCGCCGCGCCGATCACATAGGTGCCCAACAGAATCGGGATCATCACCGCGCCCGAGCCGAGCATCAGATCCCGAGGCCGGGCGCCGAACAACCGCAGCCGCGCCAGGATCGGCCCCGCATCGGTGAGCACCAGCCGCCAGGTGAGGAACAGCACCACGCTCGCGGTGAGGATCGCGATGGCCGCGAACATCGCGAGAATCGACAGCGGCGTCTTGAAGGTCCGGTTGTAGCCGGAGAACAGGTCTTTCGGATCCTTCACCGCCGCCGAGCCGTCCAGCACCGACGACACCGCCGTGCGCGTCTGCGCGGCGTCGAATCTCGCGGGCTTCAGCAACAGCACGTCGGTATTGGTCCCGCGGTCGAAAGCCGTTGCGACGCTGGCGATCGGCGCGATCACGACCGCGCCGCGATTGGCGAAGTCCTGCCTCAGCAGGCCCGCGACCTTCCAGCGGACCACCCCGGTGGGCGTGGACGCCGCGATCTGCGCACCCGGCGAGATGCCCTGTGCGGCAGCCCAACTCTTCGACAGATACACCGCGCCCGGTGTGAGCGCGGCCGGGCCGGAGTCCAGCGCCATCGCGGAGGAATCCAGCATGGTCGGCAGCGACGGATCGACGCCGAGCACGATGACCGAGCGGAAGGCGCCGCCGATGTTCAGCTTGGTATTGGCCACCAGCATGCGCGAGGTCAGCGCGCCGGAGGCGGTGGCGGCCCGCTGCGTCATCGCGGCCGACATCCCGGCCTGCGACTGCGCCTCCACCGCCACGGTGCCGGGGGCGATGCCCTGCACCGGCGCATTGCGGATCGCGCCCATGACGGTGGCCGCGAGCAGCAGCACCGCGGTGGTCAGCATGATGCCGCCGACGCCGGCGGCGATCGCCGCGATCAGCCGGATCGGCCGCCGCACCCAGCCGCGGGCCAGCGACCGGGCCACCAGTGTGATCGGACCGAGCTCGTTCACACGCCCACCCGTTCCTCGTCGATTCGGCCGTCCACCAACCGGATCAGGTGATCGGCGTCCACCACCAGATCCAGGTCGTGGGTGACGATGATGCCCGCGGCGTCGTGCTGGGTGACCAGCTTGCGGAACAGCTCCATCACCACCCGCCCGTTCTCCGAATCCAGTGCGCCCGTGGGCTCGTCGGCGAAGACCACCGCGGGCTCGCCCACGCACGCCCGGGCCACCGCCGCGCGCTGCGCCTCACCGCCGGACACCGTGCCCGGCCAGGCGTCGGCGCGATGGTCCAGGCCCACCTGACCGAGCAGTTCCCGGGCGCTCGCCAGCGCCGCCTTGCGCTTCGCGCCGCCGAAAATCAGTGGGGCCGCGACGTTTTCGGCCAGGGTGAGGGACGGCACCAGGTTGTCTTTCTGCAGCACGAAGCCGAGCCGCCGGGCCCGCAGCCGCGACATCTCGGCCTCGTCGTATTCCGCGAGGTCGCGGCCGAGCAGGCGCACCGTGCCCGAGGTCGGCCGATCCAATCCGGACAGCAGGTTGCACAGGGTGGATTTCCCGCTGCCGCTCTTGCCGACGATCGCCAGAATCTCGCCCGCGCGGACCGTGACGCTGCACCCCCGCACGGCGTGGACGGTGGTCTCGCCGAAGGCGAATTCCTTGCTGACGGCATCGGCCTCGACCACGATCCGTTCGGTCATGGACTGGTCCTCTCATTCAAGTTCCCGGCGGTCCTCTCGGTCATCTGAGTTCCCGGCCTCTCGATCATCTGAGTCCCGGCCTCTCGATCATCTGAGTTCCCGGCCTCTCGGTCACCTGAGTTCCCGGCATGCTTTTCGCCGGGATCTCGACTATCGATGGAAGTGGTAGATATTCGCCAGCACCAGCAGCGCGATGCCCAGCTCGTGAATGCGCCGACCGTACATGCGGGCCAGCAGCGCGTCGTGCGCCCCGAAACCCTTGCGGTACTGCATCGCCCGCAACGCGAATACCGGCACGAGGGCGACGAGATACAGCACCGGCACGGTCGTCGAGGCCACGAAGGCGATCGCGATGGCGGGTTCCAGAATCGAAAGCCCCGCCACCGCACGCGCATACCCTTTGTCGTCGGTCGCGGTAGCGATATTCAGCCGACCGTTGCCGCGATCCACCTCGAGGTCGTGCAGGTTCGAGTACATCGAGGTGAGCACCGACCACAGCCCGATCAGCACCGATTCCATGGCGGCCACCGCGGTAAGACCATTGGTGAACAGCAGCGACATCACCGCGACGGGCAGGCCGAAACCGAAGAACAGCACCAACTCCTGGCCGCCGATATGGCTCAGATTCAGCCCGTAGGAATACTGCACGCACAGCAGCACCGCCACCAGCGCCAGCGCGATCAGCCAGATCGGGTGATACGGCGCGACCAGGAATCCGGCGATCAGCAGCGCCGAACCGCCGAGCGCGCAGCCCCAGGCGCACCACTGCGCCTCCCGCAATTCCAATTGGCCGGTGATCAACGGTTTGGATTCGGCCTTGCGCAGATAGCTCGGATTGTTCAGATAATTCCGCGCGTCGGAGCCGTCCTTGAATCCAGTGATATCGTCGAATGCGGCGGTCGCGTGATGCACCAGAAAATAACCGGCCAGCAGCGCGACCAGCGAAATCCAATTCGTCCCGTCCCGCAGCGCCGCGAACGGCAGCACCGACAAACCCACCAGGAAACACAGGTGGACATCGAAGAAATACAGGTTACCGAGCCGCGCGTACGCGCGCAGCTTGTTCGGTCCCGTCACCGCTGAACTCGTCATCGACTTTCGCCTCCCGGTGATCGTCACACCCGGTACAACGTAGGACAATTCCCGAGTACGGCGTATCGCAACTTCCTGCTAGTGCCCCGCCCAACCCCCCGGCTATAGCGTCTAGCACCGGGTGTATTTCGAATCTTCGCAAGCGGCGAGGCAAGAGGGTGGTTGGCTGATGAGGTCTCGGGTGCGGCCCGGCTCCCTGCTGGTGGCCGGAATGATGGTGGCGGCCCTGCTCCCCGGGGTCGCCGCCGCGGATGACGATCTGGGGCAGATACTGGGCGACGTCGGCCAGGATTCGGTGCCGACCGCCGACTGCGGGCCCGGCTCGCGGCCGGAGACCGGGTTGCAGGGCGATGTGCCCGCCGACGACCGCAACGACGGCCGCAGTAAACAGGGCTACACCTGCAATACCTCGTTCGTCGGCGGCTATCAGGGCACGGGCGGCGGCATGCTGTCCGCGTCCTTCGATCACTGTTCCTATACGGGCACGTTCTTCCCCGGGCAGCTGTTACAGGGCGACGGCGGCGTGACCGTCCTCGACGCCTCCGATCCGGCGCATCCGGTGCGCACCGATATGCTGCGCGAGCCCGCCATGGTCGGCGGCACCTTCGAGACGCTCAAGGTGAACAAGACCCGAAAGCTGTTGGCCGCCACCGCGGTTCCGCTGGGCATCGCGGGCGGCGGCTATTTCTCGATCTACGACATCTCCGACTGCGCCCATCCGCGGCTGCTCAATCACGGGGCGGGCACCCAGTTGACGATGCCGATGCCGTTCCTGTCGCACGAGGGCGGCTTCTCCCCCGACGGCAACACCTACTGGGCCTCCGGCGTTTTCCCGGGCCTGCTGAGCGCGATCGATGTCTCGGATCCGGCCAACCCGCACATCATCTGGCAGGGCCTGACCGGTATCGAGGGGCACGGGTTCGGCATCAGTCCCGACGGGAACCGGCTGTATCTGTCGGCGTGGGCGGGGATGACCGTGCTCGACGTCAGCGCGGTGCAGCGCCGCGATCCGAATCCGCAAGTGCCACACCTGGGTCACCTGTTCTGGACCGACGGGCAGGTCACCCAGCACAGCATTCCGGTGTTCTACCACGGTCATCCGTATACCTTCACGCCGGACGAAATCGGTTCCGGCGGTGTGAAACTCATCGATGTCTCGGATCCGGCGAACCTGCGGATCGTGCAGCGGCTCAAGCTGGCGATCGATACGCCCGCGAATATCGAGGAGAATGTCCGCTCCTCCCAGGGTGGTTCGGTGCTGACCTACGATCCGCACTACTGCACCGTCGACCGGCAGGACGATCCGACGGCGATGGCGTGCTCGTGGCTGTCGTCGGGGATCCGGGTCTTCGATGTCCGCGATCCGAACAATATTCACGAGATCGCCTACTACAACCCGCCCGCCCGCACCGGCGAGAATCTGAATCTGGTGAACTCGCCGCACGCGCAGGCGTCGGTGATCGGGCTGCCGCTGCTGGAGTTCATGGCCATCGGGCGCTCCGGGTTCCAGGGCAAGCTGAACCTGTTGAACACCTTGACCTCTCGCTCGGCGCAGGCGTTCAACGGCGATCTGTCGTCGGACTGGTGCCTGTCGCCGCCGGAGTGGCACGGCACGCAGCTGTGGACCACGTGCAGCGACAACGGATTCATGGTGATCCAGCTGGACAATCACGTGTATTCGCCACCGTCGAACCAGGATTCGACGGTCGGGGCCTGACGTGACGATCCTCGGACGACGCTGGGTGCCGGCGGTGGCGGGCGTGCTCACCGCGATCCTGCTGCTGGCCATGGGCGCGGCGCTGCGCCCGCTGATTCCGGGCTCCGACGCCGTGGGCGACCACGGGATCACGCTCAGCGCCGCGGAAATCGGCTTCGCACAAGATATGTCGACCCATCACGAGCAGGCCGTGTTCATGACGCAATACCTCGACAAGGGCAGCGTGGACCCGGTCGTCGCCCTGCTGGCGGAGCAGATCTCCGCGAACCAGATCCAGGAGATCGGCATCATGCGCGGCTGGCTCATGCTGTTCGACAAGCCGCAAACGGGCCAGCACCCCATGGCCTGGATGCAGCAGACGACGGCACATGCCATGGGGCACATGGCCTCCGCCGCCCCCGCGCCCCCACCCGCCATGCCCGGCATGGCAACCTGGGACGACCTCAACCGCCTGCACCAGCTGAAGGGCCGCGACGCGGAAATCCTGTTCCTGCAACTGATGATGCGCCACCATCAGGGCGGCATAGACATGGCCCACGAGGCCATTCCCCTGCTGCACTCACCGGTGATCAAGCGAATCACACAGGGGATGATCAACGATCAGACGCAGGAGTTCGGGTATATGGGGATGCTGTTGCAGCAGCGGGGGGCGCCGATGCTGCCATATCCGTGATCCCGGCCAAAAGCATGCCGGGATGACGGGAGGGAAGAGCGTGCGTGCCCTTCGTGCGGACGTCGAGACTCGACCGGTCTCCTTCGAGCGCGGCGAGCTGTTCGTTCATCGGAATGTCTTCCGGATGGGCCGACGGTCCGGGCGCTGGCAGCGGGCGCTCGCCTCAGCCCAGGTATCCGATTCGTCGTGCTGAGTTCGGGGTTGTTCCGGTCATGCGGCGGTAGAACTTTGCGAAGTTGGTTGCTTCGGTGAAGCCGAGTTCGCTGGCCAGCGTGGCGAGGGTGACGTCGGTGGTAGCGAGTCGCCGCCGCGCTTCCAGGGCGATTCGTTCGTCGAGAAACCGTTTGGCGCTCATGCCTCGTGCTCGCCGAACCGACCGGTCGATGGTTCTCGCGCTGGCGTGGACCGTCTGCTCGTAGTCGCGGATGTGGTGATGCCGTGGGAATTGCTTTTCCACCGCCGCCGCGAACCGCTCGAAGACCGCCGATGTGGTCGCGGTGTCGGCCGCACTGCCGGGTGCGGCGGCGATGAGCGGTGCGAGAGCCAGGCGGAGGGCATCGGCGAGGTCGTGCGCCGAAGGTCCCACGGCGAGAAGAAGTTCCACATGTCGCAGTGCTGTCGCGGCGAGCGCGTCGCGTGGGTCCCAGGCCCATTGGCTCGGCCGCAGCGCGTCATCGGCGAACGCGGCGACCCGGGTGCCGGGAGCAAGCACCTCGGGGGTGAACAACAGCAGCATCCCGCGCAGGCGGGACGCATCCAGGACACGGTGGACCTGTCCGGGACGCAGCCAGAACACGGTGCCCTCGATCAATGTCTCTTCTCGAAAATCAATGGCGTGCAGCCCCGTACCGCCGGTGACTACACCGACGACATGGAAATCCGGGCGAACCGGCCGAGAGCGCACGGGCCCTCGCAGGACGTCGGTTTCGGGGAAGCGCCGCAACTCGACCGGCATCGAGCCGACCCCCGCACGAGCGGGCGCATAACCGACACCGAGTACGGGTTGACGTATTTCGACCATAACCGGTCACCAAATTACCTCGTCGGGGATGCACCAATGAGTTGAGATGGAGATATTCGACCCGACAGGAGCACGATGAGTACGATCATTGCCCGCGGTCAGCGCTTCCGCATCGCCGACTCCGGCGGCCGCGGTTCCGCGATCGTTTTTCTGCACGGCAACCTCATGGACTCGACCATGTGGGACCCCATCGTCGCGTCGCTCGGCGACTATCGTTGTCTGCGTTTCGATTTCCGGCTGCACGGTGCCACCGACGACGACGGTCTGCCGTTCACCTACTGGGACGCCGCACGCGATGCACTGGGCATCCTCGACGCGCTCGGCGTGCCCGCCGCGCACTTCGTCGGACACTCGCAGGGCGGATTCACCGCACTGCGGGCCGCATTGCTTGCCCCGCAGCGCATTACGAGCATGACCCTCATCGACAGCGCTGCCGACGCGTTTCCCGGCCCGGCGCTGGAACAGATGGCGCGAATCCGGGACGGGTTCGCCGCCGACGCCGTCGCGGCAACCGGCTCGGCGGTGCTGGATCTGCTGCTGGGCACCGATGACGAGGCGGCCGCGCACTGGCTGGCCCGCATGCAACGCCAACCGGCCGATCGGCTCAGCCGCGCCGTGGGCGTGCTCATGGGAACCGACAGCATCACCGATCGTCTCGCCGAAATCAGCACACCGACTCTGGTCGTCCACGGCAGCACAGACGTGCCGATCCCACCCGAGGCGGGCATCGCCCTCGCCAGCGCGCTCCCCGCCGCCGAACCCTTCGAGCTGCTCGACGGTGCCGCCCACACCCCACCCGTCACCCACCCCGCCGAAGTCAGCGCCCTGCTGCACCCCTTCCTCGAGAAAAACATCTTCGGCTCACGGGAGCAGGAAGGCCACCCGGGAAGGTCAGCTACTATCTAATTACGTACGTAGTAGATAGAGAGGCAATGGGGCCTATGCGATCGAAGACGAAATTCGCTCTTCCTGCGGTTGCCGCGGTGATTTCCGGGCTGGGGCTGAGTACGGGCGTGGCCGAGGCCGAGGTCGAATCCCGTCGTTCCGGGTGTTTGTGGGCCGGGACCAGCCATTCCCAGGGGGCAGAGGTCATCGCGGGTGGTTGGGCGTTCGCGTGCACCGCCGATGCGCGGGGCGTGCCCACCTGGGTGCCGGGCGGCGCTACCTCGCAGGCCGGTACCGTTCCCAATCCCGGCGCCTACACCGATCCGCAGGGGTTGTTCAGCCCCGGCGCTCGCCAGCCCGGCACCAGCTACACCGACTACTGCGTGGGCAACCAGCTCGTCGAGGGCACCAACGATGTCTATCAGGCCGTGGAATCCGGCGGCCTCGTGTTCTGGAAGGCCGCCGCCCCGATCTCCGACTGGAATTTCGACTCGAATTCCCCTCGCCCCGAACCGACTTGGCGCTCCACGAGCAACTGCTATCGCGGCAGCCTGCTCTGAATCGATAGGCGGGCGACGCCTGTGCCCGCCGTGCAGGTATGGCAGCCCGGCGTCAGTCGGTCGGTGGGCTCGGTTCGGCGGCAGGGACGTTCGGCGTGGTGGTGCCGAATGCCTCGGCGGGATCGCCGTTCTCGACGGTGGTTCCGTCGACGGTGTCGACGACCTTGGCGTCGGAGGGGTGCTGGCCGGTGACGTAGGAGTCGACATCGAACCTGAGGCCGCTGCCACCGCCGATGGCTTCGCCGTCGCGGCGGATCGCGATGATCTCGTGGGTGGCCGACCACAGCGCGCCCGACGCCTGCGGTGGTGTGGTGAGGCCGTGGGTCTTGGTCACCGAACGAAGCTGCGCGACCTCGTAGCGGCTGCTGTAGCCGAGCTCGGTGGTCACGCTGGTCTCGACTCCCGCCGACAGGCCCTTGACCTCGATGCCGGCCTTGGCGGTGACCGTGACACTGGTCCGCTTGCTGAACTCCTCGCTGGCGGTCTCGGTCACGCCGGTGGTCACCGACACGCTCGACTCGGCGGGAGTGGAACCGTTCTGATTGTTCCGGAAGATCTGCAACGAGTAGTTGACCCGCCGCTGCAGGGTGTAGAACGGGGAGTTCGCGACCTGCCACGCGATGGTCTTGCCGGGGTCGGTGACCACCGTGCACGGCACGGTCACGACACGGTCGGTGATCTGTGCGATCGGGTCGGGCTCCTGGTGCGAGGTCAGTACCGGGATCGCCGGAGGATCGCGCTTGACGACCGCCGCGGGCACGTCGAGGACGTACACCGCTTCGGTGGGAGTGTCGTAATTCGCCTGCGCCCGTAGCAGATCCGCGCCCAGGATCAACCGCTCGACACTGTCGGAAGGGTAGGCGAGCGGCCGGATCTGCCAGGTGGACACATCCGCCTTCGCTCCGGACTTCTTGTCCCACCAGATCAGCTCACCGATCCGGCCTTCGCGCACGTAGCGGCGCCCCGCGAGTTCCCGGCGGATGCACCCGTAGTATTCGAGGTTGGGCGGATCCCAGGTGTTCCAGGAACCCCACACATCCCCGAGCGCCACGTACCCCTGCGGCGGGATGGGCCGCCACACGGCACCATTCGCTTTGGCGCCCGAGCCCTGGTCCTTCCAGATCAGTTCGAACCGCACCGGCGGTTTCACCATCTGGTCCGCGGCGTTCGCGCCCCGGACCAGGATCGTCGCGCGTTGTCCGGTGATGTCCTCATGGTTACCGTTGCGCCCCAGGCTGCCCAGGTACCGCCACCCCTGCTGGAACAGGTTGCCCCCGAAGTCGGGGTTGAAGAACGCACCGTGCATCGAGGCACCCGACCCGCGATCGTCCCACCGGCGAGTGAACCGATCGGTCACCGCAATATCCAACGCCCCGTACCTGATGCTGTCGACCATGCCGATCCCCTGCTTCCCTCGAAGATTCCGCGGACCGCGATCGGCGCTGACAACAGCCCCCTCTGACACCGCAATCGTATTCGACCACCCGCATCGCGTGCCGTAAAACTGTTGCAGCACACCACTATTGACCATCCGGTCCGGTTTCTTCTAGGGGTATCGGATCACCGATCGAGCGAGATACCACCGTCCTACAGGACCCGCGAGCAGCCCTGCCGAGCCGACTGCCGTGCGAAACCCTCTGGCTCACAAGCCAAAGCACCTCGGCGGCCCATCGGCGGAAGTCTGCGGGTCGCGGTGGGCGTGGAAGTCGGGGGCGTACGAGTCACTACTCGCCGAAGCTGACGATGCAATCCGCGCCCGGGACGACCGCCCCGCCATCGCCATCGATGACGAGACCGTCGTCGCCCTCCTCGAACCGCACCGTATAGCCCGCCCTCCCCTCTCCCCCGCGAACTTCGACAACCTCTCCGGTTCGGCCCGCTTCGCCTCCGGCCGATGTATGAACAACCGCGTCCTCGAAGTTCGCACGCATCCAGCAACCTCCCGTGAGCACCGACTCCGACCGGGTTACCTCGCATCACCAGTGTGCAGCACCGGAGGAGGAAGCAGGCAGCAAACGCTCACACCCGCCCCGTGCGTCACAAATGTCCCTTGGGGGAGAGCGCGTGGCTATCGTTGTGCACGTGCGGGCGAACAGCTGAATCCGAGGAGAGGCGGAGGTCGCTGTGCCGGATGACGACGAGAAGCAGGCAGCGCACCGAGCTCTGGTGGATCGGGTCCTGAACGGGGAGGGTAGGGCGTCCGCGGACCAGCGCGGGAGGGCCTTTCGCAATGCCGATGTTCCGCCGCCCTTGAACGCGCTGATCGACAAGGTGGCCGGGAGGCCGACGCAGGTCACCGATGCGGACTTCGCTGCCGCGCAGGCGGCGGGGTTCAGCGAGGATCAGATCTTCGAGCTGGTGATAGCCGCAGCGGGTGCTGTTCGCGCTCATTCGGATGTTCTCCGGACAGCCGCTGCCGGATGCCGCCAAGCTGGTCTTCTACCGGCCCGACTTCTACGGTGCGCAGTCGAAGAGGTTCACCCACGCGGCGATGCGCGGGCCCTCCGGCTGGTCGGTGGCCGATCGAGAGTTGATGGCGGCCTTCGTATCCCAGGCCAATGACTGCGCGTTCTGCACGGGCGCACACACCGCTACCGCGGCACGCGCGTACCAGGACGAGGCGAAGGTTCGCGCGGTACTGGCCGACCTGGAATCGGCCCCCATCGAGGACGGGTTGCGGGCAACGCTGCGGATGCTCGGCACGTTGACCCGGGAAGGAACGGTCAGCGCCGAGGACATGCGAAACGTGCTGTCCGCCGGTGTCACCCGTCGGCAGATCGAGGACGCACTGGCGGTCTGCGCCGCATTCGACACGACCAACCGGCTCGCCGACGCCTTCGGTTTCGAACCCCTCGGTCCCGCAGGTCTCGAGGCGGGAGCCAAATTCCTCCTCACAAGAGGCTACCGCTGAGGAGATTCAGTCGAACGACGGTTCCCTGTCCCTGCTGCGCTTGAGCTCGTAGAAGCCCGGCGTCCCGGCGACCAGCAGTATGCCGTCCCACAATCGAAGCGCCGCTTCGCCTTTGGGTGCGGGGGTGACGACCGGGCCGAAGAACGCGAGGCGATTGCCGTCGGGGCCGGGGACGGCGATGACGGGGGTGCCGACCTCCTCGCCGACCAGGCCGATGCCCTCGTGATGGGAGGCGCGGACGAGGGCGTCGTATTCGGTGGAATCCGCGGCGTCGGCGAGGTCTTCCGAGAGCCCGGCGTCGGACAGGGCCGCCGCGAAGGTTTCCCGAGTCTGCTTGTGGCCCAGGTTGTGAATGCGGGTGCCGAGCGCGGTGTAGAGCGGGCCGAGCGCCTGGCTGCCGTACTTCTGTTCCGCCGCCATGCACACCCGGACCGGGCGCCAACCGCTGATATTCCAGCGCCGGTACTGCTCGGGCAGCTCGTCGAGCCTGTTCTCGTTCAGAACCGCCAAACTCATGATGCGCCAACGGATTACGATCGGCCGGAGCCTCTCCACCTCGACCATCCAGCGGGAGGTGATCCACGCCCACGGACACCGGGGGTCGAACCAGAAGTCGACCGGTGTGGGGGCAGCGTCTTCGGTCATGCGATGTCCTCGTTCCTGTGTATCCGGCCCCGGGCGGCCACGAGCAGGGTCTTGCGAAGGCTCCCCAGATCGGTGAGCGGGTCGCCGTCCACCACGAGAACGTCTGCCTCGTAACCGGTTTCGAGGCGTCCGACCCGGCCCGCGATCCCGAGTGCGTCGGCGGCGTGCACGGTGGCCATGTCGATGACTTCCCCGTTGGGGAAACCGATCGCGGCGAAGAATTCGAGCATCCCCGCATAGTCGCCGAACGGCGCGCCGGGAACCCCGGCATCGGTACCGGCGATGAACCGCACTCCGGCCCGCCGCATCCGCTGAATGGCGTCGCACAGCGCGGCGGCGTTCCGCTCGCCGAGCTGAGCCAGGAACCCCCGCCAATCACCGGAAATGCACCGGCACACCGCCACATTCCGGCGGGCGATCGCGGCGGCGACGGCCTCGTCGTACCGCAATCCGTCCGCGGTCCGCCACGAGCAGTGCTCGATCGTCCGCACGCCGGCCGTCACGCAGTGCGCGATGGTGTCGGTGCCGTGGGCGTGGGCGGCCACCGGCAGGCCCACCTCCTCGGCCTGCTCGACGATGTAACCGAGTTGGTCGGCATCGAACTGCGCGGCCCACATCGGCGGTCCGCCGGGGGTCAGCGCGCCACCGGAAGCCATCACCTTGATCAGGTCGGCGCCCATATCGGCATTGCGGCGGATACGGTCCCGGATCTCCCGCTTCGAGGCGACCTCCCCGCCGAGCGCGGCGAGATGCCCGCCCGGGCAGGTGAGCGGGACCGTTGCGGCCACTATCCTTGGCCCGGAGACCGATTGCGCGGCGATCATGTCGCGCAATCGGGCCGCGCCGCCGTGCATGTCCCCCAGGTCGCGGACGGTCGTCACCCCGGCGGCGAGGGCCTGCCGGGCTCGCTCGATCATGTCGCGCAGCAGCGTGTCCGGCGTGCGGTGCAGCAGCGGGGCGATCGGGTCGCGTTCGCCGCCCAGCACCAGGTGGACATGCGAGTCGATCAGCCCCGGAAGTATTGTCCCGGTGGGGAAGTCGTACCGCACGGCGTCCGGGACGGTCGGTTCCACCTCGGCTCTCGTGCCGCACGCGGTGATGCGACCGTCGGCCACCACCAGTGCGGCGTCATCGATCGTGCGATCGGCGGGGCCTACGACGAGGCGGCGCGCGGTAATCAGAATCTCGGTCATGGCGTGGAGGTTTCGAGTGCTTTCGACAGCGCTGTCAGCGTGCGGGCTTCGGCATTGAGGTCGTCTCCGTCCGGGATGGCGAGGCGTTTCGCGGAGAAGGTGATCTCGGGGTCCTCGACCGGTGGTTTGCGGTCCAGGGCCAGGCGGATGCTCGCGGCGAGATCGTCGTACGACAGCTGCGTGAGATCGTGACCGGGTTTCTCCTCGATATAGGGGCTCAAGCGGACTAGGCCGTCGCGGCATTCGATGAGGCGGCGATAGAACCGGGCGTGCATGTTCGGCCACGCGATGCGATCGATCGGCGCGGCCGCCGCGGTGCGGCCGAGGGTCAGCTCCGGGAAGGCGCTGGACATCAGCGTCCACAGCGTGGTCAGCGCGCGGTACTGGCGGCGGTGCAGCAGCCAGGATCGCAGCGCCGAGATCGCCTGCATCGCGGCCGGATAGCACAGCCCCGCGACGATCGCCGCGGTGCAGACATTGGCGATCGCGAAGTTCACCGCATTGAATTCGCTGTAGGGGCCGTTGCGCAGGACGCGCAGGGTGATCCAGGCGGCGCGGTCGAACGAGGTCAGCGCCAGGCCGAACAGGCCCACCGAGACCAGACCCAGACCGAGGACCTGATGGCGCGGCGCCGATGTCACATACCGCAGCGCCAGGACGGCGCAGTAGAGGTACGCGTAGAGGAAGTAAGCGTTTCCGACGAGGTAGAAGACGAAGATCGACGGGTCGGCGATGTGCGGAGTCGTCAGCGAATGCGAGCGCAGGTGCGGCGCTGTGGCGATCATGCAGGCCACGAGGCTCGCGACGGTCGCCAGCAGCAGGATCTGATGCAATCGCCGGACGGCGACGCGGGGGCTGCCCGGCCGCGCGAGCACGAAGACCTGGATCAGCGCGTACAGCCCGGCCATCACCGTGACATTCATCAGCACCCGGCCCACGCCGGGCCGACCGAGGGCGTCGATCGCCCGGGTGAGCGACGGCAGCGAGACGATATTGCCGACGGCCAGGATCACGAAGGCCGCGACGAGATACCGCAGGACGCGATCGTGCCGCCCGCGCAGCAGATCCAGCCCCTTCCAGACCGCGCCGATCGACAGCACCGCGATCAGACAGCTCTGCAACAGCATCCGATCACAGCCATCCGCGTCGGCTGTTCAACGCCGTGTACAGCGACTGCGCCTCGGACCCGGCGGGCATCGGGGGCGTCGCGTAGTCGATCACCGACGACCATTCCTGAATGACGGTGGCGACCAATTCGGCCTGGCGCTCGCGCAGTTCGTCGTAGCAGGTGCGCCGCAGGCCGCGCTTGGTCAGGTCGGTGGGGAATTCGGGGCCGAGATCGGGGACGTCGCCCGGGCCGGTGTCGTCGACGTGCTCGCAGAGAATGTGGCCGATCTCGTGCAGGATGATGTGGACCTGGTGGACGCGGGTGGTCTCCTCCTGGAAGAAGATGCAGTCCTCGTGGCTTCGCGACATCCACAGCCCGAACGGTCCGGGGACCGGTAGCGCCCACGGGATCAGCCGGATCGGTTTGCCCCGATGCTCACCGATCCGGCGACACAGCTCATCGATGCGTAACGGCGGCTGAATGTCGCAGGCGCGTAAGACCTTTCGGCAGTGACGGCGGATCTCGCGCTCGTTCATCGGCGCCCCTCGTCCCGCGGCGGGGTCGGGTCCAGGATGTCCATCATCTGGAGCAGTTGGCGGCGCAGGGCCGGGCTCATCGCCCCGGCGCGCATCGCGATCGTGCGCACGTCCTGTTCGGCCAGCCTGCGGCGCAGCAGCGCCGCGTCCTCGGTCTCGGGATCCGCGGGCGATCCGGGGGCCGCGCGGATCCCGGCGCCCTCGTCGGTGAAGAAGTACTCGGGCCGGACTCCGAAGAACGCGGAGAGGATGTCGAGTTGCTCCATCGTCGGATTGCGCTTCTTGCCGGTGGCCAGCTCCCACAGGTAGGTGCCGGAGATCGCGCCGCCGGTGGCCTCCCGGATCTCGCTCGCCATGCGCCCGTATCCGGGGCGTTTGCGCTGGTCCGGATAGCGTGCGGCGATCAGCTCGGTGAGCCGCCGATCCATCTGCTGCACGAGGGGCCGGGCGCCGTGGCGAGCAGCGGGTTCCTCACCCATTCCGCACTCCTTCCCGCTCGCCCCGAGAGGAGAACCACCCCCGGATCTCTCGCCGTGTCCCGATCGGGTCGCGTTGCCGGACAGAGCGACCCGCTGACGAGCGTAATGGGAGGCGGCCGCGCAGTCCTACCGAACGCCCCGGGGATCGGCGCCGAACATGGGGACCTCTCTCACGGGCAAGGTCGAACATTCATTATAGCTGACACAAAATGCCATCTCGCATCGGTGGAGCAGACGCAATGCCGATGGTAGGGTCTAGTCCCGGAACGAGGATGTCCGCTTTAGCGGACAACCTGGTGGCGATGCGGCACGGTCGGCGACCGCGCCGCATCGCCGGAGGGAACTCTCCTCGTTCGCTGAGCAAGCTGACAGTCGGCGCTGAGAAGACTCCCAATATTGCCGAATACTGTTGCGCCCATGACGGATTCGATCTCTCCCTCGACACCCGACCACACCACCGGCACACCCGCGGACACGCCGTGGAAACATCACCGCACGGCCCTGGCGATCGGCGCCGCCGGGCTGGCGGTCGCCGCCACGCTCGGCCTGGCGGCCTGTAGCTCCACCGGTGGATCCGGCTCGCCGACGCCATCGACCTCGTCGGCGGCGAGCGGTACCACGAGCAAGCAGCCCGGCGGAGCACGCCACGAGGGCGCCGCGGGCACCATCGCGTCGATCACCCCCGGGTCCTGGACGCTCACCAAGCGCGACGGCGGCACCGAGACCGTCACCATCACGCCGTCGACCCAGTTCGGCAGCAAGCAGCACCCGGCGACGCAGTCGCAGTTCACCGTCGGCGAGGCGGTGCGGGTCGAGGGGCAGGTCGAGGGCGCCACGATTACGGCGACCCGAATCGAGCAGGCGCAGAACCGTTCTCAGCCGGGCACGACGCCCAGCGGCGGCGCCCCGACCAGCAGCGCCCCGATCACCAACTGAACCCGCCGTTCGGCACGGCCCGAATTGCCCCTGGCGCAACCGATCTCCACGATCTTGAATGGAAGTAATTCCCGACGCAGGAGATCTCATGCCCATTGCCAAGACCCTCGCCTACGGCGCCCACCCGGATGCGGTGGCCGACATCCATCTCCCCGCCACCTCCGGGCCCGCGCCGCTGATCGTGTTCCTGCACGGCGGTTTCTGGCGATCGATCGTGAATCGCAAGTATGCCGAGCCGGTGGCCGACACGCTGGCCGCGTCCGGATACGTGGTCGCCAATGTGGAGTACCGCCGGACGGGCGGCGGCGGTGGCTGGCCGGTGACGTTCACCGACGTGGCGCGGGCCTTCGATACGCTGCCCGCGCTGATCGAGCGGGAGTGGCCCGGCCTGGCCGATCCCGAACGCAGTGTGTACGTGGGGCATTCGGCCGGCGGACAGCTCGGGATCTGGGGCACGCTGCGGGATCGGCTACCGCTGGGCGCGCCGGGCCGGACCGAGACCCCGCCGCGGGTCGCGGGGGTCGTCGCGCTCGCGCCGGTCGCCGATCTCGCCACCGCCTATGCCCTCGGCAGCGGTGAGGGCGCGGTCGCCGATCTGCTCGAGGGCGGCCCCGACGTCTACCCCGACCGCTACGCCGCGCTCGACCCGTCGACGCTCGGGCCGTCACCGGTGCCGGTCGTGGTCGTGCACGGCGACCAGGATCAGCGCGTCCCGATCGCGATGGGCCGCGACTACTGCGCCGCCACCGGCGCCGAGCTGATCGAACTCCCCGGCATCGGCCACTTCGAACTCGCCGACCCGGCCTCGGCGGCCTGGCCGCCGATCGCGGCGGCCGTGCGGCGGCTGGCGGGCTGAGGGGTCACGAATTCGGGTTCTGCACGAAGGCTTCCGCGGCGGCCTTCGCGTCGTCGACCGAGCGCACCGACGCCTCCCGGACCAGGCTGCCGTCCGATCTGCCGACCCACCACGAGCAGGTGGTCGGCGTCGTCGCCTTGATCCGCGCATCGAGCTCGCCGAAGTTCCTGATCAACCACCACTCCTCCGGGCAACCGGCCAGTTCCCACCCGCCGGTGGCGTCCTCGGGGCGGATCGGCCCGTACGGCCGCCCGCCCGACTTCGCCCTGGTGTGGTCGGCCACCTGCGTCCCCCTCATTCTCACGGGCGGGTCGGTACCGCTCCATTGTCACCTGGCATCGGGTCGCCGTGGGGGTCCATCTCCGGATTTCTCCGGTCCCAGCGAACTCCGAACCCCGAGTTACGGTATAGCGTTCGACGTCGCCGATCAGAATCGGCGCGCGCCGGAGACCGGCATGTCGGAGATCGGCGACATGACGACGCCGGTACCGCTGGTTGCGGCATGGACGACCTTACCGTCACCGGCGTAGAGAGCGGAGTGCTCGCCGCCGTAGAACGAGACCAGATCGCCCGGCTGCAGATCGTCCATGCCGACCGGCGTTCCGGCGTCGAGCTGTTCGTAGCTCGTGCGCGGCAGCTCCACACCGGCCTGCTCGTAGGACCACTGCACCAGGCCCGAGCAGTCGAAGGAGTCGGGTCCGGCCGAGCCGTAGCTGTAGGACGAACCGAGCTTGGATTCGGCCGCCTCCACCGCGACCTCGCCGGTCGTCTTCGGCGCGGGCGGCGCGCTCTGCTGCGGCGGGGCCGGGAACATCAGCTGCGGCAGCGGCGGCAGGGTGAATCCCGGGAAGGCGGCCTGCACGGCCGAGACGATCCCGGAGACAGCCGAATTCGGATCGGGCGCGCCCGGGGTGCCGGACTCGACCAGCGGGGCGGCGATGGAATGCGCCGCGGGGCCGAAGGTCTCGGTGGCGAACGCGTCCTGCGGAGCGACCGCATCCGGAACGGCGGTCAGGCTCGAGAAGGGAATCGCGTTCAGGATCGAATTCTGGTCCGGAAGGATTGCGTCCGGGACCGAGAATCCGTTCCGGATGGAGTATCCGTTCGAGGTGTCGGTCGCATCGGGAACGGCAATTCCGTCGGGGGCGAAATCCGGAACGGGAACGGCGTCCGGAACAACTGTCAGTATTTCCGGAACCGCGGGCGTCTGTACTTCACTGGGCAGTTCGATGGCTCCGATTCCCGGCAGCGCGGGCGCCTGCGCCGAAGCCTCACCGGCGGTCAGCACGGCACCGATCGCACCGAGGGCAACGGCCGCGGCCGCCAGCGCCCACCAGAGCATCCGCCGCAGGTAGCGGATATATCGAACCTCGTCGGTTCCTGCCATGATGCGGTCCTCCGATTCCTGTCGCCGAGGGCCCGGACACCTTCACCGAGCGCCTCGATCAGATTCGAAAAACAACACAGTCCAGCGGATCCGAACGGCAATGATTCGCCCGAGCGAAAGGAATTACAAATATGGACACACCATTTTTCGATAACAACGCGATAAACAAATGGAAACCGGGGGATCTCGAAGAAATGCCCCGCTTTTGTCATTTCGACGAAAGCGGGGCATTTTCCGTTCCGAACTCAGACCGCTATCTGCTGCTCGATCTGCTCCGCCAGCGTCCGTAATTTCGCGGCGAATTCGCGGGCGGCCGCCGGATCGGTGCCCGAGCCCTTGACCACCCGGCGGGTCAGCGCGGTCAGCCGGGATTCCACGGTGGTGAACAGATCCACCGGGGGCTCGGCCGCATTCTCGTGCCATTCGCCGCGCAACCAGGATTGCAGGCGGCGGACCGCCTCGTCCCGATCGAATTGCCGGGGCAGCACGGTGATGGCCTCGCGCAATTTACCGGCGGTCACCTTGCCGTCGCCCGCCGCCAGCGTGGCGTATACCGTGACCGCGGCCTCCTCGCCGTGTTCGGCCGCCACCGGCAGCAGCTCCCGGATCTGGCCCTCGTTGATGCCCGGCGCCATCGGATGCAGGCGAGCCGCCAGCGGCCATGCGCGAATCAACTTGTGGGCGTAGGAGCGCTGCATATCCCAGCGCTGCTCCACATAGTCGTCGAAGGTGTCGTAGGCGTCGCGATAGAGCCGCCCGTCGCGCACGATCTGCAGCGCCCGGCCCGCGGCCCAGAACGCCAGGCGCAGGGTGCCGATGGACGATTCGCACGTCGTCAGCTGCTCCTGCTCGCGGTCGCTGAGCGGGCCGTCGCCGGGCGCGGGCAGCGGCATGGCGAGCACGTTCGCGGTGGGGTCCGGTTCCGGCGGCACCACCGTCAGCGTGGCGCCCGAGCGGCGCCATTCGGCGTCGCGCAGCGGGGAGACCGGCGGGGTGTGCTCGGCGGTATCCGACAACGGATTACCGCCGCCGATGGTCGATTTCCTGCGTTGCGGAGGCATCAGGCCGACACCCCCACCAGCGCGCCGTAGGGGACGAGTAATTCGTCGCCTACCTGCCGATATTCTCCGAGATCCACGATCGGATTCTCGGCTCCGTCGCCGACTTCCCCATCGGCGGCTTCCCGATACCATTTCCAGGCGCTCACGTACGATTCGAAGACGTCGTATCCGGCGTCCGTCAGATTGGTGCGCTGCGTGCGATATTCCGTGGAGACGTTGACACCGTTCTTCATCGTCACCGGAACCTTTGTCATCAGGACTCGGACCCGTATTTCACGGGCCGCGTCCGCGGCCGCCTCCTCGGCGGCCCGATAGGTACTGGGCACTCGTTTCACCTCCGATGGACTCACACTCGTCAACAGAATGAGCTCGTCGGTCGCGGGAATGGCGGCCTTGAAGATATCCGCCGATTCTCCACCGGCATCCACGATGATCACGTCGTAGTCCTCGGCATTATCGGCGATGCAATCGTCGACGTGCCGGGACGGAAATGCGATCAGCGTGAAAGGTACCTCGATCTCCCCGCGCCCCAGCCGCCGATACCAGGAATATCCGGTCTGGCTGAGCGGGTCGGCATCGATGACCAGCACCCGCAAACCGTGTACGGTCGCGAAATAACCGGCCAGAAAAAATGCGGAAGTAGTCTTCCCGACGCCGCCCTTCAGATTCCCCAGTGTGACCACGAGGGGGTGGGGCAGATCCAGTGATGCCACAGAATTCGTCATGGACGTTCCTCTCCAGGAGGAGTGCATTACTGTGCGGGGACAGTCTTACATATGCGTTGGTCGGATCTGGGTGGACACACCGGGGGAAAGCGGCGGGTGTGTCCAATTGGACACAGTGGAAGGGCTACTCGGAGCCCGCCAGTTCTCGGGCGAGCGCGCGGGCGTACTCCTCGTCGGTTCCCGGGATGGCGAACACGACGCGGAAGTAGATGGGCGCGACGATGCGGTCCAGGACGGCCTCGAGGGCGGGTGGGTGCTCGCCGCGGGCGCGGGCGGCGGTGAGGGCGGTGTCGAAGCGGGCGCTCACCCGGCGCAGGCAGTCGCGCATTCCGGCGCGGCGCTCGTCGACGTCGGCGGCCACCTCGGCGCGGAAGAAGGCGATGCCGCCCGGCCGGGACAGCTCGGCGAGGGTCCACGCCGCGTAGTTCGCCAGGTCCACATCGAGGCTGCCGGTCGGCTCGGGCGCCTGCTCGGCCTGCACGGTGGCGACGTCCGCGAGCAGCGCCGGGAGCGTGCCCCAGCGCCGGTAGACCGTGCTCGCGGTGACGCCCGCGCGGGCGGCGACGACGGGGATGGTCACCTGATCGGCACCGAGCTCGCTCACCAATTCGATTGCCGCGCGGTGCACGTCGGCCCGCACCCGGGCGCTGCGGCCGCCGGGGCGACGCGTGCGCGTCTCGGTGTCCATGGAATCAGATTAACGCAATGATGTTTGCATTACAGGCGGGCGGGGCGTAGTGTCCATTAAAGCAACGATCGTTGCTTTAACACTTTACAGTCGAGGAGCCCTCATGACCTCCGCCTACGCCATCGGCAAGCAGTTCCACGCCGCCCTCAGCACCCGCGACTGGGACGCGCTGCGCGCGCTGCTGCACGACGACGCCACCTGGACGCTGCCCGGCGACAACACCGTCTCCGGCGTCGCGGTCGGCGCCGACGCCGTCACCGAGCGGGCCCGCACCATCGCGGGCTACGGGCTGAACTTCGAGCTGCTGCACATCCTGGTCAGCCGGGAGAACGTCGCGCTGTCGCTGCACAACACCGCCCGCCACGACGACGCGGTACTCGACGAGTACCTGTCCAGCGTCTGCCGCCTGCGCGACGGCCGGATCGCCGCGATCGAGACCTTCCTGTCCGACGTGCCCGGCATGAACGCCTTCTTCCGCTGAGGTACAGTCACCCTCGTGCACCGAATCTTCAAAGTCACTCCGCCCCCTGCCTTCTGAGCGGGGTGGTTCCGCAGCCGGGCGGCACGGCCGTCCGGCTGATTCGTAGTGCCGGCTCTCGGTACCCAGATCGGTAGCACTGCCCCGCGTCGTCGATTCCACAGTCCTTCGACGCAGGAGCTTTCACACACATGTCCATCGTTCTCGGCGCGCCCGCGCGCGACCGATCCGCTCTGTCCCTGATCACCGCCGGAATCCTCTGGGGCACAGGCGGTCTCGCCGGTTCCCTGCTGGCCCGGCACGCACATCTGGATCCGGTGGCGGTGGCCGTCTATCGCCTGCTGCTGGGCGGTGGGCTGGCCGTCGCACTGCTGGCCGTCTCGGGCGGGCTGCGCGGGCTGCCGCGCACCCGCGCGGCGGCCCGCCGCATCCTGGTCACCGGCGTCCTGCTGGGCGCCTTTCAGGTGTGCTTCTTCCTTGCGGTGCAATACATTTCGGTCAGCATCGCCACGATGGCGACCATCGGGATGCTGCCGGTGTTCGTGGCCCTCGGCGCGGCCGTGCGCGACCGTCGCCTGCCCGCCCCCGCCACGCTGCTGTCCATCGGCGTCGCGGTGATCGGGCTCGTCCTGCTCACCTGGTCGCCCGGGAGCGTGGGCAGCGGCCGGGGACTCGTGCTCGGCGTGGGTTTCGCGCTGCTGTCCGCGGCCGGTTTCGCCGTGCTCACGCTGTTCACCGGCACGCCCGTCGAGGGCCTGGATCCGTTGCGCACCACCGCATTCGGCATGCTCACCGGCGGGGTACTGTTCGCCCCCGCGGCGCTGCGCTTCGGCATGGCGCTCCCCCTCACACCCGACGTGCTGGCCATCGCCGCCTATCTCGGCAGCGTCCCCACGGCCCTCGCCTACACGCTGTACCTGCGTGGATTGCGCACCGCCGCACCAGTTTTCGCGGCTATGGCGACACTGCTCGAACCGCTGACCACGACGGTGCTGGCCGCGATCGTCCTGGGCGAGCGGCTGACGGTGCAGGGGTGGATCGGTGGCGGGCTGCTCATCCTTGCCCTCGGAATGAGTTCACGCCGCTGAAAGCGTTGAACCACTTGTGATTCCGGCGCGCTTTTGGCCGGAATCCTCCGGGAGGTCCCGGCCAAAAGCACGCCGGGACCAAACGGGACAGCACGCCGGGAGAAGTTCCGCTCGTCATCCCGGCGTGCTTTTGGCCGGGATCTCCTGCAACAGAGTGGGTTCCGGCCGAAGCATGCCGGAATTGCAGGAGAGCCCTCGGCTATGGGGCTAGGCGACAGGTGTTTTCGCCGTCGGGCCCTCGTCCGTCGCGCCTCGTGCCAGCAGGGAGTGGCGGCGGCTGTAGGCGACGTAGACGATTGCGCCGATCGCGAACCATACCGCGAACCGTATCCAGGTGATCGGCTCCAGGTAGGTGACCAGCCAGATCGAGGCGCCGATGCCTACCAGCGGGATGAACGGCATGAGGGGGGTGCGGAAGGTGCGGGGCAGGTTGGGCTGGCGGTAGCGCAGCACGATCACCGCGGCGCACACCACCACGAAGGCCAGCAGGATGCCGATATTGGTCAGCTCCGCGGCCTGCCCGATCGGCAGGAGGCCAGCGATCACCGCCGACGCGACACCCACGATCCAGGTGATGCGGCTGGGCACGTGGCGGGTCGGGTGGGTCTTGGCGAACCACTTGGGCAGCAGGCCGTCCCGGCTCATCGAGAACCAGATCCGGGTGACGCCGAGCATGAACGTGAACAGCACGGTCATGATGCCGACGATGGCGCCGGCCGCGATCAGGCTGCCCAGGCCGGGCAGGCCGACCGACTTGAACGCCGTCGCCAGACCGCTCTTCGGATCGATCTCGGTGTAGTGCTGCATACCGGTCAGCACCAGGCACACCAGCACGTACAGCACCATCGAGATGGCCAGCGACAGCACGATGGCCTTGGGCAGATGGCGTTTCGCGTCCACCGACTCCTCGGCCGCGGTGGACATGGCGTCGTAACCGAACACCGCGAAGAACACGGTCGAGGCGCCGGTGACCGCGCCGCCGAAACCGAACGGGAAGAACGGGTGGTAGTTGCCGCCCTTGACGAAGAACACGCCGGCCACGATCACGATCAGCACGACCACGACCTTCACGGCGACCAGGACCGTCTCGAACCGCGCCGCGGACTTCATGCCCAGGTTCAGCAGGAAGGCGATGAACAGGCACAGCAGCACGGCGAACAGGTCCACCCTGTGCCCATGCCCCGTGCCGGGCGCGCCCAGCATCCAGACCGGCAGGTGAATGTGGAACTGCTCCAACAGATATTCGATGTAGCCGGAGATGCCGATGGCGACCACCGCGACGATCGCGGTGTATTCCAGCAGCAGATCCCAGCCGATGAACCAGCCGACCGGCTCACCGAGCACCGCGTACCCGTAGGTGTAGGCCGAACCCGCCTTGGGGATCAGGCCGCCGAACTCGGCGTAGGACAGTGCGGCCGCGGCGCTGGCCACACCCGCGATGAGAAACGAGACCAGCACCGCCGGGCCGGCTGTGTCGTGTGCGATCGAACCGGCCAGGGCGAAGATTCCGGCGCCGATGATCCCGCCGACGCCGATCGCGGTCAGCTGCCACAGGCCCAGGGCCCGTTGCAATCCGCCGGAGGACTCGTCCTCGATCAGCTCGATGGGCTTGCGCCGGAACAGATCGCGCATAGCTGGACTAGCTGGCATTGTGGTGCTCCTTGTACTACCGGGTCGGGGCAGTGTAAATGTGAGCACTACCACCCCCTTTGTCCAGGGGTATGAATGACGCTCGCAGGTTTCATCCACCACGACAAACCGATCACTCCGAGGATGTGCTTTCAACCAGACTTTTGCCCCGTTTTTCCTCGGTGAATGGCAGGAAAGGTGGGAAGTTCGTCATTGCGGACACGGCCGATCCGGTCGACGATCGGTACGTGTCTCGGACCGTGCTGATCGTGCTCTTCGATGAGGTGCAGAGCCTGGATGTCACCGGTCCGATGGAGGTGTTCGCGGGGGCCGAGCATTTCGCCCCCGGCGCCTATCGCGTCCGCACGGCATCGGTCGACGGGCTGCCGCTGCGGACCTCCAGCGGGCTGACCGTCGTTCCGGACAGCACGCTCGCCGCCGCCGAACAGCCGCACACGCTGCTGGTTCCGGGCGGGCCCGGCAGTCGCGCGACCGACCCGCGGGTGGTCGCGTGGGTCGCGGGTCAGCGGCCCGATCGCCTGGTCTCGGTCTGTACCGGCGCGTTCATTCTGGCCGAGGCCGGGCTGCTCGACGGGCGGCGGGCGACCACGCACTGGGCCTTCTGCGACGAATTGGCCCGCGACCATCCCGCGGTCACCGTGGAGGCCGAGCCGATTTACCTGCGCGACGGCCACATTGCCACCTCGGCCGGGGTGACCGCCGGGATCGATCTGGCGCTGGCGCTGGTCGAGGAGGACTGCGGCCGCGATGTCGCCCTCACGATCGCGCGCACTCTCGTGGTGTTCCTGCGCCGCCCGGGCAATCAGGCCCAGTTCAGCGCCCAGCTGTCCGCGCAGACCGCGCAGCGGGAGCCGCTGCGCGACGTGCAGCGCTGGATCAGCGACCACCCGGACGACGATCTGTCGGTGGCGGCGCTGGCGACCCGCGCCCGGCTCTCGCCCCGGCACTTCGCGCGGGCGTTCCGGGAGGAGACGGGGATGCCGCCGGGGCGGTATGTGGAGCGGGTGCGGCTCGAGCACGCGCGGCGGCTGCTGGAGGACACCGCCGCCGATATCGGCGCGATCTCCCGGGACAGCGGCTACGGCACGCCGGAGGCGATGCGCCGCGCCTTCATCAGAGCGTTGGGCTCCGGGCCCGCCGAATACCGGCGGCGCTTCCAGGCGCCCGCAACGGAAAGGTAAGTGGGACATGCAGATCGCGATCGTCCTGTTCGATCGGTTCACCGCGCTCGACGCGGTCGGCCCGTACCAGGTACTGTGCGGAATCCCCGGCGCCGAAACGGTTTTCGTCGCCGAGCAGGCCGGGCCGGTGGTCGACAACGAGGACTCCCTCGCGCTGGTCGCCCGGCGCACCTTCGCCGAGGTGCCGCGGCCCGATATCGTCGTCGTCCCCGGCGGGCCGGGCCAGAACGACCGGATGACCGACGACACCCTGCTGAACTGGCTGCGCGCGGTCGACGCCACCAGCACGTGGACCACCTCGGTCTGCACCGGATCGCTGTTGCTCGCCGCCGCCGGACTGCTCCGGGGCCGCCGCGCCACCACGCACTGGCTGGCCCTCGACACGCTCGCCGAGTACGGCGCGACGCCGACCTCCGAACGCGTGGTCTTCGACGGCAAGTACGTCACGGCCGCGGGCGTCTCCTCCGGTATCGATATGGGCCTCACCCTGGTCGGCGCCATCGCGGGCGACGAGCACGCCATGGCGATCCAACTCCTGACCGAATACGACCCCCAGCCGCCCTACGACGCGGGCTCCCCCGCCAAGGCCCCGGCCGCCGTCGTCGAAAAGCTCCGTGACGCAAGCCGTTTCCTGCCCAGCTAGCCGTCGCCCGGCGCGCCACGGGTGACGGTGATGGTGGTCCAGCCGCCCACGTGGATTCGGTCGTCCGGGTGCAGCGGGATCGGGGTGTGCGGGGGGATGAGGTCGTCGCTGCCGTTGAGGCTGGTGCCGTTGGTGGAGCCCAGGTCGGTGACGGTGACGGTGTCGCCGTCCAGGTGGATGCGGGCGTGCGAGCGGGAGACGCCGATGTCGACCGGGGGGATGCCGAGGTCGATGTCCGGGTACACGCCCTGCGAGACGCTGCGCTTACCGATCAGGAAGTCGGTGCCCTGCAAGCCTATTCGGCGCTGCGGGTAGTAGTCGGGGAACTCCACCCGGTCGGCGTCGGGGCCCTTGCGGGCGCGGACGCGTTCGTAGAACTCACGATCGGCGGTCACGATGGCGACCCAGGCGGTGCGGTTCGCCGACTCCTCGACCGGCGGGACGTTCGAATTGCCCTCGGCCGCAGCCACAATCGTGGGCGGTGCCGTCATGGTGGGGGCGGGCGACGGCTCGGGGACGGGGGCGGGCAGGGCCGAATCGTGGCCGCACACTTCGCAGAAGCGGCCGTCGATCGGGGAATCGCATGCGGGGCAGCGCGCGGAGGGCGCGGCGGCCTCGGTCACCGGGCCGATGGCGGTGCCACACACGTCGCAGTAGTCGGTGGCGGTGGACAGGTGGCCGTCGGGGCAGCTGACCATCACGGCTCCTTCCGTACCCGAGCGGTTTTCGTGGATCGGGCGTCGAGCGCCATCTCGTCGAAGGTGTCCACGCCGCGGCGCAGCCGCACGGTGCCGGTGCGCTCGTCCACCTCCACGACATTGCGGAGCAGCTTCGCGGTGCCTTCGTTGCCGGATTCCGCGGCCAGCTCCACCGCGCGCTGCAACTTGGCGGTGGCGGTGTCGATGTCGCCCTGTTTGCGGGCGGCCAAACCGTCCTGCACCACCTGCGCGAGCTCGGCCTGGCCGGTGTAGTGCGCGACGCGGCGGCTGATGCGGGCCGACAGTTCGGTGTCGGTGGTCCACACGGCCTTCACCAGGCCCTGGCCCACCACCTCACCGGCGGCGACGACACTCACCCGGGCGGCGAGCTTCTCGCGGCCCGCGGCGGCGGGTTCGACGCGAATCTGGACGTGATAGTCGCGGTCCTCCGTGCCCCACGCGCCGAGCGGGTATTCACCCAGCTGCGGCCCGGTCTCGACGCGGCGGTCGGTCAGGTCCTCGATGGTCGGCGCGACCTGCTTGACGAAGCGCACGGTGGCCCCCGCCGGGGTCCACACCCGCAGTGTCAGTTCGGGAATCGTCTTCGCCAGCGAGGTCCGCATCATGGCCTGGAAGTCGGCGGCCAGTTGCGCGCCCTCCTTGACGACGTCGACGCTGCCGTGCAGGGCCGAGGCGATCGAACGCAGTTCCGCCACCACGTAATCGGTGCCGACACCGCGGCAGTCGCAGGTGAAAACGCCCTGCGACCGCGCGATCTCGGCGGCCAGCTGCTCGGGCTTCTCGTGCTCGTTCTTGCCGTCGGTGAGCAGGATGGCGTGCGCCATGGCCTGCGGGTGCTGCTGGGCGATCTGCCGCGCCAGCCCGAGCCAGGTGCCCATGGCGGTACCGCCGTAGGGGCGCAGCTTGTCCAGCGCATTGCGTGCGGCCGTGCGGGATTCGTGTCCGGCCCGCTGCAGCGCGCCCCGGCGCGGGAACACCACCTGCGCCTCGGCGGTGCCCTGCACGATGGCGAACAGGGTGCCGTCGGGCAGCTCGTCCAGGGCGGTGAGGGTGGCCCGCCGCGCGCCCGGGAAGCGGTCGCCCGCGCCCATCGACCCCGAGCAGTCGATGATGATGATCTCCAACCGTTCCGGGGGCGGGGCGGCCACCGCGAAATCCTCGGCGGTTTCCACGGTCACCACCGCGTCGACGGTGTCCGCCCCCTCGGCCAGGAATTGATTCTGGTCGACGACGACCGAAATACCCTCGGTTGCTTGCGAACTCAACGTACCTCTCCTACTGCTGGGGCATCACGGGTGCCAGTGCGACGGTGATGTTGTCACTGCCGCCGCCGCGCAGGGCGTATTCGACGAGATCTCGTGCGGCGCTGCGGGGTTCGGCCGCGGTCGCGAGGGCGGCCAGGTCGTCGGCGGCGGACAGGTAGTTCCACAGTCCGTCGCTGCACAGCAGCAGCACGCCGGGGCCGCGTACGCGCACCGAGGTCACCCGGGTGTCGGCGGCGCGATGGTCGGAATCCGCACCGAGCCAACGGATCAGGGCGTGGGCGCGGGGGTCGCGCATGGCGGCCTCCTCGGTCATGGCGCCCGCGTCGACGAGGGCCTGCGCCCACGAGTCGTCCACGGTGAGCCGCCGCGACGGTGTCGCGGATTTGTCGGCGGCCAGCCAATACGCCCGGCTGTCACCGATATTCACCACGGTGATCTCGGATTCGCCGGTGTCGTTGGAGCGCAGCACGGCCGACACGTAGGTGCACGACGGCGCGTGCCCGTCGGCGA
Source organism: Nocardia terpenica (assembly GCF_013186535.1). Taxonomy (NCBI): domain Bacteria; kingdom Bacillati; phylum Actinomycetota; class Actinomycetes; order Mycobacteriales; family Nocardiaceae; genus Nocardia; species Nocardia terpenica. The sequence continues at coordinate 392,610 of NZ_JABMCZ010000002.1, forward strand.
CACCCACCGCGCGCACCGCCTGGGACGCCGCCTCTAGCCCGGTGCCGACCGCCTCGGACGCGGTCCGGTCGGCGGCGAGCGCGGCCAGGCAGGCAGCCACGCCGGTGCGGGCGGCGACATTAGAGGCGACCTGCGGATTCTCCGAGGTCGACACCCCATCGCATACCGCGATCACGATCGCGGGCCCCGCCGCGTCCTCGAGTACCGCCGCCGCGACCGCATCCTCGTTCCGCGCGTGCGCAAGCCCGCGGTCGGTAATCAGCTGCACCGCACCCAGATCCGCCTCCCCCCGATCCGGCGGCCGCCGCAACTCCCCACACCCCGCACAGTACCCATCCCCATCGAACTCCATCCCCCCACACTCCGCACACCCGTCCCCCGAACCCCCCTCGACCTCCGGCAACACCGCCCGCCGAACCGCCAACTCCCGCCCACACTCCTCACAAAACCGATCCGCCACCGCAATCCGATACCCACACCCCGGACAGCGCAGGCCCATCGTCACCCCACTCACCGCCCCACCTCGCTAACGCTCGGTGAGACGGTACATAGGCTCGACGAAACGCTACGTAGCCTCGGCGAAACGGCATGCAGCCTAGGCGAGACGACACACAACCCCGGCGAGACGGCATGCAGCCCAGGCGAAACGACACACAACCCCGGCGAGACGGTACATAGCCTCGGCGAGACCGTACACAGGCTCGACAGGATGGAATGCTGTTCCGGCGCAACAACGTGCAGCTCCGACACAACGTGATGTAGTTCTGGCGCAACCGTATTCGGTCTTGGCGCAACGCCATGAGGTCTCGGTCCGACTACGTCCGGTGCGAGGGAAACGATATGTGGTCTTGGGGCTACGTCATCCCGGCCGGGCGCAACGGGAGGATGCTTCGGTGCGGCGGTATGTTGGCTCACCGCAACGGGATACGGTCCCGGCGGAGCGGTGGAGGTTCTCGGGGACAGCGCTTGTGCCTCCGGGGGCGCTGGGGGGCCGCTCGGTTGCGCTGTCCGGGCTCTCGTCGGCCCGTTCACAACGTGGTCCTCGGGCGGATGGTGTTGGCCTGGTCTACCAGGGTGAAGCGGGTCCACATGTTGTCGGATTCGTGGGCCAGGGCTCGGTAGCAGTGTTCCAGGGCGGTGCGGATGCCGGTGTCGGACAGGGGGTGGGACAGGAGGGGGGTGCTGGCTTCGGCGGTGTTGCCTGCGCAGAGCCAGTGGTGGGCCGCGGTGAGGACGCGGTGGCGGGCTTGGGCGGCGCGGAGTTTCGAGTCGATGGTGAGGACGTCGATGCGGGTGCCGCAGTCGCGGAGCAGGGTTTCGGTCAGCTCGGCGGGGGCGCGGTCGGCGAGCAGGGTTTCCACGGCGGTCAGGCGGGCCTCGGTGTACAGGGCCGAGGCGGGTTCCACCTGGTCCAGGACGGTGACGGCAGCGGCGCGGTCGCCGGCGGCGCGGCGGAGGCGGGCCAGGCCGAAGGCGGCGCTGACGTAGGCGTGGTCGGTGCGCCAGACCGTCTCGTAATACCGTGCCGCACGGGCGTTCTCGACACTCGGGTCGGTGTCGGGGCTGCCCTCGGGTCCGCCGCACAGTTCGGACGCGACCGCCAGGGCGAGTTTGGGCGCGGCCTCGCCGGGCAGCGCCGCGCACACCGCGTCGAATTCGGCTGCCGCCGCGTCGTATTCGCACACCAGCAGGCGGGCCAGCCCGCGATACCAGATCAACCGCCAATCCTCCCCCGGGGTGGGCATCAGCGCCTCGATGCGCTGCTGCGCGTCCACCGCGGCACCGGATTCGAGGGCGGCGCGGATCAGTCGCAGGGGAATCTCCACCGATTCGGCTCCCCCGGTGACCACCGAGCGCAGTCCGGCCGCGAAGGCCGGTTCCAGCTCGGCCACCGTCGTGCCGCCCGTGGTGGCCAGCAGCGCCGCCCCGCTGTCGGTCGGGTCGACCAGCGGAACCGGCAGCCCGGCAACGATTTCCGCCGGATCCGGCGCGCTGTCGCCGACGCCGAACGCGGCGCGCGGCGGGCCGAAGGTGACCGACGGCCCCGGTCGGGGCACGCCGTCCTCCGCGGAGAGCACCTCGCGCAGCACGCCGGTGAGCTGGTCGGCCATCTCGTCCATGGACCCGAAGCGCGCGCCCGGATCGGAGTCGGTGGCGCGCAACAGGACCCGGTGCAGCGACTCGTGCCGGGCCAGCAGCGGCGCGTCCTTCGGGCCGGGGAGTTCGGCGAAATAGCCGTTGCGCGTCGGCACCTCCAGCATGAGCACCGCGAGGGTGCGGCCGACGGTGTAGACCTCCGTCGCGACCGTGGGCCCGGTGTCGGCGATCTCGGGGGCCTGATAGCCGCGGGTGCCGTAGATGGCGCTGGCCTCGTCGTCCATCGCGATGACCGCGCCCAGGTCGATGAGCTCGAGCCGGTCGTCGGTCTGCATCACGTTGTCGGGCTTGAAATCGCAGTACGCCAGGCCCAGCGCATGCAGGTAGCCGAGCGCGGGCAGCATCTCCAGCACGTAGGCGATGGCCTGCGCGGGCGGCAGAAACGAACCCTCGGTGGCCCGGCGCTCGCGCAACAGCTGTTTGAGCGACGTGCCGCCGACATACTCCATCACGATGTATCCGACGGTGCCACCGTCGCGGCCGGAATGCTCGACAAAGTTGAAGATCTTGACGATATTCGGATGCTCGACCTGCGCCAGGAACCGGCGCTCGGCCACCGCGGCGGCCATGGCGTCGGGATCGGCCGAGTTCAGCAGGCCCTTCAGCACCACCCACCGGTCGTTGACCTTCCGGTCGACGGCGAGATAGATCCAGCCCAGCCCGCCGTGCGCCAGCGCGCCCGCGACCTCGTACTGCCCGCCGACCAGATCGCCGCGCCGCAGCTTGGGGGTGAAGGAGAAGCGGGTGCCGCAGTGCGGGCAGAACCCCTCGACGCGGCCCGGCATCTCGTCGCGCGATCGGCCGACGGGCCGGTCGCAGTTGGCGCAGAAGCGCCGGTTCTCCGGGACCTGCGGGTCGGTGAGCACGGCGGTGGCCGGATCGACCCGGGGAACGCGCGGCACCTCGACCATGCCCGCGCCCAGGCGGCCGCGCCGCGACCGGGCGGAGGCGGACCGGGTGCGCGCCGAACGGGTGCCGGAGGTCGGTCCCGTCATGGCGAGGGTCATGGCGACGGTGCCCTCGGTCGCCGGGTCCGGCGCGGGCGCCGTCCCGCAGGTATCGCAGTAACCATCGAGAATCGTTCCGCCGCAACCCGGTTCGGTGCACTTCATCCCCGCCTCCCCGATTTCTCCGCAATGATCTGCTGATAGTCGGTGACCGACCGGGTCACGGCCGCCAGGTCGCACGGCGTGCGGGAGAGCAGGCCCGCGGCAATCTGGTTGCAGGCCAGCACCTCTCGGTCCTCGCCGACCCCGAGCCGGGCGGCCTTGGCCTGATAGGCGGTCAATCGACCGCGCAGCTCCGCCCGCCGATCCAGCAGCCCGCGGGCCAAACCCTCGTCGGCGGCGACGATCTCGGCGGCCTCGGCGATGCGGCGGCGCAGGTCGAGCAGCGCCGTGGCATCCGATATCGAACCGACCCGCCGCACAACGGGTTTCACCGGTGCGCCGGGCACGATCCGCGAAACACCGCCGGGCCCTTCGATCACGGTCGCGGCGCCCCGCCCCGCCACCTCGACGATCGCGTCCCCGCCGCCGTTCCCGCCGGGCCCGGCGAGCGCATCCAATTCCGCCTGCAACCGCGCCGACGGGTCCGGGGGCACCGGAAGCGGCGCGGTGCGGATCTTGCGCTCCGCCTCGATCCGCACCTGCTCCGCCCGGACGTGGGCGGCGCGCAGGTCGTCGAGCAGCGCCTGGGTCTCCGCGACGGACGCGGCCCAGTCCACGCCCATGGCGCGCAGCGTGGTCAGCGTGTCCGCCTCGCCGCGCAGCCGCTGGGTCAGGCGCTCGATGCGGGCGTCGACGTCGGCGGGGGTGAACGACAGCGGGTCGGTCGCCGAACGGCTCAGCAGCTCGGCGACGCCCTCCGCGATGGCGCGCAATTCCGCTGTGGCCCCGCCGTATTCGTCGAGCCGCACCTGAAGCGGCGAGAGCCCGGTCAGCACCCGGCTGTTGATCGCGTCCACCGAGTCGAGGAAGGCGGCGATCACCGGGAAACAGTCGCGCATGCGGTGCAGGGTGTCGGCGATGCCGACGAACAGCACCTGTTCGCTCGGCCCGGTGAGCGAGCGCTGCGCCAGCGGAATCGGCGTGCGCGACGCCTCGTACGGGCGGTCGCGCAGCATGCGGGTCAGCTCGGCGCGGTCGGCGTCGGTCGGCCTGGTCCGGCGCGACCGCAGGGTACGGGCCTCGTTCAGGATCGTCTGCAGGCGGCCGTAGTCCTCCCACATCAGGTCCAGCAGCTGCCGCACCGGTCGCCAGCGCTCGGCGGTCGTGCCGGTGGGCGCGTAGCCGCGCAGCAGGGTCAGGCCCGGATGCTTGTCCAGCTCCAGCAGGGTGGCCGTGATGGCGTCGACTTCGCTTGTGCGCGTGGCCATTTCGGCGTCGATTTCGGGCAGGGTCAGGACGTTCATCGGCGCCTCAATCGCTGTACCGGGCGGGCGGCGGGGCGGGCGCGGGGCCGAGCGCCGTCAGATTCGCGTCGTAGAGCCGCTGCCAGGTGCCGTCGGTGCGAATCCGCTCCAGCACGCCGTTGAGGAAACGCACCATGTCGCTCTGCCCCTTCGGCACCCCGACGGCATAGTTCTCGAAGCCCATCGGCGCGCCGACCACCTGGAGGTTGTCGTCCTGCGCGGCCAGGCCCGCCAGGATCGACTCGTCGGTGCTGATCGCGTCGACCTGGCCCTGTTGCAGCGCCACCAGGCAGTCGGTCCAGTTCTCGACGCCGAGCACGCTCGCCGGTTTCGGCAGCGCGAGCAGTGGTGCGGCCGAGTCCGCGCCGAAGGTGACGCACACCCGCCTGCCGCTCAGTTCCTCGGCCTTGGTGATCCCGGACCCGCGCGGGGCCAGAATGCGCTGCGCCGCACGGTAGTACACGCTGGAGAAGTCGACATCGCGGCGGCGGTCGCAGGTGGTGGAGAAGGTGCGCACCACCAGATCCACCTGACCCTGCTGTAGCACCGGCACCCGATCGGCCGTTGCCACGGACCGGAATTCGATCTTGTCGCGGTCGCCGAGCAGGGCGAAGGCGAGCTCGCGGGCGAGGTCGATGTCGAAGCCGTGCAGCTGCCCGCTGGCCGGATCGCGGAAGCCGAACAGGTAGGTGTTCTGGTCGACGCCGACGGTCAACCGGCCCTTGGCGCGAATGCGGTCCATGGTCGAACCCGGCGCGATGGTCGCCGAGTTCGGCCCGGGCCGCAGGCTCGCCTCCGCATCGCAGCTGTTGTCGGGCGGGGCCATGCCGGTGACCGGGGCCGCGCCCGGCGGCATGGGTTTCACCGCGGACACCGCCGGGCTCGCGGGCACGGCGACATCCGCACCGCATCCGGCCACCAGCAACCCGGCCAGCAGCACCGCCGTGCGCGGCAGACGCGCGCTCCTCACAGGAACTCCTTCAGTCGCGGCCACACCCCGACCACCACCGCGGCGGCCGCGAACACCATCAGCACCAGTGTGCCCGCGTCGGACCCGAACCAGACATCGCCCGCGTCCCCGATCTGCCGCCGCAGCTGTACGCGATTGTGGTCGAGGCTGTCGCGCAGCGTGGTGTCGAGCCCGGCGAACAGGTGCGCCGAGGAATCGGGGGCCGGGCCGATGGCCTGGTTCACCGCGTCGCGGTAGTTCGCGATGGTGTAGCTGTCGATCTGCTTGCGATGCCCGGCCGACCATTGCGAGAACTGCTGCCGCGCCGGACTATCCGGTCCGGACACATTCGCCAGCTCGTCGCGCAGCTGGCCGGTCTTGGCCTCGAAGTCGCGCTCGGTGGCCTGGATGTCGCCGCGCAGAATCAGCTCCAGGGTCTCGTCGGTGCGCGCCTGCTGCGCCAGTATCCGCGCCTGTGCCAGGTTTTCGCTGCGCGCCGTGGGGCCCGACCAGCCGGTGTCGACCGCGCCGTGCGCGGCGGCGGTCGCGGCCACGATCCACAGCAGCGCCAGCACCGCCGCGCCCGCCCCGGCCACGATGCCGAGATTGAATCGGCGATTGGTGCGCCGCACCAGGATCCGGGACGCCCAGACCGCGCCGACCAGCACCACCAGCAGCGTGGCCAGGGCGAACCAGGGCGGTCCGGTGATGGCCCGCTGGTCCGCGCGCACCGCGGCCAGCCGCTGCCCGGTGAGCTCGGCGGCATGGGGCAGCAGCGAATTCTGCATCAGCCCGGACGCCTCGCGCAGGTACGCGGAACCGACCGGGAAGCCTTGCCGGTTGTTCGCTCGCGCCGATTCCACCAGGCCGGTGTAGACCGGCAGATCGGCGGCGACCAGGGCGACGATGTCGCGGGTCCGGGCATCGGTCGCGCCCGCGGTGGCGGTGGCCAGCGCGTCGGCGGCGTCGGCCAGCGATTGCTGGTATTGCGCTCGGACTTCCGGCGATTCGATGCCGCCGGACAGGAATGCGGTGGCCGCGGCCGCATCCGCCGCCGACAGGGCGACATACAGGCGTTGCGCGGCGTATGCCAGTGGCTCCGAACGCTGTAGCGCGGCGTCGCGTCGAGTGGTCTTGCCGCCCAGTTCGTTCGCGCTCACCAGGCCCGAGATCAGGCACAGCACAACGGCGGCGAGGGCCATGGCCACGATCAGGCCCGGCGTGGTCGCGGCGAACCGTCGCGACCAGTGCGCGCCGCGCCGGGCTGCCGCGGGTATGCGAAGTCCCACTCCCTCCCCCTCCTCCTGTGCCGCCGGAGTCTCGAACGCGATCGTACGGGAGGGGAATTGGGTACGCCGGTCGATCGCGATCGAATTGCAACCCCTAGCGCCTGCGGCGAAATCGAGACCGAAAGGGTAGGTGTTCGCGATCAATTCGGCCCGCTCCGCGGGCGACCGAGCGTAGAGTACCCACCTGCTGCCTTCCCCGAGTCCACGACAGCGGCTCGATCCTGTTCTATCCGACTGCACCTGGGTGAAAAGAATGCCCTTTCTCGACCGCCGTGAAGCCGGCCGAAGACTTGTCGCACGCCTGCGGGCTTTTCGGGGCCCGGACACGATCGTGCTCGGATTACCGCGCGGCGGGGTCCCGGTGGCCTTCGAGGTGGCCGTCGCGCTCGGTGCGCCGCTGGATGTCGCGGTGGTGCAGAAGTTGTCCGTTCCCGGGCGGCCGCGCCTGGTGTACGGGGCGATAGCGGAGTCCGGGGTGCGCGTGGTCGGCGAGGACCTGGCTTTACTGCGCGCGTTCATCACACCGGCCGAGCGGGCGCGGGTGGAGCGCGATGCGCGAGAGGCGGTGCTGCGCAAGACGGCTCGCTTCCGCCACGGCCGCGCCCCGCTGACCATCACCGGCCGACTCACGATCCTCGTCGACGACGGCGTGACCACCGGCGCCACCGCCCGCGCCGCCTGCGCCCTGGCCCGAGCCCGCGGCGCCGCCCGCGTGGTCTACGCCGTCCCCGTGGGCTCCTGCCGCCCCATCCGGGAACTGGCGTCCTGCGCCGACAATGTCGTCTGCCTGGAAACCCCGGCCCTGTTCCACACCCTCGGCCAGTGGTACCGCACCTTCGACCCGGTCACCGAGGAAACGGTCTGCGACCTCCTCACCCGAGCCACCAACCTCCGCCGGAACCAAACCACCCAACCGATCCGCATCCGCTGACCGGGCGTGTGAGGGCACTCCGGGCACCTACATGCCCAAGCCTCTGCCCCAGCGCAGCATTACCCACGGTCCGGGCGCATCCATGGTCCCGGCGCGCTTTCCCCAAGGTCCCAGCCCGCTTTCCCCAAGGACCCAGCGCGCTTCCCCATGGACCCAGCGCGCTCCCCCAACGTCTCAGCGCGCTCCCCCCAAGGTCCCAGCGCGCTCCCCCCAAGGTCCCAGCGCGCTCCCCCAACGTCTCAGCGCGCTCCCCCCAAGGTCCCAGCGCGCTCCCCCATGGACCAGCGCACTCCCCCAACGTCCCAGCGCACCCCCCAAGGTCCCAGCGCGCTCCCCCAACGTCTCAGCGCGCTTCCCCATGGACCCAGCGCACTCCCCCATGGACCCGGCGCGCTCCTACCCATGGTCCCGGCGCGCTTCCCCCAAGGTCCCGGCGCGCTTTTGGCCGGGACCTAGACATAACCCAACACCTGTCTTACATTCGAGACATGAGCACCAATATGTCTCACAAGCCCCGTTTCGAGCTCCGATCGGGTGAGACATGGCGGGACCCCTGGTCCATGTATGCGGCGCTGCGGGAGCACGATCCGGTGCATCATGTGGTTCCGGCGGGGCGGGCGGATGCGGATTACTACGTGCTGTCGCGGTATGTCGATGTGTACGATGCGGTGCGGGATGCCGAAACCTTTTCTTCCGCACAGGGTTTGACCGTCGACTACAACAATCTCAGCGAGATCGGGCTGGGGGCGGATCGGCCGTTCGTGTTCACCGATCCGCCGGATCACACCGGATTCCGGCGGCGGGTGGCCAAGGGCTTCACGCCGCGGCAGGTGCGGGAGATCAGCCCGGCCGTACGGGAATTCGTGGTCGAGCGGATCGAGCGGCTGCGGGCGGAGGGCGGCGGCGATATCTCGGCCGAGTTGTTCAAGCCGCTGCCGACGATGGTGGTCGCGCACTATCTCGGTGTGCCGGAAGCGGATCGGTCGAAGTTCGACGAGTGGAGCGAGGCGATCGTGGCGGCCTCGGCGGCGGGGGGCGTCCTGACCGCGCAGGCCGCCGTCACCGAGCTGATGCAGTACTTCACGGCGCTGATCGAACGCCGCCGCAAGGCGCCCGGCGACGATACGGTCTCGCTGCTGGTGGCCTCCGGGCTCGGCGCCGACGGCGATGTCTCGGGCATTCTGCGAATCCTCGGCTTCGCCTTCACCATGATCACCGGCGGCAACGACACCACCACCGGAAACCTCGGGGGCGCAGTGCAATTGCTGACCCTTTACCCGGAGCAGCGGCGGCGGCTGATCGACGACCCCGGCCTGATGCCGGGCGCGGTGGACGAATTCCTGCGGCTCACCTCGCCCGTGCAGGGCCTGGCGCGCACCACGACTCGCGATGTCGAGATCGAGGGCGTCACCATCCCGGCGGGCAGGCGGGTACTGCTGCTGTACGCGTCGGCCAATCGCGATGAGCGCGAATATGGTTCGGACGCAGCGGAACTCGACGTCACCCGACAGCCGCGGAACATTCTCACCTTCGGCAACGGCAACCACCACTGCCTCGGCGCGGCCGCCGCGCGCATGCAGGCCGCCATCGCGCTGCGGGAACTACTCGCCCGCTGCCCCGATTTCACCGTCGACATCGACGCGGTCCGCTACACCGACGGCAACTATGTGCGCTGGCCGGTGTCGGTCCCCTTCCGGGCGGCCGCGTGAGCAGCGACGACTGGCTGGGCGATCCGCGCTCGCTGCGGGCGGCCGAACGCATCCTCGACGCCGCGGCCGCCCTGTTCGCCGAGCGCGGCGTGGCCGCCACCCAAATGGCCGATATCGCCAGGGCCGCAGGCTGTTCGCGCGCCACCCTCTACCGCTATTTCGACAGCCGCCGCGCCGTACAACTGGCCTTCGTCCACCGCGAGGCCCGCCGCCTCGCCACCACCCTCACCGCCGACCTGCGCACCATCCCCGACCCCACCGCCCGCATAGTCGAGGGCGTCCTGGCCAGCCTCCGCGCCGTCCGCGCCGACCCCCTCCTCATAGCCTGGTTCCGCCCCGCCGACGCAGGCATCACCCTCGAACTCGCCCAGACCTCCGAGGTAATCGAATCCATCGCAACATCCCTGTTCGCCACCGAACCGCCCGCCGCCCAACCAGATAACGCCCTCACCGCCCGCTGGCTCACCCGCATCATCGTCTCTCTGCTCACCGTCCCCGGCCACGACGACAACGAGGAGCGCCTCTTCCTGGAACGCTTCGTGGCCCCACTCATCACCGGCACCCGAGCCTGACGTCCGAGGGTCCACTTGCGCGGCCTCGGACGGACCACCAGGGTGGTCCCATGGATTCGCTCATCATGTCTGCTCGGGATATCGAATTTCTGCTCTACGAGTGGCTGGATGTGGGCAGGCTGGTGGGGCGGGATCGGTATCGGGAGCATTCGCGGGAGACCTTTGATCAGGTGTTGGAGCTCAGCCGGGGGTTGGTGGCCAAGTATTTTGCTCCGCACAATCGGGCGGGTGATCTGGCCGAGCCGACCTTCGATGGGGAGAAGGTGCATGTTCTGCCCGAGGTGAAGCGGGCATTGGAGGCGTTTGCCGAGGCGGGGTTGATCGGGGCGGCGATGGATGCGCGGGTCGGCGGGATGCAACTGCCGTATTCGGTTTTCACCGCCTGTATGGCGTGGTTCCATGCCGCGAACGCGGCTACCGCCAGCTATGCCATGCTGTCGATCGGGAATGCGAATCTTGTTGCCGCGCATGGTAGTCCGGAACAGATCGAGCGGTTCGCGGTGCCGATCGTGCAGGGGCGCTACTTCGGCACCATGGCGCTGTCGGAGCCGCAGGCCGGGTCGAATCTGGCCGATATCACCACCCGGGCGGTCCCGCAGCCGGATGGCAGCTATCGCGTTTTCGGGCGGAAGATGTGGATCTCCGGCGGCGACCACGAACTCGCCGAGAACATCGTGCATCTGGTGCTGGCTCGGATCCCGGGCGCGCCGGAGGGCACCCGCGGGATCTCGCTGTTCATCGTGCCCAAGTATCTCGACGGCACGCCCGCCGAACGCAACGATGTGGTGCTGGCGGGCATCAATCACAAGATGGGCTGGCGCGGCACCGTCAATACCGCGCCGGTGTTCGGCGACGGCGCGTTCCGACCCGGCGGGGAGCCGGGCGCGGTCGGCTACCTGGTCGGCGAGCCGAATCGTGGCCTGTCGTACATGTTTCGGATGATGAACGAGGCCCGCCTCGGCGTCGGCCTCGTCGCGACCGCGCTCGGCTACACCGGCTACCTGAAGTCGCTGTCCTACGCGCGCAGCCGCCCACAGGGCCGCCCGATCACCGCCAAGGGCCGGGGCCCACAGGTGCCGATCGTGATGCATTCCGATGTGCGTCGAATGCTGTTGGCGCAGAAGGCGTATGCGGAGGGCGCGCTGGCGCTGCAACTGTACTGCGCCACCCTGGTCGACGAACAGCGCAGCGCCGCAGACGAATCCGAGCTCCGTCGCGCCGAGCTGCTGCTGCGCGTGCTCACCCCGATCGCCAAGAGCTGGCCGAGCCAGTGGTGCCTGGCCGCCAACGATCTCGCCATTCAGGTGCACGGCGGGGCCGGATACACCCGCGACTACGACGTCGAGCAGCACTACCGCGACAACCGGCTCAACCAGATTCATGAAGGCACGCATGGCATTCAGGGCCTGGACCTGCTCGGCCGTGCGGTCACCGCGGAGAACGGCGCGGCGCTCGCGCTGCTGTTGGAGACCATCGGCGCGACGGTCGCGGCGGCGACGGCTAGCGGCGATGCGGAGCTCGTGGAGTTCGCGGCGGCGTTGGGGGCGGCCTGTTCCCGCGTCGCCGCCACCACCGCCGCGCTCTGGGAGGATATGAATCCCGAAGTGGCGCTGGCCAATTCGTCCGTCTATCTGGAGGCGGTCGGGCATGTGACGGTGGCTTGGATTTGGCTGTCGCAGGCCGTCGTTGCGAGCGGTCCCGGCCAAAAGCATGCCGGGACCATGGATGGGGAGAAACACGTCGGGACCACGAATCGGGAGAAACACGTCGGGACCACGAATCGGGAGAAACACACCGGGACCATGGATCGGGAGAAACATGCCGGGGCCATGGATGGGGAGAAACACGCCGGGAACACGAACGTGGATGCGTTTTACGCGGGCAAGCGCGCCGCCGCCCGATATTTCTTCCGATGGGAACTACCCCGCACCGCACCGCTTTTCGATCTTCTCGATGCGCTGGATCGGACCACGATCGACCTCGAGGAGAGCTGGCTGTAGGGCGACCGGTCGGTCGGTGTGATCCGGCGCGGCGTTGCCATGGGGGCGATACAGTAGTAACCAATCACAGTTTCCAGGCAACGGTGCCGCATTCCCTCACACACCCCGGGCGTCACGCCCACCCGGTTAGGCGGAGCCGATGGATCTTCTCAACCCGATCGATGCGATCTTCCTCGCGACCGAATCCCGCGAGCACCCAATGCATGTCGGTGGTTTGCAGGTCTTCGAACCACCGACGGATGCCGGGCCCGGATTCGTTGCGTCGCTGTACGAGGAGCTGATGGCGACCACCGATGTGCAGAGCCGCTTCCGACGATGCCAGCGCCGAATCCTCGGTAACTTCTCGAGCGTGGTCTGGTCGCACGCCGCGGAGGTCGATCTCGGGTATCACGTGCGCCGGTGCGCGCTGCCCGCGCCGGGCGGCCCCACCGAACTGCTCGATCTGGTCGGCCGCCTGCACTCCACGCTGCTGGACCGGCATCGGCCGCTGTGGGAGGGCCGGGTCATCGAGGGCCTGTCGGGTGATCGGTTCGCGGTGTACGTCAAGGTGCATCACGCGCTCATGGACGGGGTCTCGGCGCTGCGGCTGCTGCAGCGCACCCTCACCGACGACCCCTACGCCACCCGGCTGCGGGCGCCGTGGACGATCGGCCGCCCCGAGCCCGAGCCCGACGACACCGCGGGCAATCCGTGGGATCAGCTGCGAAAGGCCCTGCCGCGCTTGACAACCGGCGTCGGCGGGGCGGCGACCGCGGTGCGCGCGCTCACCGACGGACGGCTGGAACTGCCGCTGTCCGCGCCGCCGACCATGTTCAATGTGCCGATCGGCGGGGCCCGCAGCGTCGCGGTCGGGTCGTGGCCGCTCGACCGCATCCACGCCGTGCGCCGCGCCACCGGCACGACGGTCAACGACGTGGTGCTCGCGCTGTCGTCGGCCGCGCTGCGCGCCTACCTGCTGGAGCGAAACGCGTTGCCGGACAAGCCGTTGGTCGCCATGGTCCCGGTGAACGTGCGCCGCGCGACCGAGACCGACTCCGACGGCAATATGGTGGCGGCGCTGCTGTGCAACCTGGGTACCGACATCGCCGATCCGGCGCAACGCCTGGAGACGATCAGCGCCTCCATGCTCGCCGCCAAGCAGGTGTACGCCCAGCTGCCGCCGCTGGAGGCGGTGGCGCTGTCGGCGCTGCTCATGTCGCCGATCGGCCTGACGCTGGTACCCGGTTTCCAGGCATTGCCGCGCATGCCGTTCAACCTCGTCATCTCCAATGTGCCCGGCCCGAGCAAGCCGGTGTATCTGCAGGGCGCGCGCCTGGACCGCAACTACCCGCTGTCCATCCCGTTCGACGGCCAGGCCATGAACATCACCGTCACCAGCACCGCCGACACCCTCGATTTCGGCCTGGTCGGCTGCCGCCGCTCGGTCCCGCGCCTGTCCAGCATGATCGACCACCTCGACACCGCCCTGACCGATCTGGAGAACGCCACCCGCTGACCGCGTTCCGGCTCCCCGGTACTGTCGCCTTCGCCGACGGATCGACATGGAAGGGAGCCGGCCACGGTACACGCGGACTGGCCGCACCTGCGGGAACGGTGCCGGATCGAGGAGGACGACGCCATCCTCGCCCTCGACAAACCCGCGGGAATCTCGGTGACCGGCGAACGCCACGACACCGACCTCGTCGAACTGGCCGCCGAACACGGCGAGACCCTCTACCCGGTCCACCGCATCGACAAGGTCACCTCGGGCCTGATCCTGCTGGCCAAGGACCTGCCCGCGCACGGCACCCTCACCCGGCAGTTCAACAAGCGCACCGCGGACAAGTGGTACCTGGCCGTCACCGCCACCACCGACCTCCCCGATCGCGGCATCATCGACCTCCCCCTGAGCGTCGGCCGCAAGAACCGAGTCCGCATCGCGGCCCCCCGCGAGGCCATCACCCGCACCGGCGACACCTGGTCCGTCGCCGACCGAGACCTGTTGGCGGGCAAGAACTATCCCTCCCGCACCGATTTCACCACCCTCCTCCGCACCGACACCCACACGGTCCTCGCCGTCCACCCCCGCACCGGCCGCCGCCACCAGATCCGCGTCCACCTGGCCTGGATCGGCCACGCCCTCGCGGGCGACCCCCTGTTCGACAGGTCGGGACCGGACGAGCGCACCCATCTGCACTCGTGGAAGTTGCGATTGGAGGCACCTTGGCGGGAGTCGGGGGTGCTGGATCTGGTGGCTGCGCCGGGGGTGGATTTCTGGACGGTGGGGGGTGGGGTGATTACGGGGGATCCGGAGGAGTTGCTGACGGGGGTGAGGCTGGACGGGTAGGCCCCGGTTCGACAGTCGCATGCGGACTGGCTCATGATCAGACGGAACCGTTCGGGAGTGGGACGCGTCGAATCCAGGTAGAGGGACGTGGGATTGCAGGGAGGATGGCATGACTCTGGGACGTGAGGCCGCGGGCGGGCTGTGGCAGGCGGCGGTCGAGGGCCGATTCAAACTCGAAGACGGTGCCGCTCATGAACTTGCGGGCCACTACGACTGGCTCGCGCAGCAGCTCCAGCACCGACAGGCCGAGGTCGTACGACTGCAGCACCTCGACGGGTTCGGCGGCTTCGATTCCGCCCAAAGCCTGCAACGAGGCTTCGAAAGTAAGGCTACGCAGGCATTCGAGGCATTGAAGGCAGCGGAAGCGTCCGCCTACAAGATGAAGGCGGCGATCCTTCGAGCGGCCAACTTGACAGACGAAGTCGAAGCAGCGAACGCCGCGGCTATCGCTGCGGCGGGCAGGGAGATGGCCTAGTGCGTCGTTATGGACTACCGACCTGCACGGTGCTCGCGATTGCCCTCACCGCATCGGTGAGCGCCTGTGGAACGAACGGGACATCGGAAAGTACGTCGACCACCACCGCCTCGCCGCCATCGGCCACGCAGGTCCGGCCCACCCTTACCGCCTCCAGCCTCCAGCCGCCATCCCAGGATTCCAGCTACACACGTTCCGGCGGCCGCCCGAAGGTCGTCTTCGATCCCTGCACCTGGGTGCCCGACGATGTGATCACGAAGATCGGATTCGATCCATCGACCCGCAAGCGCGGCTCTGACATGATCGCCGAATACTCGTTCCTCACTTGTGATTTCTGGAATTCGAACGACGAGACTCTCCAACTCGACTCCGGCAATATCTCCCTGGACGAGGACAAACAGAAGTACGCCGGAAAGTTCCAGAGCCTGAGCATCAACGGGAGGGATGCGATTCAGGTTCCCCAGAAGACCGAGGCCGACGAGTGCGCCATCGACATGCGAACGAAGTCGGGCTACTTCGGTGTCGACATCATTGTTCACACGCAAGGTCAACTGGCCGGGCTGAAGCCTTGCGACCACATTGTCGAGGCAGCCACGGCACTCGAACCCACAATCGGGAAGGATAACTGACCATGGGGGGAAGCAACTCCGATCCGAACTGGACGTTCCCGTCTCCGGGGCAATTCCTCGGCGCGGTCGCGGCGGGTGACATCACGCTCACGCCGGATGGAGTCACCAAGAGCAAGGCCGCCGCGTCGATGCTGCAGAGTGCCGACAGCGCAGCCAGTTTGGTCAAGGGAGCGGGGGTCGATCCGGATTACATTCCCGGGGGGACCGAGAACTTCTTCGGGATGTCGCTCGACAATATGCGGAAGAATGTCGCCCTCATGATGCCCGGCATCATGCATCAGTCCGCGCAGGCGTGGCAGAAGGTCGGCGACGCGCTCATGTTCAACAATATGGGGCTGTCCGCGAAGGTGAACAAGACGATCGCGGAGAGTTGGGAAGGCGCCACGGCGAACGCCATCGCCGAGGCCACGCGACAGTTCTCCAACGATCTCTCGGACATGCACAACGTCATCCAGAGCGTTCAGAGCCGAATCCAGAGTGCGGCATTCGGAGCCGAGATCGTGAAGATGCAGATACCTGCGACCGACCCCGCCGCTGGCACCGGTTACCTGGCAGGCGTAGTGCAAGGCGTACAGAACCCCGCCCAAGCGGTGGGCCAGGCGAGCGCGGACACCGAGGCTCAGCAGGCCGCCGCGTGGGCGCTGGCGAATCACTACAAACCGACGTATGAACCTGCGGGGCAACAGGTTCCGATGTTCGTCCCGCCCACCGGGCCGAACGGTACCGGCCCGGACGGGATCGGCACGAACGGCCTCGGGGGGAACGGCGGCACGAACGGCGGACATTCGGCAGGAACCTCCGGCGGTTCCGGCGGCGACTCCCCCAGGGACGGAACGCAAGGCGGCAACCAGCAGAATCCCGATCCCTCCGCGACCAATCCGGCCTCCTCCGGCAATTCGCCGGGCGGACAAGGGAGTCAGGCCACCGGCCCGGCCGTCACATCCCCCGCCGGAACCGATTCGACGGCCACGAACCCCGCGGGGGTCGGCTCCGGGGCTGGCACCTCCGGCGGTGGCGCGGGCCGGGGCGGAATCGGCATGCCGGGCTTCGGGGGCATCGGAGGCACCGGTGGCCGTGCCGGTTCCGCTGCGCCCGGGCGCAGCATTGCGGGTGCGCCCGTACCGGCCGCTGCCGCCGGTGGTGCGCTCGCCGGTGCCGCGCGGGCGGCCGGGGCGGGGGCGCCGGGCATGCCGGGGATGGGTGCGCCGGGCGCGAAAGGTAAAGGGGAAGAGGACAAGGAGCGCAAGGGGCGGCCCGAGCTGCTGGTGCACGAGCGGAACAAGCTCGAGCTCATCGGGGAGCTGACGCCGCTGGTGCCGCCGGTGATCGGCGGAGACGCGCTCGAGCCGTCGGACGATTGGCACGGTCGGGAGAATCCGGGGCGGGACCAGAGGTAGCCGGGCGGGATGAAAATCGAATTCACCCCGGACGAAATGATTTTCGCCTGGGGACAGCTGGGGTTGGACCGGTGGCCCGCGCCCCTGGCGCTGCGATCCTCGGTGGCCTGGCAGCGGCAGTGGGAGGAGATCGAGCGGGATCTCCGCCTGCGGCTGCCGGTGCTGCAGGACCCGGACCTGGTGCCGGTGCTGCGGACCGCGGCCGATCCCGATATGTCGCTGATCATGATCGGAACCCGGAAGCGGCCGTTGCGGGCCTACGGCGCGGTGACCGCGAATATCGGGGTCACCATGGTGCAGCGGCCGGGTCCGGAGCCGGATATCGGCGGCAATGTGGTGATCGAGGTCGGATCGCCGGGCCTGGTGGCGAAGGTCTTCGCCGCGGTGGCCGGGAACCAACCGGCGGGCCGGGCCGCCGGCATGGTGGAGACCTGGGAACGCTTGCAGGACAACAGCGCATCCGCGGGTTTCGTCGTCGAGCAGACCGTGGCGAGCCGCATGCGGGAACTGCTGGCCGCGCCGCGAATCGGGTACGGGCACATAGAGATTCGCCCGGAGCGGCGGGCCGCGCGCCCGCAGCCGCCCCGCTACGTCAGCTGGTTCGATGTCGACGGCGACGGACGCTATACCTACACCCGCCGCTACGGCGATTTCCACATCGACCCGTGCAGCACAACCGGATTCGAACGGCTCATCACCCGCCTCATGGAGATTCCGCACTGACGCCCCCGCCCCGGGCGGCGCGCCCACGGGCCGACCCGTAATCGACCTCTCCGGCGACGCCTCCCAGCTGGCGCTATACCTTCTGGCTATATTCGGTGGCGAGGCTCATGCAGACGAGGGCCGGAGTCGACCGATAGCCTGGTGGCGTGCCGGGCACGCTCGGTCGCAACGGCGCGATCCCCACGAGAAAGCGAACTGCCGATGATTTTGTTGGCACAGCTCAGCGACACCCATTTCGACCTGCATGCGCGCAGCGCCGAGCGGGCCGCGCGGGTGATGGCGTATCTGGCGGGGCTGCCGCGCACCCCCGATGCCATCCTGGTCACCGGCGATATCGTGGACTCGGGCAAGGTCGAGGAATACGAGCAGGCGCGCGCCGCGCTGGTGGCCGAGGTGCCGCTGCGGGTGCTGCCCGGCAATCACGACAGCCGCGGCAATCTGCGCGAGACCCTGCTGCGCGAACCGGCCGCCGAGACGCCGATCAATCAGGCCCTGCACCTGGACGGGCTCACGGTCGCGCTGCTGGACTCCACCATTCCCGGCGCGGACGGCGGCGAACTCACCGACGAGACCTACACCTGGCTGCTGGATCTGCTGCTGGAAACCCCGACCGATACCGCGGTCCTGGTGGCCATGCACCATCCGCCGGTGCCGATGTACAACACCATCGTCGACCCCATCCGGCTGGGGAACCCGCAGCGGCTGGAACAGATCGTGGCCGCCGACGACCGCATCCTCGGCGTGCTGACCGGGCACATGCACTCGATGGGCAGCACGCTGTTCGGCGGGCGGCAGCTGGTGGTCGCGCCGAGCGTCTCCTCACAGATCGGCGGCCAGTGGGAGGTCGGCCGCCCCGGCGAGGTCCCGATCGACTACGCCCCCGACCCCTCCCTGCTGCTGCACATCGTCGACGGGCGCCGCCTCACCTCGATCGTGCACACCGTCCCGATGGGCGGCCGGAACTCGGTGCGGCCCGCGTAATCGGTTCCGCGATACTCAGCTCCGCACCCGCTCGCGCCGATACGCCGACGGCGTCGTCCCCGTCCACCGTTTGAAGGCGTAGATGAACGTCGACGCCTCCGCATAACCCAGGCGGATGGCCACGTCGCTCACCGATAGTGGTGTGGCACTGAGCATTTCCTCCGCGAGGGCGCGGCGCACCTCGTCCAGCAGGGCACGGTAGCTGGTACCGGCGGCGTCCAGATGGCGGCGCAGGGTGCGGGTGCTCATATTGAGATCGCGTGCGACGGAATCGATTCCGGGCGGGGCGGCGAATCCGTCGACGCCGCCGCGCGGCACCAGCCGCCCGCGCACCTCGGCGGCGATCCCGGTGCGGGCGCGGCGGCGGTGCACCAGATCCCGGCTCTGCGCCAGGCACATGGCCCAGGTGTGCTCGTTGGCCTGCGGTAGCGGCTGTCCCAGCGCGGACGGGTCGAGCGAGAACAGATTCTGCGGCCGCCCGAAAGCGGCTCGCACCCCGATGATTTCGGTGAGCTCGTCGACGTATTCCGGCTCGGGATAGTCGAATTCGGCGCGCAGCAGGCGCGGGCGGCGGCCCAGCAGATCGGACAGCACCCGGTGCATGGCCAGCACGTCGCGTTCGACGAGGAACCGCCGCACATCCGGCGGCACCGCCTCGTCGTGGATGTGCGCCACGAATTCGCCCGGGCCCCACCGGGTTACCGGGATGCAGAAGGTGAAGCTCAGCTCCAGATAGCGCAGCGCGAACGAGATCGCCTCGCCGAGCGTGGGACTGCTGACGCACGCGAACCCGAAGATGCCGAAGGTGGTGATCCGGTAGCGGCGACCCACCTCCATGCCCAGCGCCGGGCGCTCGTCGGCGAGGGCGCGCACCAGATTGCGGACCACCGCCAGCTCGGTGTGCGCGTCGATCTGGGCGTCCGGGTCGGTCAGGATACGGTCGGTGAGGCCGGTGCCGCGCAGCATCCGACCTGTCGGCACGCCGTGTTCGCGGGCGTAGCCGACCATGAGCGCCACGCTCGCCACGCCGCGCGGAAAGTCCCAGTCGCGGACGCCCGGATGCTGCACCGTTGCCATCCGCCGATTATGGCCGAAAATGTAGATAGACGACGTGAGGAGCGACGCATGGCTGGGATCCTCGTCATCGGCGCCGGGTTCGGCGGCCTCGGAATGGCCGCGGAGCTGCGGCGCGCCGGATTCGACGACTTCCTCGTCCTGGAACGGGCCGCGGACCTGGGTGGCGTGTGGCGGGAGAACACCTACCCGGGCGCGGCCTGCGATGTCCCGTCGCCGCTGTACTCCTTCTCCTACGAGCCCAAGCCCGACTGGCCGCACCGCTTCTCCGGCCGCGCGGACATCCACGGGTATCTGCGCGACGTGGCGGACCGGCGCGGGCTGCTCCCGCACCTCCGGTTCGGCGTCGAGGTGGCCGAGGCGGCCTTCGACGAGGCCAACGGCCGCTGGGTGGTGCGCGCGACGGACGGCACCGAATACACCGCGGCCGTGCTGATCTCGGCGGTGGGCCAGCTGTCGCGGCCCCGGCTGCCGGATATCCCGGGCCGGGAGACGTTCCGGGGACCGTCGTTTCATTCGGCGCGGTGGGATCATGCGGTGCCGCTGGCCGGAAGCCGGGTCGCGGTGATCGGAACCGGGGCCAGCGCAATCCAATTCGTGCCCGCGATCGCCCCGCTGGTGGACCGGCTGACGGTGTTCCAGCGCACGGCGGCCTGGGTGGTGAAGCGCACCGATCGGGAATACCGGCCGATGCACCACTTCCTGCTCCGGCACGTGCCGGGTCTGCGGCTGACGCAACGACTCTGGGTGTGGGTGCTGCTGGAATTCCTGTCGCTGGGATTGGCGTCGGTGCCGCCGATCCGCCGCATCGCCGCCTGGATGGGGACCCGCAGCCTGCGCGAGGGCATCCCCGATCCGGCCCTGCGCGCCAAGCTGACCCCGGACTATCCGGTGCTGTGCAAGCGGGTGCTGTTCTCCAACGAGTACTACCCCGCGCTGACCCGGCCGAACGTCGCGGTGGAGACCACGCCGATCGAGGCGATCGTGCCCGAGGGCGTGCGGACCGCCGACGGCGCCGTGCACGAGGCGGACGTGATCGTCTACGGCACCGGGTTCAAGGGCAGTGAATTCCTGTGGCCCATGCGGATTCGCGGGCGCGGCGGGCGCGAACTCGGCGACGCGTGGGCCGACGGCGCGCACGCCTACCTCGGCATCGCGGTCCCCGAGTTCCCGAATCTGTTCCTGCTCTACGGCCCCAACACCAATCTGGGCATCGGCTCCATCGTCGCCATGCTCGAATCCCAGGCCCGCTACATCCGCCAGGCCCTCGCCTACCTGTCCGCCCACCCCGGCCACACCCTGACCGTCCGCCCGGACACCGCCCGCGCCTTCGATACCCACATCCAGCAACGCCTCGGCCGCACCCCGTGGACCTCCTGCTCGAGCTGGTACCGCAATGCCGCGGGCCGAATAACCAACAACTGGCCGGGCACCGTCACCGCCTACCGCAGGCGAACCCGCCGATTCGATCCCCGCGACTACGACCTCGCCCGCACGCCGGAACCGCATCGTCCGACCTGAGAACTTCCTCAGCCCGGGCTGGCAGACTTGGTCTGTGACCGCTCCACCCCAGACCCTGCCGCTCACGCACGGCCCGCTGCGCTCCATAGAACTCGCCACCGCAGCGGTTCTCGGGGGCGTGACCGTGGGTTTGGTGACGGTCGGGGCGCTGGTGCCGGTGCTGCATGCGGTGGAATTGGTTGCGGCCGTTCCCATGGGTTTGCTGGCGCACCGGTATCGGTTGCGGGCCAGTGTTACGGCGGCGATCGCGGCGACGCTGGTCACCTTCGTGGCGGCCGGAATGGTTCCGGCGATCGCGGTGGTCAGCGTGGCGACCATCGGCGGGATCATCGGCACGGTCAAGCGGCGCGGCGGCGGACTGCCCGCCGTGCTCGGGCTGTCCACCATCGCGGGGCTGGTCGCGGCCGGGAGCGCGCTGGGCATGCTGGCCCTGTTCAGCACCACCCGGCAGCTGCTGTTCGACAATGCGCGCAACTTCGCCACCGCGGCGGAGAAGCTGCTGTCCCGGCAGCATCGGCTGGCCGCGCTCGGGCACGAGGTCGTGTCGGTGGTCGACCTGGTGCTGCGCTGGTGGTGGGCGTTCGTCGGGGGCGGCGCGCTCGCGGGCATGATCGTCACCGCGGTGATCTCCTGGTTCGTGCTCGGTTCGGTCCTGGACCGGCTGACCTGGCTGCCCGGCCGCGACCTGCTGGCCGCCCCGGCCGACGACCGGCCGGTCGCGCCGCTGCCGGTCACGCTGCGCGACGTGGCATTTCGCTATCCGGGCGCGCGGGCCGACGCGCTGCACGGCATCGATCTCACGGTGGATGTCGGGGAATTCGTGGCCGTCGTGGGTCACAACGGCTCGGGCAAGTCGACGCTGACCCGGGTGCTGGCCGGGCGGCCGCCGACGTCGGGCACCGTGGAACGGCCCGGCTCGGCGGGATTGGGCCTGCTCGGCGGCACCGCGTTGGTGCTGCAGCGGCCGGAGAGCCAGACCCTCGGCGTGCTGGTCGCCGACGATGTGGTGTGGGGGTTGTCCCCGGAGCTGGCCGCGGAGGTCGATATCGAGGGCCTGCTGCGCGAGGTCGGTCTCGACGGCCTGGGCGGCATCGAGACCGCGACGCTGTCCGGCGGGCAGCAGCAGCGCCTGGCCGTGGCCGCCGCGCTGGCGCGCAGGCCCGCGCTGCTCGTCGCCGACGAGGCGACCTCGATGATCGACCCGCAGGGCCGCCGCGAACTCGTCGCCCTGCTCGCGGAGCTGCCCCGGCGGTATCCGATGGCGGTGGTGCTGGTCACCCATCACGAGGCCGACGCCGCGGCCGCCGATCGGGTCGTGCACCTGTTCGGCGGGCGGCAGGTGGACGGGCTGCCGCGGTGGCCGCGGCCGGTGGGCGACCCGCGGCGGCGGCCGATCGGCGAGCCGCTGCTGGAGCTGCGCGATGTGCGCTACACCTACAACCCCGGAACCCCATGGGCCGCACCGGCATTGCACGGGGTGAACCTCACGGTGCGGCGCGGCGAGGCGCTATTGATCGTGGGCGGCAACGGATCCGGTAAATCGACGCTCGCGTGGATCATGGCCGGGCTGACCGTGCCGACCTCCGGCAGCTGCAAGCTCCGCGACTTCGGCGGGGCGCGGCCGGTGCACAAGCGAATCGGCGCGGTGGAGCTGGCATTTCAGCATTCCCGCCTGCAACTGCAGCGGCAGACGGTGGCCGAGGAGATCGCGGACTGGGGTCAGGGCACCGGCACCGGGGCGGTCGGGCGGGCGCTGGACGCGGTCGGGCTGGACCGGGCGCTGGCGTCGCGGTCCATCGAGGAATTGTCCGGTGGGCAGGCCAAGCGGGTGGTGCTGGCCGCGATGGTGGCCGCCCGCCCGCAGGTGGTGGTGCTGGACGAGCCGCTGGCGGGCCTGGACCCGCAGGGCCGGGCCGAGGTGGTGGAACTGCTTGCCCGCCTGCGTGATTCGGGCCTGACGCTGATCGTCATCTCGCACGATGTGGAGGATATGAGCGCCGTGTGCGATCGCACCGTGTACCTGCGGGCCGGGCTGATCCTGGACGGCGCGCCCGAGGCCGCGGCCGACGAAAACCACGTTCCCACAGTGGCTTCCGACAGATTATCGGCACACCTGGCGCAGTTACGGCTGAATCGGCCCGATACCGGCGGCGATACGGGGGTGGCGCGATGAGTCTCGTACTGCTGCGGCAGGTTCCCGTCGACAGCCCCGTGCATCGGCTGTGGGCGGGCACCAAGATGATCGGCGCGTTCGCGATCAGCCTGCTGCTGATGGTCGCGCCGTCCTGGCCGGTGCTCGGCCTGATGGTGGTCTTCCTGGTGGCGATCGGGCTGGCGGCGCGGCTGCCGCTGGGCACGCTGCCGCGGCTGCCGTGGTGGTTCTGGGCGCTGATGGGCGTCGGTGCGCTGTTCAACGCCCCGACCGGGCTCGCGCCGACGGTGCGCTATCTGCAGGTGGTGGTGTTCGGGCTCATCCTGCTGGCCATGTCGTTCCTGGTCGCCTGGACCACACCGATGAGCGAGATCGCCCCGGCGCTCGCGAAACTCGGTGCGCCGCTGCGTCGGTTGCGGATGCCGGTGGACGAGTGGGCGGTCGTGGTCGCGCTGACGCTGCGCGGCCTGCCGCTGCTGCTCGACGAGATCCGGGTGCTGCGCGCCGCCCGACGGCTGCGCCCGAAGGAGCCGCTGCTGATGCGCAGCACCGACCCGCTGATCGACATCCTCACCGCCGCCATGGCCGTATCCACCCGTCGCGCAGGGGAACTCGGCGAGGCCATCACCGCACGCGGCGGCACCGGACAGCTCACCGCGTATCCGGGCACGCCCGGCCGCTCCGACGCGATCGCGCTGGCGCTCGTCGCCGCGGTGTGCGCGGCCGGTATCGCACTGAACGTCTTCCTGTAGGCCCGAATCCTCCTGCCGCACCAGTAATTTCGCGCTCAGCCCGTGGGCATGCCGATCCTGTCGCGCTCCAGCGCCGAGCGGAGTTTCGAGAATGCCTCGGCGGCGGCCACGACGGTCGATCCGTCGAGCAGTTCACGCCGCGTCCACCAGCCGTCGGCCCTCGTCGGTCAGCGCCAACAGCGACGACCTCCGATCGGCGGGATTCGGTTGGCGGGCAACCCATCCCTTTCTCTCCAGGCGGACTGGTTGCCCGGACCGGGTTTCGGGCATTGTCGGTGAATTATCGGCTGTCGCCGGAGCATCCGTTCCCGGCCGCGATCGAGGACACGCTGCGGGCCTACCGGGCGCTCCTCGACGGCGGCGAAGATCCGGCGGCCATTGCGTTCGCCGGTGATTCCGCGGGTGGCGGGCTCGACGACTCCACCCGCCTGGCCGCCCGCGCCCGAGCGGCCGGAGTGGATGTCATCCTCGACATCACCGCCGACGTCGCCCACGTCTTCCAGTGTCTCGCAGGGGTTCTCGACGAGGCGGACGAGGCCCTCGACCGCGCGGCCCTGTTCCTCACCCAGCGCATCCGCGCCCGGGATCTCAGCGGATCGAGCATCCGGGGGTAGGCGGGACGCCCGCGAATCTGTCGCTCAGGAAGTTCATTCCGCCGAAGGCCTCTCCGATGGCCGCGCCGTTGTGGGTGGGGAAGAGGGAGTGGACGGCCGTGAGGGTCGCGCCCTGGGCGCAGTAGCGGTTCAGCAGGGCGGAGAAGCCCGCGACGGGGATGACGTCGTCGGTTGTGCTGTGGTACAGGTACAGCGGGGTGTCGGGGGGCGTGCCGCCCAGCTCGTTCGGATCGGTGACGGCACGAAAGGCGGGGTGGGACAGGATGTTCGGGACCGAGGCGAAGTCATCCGCGTGTGCGCCGAAGTATTTCGGGACCAGGTCCGAGCCGCAGGCGGTGGCGTTCTCGGTCAGGGCGGCGCGGCCGCGGGCGTTGAGCAGGGTGGCCAATTCGGAGTCGGGGTGGTTGCGGGACAGCGCCAGCAGAATGAGCAGGGCGAGGCCCGCCTGGGGGCCGCCGTCGACACGCCGGGCGATGGCCGGGATGTCGGCGGGCACGCCGCCGGTGGAGATGCCCGCGAACCGGATCTCGGGCGCGTAGTCGGGGCGCAGCTGGGCGGCCCACAGGGTGGCGAAGGCGCCGCCCGAATAACCCCATCCCCCAAGGGGACTCGCGGGTCCGACGCCGTCGGGGGCGAACCGCCGGGCGGCGCGGAGGCCGTCGAGCACCGCGTGGCCCGCGGTCACGCCGTCGAAGAAGCGGGAGTGCGGGCCCTCGTAGTCGCCGACCACCAGCGCCCAGCCCCGGCGCAGCGCCTCCGCCATGAAGGGGACGTCGAGCATCGTGTTCACCATGCCGGGGTCGCGCCCGCCGCCCAGGGCGAACGACGGCGCGCAGCGGGTGCCGAGGCTGTCCTCGGCGACCTGATACGCGAGCAGGGGGCGAGGCCCGGGCCAGGGCACCGGCGGCACGAGCACCGTCGCGACATCGAGCGTCGGAGCGCCCTCGGAATCGGTTGTGCGATAACGCAATTGCCAGGCCGACACCGGGATCGGCAGGCCGAACACGGAGATACCGCGCACGCCGAGCAGCGCGCCGTTCGGCCGTGCCGCCAGGTCGGCGGGCGCGGCGTAGAACGGATCGTCGTCCGGGAACGGAATATCCGCCCGCGCAACGGGTATCGAGAAAGCGGCCAGCGCCAGCGCCGCCACACCGGCGATCACCGCCGACCGGAATCGCGACAATAGCGCTGAGCGACAAGAACTCTGCCGATCCGCCGCCGACCCACACGAAATCCCCATAACCGCCTCCCGCATCGTCGCCCCGATGCGAAGGCACGGTGAGCGCCTGTCGCAGCGACCGCGCCCCACCATCGGATCATCACGGTATCGCCGAGATACCCGCAGGTCAACGACTTAGGCGTGTCCGCGCGGGGGCGTGTTGATCGGTGACGTGGCAACCGAGCGGCGCGATGGCTGGCCGGGCATGATCGTCTTCGACACACCCGCCATGTCGGCCTTCGAGGGCACCGGGCTGGCCACGGCTGGCTCGTCAGTCCGAGGCGGGGATCCAGGCCGGGTGCCACATGCGGCCACCTTCGGTCCAGTTCATGTAGCGCACGGTGCCGGTGATCTTGGGGGTCACCCAGGCCGCGCCCTTGCGCTCGTCGGGGGTGAGGTCGTTGGCGAACGGGCTGGTCTTGCGGTCCAGGCGGTGCAGGCGGGTGGTCAGGTCGGTCATCTCCTGTTCGCTGAAGCCGGTGCCGACCCGGCCCACGTAGTACAGCCGCCCCTCGTGCGGCACGCCGATGAGCAGCGAGGCGAACTGCCGGACGTCGCTGCGCCGCCAGCCGCCGACCACCACCTGCTGGGTGCGCCAGTTGCGGGTCTTGAGCCAGGATTGGCCGCGGCGGCCCGGCAGATACACCGAATCCTTGCGCTTGGCGATCACCCCCTCCATGGCGTGCTCCTGGCTGTAGCGCAGCGCCTCGGCGCCCGACCCGTCGATCCGGGGCGGGACCACCAGCGAGGGCGCGCGCCCGGCCAACGCCTCGAGCACCCGCCGCCGATCCGAATATCGTTTGCGCAGTAGCGAAGTGCCGTCCAGATAGAGCACGTCGAAGGCGACGAACACCGCCCGCGCCGCATCGTGTTGCAGCAGACCGAGATTCGCGGCGCCGTGATCGTCGAACACCACCGCCTCGCCGTCGAGAACGGCGCTGTGCCCGGCCAATTCGGTACCGAGCGCGGCCAGGCGCGGATAGCGGCCGGTGACCACGTTCCCGGCGCGGCTGCGCAACACGACCGCGCCGGAATCGATCTCGGCGATCAGGCGGAACCCGTCCCACTTGGTCTCGAAGGCCCATTCGTCGGCGTCGAGATCCGAGACGTCGCCGGGGGTGGCGAGCATGGGGGTCAACCCGCGCGGCATCGCGGTGGGCTGCCGCGACTTTCCGCTGCCCGGTATCGACACCTCCTGCCGGGGCTCGGATTTCATCAGGTGCATGAGCCACTGCTTGCCCTCGGTCCGGATCAGGGCGTAGCGCCCGTCCAGGCGGTGGCCGTGCAGGCGGACGATGACCTCGTCCTCGCGCCACTTCTCGGTCTCGTAGGTGCCGGAGTCCCAGATGGTCATGGTGCCGCCGCCATATTCGCCCTTGGGGATGGTGCCGTGGAAGTCGAGGTACTCCAGCGGATGGTCCTCGGTGTGCACGGCCAGGCGATTCTCGTCGCGGGAGGTGGGCGGGCCCTTCGGCACCGCCCAGGACACCAGCACGCCGCCGCGCTCCAGCCGCAGATCCCAGTGCAGGCGGCGGGCGTGATGCTCCTGGATGACGAACCTGTCCCCCGCGCCCTCGGCGGGCGGGCCCGACGGGACCGGCTCGGGGGTGCGGGCCGGGTCGCGGCGGGCGCGGTAGGTGTCGAGTCGGTCCGAATCTCGCTGCGGCAGCGGCGGATCGAGCCCGGCGATGAGGTCGCCGCGGTCGCGCCAGCGGGCCAGCACCTCGTCGAAGGTGAGCTGGCGCAGGCGTTTGCGGTCCTCGATCTCGGCCCAGGTGCGCGGTGCCGCCACCGTCGGGTGGGTGCGGCCGCGCAGCGAATACGGCGCGATGGTGGTCTTGGACGGGTTGTTCTGGCTCCAGTCGACGAAGACCTTGCCCGGGCGGGCCCGCTTCGCCATGGTGGCGGTGACCAGGTCGGGGTGCAGCTTCTCCAGGCCGGTGGCGACCTGTTTGGCGACGGTGGACGCGCCCTTCGCGCTCAGCACCCGATCCAGCGGGACGTAGACGTGAATTCCCTTGCTGCCGCTGGTGACCGGATACGCCTGCAGCCCGACGTCGCGCACGGTGTCGCGAATGGACAGGGCCACCCGGGCGCACTGGGCCAGTTCGACATCGGGGCCCGGGTCGAGATCGAAGACCAGGCGGGTGATCGGCCCGCGCTCGCCGTCGGCGAAACGCCATTGCGGCACATGGATTTCCAGCGCCGCCTGCTGCCCCAGCCAGGCCAGGCCCGCGACCGAATCGATGACCGGATACACCACGCGGCGGTCGGAATGCGCGACGGTGTGGCGGTGGATCCACCGGGGGGCGTGCGCGGCCAGATTCTTCTCGAAGAACGAGGGCTCCTCGACACCGTTCGGCCAGCGCTTGCGGGTGACCGCGCGCCCGGCGATATGCGGCAGCAGGGCGGGCGCGATCTCGGTGAAATAGTCGATGACCTGGCCTTTGGTGGTGCCCGTGGCCGGGTACAGCACCTTGTCGAGGTTGTTCAGCTCAACCTCGATGCCCCCGAAGTCGCGGCGCGACACCATCTTCGAAGTCTAGAGGGTGGCACCGACATCCCGGCAGCGCCGAGACGACGACGGGCCGTTCACGTCCCGGATGGGGACAGCGAACGGCCCGTCGGCGGGTAGTTCAGCCTTGCGGTTCGGCCGGTGGTTCCGGCGCGGGCGGCGGCGTTTCCGGCTGGTTCTGCTCGGGAACGGCGTTCTTGAGCGCGTCGGCGCCCTTGTTGATCTGGTCCGAGTATTTTCCTCCGGTTTTCTCATCGATGAATCCCCCGGCCTTGTCCACTGCCTCGTGGATCTTCTCAGCGTTCTCGGCGGCGGCATCGCGGCCCTTGCCGACCAAGCCCTTGAGCGTGTCCATCAGACTCATCAGTCCTACTCCTTCACTCTCGGTCTCCGGTGGATCTAGCGGACATCCTCCCACCATGAGACCTGCGGCGATAGCGCATTGGCATCGATACGTTGCCCGGGCAGCGGAACGGCGACGGTGGTTCCGGCCGCCCGGGCCGCGGTGACCAGCCGCCGGACCGGTTCGGACCAGCCGTGGAAGGCCAGATTGAAGGTGGCCCAGTGAATGGGCACCAGCAGGCCGTGCGCCGCGTCGCCGACACAGACGTCGGCGTGCGCGCGGACCGCCTCCTCCGGATTCATGTGCACGTCGGGCCAGTGCTCGTCGTAGGCGCCGATCGGGAGCAGGGTCAGGTCGAACGGGCCGAGCGTCGCGCCGATCTCGGCGAATGCCTTGGTGTAGCCGGTGTCGCCGCCGAAGTAGGCGCGATGGGCCGGGCCCGCGAACGCCCACGACGCCCACAGGGTGGTGTTGCGCACCAGGCCGCGTCCGGAGAAGTGCCGGGCCTCGGTACAGGTGATCGTCAGATCGCCGTCCCGGGCGCGGTCCAGCTCGGACAGGGAAACCGATGTGCCCCAATCCAATTCGACGATCCGCGCGTCGGGCACCTGCCACTTGCGCAGATGGGCGCCGATGCCGATCGGCACGATGAACGGGGCGTCCTGGCTGTCCATCAGTGCACGGACCGTCTCCCGGTCCAGGTGGTCGTAGTGGTCGTGCGAGATGACGACGGCGTCCAGCCGGGGCAGGCGGTCCACCGGCAGCGGGACCGGGTGCAGGCGGGCGGGTCCGACCAGCGACGACGGCGAGACCCGCTCGCTCCATACCGGATCGGTGAGAATGCGGTAGCCGTCGATCTCCAGCAGCGCCGAGGCGTGGCCGTACCAGGTGACCGCCAGCGCCCCGGCCTCGTCCGGGGATTCGGGTTCGGCCAGCGGGATGCGGCCCACCGGATGCCCCGCGCCGCGCCGGGTGAGCGCCGAGAACAGCAGGGACACACCGGATCCGGAGACGAACTGACTGCTCGGCTCGGTGTTGTGGAACTGCCGGTCGCGGTAGCCCGCCGAGCCGGTCGCCACCGGGGCGATCGCGGACACCGACGCGCCCAGCGCCGACGGGATTCCCCAGGCGGCCCGCACGATCCAGGTCAGGCCCACCGCACCGGCCGCGCCGAGGGCGACGCGCCGGGCGAGCGTGACGATCGGGCCGCCCATCAGCGCCCCTCGAACTTCGCCGCGCGCTTCTCGGCCCGGGCCTGGCGCGCCTCCTGGGCGTCGGCGCTGAGCCAGGCGGCCTGTAGCGCCTCGGCCTGCTCGGGCGACGCGTCGTCGCGGGTGCCGTCGTCGTTCAACACCAGCTTGAGGTGCCGCAGCGACAGCGGGGCGAGCTCGGCGATCGACTTCGCCCACGCCTGCGCGTCGGCGAGCGTGCCGATCCGGTTGGCGAAGCCGAAAGTGTATGCGTCGGCGGCGGATACGGTATCCGCGCCGAGCAGGACGGTGCGCGCCGGGCCGCCGCCGATGAGCGAGACCAGGCGGCGCACGGTCCACCCGTCCACGGTGATGCCGAGTTTCGCGGCCGGGATGGCGAGGTAGGAATCGGGGCTCATCACCCGCAGGTCCGACGCCATCGCGAGCTGCACGCCCGCGCCGACCGCGCCACCGTTCACGGCGGCGATGACCGGAACCGGAAGGGACTCGATGGTGCGGAGCATGGCGCGCAGGCCGTCCAGGAAGGGCATCGAGTACACCCCGGTCAGATCGGCGCCGGCGCTGAACACCGAGCCCTGGCCGGTGAGCACGATGACCCGGGCATCGGCGGCGGCGGTCGTGACGGCCTCGTGCAGCGCGGCCACCAGCTCCTCGTTGAGGGCGTTGCGGCGCTCCGGACGCTGTAGTTCGATGGTGACCACGTCGCCGTCGCGGCTCACTGCGAGCATCTGGCCTCCCCATTCGTGCGGTTGTTCGATGTTCATGGGACCGACGTCCACTCTATGCGGCGTAAGGTTGCTTCTCCGTACCCGACGCACCCCGCGTACTGTGACGGCGGTGACCGCACCCGATTTCGAGATCCTGGTAATCGGCGCCGGGCAGGCCGGATTGTCCGCCGGATATCACCTCCAACGCCTCGGATTGCGGCCCGAACAGGACTTTCTCATGGTGGACCAGGCGCCCGCACCGGGCGGGGCCTGGCAGTTCCGCTGGCCGTCGCTGACGCTGAGCACCGTGAATCGGGTGCACGACCTGCCCGGCATGTCGTTTGCCGAGACCTTGCCGACGGGCTCCGACAGCGTCCCCGCCGCTACCGCGGTTCCGCGGTACTTCGCGCTCTACGAGAAGCGCTTCGATCTGCGGGTGCGTCGGCCGGTCACCGTGCGGGTGGTGTGCGATCGTGCGACGGCGTCGACCTGCCCGGACGCCGAGGTGGACGGGCTGCTGCACGCGGAGACCGCGCCCGCGGATTCCCGTGTGCCCCTGGGCAATCCGGCGACCGTGCGGGTGCGCGGACTGATCAATGCCACGGGAACCTGGGACAAGCCGTTCATCCCGTACTACCGCGGGGCGGAGACCTTCGCCGGGCGGCAGCTGCACGCGCACGACTATCGGACGGCGGCGGAATTCGCGGGCAAGCATGTGGTGGTGGTCGGGGCGGGGATTTCGGCGGTGCAGCTGCTGGACGAGATCTCGCAGGTCACGAGCACCACGTGGGTGTCGCGCACGCGGCCGCGGTGGCGGGAGGGTCCGTTCTCGGCCGACGACGGGCGGCGCGCGGTGGCCCTGGTCGAGGACCGGGTGCGCCGCGGGCTGCCGCCGCGCTCGGTGGTGTCGGTGACCGGGCTGCCCGTCGACGACCGGGTCCGGGCGGCGCGCGCCCGCGGGGCGCTGGACTGGCATCCGATGTTCCGGCGCATCGAACCCGACGGGGTCCGCTGGGCCGACGACACCTTCCAGCCCGCCCAGGTCATCCTGTGGGCGACCGGTTTTCGTAGCGCCCTGGACCATCTCGCCCCGCTGCGCCTGCGCGGCCCCGGCGGCGGAATCACCATGTCCGGCCGCCTCGCCACCCAGGTCGCCGCCGACCCCCGCATCCACCTACTCGGTTACGGGCCGTCGGCCAGCACCATCGGAGCCAATCGAGCGGGGCGGGCCGCGGCGGCGGAGCTGACTACGTATTTGGGGTTGCGCTGAGGTCCCGCGACCTCAGACGTTCAGGCCCGCGGTGAATTCGGACGGGTCGGGGCCGACGCGTGAACCGGTGTCCAGGGCGGAGATGGTCCGCATCTGGTCCGGGCCGAGGTCGAAGGTGAATACGTCGAAGTTCTCTTGGATTCGGCTGGGGTTCACCGACTTCGGGATGACGATATTGCCGAGTTGCAGGTGCCAGCGGATGATCACCTGGGCCGGGGTGCGGCCGGTGTCGGCGGCGATCCGGGCGATGGTGGGGTCCTTCAGCTCCGCGCCCTGGCCCAGGGGGCTCCACGCCTCGGTGGCGATGCCCTGTTCGGCGTGGAAGGCGCGTAGCTCCGCCTGGCCGAGGCTGGGATGTAACTCGATCTGATTGACCGAGGGGGTCTCGCCGGTCTCGCCGATGACCCGCTCCAGATGGTCGCGGTTGAAGTTGGAGACGCCGATCGAGCGAATCAGGCCCTGCGACTTCAGCGATTGGAAGGCGCGGAAGGTGTCGACATAGCGGTCGGCCTGGGCGACCGGCCAGTGGATGAGATACAGGTCCAGGTAGTCCAGGCCGAGGCGCGCCATGCTGGCGTCGAAGGCGCGCAGCGTCGAGTCGTAGCCCTGTTCGGCGTTCCACAGCTTGGTGGTGACATAGACCTCGTCGCGCGGTAGCCCGAATTCCCGGATGGCCCGGCCCACCTCGGCCTCGTTGCCGTAGATCGCCGCGGTGTCGATGCTGCGATATCCGGCCCGCAGGGCCGCGGTGACGGTGTCGAACGCCTCCTCGTCGGCGACCTGGAACACGCCGAAACCGAGCTTGGGGATCACATTTCCGTCGTTGAGCACAACGGACGGCACTGAGCTGGACTCGCTGCGAAAGGTCACCTTTCGACCGTAGAAGGGGTTTGCCGAGCCGTCAACGACCCTCGGCGCGTGTTGGTACACACTTGACAATCTGTTGTGTTTTCCTAACACTCTGTTGTGTGAGCCCAGTCCGAAGGGGGGAAACCCTCCCGATTTTCAATCGAATCGCGGTCTTGCGGGCGGAGCATCGAATGAGTCGCGCGGCCCTCGCCGAGGCCGTCAACGTCAATACCCAGACCATCGGCGCGCTCGAGCGTGGCGATCACTACCCCAGCCTCGATCTGGCCCTGCGCATCTGCGACGTGTTCGGCCTGCCGGTCGAGGCGGTGTTCTCCCGCACCGAGTTCAGCCCACTGTCGGCCGAGCTCTACCGCCGCCCCGGCCCCGCAGCCCAGGAAGGACAGTCATGACCCACCCGAGCATCGGCCTGCTGGATCGCTACCAGGAGTATCGAGTCCGCCGCTGGCAGGAGCGCGAGCAGAAGACGGCCGGGATGCTGCCCGGCTGGCGCACTCGCGCGCGGCGACGCACGCTCGTGATCGTCGTCGCCGCGGCGATTATCACGATGTTCGTGATCGGCCTGCTGTGCGTGTTCGACCTGCGCTGGTTGCCGGTGGCCCTGATACCCGTGGCGCTGGGGTTCATTCCCGCGTGGGGCATTCTGCGCATCACCCTCGACAGTCACGACAACGCGCCCGATCAGGCACTCGACGAGATGGAGATCGAGCAGCGCAATACCGCCCGATCCATGGGGCTCGCGGTAACCCAGGGACTCACGGTGATCCCGGTCTTCTACCTGATCCTGATCGGGGCATTCCTCCCCGACGCCGACGCCTTCCGCACGGCATACGCCGGTGGCACCATGGCCCTGGCCGCCCTCCTCGCCGGTGGTTGCACCCCCGGGATGATCCTGGCCTGGACCCGCCCGGACCCGGACCCCGAGCCCTGACCCACCCTTCGATCCCGCTCGCGCCCTTCATGATTCCGGCGTGCTTTCGGCCGGAATCTTGCGTGAGATCCCGGCCAAAAGCACGCCGGGATCACGGTGTGGGCGCGACCGGGACCATGGGGGCGCACGACCGGGATCATCGTGAGCACGCGACCGGGATCACGGCGAGCGCACGACCGGGATCACGGTGGGGCGCACGACCGGAACCATCGTGAGCACCCGGCCGGAACCATCGTGGGGCGCACGACCGGAACCATCGTGAGCACGCGACCGGGATCACGGCGAGCGCATGGCCGGGATCATCGTGAGCGCGCGCGGACCGGGATCATGGTGTGGGCGTGGGCAGGCCCAGGCGGCGGTAGCGGGTGTGGCGGGTGGTGCGGAGGGTGGGGAGGGGGTGGGTGCGTAGGGTGGATAGTTCTTCGGCGATGGTGGAGATCATGCGGCGGGCGAAGTCTATGGGTTCGGTTGCGGCGTCGGGGAATTCGGGGACTATGCGGTCCACTATGCCGTCGGCCAGTAGGTCGAGGGAGCGGATGCGTTGGGCGGTGGCCAGTTTCGCGGCGTGGTCGGTGTCGCGGTAGACGATGGCGCTGGCGCCCTCGGGTGGGAGGGGGGCGAGCCAGCCGTGGGTGGCGGCCAGGACGCGGTCGGCGGGGAGGAGGGCGAGTGCGCCGCCGCCGCTGCCCTGGCCCAGCAGGACCGAGACCGTGGGGGTGTCGAGGGTGACGAGATCGGCCAGGCAGCGGGCGATTTCGGGGGCGAGGCCGCGCTCCTCGGCCTCCTGCGACAGCGCCGCGCCGACGGTATCGATCACCAGCACCAGCGGGAGCCGCAGCTCCTCCGCCAGCCGCATGCTGCGCCGAGCCTCCCGCAGCGCAGCCGGGCCCATGGTGTTCTCGCCGCTCTGCCCGGCACGATCGTGACCGAATATCACGCACGGCTGGCCGCGCAGCCGGGCAAAGGCATGCACGACGGTCCGATCCGCCTCCCCTTGGCCGGTGCCACTGAGCGGGACCCGGTCCGTCACATGACGTAGTAGCTCCCGAATGCCGGGGCGATCGGGGCGACGGGAGATGCGGACGGATTCCCATGCGGGGGTGGTGTTCTCGGGGTGGGCCCCGGCCAAAAGCGTGCCGGGGACATTGGGAGGGGACGCGCCGGGGATATCGGGAGGGGGCACGCCGAGACCAACGGGAGGAGGCGCACCGGGACCAACGGGAGGGGGCGCGCCAGGGCCATGAGGTCCCGTGGGCGAATTATTGTCTCCGGCAAGGGGACTCACCACGTTCAATACTCGGTGGGCGATGCGGCGGAATATCGTGATGGGGACGACGCCGTCGATTACGCCGCTGTGGTAGAGGTTTTCGGCGGTTTGGACGCCCGGGGGGAAGGGGTGGCCGTAGAGGGCCTCGTAGACGCGGGGGCCTAGGAAGCCGATGAGGGCTCCGGGTTCGGCGAAGGTCATGTGGCCCAGGGAACCCCAGGAGGCGAAGACGCCGCCCATGGTCGGGCTGCGCAGGTAGACCAGGTACGGATGGCCGCGGGTCTTGTGGGTCGCCACCGCGCCCGCGATCTTCACCATCTGCACGAAGGCGACGGTGCCCTCCTGCATCCGGGTGCCGCCGGAGGTCGGCGAGGCCAGCAGCGGCAGGCCGAGGTCGGTGGCCCGCTCGACCGCGGTCACGATCCGCTCGGCGGCCGCCACCCCGACCGAACCGGCCAGGAAACCGAATTCGCACGCGATCACCGCCACCCGGCGCCCGCGCAGGCGGCCCTCACCGGTCAGCACCGCCTCATCGATGCCGGTGCGCTCGGCGGCGGCCCGCAGCTCCGCGCGGTAGCCCGGCGCGGCGGCGACCTCGATCGGCGGCCGGTCCCAGCTCACGAACGAGCCGGGATCGAGCAGTCCGTCCAGCAGCTCCCGCGCCGAGATCGTCACGGTCAGAGCCTAACCGGGCTCGCGGCGAATGCCTGGCTCACACCGCCGCGAGGGCTAGCCCGAGCGACCCGGCCGCCAGCGCGAGATACGCGCCAGGGAACGCGATATTGCGGATCACCCCGGCCCGCACGTGCACGATCATCGCGCCCACGAAGAACAGCACCAACCCACCCGCCGCCGCGATACCGATCGGCCGCGCACCCAGCAGCCCGAGCACCAGCCCGATCGCCCCCGCCGCCTTCAGTGCCCCGAGCGCCGGAACCCAGGACGGACGCAACCCCACCGCACCGGAATTCGCCAGCACGAATCCGGCGCGGGCGAAGTCGGCGACGGCCATCCCGCCATTGGCCGCGATCGCGGCGATGGTGACAGCAAGATACGCGATGTGCATCGAAACTCCCTTTCGGCCGAACAGTGGGTAACCCCAACCTTTGTTCAGCCGTCCAGAGGCGTCCAATACCCGTGGCGATAACCGATCGGCATGGCGGCGCGGGCATGAGAAACAGCGGCCGCACCCAGCGCACGTACGGCTACATGCACTCGGTACGGCCGCTCGAAACCGGGCGACACACCGGACGATCGTCGCACCGCAGCACCGGAACCCGCTGCGGGGCGACAATCGTCAATACCCTTGCACGACCTTGCGCAGGGCGTACTCGGTCACCGAGACCAGCGCCTGCTTCACCGGCTCGCGGCGGCGGGCGTCGATCGACAGGATCGGCACGTCCGCGGGCACCGCCAGGGCCTGGCGGATGTCCTCGATGGGGTAGCGGGGCGCATCGTCGAACTCGTTGATGGCCACCAGGAACGGCAGGCTGCGCGCCTCGAAGTAGTCCACCGCGGCGAAGCTGTCCTCCAGTCGGCGGGTGTCGACCAGCACCACCGCGCCGATGGCGCCGCGGATCAGGTCGTCCCACATGAACCAGAAGCGATACTGGCCGGGTGTCCCGAATAGGTACAGCACCAGGTCATCGGCGAGGCTGATCCTGCCGAAGTCCATGGCCACCGTGGTGGTGGCCTTCGTCGGCACGGCGGCCAGACTGTCGACGCCCACACTGGCATTGGTCACCAACGCCTCGGTGCGCAGCGGAACGATCTCCGAGACCGCCCCCACCAGCGTCGTCTTACCCACACCGAAGCCACCCGCGACCACGATCTTCGCGGAGGTGGGTTTGCTGGTACGGGTATCGACCTGGGCCGTCGAATCAAATACGCCGGAGTCCACTGAGAACCCTTTCGATCAGCTCGCGACGTTCATCGTCGCTCGAATCGTCTTTCAAAGTCGCCGAAACCCGCACATGGCCTGCCTCGATGAGGTCGGCTACGAGCACTCGGGCCACCCCTATCGGAATACCCAGCCGGGCAGCCACTTCCGCGACAGATGGCGATTCTCTGCACAACTCCACGATTGACGTCTCGATGTTGGTGAGTTCGAACTGCCGCTCGAGGGCGACCGGATGCGACGCGACGAGCGCCTCCAACGCCAACTCGACCGTCGGCCGCGTACGGCCGGCGGTCAATGAGTACGGGCGGACGAGGCTGGGCTCGGCGCTTCCCAAACGCTGGTTGTCTATTTCCATCCCACCATCAGGAACCCATCGTGACGCGAGGCGTGGCCTGAACTGTCTGGCCCACTCGCTCGACCAACAAAGCCATCTCGTATCCAACCTGTCCGATATCGCAGGACGTATTCGTCAGCACCGCTAGATAAGAGCCGTCGCCGACCGCCATGAGGAGTAGGTAGCCGTGTTCCATCTCGACCACCGACTGCAGCACGGTGCCGCCTTCGAACAGATTCGACACGCCGACCGAGAGGCTCGCAAGCCCCGCGGTCACAGCCGACAGCTGCTCGGCACGGTCGACGGGCAACTGCGCGCTCGCGGCCATCAACAGACCGTCCGCCGAAACCAGCACGGCGTGAGCGACGCCCGGAACCTCGTTGGCGAAGTTCGAAACCAGCCAATCCAGCTGACGGTTCGTACCACCTAGATCGGGGTTCATCGGTCTCCTTTATCTCCGGTTAGGTTCATTGCTCTCATTGCG
This sequence comes from Nocardia terpenica, assembly GCF_013186535.1. Lineage (NCBI taxonomy): Bacteria > Bacillati > Actinomycetota > Actinomycetes > Mycobacteriales > Nocardiaceae > Nocardia > Nocardia terpenica. The sequence goes on from NZ_JABMCZ010000002.1 coordinate 430,322, forward strand.
CGGCCATCCCGGACGCCCTGCTGGTGACGACTCAGACTTGACCTGATCGATTCGGGGTCGCGACTGCTCTGCGGTGTGCGGTCGGCGTTTCCGTTCACGCCGCCCGGCACGAGGCGGTTGCCCGGATCGCGCTGGGGCAATCCGGCCGCCGTCCGCTTCTCCGGCTGTGCCTCGATGGCTCGCCGAGCGGCCTGCCACCCTTCGTCCCCCGGTGATTCGAAGGAGGCGGCCACTTGGGACCGGTCCTGATTCGGATCCGACAGCCAGGCCGACATCATTTCGGCGAAAATGGGCGTGCCGCCCATCACCGATCCGGTGTCGTCGGCGGGCTGCAACCGGGTCTGGAAGAACGATGCCGTCTTCTGCGGATTGGACCGGAAGCTGTGCCGGCCCCGCTCGCGGCTGTCGCCGTCCGCGTCCGCCTCGGGCAGGCTCAGGCCCGGCGTCGGGGTCGGACGGGGCGGCAGGTCGGCGCCCGGCTGCCGCTGCGGCAGGCCCAGGCCGTTCGGTTCCCGCTGGGGCAGACCGTTACCGCCCGCGTCGCGCTGCGGCAGGCCGGTGCCCCCGGCCTCGCGCTGCGGGAGCCCGGCGGCACCGAGATCACGCTTGGGCAGGCCCAGACCGCTCGGATCGCGCTGGGGCAGGCCGTTTCCGGCCGGGTCGCGCCGGGGCGGCAGCCCGGCCGCACCGGAGTCGCGCTGCGGCAGGCCGCTGCCCGCATCACGCCTGGACGGAAGACCCGAATCACGCTGGTGCAGGCCACTACCCGCATCACGCCGCGGCGAACCGGACGGGCCCGCATCACGCTGCGGCAGACCGGTCGGGCCGCCCTCACGTGACGGCACACCGGTCGAACCCGCCTCGCGCTGCGGAAGTCCGGTGAGACCCCCATCGCGCGGCGGCAGACCCGTGAGGCCGCCCTCACGCGACGGCAGACCGCCGGACGAATCACGCTGCGGCGCACCACCGTCCCGCTGCGGCAGGCCCGAATCACGCTGCGGGAGACCACTTCCCGCGGAATCACGCTTGGGCAGACCCAGACCGCTCGGATCCCGCTGCGGCAGGCCCAGACCGCTCGGATCGCGCTGCGGCAGACCATTACCCGCCGCATCACGCTGCGGAAGTCCGGTCGGACCCGCATCACGCGACGGCAGACCGGTCGAACCCGCATCACGCGACGGCAATCCGGTCGAACCCGCGTCGCGCTGCGGCAGACCGGTCAGGCCCCCGTCGCGCGGCGGCACACCGCCGCCAACAGAATCGCGCTGCGGCAGACCGGTGAGGCCCCCGTCGCGAGTCGGCAGACCGCCGGACGAATCACGTTGCGGCGCACCACCATCGCGCTGCGGTAGGCCGGTGCCCGTCGAGTCGCGCCGCGGGCGACCCGGCAGGCCGGAATCGCGCTGGGGGAGACCGGTGAGGCCCTGCGGCAGGTCGCTGCCCGCGTCGCGCTGCGGCAGGCCGTTGGCCTCGGTGCCGCGCTGCGGGAGGTCGCCCCCGGCGGGCTCGCGCTGCGGCAGACCGCCTATGCCGGGCCGACGCGGCGGCAGGCCGTTGCGGCCCGAATCGCGCTGCGGCAGACCGGTCGCACCGTTCGCGGTGGTCTCGCCGGAGTCGCGCGAGGGCAGACCCGGCGTGGGTCGCTCGGGCGGCGCGCCGACGCCCGGCTGCGCGCTCGCGGCGGGCGGACGCTGGGGCAGGCCGCGCTGCGGCAGACCGCCGGAACCGGGCTCGCGCGGCGGCACACCACCGGCGCCCGGCTCGCGCGGCGGCACACCGGATCCCCCGGCCTGGCGCTGCGGCAGACCCGTCGGCCCCGACGGCCGCGGCGGCTGCTGGCCGCCCGCACCGGGCTGCCGTTTCAGCATGTTCGCGGCCAACCCGGGCTGCGGGGCCGCGGGGGTACCGGAACCGGGCTGCCGCTGCGGCGGCAGGGCTCCCCCCGGCTGCGCGGGCGGCGCCAGCGGGCCGCGCGCACCCGGCTCCCGCTGGGGTAGACCCGTCTTGGCGTCCCCGCCGACCAGGCCGTGCCGGACCGTCGGCCCGTTCGCGCCCGGCTGGCGCTGCGGCAGGCCACCGGGCACCGCCGTGCCGGGCTGCCGCTGCGGCAGACCGACGGACGGGGACCCGGTGGTGGCGTTGCCGCTCGACGCGGCAGCCGTGCGGTCGGCGCCGCGGCCGCGCTCGGAACCGGCCGGAATCGGCCCGCTCACACCGGGATCCACGGTGACCATGACATTGCCGCTGGGCGTGCGGGTGACCGCGCGCATCTGCATCGACGACAGGGTGCTCGACTGCTGCGGGGTCGGCGACTGCAGCCCCGGCACCTGCGCCGGAACGGTGACCGTGCCACCGGCCGGGGCCACGATGATGGCCTTGGGCACGTGCACGACGACGGTCACGCCCGGATCGCGGGCGGTGTCGATGGTCGGCCGCAGGCGCACGGTCAGGCCGTGCCGCTCGGCGAGCCGGCCGACGACGAACAGACCCATGTGCCGCGCGGTGTCGGGACCGACCTCGGCGATGCTCTCCAGGCGGCGGTTGATCTCGGCCATCTCGGCCGGCGGCATGCCGATGCCGCGGTCGGCGACCTCGATGAGCAGGCCCTGATCGTGCGCCTGGGCGAAGGTGAACTTGACGTCGGTCTCCGGCGGCGAGGCCCGCAGCGCATTGTCGAGCAGCTCGGCGAACAGGTGCGCCAGGTCGGACGCGGCCGGTTCGGTGATGGCGCCGCGCGGGGTGGCGCCCAGCTTCACCCGCTCGTAGTCCTCCACCTCGGAGATGGCCGCGCGCAGCACGTCGGCGATCTCGACCGGTGCGGACTTGGTTCGCCGCTGCCGGGTACCGGCCAGAATCAGCAGGTTGTCGCCGTTGCGGCGCATGCGGGCGGCGAGATGGTCGAGCCGGAACAGGTTCTCCAGCAGGCGCGGGTCCTTCTCGTCGTACTCCATCGCCTCGATGAGCGAGAGCTGATGGTCGACAAGGGACTTCGAACGCCGGGCCAGGGTCTCGAACATGTCGTTGACCTGGGTACGCATGGCGGCCTGATCGGCGGCCAGGCGTAGCGCCTGCCCGTGGATGTCGTCCACGGCGCGGGCCAGCTGGCCGATCTCCTCCTCGGTGTGCACCGGCATCGGTTCCAGCGGAACGTCTTCGGGGCTGGCGCCGTCGCGCAGGCGCGAGACCTCGTGGCCGAGATCGTGTTCGGCGACGCGGAGGGCGGCCAGGCGCAGCTTGCGCAGCGGGACGATCAGCGAGCGCGCGATGAGCACCGCCAGCACGAGGGCGGCGAGGATGGTGGCGACCACGATCGCGGCGTACCGGATGGCGCCGGACCGGGCATTGTCGGCCAGCGTGTTCACCCGGGCCACGATGTCGGAGCTGGACTGGCTCACGACCTTCTGATACTCCGACAGACTGTCGACCGCCGACTGCCGCAGATCCTGCAGCGGCACCTGACCCGACGCCGCCTGCGCGCCGCTGGTCATCTGAATGCGGTTGTTCACCAGCGAGGTCAGATCGGCGATGGTCGGGTCGCCGTCCTTGAAGCGGTGCGCCAGGATGCCCAGCATCTGCCGCTCGGTGTTGGCGGCGATCTGGAAGTCGCGGATGCCGTCCTTCGGGTTGCCGCGCATCGCGTCGGCCATGCCGGCGGCCTCGGAGATCAGCACCGCGCGGGTGTTCAGCGAGTCGACCAGGCGGAGCTTGGCGGCCTCGACGCCCGGGTCGGCGATGGTCGAGACGATCGCCTCCACGGTGCGGACGCTGTTCTGCCGGATCGCCTCCTCTTGGGCGAGGGCGTCGGCGGTGGTCTTCGAGGGGGCGGAGCCGCCCTGGCGAACCCCCTTGGCATTGTTGATCATTCCGTCGATCGCGGCGCGCCCGCCGGGCACGCCGTCCAGGCGCGGGGCAGCCTTCTCGGCGGCGGCGATGGCGGCATCGAGCTGTGTGAGGTCGGCGTCCTGCACCAGCGACTGGTTCGCGCCCAGCTGGACCATCTGCTCACCGGAGATGACGGCCGACGCCGCGCTCAGACCGGTGACGGCGGGAATCGCCTCGACGTGTTGGACGGCGGTATCGAGCCTGCTCGAGTCGCTGAACTGTGCTGCGATCCTGGATGCCCCGAGCACCACCGCCACGAGGAGGGGGACGGCCAGCACCGCCGTAACCTTCCAGCGCAGGTCCCAACTGCTAAGCGCCCAACGCTTCCCGCCGGACCTAGCGGCGTCACGCATCTCCCACTCACTTTCCAAACTGGCCCCAGCCACGCGCCATCAGCGAGCCTCCACGATCGCACGCGCGGCTCGACAGGCAGAGCTGGCCGAGAACTGCGGCTGGCCGAGAAATTGCGTCCATGACGGCCGAAATATGTGACATGCGATTCTAACGGATAGATAACTTCTTGTGTGACCTCTTGGCAACGTCCAGCCGTTGACCTGGCGGTTTCAGACAAAATTGAAGGTCGCGGCGTCCGCCCGGACGTCGCGTGAAGTCTGCCACAATCAGGCTGATCTATCGAGGCGGGCGTCGAAGCGAGGCAGGGAGTCACACGGTTGAACGCGAAGCAGGAGTACCGGCCCACCTACCAGACGAGCCTGGTCGATCCCTCGGACTTCTGGCGTGCCGCCGCTGAGGCTGTTACCTGGGATGTTGCGCCCACTCTGATCCTCGACAGCACCGCCCGCCCGACCGCTCGCTGGTTCCCCGACGGCCGCCTCAACACCTCCTACAACGCCCTCGATCGACATGTGCGCGATATCACAGCGGAAGAGGGCTCGACGCCCGAACAGAGCGGTGCTCACTTCCAGACCGGCGGTCGCGCCGACCAACCGGCCCTAATATACGACTCCGCTATGACGGGCGCCACACGTATTTACACCTACGCCGAGTTGCTGGCGGAGGTCGCCCGATTCGCGGGGGCGATGCTGCGGCTCGGCGTGCACACCGGTGACCGGGTGGTCATCTACATGCCGATGATCCCGGAGGCCGTGATCGCCATGCTCGCCTGCGCCCGGATCGGCGCGGTGCACTCGGTGGTGTTCGGCGGGTTCGCCGCGCACGAGCTGGCCGCGCGCATCGACGACGCGGAGCCGACGCTGGTCGTCACCGCCTCGGGCGGGCTGGAGCCGGGCAAGCGCATCGAGTATCCGCCGATCGTGCTGTCGGCGCTGGATCAGGCGAAGACCACCGCGGTCCGGCACGTGGTGGTCAAGCACCGCGACGGCTTTCCCGTCATCCCTTTCGCCGCACCGCAACCCGCCGCCGACGGACTACCGGGCTCGGCCGACAGCGTGGCGGCGCAGTGGCTGGACTGGGAGGACATGATTCGCGACGCCGAACCGGCCGAGCCGGTGTCGGTGGCGGCCACCGATCCGCTCTACATCCTCTACACCTCCGGCACCACCGGGAAGCCCAAGGGCGTGGTGCGCGACAACGGCGGGCACGCGGTCGCGCTGACCTGGTCGATGCGCAACATCTACGACGTGGGCCCGGGGCAGGTCATGCTGACCACCTCCGACATCGGCTGGGTGGTCGGGCACTCCTACATCGTGTACGCGCCGCTGCTGGTGGGCGGGACCACCGTGCTCTACGAGGGCAAGCCGATCGGCACGCCGGACGCGGGCACCTTCTGGCGGCTGGTCGACCGGTACGACGTGCACGTCATGTTCACCGCGCCGACCGCGCTGCGGGCCATCCGCCGCGCCGACCCGGAGGCGAACGCGGCGCATCGGCACGACCTGTCCCGGCTGCGGGCGCTGTTCTGCGCCGGTGAGCGGCTGGACCCGGCCACCTACGAGTGGGCGCGCGACGTGCTGCTGGCGAAGCGGCCGGACTGCCCGGTGGTGGACCACTGGTGGCAGACCGAGACCGGCTGGCCGATCTGCGCGGATCCGCTCGGGCTGCAGGAACTTCCGATCAAGCCGGGTTCGGCGTCGGTGCCGGTGCCGGGGTATCGGCTGCGGGTGCTGGACTACGAGGGCGACGCGGTCGCGTCGGGGGTGGAGGGCAATATCGTGCTCGGTCTGCCGCTGCCGCCGGGCGCGTTGACCGGGCTGTGGGGCGACGACGAGCGGTTCGCCCGCTCCTATCTGTCGGCCTATCCGGGGCACTTCCTGTCCGGTGACTCCGGGTACTTCGACGACGACGGCTATCTGTTCGTGCTGGGCCGCAGCGACGATGTGATCAATATGGCAGGGCATCGGCTGTCCGCGGGCGGGATCGAGGCCGCGGTGGCAGGGCACGAGGCGGTGGCCGAGTGCGCGGTCATCGGCATTCCGGACGAGCTGAAGGGGCAGCGGCCGATCGCGTACGTGGTGCTCAAGACCGGCGGGGCGAGCGGAGAGACCGTGGCGGTCGATCCCGAGCGGCTGCGCGAGGAGGTGATCGCCCGGGTGCGCGACCAGATCGGGGCGATCGCCACCCTGCACGATGTGGTGGTCGTGCAGGCGCTGCCCAAGACCCGCTCGGGCAAGATCCTGCGCCGCACCATCCGTCAGATCGCGGCCGGGGAGCAGTGGGAGATGCCTGCCACCATCGAGGATCCGGCGGTGCTGAAGGCGCTGGAGGACCAGATCATCACGACCCGCGCCGACTCCGACGACGAGGAGCCGGTGTCCCCGTAGGGCGGGCCGCCTTACCGATTTCTCATGAACGGTTTACCCGGGGCCCAGTCCGGGCACCTAGCGTCGGAGTGGTCGCCGCCACAGGCGAAAGCCCAAGGCGGCATGGTGTTTCCGACTGAAAGGAACTGTTCGTGTCCCTGTCGCGCGCCCGTTTCGCCGCCGCCACGCTGGCCGTCGGCACCCTGACAACCGTTGCGGCCCTGTTGATTCCGGGTACCGCCTCCGCCGACCCCGCCGAACTCGCTGCGCCGCTTCTGAATTCGACCTGTACGTTCGATCAGGTCGACGCCGCGCTGCGCGACAAGGCCCCGCAGCTGGCCTCGGCGCTGGACGCCGACCCCGAGCAGAAGGCGAAGCTGAAGCAGATGTTCGACCAGCCGGTCGAGCAGCGCCGCGCCCAGGCCCAGGCATACCTGTCCCAGCACCCCGACCAGGCGCGGCAGGCCGAGAACGACCCGCGCGCCGCGGGGATCGGGCAGACGCTGCGGGCGGTGGCCGATTCGTGCCATAACTACTGAGATCCCGGCCAAAAGCATGCCGGGAAAAGATGAAATGAGTGGATCGCGCGCCCTGCTGCAGCAAAGAAGCGGCAGAACGGCCGCGGTGCAGAATGAACCCTGTGACAAGCGAGCGCGACACTCCGACTGTTCTGCTGGTCGACGATGACGAGGACCTGTTGGCCTCGGTCGAGCGGGGGCTGCGGCTGTCCGGGTTCCGGGTGCTGATCGCCCGCGACGGCGCGGCGGCGCTGCGCTGTGTGGGCGAGCAGTCGCCCGATGCGATCGTGCTGGATATGAACATGCCGGTGCTCGACGGCGCGGGAGTGGTGACGGCGTTGCGGGCATTGGGGAACGAGGTGCCGATCTGCGTGCTGTCGGCGCGCAACTCGGTCGACGACCGCATCGCCGGGCTGGAGTCCGGCGCGGACGACTACCTGGTGAAACCGTTCGTGCTGGCCGAATTGGTGGCGCGGATCCGGGCCCTGCTGCGCCGCCGCACCGACGCGAACGGGCCGACCACCCCCGGCGCGCTCGCCGTGGGTCCGCTGGAGATCGATGTGGCGGGCTATCGCGCGCTGCTGCACGGCCGGGAGATCGACCTCACCAAGCGCGAATTCGAGCTGCTGTCCACGCTGGCCCGCAATGCGGGGGTGGTGCTGTCGCGCGAGCGCCTGCTGGAGCTGGTGTGGGGCTACGATTTCGCCGCCGACACCAATGTGGTCGACGTGTTCGTCGGCTATCTGCGCCGCAAGCTGGAGGGCGACGGCACCCCGCGGCTGCTGCACACCATTCGCGGGGTGGGATTCGTGCTGCGGGCGCCGAAATGACGACCGCCGCGCCCCGCACCCGCCGGTCGTATTCGCTGCGCACCCGGGTGGCGGGGGCGGCCGCGCTGGGCGCGGTCATCATCACCGCCGTCCTGGGCACGGTGACGGTGCAGGTTCTCAAGCGCAACAATCTGGCCCAGGCCGATCAGGAACTGGCCATCGCCTCGCGCATCGTGCTGATCGAGCCGACGATCGCGGTCACGGTGCTGCGGGCGGTCGGGCCGAACAAGGAGATCGCCGTCACGGTACGGAAAGGCGGGTCGGTGTTCTCCACCAGTCTGCAGGTGCCGCCGCTGAGTCCGGGCTCGCAGACGGTGACCCTGGACGGCACCCCGTACCGGGTGCTGACCGCGGACCAGCCCTCGGGAAGCACCGTCTCCCTTGCCATTCCGCTGACCGAGGCGTACCAGGCCAGCGCCCAGCAGCAGCGCTGGGTGCTGCTCGCGGCCGGGCTGGCGGTCGTCGCGGCGGCCGGGCTGGGCTGGGTGTTCGGCGGGCGCGCGGTGCGGCCGATCATGGACCTCACCCGGCAGGTGGGCGCGCGCAGCGGCATCGGCGAATCCGAGGCACCGGTCGACGGTTCCGGCGTGCGCGAGGCCGAACAGCTTGCCGACGCGGTGAATTCGCTGCTGGAGCGGGTGAACCGGGCCCAGGGCGAGACGGCGGCGGCGCTGGAGACCGCGCGCGATTTCGCGGCGGTGTCGGCGCACGAGCTGCGTACCCCGCTGACCGCCATGCGCACCGACCTGGAGGTGCTGCGCACCCTCGACCTGGACGAGACCCAGCGCGCCGAGATCCTCACCGACCTGCAGCGCAGTCAGGGCCGGGTGGAGGCGACGCTGTCGGCGCTGGAGCGGCTGGCCGCCGGTGAACTCACCAACGACAGCGACCATGTGGTCACCGATGTCGGCGAACTGGTCGACCAGGCGGCCCACGACGCCATGCGGCACTTCCCCACCCTGCACGTGCGCATCGAGACCGATCCGGAACTGATCACCCGCGGGCTGCCGACCGGCCTGCGGCTGGCGGTGGACAACGCGCTGACCAATTCGGTGCGGCACGGCGGGGCGACGCAGGCGCTGGTGTCGGCGCGGCGCACCCCCGACGGCTACATCGTGATCTCGGTGGACGACAACGGCCGCGGCATCCCGCCGGAGGAGCGGGCCGCGGTGTTCGAGCGCTTCTTCCGCGGCAGCCAGGCCACCCGGGGCGGTTCCGGGCTGGGGCTGGCGCTGGTCGCCCAGCAGGCCCAACTGCACGGCGGCCGAGCCTATTTCGACGACGGCACACAGGGCGGGGTGCGCCTGGTGCTGGTGCTGCCGGATCGGCCGCGACCCCCGCGAATCGAGCGCTGAGCAGCGGCGACCCTTAGCGATTCCTCAGAGCTACGCCAAGACCCGCGCAGGGCGACCGGCTACGGTCTGGGGTTGTGGTCGCAAAACGCACTCGCTGGATCCTGCTCGTGGTCGTGCTGCTCGTCGCCGGTGCGGTCGGCGGCGGCGTGGTCTGGGCGCGCCATGGTTCCTCGGCGCCCACGGACGTCGCGATCGTGAACGCCGATACCGGCCCGATCGGCGCCCGCATCGTGAAGGCGCTGCAGGGTGGCGGCGCGCACGCCTGGACCGAGGTCAAGCCCGGCGACGCGAGCACCGCGCACTACGCGGCGGTGGTCACGCTGCCCGCCGATCTGAGCTCCTCGCTCGGCACCCTGGCCTCGGCCAAGCCGCACCGCGCGCAGGTGACCGTGGACAGCAATCGCGATGCCGATCCGAATACGGTGAACGACGCGGTCACCGAGGTGACCCGCCGGATCGGCGCGGCCGGGGTGGACGCCACGCTCGCGGCCGTCGCCACCGCGCGCGGCTCGGTGCAGCAGGTGGCGTTCACCACGCAGCTGCTGGGCGCGGGCGTACAGGCCGCCGCCAATGCGTCGGGCCAGTTCAGCGGCGGCGCGGATCAGATGCTCGGATTCCTGAACACCGCCAAGGACGGGGCCGGGCAGCTGACCGCCGGTATCGCGCAACTGAATCAGGCCCTGGGCGCGGCGACCGATCAGGCCGACAGCCTGGCCGGTGCGCTGGACGCGACCGGGCTGACCATCGGCCAGGTGGACACGTCGGCCACCCAGCTGAGCACGGGACTGGATCAGATCGTGCCGCTGCTGCGGGGGCTGCCGTTCGCGAGCGATCCCCGGTTGGCCGACATCATCGGCAAACTCGACGCATTGCGCGGGGTGGCGGGCCAGGCCGGTTCGCAGCTGTCCGGGTTCGCCCAGCTCACCGGGAGCGGCACCGATCCGAACACGCCGGTGAGCACGCTGCTGCGCGATGCCGCGAAGCGCTTGAATGCCGCGGGCGCGCAACTGAATCAGGGCGCCGAGCTGGCCAAGCAGGTGCCGCAGCTGGCCGACCAGGGGGCCGGCCAGCTGCAGGGCGCCATCGCGGCACTCACCGGCGGTGTTCAGCAGCTTCAGCAGATCGTTGGCAACCTCAATACCCAGGCGGGCAAGGCCCTCGACGATCTACCGGTGCGCAGCAGCAATCAGCAGTCGGCGATCGCGAATGCGCTGAGCGATCCGGTCGATGTGGTCCGGAAGTAGTTACTCGACCACGTCCAGCAGGTCGATGACGAACACCAGGGTCTTGCCCGACAGGTGGTGGCCCGCACCGGCCGGGCCGTAGGCGAGCTCCGGCGGGATGGTGAGCTGGCGGCGGCCGCCGACCTTCATGCCGGGGATGCCCTCCTGCCAGCCCTGGATGAGGCCGCGCAGCGGGAAGGTCAGGGATTCGCCCCGGTTCCAGGAAGAATCGAATTCCGCGCCGGTGTCGTATTCCACGCCCACGTAGTGCACCTCGACGGTCCCACCGGGAACCGCCTCGGCACCCGTGCCCTCGACGAGATCCTTGATCACCAGCGTGGTGGGCGCGGGGCCGTCCTGGAAATCGACTTCCGGCTTGGTCATGCGTCCTCTTCCGTTCGATGGATGAAACCACTCGAGTATTCACCATAGTGGGGCGCCTCAAACTGTGAGCTGTGCCGAACCCCCGCCCCTTCGGCCCGGCGGTTCGCGGGCCGGGCAGGATGAACACCCGTGGCTGAAGTGATCGACATCATCGATCCCGCGGACCCTCGGGTCGCCGATTTTCGGGATCTGAACTCCGCGGATCGGCGGCCGGATCTGCCGGGGCGCTCCGGGTTGGTGATCGCGGAGGGTGTGGTGGTGGTGCGGCGCATGCTGGCGTCGCGGTTTCCGCCGTTCGCGCTGTTCGGGGTGGGGCGGCGGTATGAGGAATTGGCCGCGGATCTGGGCGGGGTGCGGGTGCCGTACTACCGGACCACCGCGGAGGTGATGGCCGAGGTGGTCGGGTTCCACCTCAATCGCGGCGTGCTGGCCGCGGCGCGGCGGCCGCCGGAGCTGTCGGTGGACGAGGTGCTGGCGTCGGCGCGCACGGTCGCGGTGCTGGAGGGCGTCAACGATCACGAGAACATCGGCTCGATCTTCCGCAATGCCGCCGGGCTGGGCGCGGACGCGGTGCTTTTCGGTGACCGCTGCGCCGATCCGCTGTACCGTCGCGCCGTGCGGGTATCGATGGGGCATGTGCTGCGGGTGCCGTTCGCCCGGCTGCCGCGGTGGCCCGACGGCCTGGAGTTGCTGCGGCAGCGCGGATTCCAGATCATTGCCCTGACCCCGAATCCGGCCGCGCCGACGCTGGCGGCGGCGCTGACCGGCGACCGGGTGGCGCTGCTGCTCGGCGCCGAGGGACCGGGCCTGACCGAGGAGGCCATGCGCGCCACCGACGTTCGCGCCCGCATCCCCATGACCCCGGGCACCGACTCACTGAACGTGGCCACCGCCGCGGCGATGGCCTTCTACGAAAGGGTGCGCATCTCGTGAGCGAAACCTACGGGCCCGCGCCCGAACCGACGCCCTGGGCGCCCGGACTGGCCGTCTCGACGCTGGTCGCCCTGCTGACCGCGGCCGGGGTGTACTCGTTCGGCGCGGCGCTGGCGGAGGTGCACTGGATGCTGGCGGTGGTGGTGAATCTGGTCGCGGTGGGTGGCGCCGCGCCGACGGTGTGGCGGTGGCGGAAGACGCCGGTGACGCGGTGGGTGGTCGGGGGGATCGGGGTGGGGGTGGTGCTGGGGTGGGTGGCGCTGTTGGTCGGGGCGGTTTAGGGGTCCCGGCCAAAAGCATGCCGGGAACAGGGGGACGCTCACGCCGGGAACAGTCAGGACACCCGGTCGCGCCCGCGTAACCAGCCGAACCAGCGTCTTTCGTTGTGCTCCGGGATCTTCGGCTGCTCCGGCCGGAGCGGGGGCGGGGCCTCGCCCTTGGGGTAGAGGCTGAAGCCGCACACGGGCACGTCGATCGGGCGCAGCGCGTCGTCGGATGTGGCTCCGCGGTAACGGAACCCGAGCCATTCGAGATTGGCCTCGTCGGCGAAGCTCGGCGGATCGAACGGCAGGATCTGCGGGTCGGGCAGTTCACCCGGCTGCAACTGGACCGGATGCTCGCCCGCCCAGTACGGCCGCTCCCACACCAGCGGCAAACCCTCGTCCTCCAGGATGTCGACCCGGGTGGCGCTGAACGCGCGCCGGAATTCGCCGCGCTCCCAATGCGCGAACGCGCCCCAGCCGCGCGGGATGTCGTAGGAGATCAGATAGGTGTGCTCGGAGGCCAGCGGCCGCACCAGCAGTTCCGGCAGCGTGGTCGGGCGGGTCAGCATGGCCTGCCCGGTGCACACCACGGTCACCCCCGGAAAGCAGCCGATGTACACCGAGCGGGGATTGGGTCCGGCCCACACCTTCAGCGTGCCGGAGGCCGCGGGCACCACATCGCTGTCGGGATTGAGCTGCTTGGCCAGGGCGAGGGCCGCTTCCGGATCGGGATCGGGGTATTCGCGGAGCACGGCCGCCGGGTCGGGGTCGTCGACGTACCAGAGGGACGAAGCTGTGGACGGCACTTCCGACACCTCCCATCCTCGTATGAGTAAGCCAGGGCTACTCTCGAGCAAACCACCCGAATCGCACGGCGGCATAGGAAAAATCTACTCCCCCGATACGGGAAAACGCGGCGCTTCGCCCGGTGGGCACGCGTGTCAAGATCACCGGCGCGCCCGCGTGGTGGCCGGTGCTACGAGATAACGGGATCAGTGCCCGGAACTGCGCACGCCTAGTAGTACGTCTTCCCAGGACGGCATCGGCGCCTTGCCGCGCTTGGCCCGATTCTGCTTCTGCCCCGCCGGTTTGGCGGCGGGCGGAGCCTGCTCGGACGTGTCGGCCGACGCCGCCGGGGCCGCGGGGGCGGGCTCGGCGGGCTCGGGGGTCGAATGTGCCGGGACGGCAGGGGTGTTCGGCGCCGGTGCGCTCGGCGGTCCGGACGTGGTGGCCGGGGCGGCGGGCGCGGCGCCCTTGGCCGCGACCGGAACGGCGGATCCGCCCACGGCGGCCCGCTGCTCGACGAAGTATTCCTCGCTGCCCTCGCGCGGCTCGGCGGCGGAGGCCCGGGCAGCCGGGGCGGGGGCGGGCTCCTCGCGCGGGGGCGGGGCGGCGGGCGTGGGCTCGACCGGGGCGGGCTCGGCGGACGGCTCGGGCAGGATGGTGGCCAGCCCGCGTAGCGCGCGACCGAAATCGGGATCGATGAGATCGGAGGCCGGATCGTCCAGCGGCAGCACCGAGCCGCCATGCGCGTCGGGCTGGTAGCGCCAGTGCGCGGCGATCACGGAACGGCCCGCCTGCCACTGCAGTTGGGCGACCCAGTAACCCTTCTCGTCCTTCCAGGCGTCCCACTCGGCGATATCGATGTTGTGGCCGCGCTCGGCGAACGCGGCGGACACGATGTCGATGAGGGTCTCCACGGCGGGGCCGTCCTTGCGGACCGGATGCGCCCGCTGCGCCAGCTCCGCGGCCCGGGCCCGTTCCAGCAGTACCGGATACGCGAAGCGCTCGACGCGGCTGGCGGGCATGCCCGATTCCTCGGTGACCTGTTCCACGGAGGCTCCGGCACGGATCCGGGCCTGAATATCGCGAGGACGCATGGTTGCTTCCGTTTCGATCTCTATCTGGCCGAATCGGGCAAGGTCTCCGCGGGCGGCGGCCCGCAGTTTCTCGTCGGCGGCGAGCCGGTACTTCTGACCGGTCTCGGTATCGACACACACGATGTGCGCGGAATCGGGCGTCAATCCGATCACTCGAAGTTCACGCACCGTTACCTCCTTATCGCTGCGTCGATCACAGCCAGGCTCGCGATACCGCCCACGTTCTGGAACAGTAGTGCACTTCTGAGAATCGTGTGGCAAGACACGCGCGCGGAAATCTGTGATAACACTCCCGCGCGCGCTAGTCTGCTCTGTTCGATTTCAGCAACTGCCAGGGGCGACGACGCTGTCGCCGCGTTTCACTTCGCGATTTCCTGGACCACCCAATCGATGCTCCGGGTGAGCTGCGACACATCCTCCGGGTCGACGGCCGGGAACATACCGATGCGCAGCTGGTTGCGGCCCAGCTTGCGGTACGGCTCGGTATCGACGATTCCATTGGCGCGCAACACCTTCGCAACCTGAGCGGCGTCCACCGAATCGGCGAAATCGACGGTGCCGACCACCTGCGAGCGATGCGCCGGATCGGCCACGAACGGGGTGGCGAATTCGCTCGACTCGGCCCACGAATACAGCCGCGAGGAGGAATCCAGGGTCCGCTTGACCGCCCAGTCCAGTCCGCCGTTGCCGTTGAGCCATTCGATCTGATCGACGAGCAGCAGCAGGGTGGCCAGCGAGGGGGTGTTGTAGGTCTGATCCTTGCCGCTGTTGTCGATCGCGATCGGCAGCGACAGGAATTCGGGGGTGAAACGACCCGAATCCGCGATCTGGGCAACGCGTTCCAGCGCCCGGGGGCTCATCAGCGCGATCCACAGGCCGCCGTCGGCGGCGAAGCTCTTCTGCGGCGCGAAGTAGTAGACGTCGGCGTCGGCGATATTCACCGGCAGGCCGCCCGCGCCGGAGGTGGCGTCGATGGCGATCAGCGCATTGTCCGAACCGGCCGGGCGCTGCACCGGAACCGCGACGCCCGTGGAGGTTTCGTTGTGCGCCCAGGCGATCACGTCGGCGGCGGGATCGGACACCGGGGCGGGCGCGGTGCCCGGATCGGTGGAGACCACGATCGGATCGCCGATGAACGGATTCTTCTTCGCCACCGCGGCGAACTTCGCGCTGAACTCGCCGTAGGTGAGGTGCAGCGACCGCTCCCGGATCAGGCCGAACGCGGCGGCGTCCCAGAACGCGGTGGTGCCGCCGTTGCCGAGCACCACCTCGTAACCCTCGGGGAGGGAGAACAATTCGCGCAGACCCGCGCGCACCCGCGCCACCACGTCCTTGACGGGCTTCTGACGGTGGCTGGTGCCCATCACCGAGGCGCCGATATCGACGAGGGATCGCAACTGCTCGGGACGGACCTTGGACGGGCCGCAGCCGAACCGTCCGTCGGCGGGCAACAGGTCGGCGGGAATGGTCGGGAACGCAGCGGTCATGGCCACCAGACTAGAGCCTGAACCGGGTCTGCGGCGCGGTGGGGCACCGGTTCGGGGGTGCCCGTGTCACGTCGATTCGTTCGCCCGTAATGCGGTGACGCGGGCCACATGACGGCTACCGTTGAGCCATGAGTTCGGCCGTGGATCCCCCGAACAAGTCAACGGAGCGCAAATCTCGCATCGAGGCATCGATACGTGCCTTACTGGGCAGATTGTCCGTAAGTCTGGAATCGCACGGTATTTCGCTGCATCATGGCGCACTGTCGGCAACGGCGCGGCGAGAGTTGCTGATGCGTGGCTTGGCGGGCACCGCGACCATCCTCGGCGCCCGCCCGCGCCGCACCGAGCCCGGCCATCGGTTCTGGGTGCGGGTACAGGTCGAGGGCGGGCTGCCGTACGAGACGCGGGTGCGGCAGCGGGTGGACGCGGCCGACCTGGAGCTCATGCAGCCCGGCGACGTCGTCGGCTGCCGCGTCGATCCGGGCGACCGCGACCGCGTGGTGCTCTACGTGCCGGGGCCGGAGGAGGCGACCCGGGTGAGCATGTCGAAGATCCTCAACGCGGGCCGCCGCGCGCAGGCCACCGTGCTCGCCGCCGCGCCCGTGGCCGCCGACTACTCCGGACACGACGACCCCGTGCTGCGGCTGGATCTGGAGCTGCGCGCCTGGGACGAACCGGAGCCGTGGCGGGTGCGCATCGTGCAGCCGGTGCCGCTGTCGGCGATCGAATTGGTCGATCTGGGACGGCATCTGGAGATCGCCTTCTTCACCGTCGACCGGGGCGAATCGGTCGCGGTGGACTGGGCGGCCTCGCGCGAGCCGTAGATCGCGCGCGAATCCGCTAGGGCAGCTTGACGAATTGGAAGCCCTGCGCGCGCAGCCTGGGCAGCATGGCGATCATGCCGGGCGCGGTGCCGGATTTCGGGCGGTGCATGTGCGCGATCGAGATGACACCCGGTTTCGCCTCCGACATCGCCTGCCGCACCTGCGCGGCCGTGTAGGTCGCGCCCGCGTCGGCGTTGATGCTGAACCCCACCGGCCGCTCCCCCAGGTCGCGCACGATCGCGACGCCGACATCGTCGTAATGGGCGGTGCCCGTGCGGAAGAAGCGCGGCGGGCGGCCCACGAGCCGGGTCAGCACCTCGTGATTGGCCCACACCTCGTCGACCGCCTCCTGCGCCGACCCGGTGCCGGGGATGCCGTAGGCGGCGCGGCCGTTCACCGACAGCGGGCAGTGCCGGGTGCCGTGATTGCCCAGCTCGAACAGCGGATTGGCGGCCAGCCGCGAGGCCCGCACCGGGTCGGCCTCGATCCACCGCTTGTTGAGGAACAGGGTGGCCGGAATCTCCTGGGACATGAGGAAGTTCAGCAGTTCCTCGTTGAGCTCGTTGTTGTCCGGGCCGCCGCAGGCGTCGAAGGTCAGCGCCATCTGCTTGCCGTCGGCCGGAATCGAGGTGAGGATGCCCGGCAGATCCATGCCCCACCCACCGGGCCGCTGCCCCGCGTGCGCGGCGACCACGGCCGCGGGCCGGGCCGGATCGATCGGGGACTGCCGCGGCGCGGTGCGAACGGCCGCGCTCGCCAACGTCCGGGCGGATGTGCTCTGCGCGGGCGAACTGCCTTGCGCCGCACTACATGCCGCGCTCATCAGCCCGGCGGCCGCGGCCGCCCCCGTCACCAGCATGCGACGTCGCGAGAGTGCACCATCCACCACGCCACGCATGGTACGGGACGGCGAAAACGCGACGCGGAAACTACTTGTGCGCCACGCTCGCCCAGCCCGCGACCGAATCGGCCGTGCGCGGCGCGGGACCGGTGTAAATGGCGGCCGGGCGGACCAGCTTGCCCAGCTGCTTCTGCTCCAGGATGTGCGCGCACCAGCCGGCGGTGCGGCCGCAGGTGAACATGGCGGGCATCATGTGCGCGGGCACCTCGGCGAAGTCGAGGATGACCGCGGCCCAGAACTCGACATTGGTCTCGATGGCGCGGTCGGGGCGGCGCTCGCGCAACTCGGCCAGCGCGGCCTGTTCCAGCGCGGCGGCCACCTCGTAGCGCGGCGCGGCGAGCCGCTGCGCGGTCGAGCGCAGCACGCGGGCGCGCGGGTCCTCGGCCCGGTACACCCGGTGGCCGAAGCCCATCAGCTTCTCCTTGCGATCCAGAATGCCCTTCACCAGCGCCCTGGCGTCACCGGACTTTTCGACCGCCTCGATCATCGGCAGCACACGCGCCGGGGCGCCGCCGTGCAGCGGGCCGGACATGGCGCCGATCGCGCCGGACAGGCAGGCGGCCACGTCGGCGCCGGTGGAGGCGATGACGCGGGCGGTGAAGGTGGAGGCGTTCATGCCGTGCTCGGCGGCCGAGACCCAGTAGGCGTCGATGGCCTCGATGTGGCGCGGGTCCGGGTCACCCTTCCAGCGGGTCATGAACCGCTCGGTGATGGTGGTGCACTCGTCGATCTTCTTCTGCGGCACCGCGGGCTGATAGATGCCGCGCGCGGACTGCGCCACGTACGACAGCGCCATCACCGAGGCGCGCGCCAGATTCTCGCGCGCGGTGTCGTCGTCGATGTCCAGCAGCGGCTGGTAGCCCCAGATCGGGGCGAGCATGGCGAGACCGGCCTGCACGTCGACGCGGACGTCGCCGGTGTGCACCGGCAGCGGGAACGGTTCGGCCGGTGGCAGTCCGCGCCCGAACTCACCGTCGACCAGCAGCGCCCAGACATCGCCGAAGGTCACCTTGTTGGCGACCAGGTCCTCGATGTCGACGCCGCGATAGCGGAGCGAGCCGCCGTCCTTGTCGGGCTCCGCGATATCGGTGGTGAAGGCCACCACGCCTTCCAGACCACTCACGAAATCGGGGGGTACGGCGGGACCCGTAGGAGCCGCAGCGCTGGTAGTCATGTTGTGACTCTCCTTGCAATTCGGGCCGCACGATCCATGGGCGACCACACGCCGATCAGTAAGAACCTTAGTCCCTCCGCTACTGCGGAGTAACGTCTGGTCCATGCGCGACGAGCAGAATTCACCCGGCTCACCGGGCGCCGACGTGGCCGCCGAGACCGCCGCGATCGATTCCGCGCTGCGAGCTCGGCTGGATATCGCGGCGATGCGCGCCGAGTACGGCGGCGACCCGGATCTGGACGAATCGTGGCTGGCCGACGGCTGGGAACCCCTATTGCGCAGCTGGATCGAGCAGGCCACGCGCGCCGGGATAGCCGAACCCAATGCCATGGTGCTGGCGACCGTCGAGCTCACCGACGACGGCCCCCGCCCGACCTCCCGCACGGTGCTGTGCAAGGGGCTCTCGCCCGAGGGTGTGACCTTCTACACGAACTACGGCTCGGCGAAGGGCAACCAGCTGGCGTCGCTGCCGTTCGCGGCGATCACCTTCGCCTGGCCCGCGCTGGGGCGGCAGGTCAACCTGCGCGGCCCGGTGCGCCAGGTGGCGCGCGAGGTCACCGAGGTGTACTGGCGGTCGCGGCCGCGTAATTCGCAGCTCGGCGCGTGGGCCTCGCAGCAGTCGCAGCCGGTCGGCTCGCGCGGCGATCTGGACCGGCTGCTCGACGAGGTGACGACCCGCTTCGACGACGTGGATCAGATTCCGGTACCGGCGAATTGGGGCGGATTCCTGCTGCGGCCCGAGCAGGTGGAGTTCTGGCAGGGGCGGCGCAGCCGGATGCACAACCGCATCCGGGTATCGCTGGAGCCGGGCTGCACCGATCCGGCGGCGATGAAACTGGACCGGCTGCAACCCTGATCCTTCCCGGCCGATCATCGAAATCACCCGCAGCTCAGGCCATACCGGGCCGACGCCGGTGATGTTGCCCACGGTTTTGCCGCGGCCGCCCTGGGTACCCGCTGACGCAACGGTCGGCGGCGGGTGCCCCAATACCACGTTCCCCCCGTCAGGGTCGCCTCGAACGAAGGTGACCGCGAGGTAGGTATTCGCGACCCTCGCTGCTCGGTGTCACCGGCCAGCGGCTAGCGTTGAATCAGGCGCATCGGACGCCGACCGCGACCCGATGCCTACGGTCTAGCCTGAGAGGGATCCTTCCGTGCCCGCTGAGAACATCATCAACGTCGACGACGACGCCAAGCCGGTACTTTCCTACCCCGGCGGCGATTATCCCATGACCGTCGCCAAGGCCAGCGAGGGCAATGACGGAATCGACCTGGGCAAGCTGCTGGCCAGCACCGGCTATGTCACCTACGACCCCGGTTTCATGAACACGGCCCCGACCAAGTCCGCGATCACCTATATCGATGGCGAGGCCGGGATCCTCCGCTACCGCGGCTACCCCATCGAGCAGCTGGCCGCGAAGTCCAATTTCCTCGAGGTCAGCTACCTGCTGATCTACGGTGAGCTCCCGACCGCGACGCAGCTGGAGGACTTCACCGACCGGATCCGCCGCCACACCCTGCTGCACGAGGACCTCAAGCGCTTCTTCGACGGCTTCCCGCGCAACGCGCACCCGATGCCGGTGCTGTCGTCCGCGGTGAACGCGCTGTCGGCCTACTACCAGGACTCGCTGGACCCGCGCGATCCCGAACAGGTCGAGCTGTCCACCATCCGCCTGCTGGCGAAGCTACCGACCATCGCGGCCTACTCCTACAAGAAGTCGGTGGGCCAGCCGTTCCTCTACCCGGACAACTCGCTGTCGCTGGTGGAGAACTTCCTGCGGATGACCTTCGGCTTCCCGGCCGAGCCCTACGAGGTCGATCCCGAGGTCGCCGCCGCGCTGGACATGCTGCTCATCCTGCACGCCGACCACGAGCAGAACTGTTCCACCTCGACCGTGCGCCTGGTCGGTTCCTCCGACGCCAACCTGTTCACCTCGGTGTCGGGCGGCATCAACGCGCTGTGGGGCCCGCTGCACGGCGGCGCCAACCAGGCCGTGCTGGAGATGCTGGACGGCATCAAGGACTCCGGCGGCGACGCCAAGGAATTCGTCCGCAAGGTCAAGAACAAGGAAGACGGCGTGAAGCTCATGGGCTTCGGGCATCGCGTCTACCGCAACTACGACCCGCGCGCGACCATCGTCAAGAAGACCGCCGACTCGATCCTGGCCAAGCTGGGCGTGCAGGATCCGCTGCTCGACATCGCCAAGGCCCTCGAGGAGGCCGCGCTCACCGACGATTACTTCATCGAGCGCCGCCTCTACCCGAACGTCGACTTCTACACCGGCGTCATCTACCGGGCGATGGGCTTCCCCACCCGCATGTTCACCGTGCTGTTCGCCATGGGCCGCCTCCCCGGCTGGATCGCGCACTGGCGCGAGATGCACCGCGAGCCGCTGAAGATCGGCCGCCCCCGCCAGATCTACACCGGCTACGGCGAGCGCGACTACGGCGACATCGAAGGCCGCTGACCCCGATCGGTGCGCTGAATACGGCAGGCCCGCAACGGATCCGGCGCGGGACCCTCCCGTAGGAGGAGCGCGCCCGACCGATTCCCTCCCGCTTCACGGACGGAGAACACCTCAACCCCTCACTCACTCCACATCAATACCGACAGGTCCGCATTTTGAATGGAAGCGGCGAGCGGGTACCTCTCATCGGGCGCTCAATTCTTCTGAATCTCAATGGAACTGATCGGGAGCCGACTGCGTCTAATCCTGCATAGCGAGTCAACCGACCGGTCGTCGGGAGGGCGAACGGTCCACGGAGTGATTTCGGGGGCAGATATGGAGTCGGGTACGAACGGGCGCGGACGACAGGCCAGCTACGGCGGGTCCGCGCGAAACGAGTTCGCGCGCAGGCTCGGTGCGCTGCACCGGGCCGCGGGGTCACCGTCGCTACGCAATGTGGCGATGCTGGCCCAGCAGCGCGCACAGGAGGCAGGAGAGGGACGATCTGCGCTGGCCTCGGTGCAGCGCATCAGCGACTGGATGACCGGGCGCAACGTGCCCGCCCGGTTCGAGTCGCTGCAGCCGGTGCTGCAGGTGCTCATCCTGCGGGCGCGGCGGCGGGCCGGAACCCCCAGCGACGCAGTGAATCTGCGCGCCTGGCGATCGCTGTGGTCGGCGGCGCGGGCGGCCCCGGCGGACAATCTCGCGGGCACGGCGCGGTCGCCGTACCCCGACGCGCCGGGCTACCGCGAGGAGCACGAGGCGGTGTTCTTCGGCCGTCGGCGCGCGCTGGTCGCGCTGCTCGAGATGGTGCGCACCTCGGCGAGCCCCGAGCGTGCCGCCGACATCATCGTGGTCACCGGCGCGTCCGGCGTCGGGAAGACGGCGCTGCTGCGGGCCGGGCTGGCGCCCGCGCTGAATTCCGAGTCGGGTGGCTGGTCGGTCGCGTATCTGACGCCCGGCTCCGACCCGCTCGCCGCCCTGGGCGGAGCCTTCAGCGCCGCACCGAATTTCGCGGCGTCCGACGCCGATCTCGAGACCGTCCGGCAGGCGTGCGGCACGCGGCGACCCCTGGTCATCGTCGACCAGTTCGAGCGGCTGTTCCGCCCCGACGTTCCGGCGTCGGTACTGGAAACCTTCCTGATCCGGCTCAGGCGCCTCACCCGGATCGGCTCGGTGCTCATCGCGTTGCGCGCCGACCACCTGCTCGACTGCGCGCGCTACCCGTGGCTGGCGGATGCGGTGCAGCACAACAGCTTCACCGTCAACCCGATGCGGCGGCACGAACTCGTCGCCGCCATCGTGGGCCCGCCCCGCACGCACGGCGTCGCGGTCGATCCCGGCGTGGTGGAGCTCATGGTCACCGCGCTGGAGGGCGAGCGGTGCGGCCTGGCCCGCCCCGCCGCCGAGGCGGGCGCGCTGCCCGCGCTGGCCGCCACCACGCGCGCGCTGTGGGCCGCACACACGGGAAAACGCCTGGACGTCAGCGCCTATCGGCGGATCGGCGGCGTCGCCGGGGTGCTGGGCAGGCACGCCGACAACGTCTGGGAGGCGCTGTCGGACAGCGAACAGCGCGACGCGCGGCAGATCCTGACCGCGCTGGTCACCGTGCACCGGGACGGCAGCATCATCCGCCGCCGCATCGCCGCCGCCGATCTGGACCATCTCGCGGCCCGCACGGTCAACGGCCAGCGGCTCGTCGAGCGCCTGGTGCACGCCCGGCTCGTCACGCGCGAACCCCGGTTCGCCTGCCTGAGCCACGACGCCCTGCTCGACTGGGATCTGTTGCTGGGCTGGATCGCCGACAACCGCGCGGCGCTGCTGTGGCGGCAGCGCATCGAGGACGACGCCGCGGAATGGGAGTCGGCCGGGCGCGATCCGGGCCTGCTGTATCGCAGCGTCCGGCTCACCACGGCCATCAACCACTCCGATCCCACGCTGAGCGTCGTCGCCACGGCGTTCCTGCGCACCTCGGCGCGCGCCGAGCTCGGCGGCGCGCACGACTACCAGGACGTCGGTAGTCGCTGACCGGTACGGGTGCGGCGGGCGACCGCGCGCCGCACCCACCCGAATCGGCCGGTGTCCGCCAGACTGGGACATGTGGCCGACGACACGCCTGCCGATCGGATGCCGCGCTGGCTGCCCCGGGCGCTGCTGCTGGGGTTCGTCCTGCTCGGCGCGTATCAGCTGACCGATTGGGCGGCGCACCGGCTGCTCGGGCTGGCCACCATGCTCATGGTCGCGTTCTTCGTCTCGCTGGCCATGGAACCGGCCGTGGACATATTGGCGGCCCGCGGAATTCACCGCGCGCTGGCGACGGGCGTGGTGTTCGTGCTGCTGTTCGCGGCCGTGGCCGGATTCCTCGCGGCCCTGGTCACGCTGCTGGTGGAGACCGTCAGCAATCTGCTGCGGGAGCTGCCGGGGCTGGTCAACCAGCTCGTGAGCTGGGTGAATCACGCCTTCCACCAGCACTTTACGACCGATCAGCTGCGCGATCGGCTGCTGCACGACTCCAACATCATCAACAACTACGCACAGACGGCCGCCAACAATGTGTGGGGACTGTCGAGCACCATCCTGGGTGGGCTGGCCCAGTTCCTCACCATCGCGCTGTTCAGCATCTACCTCACCGCCGACGGCCCGAAGCTGCGCCGCACGATCTGCTCGCTGCTGCCGCCGCGCCGCCAGGACAGGGTGCTGCACGCCTGGGATCTGGCGATCGGCAAGACCGGCGGCTACCTGTACTCGCGTGCGCTGCTGGCGGTGATCTCCGCCGTGGCGCACGCCGTTTTCCTCGCCATCCTGCACCTGCCCAATGCGCTGGCCCTGGGTGTGTGGTTCGGCGTGGTCGCCTCCTTCGTGCCGACCATCGGCACCTACTTCGCGGGCGTGCTCCCGGTCCTGGTGGCCCTCACCATCCGCCCCGTGGACGTGCTCTGGCTCCTCATCTTCGTAGTCCTCTACCAGTGGTTCCAGGACTACCTCCTGCAACCCCGCATCACCGCCCGCACGGTGAACGTCAACGCCGCCGTAGCCCTGCTCGCCGTCCTGGCAGGCGGCGCCCTCCTGGGCGCGGTAGGCGCCCTCCTGGCCATCCCCGCCACCGCCACCGTCCAAGCCTTCCTCAGCGAATACGTCCCCCGCTACGAGGTCCGCCCCGACCCCCGCATCGAACGCACCTCCCGGCGAAAAGCACACCGGGAGAAGAAGACTCGAACCGCACGCCGGGATGACCAGAGTCGGAGTACAGGACGGGACGACGAGAGCCGGAATGCAGGACGGGACGACAAGGACCGGAGTACAGGCCGGGATGAGACCGACGCACCGGAATGACGATGAGCCGACGCACCGGGACGTGGGCGACACGCCGGGATGACGGTGAACGGCAAGGGGGTCGGGATCGTGGATGGGGTGGGGCGGCGGTGGGGTGGAGCGTAAGGGCTTGTTAAGTGGGTGTGAAGGGTGGGGCGGCATGGTTTGGGGGGCGAGGGGGACCTGCCTCGGAGGGGAGGGTGGGTCGGTCTCGTGGGTGAGGGGGGAGCGCTCGGAATTCGGGTGCAGGGTGGTGCGAATGCGTGCGAGGGTGCACGTATGACATCGAGGTCCGGCATCACCCTGCGCTCGGCCACTCCCGGGGACGTGGACGAGCTGCTGCTCCTGCTCAATGCCAGCTTCGGCTCCTGGAGCGAACCCGGCGAGGACGCGCGGGAATTCGAGGTGTTCCCCGTCGAGGACGCGGTGGTCGCCCTCGACGGCGATCGGATCGTCGGCCACTCCTCCTGGCGCACGCAGACCGTCACGATGCCGGGCGAGCGCCCCGTCGAGGTGTCGACCATCGCGAATGTCGCTGTGGCGCCGACCCATCGGCGGCGCGGCATCCTGCGCGCGATGTACGTCGACCTGCACCGGCGCGCCGAGGCGGCCGGGCTGCCGCTGACCATGTTCACCGCCAGCCAGGGGGCCATCTACGGCCGCTTCGGCTACGGCCCCGCGGTCACCGAGCACAGGGTCGAGATCGATCGCCGCCTCGCCGCGTTCCGGCCGGACGCGCCCGACGCGGGTGGGGCCGAGCTCGCCTCGATTCCCGTGGCGCGCCGGGCGGTTCCGGAGATCTACGACCGCTGGCGGCGGCTGGTTCCGGGCGCGCAGCGGCGGCCCGACGCGTCCTGGCAGTCCCGCTTCGACGACTATCCGCTGGGTCGGCGCGGCGGGAGCGGACTGTTCGCGCTGCTGCACGACGACGGGTACGCGCTGTACCGCTACCACCGCCGCGACACCGGCTCGGTCATCGAGGTGGTGGAGCTGCGGGCGGTCACGCCGGAGGCGCACGCCGCGCTGTGGCGGACGCTGCTGGCCACGGAGCTGTTCGACCGGATCGAGGCGACCCTGCCGCCCGACGACCAACTCCCCTACCTGCTCACCGATCCGCGCCGGGTACGAGTCGTGGACCGCCGCGACGCGCTGTGGCTGCGGGTGATGGACGTGCCCGCGGCGCTGACCGCCCGCACCTACCTCGCCGATCTGGATCTCGTTGTGGCGGTGACGGATCCGTTCCGCGAGGCGGGCGGCACCTTCGCGCTGCGGGTGCGCGACGGCCGCGCCGACTGCGAGCCGACCACCCGCCCCGCCGATATCGAACTGGGCATCGACGTCCTGGGCTCGCTGTACTTCGGCGCGCACCGGGCCCGCGGCTACGCGTCGGCCCAGCGCCTGCGCACCAAGACCCTCGCCGCCGTCCACGCCCTGGACGCCGCCTTCGCCGTCGAACGCGACGCGGAGCTGGGCTGGTTCTACTGATCCCGGCCAAAAGCACGCCGGGAAAACAAGGGACAGCACGCCAGGAAAACAAGGGACAGCACGTAGGGAGAACAAAAGACAGCGGGCCAGGAAGACAACGCGACAACACGCCAGCACAACGAGACAACACGCTAGGACCACAAGAAGACACACCGGGAACGCGGGACAACACGCCGGGACACAAGGGACAGCACGCCGAGAACGCGGGACTGCATGCTGGGACGCAAGGGACAGCGCGCCGGGACGCAAGAGACAGCGCGCCGGGAACGCGGGACAGCGCGCTGGGACGCAAGAGACAGCACGCCGGGACACAAGAGACAGCACGCTGGGAACGCGGGACAGCGCGCTGGGACGCGAGGGACGGCGCGGTGGGAGGTGGGGCGTCTCGGGGTTAGCGGACGGGGATGTGCGCTGGCATGCTGGTGGCGTGATGTTGATCCGGTTCGTGCTGAACGTGTTGTGGCTGGTGTTTGCCGGGTTTTGGATGGCGCTCGGCTACATGCTGGCGGGGGTTGTCTGCTGTGTTCTGATCGTGACCATTCCGTTCGGCATCGCGTCGTTTCGGATCGCGGCGTATGTGCTGTGGCCGTTCGGGCGGACGACGGTGGAGCGGCCGCACGCGGGGGCCGGGTCGCTGATCGGCAATGTCATCTGGGTGATCGTGGCCGGGTGGTGGCTCGCGCTGGGGCACCTGCTGACGAGCATTCCGCTGTTCGTCTCGATCATCGGCATTCCGTTCGGCTATGCCAACATCAAGCTGATCCCGATCTCGCTCATGCCGCTGGGCCGCGAAATCGTGGCCAGCGACCGGGCTTTCGGTCGCTGAGCCGTTATTCGGATTGATCCACAATCTGTTTCATGATCGATACGGCCTGCCGCAGCACCTGTAGTTGATCGATGGTCAAACCGGCCAGTTGCTCGGTCATCCATGCCTCGCGGGCATTGTTCTCGTCCTCCACCAGGGCACGCCCGCCGGGCGACAGCGAAACGATGATCTGACGGCCGTCGGTGGGATGCGGATTCCGTTCCACCAGTTGCAGTTCCGTCAGCGAGGCGATGACCCGGGTCATCGACGGCGGCTGCACGCGCTCCTTGGCGGCCAGGGCGCCCGGCGTCATCGCGCCTTCACGATTCAACGTTGCCAGCGCCGACAGTTGTGTCAGCGAAATCTGGGCATCGGCACGGCGGCCTCGCAGATGGCGAGTCAAGCGCACCACCGCCAGGGAGAGGTCGGCGGCGAGTCCGCGTATGTCGGAAGACGTTGTCACAGAGGCAAACGATACGGGACACGCCGCGCCGAAGACGGACGTTCCCGCCGCTATCGTGGAGGGGTGACCCCGAACGTCCCGCAGCTTCCGCCGCGCCTGACCGACCCCCGTCCGGTGCTGGCGGTCGGCGTCGCGCTGTGGGCGATCGCCACGATCGTGGTCTGGCTGACCGACACCTGGGCCCCCGCGCGGCCGATCTGCCTGATGGGGCTGGCGGTCGGGCTGCTCGCGTACGGCATCTTCGCGCTGCAGCGGCGCTCGGCGCGGCGCGGTGACAAGGGCGCGCAGAAAGGGCTGTAACGCCCGCGTACACCGATCTTCGCGATACGTCCGATCACACGATCTTGCCGACTTTTACGGCGAGCGAATTGACTGATCGCGCAGTTCCCGCTTAACTGCGTTGGGTGTCCTCCCGATTGAGCGTCGAAGAACGCAGAGCCCACCTTATCGAGGCGGCAATCGGCCTTGCCGAGAAAAAGGGCGTAGCCGGGGTAACCACCCGCGATGTGGCTCAGGCAGCTGGTGTTTCGCTCGGTGTGGTGCATTACTGTTTCGAAAACAAGGACGCGCTGATGACCGAACTGGTCAAGGCGCTATCGATGGAATTACGCGATTCTGTCGAGACCAACGAAACGGTCTGGCAGGACGTCGGAAGTGGAAAAGAATCGCTTCAAAATTTGATACGGGCGAGCCTCGAACTACTCTGGCTGAACATCGAAGCAACGCCGGAGCGGCAGCTGCTCACCTACGAAACCACGACCTACGCACTGCGGGAAAGTGAACAGACCCCGGCGAAACTCGCCATCGCCCGGGAGCAGTACACCTTCAACGACTCCACCGTCGCCGACGTCCTCGAACACGCCCGGGACGCCACCGGCACCGAATGGCGAGTCCCGGTGCGGACGCTCAGCCGCTTCACGCTGTCGGTCATCGACGGCATCGTGTTGCGCTGGCTGGTCGACGACGACAGCGCCGCGGTCCGCGGCCAGCTGGACGTGCTGGCGGAGATGATCGCCTCGTACGCCAACTAGCGCCCGGGTCTTCGGGTTTCAGGACTCGGCCGGTTCTCCGGGGTGCCGCCGCACGTGCGTGGTCGTGCCGTCGCGCCACAGCGGGACCTCGACGGTGGCCTCGTAGGCGCCGGTGAGGCGGACCCGGAGCCGGTCGTGCACGACGAGTTCGCCGTCCGGTACCGGAAACCCGGGCTGCAGGCGCAGCAGCACACCCAGCGGTTCGGCCGCCCATGTGGTCGGGCGGCCGGCGCCGAGCACCTCGGCGTGCACCGCCTCGGACACCAGGGGCACGTCGAGCAGGGTGGCCAGCGCGGCGGCGGTCTCGGTGGCGCCGACCACCAGCCGCTCCGGCGGCACCGCCAGGCCGTACCAGGGGTGGTCGAGCACCAGCGCGTCCGCCGGATCGATCGTGGCGCCGGACAGCGCGCGCACCCGGTCGGGCAGGCCGAGGCCGTCCAGATCCAGGCGGTCGGCGGCGGCCGCCAGGCGGGCGTGCACGCGGGTGATCGCCTCGGGCGACGGCGTTTTCGCCGGATCGGCGAGGGCGGCCAGCACCGCGGCGGCCAGCTCCTGGGTGATCGTGTCCGGATCGGCCAGCACGGCGCGCAGCGCGGCCGGGTCGTCGACGGCCGTCAATTCCGGGAGCAGACCGGCGAATACGGGGTCGCCGGGCGCGCGGAACAGGCCCAGCGGGGTGCCCGCGATGCGCGCGTGCCGACGCAGCCACCACGCGGTGTAGCCGTCGCGGTCGGCGAGCAGGCGGCGGGTGGCCGGGTCGGACAGCAACAGCCGCAACGCCTCCGGCCACGCGGACTCGTCGACCAGGTCCAGGTCGCGGACGGCGGCCAGCTCCGGCGGATCCTCCGCGAGCCCCTCCCACCACGACTCCTCGTCGTCGAGATTGTGGTCGGGTCCGGTCGGATCGCTCTCGGTGACAAGGGAAAAGCCCCAGCCGACGCCGATCGTGCGCAGGGGCGCGACGCCGTAGCCCTCGACGACGGCGGAATCGACGGTGCCGAGCGGGGAATCGGCGACCAGCAGGCGGGCCAGCGGCGCGCCGGGCAGCAGCAGTTCGTCGGCGGGCAGGGATTCGCCGGTGTCGGCGGGCAATTCGAGCCGCCCGATCCAGGACGGCAGCGGCGCGCCGTCGGGCAGCAGGGCGGCCAGCCGCAGGACGGCGTCGACGGTGTCCGCGTCGCCCGGGTCGTGTTCCAGTTCGGCGGCCAGCGCGGGATCGTGCAGCAGGTCCTCGGCGGTGGCCGGGCGCGCGCCGAGCCGACTCAGCAAGGGGTGCACGGCCTCCGGATGAGCCAGCCGCGCCCAGCCCACCGGGATGGGGTCGTCGAGCCGGTCGTCGAGCACCACGGTGCGGGGGCCGGTGACCAGGCGGCCGTCGGCCAGCGGGACCGCGAGCGCGCCCAGTTCCTCGGCGGCCAGCGGGTCCACCACGAACGGTTCCAGGGCGTCGTAGAGCGAATACCACCAGTGCGGTGGGCGTTCCAGGCCGATGGACAGTTCGGCGATCCGGGCCAGGCCGATGCGATGCACGTCCAGCACCGCCAGGACGTCGGCGGCGGCGCGGCCGGACAGGTCCGCGATCACCAGGGGGCCGATGAGGTCGGCGAGCAGCGCGGTCAATGTCTCGGTGGCGCCGGTGAATACGCTCGATCGCTGCGGCGCGGCGGTGGTCTCCCGGGTGTCGGCGGTCGGCACGACCGGCAGCCAGGCGGCGGCGCGCAGCTCGGCGACCAGGGCCTCGCGCAGCAGGCCGTCCATCTCGCTGCGGGCGAAGCCGGGGGTGGGGACCAGGACCAGGCGGTCGGAGGGCGGCAGGGCGCGGGCGAAATCGGCGTAGCCCTCGGCCAATTCGGCGATGCGGCCGCCGGGGAGCAGGCGGCGGCGGTCGGGCTGCATGGGAATGTCGGCGATCAGCAGCGCCGGGAGCGACAGTTCCTCGTCGGAGCGGGTCGGGGCGCGCAGGACGTCCGGCTCGGCGGCGTGCGGGCGGCCGTCGCGGACCGGCAGCAGCCAGCGGGCGCGGCCGGTGTCGAACTGCCACCAGATCCGCTCGTCCCGCACCGGGCCGGTGAGCCGCAGTTCCCGCAGGCCGTTGCCGAGATCGGTGACGGCGCTGACGATCTCGTCGTCGCCGACCCGGATCGACCGCAGCGCGGGCAGTTC
The DNA here is from genome assembly GCF_013186535.1 of Nocardia terpenica. Taxonomy (NCBI): domain Bacteria; kingdom Bacillati; phylum Actinomycetota; class Actinomycetes; order Mycobacteriales; family Nocardiaceae; genus Nocardia; species Nocardia terpenica. The sequence continues at coordinate 460,402 of NZ_JABMCZ010000002.1, forward strand.
CAGCAGCAGGTCGGCCGCCTCGGCGCGCATGGCCGCCAGCAGGGCCGCGGGGTCGACGCCGTCGTGCAGGTGGACGACGATCTCGCTGTCGAAACCGTCGGCGGGGGCGGTGGCCAGCGGCCAGACCAGGCGCAGCGCGGGCGGGGTGAACTCCGGAACGCCCCCGGGCAGATGGATGCCGTTGTCGCCCAGCGCCTTCCGGGTGTCGGCGCGGGAGAAGCGGAGCGAGCCGGTGCGGGAACGGAATTCGATCTCGTCACCGGCGGTCAGGACCGCGGTGAAGCCGACGCCGAAGCGGCCGACGCTCGCCTCGCCGCCGGACTTGGCGGAGGCGCGCAGCGCGGTCAGCGCGTGCACGCCCGTAATGTCCAGCGGCACACCGGTATTCGCGACGTGCAGGGACCGGCCCGCCAAGCCGACGACCAGTCGCCCCGGGACCCCGGCCTTGGCCGCGGCGTCGGCGGCGTTCTGCGCCAACTCGGTGAGCAGCCGATCCCGATACCCGGCCCGCACCAGGTCGGCCTCGGTGGCGGCGTCCTCGCGCAGCCGGGTCGGCGAATCCCGCCATGCGGCCAGCACTCCCGCCCGCAGCGCGGCGGTCTGGAACGGATCGCTCATCTCGTCCACGCCGCGCTCGGCACCGACGCTCAGAGCGCCTCCGATGCCCCGGACGCCCCCGCCTCGCCCCGCTGCACCCGCACCGCCGACACCGCCCAGGCATCGCTGTACTGCGCGGGAGAATCATCGGGGTCCGCCGCACTGGGCGAAGTATCGGAAGACGTATCGGCCGCCGAAACCTCCGCTGCCGCACCCGAATCGGCCTCGGCGGAAACCGACACATCGTCGGTCGGCGCAGCAGCGTCAAAGGCGGTGGATGAGGCATCCGCTGCCCCATCGCCGCCACCGGCGATCTCCGGCGTGTCATCCGGTTCCGTGGTCTCGGCGACTACGCCGTCGCTCGCCTGCGCGGCGGATGCGTCGTCGCTCGCCTGCCCGGCGACTGCGTCATCGCTCGCCCGCCCGGCGACTACGTCATCGCCCGCCTGCGCGGCGGATGCGTCGGCATTCGCCTGTGTATCAAGCGATTCGGTGGGGACGAGTTCCACGGCCGAGTCGTCGTAGGCCTCGTACTGGGGGGAGCCGGTGCCGCCGGGGACGACCGTGTCGGAGTGGGCGCCACAGCCGTATTCGGCGTGCACCACGTGACCGTCGGCGCCCATGGCATTGGCGCAGACACCGAAACCGGCGCGCAGGGAGCCCGCGAGGGGGACGAAGAAGCCGCACACACCGCAGGTGGAGGGGGCGGAGCGGGCCATGTCGGTGTCGGGACCGTATTCGGTGAACCAGCGCTCGGCGGCCTCGGCACGACCCTGAAGGCTGAGCACCCGGCTGCGGCCCAGGCCGATCTCCTCGGCGACCTCGTCGACCACCGGGTCGCCGGTGGCGATGTAGCCGGGCACCAGGCGCGGATCGTTCGGCGGCGGCGCGAGCAGGTCGCCCGGGGCCAGGTCGCCGGGGCGGACCCGCTGGTCCCACGGCACGAATTCGGGCGCGACCAGGGCCGTCGGGCCCGGCAGCAGCGCCGACTCGCTGACCGTCGCGTACTCGGCCTCCGGTGGGGCCGCCACCACGACCGCCCACTGCCAGCCGCGATACCCGGGCAGGGTGGCCTCGAAGTGGTGGGTGGCGGCGTGGTCGTCCTCGGCGGTGACGCCGAGATGCTCGCCCACGCCCGTCGGCTGCAACTCCAGGAGCGCACGGCGGGCCAGGCCGACCGCCTCCGCCAGGATCGGTCGCACGCCGGGGTCCGAAACAGATACTGCGCTCACGCCTTACATTTTGCCGTATGGAGAGCGAACGGCGTGCGTGGGCTGTGCGAGGGCTGATCTTGCTGGCCGGGGCGGTATTGGCCGCGGCGGGCGCGGCCGCCGTCACCGGGTGCGACCGGCCCGATGACACCCCGCGCGAACGGGTCGAGGTGATCGGCGCCCGCCCGCACGACCGCGCCGCCTTCACCGAGGGGCTCGAGGTGGACGGCACCGTCCTCTACGAGGGCACCGGCCTGGTCGGCGAGTCTTTCGTGCGCGCCACCGAGCTGGCCACCGGGGCGCAGCTGGCCCGCGTCGACCTGCCCGCTCCCCTGTTCGGCGAGGGCATCGCCCGGGCGGGTGACATCCTGTGGGAGCTCACCTGGAAGGACGGCACGGCCATCGCCCGCGACCCGCGCACGCTGGCCGAACGCGGGCGGGCCTCCTACCGGGGGGAGGGCTGGGGCCTGTGCACGCGCGGCGCCCGGCTGGTCATGAGCAACGGCACCGACACCCTGACCTTCCACGACCCGGTCACCTTCGCGCCGACCGGTTCGGTCCGGCTCACCTCGCACCACGGCGCGCGGCTCAACGAACTGGACTGCGCCGCAGACGGTTCGGTGTACGCCAATGTGTGGCCCACCGACCACATCCTGCGCATCGATCCGGATACCGGCGCGGTCCGCGCCGACATCGACGCGAGCGGCCTGCTCACCCCCGCCGAGCGCGCCGGTACCGATGTCCTCAACGGCATCGCCGAACTGCCCGGCACCGATCACTTCCTCATCACCGGGAAGAACTGGCCGACGATGTTCGAGGTGCGTTTCGTCCCGGCGTGACAGGCAATCCGACAGCGAGGCGGGCAACACAGCCCGGCCTGTGTCGGACCGTCTACCGCGTGCGGGAGAATCGGAATCGTGACTGCTTCTCGTGATCCCTCCGGAACCGATCCTGGTCGGTGGGATGCCGAGCAGCCTGCGCGCCACCCCGGATACGACCGGTACCCGCCGCCGAACACCGCCTCGCAGCGCGCGCTGCCGCCCCGGCGCGGGGAACAGGACGTGCCCGAATTCGTGACCAGGCGACTGGCCTCCGGTGAGCCGCCGCGCGCGCTGCCACCGGTCGACGCGCCGCCGCCGACCCGCGAGATCCCGGTCGAGGAGGAGCCCACCGAGGCCACCGGCCGCCGGACCCCGCGCAAGCTGACGGTCACCCGCGTGGTGGCGATGCGCAGCATCGAGCTGACCGAGAAGGGCTTCCAGACCTTCCAGCGCGCGGCGAAGGCCGACGGCGCCGACGAATCCGGGCTCACCGCACTGGTGTACGCGACGATGGCGAACTTCGCCCTCGACGCCGCCATCGCCGTCGCCCTGGCCAATACGCTGTTCTTCAGCGCCGCCACCGCCGAATCCAAGTCGAAGGTGGCGCTGTACCTGCTCATCACCATCGCGCCGTTCGCGGTGATCGCGCCGCTGATCGGCCCGCTGCTGGACCGGTTGCAGCGCGGCCGCCGACTGGCGCTGGCGGGGTCGTTCGCGGCCCGCACGGTGATCGCGATCCTGCTGATCTTCAATGTGCACGGCTGGGCGCTGTATCCGCTCGCGCTGTGCATGATGATCCTCAGCAAATCGTTCGCGGTATTGAAGAGCGCGGTGACGCCGCGCGTGCTGCCACCCGGAATAGACCTGGTCCGCACCAACTCCCGGCTCACGGTCTTCGGCCTGGTCGGCGGCACCCTGGGCGCGGGCGGCCTGGCGGGATTGGCGGCGGCGGCAGCCGGGTCGGCGGGCGCGCTGGTGTTCGCCGCGCTGATCGCCGTCGCCGGAACCTATCTCAGCCTGCGCATCCCGTCCTGGGTGGAGGTCACCGAGGGCGAGGTCCCGGCCACCCTCGGCTATCACGGCAGCGACGCCCGCACCGAGATCCTGGACGGCGAACAGGCCGGAACCGTCAAGCCGGGTCGCCGCCGGCAGCCGCTGGGCCGCTCGGTGGTGACCGGGTTGTGGGGCAACAGCTCGATCCGGGTGCTGACCGGATTCCTCACCTTCTATGCCGCCTTCGTCGCCAAATCCACCGAGCACCGGCCGGTGCAGCAGGCCGCCATGCTGGGCGTCGTGGGGGCGGCCGCGGCGATCGGCAACTTCGTCGGCAATGCCACCGGGGCCCGGCTGAAGCTGGGCCGCCCGGCGCTGATCGTGGTCGGCTGCACCGCGGCCTGCACCGCGGTCGCGCTGTTCGCCACGTTCGCGGACAGCCTGCTGGGCGCGGCGCTGGCCACCCTGGTCGGCGCGGGTGCCAGCGCCCTGGCCAAGGTGTCACTGGACGCCTCCATCCAGGACGACCTGCCGCCGGAATCGATCGCCTCCGGTTTCGGCCGTTCGGAGACGGTGTTGCAGCTGTCGTGGGTGATCGGCGGCGCGGGCGGCGTGCTGCTGCCGACCGTGTACTGGAAGGGCTTCGCGGTGGTCACCGCGGTGCTGGCGCTCGGACTGGTGCAGACCGTGGTGAGCTACCGTGGTCATTCGCTGCTGCCCGGCCTGGGCGGCAACCGACCGCAGCACGCGAAGCAGGAGGTCCCCGGCGGGCTGCCGCACGACGGCCCGGCCCCGGACGATCCCACCCCCCGAGCGACAGGAAATGCGCCCCAGTGAGCGAGCTTTCGAGCGAACTACCCGAACCGAGCGAGGCGGCCCGATGAGCCGCGCGCGCGTAGCGGTCACGGCGAGCGTGGCGGCGCTGCTCGTCTTCGTCGTCGCCGTCGCGGCCGTGGTGTTCGTGACCGTGCGAAACGCGCACACGCCCGATCCGCAGATCACCGCCTACGCCCACGGCAAGACCGTGACGGTCCCGCCCTACCGGTACTGCTCGGTGAGCCAGGCCGACAATCGGCTCGACCTCGCCTGCCGGGAAAGCGATATCACCGTCCCGCTCGACGTGCCGGTGGGCTACCCGGTGCAGCTGTCGCTGCCCAGGCACCTCGCCGACGCGCCGTGGGTGATGATCCTGGAATACCGCACCCCGCAACGGAAGAAGGTGCAGCACATCGGCACCTACCTCGATTACAAGGCGGGCACCATGGCCGTCACCGTCGACTCACATCCCGAGCGCGATCTGCGCCTCGTCGGGATCGAGATGCAGCTGGTGGTGCCGGCGCGCGACGAGAGCGGCAACGAGTCGTTCGAGCCCTACCAGGCGTGGTCGATCAGGACCGCGGGCTGAAACCGCAACCGCGGCACGACGACTCAGTGGTCGAGCTCGCGCGCCACGCCGCGGACCACCTCGGCGATGCGCTGCGCGGTCTTGCGGTCGGGATAGCGGCCCTTGCGCAGGTCCGGCTGCACCGTCGCCTCCAGCAGGGTGATCATGTCCTCGATCATCCCGTGCAGGTCGTCCGGGGTCTTGCGGGGCTGCGCGGGCGGAGCCTCCTTGCGGCCCTGGGCATTGCGGACCGAGGGCAGCGGCTCGAGCAGCTTCAGGCTGAGCGCCTGCGGGCCGCGGCGGCCCGCCGCCATACCGAATTCGACGCGTTGCCCGGGCTTCAGCGCCTCGACACCCTTGGGCAACGCGGACGACCGAACATAGACGTCCTCACCCTCATCCTGGGAAAGGAAGCCGAAGCCCTTCTCGACGTCGTACCACTTCACCTTGCCGGTCGGCACTGCGCTCACCCGTTCGTCATCGATGCCCGGACCTCCCGGGCACAACCATGGGCCCCGGGTCGTGCCCGGAACCATTGCCGCTTGCGAAAGAACGCGCCCCACACTGGTATGCAGGACGCGATGGCTTCGAGTCTACCCCGGTGCCGATACGCTCGGCACATCAGTTTTACGGTGCAGTAATGCCCGATTCCTCCCCGCATCGCACCCCGCCGCGCCGGTCCGGTGCTCCGCTGCTGTATCTCGCCCTGGGGCTGTTCGCCGTCGGCTTGCTCGCGATCGCCGCCATCTTCCTCACGCCGATCGTCTCCGACGGCAGGCCCGCGCTGTGGCTGTATCTGGTGGCGATGGCCGGTACCCCGCTGGGGCTGCTGCTGGCCATCGTTTTCGCGCTCTGGTCCGGCCGCCGGGTGCGCTGACCAACAAGCAGTTTGCCCAGTTCGTTACCGCGCTATTCCTGTGATCTTCGTCACATTACGGGGAGGTCACGGACCGGTCACGGCGGGCACTCGGATCTGACACGCCGCATCCACCTGCACAGACGGGTATGCGTAAGCCGTTGCGGCAGACGACGACCCGGTCGTACACGCCGGTTACCAAATGGTGATTTTTGGCGGAGATCGTCGTACGGTCTAACGCAGCCGGGATGCCCGGCACCACCGGCCCGCCGCACCGAGCCTCGCCCCGCGGGTACCGGACCCCGACGCAGACCAGGGGCGAGGGCGGGGAACCCACGTTCCCTACGCAGGGAAGCGGGAACGGTCGGAAACGAACGCTCCCTTGGGGTGAAGTCCCGTGGCGGCCCCACCGCACCGGGACCGGACGGCCTCTCAGTCCGAACCCGACAGCTCACCTCGCAGGCGCGTACGAGAGGGAGTCGAGGAGCCGATATGAGTGGACGCCATCGCAAACCGACAAACACCGGCCGCACCGTCGCCAAGGTCGCTGTCACGAGCGCGATCGTGGGCGGCGCTGGGGTAGCCCTCGCCGGACACGCCTCCGCGGCCTCGGATCAGGACTGGGACCGTCTCGCCCAGTGCGAGTCGGGCGGCAACTGGAGCACCAACACCGGCAACGGATTCCACGGCGGACTGCAGTTCTCCCAGGGCACCTGGGCGTCCCACGGCGGCACCGAGTACGCCGCGAGCGCCAATCAGGCCACCCGCGAACAGCAGATCGTGGTAGCCGAGAAGGTGCTGTCGACGCAGGGCTGGAGCGCGTGGCCCTCCTGCTCGTCCAGCCTCGGTCTGCACAGCGGCGCGACCATCCGCAGCGCCCCCGCCCCCACTCAGTCCACCCCCCGCTGGAACCCGGCCCCGCAGGCCGACACCCCGTCCGCGCCGCAGGCGCAGGCGCAGACCGACGGCAGTCAGGAAGTCTTCCAGGCCGTCGACAAGGCCGTCGCCGTCGCGCAGTCGCAGGGCATCCAGGTGCCGCAGCAGGCGCTCGACGTCCTCAACGCCGCCAAGGCCAACAATGTCAAGCTCGATCCGAGCATCGTGAACTTCTTCGAGGCCAACAAGGGCATGCTGCCCCACTGAGCCGCAGATATGAGAAGGCCCCCGCACCGTTCAGGATGCGGGGGCCTTCTCCGTGCGTCAGCGATTGATGACCGTGTGCGGGTGCACATAGGGCACCTGGTCCGCCGGCACCGGAAACTCGGCGTCCTCGCCGAAAGGCGACAGACCACCGGAACGGGTCGACGACAACTCGGTGACCGCGTGGTCGCCGTTGCCCAGATCCGGCCAGCCGTTGTCGACATAAGGTTTCTTCGATTTGTTCACCACGGCCTCATTCTGGCACGACGGCCATAATTCGCCATGTCCGGCGCGGGATTGTGGCCGGATCCACGCTGCCCCGCGCGGGTCCGATCCGCGGCCTTTAGGCTGGATCGGATGACCGCCACCGATGAGCCCGCCGCCACACCGGGTTCCGATACTCCCGTGACCCTGGCCGAGTGGCTGTCGGCGCGCACCGACGCGGATCTGGTGGCACTGCTGGAGCTGCGGCCCGATCTGGCCGTGCCGCTGCCGGCCTCGATGGCGGTCCTCGCGGCCCGCGCCGAACAGCGCGCCTCGGTGCTGCGCACCACCGACGAGTTGAACACCCTCGATTTCGCGGTGATCGAGACGCTGGCCGTGCAGGGCGCCGCCTTCCCGGGCCGCCGCGCCGCGCCGCTCCCCCGGCCGCGGCTGCACGAACTGCTCGGCGACCGGGTCCCGGCGGCCGCGATCGATGCCGCCGTCGAGCGCCTGATCGCCCGCGCCCTGGTCTGGGGTACCGACGAGCTGTACCTGGCGGCCGCCGCCAAGGAGGCGCTGCCGTGGCCGCTGGGCAGCACCACCGACATCCCGGACGCGCTGACCGAATCCGAGATCAATGCCGCCCTGGGTGAGATCGGCCCGGCCGAGCGCGCGCTGCTCGACAAGCTGGCGAGCACCGGCCCGCGCGGCCGCACCCGCGACGCCGCACCCGGCACCTCCCCCGATCGCCCGATCCAGCGCCTGCTGTCGCATCGGCTGCTGAACTGGGTCGACGACGAAACCGTCGAGCTCCCACCGGCGGTCGGCCAGGTGCTGCGCCGCGAACCCATCACCGACCCGCACGTGCTCGTGCCGCCCGACCCGGAACCGAGCACACACGCCGCCGCCGATGTGAACGCCGCGGCCGCGGGCGAGGCGGGTGAGCTGCTGCGGCACGGCGCCCAGGTGCTCGAGGCCCTCGCGCAGACGCCCGCACCCGCCCTGCGCGCGGGCGGGCTGGGGGTGCGGGAGTTGCGCCGGATCGCCAAGGAGACCGGCATCGACGAGAACCGGATGGGCCTGCTGGTGGAGGTGCTGGCCGCGGCGCACCTGCTGGACAAGGGAATTCCGGAACCGGAGCCGCGGACCGACGGCGTCGAGGACTTCTGGGCGCCGACCGGAGCCATGGACGGCTGGCTGGAGGGCCCCGCCGCACGGCGCTGGGTGGTGCTCGCGCACGCCTGGCTGGAGCTGGACCGGTTCCCGTGGATGATCGGCCTGCGCGACGCCAACGACAAGCCGCTGGCCGCGCTCTCGCTGGAATTGCGCAATCTGCACGCCACCCGCGACCGGCGCGCCGTCCTCGCGCTGCTGGCCGAGCACCCGGCCGGGTCCGGGCTCACCCCGCAGGACATCGCCCGCGTGCTGGCCTGGCGACAACCGCGCTGGCGCAGGCACTTTCGGACCGACGCGGTGGAGCGCACGCTCGCCGAGGCGACCGCGCTCGGGCTGGTCGGCCGCGGCGCGCTCACCTCGGCCGGGCGGGCCCTGCTGCACGGCAGCCAGTCCGATGCCGAGGCCCAGATGGACACGGCCCTGCCCGAGCCGGTGGATCACGTTCTGGTGCAGGCGGATCTGACGGTGATCGCGCCCGGACCGCTGGTCGCCGACCTACAGCGGCGGGTGGCGCTGGTCGCCGACGTCGAATCCGCGGGCGCGGCAACGGTGTACCGGATCTCCGAGACCTCGGTGCGCCGCGCCCTGGACGCCGGGATGACCGCGGCCGAGTTGCATCAGTTGTTCACCGCGCACTCGCGCACACCGGTGCCGCAGTCGCTGACCTACCTGATCGATGACGTGGCCCGGCGGCACGGGCGGCTGCGCGCCGGGATGGCCCAGTCGTTCGTGCGCAGCGAGGATCCGGCGCTGCTGGCGGAGGTGCTGGCCGCGCCGGTGGCTGAGCGGCTGGCGCTGCGGGCGATCGCCCCGACCGTGGCCATCTCGCAGGCCCCGCTGGGCGAGGTGCTGGAGCTGCTGCGCGGCGCGGGATTCAGTCCGGCGGGCGAGGATTCGTCGGGCACGATCGTGGATCTGCGCCCGCGCGGCGTGCGGATTCCGGCCCGCGCCAATGCCCGGCAGTCCTGGCGGCCCACCCCGCCCAGCGTCGAACAGCTGCAACTGCTGGTGGCGGAGTTGCGGGCCGGAGAGAAGGCGGCGCACACCCGAGCGGGTCAGTCGGTGCGCTCCGACGGCAGCCGATCCAGCACGGCGGCCGCGATGGCGCTGCTGCAGCTCGCGGCGCGGGTGCGGCGGCCGGTGCACATCGGGTACGTGGACGCGCAGGGCATCGCGACCCAGCGCATTGTCGAGCCGCTGAAGGTGGCGGGCGGCCAGTTGGATGCCCTGGACCCGGTCACCGGCGCGGTCCGGCACTTCACGCTGCACCGGATCGCGTCGGTGGCCCTGGTCGATCAGTAGAGGCAGTGCCGTCAAGCCTTGGGATTGGCCAGGCAGAAGGTCGTCTTGGGGTCGGAGACGGTGAGGAACGTGGAACCGGAGTCGCACAGGAATTCGTCGCTCTTGCCGTCGACCCGCTTGACCACCTTGACCGTGGCGTCGGTGGCGGTGCAGTCGGCGAGCGAGAAGCCGGTGTCCTTGTCCTGGTGGTAGCAGCTGCCCTGCTTGAGATTCGGGGCCAGGCACAGGAATGCGGTGGTGCTGCCGCCCGCGTTCTTCTCCTCGTAGGAGGAGTATTCGGTGCCGCAGTCCTTCTTCTGGCCGGAGGTCGACATCACCTTGTAGACGGCCTGGTCCGACGAGCAGTCGACGGGCTTGGTCTTGGCGGCGGTCGCGGAGCTCTCGGTGACATTGATACAGTCGCCGACCTTGGCGCCGGCCGTATCGGACTTGCCGGAGCTCGAGCAGCCGGTGACCGCGAGCGCGGCCACCGCCATCGCCACCAGCGCCAGCACGAGGCGAGTGATCAGCCTCGTTCCTGCGAATTTCACGTACGAAAACCTTTCTCACCCAACCGTTCACGGTGTCGTGAACGCGGTGAGGATACCCGCTGCACGGGCGCGGCGACAGCCTCAGAAGTGCATGAGGCGCAGGCCCCACAGACCGAGGAGGGAGTGACCGATGATGTTCGGCACCAGGCCGTTGAGTAGCTGCAAGCTGAAGTAGTTCACAATCGTTACCCCTTCCGGTGACCTGCGCACCGACCCGGCGCGCATCGTGATCTCTGTCGGGTTCGTCCGATCAATCGTTACGCTGATGTCCCATGGCGCTCGAGGACATCGCGCGGGAGCTCTACGGGCTCGATCCCGGAGAGTTCACGGCGGCGCGGACCGCGCGGGTCGAGCGGGCCCGCGCCGCGGGTGACAAACGGCTGGCCACCGCGATCGGGAGGCTGCGCCGCCCCACGGTGGCGGCCTGGGCGGTGAATCTGCTGGCCCGCCAGGCCCCCGACGAGGTGAGCGGGCTGCTGGACCTGGGCGCGGCCCTGCGGGACGCCCAGCGCACGCTGTCCGGCGACCGGCTGCGCACCCTCACCGCGCAGCGGCAGCAGGTGGTGAATGCGTTGGCGCGCAGGGCCGGTGGGCTCGCCACCGAGCACGGGCGCGCGCTCTCCGAGGGCGTGCTGCGCGAGGTGGGGCAGACGCTGCACGCGGCGCTGGCGGACCCGGAGGTCGGGGAGCGGGTGCGCGACGGGGTGGTCACCACCGCCGTGAACTACGAGGGTTTCGGGACGACGGGGGCGAGTTTGACTGCCGTGCCGGAGGTTTCGGAGACCGATCGCACCGCTCGGCCCGAAACTGGAACTGTCCAAAGGAAAGCCGATGCCAGCGAGCGGAAGGCCGAGGCCGACGGGCGGAGGGCCGAGGCTGCTCTACGGGAGCTCGAAGAAGCTCTCGTGACGCTCGAATCGGCCCGTTCCGCACGGGATTCCGCGCAGGACGAGGTGAGCCGGAGCGCGGCCGAACGGGAAGATCTGAGCAAGCGCATCGATAGCTTGCGCGCCGAGCTGGCCCGGATCGAAGACCAGCGTCGTTTCGCCGCCTCGGCGGAGCGGTCGGCGCGGGAGGCGCTGCACAAGGCCGAGCGGCAACTGGATCGCGCGCAGCGGTGGGTGGACAAGGCGCAGGCACGTATTCAGGACGACCCAGCGCACACTTGATTCCGGCCAAAAGCGTGCCGGAATCAGGAATAGGCTCGCAATGTGCCCGGGTACAGGTACTCGTCCGGTGGTGGCGTCGTCGTGTCGAGCCAGGCCGCGAAGAAGCCGGACAGGTCCGTTCCCGTCTTCGATTGCACGAAGCGCCGGAACTCCGGCATGGACGCGTTCCCGTAGGCGTGCGACTGGACGAACTGCGCCATTGCCGGGAAGAACACCTCGTCGCCGAGGGTGCGGCGCAGGGCGTGCAGGAACAGCGGGCCGCGGTAGTAGACCGAGGTGAACTCGCGGTTGGCGCCGGGGTTCTGCAGCGGGATGTCCCAGAACCTCGCGTCGTTGCGATGATCGGTGATCGTCCGCCGATAAAGAGCGTCGACGTCCTTGCCCTCCTTGCGCTCCGGCCACAGGTAGTCGGCCGTGTAGCTGGCGAAGCATTCGTTCAGGCAGACGTCCGACCACTGCCGCACCGACATGGAGTCGCCCCACCACTGATGGGTGTTCTCGTGCACGATCGTGTCCAGATCGGTCCACGGCGCGTAGACGGGCCGGGTCTGGGTCTCCAGCGAGAAATTGATGTCGGTGTCCACGAAGATCCCGCCACCGGACTCGAAAGGATAAGGGCCGTAGAGGGATTCGATGAAGTCCAGCACCTCCGGCAGACGCTGTTCCAACGGGCGGGCGCGCTCGGCCGCGGGCGCGAAGGCACTGATCAGCGGGGTCCCGTCGGCGCGCCGCTGGTCCAGAAAGTCGAAGTGATCGATGGCCACCGTGGTCAGGTAGCCGACCACCGGGTGCCGGGTGGCCCACTCCACCGTGCGCGTCGGTCCGTCCACCACGTCCCGCACCCGCAGCCCGTTCGACACCGCCTGCCACTGCTGCGGAATCGTGACGGTGAGATCGAAAGTCGCCTTGTCCAAGGGCGTGTCGTTGACCGGGTACCAGGATGCGGCCGAATGCGGTTCGTCCGCGACGAAAGCGCCGCCGCTGGGCGAGAACCGCCAGCCGCCCCCTTCGGTCTGCACGCCGCCGTACTCGACGGTGACGGTGAACGGCAGGCCCGGCAGCACCGGCAGGGCCGGGCTGACGGTCAGCTTGTGGTCGCCGTTGCGGTCGTACCCGGCGGGCAGATCGTTCACCGAAACCCGCTGCACCGGTGGCCCGTCGAAGTCCAGATCGAATGCCCGCAGCGCCTGCGTCGCAACCGCATTCAGCCGCGCCCGCCCGGTGAACCGGTGGCTCGGCGGGTCGTAGTCGATGGCGACGGCATAGTGGTCGACGCGGTAACCGCCATTGCCGTCGTCGGGATAGTACGGATCACCGAGCCCCGGCGCCCCGACGAACGGATCCGCGGGCGGTTGCGCCCCCGCGGGCAGCACGCCACCGCCCACCAGCAGCACACCCGCTGCAAGACAACACATCCAGCTCGACAACCGCATACGCCAGCCGCCCTTTCGGCAGGAGCCACCACCGGAGAATTGATCACGAACCGGATTAGATGCTAACCGCGCAGTTCCTCCGGCAGTTGCTGCGGATCCAACAACAGGCGTTTGGCGTCGGCGGTGCGGACCTTGGCGGCCAGGGCGATATTGTCGGCGAGCAGTTTCCATTCCACGTCGCTGATGCTCGCGCGGGCCCGCTCGATCACGCCGCGATCGCCGGTGCCCCACGCGACGGGCATGGCGCTGACCGACTGGCGGAGGTCGCCGACCGAGCGCGGGGCGCGATCGGCGCGCACGGTCACCGCGGGCACCTGTTCACCCGGCCGCATCCGATGCCCCGGCAGCGCCCGCACGACCCGGGTGATCAGGGCGTAGCGGGGCTCGGCGTCGTCGGCCTTGGCGAGGTTCACCAGCGCCAGCAGCGTGACCCCGCGCTGGTGGCGGTCCGACACCACCGCGGGCACCAGTTCCCCCTCGGCGTAGAGCTTCTCGATGCGCGAGCGGTACGGCGTCCACAGCGCCACGAACAGCGCGGTGATCGTGCCCAGCGCGAAGGCCACGGCCAGCAGGAACGAGTACGGATGATTCAGCCAGATCAGTCCGGCGGTGCCGAGGCCGAGCACGATCGCGGCGGCCAGCGCGGCGACCCGTAACCGCCGGATGTCGGCGACGACTTCGTTCACCGCGCGGGCATGCCCGCGATCCACCGCGAATTCGAAGCGTCGCACGTCTTCATTCCTAACACGCTTGTGGAGGAAGTGCCTCCGGTTGCTGTCCTCCGCTCAACCTATCGCCGGACCCAGGAGGTCGTCGGCATCGGTGATGCGATAGGCATACCCCTGCTCTGCCAGGAAACGCTGCCGGTGCGCGGCGTATTCGGCGTCCAGCGTGTCGCGGGCCACCACGGAATAGAAATGAGCCTGGCCCCCATCGTGTTTGGGGCGCAGCAGCCGCCCCAGGCGCTGTGCCTCCTCCTGGCGGGAGCCGAAGGTGCCCGAAACCTGCACCGCCACGGACGCTTCCGGCAGGTCGATGGAGAAGTTGGCGACCTTGCTGACCACCAGCACCGGGATCTCGCCGTTGCGGAACGCGTCGAACAGCGCCTCGCGCTCCCTGGTCCGGGTCGAGCCCTGGATGACCGGGGCGTTCAGGTGTTCGCCCAGCTCGTCGAGCTGGTCCAGATAGGCGCCGATCACCAGGCTCGGCGAGTCCGGGTGCCGGGCCAGGATCGACTCCACCACGGGCAGTTTGGTGCGGGCGGTGGAGCACAGCTTGTAGCGCTCGTCGGGTTCGGCGGTGGCGTAGGCCATCCGCTCGGCGTCGGTGAGCGTGACCCGCACCTCGACGCAGTCGGCGGGCGCGATCCAGCCCTGCGCCTCGATATCTTTCCAGGGCGCGTCGTAGCGCTTGGGGCCGATCAGCGAGAACACGTCGCCCTCGCGGCCGTCCTCGCGCACCAGGGTCGCGGTGAGGCCCAGGCGGCGGCGGGACTGCAGGTCGGCGGTCATCCGGAAGACGGGGGCGGGCAGCAGGTGCACCTCGTCGTAGATGACCAGGCCCCAGTCGCGGCTGTCGAACAGCTCGAGATGTTTGTACTCGCCCTTGGTCTTTCGCGTGATGACCTGGTACGTGGCGATGGTGACCGGGCGGACCTCCTTGCGCTCGCCGGAGTATTCGCCGATCTCGTCCTCGGTGAGCGAGGTGCGGGCCAGCAGCTCGCGCCGCCACTGCCGCCCGGCGACGGTGTTGGTGACCAGGATGAGCGTGGTGGCCTGCGCCTTCGCCATGGCGGCCGCGCCGACCATGGTCTTGCCCGCGCCGCACGGCAGCACCACCACGCCGGAGCCGCCCGCCCAGAACGAGTCGGCGGCCAGCTCCTGATAGTCGCGCAGGTGCCATTCGTGGGTCGCGAAGTCCAGGTCGATGCGGTGCGCCTCGCCGTCGACGTAACCGGCCAGATCCTCGGCCGGCCAGCCGATCTTGAGCAGCATCTGCTTGATCCGGCCGCGCTCGGACGGGTGCACGACCACCGTGTCGTCGTCGATGCGCGCGCCCAGCATGGGCGCGATCTTCTTGTGCCGCAACACCTCTTCCAGCACCGCGCGGTCGAGGCTGACCAGCACCAGCCCGTGCGCGGGATGCTTGACCAGCTGCAACCGCCCGTACCGGCCCATGGTGTCGACGATGTCGACCAGCAGCGGCTGCGGCACGGCGTAGCGCGAGTGGTTGACCAGCGCGTCCACCACCTGCTCGGCATCGTGCCCCGCGGCCCGCGCATTCCACAGCGCCAGCGGCGTCACCCGATAGGTGTGCACATGTTCGGGCGCCCGCTCGAGCTCGGCGAACGGGGCGATGGCCTGCCGAGCCACATCCGCCCGCTCATGATCGACCTCGAGCAGCAGCGTCTTGTCACTCTGAACGATGAGTGGTCCGTCGGTCACGGCAC
This sequence comes from Nocardia terpenica, assembly GCF_013186535.1. Classification (NCBI taxonomy): domain Bacteria; kingdom Bacillati; phylum Actinomycetota; class Actinomycetes; order Mycobacteriales; family Nocardiaceae; genus Nocardia; species Nocardia terpenica. The sequence goes on from NZ_JABMCZ010000002.1 coordinate 475,667, forward strand.
CTCCTGGTTCACGGGCCGCTGTCCATTGTTCCCGACCCCACCGACAACCCCACCCGCCCGACCCACCCGTTCACCGTGAGCGCAGCTCAGGGGCATGTGGCATCGGACACACCGTGAGTGACGCCTCAAATTCCCGGCGGCCAGTCCCCCGCCGGTGTCGGCGGGTCGGTGGCCAGCCGGGCGGCTATCCAGGAGTCGCGGCGGATGCCCTGATGGAGCGCGCCGAGGCGGAGGGTGCCCTCGTAATGGAAACCGGCGCGGCGGGCCACCGCGGCGGAGGCGTGGTTGCCGACGAAGGCGCGCCATTCGATGCGTTGCAGGGCGGGGCCTTCGGGGTGGAAGGCGTAGGCGCAGGCCAGCAGCAGGGCGCGGGTCATGGCGCCGCGGCCGCGCAGGGCGGGGCTGAGCCAGAAGCCGATCTCGGCGGCGGTCGGGTCCGCGCGCCCCGGGCCGAAGCCGATCATGCCCCGGACCGGGCCGTCCTCCGCCGGGCGCAGGGCCCAGGTGGGACTGTCCCCGGCCCAGCCGGGGTCGACGATCTCGGTCAGGAAGTACTCGGCGTCGGCGCGGCCGTAGGGCACCGGCACCGTGGTCCACGCGCCGATGGACGGTTCCTGGCATGCCGCCACGATCGAGTCGATGTCCGCCTCGGTAGGCCGCGACAACCACACCTTTCCATCGGTCAGCACGCAATCTTCCACCCCGCCATGCTGTCACGATCATGTCCGTGGGCCCCAGCCGTTTTCCGTAGTGTTGCCCGGGCCGTGTGCCCGGCGACGGGACCGCTGGTCGGGACCGTTCGTGGACAACCGTAGAATCACCGCATATGGTTGCCGCTCTGCTCGCCGATCTGTTCGAATCCCATCGGGCGCACCTGCTCTCGGTGGCCTATCGGCTGACGGGCAGCGTCACCGATGCCGAGGACGCGGTGCAGGAGAGCTGGCTACGGCTGGCCACCGCGCGGCAGTACGAAATCGAAGACCTCCGCGCCTGGCTCACCACCGTGGTGAGCCGGATCTGCCTGGACCGCATGCGCAGTGCCGCGTCCCGGCGCGAACACTATGTGGGGCAGTGGCTTCCGGAACCGGTGGTGACCGCGCCGACCCCGTCGAGCACGCCCGATCCGCTGGAAACCGTGGTGCGCAAACAGGAGTTCCGGCTCGCCGCGCTCATCGTGCTCGACACCCTCACGCCCCCGCAGCGCGTGTCGTTCGTGCTGCACGACGGGTTCGGCGTGCCGTTCGACGAGATCGCGGACATCCTCGACGTCTCCACCGACGCGGCGCGGCAGCTGGCGACCCGCGCCCGGAAGGCCGTGGCGCACACGCCGGAACCGGTCGCGGACACCACGCACGTCGCCGCGGTGCAGCGGCTGCTGACGGCGCTGGCCAGCGGCGATATCGCGGCGGTGGTGGCGGCCCTGCACCCGGACGCGGAATTCGTCGCCGACGCCGGCGGCACCACCCGCACCGCGCTCAAAGCCGTTGTGGGAGCGGAGAAGTTCGCGCGCCTGGCGCTGTCGCTGCTCACCCGGTTCGACCTGGACCTGTCGGAGCGCAATTCCGTCGAGTTCGAATTCGTCAACGTCAACGGCCAATTGGGGCTGCTGCTGGCCGAGCGGGCCCCGCGGGGCGACGTGCCGGGCTCGCCCACCCGCGTCATCGGTTTCACCGTCCGCGACGGACGCGTCGGCGGCGCTTACGATCTGTCGAACCCGACGAAGCTGGCGGGGGTTCGGGTGGGGCGGTGATTCGGCTCAGCCGCCGACCTTCCCGGACATGTCGTATTCCTGATAGAGCTGGGCCGCATTGTCCTTGGTGACCCGGGTGGTCTGCAGGGTCTGCTTCTTGTCGACGGGCTCGTGGTGCACCAGTTTCTCCACCGTGTCGACGGCCTGTTCGGCGCAGGTCGGGTAGACGAAGGTGGTCAGCAGCTGGCCGTTCTGCACCGCCCGCAGGCCGCCGGTCGGGATGGCGAGGCCGTCGATGCCGATGATCGGGATCTGCCCGGCCCGGCCCGCCCCGGCGACGGCCAGCTGCGCGCCCAGCGCCATATCGTCGTTCTGCGCGTAGACCAGGTCGATCTTGTCGCCCTTGGACAGCCACTGCTGCATGATCGTGGTGGCATCGGCCTTGAGCCACTTGGCTTCCTGCTGGTCGATAATGGTGATGTCGTGCCCGGCGACGGCATCGCGGAAGCCCTTGTCGCGGTCGACCTGCGGCTGATCGGACAGGATGCCGCGCAGCTCGACCGCGTTGCCGCCCTTGGGTAGTGCCTGCACCGCGGCCTGTCCCGCCAGCTTGCCGATGGCGTAGTTGTCGCCGCCGATGAACGCGCTGTAGCAGTCGGTGTTCACGCTGCGGTCGAGAATGACGACCGGGATGTGCGCGGCGCACGCCTGCTGCACGGCCGCGGTGAGCGGGGCGGGCTCGTTGGGCGACACGATCAGCGCATCGACCTTCTGCTGCACGAAGTTCTGCACCTGACTCACCTGGGTCGCGCTGTCCTGATGCGCGTCGGTGATCGGCAGCAGCCGCAGATCCGGATGCTGCCTGACGAAGTACTGCAACTGCAGATTCAGTTGCGCCCGATAGGGTTCGGCATTGTTGGACTGTGAGTAGCCGACGACGAACTGCTTGCCCGACCCCCCGGAACTCGGCGGATTGGCCGCACACGCACCGGTCAGCCCGGCCGCCGCACACAGCGCCACCGTCGCAAAAACCATACGTCTGAACATGATTCACTCCTGAAAGTCATTGATCCCGGCCTCAAAAAATCATTGGTCCCGGCCCCAAAGAGATCATTGGTCCCGGCGTGCCTTTGGCCGGGACCTCTGCCGCCACCACCGAACCGCCGGATCCACCACCGCGCGGAAGAACCCCGGCCGCTGCAACACCACCGCGACCACGACGATCAACCCCTTGATGATCAGCTGCGCATTGGTGCTGATCGCGTTCAGCCCCAGCACATTGTCGAGCAGCGTGAGAATCAACGCGCCGACGAACGTCCCGGTGATGGTGCCCCGGCCCCCGGCCAGGCTGGCCCCGCCGATCACCGCCGCGGCAATGGCATCCAGCTCGTACCCGGTACCGGCCAGCGGATCCGCCGAGGCGCTGTAGGCGGCGTCGATGGGCCCGGCGAAACCGGCCAGCATGCCCGACAGCGTGAAGACCGCGACCACGACCAAGGTCACGTTCACCCCGGAAAGCCGTGCCGCCGTGGGATTTCCGCCGACCGCGTAGATGTGGCGACCGAACCGCGTCTTGGCCAGCACCAGCTGCCCGACGACGCACACCGCGACGAAAGCCAGGACCGGATAGGCGATTCCGCCCGTCCCGAACAGCGGCAGCCAGGTGCCCTTGAACAGCGTGTATCCGGGGGTGCCGAGCAGCGCGAACTGCTCGGCCCGCGGCGTCAGGTGCCCGCTGGGATCCGAAACCGCCGTTCCCACCGCCACATTGCCGGAGATCTGCCGATCCAGCCCGCGCACCACCGACAGCATCGCCAGCGTCATGACGAACGACTGGATGCGCAGCACCGTGGTGCCCAGCCCGTTGCACAGCCCGAAGAACGCGCCGACCAGCGCCGAGGCGGGCACGATCAGCCACGGCGACAGATCGTGGTGCACCAGCAGCATGGCCGCGGTCATCGAGCCGATACCCAGCACCGACCCGACCGAGAGATCGATACCGGCGGTGAGGATCACCAGCGTGACACCGACCGCGAGAATCCCGCGCGAGGCGAACGCGGAGATGGCATTGGTGAGATTGGTCTGGTTCCAGAAGTACTGGCCCTTGGTGACGATGCCGACGGCGATCACCAGCAGCAGGCCGATATAGCCCTGTGCCGCACCGAGATACGGCAGCGCGCGGATCAGCCGCGACCGCAGTCGAGACAGCGGCGAGCCCGGCTCCTCGCGCTCGTCCGCGGCGGGAATGGTGTCGGTCATGCCGACTCCTCACGATCGTCGGGCGGGACCGGCGCGGCCGGTCGGGTGGCCGCGGGGCGGGCCATGGCCGCGGCCAGGATCGCCTCCTGGTCGAACGGCGCGCCGCGGGCGGGGTCGCGGTGGAATTCGCCGGTCAGCCTGCCCTCGCACAGCACCAGGATGCGGTCGCACATGCCGATCAGCTCGGGCAGTTCGGAGGAGACCGCGAGCACGGCCGCGCCGTCGCGGGCCAGCCGGTCCAGCAGCGCGTGCACCTCGGCCTTGGCGCCGACGTCGATGCCCCGGGTCGGCTCGTCCACCAGCAGCACCGAGGGCCGGGTGAGCAGGCATTTGGCCAGCACCACCTTCTGCTGGTTGCCGCCGGACAGGGTGCCGACCGCGGTCGCCTGCGAGGCCGCCTTGACCCGCAGCTCGGCCAGCTGCGCCCCGACCTCGGCGCGCTCGCGCCGGGTGTCGATGGTCCGCCACGGCCGCAGATACCGGCGCAGCGCCGCCAGGGAGGCGTTGAACCGCACCGTATTTCCGAGCACCAGGCTCTGCGCCTTGCGATCCTCGGCGACCAGCGCGAAACCGCGGACAATGGCGCGGCGCGGGCCGTGCGGCCGATAACCCCTGCCGGACAGGCGAATATCACCGGTGACGCCGTGCCCCGCGCCGTAGAGCGCCTCCAGCACCTCGCTGCGACCCGCGCCCATGAGCCCGGCCAAGCCGACGATCTCACCCTCCGCCACCTCGAACGAAATACCTTGCAGGGCAACGGCGTCGCTGCCCGGCCCCGGCGCGGTGCGCAGGTCGTCGACGCGCAGCCGGACCGGGCCGTCCGAATGTTGTTCGGGGCGACGGGGAAACAGCTCGCCCAGCGGGCGGCCGACCATCAGGCCGATGAGTTCGGCGCGATCGGTGGATCGCATCGGTCGGCGTCCCACGTGCGCGCCGTCGCGCAGCACCATGACGGTGTCGGCGATCTGCTCCAATTCCTCGATGCGGTGCGAGATGTAGACGACGCCGACGCCGTGCCCGGTCAGCGTGCGGATGACCGTGAACAGCCGCTGCGCCTCCGATTCGGTGAGGGCCGAGGTGGGCTCGTCCATCACCAGCACCCGCAGATCGTGGTTGAGCGCCTTGGCGACCTCGATGAGCTGCTGTTCGGCGAGGCGGCACTGCCGCACCAATCGCCGTGGCGGCAGCGGCAACCCGACCCGCGCCAGCAGCTCGCGGGTGCGGGCGTCCATCGCCGACCGGTCCAGAGTGCCGCGCGCGGTACGCAATTCCTGCCCGAGGAACAGGTTGTCGGCGATCGACAGCTCGGGCACCAGGTTCAGCTCCTGGTGGATCATCGCCACCCCGTGCCGCGCGGCGTCCTTCGGCGAGCGCAGATGCGCTGGGCTGCCGTCGATCTCGATGGTCCCACCGTCCGGCGGGAACACTCCCGCGAGGATGTTCATCAGCGTGGATTTGCCCGCGCCGTTCTCGCCGAGCAGGGCGAGCACCTCGCCGCGCCGCAGGGTCAGCTCGACGCCGCGCAGCGCCCGCACGCCCGGGAACTCCTTGACGATGCCGCTCATGGTGAGCAGCACCGTGTCGTCGTGCGTTTGTGTCGCGGTCATCGAATCCCCCGTAAGCCGTGCTCTCCCCGCCTGTTTCCCGGCCCCGGCTCAGGCGGCGTCACCGAAACCGTCGTAGTCGATGCCCAACAGGTCGCAGACCGCGCGCAGCTCCGCCACGTGCTCGCCGGGAATGGCGTGGATGTGGTTGGCGCCGAAGCGATTCAGGAATTCGGCGGCGTCCACGCGCAGGCGGGCGAAGGCGTGCGGCCACTCGAACGTCGACATCCGCATCATGGCCTCGTTGGTGGCGGCGTCGTAGGTTTCGAACGCGCCGCGCATCACCTGCATGCGGTAGCGGCCGTCCAGGCGGGTGAGCCGGGCCAGGGTGAATTCGCCGGGGGCGGCCAGATGATGCACCGACGCGCCGCCGGCGGGGAAGAAGAACACCTCCGGATAGAAGTGGGTCCTGGCCAGATTCTCGCGCGGGTCGTCGGAACGGGCGGCGAACCAGGTGGCGTGCTGGCCCGAATTGCACAGGTCCCACACGTCTTTGTCGGCGTGGTAGTGGCGGACGTCGGCGAACAGCACCGGGGTGCCGGACAGGCCCTTGAGCAGCTGCATGGTCAGCGCGGCGTCCATATCGGATTCGGTGGCCGTCACGTGGGTGGGCTTGGGGCCGTCCCAGTCGTAGGGGTCGTTGAGGAATGCCTCCGCGATGTCCATCGTGGCGAAGTGATTGGTCAGTTCCGGCTGGCCCTTGATGCCGGAGAAGTCCAGGTTCCACTCGTCGATGAGCTCCCGCATCGCGTAGTACGACCGAATCTGGCGCTCCAGCAGTTCGGGGGTGAGGCGCTTGCCGTCGTAATGCACTCCGGCGGCGTTCTTCTCGAGCCACAGCCGGGCCTGCGCCACCCGTCCCGGTTCCGCGAGTTCGCTGCGCCGCACCAACTCCCACTGATCGATCTCCTCGACATCGATGCCGAAGGTGCGCATCCACTGATCGGTATCGGCCACCGCGGTGTACATGCCCATCGGCCGCCCGCCGATGCGGCCGAAGGTCGAGCCGCGCAGCGCCTGGGTGGCCGCGGCCGCGCGGACCTGCACCAGCACCCGGTCCCGGGTGGCGGGATCGCCGATATCGCCCCAGGCGCGGGTGTGCCGGCGGCCGATCTGGTCGAGCGCGCCGCCCGCCGCGAGCATGCCGACCATGCCGGGCTGCACCGGATCCAGGCCGCCGAACAGCAGCAGCGGACCGGTGGTGGCGTCGGCGGCGAGCATGGTGAAGTGCGGGAAAGCCCAGACCGCGTAATGGAATACGGTGAGGTCGACGCGCTGGTCGGCCAGCCATCGGGCCTGGGCGGTGGCTATCCGGTTGGTGGAGACGATGTCGGCGACGATCACCTCGTGCCCGGCGTCGCGCAGGGCGCCCGCGAGCGCGGCGGCCCCCTGGGCGATGAAGTCGGCGACATCGCGATGCACGAAGTCGCGTCCGTCGGACATGGGCAGCAATCCGATGCGAGCCACTGGCTCCTCCTCGCCCCGTCGGTGGTGTCGACCACCCGAGTGTGACTTGGATCTCAGAAAACGATTTCTCGCTACGATAGATTCGGTCGGCGGGGCCGGTCAAGGCCCGGAGCTTGTGGTTTCATTCGATAGGGTTGGCAGGGCCGAGAGGTCGGGGAATCGTTTTCACGGGGTACCGAAGGCGGTGGTGGATGGCGGTGACGATCCGCGATGTCGCGGCGCTGGCCGGGGTCTCGCCCGCGACGGTGTCGCGGGTGCTGAACGCCGATGACCGGGTCGCGCCGGAGCTGCGCGAGCGGGTCCGCACGGCCGTCGCCAAGCTCGGGTACCGGCCCAACAGCCAGGCGCGCTCGCTGCGCACCCGGGCGACGAAGGTGCTCGGGCTGATCATCGCCGATATCCAGAACCCCTTCTTCACCGCGCTGGCCCGCGGCGTGGAGGACGCCGCCAGCGAGCGCGATTACTCTGTGGTGCTTGCCAATTCGGACGAGAGCCTGGACAAGGAGCTGCGGTATCTGGAGGTCGCCGCGGCCGAGCGGATGGCGGGGGTGATCCTGTCGCCGTCGTCGACCGGCGCCAGCCGCATCGAGACGCTCACCGATCGCGGTATCCCGGTGGTCACCATCGACCGGCGGCTGCGCCGGGCGGAGGTCGACAGCGTGACCGTCAACAATCAGAAGGCGGCCAAGGAGGCGGTGGACCATCTGCTCGCCGCCGGGTGCCGACGCATCGCCATGATCACCGGACCGGCCGACGCCTCCACGGCCACCAGCCGCCTGTCCGGCTACCGCGCCGCGCTGCGCGAGGCCGACCTGGAGCCGGACCCGGCCCTCGAGGTCCGCGGCGACTATCGCGTCGAGGGCGGCCGCGCCGCCGCCCGCACCCTGCTCGACCTGCCCGAACGCCCCGACGGCCTGTTCGTCGGCAACAACCTCATGATGGTCGGCGCCCTGGACACCCTGCGCCGGGCCGGTGTCGACTTCCCCACCGACCTCCTGCTGGCAGGCTTCGACGAAATGAGCTGGGCAGGCTTCGCCCCACCCATCACCCTGGTGGAACAGCCCAGCTACGACATAGGCAGGCGCGCAACAGAACTGCTCCTCCGCCGGGTGAACGGCGAAGACTTCCCCACCCAGCGCATAGTCCTCCCCGCCCGCCTCCGCATCCGCGAAAGCACCCACCGCCCCGCCCTCGCGTAAAGACAGCCCGCGCAAGCCTCGGCGCGGGCACGCTACGTTTGGAGCATGCCGCACACGCCGACCGTTGCCCGACTCCGCCCGTTCGCCTCGACCATCTTCGCCGAGATGACCGAGCTCGCCGTTCGCCACGGCGCGGTCAATCTCGGGCAGGGGTTTCCGGATTCGGATGGACCGGCGGCCATGCTCGAGACCGCGCGCACGGCCATTGCCGACGGGGTCAACCAGTATCCGCCGGGGCGCGGGGTGCCCGCGCTGCGGCGGGCCATCGCCGCGGACCGGGCGCGGCGGTACGGCGTGGAGTACGACCCGGACCGTCAGATATTGGTCACGGTCGGCGCGACCGAGGCGCTGGCGGCGGCCATCCTCGGCCTGGTGGAGCCGGGTGCGGAGGTGGTGCTCATCGAGCCCTACTACGACTCGTACGCGGCCGCCGTCGCGCTGGCGGGCGCGACCCGGCGCACCGCCCGCCTGGTCCCCGACGGCGACGGATTCGCCCTCGACCTGGACAGCCTGCGCGCCGCCATCACCCCGAAAACCCGCATGCTGCTGCTGAATTCGCCGCACAACCCGACCGGCACCGTTCTGGGCCGCGCCGACCTGCGGGCCATCGCCGACCTCGCCGCCGAGCACGATCTGCTGGTGCTGGCCGACGAGGTGTACGAGCACCTGACCTTCGACGGCCACGAGCACATCAGCATCTCGACGCTGCCGGGCATGTTCGAGCGCACCGTCGTGGTGTCCAGTGCCGCAAAAACATTCAGCGTCACCGGCTGGAAGATCGGCTGGGCGTGCGGACCGGCCCCGCTGATCGACGGCGTGCTCGCCGCCAAGCAGTTCCTGACCTTCGTCGGCGGCGGCCCGTTCCAGCCCGCCGTCGCCTACGCGCTGGAACACGAACTGGATTGGGTAGCGGGCCTACGCGACTCGCTCTCGGACAAGCGACTCCGCCTGTCCAAGGCCCTCTCCGAGGCCGGTTTCGGCGTAAAACGCAGCGACGGAACCTATTTCGTCTGCACCGACATCTCCCCCCTGACCAACTCCGACGCCCTCACCTTCTGCCGCGAACTCCCCGAACGCCTGGGCGTAGCCGCCGTCCCCCTCAGCGTCTTCGCCGACGACAAACCCTCCTGGACCCACTTGGTCCGCTGGGCCTTCTGCAAACAGGACCAAACCCTCGACGAGGCCATCCGCCGCCTCCACACCCCCCACTGACGCCCGCACGCGGGCGCTCCCGCAACCCCGGCATGCGCCCATATGGTCTTCCCGGCACGGCCCCAACCTTGTCTTCCCGGCACGGTCCCAACCTTGTCTTCCCGGCGCGGCCCCAACCTTGTCTTCCCGGCGGGGTCCCAACCTTGTCTTCCCGGCGGGGTCTCAACCTTGTCTTCCCGGCGCGGTCCCACTTTCATGTTCCCGGCGTGCTTTTGGCCGGGAACTACCGGAGATCCCGGCCAAAAGCACGCCGGGAACAAGGAGACAAAAGCACGCCGGGAACAAGGAGAAAGGGCCGGGAACAAAGCAGAAGGGCCACCTCAGGAATCAAGGAGAGCGGCCGCGCCGGAAGGGATCAGGCCGGGAGCGGGCGGGTGCGGTCGGTGGCCAGGAGGACGGCGATGGTGCCCAGGAGGGTGCCGGTGATCCAGCGTTGGGCGCGGAGCCAGAGGGGGCGGTCGGCGAGGAAGGTCGCGATGGCGCCTGCGGCGAGCACGATCAGGCCGTTCACCAGGAGGGCGATGGCGACCTGGACCGCGCCGAGGACGAGGCTCTGCACCCAGACGGGGCCCTGGGCGGGGTGGACGAACTGCGGGATCAGGGCCATGTACAGGATGGCGATCTTCGGGTTCAGCAGGTTGGTGACCAGGCCCATGGTGAACAACTTGCGGGTGGAGTCGGCGGGCAGGTCGACCGGCGCGAAGGCCGAAACCCCGCCCGGCCGTAGCGCTTTCCACGCGAGCCAGCCCAGATACAGCGCCCCGGCCAGCTTCAGGGCCAGATACAGCCCGGGCACCACGGCGAAGATCGCCGTGATGCCCGCGGTGGCCGCCGCCAGATAACACAGGAATCCGACGGCGACCCCGGTCAGCGACACCATTCCGGCGCGCCGTCCCTGCGATACGGTGCGGGACACCAGATACATCATGTTCGGCCCGGGGGTCAGCACCAGCCCCAGCTCCGCCAGCGCCACCCCCAGCACCGCACTCGTCTCGATCATGCCTCCATGCTGGCCGCTGCCCGCAGCGCTGTCGCGAGCCAGTTCGAACCGACTGGCCTGTAAGGCTCAGCGCGCGCGGCGTTCCGCAACGGCCGCCGCGAGCCGATCCAGTTGCGCCGCAGTGGTTTCCCAATCGAGGCAGGCGTCGGTGATCGACTGCCCGTAGGCCAGCTCCGCCGACCGGCCCAGGGTGAGATCCTGCCGCCCCGCGACGAGGAAGCTCTCCATCATGACGCCGACGAGGTCGCGATCACCGGCCGCCAGCCGCCCCGCGATATCGGTGACCACGTCCACCTGCCGATTGTGGTCCTTGTTGCTGTTGCCGTGACTGGCGTCGACCACCACGCGCCGCGGCAGCCCCGCCTTGTCCAATCGACCGCACGCCTGCGCCACGGACTCCGCGTCGTAATTCGGACCGCTGCTCCCGCCGCGCAGGATCACGTGGCAGTCCGGATTTCCCGCGGTGCGGATGAGCGCGGAACGCCCGTCGAGATCGGTGCCGGGGAAGACGTGACTCGCGGCGGCGGCGCGCACCCCGTCGACCGCCACCTGCACGTCACCGTCGGTGCCATTCTTGATGCCGACCGGCATCGACAGCGCGCTCGCCAGCTGCCGGTGCACCTGGCTGGCGGCCGTGCGCGCCCCGATCGCCCCGTAGGACACCAGGTCCGCGATGTACTGCGGGGTGATGGGGTCGAGGAATTCGCACGCGACCGGCAGGCCGAGCGCGGTGATGTCGACCAGCAGCCGCCGCCCCAGCCGCAGACCGGTGTTGATGTCGAAGGACCCGTCCAGGTGCGGGTCGTTGATCAGGCCCTTCCAGCCCAGCGTGGTGCGCGGCTTCTCGAAGTACACCCGCATCACCACGTGCAGCCGGTCGGACACCTCGTCCGCCTTGGCCGCCAGCCGCCGCGCGTAATCCAGGGCGGCGTCCGGATCGTGCACCGAGCAGGGACCGACGATCACCATGAGGCGATCGTCGGCGCCGTTCAGCACGTCGACCGTGGCCCGGCGGCCGGCGCGCACGGTCACGGCGAGCGGCTCGTCGATCGGGTGCGCGCGGCGGATGTCGGCGGGCGATAGCAGCGGGCTGATGCTCAGGGTGCGTCGATCGTCGAGGTCCGCGGCGTCGGCGTGACGGGCGAGAATCTGTGACACCTCGACGGGTTCATCGGCTGTGGCAGTCATCGGGTTGGGGTTCCTTTTCTCGGACCGACCCACCGAGACCTATGCGATGCCCGTCGAGCCGGTTCGTTCCGGCTCGGGGTGGAGGAAGGTCAGCGCGATTCACCGACCGGCCCACCCGGGGCCGGTTCGATAAACCAATACACGCGCTGCACGAGGGCGACTGTACCAGGGCTCGTCCTCACTCGGCGAACATGCCGGGCTCGTAGCTCCCGGCGGGCGTGCCCGCGAGGACATTGAGCCGGTTGTAGGCGTTGATCAACGCGATCAGCGAGATGAGCGCGGCGATCTGGTCGTCGTCGTAGTGTTTGCGCACCTGCTCCCAGGTCGCCTCGCTCGGCCCGTGGTGGGCGTCGGCGATGCGGGTGCCCTCCTCGACGAGGGCGAGCGCGGCCCGCTCGGCCTCGGTGAACACGGTGGCCTCGCGCCAGGCGGCGATCAGGTTCAGCCGCACCGAGGTCTCCCCCACCGCCGCGGCATCCTTGGTGTGCATGTCGGTGCAGAAGCCGCAGCCGTTGATCTGGCTGGCGCGGATCTTCACCAGTTCCTGGGTGGCCTTGGGCAGGCCGGACTGGTCGATCGGCGACTGGGTGGCGCCGATCCGCTTGACGAACTTGGCGGCGATGTCGTTGCCGAACAGGCTGAAACGGGGTTCCATGACGTTGTCCTCACTCGAAAACCGTGTGCCGCGGGGCGGCCGTACATCAGAACGACGACGACCCGGCGCGGAGTGTGACATCGGCGAGAGACGATCCGCGTCAGCGGCGAGGAAACGCGTAGCCCACCTTCGTCAGCTGCTCGGACAGCTCCCACAGCCGCCGCGCGGTGACCTCGTCCTTGGATACCGCCGACGAACCGCTGCGGGTCGGCGATCCGCGGAATCCGCCCCAGCGGGACGGACCGTAGAACCCGCCCGGTTCCACCGCGGCCGTCGCGGCGTACAGCGTTGGCAGCGCGCCCATGTCGGCGCTCTGCGCCAGCAGCCGGTTGCCCAGCGCCATGACCGCGTCGAGCAGCGATTCGGTGTGCGACTGGAGTTCGGTGGCGGCGTAGCCGGGGTGGGCGGAGACCGAGAGCTTCGGCGAACCGGCCGCGGTGAGCCTGCGCTGTAGTTCCCGGGCGAACATCAGATTCGCCAGCTTGGCCTGCCCGTACGCCTGCCAGCGCTGGTAGCGGCGGCTCTCCCAGTTCAGGTCGGCGAGGTCGATCTTGCCCATGATGTGCGCGCCGCTGGACACGGTGACGATGCGGTCGGCGATCCTGTCCAGCAGCAGCCCGGTGAGCGCGAAGTGGCCGAGATGGTTTGTGCCGATCTGCATTTCGAAGCCGTCGGCGGTCCGGCGCAGCGGCACCGCCATCACACCGGCATTGTTGATCAGCACGTCGGCCTTCTCGATCGACTCGGCGAATTCGCGCACCGACGACAGATCCGCCAGGTCCAGGCGGCGCACCTGCGCCCGCTCGCCGATCGTCTTCGCGACCGCGCGCGCCTTGACCTCGTCCCGGCACGCCATGATCACCTGCGCCCCGGCCGCGGTCAGCGCCCGTGTGGTCGCCGCCCCCAGCCCGCTGTTGGCGCCGGTGACGACGAACGTCCGTCCGCTCTGATCCGGGATGTCGGAAGTGTCCCAACCGCTCACGGCGTCGAGTCTAGAGCCGATGCGTATGGCCGTCTCTCGGCGCGCATTCGCGGACCACTTGCCAATTATTTGCCAATCGAGATCGATCCCTGTCGGAAAGGGGCGTGTCTCGGCTCGTTTCGCCGATTGTCAGCTCGGGCGACGGTAGCGTCCGCGCCATGGACACGATCATTTTCGCTGGTTTGCTCACGGTGGTGGCGCTGCTGTATCGGCAGCGGTCGCGGCGATGGGTGCTGGCCGGTTGGTGGATCGTGCTCGTTGCGACGCTGCTGCTGCTGTGGCACCACATCACCGGCGACCTCGGCTTGGGATTGACGTGGTGATCGGCATGAGTCATCGCACCGCCTCCGCCACCCGTGCCCGGCTCGGGCGGTTGCAGTACTGGCTCGCCGTCGTTTTCGTTGTCGGCTGGTCCGGCGTGGTGTGCGGCGGTCTCGGTGACCAGTTCCTGGCCTGGGACTACCCGTGCCCGCTGTGCATGGTGCAGCGCATGTTCATGCTGCTGGCCGCGCTCGGCGGCGCGTACATCGTGCGCAAGGGAATGACGGGCACGATCGCGCCGCGCGACTATGCGACCGGCTGGGGTTTGGCCGTCATCGCCTGTGTCGCCGGTGGTTTCACCGCCTGGCGGCAGACCATGCTGCACATCCTGCCGGGCGATCCCGGCTACGGCGGCCCGGTGCTGGGGCTGCACCTCTATGTGTGGGCGTGGATTCTGTTCGTGGCCGCCATCGCCACCGTGGGCGTGGTGCTGTGCTTCTCCGAAGAGACCGCGGCGCAGGAGATTCCGGATCGTCCGCACCGCGCGACCGGTATGCTGGCGATCGGATTCCTGGCGCTGGTCATCGCCGTGAATCTGGTGTCGGTGTTCGGCGAGGAGGGCTTCCACTGGTTCCTGCCCGACGATCCCCAGCGCTACCAACTCTTCTACGACCTGCACATTCTCGGCTGAGGATCCCGCCGTTTCTCACGCTTGGGCGAGCACTTCCTCGTCGCTCATGGCACTGACCTCCAGATACAACCGGGCGACGGTCTCCAGCCGCCCGGCGTTCCCGCCGTCGGCCTCGCGCCGCGAAAGCCGCTGCGCCAGACCGGAAACGGTGCGGGTCGCGAAGAGATCGGAGACCACGGTGTCCGGCGCGTCGAGCCATTCTCGCACCCGCGCGACGGCGACCGTGGCGAGGACGGAATCGCCGCCGAGGGCGAAGAAGTCGTCGTGAATACCGACCCGGTCGACGCCCAGCACCCCCGCCACCATATCCACCAGGGCGGACTCGAGGTCGCTGCTCGGCGAACCGTCCTGTGCGTCGGCATTACCCGAGCGAAGCACCGACAGCACGGCGCTGCGGTCCAGTTTTCCGTTGGCGGTCAACGGCATCGAGCCCAAGACTTCGAGCCGAGTCGGAATCATGTAGGCGGGCAACAGCTCCGAGGCAACCGACAGCACCAGATCCGCCGAGGTCACGGTGCCGGACACGGCCGCAACGAGTTTCGGCGCGCTACCCTCCAGTACCGCCGCCACCGCATGCCGGACCCCGGGCGCCCGCCGCAGCGCCTGCTCCACCTCGCCGAGCTCGACCCGATAACCCCGGATCTGCACCTGATGGTCGGCGCGACCGAGAAATTCGATAATGCCGTCCGGCCGGTACCGGGCCATGTCACCGGTCCGGTACCAGCGCAGGCCGTTGTATTCGACGAATCGCTGCGCGGTTCGCTTCGGATCGTTGCGATACCCGGCGGCCACATTCGCACCGCCGACCCAGAGCTCGCCCGGTACCCAGTCGGGGCAGTCACGCCCGGCCGGGGAGACGATCCGGCACCGCACATTGCGCAGCGGCACCCCGAACGGGATGGCGGTCCAGTCCTCGGGCGGATCGGCCACCTCGCAGATCGTGTTGTGGATCGAGGTTTCCGTGGCCCCGCCGAGTCCGGAGAACCGGCAGCCCGGCACCTGCCGCGCCAGCCGTCGCGCCAGCTCCGCGCCCACCCAGTCGCCGCCCAGCGTGACCGCCCGCAGCGAATCGCCCAACCGATCGCCGCCGATCTCCAGGATCATGTCGAGCATGCTCGGCACGCAGTTGAGGATCGAAACCCGATGCCGCCGTAGCAGTTCCACCCAGGTGACGGCCTCGGCGCGGCGGCGGGCGTCCACCGCGACCACCGACCCGCCCACCGAGAACATTCCGAAGATGTCGTACACCGAAGCGTCGAATTCCAGTGCCGACAGCGCCAGCACCCGATCGGATCCGCCGACGGAGAACCAGTCGTTGACCGCGTCGATGGTGTTCATCGCGCCCCGATGCGGCACGTCCACACCCTTCGGCACACCGGTCGACCCGGAGGTGAAGATGACATAGGCGATCTGCTCGGGATCCGGAAGAACCGGCGCCGCCAACGGATTCCGATGCTCCCGCGCCTCGTCCAGCGCCAGGCAGACCGGTCCCGGATCGCCCATCTCCGCGCCCGCGACCGTGAGGGCCGCGGAAACCCCTGCGGTACGCAGGATCTCGGCTCGCCGCGCCACCGGCTGATCGAATCCGATCGGCACATACGCCGCGCCCGCGGCCAGCACACCCAGCACCGCCACGATCTGATCGCGACCCTTGGGCAGTTGCACCGCCACCGCGTCGCCCGGCTCGACACCGCACTCGCGCAGCGCCCCCGCCACGGCCAGGGCCTGGCGGGCCAGTTCGCCGTAGCTCCAGGCGCCTTCGTCGTCGCCGAGCCCCCAGACCACCGCCACATCGTCCGGCGCGGCCGCGGCGTGGGAGAAGAATCCCTCGTGCAGGCAGCGCCCGCTGACCGGCCCGTCGGTGGCGTTGACCCGCGCGCGGACCGCCGCCTGATCGATCGGCAGCCGGACCGGGGCTTCGGCCTCCCAGCCCACCTCGTCGGCGAGCCGCCCGACCGCGGCGGAATAGCAGGCGAACATCGCGTCGATCACGCCGTCGCCGAAGGCATCCCGGCGCACGTCCCAGTTGAGCAGCAGGCCGCCACGCACCTCGGTGACCTGGGCGTCGAGCAGCACCTGCGGACCCTGCGAGATGATCCAGACCGGCTCACCGAAGGTCTCGGTGACCCGGTCGGCGAACAGTTCTCCGAGATTCAGCGCACTGGTGTAGACGACCGGTGCGAGGACCGGTTCGCCCCGGAACCGGCTCAGATCGCGCAGCACGTCCAGTCCGGGGTAGCCCGCGTGCGCGCCGCTCTCGTGCATGTCGCGCTGCAGGGCCCGTGCCCGCTCGGTGACGGTGGTGTTCTCGGTGACGTCGACCTCCAGCATGATCGAGGAGGTGAAGTCGCCGACGACGCGGTCGATGTCGGGATGCACCGGTTCCCGGTGGAACAGCGGCACATTCAGCAGGAAACGCGGCCGGGCCGACCAGCCGCCGATGGTCTCGGCGAACACCGCGGCCAGCGCCATGGCGGGCGTCACCCCGCGCCGGTGCGCCGCCGCGAGCAGTCGCCGTTTCGCCTCCGGCGCCAGCCAATGGTTGTAGCGCACGGTGCGATTCGGCTCGGCCCGCCGACCCACCGGGACCGTCGGCAGCTCCGGAGCCCCGGGCAGTTCCGGCAGGCGCTCCAGCCACCATTGCCGATCACGTTCGCGCGCACCCTGATCCGGACGCCGTTCGGTGAGATACCGCCGGAAACTGTACCGCGGCCGCGGCGGTCGGCCGCCGTGATACAGCTCGGCGAGGTCGGCGGTCAGCACGCGGTAGCTCATGGCGTCGCCCGCCAGCATGTCGACATCGAGGTGCAGGCGGCTGCGGTCTCCGTCGAGCAGGGTGAGGGTGACATCGATGACCTGCCCCTCCTCGAGCGCGAGGCGCTGATGAGTCTTGGTGTCGCGCAGGCGTTCCAGGGTGTCCGCCACCGTCTCGGCATCTCGGGAACGCAGGTCGACGACCGAGAACACCGGTCGTCCCGGCCGCGGCAGCGTCTGCTGCATCCCGTCGGGCAGCACCCGGGTGCGCAGCATAGGGTGCAGGGCGATCAGCTCGCCGACCGCGCGCTCCAGGCGTTCGGGATCGACCGCCCCACCGTCGAATTCGACGTAGAGATGGGCGGCCACACCGCCGAGTTCCTGCCCGTCGGAGCGACCGATCCAAAACGCGTGCTGCATACCGGCCAGGGGGAAGGGCTGCTCGTCGGCCGGATCGACGGGCGCGGCGTCCGGCTCGGATTCGACCGTCTCGCCGGACGATCCGCCCAGCAGTTCGAACCACCCGTCGACGGTGGGCGCGGCCGCCAGCTGCCCGAAATTCACATCGATCCCGCGCTTGCGCCAGCCACCGGCCAGCTTCATGGTGCGGATCGAGTCCAGGCCGAGCTGAATGAGGTCGTCGTGGTCGGCGATCGCCGCGGCATCGATGCCGAGCTGCCGCGCGATCGCGGCGCGGATCTCGTCCCGGCCGACGCCGCCCTGCCGATGTGCTGACTCCATACCGCTCCCACTCCTTCTCCGGCCGATCGGCGACAGCCTAGCGCATTAATATAGGGTTGCCTAACCTATCTAAATCGACCCTAAGTACCGTGAGGCAGTGCTCGTGACATCGACTTCCCCCGTCACCCGGAACGATCGCGACGGCTTCGTGCCGATTCCCGCCGAATTCGCCGAGCGCTATCGCGCCGCCGGGTACTGGACCGGGCAGCCGCTGGGCGAACTGCTGCGCGCCGCCGCCGAGCGCTGGCCGGACCGGCCCGCGCTGCACGAGCACGACCGCGTGCACAGCTACCGCGAGCTCGACGCGCAGGCCGATCGGATGGCGCACGGCTTCCTGGCGCACGGCATCGCGCCCGGCGATCGGGTGCTGGTGCAGCTGCCGAACGTGCCCGCCTTCGTCCCGGTGCTGTTCGGCCTGCTGCGGGCCGGGGCGATTCCGGTGCTCGCGCTGCCCGCGCACCGGCGCGCCGAGATCGAGCACCTGGCCGAATTGTCCGGCGCGGTGGCCTGTGTCGTGGCCGACCGGGTGGGCGACTTCGACCACCGCGAGCTGGCGGCGACCGTCGCCGCGACGGTCGAGTCGGTGCGGGAGGTGTTCGTGCTCGGCGATCCGGGACCATTCACCGAGCTGACCGCGATTGCGCGCGAAGGTGATTCGCTGCCGGTGATCGGGTCGGGCGAGATCGCGCTGATGCTGGTGTCCGGCGGCACGACCGGGCTGCCCAAGCTGATCGCCCGCACCCACGACGACTACGCCTACAACGCGCGGGCCAGCGCCGCCGTCTGCGAACTCGGCCCCGACGATGTCTACCTCGCGACTCTGCCAGCGGCACACAACTTCCCGCTGGCCTGCCCGGGCATTCTGGGCACCGTGGCCACCGGCGGCTCGCTGGTCCTCGCCGCCGATCCCAGCCCCGAGAACGCCTTCGCCGTCATCGAGCGGCATCGGGTCACGGTCACCGCGGTGGTGCCGCCGCTGGCCCAGCTGTGGTGCGCCGCAACGGAATGGGAGGAGGCCGACCTGTCCTCGCTGCGCCTGCTCCAGGTCGGCGGGGCCAAGCTGGCGGAGGTCAATGCCCGCGAGGTGGAACCGGCGCTGGGCGCGCGGCTGCAACAGGTGTTCGGCATGGCCGAGGGCCTGCTCAACTACACCCGCCTCGACGACGGCGACGAAACGGTGTGCACCACGCAGGGGCGGCCGCTGTCCCCGGCCGACGAGGTGCGCGTCGTCGACGCGCACGGCGACGATGTCCCGGACGGGGCGGAAGGCGAGCTGCTGACCCGCGGCCCGTACACCATTCGCGGCTATTACCGTGCCCCTGAACACAATTCCCGCGCCTTCACCCCCGACGGCTTCTACCGCAGCGGCGATCTGGTGCGCCGCCTGCCCAGCGGCCACCTGGTGGTCTCCGGCCGGATCAAGGACGTGATCAACCGCGGCGGCGAGAACATCTCCTGCGACGAACTCGAGGAACACCTGCTCGCTCACCCCGCCGTCCGCCACGCCGCCGCCGTCGGCCTCCCCGATCCCGCACTGGGCGAACGAGTCTGCGCCGTCCTGGTGGCCGAGGACCCCATGCCCTCCCTCGCCGACATCAAACGCTTCCTCACCGCCCGCGGCCTGGCCACCTACAAACTCCCCGACCTGCTCCGCCAGGCCGACCACCTCCCCCTCACCGCCGTCGGCAAGATCGACAAGAAGGTATTACGCGCCGACCTGTGAAAACATGCCTCGCGCAAGGCCCCACAAGGTCCCGGCATGCTTTTGGCCGGGACCTCACTGGATTCCGGCCAAAAGCACGCCGGAATCACCGGGCGTTTGCGCGAGGCGCGTCCGGCTGTTCGCTCAGGCTTCGACCACGTAAGGCGCCACGCTGCCCAGCTTTTCGCAGGTCTCCTCGAATTCCCGGACCGGGGTCGACTGCGCGACGATGCCCGCGCCCGCGCGCAGCCAGGCGCCCTCGGTGGTCTGGTAGACCGCGCGCAGCACGAGGGTGGCCTCCAGGCCCTCGGTGGGCGACACCGTCACCACCGCACCGGAATACAGGCCGCGCGGATCGTGATCGAGGCGGAAGACGGCGTCGACGCCCGCGGACTTGGGGATTCCGGAGGCGGTCACCGACGGGAACAGCTTCTCCAGCGCGTCCCACGGGCTGCGGTCCGCGCCGAGGCGGCCGCGCACGGTGGAGGCCAGGTGCTGCACGCTGCCGCGCTCGCGCACGGCCATGAAATCCGACACCACGGTGCTGCCGGGCTCGGCCACCGCGGTGATCTCCGCGAACGAGGTCTGCACCGAGATGGCGTGCTCGACGATCTCCTTCGGATCGACCATCAGCTCGGCGCGCGCGGCCCGGTCCGCCTCGGCGCCGCGGCCGAGAGCCCGTGTCCCCGCGAGCGGTTCGGTCGTCACCACCCGCTCACCGTCCACCGCGGCCACCAGCTCCGGGCTGAATCCGGCCGCCTCCAGCCCGCCCAGGCGCAGCAGGAACGAGCGCGCCGGAGTGTTGTGCGCGCGGCCGAGCCGGTAGGTGGCGGGCACGTCGACCACGAAGGGCAGGTCCACCTTTCGCGACAGGATCACCTTCTGGTAGCGGCCGTCGCGGATCTCGCCCACCGCCTCGGCCACCCGGTCCCGGTAGGCGGTCGGGTCGAGGGTGACGTCCACGGCCCGCGCTCGCGGCAGCTCACCGCCCTGGGCGGCGGCGATCAGCGCCAGGATCTCGCCGGTCTCCTCGGTCGTCGCCCCGGTGATCGACACCCCCTGCACGTCGATGCGCACCTCGATGCGCGCAATCATCAGGTGCGCCAGCGCCGTTCGCGGATGCAGGTGTGCCGTGGCGTCCAGCGCCCAGGCGCAGAACTCGAATCCGATCCAGCCGTAGGCGGTGCGCCCGGCCAGCGGCAGCTCCGACAGCGCCCGGTCGACCACGCGGGCCGGGCTGCCCGACCACGGCCGCGCCGTGGCGTTCCCGTCCCACCCGACGCGCAGTTCGTGGGCGTCGAGCTCCACGGTCCCCACCGGATCGGCCGCGAACACCCACTCCCCCGGCCGCTCGTACATCACGTACTCGCCGAACCGATCCGCGGCCGCGAGCGCGGAAACCGCTGCGGCCGGGTCGATTCCGTGCTCGTTCCACCGCCGCGCGGTGGTGGTCGCCCCCGGACCGTCTCCATATTCGATGCGCAGCCGCTCGTCCGTGGTCGACACCAAACCTCCAAGGTTATGCTTACCTAACTCTAAGAGCTGAGGTTAGCATTACCTGACTTAGCCGTGGTTGTGCCGGACCCCACATCCGGCGGCGACATCCTCGGCCAACCTCCTGCGGGAAACTCCCCGGCCGGGCTTCAATGGGGGAGCATGACCTGATGGAGGACGCAATGATCGATCACCGGGCCGGCGTGCCGACGCCGACCGCACCGGCCACCGCCCCGCGCTCGGTGGTCGCCCTGGTCGACGCGTCCTCCCCGGTGGAGCGGGAACTGATCGGCGGCTGGCTGGCCGAGGGCGGGATCGCCGCGGAGTTCGGCGTCGACGCCCCGGTCACGCAGCTGGATCTGGACGCGCCCGCGGTGGCGGGCAGGCTGGTCAACCGCCGCGACGATCCGCTCGTGGTGCCGCTGCGGGTGCTGTGGCTGCCGCCCGAGCGAGACGGCGTGCGCCGCACCACCTTCGCCGATCTGATCAGCCTGTCGAATCCGCGCAAACCACACCGGCTGATGCAGCGCCGACTGGTCGCCAAGGCGCCCGATCGGCACCTGGTGCTCACCGGCCAACCCGCCCGGCTCAGCGAACTGCGCGCGAACAATCCGTCGGTCGCCGAGGCCACCGAACCGTTCGCCCGCGCCATCGTGCGCGCCGGAATCGTGGCGCTGGAACGGGCCGAGCGCGCGGTCATCGGCGACCGGTACAAGGTGCCGCGGCTGGTCGCCGAGGAGATCCTCGACTCCCCCGAGTTCCTGCGCCGCCTCGACGCCATCGCCGCGCACACCGGCGCCGCCCCGCGCGAGGTGTACCGCCGCGCGGAGAAGGCGCTGGGCGAGCTGGTGGCGGCCCAGAGTCGTTTGATCTCCGACCTTTTCACGCAGGCCATGCGCCCGGTGCACGCCTCGGCGTGGAAGGTCGACTGCGACCCCTCGGGCCTGGCCGGGCTGCGCAAGCTCAATCAGCGGTATCCGCTGGTGTTCCTGCCCTCGCACCGCTCCTACGTGGATGCCTTCGTACTGGGTGATGCCCTGGCCCGCAACGACTTTCCGCCCAATCACGTGATCGGCGGCGCCAATCTCGGCTTCTGGCCGATGGGGCCGATCGCCCGGCGCACCGGAACCGTGTTCATCCGCCGCAGTTTCGGCGACGACGAGGTGTACAAGGCCGTCGTCGAGGAGTATTTCGCCTATCTGCTGGCCAAGCGCTTCAATCTGGAGTGGTACTTCGAGGGCGGCCGCACCCGCACCGGCAAGCTGCGCCCGCCCCGCTACGGCCTGCTCAACTATCTGGCCGCCGCCATCCGCGGCGGCCGCATCGACGATGTCATGCTGGTGCCGGTGTCGATCACCTACGAGCGCCTGAACGAGTTGGGCGCCATGGCGACCGAGCAGTCCGGCGGGGTGAAGAAGCCGGAGGGCCTGACCTGGCTGGCGCGCTACGTCCGCAATCAGCAGCATTCGGCCGGGCACGTCTACGTGCGCTTCGGCGCCCCGCTGTCGGCGCGCGAACGCCTTGCCGCCCACGGCGATCCGCTCGTCCCCGACCTCGGCCCGGCCGCGCCGCCCGCGCCGGAGGTGCTCGACCGGGAGCGGTTGGCCGTGCAGCGCTTGGCCTTCGAGGTCGCGGTCGGGATCAACGCGGTCACACCGATCACGGTCAACGCGCTGGTCACCCTGGCGCTGCTCGGCGTGGACGAGCGGGCGCTGACGCTGGGCGAGGTGCGCCGAGCGGTGCATCCGGTGCGCGGCTACATCGCCCGCCGCGGGCTGCCCGGCGGCGAACTCGACACCCTGCGCGACGATCAGGGCCTGGCGGTGGTGCTGGAGCAGCTGTCGCTGGCGAAGGTGGTGACGGTGTATCGCGGTGGGCTGGAACCGGTGTACGCCATCGAGCCGGGCGCGCACCTGGAGGCCGCGTTCTATCGCAACAGCGCGGTGCACTGGTTCGTCACCCGCGCGATCCTGGAGCTGGCGGTGCTGGCCGCGGTCGAGGCGCCGGAGAATGCGCGCGGCGTCGAGACCCTGTGGGAGGCCGCCTACCGGCTGCGCGACCTGCTGAAGTTCGAATTCTTCTTCCCCGAGCGCGCCGAGTTCGCCGCTCGGCTGACCGAGGAGATGCGGCTGGTGGATCCGGGCTGGGAGGGGCGCATCGGCGACGGCACGGTCGGCGCGGACATGCTCACCCAGCTGACCGAATCCGGATTCGTCATGGCCCACCGCGTGCTGCGCTCGTTCTTCGACGCGCAGCTGGTGGTCGCCGAGCGCCTCGCGGCCCGCGACGCGACCACCCCGCTGGACCGTAAGCAGTTCATCGACGAGTGCCTGGCGGTCGGCAAACAGATGCTGCTGCAACAGCGTTTGCACAGCCCCGAATCGGTCTCCTCCGAATTGTTCGGCACCGCAGTGAAACTCGCCGACAACCACGGCCTGCTCGACACCGGCGAGCCCGAACTCCCCGCCCGGCGTGCGGCTTTCGCCGCCGAACTGCGCACCATCGGCGCCCGCATCTCCCGCCTCGCCACCCTCGATCCCGTCAATCGGCCGGAGGGCTGATGTCCGACGCCGATACGAATCCGCCACCGGCACAGTCGGATCGGACCGCACGGCTCGCGGGGCCGACGCGGGCCGGACCGATCGCTGTCGACGAGGCGATTGCCGCGATCCGATCGGGTCCGCAGGGGCCGCGGGTGGCGGCCGTATTCGATTTCGGGGGCACGGTGGTGCACGGCTTCACGCCGGTGCGCCGGGTGCTCCGGCGGCGGCGCCTGGCGGACTCGCTGCTGACCAGCATTCGTGGGGCGCGGGGCGAGGGCGAGTACGAGCGATTTCTGCAGCGCGCCATGCACGAATGGGCCGGGCACACCGAGGCGGAACTCACCGGGCTGGGCGAGGCGCTGTTTCGCAAGGCGGTCTACGGGCACCTGTATCCCGAGGCGTGGCGGCTGATCCGGGCGCACGAGGCGGCCGGGCACACGCTGGTGCTGGCCACCTGCCTCACCCGCTTCCAGGCGCTGCCGGTCGCCGCGGAGCTGGGCATCGAGCACGTGCTCTACACCCCGATGGTGGCGCGGGACGGCGTCCTGAGCGGGCATGTGGACGGAAAACCGCTGTGGCGCAACGGAAAGGCCGATGCGGTGCGGCGATTCGCGGCCGCCCGCGGCATCGATCTCGCCCGCAGTCACGGCTACGCCGACGCCTTCCCGGATCTCCCGCTACTGGAGCTGGTCGGCCATCCGACGGCGGTGAATCCGGATCCGCGGTTGGCCATGGCGGCGGGCGATCGGTCCTGGCCGGTGCTCACCTTCCGGCCGCGGCGCGCTCCGGGGCCGCGCGATATCGCCCGCACCGCAGCCGGTTTCGCGAGCCTGCTGGGCGGCGCGGCCTACGGGGTCGCGGCCGAATCCCGCACCGGCGAGCGGCGGCGCATGGCCGACTCGATGATCACCCACGCCGCGGCGGCCACCCTGGCCGCGACCGGGGTGCGGCTGCGGGTGACCGGCGCCGAACACGCACGGGCGCCGCGACCGGCGGTCTACCTGTTCAATCACCAGAGCCAGTTCGACATGGTGGTGCTGGCGGCCGTGCTGGGCGCGGGCTTCACCGGCATCGTGAAGAAGGAGGTCACCGCCAACCCGATCTTCGGGCCGCTGCTGCGATTCGCGGGCGCGACCTTCATCGACCGGTCCGACACCGCGAGCGCGAAGGCGGCGCTGGCCCCGGTGATCGACACGCTCCGCGGCGGCCTCTCGCTCGTGGTCGCGCCGGAGGGCACCCGCTCGCGCACGCCGCGGGTGGGGCCGTTCAAGAAGGGCGCCTTTCACATCGCGATGCAGGCCGGGGTCCCGGTGGTACCGATCGTGATCCGCAATGCGGGCGAAATCGCCTGGCGCGATTCGGCAGTGGTACGCAAGGGCACCGTCGATGTCGCGGTGCTACCCCCGATCGACGTAACCGGCTGGGCCCCGGAGAATTTGGACGCCGACGTCGAGCGAGTACGCCGAATGTTCATCGAAACCCTGCTGGATTGGCCCGCACCCGAACAGGATTGACCGGTCAAAGCTTGCGCCCGAACAGCAGCTTCCACGGCATGAGGGCCGACTCCAGCTGGACCGCGAGGCTCATCTTGGAGGCGCCCTTGGTGCGCTCCTCGAATCGGATCGGCACCTCGGCGATGGTGATGCCCTTCCTGATGGTCCGGTAGTTCATCTCGACCTGGAAGGAGTAGCCGTTGCTGTGGATCGAGGCCACGTCGATGGCGCGCAGCGTGTCGGCCTTCCATGCCTTGAATCCGGCGGTGGAGTCCTTCACCCCCAGGCGCAGAATCAGATTCACGTAGAAGTTCGCCCACGCCGACAGCGCCTTGCGGTACCACTTCCACTCCGCCGCGGTGGAGCCGCCCTCGACGTAGCGGGAGCCGAGCACCACGCCCGCGCCGGAGGTCTCCAGCTTCTCGAGCATGGCCGGAATCACCTCGGCCGGATGCGACAGATCGGCGTCCATCTGGATGATCACGTCGGCGCCCTCGTCGAGCGCGCGGGTGATGCCCGCGATGTAGGCGCGGCCCAGGCCGTCCTTCTCGGTGCGATGCAGCACACCCACCGCGGAGGGCCGTTCGGCGGCGAGCTTGTCGGCGACCTCGCCGGTGCCGTCCGGGGAGTTGTCGTCGACGACGAGGATGTGCAGGTCGGCCACCGGTAGCGCGGTCAGCCGCTCCACCGCCACCGGCAGGTTCTCCCGCTCGTCGTAGGTCGGGACCACCACGGTCACCTTCACAAGTCGCCCTCCCAGTCGGCGCACGCTACTAATTCCTCGAGAGACCGTAGCCGATCCCCCTGATAGCAGCCCTGTCGGATCAGTTGCTGTCGTACTCGTCCCCGCGGGCGTTGCGTCGGCGCACGATCTCGAGCGCTTGCTCGGCCGTGGCCCGGTCCGGATAGGGTCCTATCCGATCGCCGAACCAGCAGCGTTTGCTCTGCTCCGCGCGGTGATGCTTGAGACAGTAGTACCAAGCGGTGTCGGAATCACCCATATGATCATGCTCCCACCGGCCCGCGACCCTGTCAGCGACACACGCCGGTCCGGCGCTGCCCGACCGCCCGCGTGAGCGGGGCGATACTGCTGGCGTGACCGGCTCAGACGATGTCGCCGACGATCAGGTCCCGGCCTGGGCCCGCCGCACGGCGGGCGAGTCCCGCTGGGCGGCGACCGCGGCGATTCTGGCCATCGTGGTGTTGCAGCTGGCGCTGCCCGACGAGTTCGCCATGCGCCCCGAATGGCTGCTGCCCGCGCTGGCGCTGCCGCTGCTGGCCGCGCTGGTGATCGCCAGCCCGGTGCGGCTGGACCGCGAGGAGCGGTGGTTGCGCACCGTGAGTTTGCTGCTGGCCGCGCTGCTCGGTCTGGCAACCGCGTGGTCGGCGGACCGCCTGGTGGTGGGTCTGCTGAACGGCACGGTCAGCAACAATCCCGTCGTGCTGCTGGGCTCCGGCGGCGCGATCTGGCTGACCAATGTCATCGTATTCGCGCTCTGGTACTGGGAATTCGACCGCGGCGGCCCCGCCGCCCGCGCACACGCGCGAAAGCCGTTGCCGGACTTCATGTTCGTACAGATGCAGAACCCCGACCTGGCAGATCCCGAGTGGGAACCCCAATTTGCCGACTACCTCTACCTATCCTTCACCAACGCAACGGCTTTCAGCCCCACGGACGTTATGCCGTTGTCCCGCTGGGCCAAAGCCATCATGATGGCCGAATCGGCGATCTCCCTCGTCACCATGTCCCTGGTGATCGCCCGCGCCGTGAACGTATTGAAATGAAACCCTCGCAGCGAATCATTCGGCAACCGCCCACCTCCTACCGCAGTAGGACGCGTCCCTCCTACCCCGGTAGGAATACCCCTATCGAGAATTCCCCGCGAATCCGAATGACGAAGATCACCTTCCATCAATCGGAAATAGCGAACCCGAAAAATGAGATCCCCAATACCTACCCCCCGCAAACCGAAAGCCCTTACGACAGCCGAAAACCGCTACCGAACCAAAATTCAATGACACATCCATCCATTCACCCAATCGATGACACATCACCATCCCAACACACCCACCCCCTACTCAACTTCCCAGCAACTCCCCCCGATCCGCGAACCCAATCAATCCCGCAGTCCCCTATACACCCCCGGAACACCCACCCCAGAAGACCGGTCACCCCGCTAAACAAGCAAGCCTTAGACCGCCCCCAAACACCCCGAACCCCGCCACAGGAAGACCGGTCACCCCGTCACCACAAGCAAGCATTGCGCACACAAATTCGAACAACACAACACCAACCGCACAAGATATATAGAACCGCAACCACCCCGAAAGCGAACCAACACCGAAGCCGCACGCGGCCCCCAACATCGGAGCCGCCGCACGCCCCTCCCAACACCGAGACCGCACGTCCCTCCCAACACCGAAGCCGCACGTCCCTCCCGCCTCCGAGGCCGCACGTCCCGAAGCCGCAACCACCATTAAGGAGACGCACCCACTGGCAGGGGGTCCGGGGGGCGAAGCCCCGCCGGGCTGGGGTGTGGGGGCTGCGCCCCCACAAGATACGAACGAAACGAGCCCTGCATGCGCTTTCCGCATGCAGGGCTCGCCTACGAGAGAAGTGGGTGGCCAAGGCCGGGATCGAACCGGCGACCTTCCGCTTTTCAGGCGGACGCTCGTACCAACTGAGCTACCTGGCCGGGGGGCACCCGTACCGAATGCCTTTCGCACATTGTGCGACCCTGACGGGACTCGAACCCGCGACCTCCGCCGTGACAGGGCGGCGCGCTAACCAACTGCGCCACAGGGCCTTGCTCTGCTCTCAACGGTGTTGCCACCGTACCCCCTACGGGATTCGAACCCGCGCTACCGCCTTGAAAGGGCGGCGTCCTAGGCCGCTAGACGAAGGGGGCCCGCCGGATATCTCCGGTCCGTATCTCAACGGCTTCCGTTGGGAGCCCGCATAGCTTATGACAGGCCGCGCGGGATTCCCAAATCGGCTGGTCAGAGGCCCAGGTTGAGATCTTCGAGCCGTGCGGTCGTGCGCCATCCGACCCGGCGGAACTCCTCGGCCCATTCGGGTGTCGACATTCCGTCGACGATCACCTCCATCGCCTCGGTGAACCGCGAGCGCAGGTCCACACCGGTGCCGAGCAGGTCGATAATGTACCGCTGACCGGCCAGCGCCGCCGCGAGCGTGCGGGTGAACCGGTCCGGGTCGGCATCGGTGCGCAGTTGTTTCTGTTCGATGGCCCGCACCGCCAGCAGCCGGGTGGCGCGCCCGAGAATGCGCCCGCCGCCCGCCTGGACGTCGCGATAGAACTCCGGCTCGATGATGAGCCGGAACTCGGCCTGGATGATGATGTCGTGCTCCAATCGGAGCGCGACCTCGTCGATCATGCCGTGCATGATGTCCAGCGGCCCGAGATCGGTTCGAGCGAGCCACCTTTCGGTGGTCGCCCGGTACCGCTCGACGGCGGCCTCCAGGACCGCCCGTGCCAGGTCCTCCTTCGAGTCGAAGTGGAAGTACATGGCGCCCTTGGTGGCACGCGATCCCTCCAATATCCGATTGAGTGATGCAGCGGCATAACCGCTCTTACCGAATTCAACGGCGGCGGACCTGATGATCGCCGCGCGAGTCCGGCGGGCCCGCTCTTGCTGCCGTGCCATGCTCGAAACGCCTCCGAAGCTACTTGTCGCCGGCGGACCACCGTGGGGGAGCAGTCCTCGACGCGAAGTTATGAGATTTTCGAATACTTAACTCGGGCTACTGCCCGGTTTTTCAGACTTTTGGTACGAAAACTCGCTAGATAGACTGAAGCACACCAGCTGGTATAGTTTTCGACGCCCAGGTGTGCCGCAGGGGGTGCGCACCTGGGCGGTTTGTTTCGTCTCGGCTCTGCCTCCTGCGACGCGGTCTTCAGATCGCCGCGATCGGCCTGACCGGTCGCGACACGTTCGGGCACATCAACCATAGGCCGAATCCCATCTCGCCGGGGTACTCCCGGTTCTTCCGGAATTCACCAAGCGGTCACCGTACCTCGAAACGTGGTCGCACGTGCGCCATACCGGCGAGTCAGTTCGCTGAAAGCCCTTTCGACCCTTTTGGCAAATGTCGGGCAACTGCCCCGGGTGATTGGTTCCGTTCGCGAATTCCGCCCCGTCCCAGTCTCGTTCACGGCCGGGTGCGACCGCGCCGGGCGAGCCGCCGCCCGCCGATCCCTCGCGACCAGCCGGGCGCCACCCACCGCACCGCTTCGTGGACACTCTCACCTCCGGTACCAATTTCCTTGCCACGCACCACGATTGGATGATATTTACACACTTCCGCCCTGAAACAAATTGGGAACCAACATGTTTACCCCCTACCACTGCGACCACCCCACCCCACGGCCCGCCTCCGCACACCGCCCACACGCCGCCCCCGCGCCGCCCGCACGCCGCCACACCGACTCGCCGCATCGGCCCGCGCACCGCCGCGCGGCGCGGCGCGGGACCGGAACGGCCCGGTTCATCCGCTCGGGGGGATACCGGTTACCACTTGCGCGCGCGGCACACTAGACTCTCCCACCGCGCCCCTATAGCTCAGTTGGTAGAGCTACGGACTTTTAATCCGCAGGTCCCAGGTTCGAGCCCTGGTGGGGGCACCTTTTCGGTGGCGGGCCGGAGCCGGTGGGGCTCCGGCCCGCCGTCGTGTCCGGTGGTCTCGCACAACGGTTCCGGTGATGTCCTGGCAAATCCGGACACCGGGCGCGGTGCGGTCGCCTACTGTGGGCTCGTCCGGTGGCCACCGGACACCCCGATGAGAGAGGCGGAGCTATGACTTCCTTCGATGACCTGCTCTCCCAAGTCCCGATCGGGCAGATCGCCGCGAAGCTCGGCGTCGACGAGGCGACCGCGTCCGACGCCGTACACAAGGCCCTACCCGCCCTGCTGGGCGGGCTTCAGGCACGAACCGGCAACCAACAGCAGAACCAGGCGGTGCAGGGCCTGATCGATCAGCATCAGGAGGGCGGCCTGCTCGACGGCGGCGTCGACATCGATCAGGTCGACACCAAGGCCGGGGCCGAGATCGTCGACGACGTCTTCGGCGAGGAGAAGAACACCGTCATCAACGCGCTCGGCGAGACCGGAAGCGGCGGAAACGATCTGGTCGCCAAGGTGATGCCGATCCTCGCCCCGATCGTGCTCGCCTACCTCGGCAAGCAGATGCTCGGCGGCAAGTCCGGCGAGGCGGCCGAAGCGGGCGACCGCTCCGCCGCGTCCGGCGGCCCACTCGGCGACCTCCTGGGCGGCCTACTCGGCGGGGCAAGCAAGAGCGGCGGCATCGGCGGCGCCCTCTCCGAAGCCCTCGGCAAGGACGCAGGCAGCACCCTCGGCAAGGTCCTGGGCGGGCTGTTCGGCAAACGCTGAGGGGGATCCCGGCCAAAAGCGTGCCGGGAACATGTAATTGGTTGCGCCGGGACCATGTGGTTGGTGCCGGGGACGTGTGGTTGGTGCCGGGGCCACGCGGTTGATGCCGGGGCCACGCGGTTGGTGCCGGGGCCACGCGGTTGGCGTGCCGAGGCCATGCGGTTGGCGTGCCGGGACCATGCAGTTGGTGTGCCGGGACCTTCTAGCTGGCGCTCCGGGATCATCTAGCTAGCGCGCCGGGACCATCTAGCTAGCGCGCCAGGGCATCTAGCTGGCGGGCTGGGAGCATGTAGCTGGCGTACGGGACCGTGCAATGGTGCGCCGGGACCATGTGATTGGTGTGCCGGGGACGTGTAATTGGTGTTGCTCCATAGAGGCCCTGCGGCTGGCGCGCAGGGCCATGTGGTTGGTGGTTGGCATGGTGGGGGCGGGTTGGGAGGTGGCGCGGGTTGTGCGAGTGGGGTTGGGGATTCGGGGGTTGGGGTTGTGGAAATCGGGGTGGGGGTGGGTAGCCGGGGGCGTCAGGGATGTGTGGGGGTGGGGTGGAAGGATGGGTGGCGGCTCGGAACGTTGTTGGTGCGCCGCCCGTTGGTGCGAGTGGCGTGGGTGGGCTAACACCGGGGGCCGAGTGGCGATAGACGGCATGCGGATGCTCACGCTCCTACACTCGGAACGGGTGGACACATGTACTCCGACCCTGTGGACACACGCCGACGACGTCGTATGAGTTCCGTCACGGACCCCGGGTCGCCATGAGGATGCGTTTCGCATCACACCTACGGTGCCGTAAGGTATGGGCCGCGGCGACAGGGCCTAGGGGGCGACGAACCAAGACGCACGACAAATGAAGGGCGCATACATGGCAAGGGATCTGACTCAACTCGAGTTGCTGACGGAGTTGGAACCGGTTGCCGCGGAGAACGTCAACCGCCATCTCGCACTCGCCAAGGAATGGCACCCGCACGACTACGTCCCGTGGGACGACGGCCGGAATTTCGCCGCTCTCGGGGGTGTGGACTGGGACCCGTCGCAGTCCAAGCTGAGTGAGCTCGCCAAGGCCGCGATGATCACCAACCTGCTCACCGAGGACAACCTGCCCTCCTACCACCGGGAGATCGCCGAGAACTTCTCCCAGGACGGCGCCTGGGGCACCTGGGTGGGCCGGTGGACCGCGGAGGAGAACCGGCACGGCATCGTCATGCGCGACTACCTGGTGGTGACCCGCGGCGTGGACCCGGTCGCGCTGGAAGAGGCGCGCATGGCCCACATGACCAACGGATTCGCCTCTCCCGCCGAGGCCGACGCCGGCTTCCTGCACTCGGTCGCCTACGTCACCTTCCAGGAACTGGCCACCCGGGTCAGCCACCGCAACACCGGCAAGGTGTGCGACGACCCGATCGCCGACCGCATGCTGCAGCGCGTCGCCGCCGACGAGAACCTGCACATGATCTTCTACCGCAACATGTGCGGCGCCGCACTGGATCTCGCGCCCGACCAGACCCTGGACGCGATCACCCTCATCCTGGAGAACTTCCGCATGCCCGGCGCCGGCATGCCGAACTTCCGGCGCAACGGCGTGCTCATGGCCAAGCACGGCATCTACGACCTGCGCCAGCATCTGGAAGAGGTCGTGCAGCCGGTGCTGAAGAAGTGGCGCATCTTCGAGCGCACCGACCTCACCGCGCGCGGCGAGCAGACCCGCGAACGCCTGGGCCTGTTCCTGGAGAAGCTGAGCAAGGACGTGGTGAAGTTCGAGGAGCAGCGCGACCGCATGCTCGCCCGCGAGGCGGCCAAGCGCGACCGCGAGCTCGCGGGGGCCTCCCGCTGAGCGTGAGCTCGGCCACTTCCGCCGTGATGGGACACTGATTTCCATGACTGCGGCGATCGAGACCAAGTCCCGGCTGCGGATCGGCCCCTACCCGGTCGATCCGCCGGTCGTGCTCGCCCCGATGGCCGGGATCACCAATGTCGCCTTCCGGACGCTGTGCCGGGAGTTCGGCAGCGCCACTTCGATCTACGTGTGCGAGATGATCACGGCGCGGGCCGTGGTGGAGCGCAACGAGAAGACGCTGCACATGATGTCGTTCGGGCCGGAGGAGAAGCCGCGGTCCATGCAGCTGTACGGGGTCGACCCGGCCACCATCGGTGAGGCGGTGCGCGTCATCGTCGGTGAGGGCTGGGCCGATCACATCGATCTGAATCTCGGCTGCCCGGTCCCGAAGGTCACCCGGCTCGGTGGTGGCGCGGCGCTGCCGTACAAGCGACGGCTGTTCGAGGCGATCGTGCGCGCGATGGTGAGCGCCGCCGAACCGGCGGGCATTCCGATCACGGTGAAGTTCCGCATCGGCATCGACGACGAGCACACCACCTATCTCGACGCCGGGCGCATCGCCGAGGCCGAGGGCGCCGCCGCGGTGGCGCTGCACGCCCGCACCGCCGCCCAGCGCTACTCCGGCGAGGCCGACTGGTCGGCCATCGCCCGCCTCAAGCAGGCCGTCACCACCATTCCGGTGCTCGGCAACGGCGATATCTTCGCCGCCGCCGACGCGGTCGCGATGATGTCCGAAACCGGTTGCGACGGTGTGGTTGTCGGCCGTGGCTGCCTGGGCCGCCCGTGGCTGTTCGCCGAGTTGCAGGCCGCGCTGCGCGGCGAACCGGTGCCCGCGGGCCCCGATCTGGGCCGCGTCGGCGAGATCCTGTACCGGCACGCCGCCCTGCTGGCCGACCACTACGGCGAGGACCGCGGCCTGCGCGACCTCCGCAAGCACATGGCCTGGTACCTGATGGGCTTCCCGGTCGGCGCCGACCTCCGCCGCCGCTTCGCCTCGGTCGCCACCCTCACCGAATTGCAAGACCTGATCGGCGAATTGGACCCCACGGCCCCCTTCCCCCCCGACGCCGAGGGCCCCCGCGGCCGCCAAGGCTCCCCCGGCAAGGTCAGCCTCCCCCACGGCTGGCTCGACGACCCCGAAGACGCCGCCGTCCCCACCGCCGCCGACGTCATGCACTCGGGCGGATAACCCACTCCGCCACCATTCGGTCCGGCACCAGACCTCGTTATCCCCGCACATACCTCGTATCCCCGCACAAGAACTCGCCATCCCCGCACAAGAACTCGCCATCCTGGCGCTTAGAACTCGTCATCCCGGCACTTAGAACTCGTCATCCCGGCACTTAGAACCCGCCATCCCGGCACTTAGAACCCGCCATCCCGGCACTTAGAACCCGCCATCCCGGCACTTAGAACCCGCCATCCCGGCACTTAGAACCCGCCATCCCGGCACTTAACCCGGTTCCGGGTGTGATGTCGCGGTGGGGTGACGCTTGATCGCGGTTGCTGCGGTATGCCGGTGTGGTGAGGTATCCCCAGGGCGGTGGGTTGACCACCGAGCGGCGGATGTTCCGGGAGGGTATTCGCCTGCGGGCGGCGGAGATGTTCGCCGCGGGACAACGTAATTCGGTGATCGCTGGGCAGCTGCGGGTCAGCCTGCGATCGGTGCAGCGGTGGCGGCGGGCATGGCTACTCGGCGGGCAGCGGTCGTTGCGGTCGAAGGGGTCGCCGGGGCGGCCGAGGCTCTCCGATGCCTTGTTCGCGGTGCTCGAGACCGAGCTGGCGCGCGGTGCGGCCGCGCACGGCTGGCCGGATCAGACCTGGACCCTGGCCCGGATCCAGACGCTGATCGGGCGCCGGTTCCACAAGCATCTGTCGCCGGCGAGCATCTCGGAGATGCTGCGCCGGCACGGCTGGAGTCACCAGATACCGGCCCGCCGCGCGGTCGAGCGTGACCCCGACGCGGTCACCGGATGGGTGAAAACCACGTGGCCGCAGGTAAATCCACCGCGGCGGCGCTCGGGGCCTGGCTCGTGTTCGAGGACGAGGCCGGGTTCTCGATGACGCCGCCGACGCGCCGCACCTGGTCTCCGCGCGGGCACACACCCGTGGTCACCGTCCGGGGGCGATCCCAGCGCCGATTCTCCATCGCCGCCCTGACCTGCTACAAGGACGGGGAACGCTCCCGGTTGATCTACCGGCCGAAGCGACACCCGGACGCGAAGAACGCCGCACGCCGCAGTTTCGCCTGGACCGATTACCGGGACCTGCTCATTCGCGCCCACGTGCAACTCGGCGGCCCGATCGTGCTGGTGTGGGACAACCTCAACGTGCACCGCGATGCCCGCCTGCAGGCATTCATCGACACCCGCGACTGGGTCACCTGCTATCGGCTGCCACCGTATGCGCCCGACCTCAACCCGGTCGAAAGCATCTGGTCGCTACTACGACGCAGCAACCAGGCCAACACCGCCTTCGACGATCCCGCCCACCTGATGCACAGCCTGCGACACGGCCTGCGACGAATCCAACACCGGCCCACCATCATCGATAGCTGCCTCGCCGGGACCGGCCTCACCCTCACGACATCACACCCGGAACCTCGTTAGAAGCCGTCATCCCGGCGCGCTTTTGGCCGGGATCGTTCCTCAATCGTTATCATCGGAGGTCCGGGGCCGCCTTGTTCGTGCGGACGTAGAGCGAAGTGAGGGCTGTAGGTGGGTGATGACGACAGGGCCGAGGCTTCCTCTCGGTATCCGGATCGTGCACCCTGGGAGCGGTATCCGGCTCCGGTCACCGTGGAGGAGCTTGTGCGGCGGGTGGGTGGTGAGCAGGCGGCTCCCGCTCCGGAGGGTCCGCCCGTCGACCGGTCCGCGGCCGCCGCGCGGCCGAAACCCGTTGGTGCGCCGCCATTATCCCGGGTGGCCGCCGGACGGCAGCGTCGCCGGCGGCGGCTGCGGCTGACCGGGCGCACGCTCTCGGCCCTCGTCGCGGTCGTCGCCCTGGTCGTGACCGGGGTGGGCTGGAATTATCTGCGCGCCACCGACTCCGGGTTCAACAAGGTGTCCGCGCTGGACCAGAACTCCACCGACATCGTCGATCCCGGTGGGCAGCTGGGCGACGAGAACTTCCTCATCGCCGGTACCGATACCCGGGCGGGAGCCAACAGCCAGGTCGGGGCGGGCACCACCGACGATGCCGAGGGCGCGCGCTCGGACACGGTGATGCTGGTGAACATTCCGGCCAGCCGCGCCCGCGTGGTGGTCGTCTCGTTCCCGCGCGACCTCGACGTGACCCGGCCGGTCTGCGAGGGCTGGGACAACGACAGGGCCCAGTACACGGGCACCCAATTCCCCTCGGCCCTCGGCGACAAGCTCAATGCCACCTACGCCCTGGGCGGCCCGAAGTGCCTGACCAAGGTGATCCAGAAGCTGTCCGGCCTGAAGATCAATCACTTCGTCGGCGTCGACTTCTCCGGCTTCGAGACCATGGTCGACACCGTCGGCGGTGTCCAGGTGTGCACCACCAAGCCGCTGGTCGACGGCGAGCTCGGCACCGTGCTGCCCACCCCGGGACGCCAGATCATCAACGGCGCAACGGCTTTGGACTACGTGCGGGCCCGGCACGTGGTCGGCGAGGAGCGCAGCGACTACGACCGCATCAACCGGCAGCAGCGGTTCCTGTCCTCGCTGCTGCGCAGCGCGCTGTCGAACCGGGTGCTGTTCGACCCCGGCAAGCTCAACGGCTTCATCAACGCCTTCGCCAGCCACGCCTTCATGGACAACGTGAGCACCAGGGACCTGCTCATGCTGGGCCGGTCGCTGCAGAAGGTGGAGGCCGGGGCGATCACCTTCCTGACCGTCCCCACCGCGGGAACCACCTCCTACGGCAACGAGATTCCGCGCGAGACCGACATCAAGGCGATCTTCCGCGCGATCATCGACGATCAGCCGCTGCCCGGCGAGAAGAAAGCGACCGCACCGGTCACCTCCACCCCGCCCGCTCCGGCCCGGCACCCGGCGGCCGTGGACCCGAGCACCGTCTCGGTGCAGGTGTCCAACGCGTCCGGCACGGCCGGGCTGGCGGGCGGCACCGCGCCGAAGCTGTCCGCCAAGGGTTTCCAGATCTACAGCGTCGGCAACTACGCCGACGGCACCTCCCCCACCACGCTGGTGCGCTACGCGCCCGGACACGAGGCCGAGGCCGGGACCGTCGCCTCCACGCTGCCGGGCGCGGCGCTGGAACCGGCCGCCGGGCTGGGCAGCATCGTGGAGGTGGTGCTGGGCGCCGATTTCGCCGGGGTGGTGCGGGCGCCGACGCCGTTCGGTTCGCCGCTGCCCGACATCCCCGTCGCGCCCGCGGGCGGCGCCGGGACGGAGACGCCCGCCACACTCCCGTCCGATCTGGAGCATGTGAACGCCGCCGACGACATCTGCCAATAGCAGCCCGGCTCACCTGCGACGACACGTCCGGCCAACGGAAACACCGGTGGTTCACCCGCTGTTGGTGACTTGGTCAGGGCCGCGAACTAATGTTGTGTTTCATGCGTGTCATCTACAACGAACAAATGGCCGATCTCGCCAACATGCTGGGCGAGATGGCCGGCCTCGCCGGATCATCCATGGAGCAGGCGACCCAGTCGCTGCTGCAGGCCGATCTGTCGCTGGCCGAGCAGGTGATCACCGAGTACGACCGGATCGCCGAGATGATCACGCTGGCCGAGGAGAAGGCGTTCGCGCTGCTGGCTCTGCAGGCACCGGTGGCCGGAGACCTCCGCCAGGTGGTCAGCGCCATTCAGATCGTGGCGGACGTGAACCGCATGGGCGCCCTCGCGCTGCACGTGGCCAAGGTGGCCCGCCGCCGACACCCCAACCACGCCCTGCCCGAGGCCGTCAACGGCTATTTCGCGGAGATGGGCCGGATCGCGGTGAACATGGGCAAGGCCGCCAAGGAGGTCCTCGAGACCCGCGATCCGGAACGGGCCGCGCAGCTCAACGAGGACGACGAGGCGATGGACGATCTGCACCGCCACCTGTTCTCGCTGCTGATGGACCGGGAGTGGAAGTACGGCGTGGCCCCGGCCGTCGACGTCACCCTGCTGGGCCGCTACTACGAGCGCTTCGCCGACCACGCGGTGGAGATCGGCCGCCGGGTGGTGTTCCTGGTGACCGGCGTGCTCCCGCCCGAGACCGAGCAGGAGACCGAAAAGATCTGAAGTATCTGACGATTCGGGCCCCCGGGACGGCGACACGCACCCCGGGGGCCCGAATCGCGTTCAGCCCTCGGCGTTCTCGGTGCGCCAGCCCAGCAGGACCGAGCGGCCGCGCTGGGGCCGCCACGGCAGCAGCGTCGCGACGGCCACCACGCAGGCCAGCAGCGCACCGACCGCCACATAGGACGCCGACTGCGCGCCCTCCAGCGCCGCGGCCTTCATGGCGTGGATGAGGTCGGCCTTCGGCCCGGCCAGGAACGGGCTCACCGGCGTCTTCACGATCTCCAGCACGCTGATCGGCGAGTCGCGGGCGATGCTCTTCTGGTCCGGATTCATGATCGCGGCCGGAATGGCGTCGATCCGGCCGCCCACCCGGGCGGTGTACACCGAGGTCATGATCGAGCCGAGCACCGCGACGCCGAGCGTGCCGCCGACCTCGCGGGTGGTGTCGTTGACCGCCGACCCCGCCCCGGCCTGTGCCAGCGGCACCGAGCCCATGATCGACTCGGTGGCCGGGCCCTGCACCACGCCGAAGCCGATGCCGAGCAGCACCATCGAGACGACAACCGGTCCGAGATAAGGGGTTTCGACCTTCACCTGCCCGGCGATGTACATCCCGGCGGCGAGCACCAGCAGCCCCGTGATCACCGTCGCGGTGGTTCCGACGCGCTGGGCCACCAGGGTCGCGATCGGCGCGCCGAGCCCCACGGCCGCGGCGAACGGCAGCGAGTGGATGCCGAATTCCAGTGCGCTGTACTCCTTGACGCCCTGGAAGTACTGGGTGATGAGGAACAGGAATCCGAAGGCGCAGAAGTAGGACACCGTGATCGCCAGCGCGGGCACCGAGAATCGCCGAATTCCGAACAGCCGCACATTCAGCACCGGCGAGTCGACCCGCAGCTCCCAGAGCACATACACCACCAGCAGCACCAGCGCGATGGCGTATCCGGCGATGCTGCGCGGCGCCAGCCAGCCCTGGCGGGGCGCGTCGATGATGGTCCACACCAGTGTCGTCACCGCCACCAGCGACAGCGCGATGCCGACCAGGTCCAGCCGCCCGGTGTGCTCGGCCCGCGACTCCGGAACCACGAAAAGCACCGCGGCGATGGCGATCACCGCGATCGGCACATTGATCCAGAACACCGAGTGCCAGCTGAAGTACTCCAGCAGCCAGCCGCCGGTGATCGGCCCGATGGCGACGGCGATGCCGGCCATCGCGGTCCACAGCGCGATGGCGGCGGCCCGGCCGCGCGCCTCCGGGAACAGGTTGATGATCAGCGCGAGCGTGGCCGGGAACACCGCCGCGGCGAAGACGCCCATGCCGGCGCGGGCCGCGATCACCTGCCCGAGGGTGGTCGACAGCGCGCCCGCCCCCGACATGACCGCCACGCCCGCCAGCCCGACGATCATCACCCGCCGCCGCCCGAACCGGTCGCCGAGGTGACCGAGGGCCAGCAGCAGCCCGGAGAACGCCAGCGTGAAGGCGTCGACGATCCACTGCAGCCCGCTCATGCGCGCCTGCAGCTGCACGGCCATCGAGGGCAGCGCGACATTGACCAGCGTGTTGTCCAGAACGACCAGCAGCTCCGCGAGACAGATCGCGACCAGGGCGACCACCCGCACCCGCACCGCGACCGCCACCCGGGGTCCGGACCGGTTCGTCGTTGATACCGCCATCCGACGCCTCCTGACTAGAACGATCGGTGTAGTTGCGTGGAACCGTATCTGTTACGAGAGGTTGCACACAACCGACCGTGGTAGGAGATGGTGGAGGTGACGGTCGGAGATCCCGGCCAAAAGCATGCCGGGATCAGGTGGGAGGGCAGCAGGCCGGGAACAAGAGGGAGGCGGCAGGCCGAGATCGTTACCCGAAGCGCCCCGAGATGTAGTCCTCGGTGGCCTTCTGGGACGGGTTGGAGAAGATCTTCTCCGTTTCGTCGATTTCGATGAGCTTGCCGGGCTTGCCCTGGGCCTCCAGGTTGAAGAAGGCCGTCTGGTCGCTCACGCGGGCCGCCTGCTGCATGTTGTGCGTGACGATGACGATGGTGAACTCCTTCTTCAGCTCGGCGATCAGGTCCTCGATCGCGAGCGTGGAGATCGGGTCCAGTGCCGAACAGGGCTCGTCCATCAGCAGCACGTCCGGCGACACCGCGATGGCGCGGGCGATGCACAGGCGCTGCTGCTGGCCGCCGGACAGGCCGCCGCCCGGCTTGTCGAGCCGGTCCTTGACCTCGTTCCACAGGTTGGCCCCGCGCAGCGAGCGCTCGGCCACCTCGTCGAGCTGCTTGCGGTTGCGCACGCCCTGCAGCCGCAGCCCGGCCACCACATTGTCGCGAATCGACATGGTGGGGAACGGGTTCGGCCGCTGGAACACCATGCCGATGGTGCGCCGCACGCCGACCGGGTCGATCGTCGAGCCGTAGATGTCCTCGCCGTCGAGCAGCACCGCGCCCTCGACCCGGGCGTTCGGCGTGACCTCGTGCATGCGGTTCAGCGACCGCAGCACCGTGGACTTACCGCAGCCCGACGGCCCGATGAACGCGGTGACGCTGCGCGGCAGGACGGTCAGCGACACGGAGGACACGGCGTGGAACCTGCCGTAGTAGATATTCAGATCTTTGACATCGATCCGCTTGGCCATATCGAATTCCGTTCCGCTGCTATCGGTTCCGCGTGAGCAGCTTGTTGACGACCGCCGCCCCGACATACAGCAGCGCGATGATCAGGATCAGCGTCAGCGAGGCGCCCCACACCCGCATGCGACCGGCGGGCTCGGGGTTGGCCAGCTCCTGATAGATCAGCAGCGGCAGCGAGGCCATATTGCCGTTGAAGACATCGAAGTTGATCGACCGCGAGTAGCCGACCAGCACCAGCACCGGCGCGGTCTCGCCCATGATGCGGGCGAGCGCCAGCAGCATGCCGCTGATCATGCCGGGCAGCGCGGTGGGAACCACGATGCGCAGGATGGTCTTCCACTTCGGGATGCCGAGGGCGTAGGACGCCTCCCGCAGTTCGTCGGGCACCAGTTTCAGCATTTCCTCGGTGCTGCGCACCACCACCGGCAGCATGAGCAGCACCAGCGCCAGCGACACCGCGAACGCGCTCTGCGGGAACCCGAAGGTCGCGATCCAGAACGCGAAGATGAACATGGCCGCGACGATCGAGGGCACACCGGCCAGGATGTCGACCATGAACGTGGTGGTCCGGGCCAGCCGACCGCGGCCGTACTCGACCAGATAGATCGCGGCCATGATGCCCAGCGGCACCGCGATCACGGCGGCCACCGCCGACTGCACGATGGTGCCGTAGATGGCGTGGTACACACCGCCCGCGTACTGCTCGGGCAGCACGCCCTTCTGCGAGTTGGTCCACCAGCCGTTGCGGGTGATCGCGTGGAAACCCTTGCTGACGACCAGGATCACCACCCAGCCCAGCGGCACCATGGCGATGCCGAAGCACAACCACATCACCGCGGTGGCGATGCCGTTGCGGACGCGGCGGCCCCTGCTCACCTGCCGGAACGCCGGCGCCTTGATCGGCCGATCGAAAGTCGTTGTGGCCATCACCCGTTCACCTTCCCGCCCGCGGCGAGCCGAGCCAGCGCGTTGACCACGAAGGTCAGCGCGAACAGAACGAAACCGGCCGCGATGTAGGCGCCCGTCTTCAGCGGCTCGCTGAATTCCGAATACGCGGAGGCGATCTTGGAGGCGAAGGTGTAACCGCCGTCGAACAGCGACCAGTGCCCGGCCTGCGCGGAGGTGCGCAGCACGATCAGGACCGCGATGGTCTCACCGAGCGCGCGGCCGAGGCCGAGCATGGAACCGGCGATCACACCGCTGCGGCCGTAGGGCAGCACGGTCATCCGCACCACCTCCCACTTGGTGGCGCCCAGCGCCTGCGCCGCCTCGATGTGCGGGCGCGGCGTCAGCGAGAACACCTCGCGGCTGACGGAGGTGATGATCGGCAGGATCATCACCGCCAGCACCACACCGGCGGTGAAAATGGTGCCGCCACCGGCGATCGACACATTGCCGTTCTGGAACAGGAACAACCAGCTCAGATTGGTATTGAGGAACCGCTCGAAGGGCTCCAGCCGCTGCGCCAGCACCAGCACACCCCAGAGACCGAACACGATCGAAGGCACCGCCGCCAGCAGATCGACCAGGATCGAGAACGGCCGGGCCAGCACCTTCGGCGCGTACTGCGTCAGGAACAGCGCGATGCCGACACCGATCGGTACCGCGATGACCAGGGCGAACAGCGAGCTCAACACCGTGACCATGAACAGGTCGCGAATACCGAAGCGCAGGTTGTGCGCATCGGTGGTGTTGAACTGGGTGCTGGTGAAGAAGTTCACCTCGTTCGCCCGGATCGAGGGCACCGCCCGGATCAGGAGGAACACCGCGATGAGCGCGATGGCCGCGACGATCGTCGCGCCGGCCGCCGTGGCCAGCGACCGGAAGACGACTTCCGGTGTCCTGCTGTGACGGCGACCGGTGGGTACGGCCGGTTCGAGGGCTGGTTCGCTGGACATGGGGGCAGTATCTCCCTGCGGAAGTGCAGAGACTTCGTCGTGCACGGTCATGGGATGGCGGTCGATCAGGAGATCGCGTTGATGGCGGCGGTCAGCTTGGCCTTGAAGGTGTCCGGGATCGGGATGTAACCGGCCTGGTCCAGACCGTTCTGACCGTTGGTGGTCGCCGAGGTCAGGAACGCCTTGACGGCCTTGGCCGTATCGGCGTCGCTGTAGTGGGAGCAGACCACCTCGTAGGTGGCGAGCATGATCGGGTAGGCGCCCGGGTCCGACGGGTTGTAGAAGGAGTTGGTGTCGAGCACCAGGTCGTTGCCCTTGCCGGTGACGGCCACGCCCGCGACGGCCTTCTGCGCGGCCTCTACGGTCAGTTCGACCGGCTTGACGGCCTTGTCGGTGAGGATGCGGGCCATCTTCAGGTTCTGCGACTTCGCGAACGACCACTCGTTGTAGG
The DNA here is from genome assembly GCF_013186535.1 of Nocardia terpenica. Taxonomy (NCBI): domain Bacteria; kingdom Bacillati; phylum Actinomycetota; class Actinomycetes; order Mycobacteriales; family Nocardiaceae; genus Nocardia; species Nocardia terpenica. The sequence continues at coordinate 518,039 of NZ_JABMCZ010000002.1, forward strand.
TGATGGCGCCCTTGGTGTTGTTGATCGCGGCCGAGGTGCCCTCGTTGCCCTTGGCGCCCTCGCCGACGCCGCCGGCGAAGGTCTTGCCCGCGCCCTTGGTCCACGCGCCCTTCGAGGCCGCGCCCAGGTAGCGCTGGAAGTTGTCGGTGGTGCCGGACTCGTCGCTGCGGAACAGCACCGAGATCTTCAGATCGGGCAGCTTGTCGGCCTCATTGCTGTTGAGCGCCTTGACCTGCGGGTCGTTCCAGTTGGTGATCTGGCCGCTGAAGATCTTGGCGGCGGTCGGGCCGTCGAGCACCAGGTCGCTGATGCCGTCGAGGTTGTAGGTGATCGCGATCGGGCCGAACACGGTGGGTAGGTTCCAGGCGGGCGATCCGCAGCGCGCGGCGGCCTTGTCCGGCTCGCCCTTCGCCGGGTCGAGCGCGGAGTCGGAGCCGCCGAAATCGGTCTGGCCGCCGACGAATTCGTTCACCCCGGCGCCGGAGCCGCTGGAGGTGTAGTCCAGCTTGAAGCCGTCGCAGTTCTGCTCGTAGGCGGCGATGAAGCGGTCCATCGCGTTCTTCTGCGCGGACGAACCGCTGGCCTTGAGGGCCTTCTTGCCGCCGCAGGCGACGTTCGTGTTGGTGGCGGTGTTACCCGTCTGAGCCGAATTGTTGTCGCTACCACAGGCCGACAGGGTCAGGGCACCGGTCGCGGCCAGCACACCGAGAAGGGCGGTGCTGCGCTTGAGATTCACCTATTCCTCCGGGAATCGCTTCGTACACGCCCGATCCCTCAACGATCGGACGGGTGCTGTGGTGCCCGTTCGCAGAGAACTTGCGCACCAGGCAACGGAGTGCTGCCCATACGTAACGTAGGTTCGGCCGATGGACAGATGGACCAGGGAAGGTGAACGGCAGGTGAACACCCCGGCGCGATTGCGCTGTGTGAGTGTGACATTTGCCGCAAAGTTACTACCGAACCGCGCGGTCTTTCCGAACGGGACATTCCCGGCCTACTCGGAACCCCGTGCGGCATAGGCGGCGTCGATGTGGGCGGGCTCGAATCCCAGCCGGGTGTAGGTGTGCACCGCGGCGGTGTTGTCGGCCTCGGTGTAGAGCAGCACCTCGCCGAGACCGCGCCCGCGCAGGTACCGCAGTCCCGCCAGCGTGAGCAGGCGGCCGAGGCCGCGGCCCTGGGCGGCCGGATCAATACCGACCACATAGACCTCGCCGACCGGCGGGTCCTCGTCGTAATGCACCTTCGTCCAATGGAATCCCAGAATTCGCTCCGGGTCGGCCGGATCGGCGGCGATGAACAGCCCCGCCGGATCGAACCAGGACGAGTCGCGGCGCACCGCGATATCGGCCTCGGTCCAGCCGCCCTGTTCCGGATGCCAGGAGAAGGCGGCGTTGTTCACGCGCAGCACCTCGGCGTCGTCGGACGGCCCGGCGTAGGTGCGCAGGACGAGATCGCCCGGCACCTCGAGCTCGGGTAGCTCGGGAGTTGCCAGAGATCGCTTCATCTGCCAGAGTTCGCGCGCCATCGTCAACCCCAGGCGACCGGCGACGGCCCGTGCGGGAGCCAGATTGCCGTGCGCCCAGACCCGGGCGCCGCGGCCGCCCGCGGTGAGGGCGGCGCTGACCAGCGTGGCGCCGATGCCGCGCCCGCGCGCCCGCGGGTCGACCACCGCCTCCGCCATGGCCGGGTGATCCCCGTGCGCCGGAACGAGATTCGCGTAGCCGACCACCTCGCCGTCGCGCAGCACCGGCAGGTGCCGTGCGGCCGACGGCGCGGTCAGCGACAGCACCGCCTGCTCGGAGATCGGGGCGACCCCGTCGGCGCGGGTCGCCCGCTCCAGCAGGGCCGAAATATCCTGTGCGAGTGCGGGTGCGACCGTCTCGGACCACCCGGACAGCGGTCGGGTCACGAGGCCGACCCGCCCGCCGGGGTCAGGTGCGCATCGTCGCTGCCGTCGCTGTCCTCCTCGGCGGCGGCCGCGGGCTGGTCGCCCTTCCCGCTGCCGCGGGCCGGGCGCACCGCCTTGTAGCCGACGTTGCGCACGGTGCCGATCAGCGACTCGTACTCGGTGCCGAGCTTGGCGCGCAACCGCCGTACGTGCACGTCCACGGTGCGGGTGCCGCCGAAGAAGTCGTAGCCCCACACCTCCTGGAGCAGTTGCGCGCGGGTGAACACCCGACCGGCGTGCTGCGCGAGGTACTTCAGCAGTTCGAATTCCTTGTAGGTGAGGTCGAGCGGGCGGCCGCGCAGCCGGGCGGTGTAGGTGCCCTCGTCGATCACCAGCTCGCCGAGCGTGATCTTGCCGGAGCTCTCCGGGCTGGCGGCGCCGCCGTTGCGCGCCACCAGCAGTCGCAGCCGCGCGTCTAGTTCGGCGGGACCGGTGCCGGGCAGCAGGATGTCGTCCAGGCCCCAGTCGGCGTTGACCGCCACCAGGCCGCCCTCGGTGAGCACCGCGACCACGGGCACCGACGAACCGGTGCTGCCGAGCAGTCGGCACAGTCCGCGGGCGGCGGCCAGATCGGTGCGCGCGTCCACCAGTGCCACGTCCGCGGTCCCGGCCTCCAGCAGCGAGGCCACCTCGGTCGGCGCGGGGCGGACATGATGCGGCAGCAGCGCCAGCGACGGCAGGACCGACTCCGGGTCGGGGTCGGAGGTCAGCAGGAGCAGCTCCACAAGCTCTCCTCCCAATCTGGCATGTCCGCGGCAACCTCGGTGTCTTTCGCGATTCCATGCAAATCCGCACAGGTAATTCGTGCCTACAGTAGCGCGTCGGACTGCACGATCATGCAATCCAGGCAACCAGCGCATTCGTGCCTCGCCCGCGCATCCGGTTCCGTCCGACCCGATCGCGCCGACGTACGAACCGATATCGTGCCTTCATGCTCTGTTCACCCCGGAAATGCGAGGACCGCTCCTAATGCGCAAGGTCGTGCTCGGGATACTGCTCGTGGTGGCGCTCGCCGTGGTGACGGATTTCACTGTCGCCGCGTACTCCGAGTACCGGGTGTCGCGGGCGCTGCGGGCCGGGGGCGAGCTGAGCGCCGATCCGTCGGTGACCATCCGGGAACAGATCGGCTCCCCGTTCCTGCTGCAGGCGATGCGCGGGAACTTCCGCGATGTCGAGATCCGGGCGCAGGTGAACCGGCCCGACATTCCGGGCGAGATCGTGGTCGAGGCGTCGTTGGGCGGCGTCCAGCTGCACATGGGCGACCTGGTCGACGCGAATATGGCTGTGGTGCCGGTGGATCGGGTGTCCGGGCGGATGTGGATCGACGGCCGGGCGCTGACGCGCATCTTCGATATCAAGGACCTCTCGCTGACCGGACCGGCCGCCGACAAGTCCGATGGCACCGGCGGTTCCGGCGGCACCGGCATGACCACCCGCGGCGCCTACATCCTGACCGGCACCATTCCGCTGGGGCCGGAGCCGCGCAGCAGGGAGCGGGTCAGCGTGAAGGTGAATCTGCTGCTCGACGGCGACCAGATCCGCATCGTCGCCACGGATCTCTATCGTGGAGAGGGTGACACGTCCTCGGCCAACTCCGCGCTGCTGAGCCCGGATCTGGACAAGGACGCGGTGCTGGCGCGGTTCACCCGCACCATCGACACCAGGGACCTGCCCTTCGGGGTGCATCCCACCCAGGTCCAGGCCCGCGGCGGACAGATCGTCGTCGAGGGCGAAGGGGAGAACATGACGATCGATATGGACAGGTTTGCCCGACCATGACCGCATTGCTGATTCTGGCCGTCGTGCTGGTGGCCGCGCTCGCGGTGGGGGTGCTGGTGCGCCGCCGCGAGGGCGCGGTGCGCAATGCCTCCACCCCCGCGCTCGGCGCGGGCCCGCGCGCGGAGCTGCTGGCCGCGGTCGGCGTGACCGGCAATGTCCCTGCGGTCGTGCACTTCTCGGCCGAATGGTGCGGCCCGTGCGCCGCGGTGCGCCGGGTGGTCGCCGGAGTGGTCGCCGATCTGGCCGCCACCCCGCAGCCGCCGCTGGACGTGGAGGTCGACATCGACGCCCAGCCCGCGCTGGCCCGCGAACTGAACGTGCTCTCGCTGCCGACCACCTTCGTCTTCGATGCCCGCGGCCGGGAGCGATTCCGCATCTCCGGCGTGCCGAAGGCCGCTGACCTGCGCAGCGCCGTCAGCCCGCTGACCATGCTCGATGCCGCTTAGTGAGCCGGGTTACCAACCCCGGGTCCAATTTCCGCCGCGAAGCGGGTAAACTGCTCTTCGTGCAATCCCGCCGAGAGCTCATGCTCACCCGACGCCGCACGGTAGATCTGTGTCGGCTCGGCGGTTGCTGCTGTCTGTGCATCTAGCCGGTCGGCCTTTCCTTCTTCCGGTGCCGACCGGTTCTCCCGCTATCTGAGTGATCTCGCCGATCCCCGGTGATCCGGCCATATCTCGAGACCTACAAGTCCTCATCAGCGCAGGAGTTCCTCCGATGCCCGAGCACACCTCTATCTCCGATTCACAATCCGCACAGCATGTTTCGACCGGCCGGGTAGATGTCCGCGGTCCGCGCTTCGCGGCCTGGATCACCACCGGCGTGCTGGTCGGAGTTCTGGTCGCGGCGGCGTTCTCCATTCCGCTGGCGACCGTGCTGATCGGCCTGCAGGCCGTCGTGTTCGCGCTCGGCGCGTTCCGCGGCCCGCGGCGCAGCCCGTACGGCTGGCTGTACGCCACGGCCGTGGCGCCGCGGTTGGGCCCGCCGCCGGAGACCGAGCCGGTCGCGCCGCTGCGGTTCGCGCAGCTGGTCGGCCTGATCTTCGCCGCCGCCGGATTCGTCGGCTTCCTGGCCGGAAGCGGCGTGGTCGGCGCGATCTTCACCGGCTTCGCGCTGTTCGCGGCGTTCCTCAACGCGGCCTTCGGTATCTGCCTGGGCTGCAAGCTCTATCCCCTGGTGCTGCGGCTGCGGCCCGCGGCGACCGACTCCCCCGCCTGACCCCACCCAAGCCCTGGCAAGTCACTTCGAAAGGAACAACATGGCTCGCTCCGATGTCCTGGTCTCCGCAGACTGGGTCGAAGAGAACCTCCACACCCCCGGCGTGGTCGTCGTCGAGGTCGACGAGGACACCTCCGCCTATGACACGGGGCATATCGAGGGCGCCGTCAAGCTCGACTGGAAGAACGATCTGCAGGATCCGGTTCGGCGTGACTTCGTCAACCGGGAGCAGTTCTCGGATCTGCTGTCGGCCCGCGGTATCGGCAACGACGACACCGTGATCCTCTACGGCGGCAACAACAACTGGTTCGCGGCCTACGCCTACTGGTACTTCCGGCTGTACGGCCACCAGAAGGTGCAGCTGCTCGACGGCGGCCGCAAGAAGTGGGAGCTCGACGGCCGCCCGCTGTCCAAGGACGCGGTGAGCCGCCCGACCACCGCGTACAAGGCCGCCGAGCAGGACGTGTCGATCCGCGCGTTCCGCGACGAGGTGATCCACGCCATCGGCACCAAGAATCTGGTGGATGTCCGCTCGCCCGACGAGTTCTCCGGCAAGATCCTGGCCCCGGCCCACCTCCCGCAGGAGCAGAGCCAGCGGCCGGGCCACATCCCCGGCGCCATCAACGTGCCGTGGAGCAAGGCGGCCAACGAGGACGGCACCTTCAAGTCCGACACCGAGCTCGCGGAGCTGTACCAGGAGGCGGGACTGGACGGCGAGAAGGAGACCATCGCCTATTGCCGCATCGGCGAGCGTTCCTCGCACACCTGGTTCGTGCTGCGAGAGCTGCTGGGCCACAAGAACGTCAAGAACTACGACGGGAGCTGGACCGAGTACGGCTCCCTCGTCGGTGCACCGATCGAGTTGGGAGCGTAAACGACCATGTGCGCAGCACCTACCCAGGGACAGACCCTGCCCGCCAACGTGGACATCGAGAAGGAGACCGTGCTCACAGGTCGCGTGCTCGACGCCGACGGCAATCCGGTGGGTGGCGCGTTCGTCCGCCTGCTGGATTCCGGCGACGAGTTCACCGCCGAGGTCGTGGCCTCCGGCACCGGTGACTTCCGGTTCTTCGCCGCGCCCGGCGACTGGACCATCCGCGCCCTGTCCTCGTCCGGCAACGGCACGGCCAAGGTGGCTCCGCAGGGCACCGGCATCCACAACGTGGACGTCACGGTGGCCGCGTAGGACGCCGAACCGCGAAACGGCCCCGGGATTCGGATTCCCGGGGCCGTTCGCATATCCGGGTCCGGGAGTCGTTAGACTTCGAGACGTGGTCCTAGCCTTCGAGATTCTGCTGGTTCTCGTCTCCGTACTGATCGCCTGGTTCGGTCTGTACGTCCTCTACCGGCTCTTCACCGAGTCGTGACCGAGTCGGCGCACGAGAACCTCGACAACCCGACGACGAACGGTACGGCGCCCGAGACGTCCGCCGCTCGCCGAGACAATGGCGCCGCTGCCCGCCGCAGCGGCGACCAGGCCGTGGCCGACGCCGCCGAGCGCGCGAAAACCACTGCCGCGCGCAATATTCCGCAGCTGCCGGATCTGCCGCTGCCGGAGGACACCGCCAATCTGCGCCTGGGCCCGGACCTGAGTTCGTCCATGCTCGCCCTGCTGCCGCTGGTCGGTGTGTGGCGCGGCGAGGGCGAGGGTAACGACCCCGACCGCGGCGACTACCGCTTCGGCCAGCAGATCGTGGTCTCGCACGACGGCGGCGACTTCCTGGCGTGGGATTCCCGCTCCTGGGTGCTCGATTCCGACGGCGCCTACGCCGGTCCCGATTTGCGCGAGAGCGGTTTCTGGCGGGTCGGCATCGACGGCGACGACGAGGTCATCGAACTCCTGCTCACCCACAGCTCCGGCATCGTCGAGCTGTTCTACGGCCAGGCCCTCACCCAGTCCTCCTGGGAACTGGCCACCGATGTGGTCATTCGCAGCCAGTCCGGCGCGGTCGTGGGCGGCGCCAAACGCCTCTACGGCATCGTCGAGGGCGGCGACCTCGGCTATGTCGAGGAACGCGTGGTAGCCGACGGCACCCTGGAGCCCCGCCTCTCCGCCCGCCTGCAGCGCTATATCGGCTGACGCTCGAAAACTCTTCCCCCCCGAATAGGAACGACCCCCGAGCCATACCTACGGAGACCAAGTTCTCACGCGGGTCCCGGTCGGACTAACCGGGGGCTCGGGGGCCGGGTGGCTGCTTTGGATTAGCGTCGCGCTCGCGAACAGGAATCCGTTACAGCGGTGGCGCTAGCTGACAGCCACCTCACGTGTCCTTCGAATACTCATTCTTTGAACCACCTCCTTCCCGTGTACACACGAATCTAGTGGGCGGTCAGGCCGTCGGCAACGGATTTTCGTGCAGAGCGAACGACCAGGTCAGGGGTTGGTTTTCCGGGATAGTCGGGGTGATGGTGAGGTGGCCGCGGCCGTCGAGGGTGACCACGGTGTCGGCGCGGTGGTCCGGCGGCAGCTGGTGGGTGACCACCACGACGGTGCGGTCGGGGGCGACGAGGCCGCCGCCGGGGTCGAGCAGGGCGCGCAGCAGGTCGGCGCCCGTCGCGGCCTCCAGGTGTTCGGTGGGCTCGTCGAGCAGCAGCACCCGGGCCGGGGAGACGAGGGCGCGGGCCAGCAGGATGCGGCGGCGCTGTCCGCCGGAGACCGCGGCCGCGCCGCCGGTCAGTTCGGTGTGCACGCCGTCGGGGAGGCCGTCCAGCCACCGTCCCGCACCGACCGCGCGCAGGGCGTGCTCGGCCTCGGCGGCGGTGAGGTCGCCGCGCGCGACCCGCAGGTTCTCCAGCACCGTGGTGCCGAACAGATGGGCGTCCTCGGCGAAGAAGGTGACCCCGGGACGCGGGGTGTCGAACAGGCCCGCCCACGTCATGAGCAGGGTGGTCTTCCCGGCCCCGCTCGGCCCGACGACGGCGATGCGCCGCCCCGCGGGCAGCCGGGGCAGCTCGGCCGCGGGACGGCGCGCCGGGGCGCCGCGCTCGGCCGCGACGATGCGGCGCAGGGCCGCACGGCCTTTCGTGAGGGACTGGGCGGCGGCCGGGAGCACCGCCACGGCCTCGAACGCGGACAGCGGCAGCAACACCAGAACCGACAGCGCCGTGGGTGTGATCGCGCCCGGCGGCGCGGGCTGCAGCGGCCCGGCGGGGGCCCCGGACCCGCTGCCGTACAACAGGATTCCGATCAGCAGCGCGCCCAGGACGCTGGCGCCGACGGACAGGGGGGTGGCGGCCGCGGCCCAGGCGCTGTGCGAGGCGGCGCGGTCCTCGGCCGCGACGGCCCGGCGGCCCGCCGCGGTGGCGGTGGCCAGGGCCCGGTCCAGCCGTCCGGCCACCCGCAGTTCCGCGGCGTGGTCGAGCACGGTGACCGCGGCCGAGGTGAATTCGGCGCGGTCGGTGCGCACCGCGAGTTCGGCCTCCCGGGCCGCCCGCGCGGACAGCCACGGCGCGACGATCCCCGCCACGGCCAGCGCCACCGCGAGCACCGCCGCCGCGGCGAGCGAGATCGGGGCGAGCAGGGCGACCGCCGCGAGCGAGAGCGCCAGCGCCACCGCGATGGGGACGAGGGCCCGCACCACGACCGCGCCGAGTTCGTCGATATCGCTGCCGATCCGGGTCAGCAGGTCCCCGCGCCGCAGCGGCCGCGGGTCGCCGGTCTCGGCGGCGCGGCGGGTGGTCCAGATATCGGCGCGCGACAGCGCCGTGTAGACGCTCGTCCGGGCGGCGGTCATGGCCCGCAGCGCCACGTCGTGGGTCGTCAGCCGCTCCACGTAGCGGAACAGGCCCCGCGAAATGCCCAGGGCGCGAACGGCGACGACGGCCACGCTCAGATCCAGCACCGGCGGCATCTGCCAGGCCCGCGCGATCAGCCACGCCGCCAGCGCCGCCAGGCCCAGGCCGCTGCCCAGCGCCACCGTGCCCCAGCACACCGAGACGAGCACCCGCCACCGCGGCAGTTCCAGCAGGCCCCACATGCGCCGGAAATCGGCTGCGGCGCTTCTCATCGCGTCAATGCTCCTTCCGAAGCGCGCACGTCGACGAGGTGGTCGGCGGCGGCCAGGACCGAGGGCCGGTGCCCGACGACGACCACCGTCGCTCCGGCGCGGGCACGCGCGGACAGGGCGGCCAGGACCGCGGCCTCGGCGGCATCGTCGAGGTGGGCGGTGGGTTCGTCCAGCAGCAGGATGGGGCGATCGGCGGCGAGGACGCGGGTCAGCGCCAGGCGCTGGCGCTGACCGAGGGACAGGCCCAGGCCGCCGGGGCCGACCACGGTGTCCCAGCCGTCGGGCAGTTCGGCGAGGACGGTATCGAATCCGGTTGCGGCGCAGGCCGCCTCGACAGCCGATTCGGAATCCGCGTGGGCGCCGAACAGTTCGAGGTTCTCCCGCAGTGTGCCGGGCAGTAGCACGGGACGCTGCGGCAGCCAGGCGACCCGGGACCACCATTGCTCGGGATCGAGTTCGGGGACCGCGATACCGTCGACGGTCACCTCGCCGTCGTCGGGTGCCGCCAATCCGAGAATCGCCTGTAGCGCCGTGGATTTCCCGCATCCGTTGGGGCCGGTGAGCACGGTGACCGTGCCGGGGCGCAAGTCGGCCGACAGGCCGGAGGGGGCGAAGCCGTCGCGGGAGTGCATGCTCAGGTCGCGAATCGTGATGTGTCCGTTTGAGATTCCGGCATGCTTTTGGCCGGAATCTGTAGGAGATCCCGGCCAAAAGCATGCCGGGATCAAAGACGCAGGGGGTGCCGGGATCAAAGACGCAGGGGGTGCCGGGATCGAAGACGGAGGGGGTACCGGGATCAAAGATGGGGCTGGCTGGGGGGATTCGGGCTCGAGTACCGCGAAAGCCCGGTCCGCCGCGGCCATTCCGTCCTGGGCGGCGTGGAAGCGCTCGCCGACGGCGCGCAGGGGGAGGTACACCTCCGGGGCGAGGATGAGGCCCAGCAGGGCCGGGTAGAGGTTCATGTGGCCGAAGACCAGGCGCATGCCGATGGAGACGGCGACCAGTGCGACGCACAGGGTGGCGAGCATCTCCAGCACCATGGAGGACAGGAAGGCGAGGCGCAGCGCGGCCATCGTGCGGCGATGCAGCGATGCGCCGAGATCGCGCACCCGGTGGCGCATGGTCGGGGCCGAATCGCCCTCGGCGGCACCGGATTCGCGACCGAGCGCGCGCAGCGTGGGCATGCCCGCGAACAGGTCGAGCAGCTGATCGGACAGCCGGGTGGCCGCCGCCAGGGTGGCCGCCGCCCGGCCCTGCGTCATGAGGCCGATCAGCACCATGAACACCGGGATCAGCGGCAGGGTCACGAGAATGATGCCGCCCGCCACGAGATCGTGGAATGCGATGACGCCCAACACGATCGGCGGCACCAGGCAGGCCAGCAGCAGCGCGGGCAGATAGCCGGTGAGATAGGCCCGCAGCCCGCTCAGGCCGTTGCCGACCACGACCGCCAATTCGGTTCGGCGCGTGTCCAGTTCGCGCGGCGGCAGCCGCGCGCCCGCCGCCAGCACCGCCGACTCCAGCTCCGCGACCACCTGCGCCCCGGCCCGGTGCGCCAGCCGCGCCTGCCACCACGTCGCCACCGCCCGGCACAAGATCGCGACCCCGAACACGATCAGCTCCACGGCCCAGGCGGCCAGGGTGCGCCGTCCCGGATCGGTGATCACCCCCGCCAGCACCCGCGCCACGGCCAGCGCCGCCACCACGATGCAGCCGGTGATCACCAGCGAGAGCAGCACGCTCACACCGAGATAGCGGCGGGCCGATCGGGCGTATCGCCACAGGCGCGGGTCGACGGGCTTGGCCATGGCTCAGGCGCTGGTCCGCGACAGCGGCAGCCCGATCGGGGCGGGGATCTGCTCGACGATGATGCGCTGGCGGAACACCCAGTACGTCCAGCCCTGGTACAGCACCACGAGCGGGGTCAGCACCACCGCCACCCAGCTCATCACCACCAGCGTGTAGTGCGTGGAGGTCGCGCTCACGGTGGGATGACCGTCGACCATGCGACCGTCCACGCTGAGCCCCAGCGCCGGATCGAGGGTCGAGGGCATCACATACGGGAACAGCGCCCCGAACAGCAGCACCACGGCCGCCACCACGGTGAGCGCGGTGCCGGTGAACGCCCAGCCGTCGCGGCCGCGGTACACCGAGGCACCGGCGAGCAGCAGCCCGATCACCGCCAGCGCCAACACGATCCAGGTCCAGCCCTTGCCGTACTCCAGCTGCGTCCACAGCCCGAACGCCGCCACCACGGCGACGGTGGGCGCCAGGATCAGCTTGGCGATGCGCTCGGCCCTGGCGCGCACCTCGCCGCCGGTCTTCAGGCCGATGAACACCGCGCCGTGCAGCAGGAACAGCAGGGTGAGCGCCACCGCGCCGAGCAGCGCGTACGGCACCAGCAGGTGCAGCAGCCCACCCTCGACCTGCTTGTGCGCGTTCAGCCGCACGCCGTGCACCAGGTTGGCGAAGGCCAGGCCCCACGCCAGCGCGGGCACCCAGGACCCGAACACAATGGCCGCGTCGCACCCCCGCCGCCAGCGCGGATCATTGATCTTGCCGCGGTATTCGATGGCGACGGCGCGCACGATCAGCGCCACCAGGATCAACAGCAGCGCCAGGTAGAACCCGGAGAACAGGCTGGCGTACCACTCCGGGAAGGCGGCGAACATGGCGCCGCCACCGGTGATCAGCCACACCTCGTTGCCGTCCCACACCGGCCCGATGGTGTTGAGCACCACGCGCTTTCGGGTCTCGTCGCCGCGGCCCAGGATCGGCATCAGCATGCCCACGCCGAAGTCGAAGCCCTCGAGCACGAAGTAGCCCGTGAACAGCACCCCGATCAGTACGAACCAGAATTCCGGCAGACTCATCTCGGCTCCTCAGTAGGCGAACGAAAGCTTCTCGACGGCAGCGCCTTCCGCCTCGGCGGCGGGCGCGTGTTCCTCCGGACCGGCGATCACGTAGCGCCGCATGAGGAAGAACCAGACCAGCGCCAACGCCCCGTACAGCGCCGTGAACACGATCAGCGAGAACAGCACCGTGCCCGCGGTATTGCCGGAAACCGCCTGCTGCACCGTCATTCGGATGTTCGGATCGCCGGTCGGATTGGGCGCGACCACCCACGGCTGGCGGCCCATCTCGGTGAACACCCACCCGGCGCTGTTGCCCAGGAACGGGGTCGGGATCACCAGCAGGCTCAGCCACGAGAACCAGCGCTTGTCGGGCACCCGCCCGCGCCGCGTCACCCAGAAGCCGACCAGCGCGATCAGCGCGGACCCGATCGCCCAGCCGATCATCGCGCGGAAGGTCCAGTAGGTGACGAACAGGTTGGGCCGGTAGTCGCCGACGCCGTACTTGTGGTTGTAGGCGACCTGCAGATCCTTCACGCCGTCGAGCTTCACGTCGCTGAACTTGCCGTCGGCCAGGAACGACAGCACGCCCGGCACCTCGATGAGGTGGGTGACGCTGTCGCAGTTGTTGTGGGTGCCGACGGTGAGCACCGAGAAGTCCGGATCGACCTGGGTGTTGCACAGCGATTCCGCCGAGGCCATCTTCATCGGCTGCTGCTTGAACATCAGCTTGCCCTGGACGTCGCCGGTCAGCACCAGCGCCACGCCCGACAGCACGATGACCCACATGCCCATCCGCCCGGCCGGGCGCCACACCGAGCGCGCCTCCTCGAGCCGGTCCCGGCGCGCGTTGCGCACCATCCACCAGCCCGCGATGCCCGCCACGAAAGTGCCTGCGGTGAGGAAGGATCCGGCCACCACGTGCGGGAAGGCCGCCAGCGCCGTGTTGTTGCCGAGCAGGTCGCCGATGCTGTGCAGCTCGGCGCGCCGGGTCGCCGGGTTGTAGGTGGCGCCCACCGGATGCTGCATGAACGAATTGGCCGCGATGATGAAGTACGCGGAGGCGTTCACGCCGATGGCGACCATCCAGATCGTGGCCAGATGCACCAGCTTCGGCAGCCGGGTCCAGCCGAAGATCCACAGCCCCAGGAACGTCGACTCCATGAAGAAGGCGACCAGACCCTCCATGGCCAGCGGCGCGCCGAAGACGTCGCCGATGAACCGGGAGTATTCGCTCCAGTTCATGCCGAACTGGAATTCCTGCACGATGCCGGTGGCGACGCCGAGCGCGAAATTGATCATGAACAGCTTGCCGAAGAACTTCGTCAGCCGGTACCAGACCTCCTTCCCGGTGATGACCCAGGCGGTCTGCATGCCGGCGACCAGCGGCGCGAGGCCGATGGTGAGCGGCACGAAGAGGAAGTGGTAGACGGTGGTGATACCGAACTGCCATCGGGATACGTCGACGACGTTCATGCCCGTGCCTCGCTGCACTTGCCCATTACGGCCTCCCGCCGATCTACGACATGTCGTAGTACACGTTACGCCGGAGGTTCGCTCGATCAATGAGTCCTAGGCCACGACACTCCGGGACTTTTGCTGTCGGATAGTGGTTTTCCTGTGCCCTTTCGACATATTGCGGTCGACGAACGTGTTTGCCGTCACCAATCGCCGAGGCTCCACGCCCGCGCGATGCCGCGATCCACGAGTTCGACGATCTCCGGCGCGCAGTCCGGCGCCGACATGCGCAGCCCGTCCAGCGACGCCACCCGGGCGGCCAGCGTGACGCTCGAGACCAGCCAGACACTGTCCGCCGTAATGAGATCCGCGGTGAACAGCGACTCGTAGCGACAGTCCCAGCCGGCCTTCTCCGCCTCCGCGAACAGCGCGCGCTGGGTGATGCCCGGCAGCACACCGTTGCGCGCGGGCGGGGTGATCAGCTGCCTGTCCCGCTGCACCACCACCGACGAGCGCGGCCCCTCCAGCACCCGATGCTCGGTGCTGGTGAAGATCACGTCGTCGGCGTTCATCCGGGCCGCGAACCGCAGCGCGGCCATATTGGTGGCATAGGACAGGGTCTTGGCGCCCAGCAGCAGCCAGGGCGCGCTCTGCGCCAGGTCGACCGAGATGCCGCGGGTCAGGGTGATCACCGAGACGCCCTCGGCGCGCGCCCGGGCCACCCGCTCGGCCACCGGCATCACCAGCACGTATCCGGTGACATCCGATGCCGGACCGGATAATTCGCCGCCGCCGGCGCGCACGGCGGCGTGCCCGTCGCGGCCGCGGGTGAGGATGAGCCGCAGCATGCCCTCGCGCTCGGCGCCCCACTCCTTGACCGCGGTCTCCACCGCGGAGCGCCACTGCCCCGTATCGGGTTCCGGCAGATCGAGCGCCTCGGCCGAGCGACGCAGCCGAGCCAGATGCAGTTCGAGCGCGCACGCCTTGCCGTCGCGCACCAGCGCCGTTTCGAAGATGCCGTCGCCGCGCAGCGCGCCGATGTCGTCCGCATAGAGCAACGGCGCGTCGGGGTCCTGAACTGCGCCGTCGAGTGTCACCAGAACACGATCCACCATGCGTGGAAGCCTAGGCGAGTCGGCCGTTCTTGGCGGGGGTACCGGACTCGAGGTACATAACCCCCGGTTGGGACCGACACTCCGGTATGTATCGACCCCGGCGGGGCCCGCCGACGGCGACGGGAAGCTGCCCGAGAAGCGCGGCCTATACAGTGGAGACGTGTCCGTGGTTTCAACGCCCAGCCCGTTGCTCACCGCTCCGGGGGCCGTCCCGGGCCTGCCGGAGGGTCCCGATGCCGCGGTGGCGTGGCACTACGGAGATCCGTTCGGGGAACAGCGGGCCGCGGCGCAGCGCGTCGCCGTGGTGGATCGCTCGCATCGTTTCGTCTTCACCATCACCGGCGCCGAGCGCCTGACCTGGCTGCACACCGTGTCCAGCCAGCACATCGCGGCGCTGGGCGACCGGCGGTCCGCGGAGAACCTGGACCTGGATCTCAACGGTCGGGTGCTGCACCACTTCGTGCTCAGCGATCTGGACGGCACGCTGTGGGTCGACACCGAGGGCGAGCGCGGCCCCGACCTGCTGGGCTTCCTGCAGAAGATGGTCTTCTGGGCCGACGCCAAGCCCGAGCCCGCCGATTACGCGGTGCTGAGCCTGCTCGGCCCGCGGGTGCGCGAGCTGACCGGGGCGCTGGGCGTCGAGCAACTGCCCGGGGTGTACGAGGTCGCGCCGCTGTCCGGCGGCGGCTTCCTGCGCCGAATGCCCTGGCCCACCGAGGATTCCTACGATCTGCTGGTTCCGCGCGCCGAGCTGTCGCGGTGGTGGTCGCGGCTCACCGAGGCAGGGGCCGAACCGGCGGGGCTGTGGGCGTTCGAGGCGCTGCGGGTGGCCGCGCTGCGCCCGCGCCTGGGCGTCGACACCGACGACCGGACCATCCCGCACGAGGCGCGCTGGATCGGCGGCATCGCCGAACACGGTGCGGTGCACCTGGACAAGGGCTGCTACCGCGGCCAGGAGACCGTGGCCCGGGTGCACAATCTCGGCAAGCCGCCCCGCCACCTGGTGCTGCTGCACCTGGACGGATCGGCCGACAGCCGCCCGGTCACCGGCGACCCGGTCACCGCCGGGGGGCGCGCGGTGGGTCGACTCGGCACCATCGTCGACCACTACGAATTGGGCCCCATCGCACTGGCTTTGATCAAACGCACGATCCCGGCGGACACCGCGCTGGCGGCCGGGTCGATGGCCGCGGCCATCGACCCGGAATCGATGCCCGCCGACGACGAGCCCCAGGCGGGCCGGGTCGCGGTCGATCGATTGCGCGGGCGATGATCCCGGCCGCACCGGCGGGCGCGGTCGGCCGCGTGCTCGCGGTGTGCGTCGTCCACGCCGAGCTCGAGATGCCGCCCAGGGTGAGCCGGGTCGGCCGCACCGCGATCGACAAACGCCCGGTGCCGCACCGGGTTCCGGTGCGCGGCCTCGGACTCGACGGCGACCACGTCTGCGACACCGTCAATCACGGCGGTGTGCACCAGGCCGTCTACGCCTACGCCGAGGAGGACGCGCGGCGCTGGGGCGACGAGTTGCGCCGCGACCTGCCCGCGGGCTGGTTCGGCGAGAACCTGCGCATCGCCGGGCTTGCGGTGAGTGATGCGGTGCTCGGCGAGCGCTGGTCGGTCGGCGACACCGTGCTGGAGGTGAGCGCGCCGCGGGTGCCGTGCTCCACCTTCCAGCACTGGAGCGGAGAGCGGCAGTGGGTCAAGCGTTTCACGCTGCGCTCCGACACCGGCGCCTACCTGCGCGTGCTGACCGAGGGCACGATCGGCGCGGGCGACGAGGTGCGGGTGACCTACGTCCCCGAGCACGGGGTGACCGTGCGCGAGCTGTTCGCCGGGACGGATCCCGAACGGCTGCAACTGCTGCTGGCGAGCGAACCCACCGTCTCCGACGACGTCCGCATGCAGGTGGCCCGGCACGCGCGCCGGGCACGTACGCTCACGCCTGATACGGTCGCGATTCCCGCGGACGGGGAATCAACGGTAGGGAAGGGTCGAAGGTGAGTGTCGAACTGGTCGAGGTGGTCCGATCGGGGTTCCGCGAGTGCGTGCACCGCGGCTCGGTGGTGATCCTGGACCCCGACGGCGAGCCGACCGTGCAGCTCGGCGAGGTCCACCTGCCCATCTTCCCGCGCTCGACCAACAAGCCGATGCAGGCGATCACGCTGCTGCGCAACGGCTTCGACCCCGTCGACGACGCCGAGCTGGCCATCGCCACCGCCTCGCACTTCGGCGAGCCCGAGCACGTGGCGCTGGTGCAGCGCCTGCTGGACCGCTTCGGATTCACCGAGGACCAGCTGGCCTGCCCGCCGGACCTGCCGTCGTCGGAGGCCGCCCGCGCCGAGGCGCTGGCCGGGCGCGACCGGGACAAGGCCGTGCGTCGCATCTATATGAACTGCTCCGGCAAGCACGCCGCGATGCTCGCCACCTGCGCGATCAACGACTGGCCGACCACCGGATACCTCGACGCCGCGCATCCGCTGCAGCGCGCGGTGGCCGCGACCATCGCCGACATCACCGGCGAGCCGGAGACCGACCTCGGCATCGACGGCTGCGGCCTGCCGATCGTGCCGGTGTCGCTGGTGAATCTCGCTCGCGCGTATGCGATATTCGCCACGTCGGCGCCCGGCACACCCGAGCGGCGAGTCGCCGACGCCATGCGCAGCCACCCGCGAGTGATTTCCGGCACGGACGGCTCGGACCTGCTCACCATGCAGGCAACTCCCGGCCTGGTGTGCAAGATCGGCGCCGACGGCGTGCACGCGGGCGCCCTCCCGGACGGCCGCGCGTTCGCCTACAAGATCGATGACGGTCACGACCGCGCACGCATGCCGTTGACGCAGGCGATTCTCCAGCGCATGGGTGTCGCATGGACCGACGCGCACGCCGAACTCGGCACCCCGGCGGTGCTCGGCGGCGGCGCCAGAGTGGGGATAATCCGCGCAATTCCCGGCGTGCTCTAGGTGTCTCGGCCCGGAGGCGACAACCGGGCAAACTCGACCGGTTCCGGAGTCATCCCCCACTCCTGGAAGCGCGACCGCCGGACACACGCTAAAGTGTCTGTCAGGAAGAGTATTAATTCGAACGGGGCCGCCAAACCACCCCAGGCCGCCCCGCAGTGACGCGAGGGGGTCAGCCATGGGCCGTGGCCGGGCTAAGGCAAAGCAGACCAAGGTCGCACGGGAGCTCAAGTACAGCTCGCCATCGACCGACTTCGCGAGCCTTCAGCGCGAGCTGTCGGGGAGCTCCCACAACTCGCAGCGGAGTGGTGTGCTTTCCGACGAGCACGACGCGAACGACTCGCGGTCGCGCTGGGAGGAAGACGAAGACCACGACGACTGGCGCCGCTGACTCGGATCGACGTGCGAAGGGGGAGGCCTGACGGGCCTCCCCCTTCGCACGTCGACGCGGTTACGGATGTCATTCGCCGGACGTCTGCACACCACCGGCTGAGAGCTTGCCGCACCGGTTCCCGACGCCCTTCGTCATCTCGACCGAGATGACGAGCGGTCGGGACACCGGTGCTTTTGCTGTCCGCGAACGGGTTTCGCCCCGCCCCTTCGGGTTGCGGCCGCCCCGTCGTTCGGCGCCCGAGGCGAAGCGACGAAGGAGCCAGCATCGGGCGCCGAACGACGGGGTCACGAGGCCGCAACCCGAAGGGGCGCAAAGACTCAGAAGCGCGGGTGCTCGCCTACGAGGGCGACGCGGGTTGCCTCGGGGTCCTTGGCCTTCTTGACGGTGCCGAGGGTCCAGCAGTCGATGTGGCGGGCGGTGAGTACGGCCAGCGCGCGGTCGGCGTCCTCGGGCGCGACGATGGCGACCATGCCGACGCCCATGTTGAAGGTCTTCTCCATCTCGGGCCGCTCCACGCGGCCGCGCTGGGCGATCATCTTGAACACCGGTGCGGGATTCCAGGTGCCCCGGTCGAGCTCGGCCACCAGGCCCGCGGGCAGCACCCGGGCCAGGTTGTTGGCCAGGCCGCCGCCGGTCACGTGCGCGAAGGTCCGCACGTCGGTCTCGGCGACCAGGGCCAGGCAGTCCTTGGCATAGATGCGGGTGGGCTCGAGCAGTTCCTCGCCGAGGGTGCGGCCGAACTCCTCGACGTGCCCGCTCAGCGACATCCGATCGATCTCGAGCAACACGTGCCGGGCGAGGCTGTAGCCGTTGGAGTGCAGGCCCGACGAGCCCATGGCGATGACCACGTCGCCGGGGCGGACACGGTCCGGGCCGAGCACGGCGTCGGCCTCGACGACACCGACGCCGGTGGCCGAGATGTCGTAGTCGTCGGGACCCATCAGGCCGGGGTGCTCGGCCGTCTCGCCGCCGAGCAGCGCGCAACCGGCCTTCACACAGCCGTCGGCGATGCCCGCGACGATCTGCGCCATCCGCTCCGGGACCACCTTGCCCACGGCGATGTAGTCCTGCAGGAACAGCGGCTCCGCGCCGGACACCACCAGGTCGTCGACGACCATGGCGACCAGGTCCAGACCCACGGTGTCGTGCTTGTCCATCGCCTGCGCGACCGCGATCTTGGTGCCCACCCCGTCGGTGGAGGCGGCGAGCAGGGGCTCGCGATAACCGCCCTTGAGCGCGAAGAGCCCGGCGAAACCGCCGAGACCGCCCTGCACCTCGGGCCTGGTGGCCTTCTTGGCCAGGGGCGCGTACAGCTCGACTGCGCGGTCGCCGGCTTCGATGTCGACACCGGCCGCCGCGTACGAGGCGGCGGCGGAGCGAGGCTCGTCGCCCGCGCCGCCCGCGCTGTCCACACCGGCACCACTCGGGGTCTGCTCAGTCATTTTCGGGGAAAGCTCCAAACCGAATCGGCGGATAGATGCCTGATCACGCTACCGGAGTCCGGTAACGACGGTGCACCCGTATGGGATCGAAGTATTGACGTACATACCGTATGTATGTAAATCTGTGCCCCACATCGACCTCGTCTCCCGGAGGCAGTTATGGGAATCAGCAGCGCACTCGGTCCCGTCTCGCAGGTGGACCTGCCCGGCGGACGCATCCGCTACCACGACACCGGATCCGGTGCGCCCGTGGTGTTCGTGCACGGACTGCTCGTCAATGCCGATCTGTGGCGCAAGGTGGTGCCGGGCGTGGCCGCCGCCGGGCATCGCTGCCTCGCCCCCGACTGGCCCCTCGGCGCTCATTCGCTTCCCGTGCCGGACGCGGACCTGTCGCCGACCGGGGCGGCGGATCTGATCGCGGCCTTCCTGGAGCGGCTCGAGCTGCGCGACGTCACGCTGGTGGCCAACGACACCGGCGGGGCCCTCACGCAGATCCTGTTGACCCGCAACCGGTCCCGCGTCGGCCGGGTGGTGCTCACCGACTGCGACGCCTACGACGAGTTCTTTCCCCAGCCGTTCACCCCGCTCCCCCGGCTGGCGGCGATCCCCGGACTGATTCGGGTCATGCTGGCGCTCATGCGGTTCCGGCCCGCCCAGCGGCTGCCGCTCGCCTTCGGCCTGGTGACCAAGCGCCCGGTGCCGCCGGAGATCGCCGACTCCTATCTGCTGCCCGCGCACACCTCCGCGGCCGTGCGCGCCGACCTGACACGGTTCCTGCGCGGGGTGCACAAGCGCTACACCCTCGCCGCGGCCGAGCATTTCGCCGACCTCGAGCTGCCGGTGCTGCTGGCCTGGGCGCGCGAGGACAAGGCGTTCCGGGTCTCCTTCGCCGAGCGGCTGGCCCGCGACCTGCCCAACGCCACCCTGCGGCTGATCGACGACTCCTACACCTTCGTGTCCGAGGACCAGCCGGAGTTGCTCACCGAGTTGATCGTGGAGTTCACTCGGCTGCATGCCACGCCGTAGTCAGGAGGATCGCTCCCGCAGTACCCGGGCCGCGCTGGAGCAGGCCGGGCGGCGGCTGTTCGCCGAGCACGGTTACTCCGGGGTGTCGGCCGAGCAGATCGTGAGCGCGGCGGGCGTCACCCGCGGCGCGCTGCACCATCACTACGGCGACAAGCGCGGCCTGTTCGTCGCGGTGCTCGAGCGGCTGGAGGCCGAGAACACCGCCGAGGTCGCCGCGGCGGTCGACGCGCTGCCGGACACCACGGATCTGCTCGCGGCGATGGCCGTCGGCCTGCGCACCTTCCTGGAGATCAACCTGCGCCCCGAGACGGTGCGCATCGCCATGTCGGACGGACCGGCCGTGCTGGGCTGGCAGAGCTGGCGCGAGATGGAGGCCCGGCACGGCCTCGGCATGATCATCGATCTGGTCCAGCAGGCCGTCGACGCCGGAGTGGTGGTGCGGGCGCCGGTGCGGGTGCTGGCCCAGCTCATCCTGAGCGCCGTCACCGAGGGGGGCATGATCGTGGCGCACGCCGAGGATCCGGAACAGGCGCGCGCCGAGGTGGAACAGAGCATGCTGCTGCTGGTCGGCGGCATGCTGCACGTGCCCTGACGCGGCGCGGACACGGGAGCACCCGGCCGACCGCCGTTCGGGCGTCGACCGGGTGCCCACCTGCGGCGAACACCCGGTCGTCCACCGTCCGGCACCAGCGGTCGACCGGATGTCCACCTGGGAGGGGGTTGCCCCGCGCCGCTGCCGAATTCGACGGCGGTGCGGGAGTGCGCAACCCGCTCGGCTATTCGCTGTGGTCCGTGGCGAACAGCGCCGCCGACGCCGCGCGACGTCGCCGCTGTTCGACCGGGTCCGGCACCGGAACCGCGGCCACCAGGCGCTGGGTGTACTCCTGCGTGGGGTGGCGCAGGATCTCGTCGCGGGTGCCCTGCTCGACCACGGAACCGTTGCGCAGCACCGCGATCCGGGCCGCGAGCTGATCGACCACGGCCAGGTCGTGACTGATGAACAGGCACGCCCAGCCGAACTCGCGCTGCAGCCCGGCGAAGATCTCCAGCACCGTCGCCTGCACCGACACATCCAGCGCGCTGGTCGGTTCGTCGGCGATGAGCAAATCCGGATTCAGCACCAGCGCCCGCGCCAGGCTGGCCCGCTGCCGCTGGCCGCCCGAGAGCTCGTGCGGGTAGCGGTTCTCGGTGCCCGCGGCCAGTTGCACGTCGTCCAGCAGGCGCCGAACCCGTTCGCGCAGTGCCGAACCGGTGGCGGCGCGGTGCACGACCAGCGGCTCGGCCACGCACTGCCCGACGGTGAGCCGCGGGTTCAGCGAGGTGGCGGGGTCCTGGAAGACGAATCCGAGCCGCTTGCGCATCGGCCGCAGCCGCCGCTCCGACAGCCCGGTGACCTCCTCGCCCAGCACCCGGATCCGGCCCGCGGTGGGCCGTTGCAGCGCGGCCACGCAGCGGCCGATCGTGCTCTTGCCGGAGCCGGATTCGCCGACCAGGCCCAGGGTTTCGCCGCGGCCGATGGTCAGCGACACCTCGTCCACCGCGCGGAAGGCCGGACGGCCCAGCGCGCCCGGGAATTCCACGACCAGATCCGTCACCTTGAGCACGGTCTCGGCCGCGGCCACCGCGGGCAACTCCCCCGCCGGGCGTTCCATCGTGACCGTCCCGCCACCCGCGTCCGGTTGCGGCGCGACCGGTGACACCGCACCGGACGCCGGGGCCAGGCCCGCACCCAGGTGCGGCACCGCGGCGAGCAGGTCGCGGGTGTACTCCTCGCGTGGATTCGCGAAAAGCTCGTCCACGGGCGCGGTTTCGACGACCCGGCCCGACCGCATCACCACCACGCGATCGGCGAGGTCGGCGACCACGCCCATATTGTGGGTGATCAGCACGATGGCGCTGCCGAGCCGGTCGCGCAGATCCCGCAGCAGCTCCAGGATCTCGGCCTGCACGGTGACATCCAGCGCCGTGGTCGGTTCGTCGGCGATGATCACCGTGGGCTCGCAGGCGATGGCAATGGCGATCATCACCCGCTGCTTCTGCCCGCCGGACAGCTGATGCGGATAGAAGTCGACGCGATGCTCCGGATCGGGCAGCCCGACCATGCGCAGCAGTTCGATCGCCCGCGCCTTGGCGGCCTTGCGGCCGATATCCGCATGCGCGCGTAGCGCTTCCATGATCTGGAAGCCGACGGTGAACAGCGGGTCCAGGGCGGCGCCCGGCTCCTGGAACACCATCGAGATCGCCCCGCCGCGCAGCGCGGTGAGCTGCTTCTCCGACATCGAGGTGATGGTGTCCGAACCCACCGTGACCAGGCCGCGCACCCGCGCGGTCCCGGGCAGCAGGCCGATCGCGGTGCGCGAGCTCACCGACTTGCCGGACCCGGATTCGCCGACGATGGCCAGCACCTCGCCGGGGAACACCTCGTAGGACACGTCGCAGACGGCGTTCACCGCACCGGCGTCGGTGGCGAAGGTGACCGACAGCGACTCGATGGAGAGGGCGGGCGTACGTTCCACGGTCTCAATCATCGGCGGACTCCTGGCTCGGCGCGGCGACGGCGGCGGTGCGGCGGGTCCGCAGCAGCGGATTGAGCACCTCGTTGAGGCTCTCGCCCACCAGCGTCATGCCGAGCACCACGAGAACGATGGCGACACCGGGGAATACGCCCGTCCACCAGATTCCGTTGGACACGTCGGCCAGCGCCTTGTTCAGGTCGTACCCCCACTCGGCGGCCTGGGTCGGCTCGATGCCGTACCCCAGGAAGCCCAGGGCCGCCAGGGTCAGGATCGCCTCCGAGCCGTTGAGCGTGATGATCACCGGCAGCGACTGGGTGACATTGGGGAACACGTGCCGGAACAGGATGCGCCCGATCGGCGCCCCGGTCACCCGGGCGGCGTCGACATAGGGCTCGGTCTTCACCGCCACGGTGGCATTGCGCACCACCCGGAAGTACTGCGGCACATAGATGACCGTGATCGCCACCGCCGCCGACAGCACACCGCCGAAGCTCGACGAATTACCGCCCGCCACCACGATCGAGACCACGATCGCCAGCAGCAGCGTCGGGAACGCGTACATGGCGTCCATGAACAACACCAGCACCCGGTCCACCCAGCGCCCGATGTAGCCGGACACCAAACCCAGTGGCACACCGATGCACAGCGACAGCACCAGCGAGATCGCGATGACGATCAGCGCGGTCCGGGCGCCGTACAGCACCCGGGAGAACACGTCCTCCCCGCGCACCGAGGTGCCGAACCAGTGCTGCGCCGAGGGCGCCTGCTGCCGCACGAAATCGGTTCCGTGATCGGAGATCTGGGCGAAGCCGTACGGCGCGAGCAACGGCGCGAACAGCGCCACGATCACGAACAGCGCGACCAGCGCCAGCCCCAGGATCAGCGTCACGCGCTGCAGCCCCGAGGTCATCGACAGGATCCGCAGACCGGGAATTCCCTTGCGCGGCACCGGCGGAATGAGAACCGGTTCCGCCAGCAGTTCGGGTGTCGCCATCTAGAACCTCACCCTCGGGTCGATGAGCGCCACGACCAGGTCCACCAGGAAGCTCGTCACCGCCACCACCAGCGCCAGGAAGGCGACGATCCCTTGCACCGCAACGAAATCCCGAGCCTGCAGATACACCGCGAGCTGATAGCCCAGCCCCTTCCACTCGAAGGTGGTCTCGGTCAGCACCGCGCCGCCGAGCATCATGGCGATCTGCATGCCCATCACCGTGACGATCGGAATCATGGCGTTGCGGAACGCATGTCGCCGCGTCACCACCCGATCCGACAGCCCGCGCGCCCGCGCGGCGTCGACGAAATCGCTGCGCAGCGTCTGGATCAGGTTGATCCGGACCAGCCGCAGGAACACCCCCGCGGTCAGCAGGCCGAGCGCGATCGACGGCAGGATGGCGTGTTTGATCACGTCGAGCAGATATCCGTTGTCGCCGTAGAGGATCGCGTCGATGAACAGGATGTTGGTCTTCGGCGAGACGTGCTGCAGCGCCAGTTCCACATTGGTGCTGGCCCGCCCGGCCACCGGCAGCCAGCCCAGCTTCACCGCGAAGATCAGCTTGAGCAGCATGCCGACGAAGAACACCGGGGCCGCGTACACCAGGATCGCGAACAGCCGCAGCCCCACGTCGGAGGCCCGGTCCCGGCGCTTGGCGGCGTAGCGGCCCAGCGGCACGCCGACGAGGAAGGCGACGATCAGCGACCACACCACCAGCTCCAGCGTGGCCGCGCCGTAGCTGGTGATGATGTCGCCGATGGCCCGATTGTCCTGGGAGCGGCCGAAATCCCCGCGCGCCAGCCCGGAGATGTAGTCCCAGTACTGGGTCAGGATCGGCCGGTCGAATCCGGCCGCCGCCTTGCGGGCCGCGATCTGATCCGGTGGGAGCCGCCCGCCCAGCGCGGCCGTGATCGGGTCGCCCACGACCCGCATCAGGAAGAACACGACGGTTACCAGGATCCAGGCCGTCGGGATGATCAGCAGCAGCCGCACACCCAGGTAGCGCAGCAGGGTCCCGTAGCGGGAACCGCTGCGGCGCGGCGTCTTTCGAGCGGGCGGAGCCGGGGCGGCCGGCTCCTGCTCGGTCGTCGTCGCCGTCACTTGCTCAGCACGTTGAAGCGGAACTTGGTGGACGGGTCGAGCGTGGCGTCCAGGCCCTGAACGTCCTTGCCCGCCACCGCGATCTGCTTACCGGACAGCAGCGGCAGCTGGGAGATGTACTTCTGCGCCATGTCCCGCTGGATCTGCTGGATGATCGCGAGCCGCTTGTCCTTGTCCGGCTGGGTGACCTCGGCCGTCAGCTGCGCGGTGATGTCCGGCTCCTCGAAGTGGTTCTGCAGGAAGTTGTTCGGGCCGAAGAACGGGGTCAGATAGTCGTCCGCATCCGGATAGTCCGGGAACCAGCCGAGCTGATACAGCGGGTAGGTGTCGCGCGCCCGCTCCTTGTTGTAGCTCACCCATTCGGTGGACTGCAGGTTGACCCGGAACAGGCCGGTGGCCTCGAGCTGGCTCTTGATCGCCGCGTACTCCTCGGAGCTGGAGGAGCCGTAGTGGTCGGGGTTGTACTGCAGGTTCAGGTCGACCGGGGCCGCCACTCCGGCGTCGGACAGGAACTTGGCCGCCTGCTCCTTGTTCGGCTTGGCGCCGTAGATGTCCTTGAACGGCTCGATCGCACCCGGATAGCCCTGCGGCACCGGCGAATACGCGGGCGAGTACATGCCCTTGTAGACCTCGCGGGACAGCGCGTCGCGGTCGACGGAGGAGGAGATGGCCTTGCGGACGGCCAGTTTCTGCTCGGGGGTGTTGCCGGGCATGGTGTTCATGTTGAACACGATGTACCGCAGCTCACCGCCGGGGCCCTCGTGCACCGCGACCTTGTCGTCCTTGCGCAGCGAGTCCAGGTCGGTCGGGCTCAGGCTGCGGTAGGCGACGTCGATGTTGCCGTTCTGGATGTCGAGCTTGAGGTTGTCGCTGGACGCGTAGTACTTCATCGAGACCATGCTGGTCTTCGGTTTGGCGAGGATGCCGACGTAATCGGCGTTGGCCGAGTACTGGACGAGCTTGTTCTTGTCGTAGCTGGTGATGACGTAGGGGCCGGAGAACGGCTTGGCCTTGACGATGGCGTCGTCGTCCATGATCTTGTCGGCCGGGAAGACCTTCTCGTCGATGATCGGCCCGGCCTCGGTGGCCAGGACCGCGGGGAAGGTCTGGTCGCTGGCGTTCTTCAGGGTGAACGCCACGGTGAGGTTGTCGGTCGCGTCGGTGTGGTCGAGGTTGCCGAGCAGCGAGGCCGGACCGTTCGGATCGTTGATCTTCATCATTCGATCGAAGGAGTACTTGACGCTGGCGGAGGTCAGGGCGTCGCCGTTGGCGAACTTCAGGTTCGGGCGCAGCTTGCAGGTGTACACGACCGGTGTGGTGAAGTCGCATTTCTCCGCGGCGTCCGGCTTGGGGGTGGTCTCGCCGGGCGCGAAGTTCAGCAGATGCTGATAGATCTGCGTCGCGGGCACGTAGGAGCCCTGATCGTAGGCGGCGGCCGGATCGAGCGTGAAGATCTTGTCGGTGGTGCCGACGACCAGGCCGTTGTCGCCTCCGCCGCCGGTACGCCCCGAACCACATCCGGCCACGGTGAGCAGGGCGAGCCCCGCCATTCCCACCGCCGCAATACCTCTGACCCGGCCCGGCCGGGCCGTCGACGCCTGTGTCGCCGATAACCGCATGACTTTCCCAACTTCTCGCAACGCGGCGCGTCCGCTCTGGGTCACAGATCGGATGCGCCGCGATGAACTTCGTATGGCGGGGACAGTACCGGCGCGGCGTTGCGGATATGTTGCGTTTCGCAACAATCAGATTGTGTTGCGGCAGAAAAACTTCTGCGTTCAGGGGCGGCTGAGCGCGCTCGCATTCGCGTTGTCGCCCAACAACTCCGACTCCGACTTGCCGAGGAAGCCCTCGAGCAGATTCTTGCCGATGGCGGCCTCGGGCGGGAGCGCAATCGGGTAGGAGCCGTCGAAACAGGCGCAGCACAGCCGCGTTCGGGGCTGCTCGGTGGCCGCGATCATGCCCTCGATCGAGATGTAGCCCAGGGTGTCGGCGCCGATGGAACGGCGGACGTTCTCGACCATGTCGTCCAGCGATCCCTCGGTGCCGTCCGGCGCGGCCCCGTTCGCGATCAGCTCCGCGCGCGAGGCGAAGTCGATGCCGTAGAAGCAGGGCCACTTGACCGGCGGCGAGGCGATGCGCACGTGGATCTCCAGCGCGCCGGCCTCGCGCAGCATGCGGATGAGCGCGCGCTGGGTGTTGCCGCGCACGATGGAATCGTCCACGACGATGAGCCGCTTGCCGCGGATCACCTCGCGCAGCGGGTTGAGCTTGAGCCGGATGCCGAGCTGGCGGATGGTCTGGCTGGGCTGGATGAAGGTGCGGCCGACGTAGGCGTTCTTCATCAGGCCCTGGCCGTAGGGCACGCCCGAACCCTGGGCGTACCCGACCGCGGCCGGGGTGCCCGACTCCGGGACGGGGATGACCAGGTCGGCCTCGACCGGGTGCTCGGCGGCCAGGCGGCGGCCGATCTCCACGCGGGTGGCGTGCACCGAGCGCCCGGCGATGGTGCTGTCGGGGCGGGCCAGATAGACGTATTCGAAGACGCAGCCCTTGGGCTCCGGGTTGGCGAAGCGCAGCGAGCGCACCCCGTCGGCGTCGATCGCCAGCAGTTCGCCCGGCTCGATCTCGCGCACGAAGGCGGCGCCCACGATGTCGAGTGCGGCGGTTTCGCTCGCGACCACCCAGCCGCGGTCGAGCCGACCCAGGCACAGCGGGCGCACCCCGTGCGGGTCGCGCGCGGCGTAGAGAGTGTGCTCGTCCATGAAGGTCAGGCAGAACGCGCCGCGCAGGGTGGGCAGCAGTTCCATGGCGGCCTGCTCGATGCTCTTGTCCGCGGCGGCGTGCGCCAGCAGCGCGGTCATCACATCGGAGTCGGAGGTGCCCGACGTGCCGGGCAGGCGGTTGCCGATCACCCCGGCTTCGCGTGCGCGCGCGGCCAATTCGGCGGTGTTGACCAGATTGCCGTTGTGGCCCAGGGCCAGTCCGCTGCCGACCGCGGTGGTGCGGAAGATGGGCTGGGCGTTCTCCCAGGTGACGGCGCCGGTGGTGGAGTAGCGGCAGTGGCCGACCGCGACGTAGCCGGGCATGGCCGCCAGCGTCTGCTCGTCGAACACCTGGCTGACCAGGCCGAGATCCTTGAACACCAGCACCTGCGCGCCGTCGGCGACGGCGATTCCGGCCGCCTCCTGACCGCGGTGCTGCAGGGCGTACAGCCCGTAGTAGGTGAGTTTGGCCACATCCTCGCCCGGGGCCCAGACACCGAAGACGCCGCACTCCTCGCGGGGCTCGTTCTCGGGTTCGTCGGGGGCGGGGCGCGGCGGTTCCACGGCGGAGGTGGATAGCGGCTCGGGGCTGTCGACCGACAGATCGGCGTTGGTCACCGTTTGCTCCCTGTTCGGCGGGCTGGGGGCAACGATCATTCTACGGGTCATCCGCGCGAAACCCACGCCGGGATCCCCGGGGTGGCAGGACGTTTGCTGCTACGGTGCGACCGTGGCGACTACCGAGCGTGACCAGACGAGTCCGATCCGGCGGCTGACCCCGTTCCGGCGAGTGTTCCCCGTCGTGGTCGTCACGCTGCTGGCCGCGCTGCTGGGATTGATGTATCTGGATTACGTCATCGATCCGGAGAGGAATCTGCACAACTTCCCGATCGCCCTGGTCAACCAGGATGTCGGGGACACGGTGGGCGCGGCGGGGCAGCAGAAGCAGGTCGACTTCGGCGCCGAGGTCGCCGACGGACTGCGGCGGGCGGTGCCCGCCGACCAGATCGACCTGCGCACCCTCGGCGTCAACGAGGCCCAGCTGCAGATGCAGAACGGGCAGGTCTACGGGACCATCATCATTCCGAGCGACTTCAGCAAGCGGCTGGGCATTCTCGGTGTGGGCAGCGTGGTGCCGGGCGATATCCAGCGGCCGATCATCACGCTGCAGACCAATCCGCGGCTGGGCGCGTTCGCGGCATCGGTGACGCAACGCTTCGGTGATCGCGCGCTGAACCAGGTGAACGATCAGGTGGGCAAGCAGCTCACCGAGCAGGTGCGGGCCCAGCTCGCCCCGCCGCCGGGCGCGGGTCCCGCCCCCGAGCTGTCCGGGGCGACCCGGTTGGCGCTGGCACAGCCGCTGCGGATCGTGGTCGAGCAATACCGTCCGCTGCCGGGCAATTCCGGGGAGGGTTTGACGGCCTTCTTCTATGCGCTGCTGCTCCTGCTGATCGGCGTGGTGGGCGCGATGATCATTCACACGCTCATCGACTCCGCGCTCGGCTTCATTCCCACCGAGTACGGGCCGTGGTTCGTGCACTATCCGACCGCGTCGATCTCCCGGTTCCGCACCCTGCTGATCAAGTGGGGGGTGATGGTGGCGGCCTCGCTCACGGTGTCGGCGGTGTTCCTGGGCGTCGGCAAGGCGCTGGGCATGCCGATCGATAAACCGTTGTCGCTGTTCCTGTATGGCGCGTTCGCGATCTCGGCGGTCGGGATCACCGGCATCTCCATGCTGGCGGCGATCGGGTCGGCCGGGCTGCTGGTGAACCTGATCCTGTTCGTCATCCTGGGCCTGCCGTCCTCGGGCGGCACGGTGCCGATCGAGGCGACGCCGAAGTACTTCGGCTGGCTGGCGAAGTTCGAGCCGATGCACCAGGTGTTCCTGGCCATCCGCTCGATCCTCTACTTCGACGGCAATGGCGCGGCCGGGCTGAGCCGCGGCTTCTGGATGACCGCACTCGGGCTGGGCATCGGGCTGGTGCTGGGGCTGGTGGTCACCCGGTACTACGACCGGAAGGGCTTGGAGCGCAAGCCCGTTCGGCGGGAGGCATTGACCGCGGAGCGCCCGGCCGACTAGGGCGGGCGCTCACAGCGGCACCAGTGGCAGCCAGTGGGCGAGCTCGCCCGCCCGAATCCCGGACACGCTCAACGCCCCCGACGCCACCGCCTCCTCGAAGCTCAACAGCCCGGTCGCCAGCAACAACCAGGTCCGCGCATCGGTCTCCACCACATTCGGCGGCGTCCCCCGCGTATGCCGCGGCCCCTCGATACACTGCACCGCCACAAAGGGCGGCACCCGAACCTCCACCGACGACCCCGGCGCCACCGCCTCCAACGTCCGCGCCGTCCCCCGCACCGCCGCCGCCACCTCCCCCCGCGCAGGCACCGAACCCCCCTCGCCCCGCAACCACTCCCCCACCACCATCACCGCCGCCCGCACCGCCGCGGGATCAAGCCTCGTCCGTCGCGCCACGAGCCGAGATTACCGATGCGGGATCAGTGGTTGCGCCGGTTGGGTATGCGGGCGATTCGAGGCGCGATCACGCCGCCGACGTTCAGGGCCAGGTGTAGGAGGGCCGGGGCGGTGGTGCTGTCGGCGGCGTGGTGGCGGAGGTGGGTCAGGATTGCGCCGCCGAGGGTGGTGGTGGCTACCGCGAGGGCGGGGTTGTCTCCGGCGGCGCGGGCGGGGGTGATGTGCCAGAGGCCGAAGGCCAAGGGGGCGAGGACGTTTGCGTAGCGGCCGGTGGTGCGGGCGAGGAGGGGGTCGAGGGTGGCCCGGAAGATCAGTTCCTCGCTGTAGACGGTGCCGAGGGGGATGTGCAGGGTTACCCATTCGGCGGGGGTGACCTCGGCGGGGCGGGCCGCGAATTCCGCCAGTTTCGCGCGCAGGGGCGGACATGCCAGGGCCGCGGCGTAACCGGCGGTGATCGTGGCGGCCGCGCGGAGGCCGGTGCGCAGGCCGCGGGGGGAGTGCCAGTGCGGGCGGGCGCGGAAGGCCAGGCCGTAGGCCGTGGCGAAGGCGGCGGTGGCGGCGGTGCGGCCGCGCATCCCGAGTCGCAGGCGGGGCAGCAGCAGGTTGCTCCACAGCAGTGGGAGGGCCGTCGCGACAACGACTTCGGCCGCGGTATCGCGACCTCTCATTTGACCGCGCGCTCGAAGACCTCGGACGCCTCGATCTCGGCGCGGATCTTCTCGTTCTCCTCCGGCGTCCAGTCCGGCGGCGGCAGCACCGCGACCCAGGCGTCCAGCACCAGGGTGCCGTAATTGTGCCCGTGCCCGTCGCTGACGCCCTGGGCATTGGTCAGATCGGCGGCCACCTGCCAGAAGGTGACGAACGGCCACCAGCGCATCTGGGTCGACACGTCCGAGCCGCGCGGCTCCGACAGCCAATCCGGTTGGGAGAAGATCAGATCCGGCGACCACCACACGATGGGGTCGGAGGCGTGCTGCAGATAGGCGATGCGCGGGCGCCGCCAGTCCGGCGACGGCTTGCTCAGATCCGATGCCTGCGAGGCGAATCGGACCGTCAGGCCGTCGGCGTAGATCGGTTCCACCTCGCTGGTGCCCGGATCGCGCCGCGAAACGAACTGCCGCCACAGGCGATTGGAGTTCGGCGGCCCCACCCACAGCGCGCCGTCCACCCGGGCGCGCAGGTCGGCCAGGCCGTCGAAGGCCGACT
Source organism: Nocardia terpenica (assembly GCF_013186535.1). NCBI lineage: Bacteria > Bacillati > Actinomycetota > Actinomycetes > Mycobacteriales > Nocardiaceae > Nocardia > Nocardia terpenica. The sequence goes on from NZ_JABMCZ010000002.1 coordinate 549,293, forward strand.
CCGACCCCTGCGAACCCAGGCTCTCGCCGTACACCAGCAGCTTGGGCCGCTGCTGCGGCGGGCGCGCCGACCACGCCGCGTACACCGCGTCGAACATCTTCTTCCCGGCCGCGGCGACCTTCTGCCGGTCCGCCAGGAACGACAGCACGCTGGGCAGATACGAGTACTGCGAGGCCAGGATCGCGGTATCGCCGTGGTACAGGTACTCGATGGCGCCCGCCGACATATTGTTCACCCAGCCGGTGCCGGTGGTGGTGACGATCACCAGCACCTTACGGTCGAAGGCGTGCGTGCGCTCCAGCTCGGCGACGGCCAGATCCTCCTGGGTTTGACCGTCTTTCGCGGAGTCCAGGCCGACGTAGGCCCGAATCGGTTCGCGCGCGGGCTGTCCCGTGACCGCGCCGATGCGGAAGGCGTCCGGACCGTGCGAGACGAACCAGCGTCCCTCCGAACCCAGGGTGTCCCACTTCGCCAGCGAGTCCGGGCTCCCGGACTTCTCCGGCTTCGACGGCTGCACCGCGTACGGCGTCATCTTGTCGTTGCGCACGCTGAACGCCTGGTTGGCGACGGCGAAAAAAGCCTGCGTCAGAACGCCGTTGAACAGCGTGACCACCACGAACACCAGCAGGATCGCCCCGGCCGTCGGCGCGACCTTGGGCGGCACCCGCACCCACCGGCTCAGCAGCCGCGCGAAGAACCGCACGATCTCGCGCACCGTGCGGTAGGCCGCCACCACGATCACGCCCACCGTCAGGCTGAGCGCGCCGGTGCGCAGATACGCGGCGCGGGTGGTGCCCTCCATATCCATGAGCGTGAAGATCTGCCGCTGCCAATCCGCCGACAGCGCCAGCATCCACAGCGCGGCCAGCACGCACACCGCCAGCACGACCAGCTTCACCGCGTACCGCACCCGCAGCGACGGCGAGCGCACCGGAATCCGCGGCCGGACCCACCGGCGGAAGACCCACTCCAGCACGCAGCCCACGCCGTAGCCGAGCGCGGCGTTCACACCGCTGATCAGGCCCTGGAACAGCCAGTCGCGCGGCAGCAGCGACGGCGTCACCGACCAGGCGAAGAACACGGTGGCCACCACCAGGCCGACATAGTTCAGCCCGACGACATCGGCCTCGAGGCGGCGCAGCATCGCCCCGCCCCGCCGGGCCGCGACCTCACCGCGCGCACGCAGCGTGGTCATGGCCTCGGCGGTATCGAGCATCCGTCAAGTATGGCGGGCCGACTCCCCCGGCCGAGGGTCGCGCCACGCGTGAGAAACAACAACCGGTCGGCAGGGAATACGAAAACCCCACCATGGTCCCGGCGCGCTTTTGGCCGGGACCTCACGAAGATTCCGGCCAAAAGCACGCCGGAATATCACCAGGGATCAGCCGAACAATGCGGGCAGCGTGCCTTCATGGGCGGTGCGCAGCTCGTCCAGCGGCACCGAGAACTGTCCCTGCACCTCCACCGAATCCGAGCCCTGGTCGACCACGCCGATGCGCACCCACGGCAGCTGCCGGGCGGTGCACATCCTGGTGAACCGGGTCTCCTCCGAGCGCGGCACCGCCACCAGCACGCGGCCCGCGGATTCGGAGAACAGCGTCACGAACGGGTCGGCGTCCTCGGGAAGCAGGATGCGGCAACCGGTTTCGCCCGCCAGCGCGGCCTCGACGACCGTCTGGATCAGCCCGCCCTCGCTGAGATCGTGTGCGGCGCTGATCATTCCGTCCCGCGACCCGGCGGTCAGCACCTCCGCCAGCAGCTGCTCGCGGGCCAGATCGACCCGCGGCGGCACGCCGCCGAGGTGGTCGTGGCAGACCTGCGCCCAGATGGAGCCGCCGAATTCGTCGCGGGTGTCGCCCAGCAGGATGAGCGTCTCGCCCGGCTCGGTGCCCAGCCCGGTCGGGATGCGCCGGTGCACATCGTCGATGACGCCGAGCACGCCGACCACCGGGGTCGGCAGGATGGCGGTCTGCCCGGTCTGGTTGTAGAAGCTGACATTGCCGCCGGTGACCGGAATGCCCAGCGCCACACAGCCGTCCGCCAGACCGCGCACGGCCTGCTGGAACTGCCACATCACGCCCGGATCCTCCGGCGACCCGAAGTTCAGGCAGTTGGTGACGGCCTTCGGGGTGGCGCCGGTGCTGGCCACGTTGCGGTACGCCTCGGCCAGCGCCAGCTGCGCGCCGGTGTAGGGATCGAGCCGGGTGTAGCGGCCGGAGGCGTCGGTGGCCAGCGCGATGCCGCGGCCGGACTCCTCGTCGATGCGGACCACACCGGCGTCGGCGTGCTCGGCGAGCACGGTGTTGCCGCGCACGTAGCGGTCGTACTGCTCGGTGATCCAGCGGCGGCTGCACAGCTGCGGGCTGGCGATCATCTTCAGCAGCGTGGCGCGCAGCTCGTCGCCGGTCTTCGGGCGGGCGAGCCGGTCCGGGGTGTCGGCGATCAGCGCGTCCTGGTCGTCGGGGCGCCGCACCGGGCGCTCGTACACCGGGCCCTGATGCGCGACGGTGCGCGGCGGCACGTCCACGACGGTATCGCCGCGCCAGGTGATGATCAGCCGGTCACCGTCGGTGACCTCGCCGATCACGGTGGCCAGCACATCCCACTTCTTGCATACGGCCATGAAGGCGTCCACGTTGTCCGGCGTCACCACCGCGCACATGCGCTCCTGCGACTCGCTGGACAGCACCTCGGCGGGGGTCATGTGCTTGGCGCGCAGCGGCACCCGGTCCAGCTCGATGTGCATGCCGCCGTCCCCGGCCGCGGCCAGTTCCGAGGTGGCACAGGACAATCCGGCCCCGCCCAGGTCCTGGATGCCGACCACGAGCCCGGCCGAGTACAGCTCCAGGCAGCACTCGATGAGCACCTTCTCGGTGAACGGGTCGCCCACCTGCACGCTGGGCAGCTTCTTGCGGCCCGCGCCGGACTCGTCGCCGGAGAAGGTGTCCGAGGCCAGCACCGACACGCCGCCGATGCCGTCGAGGCCGGTGCGCGCGCCGAACAGGACGATCTTGTTACCGGTGCCCGAGGCGAAGGCCAGGTGCAGATCCTCGACCCGCATCACGCCCGCGCACAGCGCGTTGACCAGTGGATTGCCCTGATAGGACGGGTCGAAGACGGTCTCGCCGCCGACGTTCGGCAGGCCCAGCGAATTGCCGTAGCCGCCGACGCCACGGACCACGCCGTCGACCACGCGCCGGGTGTCGGGATGGTCGGCGGCGCCGAAGCGCAGCTGATCCATGACCGCGATCGGCCGCGCGCCCATGGCCATGATGTCGCGGACGATGCCGCCGACGCCGGTCGCGGCGCCCTGGTACGGCTCCACGTAGGACGGGTGGTTGTGGCTTTCCACCTTGAAGGTGACCGCCCAGCCGTCGCCGATGTCGACCACGCCCGCGTTCTCGCCGATACCGGCGAGCATGGACTCGCGCATCTCGTCGGTGGTGGTCTGGCCGAAGTAGCGCAGGTGCACCTTGGAGGACTTGTAGGAGCAGTGCTCGCTCCACATCACCGAGTACATGGCCAACTCGGCGTCGGTGGGGCGGCGGCCCAGGATCTCCTTGATGCGCGCGTACTCGTCGTCCTTGAGACCGAGCTCCTTATAGGGCTGGGGGGTATCCGGGGAGGCGGCGGCGGCGATGACGGTATCGACGTGGACGGTCACGGTGAGTACCAGGGTCCTTTCGACCGGGCATGCGCACAGCTACGAAGCCCGGGTACTGGGGGCGGCGAGATACGCGAAAAGTGTAATGCGTGCCGCACCGCCGCCTACCGGGCAGCTCCTGATCACCGGATACGCTGGGCCGGTGAAAGATCGATCCAGGGTCGCGGATCCGGACGAACTCCCCGCGACCCCCTCCGCCGGGCCGTCCACCATGCCTATAGCGAATCGACAGCTACGGCTGGTGACCGTGGCGATCGCCCTGTTCGTGCTGTCCGCCGCCGTGTCCTACGCCACCAAGCTCTGGCACGGCTATATCGACCTGCAGGTGTATCGCAACGGCGCCCGGGTCTGGCTCGACGGCGGCGACCTGTACGGCCCGATGCCGGAGGTGTTCGGCATCGGGCTGCCGTTCACCTATCCCCCGCTGGCCGCGCTGTTCTTCGCGCCGCTGGCGCTGATGCCGCTGGCCGTGGCCGAGCTGCTGGTGCTGGCCGGGTCGATGGCGTGCCTGGTGGTCGCGCTGTGGCTGGTGCTCGACCGGTTGCGCCCGGACCTGGACCGCAACACCCGGATGGCGCTGCTGATCGGCGCGGTGGCGCTGTTCGGCCTGAGCGAACCGGTCCGCCAGACCTACAACTTCGGGCAGATCAATCTGGTGCTGATGGCGCTGATCATGCTGGACACCCTGGTGCGGCGGCCCGCCTGGCCGCGCGGAATGCTCATCGGTATCGCGGTGTCGATCAAGCTGATTCCGGCCGGATACCTGCTGTACTTCGTGCTGCGCCGGGACTGGCGCGCGGCGGGGACGCTGGTGGCGTCCGCGCTCGGCGCGATCGGCGTGGGTTTCGTGCTCTTCCCGCACGATTCGATCGAATACTGGCTGCACACCCTGCTCGATACCGGGCGGATCGGGCCGCCGTCGTTCGCGGGCAATCAGTCGATCAAGGGCTTCGCCTTCCGCCTCGGGCTGGCCGACTCCACGGCGACGCTGCTCTGGATCGCGCTGTCGCTGCTGGCCGTCGCGCTGGCCGCGCTGTGGATGCGGCGGCTGTTCGACGCCGGCGCACCGGTCGCGGCGCTGCTGGTCAATGCCGCGGTGGTGCTGCTGATCTCGCCGGTCTCCTGGTCGCACCACTGGGTGTGGGTGGCCCCGGCGCTGCTGGTCGTCGGGGATGTCATCGCGCGCGGTCGGCGAAGTCCGCTGTTGCTGGCGGCCACCGCGGCGATCACGGTCATGTTCCTGATCGGCCCGCAGTGGCTGCTGCCGCACAGCGACGACCGCGAGCTGCGCTGGTCGCTGTGGCAACAGCTGGTCGGCAGCAGCTATGTGCTCGTCACCTTCGCGGTGCTCGCGGTCGGGGCGCTGCGCTACCGGCCGGTCTCGCTCGGGGCCAGGAAGGCCGCCAGCGCGGCGGCGTAGTACTCCACGTCGGCCGCGCCCATCAGCTCGCGGGCCGAATGCATGGCCAGCGTGCCCGCGCCCACGTCGACGGTCGTCATGCCGGTGCGGGCGGCGGTGACCGGGCCGATGGTGCTGCCGCAGGGCAGGTCCGCGCGGTGGATGTAGCGCTGCAGCGGCACCCCGGTGCGCGCGCAGGCCAGCGCGAACGCGCCCGCGCCGACCGCGTCGGTGGCGTAGCGCAGGTTCTGGTTGACCTTCAGCACCGGGCCGCGGTTGATCTCGATCCAGTGCGCGGGCTCGTGCCGATCCGGGTAGTTGGGATGGGTGGCATGCGCCATGTCGGCGGAGGCGCAGATCGAACCGGCCAGGGCGGCAAGGTATTCCGAACGCCCGCCGCCGCGCGCGAGCACGATGCGCTCCAGCACGGCGGGCAGCAGATCGGACCCGGCGCCGCGCTCGGACTGGCTGCCGACCTCCTCGTGATCGAACATGGCCAGCACCGGCGTGGCCGCGCCCGGGTCCTCGGTGGCGGCCAGGAACGCCTGCAGACCGGCGTAGCAGGAGCCCTGATTGTCCAGCCGGGGCGCGCTCACCAGGTCCTGGTCGCGGCCGACCAGGCGGCTCGGGGTCAGGTCGTGGGTCATCAGCTCCCAGCCGAGCACGGCCTCGGGCGCGACCTCGATGTGCTCGGCGAGGTAGGCCAGGAACGAGCGCGGCTCGCCGCCCACGCCCCAGATCGCGTTCACGTGCCGCTGCCGATCGAGCAGGACGCCGTTCTTCTCCTCGGACAGGTGGATCGCCAGCTGCGGCACCCGCAGCAGCGGATCGTCGATGCGAATCAGCTTCTCCCGCACGGAGTTTCCGTCGCGCACGGTGATCCGGCCGGAGATGCCGAGCTCGCGGTCCAGCCAGGAGTTCAGCCAGGCGCCGCCGTAGGGCTCGAGCCGGACCAGCTGCCAACCGGCGGTGGCCAGATCCGGGTGCTGCTTGACGCGCAGGTTCGGGCTGTCGGTGTGGGCGCCGACGACGCGGAAGGCCGTCGCGGCATCGGCGGCGGTCTTCTCGGTCCCGGCCCACGCGACCAGCGAGCCGCCCCGCACCACGAAGTGCCGCCCGGCCGCGGCCCCCTCGTCGCCACCGGCCCAGGGCCGGGACTCGGGGAGCTCGGTGAATCCGTGGGCCGCCAGTTCGGCGGCCACGGTGCGGCAGACATGGAAGGGGGACGGAGAGGCGTCGACGAAGGCACACAGCCCGGACGCCGTCGCGGTGGAGACGGGCATATCGGCGATACTAGACGGCCGCGATCTTGCCCCGCCCGCCCCGGGTCATCGGTCCCCGAAATCCGTTACGGGCAGCGCGATCCGCCGAATGCGCCACCGAAAGTGTCGGCGGTGCAGTAATATTCGGCCCGATATGTCCGAATTACCGGTTACCTCACTCGTTTCGAGCGTGGTCGATCGGCAGGTCCGAGCACGACGACGGCGGAGCTGCGGGTGGGCGACGCCGATCATGGCGGCCACGCCCGATCCGGCGCGACCGTACGGCCTCGTGCGGACTCGGTCAGTCCGCCGGAACCTCGGCGACCGCTTCGAGCAGTCGCAGCAGTTCGGTGTAGTTGCGCGCACCCATGCGTTTGCGCAATTCGGTCTCGGCACGCAGCTCTTCGGCGCGCACCGACTCCATCAGCTCGACCCCACGCTTGGTAAGCCCGATCAGAATGCGGCGACGATCGTCCTCGGCCGCGATCCGGAAGATGAGGCCGCGCTCTGCGAGCGCGTCCGCATGCCGGGTCGCCGACGAGGGCGGCAGCTGCGAGCGAGCGGCCAGCTCGCTCATCGTCACGCCGTTCCGGTCGGACAAATTCGACAACATGGCCCATTGGTCGGCCGACAGTTGTCTCGCACACAGGGCATCATCCAGGTGACGGAGCCAACTGCGCTCCGCCGCCCGCAAGGCACCATGCAGCGTGGAAAATCCGCTTACAATGGTCGACATATTTTCCCGCCCATCATTTTCGCTCGGACGAGAAGAAGGGTACCGAATGTTCCCGTTCCACGAGTGCCCGGACGATGTGATCGAGGTTTTGAACATCGTTCCGTTACAGGGATCGGCCGGAATTGTTGCCCCTTCGTGCGAGGCGGCCATCGCGCTGGCGGTGGAGGAGATCAACGCGGACGCGGGAATTCTCGGCCGGGAAGTGCGGGTGACCACCCTCGACGGTGGGCGCGCGCCGCACGAGGTCGCCGACGAGGTGTCGGCCCTGCTGGCCACCGGCATGGTGCACGCCATCACCGGCTGGCACATCTCCGCGGTGCGGCGGGCGGTGGCGCGGGCGGCCGACGGCCGGGTCCCGTACCTGTTCGCCACCACGCACGAGGACCTGCCCAACGAGCCCCCCGGCATGCTCATGATCGGTGAGAATCCCGCCGGGCACATCCTGCCCGCCATGAACTGGCTGGAGCGCCAGTACGGCGCCGAGCGGTGGGCGATCATCGGCAACGACTACATCTGGCCGCTGGCGACGGCCCGGGCGGTCCGAGCCGCCCATCCGGGCGCCATCACGCTGGAGCAGTACGTGCCGCTGGGCACGCACGACTTCACCGACTTCCTGTCCGATCCGCGGCTGGATCGCGCCGACGGCGTGGTGCTGCTGCTGGTCGGCACCGACGCGGTGCGCTTCAATCAGCAGTTCGCCCTCACCGGCCGATCCGAGCGGCAGGTCCGGGTGAGCCCCGCCATCGACGAGACGGTGCTGCTGGCGGCCGGACCGGCGGCCAACGAGAACCTCTACGTGGTGTCGAGTTTCTTCCCCGACAATCCGACCAACGACCCCGACCGGCTGGCCCGCTACCACCGCCTGCACGGCAGCTTCGCCCCGCAGCTGACCTACTTCGGCAACACCAGCTACGAGGCCATGTACACGCTGCGCTCGCTGGCCGAGTCGGTGGGCTCACTGGAGGTGCCGTCCATGCAGGCCGCCCTCGCGGACGGCCTCCTGCTGGAGACGCCGTCCGGCGGACGCATCTTCCGCGGCAACCACGCGATCGACTCGGCGGCCGACATCGCCCGCGCGGACGGGGTCGATCTGCGGATACTGGACAACCTGCGCTGACGGGGGTTCCGGCCAAAAGCACGCCGGAACCAGGAAGGTCAGCACGCCAGAACCAGGAAGGTCAGCACGCCAGAACCAGGAAGGTCAGCACGCCAGAACCAGGAAGGTCAGCACGCCAGAACCAGGGAGTCAGCACGCCAGAACCAGGAAGGTCAGCACGCCAGAACCAGGAAGGCGGCACGCTGGGATCAGGAAGGCGTTGCCTGCCGAATCATGTGGTTCCTGCGCGCTTTTGGCAGGAACCTACGTCGAGACCAGGGTGTCGAGCACCGAGAGGAACAGGCCCAGGCCGTCGTCGCTGGGGCCCGTGAGGGGCTCGGTGGCGTGCTCGGGGTGGGGCATGAGGCCGACGACGCGGCCGTTCGGCGAGGCGATGCCCGCGATGGCGCGCTGCGATCCGTTCGGGTTCTCACCGGCGTAGCGGAAGACCACGCGGCCCTCGCCCTCCAGTTCGTCGAGCACCGACTCCGACGCCTGGTAGCGGCCCTCGGCGTTCTTGATCGGGATGAGGATCTGGGCGCCGCGCTCGTAGCGGGAGGTCCACGCGGTCTCGGTCTGCTCGACGGTCAGCCACTGGTCGCGGCAGACGAAGTGCAGGCCCTCGTTGCGGGTCAGCGCGCCGGGCAGCAGCCCGGCCTCGCACAGCACCTGAAAACCGTTGCAGATGCCCAGGATCGGCATGCCCCGCCCGGCCGCCTCGACGACCTTGCCCATCACCGGGGCGAAGCGGGCGATGGCCCCGGCGCGCAGGTAGTCGCCGTAGGAGAAGCCGCCGGGCACGACCACGGCGTCCACACTCTTCAGGTCGGCGTCGGCGTGCCACAGGCTCACCGCCTCGCCACCGGCCAGCCGCACCGCCCGGGCGGCGTCGACATCGTCGAGGGTGCCGGGGAAGGTGATGACTCCGATGCGCGCGGTCATGCCTGCCGCACCACTTTCCAGTCCTCGATGACGGTGTTGGCCAGCAGCGCCTCGGCGATCTTCTCGAGCTCCGCGTCGTCGACACTGTCGTCCACGTCGAGTTCGAATCGCTTGCCCTGCCGCACATCCGAGACGCCCGGGAAGCCCAGGCGCCCGAGCGCGCCGACGATGGCCTGACCCTGCGGATCCAGGATCTCGGCCTTCGGCATCACCTCGACCACGACTCGTGCCACGCGTTGCTCCTCACGCTGGTGGGGGATTACCAGGCCAGCGTAGTTGTCGGCGCGGCCGGACCGCGCGCCGGGGCGGGCCGAACTAGGGTGAACGCATGCGCATAGCCCACTTCGGCCATTCCTGCGTTCTCGTGGAGTTGCACGGCGCGAAGATCCTGTTCGACCCGGGCAATTTCTCCCACGGTTTCGAGGGCATCACCGGACTCGACGCGATCGCGGTGACGCACCAGCATCCCGATCACATCGATCCCCTGCGGATCGACGCGTTGATCGAGGCGAATCCGGGCGCCCGGCTGCTCAGCGATCCGCAGACCGCGCAATTGCGCGGCGGCGCTTGGGAACCCGTGCATGCCGGTGCCGTGCTGAGCGTCGGCGAGGTCCGGATCACCGGTGGCGGCGGGCGGCACGCGGTGATCCACCCGGAGCTGCCGGTCATCGACAACACCGTGTTCCAGCTGGGCACCGCCGACGATCCGGCGGAGTTCGTCCACCCCGGCGACTCGCTGTGGGTGCCGCCGGTGCGGGTGGGCGTGCTCGCCGTGCCGGCGGTGGCTCCCTGGATGAAGATCAGCGAGTCGGTCGACTACCTGCGCGCGGTCTCGCCCCGGGTCGCCGTCCCCATCCACTACGGCATCATCGCCGACCAGGCCCAGGGCATCTATTTCGGCAGGCTGAACGAGATGCGGCCGGTGGATACGGAATTCACGGTGATCGAGCCGGAGGACCATACCGAGTTGTGATCCTTTGTGGTCCCGGCCAAAAACGCGCCGGGACCACAAAGGATGACCGGCACCGAGACCACAAAGGACGACCGGCACCGGGACCACAAAGGATGACCGGCACCGGGACCACGGGGGGCCTACCGGGAGTACGTCGCCAGGAACAGGGCCTCGGCCAGGGCCATGTTCTCGATTTCGCTGGGGTCCACGCTCTCGTTGGGGGCGTGGATCAGGCACTTGGGTTCCTCGACGCCGATGAGCATGATCTCCGCGTTCGGGTAGGTGTCGGCGAAGACGTTGCACAGCGGGATGGAGCCGCCCTGGCCGGCGGTGGTGGCCTCGCGGCCGTAGGCGGCGACGAAGGCGGCCTCCATCGCCGTGCGGGCCGGGCCGCCGGTGCCGGAGCGGAAGGGCGCGCCGGTGCCCTCGGTCTCGACGGTCACCCGGGCGTGCCAGGGGGTGTGCGACTCCAGGTGCGCGGTGAGCGCCTTCAAGGCCTGCTCCGGGTCGACACCCGGCGGGATGCGCAGGTTGAGCCGGGCCCGGGCACGCGGCTGGATGGCGGCCGAGGAACCGACCACCGACGGCACGTCCATGCCCAGCACCGTCAATGCCGCACGCGCCCAGGCCATATCGGCGACCGAACCGTCCCCGAGCAGGCCCACGCCGTCGAGCACGTCCGCGTCGCTGCGGAACTGGTCGGCCGGATAGGGCGCGCCCGGCCAGGTGCGGTCGTTGGACAACCCGTCCACGGTGGTGTTGCCGTGCTCGTCGCGCAGCGTCGACAGCACGTGGATCAGCGCCGCCACCGCATCGGGCGCCGGACCGCCGTACATGCCGGAATGCACGGGGCCGGTCAGGGTTTCGACGGTGACGATCACGTTGACGATGCCGCGCAGCGTCTGGGTGAAGGTGGGGACGCCGACGGCGGCATTGCCGCAGTCGCCGATCACCAGCGCGTCGGCGCGCAGCAGGTCGGCATTGGCGGGCACGAACTGCTCCAGCCCGCCGGTGCCCTGCTCCTCCGAACCCTCCGCGACCAGCGTGATGCCCACCGGAAAACCGTTGCCGCCCAGCGTCTCCCGCAGCGCGCGCAGGGCGGTCAGGTGCATGACGACATTGCCCTTGCAGTCCGCGGCGCCGCGGCCGTACCAGCGGCCGTCCCGCTCGGTGAGCTGCCACACCGGGCTGTGCCAGGCCGCGGCGTCCAGCGGCGGCTGCACGTCGTAGTGGCAGTACAGCAGGACCGTGGGCGCACCGGCGGGGGCCGGGTAGCGGGCCACGACCGCCTTGCTGCCGTCCGGCGTTTCGTGCAGTCCGGCGTCGGTGAGGCCCACCGCTGTGAACGCGTCGAGCACCCACCGCGCGGCCTTCTCGCACTCCTCGATCGGGAACTGCCGCGCGTCGTACACGGATTTGTACGAAACCAATTCCGTCAGATCGGCTTTCGCCTGCGGCATGAGCGCGCGGACACGGTCACGGAGCGCGGCGGTACGGGAATCATCGGTCATGTCGAACCATTCTTCGTCGGAGCGGGCACCGTCCGAACGACCACTTTGCCACACCGAAGCAGGCATTATGGGGAACGACCGGACGATCCGCGCACCCACTGCCGAGAGGACTCTCCCATGTCGGCCACTCCGGAATCCGACGACCTGTTCGCGATGCCCGCGCTCGAGCTGGGCGCACCCAAGTACGGCTTTCCCGAGGACGAGATGGTCCCGCAGGCGGCCTACCAGATCGTCCACGACGAACTGCTGCTCGACGGGGTATCGCGGATGAATCTGGCTACCTTCTGCACCACCTGGGTCGACGACCAGTCGCGCCGGCTGATGCTGGAGAGCCTGGACAAGAACATTGTCGACAAGGACGAGTATCCGCAGACCGCCGAGCTGGAGCAGCGCTGCGTGCGGATGATCGCCGACCTGTGGCACGCCCCCGATCCCGCGGCCACCCTCGGCACCTCCACGATCGGGTCCAGCGAGGCGGCCATGCTGGGCGGGCTGGCGGCCAAGTTCCGCTGGCGCAAGCGCGGCGGCACCGGGACGCCGAATTTCGTGTGCGGTCCGGTGCAGGTGTGCTGGGAGAAGTTCGCGCGCTACTTCGACGTGGAGATCCGGCAGGTGCCGCTGCGCCCCGATCGCTACGATCTGCATCCGGACGACATTGCGGCGCACTGCGATTCGAACACGATCATGGTGGTGGCCACGCTCGGGCAGACCTTCACCGGGCTGTTCGAGGACGTGGCCGGGATCAGCGCCGCGCTCGACGATCTGCAGCGCCGCACCGGGCTGGACATCCCCCTGCACATCGACGCGGCCAGCGGGGGCCTGCTGGCCCCGTTCACCGCGCCCGCGCTGATCTGGGACTTCCGGCTGCCGCGGGTGAAGTCGATCAATGCCTCCGGGCACAAGACCGGGCTCGCGCCGCTCGGCTCCGGCTGGGCGGTCTGGCGCGAGGCGGCCGACCTGCCCCCGGAGTTGATCTTCGATGTCGACTATCTGGGCGGCAGCATGGCGACGTTCAATCTCAACTTCTCCCGGCCGGGCGGGCAGGCGATCACGCAGTACTTCGAGTTCATCCGGCTCGGGCGGGTGGGCTACACCCGGTTGCAGTCCGCGATCTACCGGGTCGCCCAGCACCTGGCCCAGGGGTTGACCCAGCTGGGGCCGTTCGAGCTCATCCACGACGGCGATCCGCTGCGGGGCATTACCGCGGTGTCGTGGCGGATGGTCGGCGAGCAGGGCTTCAGCCTGTACGACCTGTCGGATCGGCTGCGCACCCGGGGCTGGCTGATCGCCGCCTACCCGCTGCCCGCGGACCGGCAGGACGAGTCGATCATGCGCGCGGTGGTCCGGCGCGGCTTCACCCACGACATGGCCGACCTGCTGCTCGCCGATTTCGAACGCAGCCTGAAACAGCTTCGGCACCACCCGGTTTCGGTCCCCCTGACCCGCGCCGAGGTCGGCGGCTTCACCCACAGCGCCACGCCCGCGGTATCGAACGACACCATTGCCGAGCGGATTCGGGAGCGCGACGCCGAGATTCCGGCCAAAAGCGTGCCGGAATCAGCGGAGTAACGTGCCGGAATCGGCGGAGTAACGTGCCGGAATCAGCGGAGTGAGGTGGCGGAATCAGCGGAGTGAGGTGGCGGCGGCCGCGGCGATGGTGGTGGCGACCGCGCCGAGGGTGGGGGAATCCAGTCGCCACTGCTGCCAGTAGAGGGGGACGTCGATGAACAGGCGGGGGTCGAGGGCGATCACCTCGCCCGCGGACTCGGCGGCGGTGGTCTGGAGGTCGGGGAGCATCCCCCAGCCGAGGCCGAGGCGGACCGCGTCGAGGAAACCGGTCGAGGACGGGATGTAGTGGCGCGGCGGGTCGAGCACGCGGCGGGCGCGGCGGCGCATCATGCGGTCCTGCAGGTCGTCCTTGCGGTCGAACATCACCACCGGCGCGGCGGCGAGGGCGCGGGCGGTGGGACCGTCCGGAAACCAGGTGCGGGCGAAGCGCGGCGTCGCCATCGGCCGGTAGCGCATGTTGCCGAGTCGCCGCACGCGGCAGCCCTGCACCGGCTGCGCGGTGGCGGTGATCGCCGCCATCACCGTGCCGTCGCGCAGCAGGGCGGTGGTGTGCTCCTCGTCCTCGCGGTGGATCTCGAAGCACACGCCCGCGGGCGCCCGGCTCAGCGCGGGCATCACCCAGGTCTCCAGCGAGTCGGCATTGACCGCGATCGGAATCCGCACCGGGCGACCGGGACTCGCCGTCGACGCATCGCATCCCGATGTGGTGGCGCCCAATTCGCGGCTGGTGTCGCCGGTCAGCAGTTCGATCTGCCGGGCCAGGCGCAGCACGGCGAGCCCGGATTCGGTGGGCCGCACCGGTTTCGAGCGCAGCAGCAGGATGCGCCCGACCGCGCCCTCAAGCGCCTTGATGCGCTGGCTGACCGCCGACGGCGTGACCCGCAGTCGCCGGGCGGCGGCCTCCAGGGTGCCCTCGGCGACGGCGGCGTCGAGGGCGCGCAGCTGGTCGAGCTGGAGATCCATATCAAGAAATTGTAATGATGCTGGAGAATCTTTAGCTGGTCTGATGGCGCGCATCGCCTTAGCGTCGGACGGGTGAATGCGTCATCGGCCGCGCTGGCGGCCCTGTCCGGTCTCGGTTTCGGCCTGTCGCTGATCGTGGCGATCGGCGCGCAGAACGCCTTCGTGTTACGCCAGGGCATCCGCCGCGAGCACATCCTGGCGGTGGTCGCGGTGTGCGCGGTCTCGGATGTGGTGCTCATCGCCGCGGGCGTCGGCGGATTCGGGGCCGTGCTCACCGCGGCGCCCGTCGTGGTGGAGATCGCGCGCTACGGCGGGGCGGCGTTCCTGTTCGGCTACGCGGTGCTGGCCGCGCGCCGCGCCTTGGCCCCCGGCGCGCTCACCGAGGCGGCCGACGCCTCCGTGGCGCTCGGCGCGACGGTACTCACCGCCCTCGCACTGACCTGGCTCAACCCGCACGTCTACCTGGACACGGTGGTGCTGCTGGGCTCGTTCGCGAATACCTATGCGGGACCGCAGCGCTGGTTCCTCGCGGTGGGCGCCATGCTCGCCAGCATCGGCTGGTTCACCGCCCTCGGCTACGGGGCCCGCCTGCTCGGCCCACTCTTCGCCCGCCGAACAGCTTGGCGCGTACTGGATTCCGTTATCGCGGTGGTGATGCTGACGCTGAGCGTCACGCTGGTCGTCCGGTAGATTCCGGCCAAAAGCATGCCGGAATCAGTGGGAAAGGTTGGGCAGGAGGGGGATTCGTGTTGGTGGTCAAGCTGCGTGGGCGGCGGGGAAGGGCTCCCAGCGGTAGACGTCGGGGATTGCGTTGTGGAACAGGGCCAGGTCTACGGCGTCGAGGAGGGCCTGGTGGGGGGCGGAGCGGGACAGTTGGGCGGCCGAGATGGCCAGGCGGAGCATGCCGCCGCGGCGGGCCGTGCGGGCGGCGCTCATCACCAGGGCGTGGCACCACCAGGGCTCGGCGCGGAAGCCCTCGCCGATGCCGTGCACCCAGGCCCGCTGTGCGACATCGCGTTCCAGGTCGTGCACCGCGGTGAGGGTCAGGGCCAGGCGGAAGCCGACGTCGGGCAGCGCGGCCAGCGCGCCCTCGGAGGTGTTCCAGCGCGGCGCGGCGAACAGCCGGGTGCGCAGGCCCACCCGCTCCATCACCCGATCGGCCGCCATCAGGCGCAGCCGGGCCTCGTGCTTGGGCAGGCCCGCGAACTCGGCGCGCCGCCGCTTGGTGGCGGCCTGGTCGTATCCGTGCAGCACGACGGCGTCGCCCTGCGCCCGGCGCGCCCGCAGCCACTCCTGGGTGGCGTCGTCGTCGGTGAGCCGGTACTTGCCCTTCAGCCGCGGCGCGACCAACAGCGACAGCGGCACCGCGCGCCGGTCCATCTCCGCCGCGAAGGCCGACGCCGCCTCGCGGGTGGTGTCACGAATCCCGGACACCGAGACGATCAGCTGTGCACGCATGTCCGCGAACCCCCTGTCGGTGCTGCTCATAGACCCACTGTGGGGGCGGCAGGTGACCACCCCGTGCTGATCGGGTGACGCCGCGACGAATTCGAGCTACCGAATCCGGCTCGGCCCGCGGTGATCTATACGTCGGCGAGACCGAGGGTGCCCAGCACCCAGGCGTACTCGAACGCCACTTCCTTCCACCTCTCGTAGCGGCCGCTGACACCGCCGTGGCCCGCGCTCATCTCGGTCTTCAGCAGCAGCGGGGAGTCGCCGGTCTTGGTGGCCCGCAGCCGCGCCACCCACTTGGCCGGTTCGACGTACAGCACGCGGGTGTCGTTGAGGCTGGTGATGGCCAGGATCGCCGGATAGTCCTGGGCCGCGACGTTCTCGTACGGCGAGTAGGACTTCATGTAGTCGTAGACCTGCTTGTCCGCCAACGGGTTTCCCCACTCGTCCCATTCGATGACGGTCAGCGGCAGCGACGGGTCGAGGATGGAGGTGAGCGGGTCCACGAACGGCACGCTGGCCAGGATGCCGGTGAACAGCTCCGGCGCGAGGTTGGCCGCCGCGCCCACCAGCAGGCCGCCCGCGCTGCCGCCGTCGGCGATCATGCGGTCCGGCGCGGTGGCCCCGGTCTCGATGAGATGCCGTGCGCAGGAGACGAAGTCGGTGAAGGTGTTCTTCTTGGTCAGCGTCTTGCCGTGCTCGTACCACAGCCGGCCCATCTCGCCGCCGCCGCGCACGTGCGCCACCGCGAAGACCATGCCCCGGTCCAGCAGCGACAGCCGCGACACCGAGAAGCCCGGATCGATGCTGGCCTCGTAGGAACCGTAGCCGTAGAGCAGCAGCGGTTTCGGTCCCGCGGGCAGATCGCGGCGGCGCACGATCGAGATCGGCACCCGGGTGCCGTCCTCTGCGATCGCCCAATCGCGGTGCTGCTCATAGTCTTTCGGATCGTATCCGCCCAGCACCACCTGCTCCTTGCGGAGCAGCAGCTCGCCGGTCGCGGGCACGTAGTCGAAGACCTGCGTCGGCGTGATGAACGAGGTCACCGCGAGCCGCAGCGTCGGCTGCGCCCACTCCGGATTGGAGCTGACGCCCGCGGAGAACAGCTCCAGGCCGAAGTCGAGCTCGGTCAGCTCGCCGTAGCCCTCGGAGGTCAACGGCCACACCGCGACTCGCGGCAGCGCCTCGCGCCGGTAGGACAGCACCAGGTGGTCGGCGAAGCAGTCGATGTCCTCGAGCCGGACGTCGTCGCGGTGCCCGATCAGGATGGTCATGGCGGCCGGATCCTCGACCGGCGCCTCGGCCAGCACGAAGTTCTCCGCCTTCGCGCCGTCGACGATGTCGTTGTGCAGCAGCAGGAATCGGTCCCGGCCGCCGATCACCGCGTGCTCGGCGGAGTACTCGACGCCCTCGCGCCGCGGCAGCAGCACCCGGAATTCGCCCTCGGGGTCGTCGGATTCGAGCACCCAGCCCTCGCTGGTGATCTTCGAACCCACCCAGATCATCAGGTACTTCTCCGAGCGGGTGGCGCCGATGCTCACCCAGTAGCGCTCGTCGGGTTCGTGAAAGACCTTGGCGTCCTGCTCCTTCGGCGTGCCGAGCCGGTGCCGCCACACCGTGTCGGGCCGCCAGGACTCGTCGACGGTCTGATAGAAGACGTGGGTGCCGTCCAGCGACCAGGTGGCGCCGGGCGCGGTGCCCGCGATCTCGTCGGGCAGCGCCTCGCCGGTGCGCAGATCCTTGAACCGCAGCACGTAGCGCTCGTCGCCGGTGGTGTCCACGGAGTAGGCGAGCAGCGTGCCGTCGTGGCTCACCGAGAAGGCGCCGAGGGCGAAGAAGTCGTGCCCGTCGGCGAGGGCGTTGCTGTCCAGCAGGATCTGTTCGCCGGGAATCTCGGCGTCGGCCTCGAGCCGCGGCGGGGTCCAGTCGTCGGCGTCGTCGATCGGGCAGCGGCAGTGCACCCCGTACTGCTTGCCCTCGAAGCTGCGGGAGTAGTACCAGTAGTCGCCCATCCGGGCCGGGACCGAGAGGTCGGTCTCCTGGGTGCGGGACTTGATCTCGTCGAAGATCCGGTCGCGCAGCGGCTGCAGGTGCGCGGTCTGCGCCTCGGTGTAGGCGTTCTCCGCCTCGAGGTAGGCGACGACCTCGGGGTCCTCCTTGTCGCGTAGCCACTCGTACCGGTCGACGACCGTGTCACCGTGATGGACGCGGTCGGTCGGTACCTGCTTGGCGACCGGCGGCTTCACCGCCGCCGCGTCGCCCACGTTCGGGATCGTTCCGGTACCAGTGTCGAGAGCCATGCGCTCCACCGTAATCGGACGATGCCGGGGAGCGCCGGGAACCCCGGAGACCGGTCATCGACCCCGGACGGCTCGGCGGGAGTCCATCAGGAAATACAGTGCGGCCTTGCGACGCGGGCACTGGTCTGTGGGGCAGCTTCGGTGGATGTGCACGATGTTGTGTGCCTGCTCGACGGTGAGGTGCCGGGGCACCACCGCGCAACTGTCGAAGACGGGTGCCATGCGGTGCTCCATCCTTGTCGTGCTTCGGGTGTGGTGCGGCGCACATTCCCCGGCTTGCGGGTCGAGTCGACGCCGTATATCCGCCACAGATAGCGGAGTTTCCGGTTCGGTTGCCCGATAAACCACTGACGGCCCGGACTACCCTGGGCGTGCTGAGGATCACGAACACCGCACTCCCCCAATCACACAGGAGCAGACGTGGAAGCGAAGAACCGCGAGATCAATCCCGACGCCGTCTGGCGGCGCAGCGGTGACGGCGCCGGCGGCGTCGAGGTGGCCTTCCTCGCCAGCGGCAATATCGCCATGCGCGACGCCAAGAACCCCGACGGCCCGATCCTCATCTTCACCCCGGGCGAATGGACCGCCTTCGTCGCCGGGGCCAAAGACGGCGAATTCAACCGCCCCCGTCACTGACTCCCCAGGGCCGGGCCGAGCGTGGGCCACGAGGCGTGGAGCATGTCGCCCCAGTAGGACCAGGAGTGGGTGCCGACCGGGTTGCGGTCGATGCGGGCCGGGATGTTCGCGGCGCGGAGGCGCTGTTCGAAGGCGGTGGTGCAGGCGTCCACGCCGGCCTCGATGGGGCCGCCGAAGAAGATGTTCTCGGGCAGCTGGGGTTTGATCTCGGCCTCGTGCGGGCCGGGGATGCCGGTGCCGGTGGACAGGTAGAGGGTCTTGCCGCGCAGGCGGTCGATCATCCGGGCCGGGTCGTGTTCGGCCCAGGCGGGGCTGCCGGGCGGGCCCCACATATTGCCCGGATCGCCGCCGCGGTTGGCGATGGAGAACATGATCGCGCCCTGGGCCATCCCGAGATCCGGGCACGCGCTGTACCCGGCGACCGCGCGATACAGGTCCGGGTTGCGGGCCGCCAGCACGTAGGCGGCGATACCGCCCATCGACAGCCCGCCGATCGCGTTCACCCCGTTGCCCGCGAAGGTCGCGTCGATGATCGGCGGCAGTTCCCGGGTGAGGAAGGTCTCCCAGCGATAGCGGCCGAAGCGGGGATCGTCGCCCTGCCAATCGGTGTAGTAACTGGCCTGACCGCCCAGCGGCAGCACCACATTGACGTCCTTGCCCGCGAAGAACGATTCGGCGTCGGTGGCGTTGGTCCAGGTGCTCTGCTGCTGACCGGGATCGAGCCCGTCGAGCAGATAGTAGGAGGGCCGCGCGCCGCCGCCCGCCGGATGCAGCACCTGCACCTGGATGACGCGGTCCATGGCCGCGGACTCGATGAAGAGCGCGGATCGGGTCGGGCTCTGCTCGTCGATGCTCACCAGCCGGGCCGCGGCGGCCCGCGGCGTGCGGCCGACCAGGGGAGCCATGACGCCCAGGGTGACCGCGAGCACAAGTACAGCAACGGCCTTCTGCCGCATCTTCCCCACCTCCATCAGCCTGCCCCGCGGTCGGCGAAGAATGGTGCGTAACGCCTACGACGAGGAGTTCAGCACCCGAGAGGGCGCGCGTTTACCGTTCGTTCAAGGTAGACCACCGCGGCCCGCCATGCCGAATTTTGATCCGCTGGCGTTTCTCCAGCAAATGCCTCCTTGTCATTCCGGGATGACGAAGGTGGCGAGGTGGGCGCTAGCCCAGGCGGTCGAGTGCGCCGCGGATGGAGGTGGCTAGGTAGTCCAGATCCGCGCGCGGGGGCGTGGTCGGGCGGCCGCGCAGGCCGAATCCGTCGCCGGGGGTGCGGGGAATGACGTGCAGGTGGACGTGGAAGACCTCCTGCCCGGCCGTGACACCGTCGGCGAGGAAGAAGTTCACCCCGTCGCAGTTCACCTCCGACGCGCGCAGCGCGGCCGCCAGGCGCTGCCCCACCCGGAACAGCTTGCCGCCGAGTTCGGGATCCAGCTCGGCCAGGCTGCGCGCCGGGGTCTTCGGGATCACCAGCAGATGGCCGGGCGTCATCGGCCGAATGTCCATGAACGCCAGCACGTCAAGTTTCACGGTTTGTATATGGAAAACGTGCAGGTAGAGGACTTACGAGGAGGTTTGGTGGACTTGCGCCTCTAGTGCCCGGTTGCTACCGTCTGCGGCGCAGAATGAAGCGCCCCCACGCCGGACTGGTACTCCGAGCGTGAGGGCTTACACCTGAAAGGGCAGGTGCAGTGGAGAGTCTATCTTCTTGCGCGTCTAAGGCAGTTGCGGCGGTTACGCCACTCCGAGCCGCTAGCGCCGGAACCGTTTGTGTTGCCGGGCTTGCGTTCTCGATGTCGTTTACGAAACTCACCGCACTCGCGGAAGCGAATGGAGTTTCCACGGGCCAGGCGTGGATGTTGCCGGTGATCATCGACGGCCTACAGATTGTCGCCACTGTCGCGACAGTCGCACTTCCCCGCAAACGCTGGTACCCGTGGGCGCTCCTGCTGGCAGGCGCTGTATTCTCCGTCGGCGGAAACGTCGCGTACGCCGAAGCCGTGTTGCCCGGCAACCCGATCGCAAAGGCGATTGCGGCGCTCCCCACGCTCGTTCTATTGGTCGTCACACACCTGACGGTCATGCTGGCGCGCGAGCCCTTCAAACAGGCTGCCGATTCTCCGGCTGCCCTCGAAATCCCTCCGGCAGTAGCCGCTGTCGCGGCTTGAAACCGCCCGGCCGGAACCCCTGAGAAACACGAAAAGACCCCTGCCCGTGAGGGACAGGGGAAGAAAGAGCTGTGCGATGAATGCGATGAAGCTGGGAACCGGTGCGATTGCTGCGGGCCTGCTGTTTGGAGTGATCGGCTGCTCGGAGAGTTCCGAGGCTTCGCCCACACAGGCGAGTCAGTCACCGGCCGCGCAGGTGAGTACTTCCAAGGCGATATCCGACCCGAAGTCGGAGGAAGCGTTGAAGCGGCGCGCGAACGACTTCAACACGCTCACCGTGGCGAAGAACTGGGACGGTGCATGGGCGTTCTACTCCCAGCGGTGCCAGGCGAAAGTCGAGAGCGCGGACAGCTTGAAGTCGTTGGCGGAGATCGCCATGAAGGGACGCAATCAGCAGCTGGACCCGAACGGGGTGACAGTGCGCGTCACCGGCTCGTCGGCCCAGGTGGTGACTGTAGACAACGATCCCAGTGCGCCAGCCGATGCAATGAAGCCCAGGACGTGGACATTCATCGACGGACAGTGGATGTTCGACAACTGCTAGCGGCACCCGCAGGTTCGCTAGGGTTGCGCCATGCGCGAGGACACGACCTTTCTCCGGATCGTTCAAGGGCAGGCCCCGGCCGACGTCGTGTACCAAGACGACTTGGTGACCGCCTTCCGCGACATCCGACCGCAGGCACCGACACACATCCTGATCGTGCCGAACGTGCTGATACCGACTCTGAACGATGTTCGGCCAGAACACGAACCGGCACTCGGCCGGATGATGACTGTCGCCGCGAAGGTCGCCGCACAGGAAGGGATTGCAGAGAAGGGCTACCGCCTGATCTCCAACTGCAACCGGCACGGCGGACAGGAGGTCTATCACCTGCACATGCACCTGGTAGGCGGCCACGCCCTCGGCCCGATGCTGGAACGCCGTTGAACAAGGGGATCGGCTACACCGAACCGGGGTGATCCGGAGAGGAGGTGACGAATCGTCAGCCGGCCTCCAGTCTGTGAACGGCAACTGAGGTCGGTTCCTCGGAGTCGTCCCAAGAGAACTCTGCCGCTGGGTCTTCGAGCCGTCCCTTAATCAGCGCCAGAGCTTCGACGATCGCGCGGTCATGCCCATCAAACGGAAGTACATCATGGCCGATGCCGAGCCTGTGGAGCACCTCTGCGACGTGCTTATCGGCCAGCTCGCGGAACCGTAGATCGGTGTCGCGTGGTTTGTCGGAGCCGATCGGCACCTCGGGGTTGAGTACCGTTCGGAGTACCTGGTCGTAGTGCCGACTGTGGTCGATGGCCATCTGCTCAAGACGCTGGATAAGTCGAGGGTCGGGCTGTCGTTGCTGGTAAGCGAGTGCGGCTTCGTAGTAGCCCAGTGCGTCGGGGACTCCGCGATCGACCAAGACGACATCAGCGTGGAGCCACGCTTCCAGCTCTGTGCTGATGCCCCTCGTCATGATCCAGAGGGTCGATGCCCAGGTGTGGTGGTAGAGAATTGGCAGACCGATCCGGTGCGCTTGTGAGCCAAGATCTTCCACCACTGCTACTTCTATCCGGTCACGGCGCAGATCATCGGCGAGTCTGGATAGGAAGGTCGTTTTGCCGGTGGAATGGGTCCCGACGACGGCAATGGTCACTGGCCGGTCGACCTCGTTCGGAGTGCTGGTCACCACAGGCCGCCTTCTTGCTCCGCGGCGGGTGCAAACCCAGGCAATGCGGCTGCGTCGACGAGGCCGGACCAGTCGAGGCCCCCATCGTTTACGAGGCGGTACAGCAGTTGCCATGCCGCCCAGGTGTCGTAAGAGGCGCGGTGGTAGCCCACGGCATCGATGGCTGTGGTGTCGAGCTGGCCATGCTCGATGAGCTTGTCCAGGCCGTATCCGCTGAGTCCGGGCCACACGGCCTTCGCCAGTCGCAGGGTGTCGAGGATCATCGGCGGCGTCCAGTCCGGCAGATGCCGACCTATCGTGTTCTGTTCGACTTTGGCGTTGTGGGCGACGA
This sequence comes from Nocardia terpenica, assembly GCF_013186535.1. NCBI lineage: Bacteria > Bacillati > Actinomycetota > Actinomycetes > Mycobacteriales > Nocardiaceae > Nocardia > Nocardia terpenica. The sequence goes on from NZ_JABMCZ010000002.1 coordinate 571,938, forward strand.
CGATCCGGTCTTCGAGCGCAAGCTGAATTTCGCTGGCTACCTCCGGCCAGGTCGGGCAATCTGCCACGTCGCTGTTCTTGATCCCGTGCACCTTGCGGGTCACGATCGGCGTGATTGGGTTCTGGGGGCGGATCAACCACGTCCGCGTGTCATCGGGGTGTACCGTGCCGCCTTCCACTATCAGGATGGCGATCTCGATGATTTCGGGTGGGTTCTGGCCGTTGCCTTCCACGTCGACCACGGCCAACCTCTGGCCGCTCAGTGCGTTTGGGATCTCCATGGGTGCGGTCACAGCGACTCCTTGGTTGCCGACCAGCCGATGTCAGCGCGGCCGTGCCGGTGCGGGTGGTGCGGCTTAGCAATGTCGTGTATCTGATAGCCCAGGTTGTGTTGCATGAAGTAGCGGGGCGGCTCGTCAAGGCCGTCGACCACAATGGCGCGGTCGTTGATCTCGACAAGTTGCCCGCCCAACTGCTCGGCGAGCGTAGCGACGTGATTGGGGTCCGGCCGCCGCCATCCGTTGGCGCAGCGTTTCAGCTGGCTTGCCGGGCAGATGTCGCACAGCTCCCGGATACCGTAATGCCCGTTGTAGTCGGCGACGCCGTGGGCATAGGTGACCGCGCAGCTGGTCTTGCGGAACAGCGGCGATCCTGTACCGAATTCGGCTGCTGCGGTGAGGATTCGGTCTTCAAGATGTTCGGGGAATACCTTGCGACGAGCGCCCTCCTCGTAGGGCTCGGGCAATCCGTTGGATAAGTAGTAGTCGCGGATCTGCTCTTTGAAGAACAAGCCGGTGAACACGGTCGCATGTGCATGGCGGCTCAACTCGAACGCCCGTTGGATGTGCTGGTTGCTGTCATTGAGCCCCGGCACTATCGGCCGCCAGTAGAGGACCACCCGATATCGGTCGGCGCGGTCGTGCGCCACACGTAGTGAGGTCGCGGCGATGTTCGAGTCGACCGGTTCTATGCGTTCGTCGCCTATACCAGAATGCGTGACCAACAGTGTTAGCCGAATGTTGTTGAACGAGTTGAGGATTGCGCAATCCTCGGGCTCGATCCGCCATCGCGTGATGACCAGTACATGGTTGGTCAGGCCCTGGCGGTCCAGTTGTCCCAACATCGCGAAGGTGTGCGGCTTTACCCGAGGAAGCATTGGGTCAGTGGCCCGGTTGAGCAGCTGGATCGGTGTGATGTGTGGACGGAAGTACTTGTGGCCCAACAGCCTCCGCGCGGCTTCGGCCTCGGACATGAGCGCCTTGGGCACCTTCATCCCGAAATTGTCGAACAGATGGCGGACGCAGTACCCGCAATCGAGCGGGCAGCCGACGATCCAGTTCACCGATAGACCGCTCTTGCGGTACTCGATCACTTCCCGCAACTCCGACCGCATCCGATCTCGCTCCGCCGTGGTGAGCAGAGGTAGAGGTCGGTGGGGGCCTGTTAGCTTCATGACTAGCTTTCCTTCCTTGGTGGCACGACTTGCCGCATGTATGCCTCTGATCGGGCGCTGTCCGGCACTACTCGGCCGGCCTTTACCAGCCGCTGGAACGCTGCACGTTTTTTCGGGCACTCCTCGGCGAGGCAGTTCCGATGCGTCTGCGTCTCCCGGTGGGCTTGCTCGATCGTCAGTTCCTCGTCGGGGGCCGCGTGAGCCCCTAAACCCGCCCCGCCGTCTCCGTCGCTTACTGCCGCCAGGCGTTGCCGCTCAGCTCGCCATTCCGCCTGTACTCGGTCGACAATCGCCTGTGCAGACGTTTCGTCAGGCTCGGATTCCCGCCACCAGTTGAACGACACCGCGTCACCCCCGATTGAGATCGGTCGTCGACTCGCGCCGCGTGTACGCCTCAACTGCGGCATCAACTTCGTCCTGTAGTCCGGCGGCTTTTCGTCGTGGCCGTTCGGATGCGATCTGGCTTTTCAGCTCTGCCGCAATGCTTTCCAGCGCTTCGACACCACCGCGAGCCGCGTACCGAAGGATGGCAGCCACTTCGTCATGTGCGCGCTTCATGGTCGTTTCCTCCGGTTCTGCTGCTTGCGTGTTCCAACTCGGGCAACCACTCGGTATCGACCACTTCGAGCGGTTCGACGTCGATCACTTCCACGAGGAATCCGGCGCTTTCGAGCGCGGCAAGGTCCCTCCGGGCTATCTGGATCAGGTCGGTCGCCGTGATGGGTTCGCCGACCCAGCCGTCGTCCCACACAGGAGCCCATGACCCGTCCTCGTACTGCAACCATCGAGCAGGGCGCTCCTCGCTCAGAATCGCTAGCGCATCATCGACGGACATCGCATGGCCTTCGCTCGGCAGGAGATTCGACGGTTGTCGGTCGGACCTTCATGACGCCTCCCCTTGTCGCCCTTTGCTTTAGGGGCCGCCTCTGGTCGGACCGCGGCCCTGCCGGAGGTGAATTCAGCTCACCACCCCGGCTGAATTCCGGAGGGGCTACGGTGGTGACAAAGGCGCACCTGGGATCTGTCACCACCGGGGATGATGAGAGATGGACAAAACGGCACCACGATTGCCGAGCATGAGCCCTAACCGGACCGGAACCACGCTCCGGCGCTACCGCTTGGCCCGCCAGTTGAGTCTGCGGGACCTCGCCGGGGCGCTGTTCTGCGACCACACATGGGTATTGGCGATCGAGGCCGGTCGAAGGTGGCCGAATAACCGGGGGTGGGTCGAGGACGCGGACCTGTTGCTTTGTGCCGGTGGCGAATTGGTCGCTTCGTGGGATGCCGATCAGGCCGAGCGGGCTCGGGCTGAGGACACGATGAGGATGCTCAAGGAAGCCCGGCAGGGCTCCGAGGAATTGATCCTCGCCCCGGACGGGGTTGCGCTGGATGACATCGGCCAGCGGATCGTGGACATCTCCACGAAGGCACGGCTCGAGTCCTACGACGAGACCCTGAAACGAGCGCTTGGGATACGTGCCGAACTGACTCGACGGCTCAGAGTCGGTGCCCACTCCCCGAACGAGATTCGTGATCTCTATGTGGCTCTGGGCCGTGTCTGCGGCGTCCTGTCCTATCTGACTTTGGACCTCGGGCAGCACGACCACGCGAAGGTCCATGCCGAGGCGGCTTTCCAGCTCGGCGACCGGGCGGGGCACGACCAGCTCCGTGCGTGGGCACGAGGCACACAGGCTCTCGCATTCCGCTTCACGAAGGATTTCGAGCTTGCCCGCGGTGCCGCCGAAGATGGGCTGAATTACGTCGGCCGTTCGACCGGCACTACGGAGCCGCGGCTGCTGTGTGGCCTCGCCGCGTCGGTCGCGAACCTCGGCGACTCGACGCTGGCGCTGGAGCTTCTCGAACAGGCTGATCGAGTACGCGACCATTGCCGGCCGGACGAGATCCCCGGCCTGTTCACCTTCACTCCCGCGAAACAGATTTATTACCACGGGTTTTCGCTGATGTGGGCCGATGACAGCAAGACGCTGACCAAGTCGATCACGGCGTCCGAGGACGCTCTGAGAGCGTGGAAGGTGCAGCGGTCCCCCGGCGATGAGATGCTGACGACGATCTACCTCGCGATGGCAAACGCCCGAGTAGGCGATCTGGACGCCAGCCTGGCGGCCGTCTCCCCCGTACTGGAGCAGCCGATCGAGGCGCATTTTTCGTGGGTCCGAAAGCGGCTGAACCAGCTGGATGGCCTGTTGGCGAAGCACTTTCCCGATTCCAAGGACGCCCAAGAGGAACGAGAGACGCTCCGGGCCTACGTCCACGCGGCATAGTGCGGAGACACGACAAGGATTCATTGGGCCGCCTAGGAACGTGCGTATGTCTTCTCCGGGCTGACGGTCACCACGTCGACCCGTAGGACCAGATCGTTTGGGATCTCCCCTGCCGCGAAGTGCTCCGGGCTGGGAACGATGACAGCCTCCGCGCCAAGCCGCGTCACTTGAGCCTTCAAGCGCGCGAGCGGGGGCCTGCCGAACTTCGGGTCGAAGACCACCATGTCGGCGAAGTCGTAGCCGAGCTTGCTGGCGAGTTTCCGGATCTGGCTCTGATCCCAGAGCTGAGCCAGCCTCGACACGTCGGTCCGGAGGTAGCCCACTGCGGTTGGTCGCAACAGCACTTTCACTCCTCATGGTGCGAATCTGTCAGACACCGGACTAATTTGTCCGTACCGGACTATACTCGGTTCATGGTGATCGGACAGACTGAATGCGGGATCATTCCCTCGCATCCCCTGCACCCGACGCCAAGAGGATCAGCAGCTATGAGCAACTACGACAACGCCGCCATCCGGGAAGCCATCGCTGGGCGCATCGCGTACCACCGCATCCAAAAGAAGGTCGACCAGGCAGTTCTTGCCGCCGCGGTGGGTGTCAGCGACCGCCAGATGCGGCGCTACGAGAACGCCGAACAGGAACCTCCGGCATCCGTAATGCTCATGATCGCCGATCACCTCGAAGTGTCAGTGGCCGAGTTGTATAGGCCGCTGCCACAAGGGCCTCGTCTCGGAGGCCGCTGGTACACCAGCAACTACAGCTTCAAAGATGGCGTGCGCCGGGTGGACACCGCGGCGCTGATGCTCACCCAGGACGGCGACCTTCTTCTTATCGACGCAGACCGCGCCCAGGGTGAGAACGCGATCGAGGCAGGCGACTTCGCCTTCACAGGCGAGTTGCGGTTGCACCGTGGGACGAACACCTTGACCGGCTACTACGAGTCCAGCGACGAAGGCGTGATCACCGCCGGGTCGTACTACTTCAAGTTGCATGTTCAGGGAACTCACGCGGTCGGGTATTGGAGCGGTGACGACTACGACGGCCCTTGCGTCCACAGCTGGGCAATCCTCGCACGAACGAAAGAGCTTGCAGAGCAGCTTCTTTCGGCGGTGGATGCCCACACCGACGATCAGGGGAATCTCACATCATGGCCGAAAGTGACTACCTGACAACCGTTTACGTCGATGTGACGGGCCTGACTCGGGAGTGCATATCCGAGCGGGTCAATGCGCTCGTAGCGGAGAAGTACGCCGCGACCGCAGAGATCTCCGAGCGGGCGCACCACGACAGCGGCAACGAGATCCGCGCACGGCTGCATACCCGCGCAGAACATGTGAACGAGATTCGCCGCCGGTTCAATAACCTCGGCGGCATGATCCGCGACTATCCCCTCCAGTGCGCGCCGGACTACGCGGCGCAGGTCTTGGCTGGCACCGAACGATCGCTCGAATAGGCGTCAGATACACGAAAAGACCCCCCTCCCGGCAGGGAGAGGGGTATCGCTATGAGCGGCCGATCTGATCGGCTTCGACCTCGGCTAGCTCCAATTCCAGCCGCATGACCTCGGCGACGAGGTTGTCCCTTTCGATGTCGAGCCGCTCCGCCTCGTCTTGCGCCGCAAGGTAGCGGCGGACGATATCCGGCAGCGCGCCATGGATTTTCGAGACGAAGGCAGCCTCGGCCCCGGTGAGGAACTGGATCGGGTCACGAACGTCTCTGCCCTCGGCGTCGACTACTCGAACCCGCCACAGCTCGTTCTCGTCATCCGCCTCCGGGAGCCACGCTTCACCGTCGATCTGGGTCCAGACCCTATACAGGTCGTCGAAGAACTCTTGGTCGTCCATGGCTTCCTTTCATTGTCAAGTGAGGGTCAGGCGGAAGCGCCGTAGAGCGATCCCCAGGACCGGCCGCCGACTTCGGGATCGGTGCCGATGTGGACTGGCCCCATGTCCTCAGCCATGAGCCGGCCGATTTCGGCGGCTCCCCATTCGGCGTGCTCGGCCGGGACCGAGGCGAGGATCTCGTCGTGGATCGGGAGCCGCAGGTACGGGCCGAATCCGGCGTCGTAGAGGCGCAGTAGCGCCCGGCCGGTGACGTCGCGGGAGCTGGACTGGATGAGGTAGTTCAGTGCCGAGTAGGCCCGCGACCTGTCCACCGGGAGGCGACGGCCGACCGGGGTCACGATATAGCCGTTGCGCCGGGCCTCGGCTTGGAGCCGGTTGCTCAGCGCCTTCACGCCGGGGTACGCCTTGTCGAAGCCGTCGACCACGATCTTGGCGCGTTCCATGTCCAGGCCGGTCTGCTCGGCCACGGTGTTGGCACCGCCGCCGTAGACGCGACCGAAGTTCACCACTTTGGCGTACTTGCGCTCCGGATCGTCCTTGGTGATGTGGGAGCCGAACGCGGCCTGTGCGGTGAGCAGGTGAAGGTCAGCGCCCTCGTGGAACGCCTTGATCATCGTGCGGTCACCGCTCAACGCTGCGAGCACTCGCAGTTCCTGTGCCTGGTAGTCGACGCTAGAGATCAACTGCCCCTCATCGGCGAGGAAGCACCGCCGGATCATCCAGTCACCGCTGGGCAGGGTCTGCGCCGGAATGCCGGTGATGGACATGCGCGCGGTCCGCGCCCGCAGGGCGTTGATGCTGGCGTGGCACCTGTCCCCCGCGTCCCTGTTCTTCAGGAATCCGTCGACCCAGGTTGAGCGCCACTTGGCGGCCTTCTTGGCTTCCTTGACCGCGGTGGCGAACTCATCACCCTCAGCGACGAGTCGGTCCAGCAGCTTCTTGTCGACCTTGCGTTTGCCGGTGGGCGTACGGTCGGGGATGCGAACGCCGCGGAACTCCAGCACGTCGGCTACCTGGTCGGTCGAATTGACGTTCTCGCAGCCGAAGACCGCAGCCTTGGCCTTGTAGTCCAGCTCGACCTGCTGAAGCCGTGCCGACAGATCCAGCGTGTAGTCCACGTCCAGCAGGAACCCGGTGCGCTCCATGACTGCGCAGACCTCCGCGATTCGATGCTCGTAGCGCACCAGCTTGCGGGAGACATCGGGCACGAGCGGCCCCAGCTTCTGGTGCAGTCGCATCGCCAGGATTGGGTCCATCCCGGAGTAGAGGAGATAGTCCGGGTGCGTGAGATCGACTGCGGCCCAGATCTTTTCCTTCGTAGTCTGGAACTCCTTGGCCAGTCGGCCCATGAGCCCCTTGACCTCATCGGCGACCACCGGGTCCACGTAGTGGCGGGTCACCTCCTCCAGGGAGTGACCGAACCCGCCTTCGTCGCGGCCCCGAGGGTCCACCAGGTGGGCCAGGATGCGGGTATCGGTGACCTTGGGCCACATCGACTCCATAGGGATGCCCATGCAGCGGTCCAGGACTTGGAGGTCGAAGCTGGCGTTGTGCAGCACGAACCGCTGGACGCCGTTGAGCGCGAGCCGCACGTCCTCGGCGAAACGGCCCCCGTATTCGACGGGGACCACCCAGGACTCGGTGTAGTTACCGAACTGGACCAGGCGCAGGCCGTAGCCTTCGCCGTAGATGCCCAATCCTGTTGTCTCGGTGTCGAGTCCAAGGATCGCGAGGTTGTTCCGGATGAAATCGCGGAAGCCCTCTAGGTCGTCCTCATTCTCCACAACCCGGATGACAACCGGGATTCCAGCGACTTCGTTCCGAAACTCGATCATGGGCCTATGCGTCCTCGTTGATCGTGAAGACAACGTAGTAGGAGACGTGAGCCCAGTTGAAGACGCAGAAGTCCCCGCCGGGGGCGAAGATGTTGAGCGTTCCTTCGCTCTTGTCCAGTACCGCGTCCGAGTCCTCGAACTCCGCGGTGGTCCCGTCGAGCATCTCGACGTGAATTTGCTTCATACAGTGTCCTTTTCGTGGCTATGAGTGGGGCGCCTGCGACCCCCGGAGGGGCGGGCAACCCCGCCCCTTCCGTTCATTGTCAAGTCGGCTAGCGCAGGAAGTCGGGGTCACACTGATCAGGTGCGTTGCGCGGGGCCGGGCACATGAACGCCTTCCAAGGCTTGCCGTTCTTACCGACGCCGGACTTGAACACCATCTCGCCGTGCGAGCACTGGCGGGACTGGCCACCGGGGGCCGATTCCTGCGGCGCGCGCTGCTGGCGCTGTCCACCACCGCCACCACTGCCACCCTTGGGGGCAGAGGAACCGAGGCTGGAGAAGAATTGACCACCGGCCTGGACTTCCTTCATCAGCGAGGCCAGCAGAGTGGAGTTCTCGCCGCTCACCTGGTCGTAGGCATCGGCGAGATCCGCCGCATGGATGACCACCCACGGGGCGTCGTAGCCTGCACCGCCCTTGAAGGTCAGCACCACCTTGCCGTCACCGGCTGCTACCGGTCGCTCAGCCTTGACTGCCTGGGCCGGAGGGGTGTCGAAGACGCTGCCGCCCGAGGCCGGCTGGGCGTCCTGGGCCTCGGAAGCCGCAGCCGCACCGGAGAAAGGATCGGGAAAACCCATAGTTGTTGTTGCCTCTCGAGAGATTGGTTGATCGAAGCCGCGGGGCGGCTATTCGTAGATGCCGCAGTACATTTCGAGATCGTCTTTCGGCCAGTTCTCCAGGCGGGGCTGGGGCTGGTCGGGGAACACGCCCGGTGCCGTCCAGGCGCGGTACATCTCGCCAGCACCCATGCCGTTGAACGTCGAGTCGAGCAGACTGTTCATTGTCAAGTTCCTTACACGCGGATGGCAGCCTGCGCCGCCTGATTGGAGATCGCCTTGCGGGAGCCAGGTCCGCCGCCGTAGGCGTCGAACTTCTCCCGGACGATGCGGTTCATTTCGTCGGTGAGTGAGACCAGGGCGCGCTGGAGCATCTTGCGGGCCGCGTCGGTGCCCAGCACTTCGCCCTCGCCGTACTTGCGGCGGATGACCTCGGCCTGCTCGGGGTTGCGGCCGCGCAACTGGTCCATGGCCTCGGTGAGGTCGTCGAGGCTGTCCGCTCCGCGTTCGTCGCCGCCCAGGATCGCCTTGGCGTCATCCACGGAGTAGTGGAACTCCGCGGCGAAGCGCAGGTTGGACTTGCGGGTTGCCGATGCCACGGAGTGGCCCTTGCGAACCAGGAGGTTGTGTCGGTCGCGCATCGTGCCGTTGACGAGCTTGGCCCGCACCGAGGGACTCTCGGTGATCCAGATCCAGAGTTCCTGTTCCAGGTCATCAGCCTCGATGACGTCGGGCCATTGGATCACCACCGAGGCGGCGGCACGCTTCACGGCGGCCTTGACATCCGTACCGTTCATTGTCAAGTTTCAGACCTTCCAGACTTCCCCGTCGACGGCGAACTTGCCCGCCGAGATCGGCACCACCTCCGGCTTGACGTGCCTGCCGTCAACGGTGAGCAGACCAAATCCGCTCTGCCAGTTGCCCGTTCCGCCCTTGAGGTACTGCGCCTTCTTCATGTCCATGAGGTTTCCAACCTCCATGCCGGTGACGGTCGTGGTGACCTTGCCTCCTCGGCCGTAGGTGTGCGAAGCGATACCCATCCGGTGCGTGTGGCCCATGATTACCGAGGTCATCATCTTCTTGGCCGCACCCAGTGCAGTGCCACCGGCCACCTGCGAGAGCCGGATACTGCCCCGGTGGCCATGGGTGGTGATCCAGCCGGGAGCCACGTCATGAAACTCGGGCAGCAGGGTGATGTCGTACGCTTCGAAGTCCAACAGAACGTCGATGTCGAACGCACCCGATTCCGCAAGCGCCGGAGCGTATTTGGCCAAGTAGGTCCGCGCCCGCTCGTCGTGGTTGCCTTCATGCACGCCCACCGGCCCGTCGTAGACGGCGCGCAGCGGTTCAAGGAATCTGCGCTTGGCATCCTCAGCGTCGGCGAACACGCTGCCTTCGAACTCCCCTGCGGTGCCTTTGTTCCAGCGGCTGGGTTGAGGGAAGTCCATCAGATCGCCGATGTGGATCACTTCGTCGGGCTGGTAGTCGCCGATGAAGCGGATGACCGCCTTCAGCGCTTTCGAGTCGTCGTACGGTAGCTGGGTGTCCGGGACGATGACGATGCGTTTGCTCAAAGTGCCTCGCTCTCAATAACTTCGATGAACGGGCCGTAGCTTTCGTCATCTTCGATGGTGTGGCAGTCCCACGTGTCCCAGCTGAAGGTTCCGGAGTCTCGCCAGGTCAGCACGTCGTCGGAGTCGCGCCGCCATTCGTCGCCGTCCATGTCACGGAAGATCACCCCGTGCGGCAGGTCGAGCAGCGAATCGAACTCGCGCGGCTCGGGCTTCTGTTCGGTACCTAGCAGCCACTGATGGGGCAGACCGGCGGCCTGAAACAGATCTGAGGTCAGGTACTTCGCCCAGTCGTCGAGCTGCGCGCGGACCTTCTCGTCGGCAGCGGGCTGGACCGCCTTCAGGCGGCTGATCTCCCGGTCGATGAACCAGTGCGCCTTGCGGAGGTCTTCGAGGGTGTTGCCCTTGTTGTTGCCATCCAGCCGCGAGGATCGGCCGATGTACTGCACAGCTTGAGCGGCGTTGGGGGTGAGATTCTCCGAGATGTCGATTACCTGGGCACCGTTGGAGAAGCCCTGATAGTGGGCGGGGTTGATGGTGTCGGGCACTACGCTCGCTCCGTTCATTGTCAAGTATCAGTGCTGGAAAACGCCGTCGCCGTGGACGGTCGGCGCGGATTCGAGTTCGATCAGCTTGCGGACATGGGGCTTGGTCTCGGGGGTGAAGCCATAGACGACTTCTTCGCCCCACTCGATGACCGGTGTCGAGTTCGCGCCCAGTCCGTTCTTGACGTACGAGTAGGCGTCACCGTCTTCGGTGATGTCGATGACTTCGTAGTCCACGCCGGACCCCTCGATCATCCGGATAGCCATCTTGCACGGCTGGCAGCCCGGCTTGCTGTAGACGGTGATCACGAGATCCTTTCCAGTAGAGCGCTTTTGCCCTTACTCATGACTAGAGAGTTGACGTCCTCGCCCGGCGGGCAGGGAATGACTTTCGCGTTCGGCAGGGACTTGGCCACGGTGTTGGCGAATCGGTGGCCCGCCTCGTCGCCATCAGCGAGCACGAACACGTCCCGATACCCGAGGAAGGGTTCTCGGAAGTGGGGCTGCCACGCTTCGGCCCCCGGCACTCCGACCGTGGGCACGCCGCATACCTGCGATGTGATGGCGTCGATCTCGCCTTCGGTGATGGCGATGATCGGGCTCTGTTCCAGCAGAGCCGTGGTGTTGTAGAGCCTGGGCCTGTCCCCCGCCGTGGTCATGTACTTGCCATGGCCCTTGTGCTCGTGGTCCTGGATGCAGCGGAACCTGATCGAGACCACGGCCCAGCCGTGCTCACGCGACCACCGCAGATACGGAATGGCCAACGATCCGCGGTGCGTCTCATGACCAGGGAGTGGATCGGCCACGTATCCCAGGGCGTAGCCGCTGACGGTCTCGCGGACGCTCGGACCCATCAGGCCCCGTGTCCCCAAATACTCTTCGGCCGGGCTTTCGGGCAGGCTTCTGGCGTACCGTTCGGCCGCCGTCCGGAGAAAGGTCCTCTGCGATTCGGACAGCCTCTGCAAAGCTCACCTCCTCTTGCTGTCGAATGATCGCTATCGCGTCGCCCTTGACCGGGCAGGCGAAGCACTTGAATGCGCTGCTGGCGTAGGAGACGCTCGCCGATGGCGAGTCGTCGCCGTGGAAGGGGCACCGGCAGCTGACCCACTCGTTACGGCCCGCGTCGGGCGGAACCCAGTCGGGGCAGTACCGGTGGATGACCTGGGTTATCAGCGCCCGCCCCTCACCGGCGCTCCGCCCTCCGGAACGATCCGGCATCCGATCACCTCCACAGCCGGCGGATGACTCAGGTATCTCTTGCCTCGGTCGAAGGCTTCTGGCTCATCTCTCAAGTGGCCCAACACATTTCGGTTGCACATCGTGCAGAGCAAACCTCGCACCATGCCCGTGGCGTGGTCGTGGTCGACGCTGAGTTTCTTGCGTACGCCGGTCGCTCGTCGGCAGATGGCGCACTTGCGGCCCTGGGCCTCGTAGATCGCCCAGTACTCCTCCTTGGTGATGCCGTACTGATCGCCGATGTGTTTCTCGTGCGAGTAGTCGCGGCGCGATGTTCGTTTCTTGCGGTGGTGTGTCGCGCAGCGTGGTCCCGGATGCGGAGCCTTGCGCTTGGTGGTGATGCGTTCGGTTACGCAGTCGACGCACACCTTCGCCTTCCCGGCGGGGCGGCGGGTCGCCAATCGAGCCTCCGTTCATTGTCAAGTAATTGGGTAGAGGAAGTCCCGGATCTGCATCGAATCGCCCACGAACTCGAGTTCGGCGGCGTCCGCACCCGAGGGGTCGGACTTGCCACCGCGGTTTTTCACCGTGCTGACATAGAGGGTGTCCACGCCATAGTCGGCGTCAGAGATCCTGCGATGCAGGGTGAGCACCATCTCCGGCACTCGGGTGATCTGCCCCTTCACGCCGCTGAGCGGGATGGCCTTGTCGGCGTCGTTGTAGCTGCCGGTGACGTGGTGCAAGCCGATGACGCACGCGCCGGTCTGCCGCCCCATGTCGTGGAGGTAGTCCATCAGCGATTCCAGGCCGCTGAACGGGTCATCGTCGCCGTCGCCGCCGGAGCGGACGTTGGTCACGTTGTCGATCACGATCAGCTCCGGGAAGGTCCCGTAGACCTCCTCGTAGGCCCGGATCGTGTTCTCGATGTTGTCCAGGTTCGGACTCGCCTCGTAGTTGAAGCGGATCGGAATCCCCCGGAAAACACTCGCCGCGTCGCCGAGCTGGTCGCCGCGAACGGCCTGGGCCGCCTTCTCCAGCGGCCACCCGGTCAGGATGGACACCGAGCGAGTTGCCTGGGTGAAGGCATCGGAGTCCGCGCTGAAGTACAGCGTCGGCACTCTTGCGCGGAGCGCCAGCGTCAGCACGAAAGCCGACTTGCCGGTGCCCGGCCCGGCCGAGATCAGGACGAGCTGGCCGCGAAGGAAGCGTGTCCCTTTGTCCTCCAGGGCTTGGAACACCGTAGGCAACGGCTCACCGGCCGATCCACGGATGTAGAGACTTTGAAGCGGCGTATAGATCTGTGGTCCTCCTCACTTTCAACGGCGCCACGGTCATGAATCCCTCTTGGCCCTGGCGTCGTGGATGGGCACCCCTCGCCGACTGGCTTCACCCTCGGCGTCCAGGGCCGATTGCAGCGCCTTGACCAGCTCGGTTCCCTTCATCTCCAGCGTCTCGGCGATGGCAAAACCGGGGGTGCCGTTGCGGTGCATCCGCAGCACCGCGGCCGTCTCATGCGGGGCATAGCCGGAGGTCAACAGCGGGTCATCGGGGGTCAAGTTCATGACATCTCCGTTCATTGTCAAGTCTCAGCCCATGGCAAAGGCGCACGACGCCTTCACGTCGCAGAATCGGCATTTGTCGGGGTCGGGCTTGGGATCGAATCTCTCGGCCTGGATGTTGTCCTCCAGCTCGTGGAACGACTCGGTGACCCGTTCGCGGGTCCACTCACCGATCCGGTAGTCCTTGGTGGGTTTGCCGGACCGGCCCATCCAGTAGTCGCCGACCTGCGGCGGGTCGATGTCGAACTCGTCGGCCAGGGCCACCGAGTAGACGCCGAGCTGGAAGTCCCCGCCCGGCTGGTTGCCGGTCTTGTTGTCGCGGACTCGAACCTCGTCGCCGGTCTGGATCACCGCGTCGATGTAGCCGCGGACCTTTACCCCGTCCAAGTCGATGTCGAAACCGAGTTCGATCCCTGGTGTGCCGTCTGGGGCAATCCAGATCACCTCTTCGGGGTGCCGTTCGTACCAGTCGAGATATCGGCCGACCTGGTCCAAGCCCAGCCCGTACCGGCGTTCGATGTCACGCTCTCCGTTGTACCGTCCCGACCAGAACCAATACTCGAAGTTCGGGGTGCGCTCGGTGTACTTGGCGATCTCGTTCGAGTACTCCTCGCGGAATAGATCCTGGGCCTGTTCGAGATCCATGGTTCGGTCCGATCGCTCATACATCTCGGCGACAGTGTGCACTGCCGAGCCTTGCGCGAGCCAGGCGGCCGGCCGGGACCACACCCGGTCCAGACGGGCGAGTTTGTATGAGTACGGGCACTTTTCGTATTGCTGGAGCTGCGAGACGCTGCGATGCGTGACCGGGCTACGCATAGCCTGGCTCTCGGAAGTAGTGGACCGACGCGATGCCTTCCCCGAACATCATGTCTTCGTCCTCATGGGTCTCCACCTCGGCCGGTGGTGACGCTGCGTAGAGATCCGCGATCGGCTGGAGTAGTTCGTCGTCCAACCGAGTAGCGCTGCTCCGATAGACCAACATCGTCCACACGCCGGTGGCGATCATTGCCGTCGTCACGAACAGCAGGGACGGCACCGAAATACTTACGTGAGCGAAGGCATGGACCGGTAATGCGTGGTGACTGGCCGCAAGCATCTGCGAGTGCGAAGCGGTCACGGTTCTCGAGGAGGAAACCTCCATATGATCTTGCCTTCCTCATTCATCTGTGTGTGCTCGTTGACGCGGATCAACAGATCCCCGTCCGAAGCCTCACGCGGCCGGTAGGCGAAGCCTCCGACCGAGCTGACCCCCGGCTCCGGCGGCAAGGACGGGTCGAATTCGACCACGACATTTTGCTCGCGGAGTTTCTTATAAAAATTGCGCAGCTTGGTCAACTTATCGGCGGTCATCCCTCGGCCGCCGGTTGCCATGAATTCGGCGTGATTACGCAGATTGCGAGCAGGGGCCATTTGCCCCTGTTGCGTCGTCAATATCCACGGAAAGTTCTTCAGCGCTATTTCGCGCGGAGTCTGCTTACCGCCGTAGGTCTTCTTGACCCAGGACACATACTGCCTGGTCACGCCATACATATCGGCGATTTCGGTCTGATTTAAGCCCTTCCCTGTCAAGTCTTCGATTATCGACAGCGTGAGCTTGTCTTCGCTGTTGTGGCCGTCCATTGAGGAGCCCCCAAGTTTCTTCTGTTGTATGCGGTCGGTCCCGGCGAAGGTACCACCTGGATGCTAGTCATTGTCAAGTGACCATACCTTTCCCTTGCGGGTTGATGAAGGATTCTCGGTCCCTGATTCGCATATGTCGTCATCGCGTTGGGATCGAACAGAACGACACAACCCGCTCTCAGGGCGGTGGTCTTGTTCTGTTGTCGCACCACGGGCGGAGAACCCAGTGGTCAGATCTCGGAAACCTTCCGGTTACCTCGGCGATTCGGAATACTATCCAGCCCTCGGTGTCACGTCAACTATCGCCATGACCTGCGATCATCCCCTACCGCAGACCTAGTTGACGCCCCTGTTCCTCATAGTCAGCCGTAACGAACCTCCCCGAACAGCGCCACTTGCAGCACCATGTCAGCAACCTCAGAGTCGATGTCTCCGTACCGGTACCCGGCCGGAGCGAAGTCGTTCTCTCGATTGGCGGCCGTGATCAGCTGGCGCGCCTTGTGGTTCATGCCCGTGACGTCGTGAGATCGCGAGACCTCGTTCAGCCCGTGGGCGATCGTTTCGATATCGACGTGGTACTTCTCCCCGTCCTCGTAGTCGACGATCACCGCGTGTGCGTGCGGCGCCTCGTGCAGGTATCCGCGTAGCTCCGACCAGTAGCCGATGCCCCCCTCTACCGCCGTTGTCAACACGTCAGTCAGGAACTGGATGCGTTCTCGACTGCGGGTCCTCATAGCTCGTCTTCCTCATCCGAAACCAGCTCAGCGTCAATGAGATCCGAGCTATCGGAATAGTCCGAGCAGTACGACGCCTTGCAGGCGATCTGCTCCAGCACCGCGGATTCGTCGGTGAGATCCAGGTCCGCCGGAACCTCGATCACGTCGTGGTAGTACTCGACCGTGCTCCAGGACACGCGAATCGTCTTGGTCTTCATTCCTTGCCCTCCTGGTACAGGCTCTCCTCCGGGTTGGCACAGTGATCGCCAGCGCAGCGGCAGTGCTGGTCGCCGCAGTCGTCACCCTCGGCGTGGAATGCGATCCAGTTTTCGGCGGCGTCCAGCCGCCCCAGGCCGATCATCAAGTGCGCCAAGGCTTCTACCTCGCCGCAGCAAAGCTTCTCGCCGATATCGCTGGCCAGATACCCCGAGGCCCATGCATCAAGGAAGGTATCTACGTCGGATCTCAGGATCTCTACGGTGCTCATGTCTTGTTCCTTTCGATTCGTAACTCACACCGCCCCCAGGCCGGCGAGGGCCTGGGGGCGTAGCGAACCCGCGAATCAGGAGTGGAGGGCAAGTCGGCTGCCCTTCAGCCGGCCGTCCCCGATATCGGCGTTCGCTCCCTCGGTCCAGCCGTCTCGGAACCCGGAGCCTGGAGCCTTGTACTTACTGGTCTTCGGCTTGCCGAACCGCTCCTTGCGTGCAAGCTCGGCGCGCTGGCGGTCATCGACCAGGACCAGCGCGGCACCTGTGGTCTGGGCCTCGGTCGAGGTGGCCACGGTCTGTTCCTTGTCCCGCAGGGTCCGGCCGACGCGTTCGAGCCATCCGATGGCGAAGGATCGCCGCCAGGACCGAACCTCGCCGCCAGTCATGTACGAATAGCCTTCCGGCCGTGCTGATTTCGTGGCCTTGACCATTTGCGGGGCGAGCAGTGCCAGCAACAACATGACTCGTTCGACGTGCGGTTTCGCGCCGACGATCATGCCGTGGTTGTCGTGGGTCCAGTGCAACGATTCGCAGTGCAGGGCGCTTGCGATCCGATGCATCAGCCGCAGCTGTAGCAGCTGGTATTGGCCGGTCGCATCGAACCTCTTGACGACGATCTCCGCCTGCTGGGCCTGCGCGCCCTGGGCGGCGCGGATCTTCGCTTCGTCCAGTCCTCGGGACGCGATGATCGAGTACGCCTGCTCGCGCGCCAGCTCGGCTTCGGCCTCGGTGACTCCCGGCCCTTCGGCCAGTGCCAGCAGCTTGCGAACCTTGTCTTCCCAGTTGATTGCCATGTCTCAGTTCCTGTTCAGGGCATAGAAAAACCCCCTGGGCGCTTGGCTCAGGGGGTGCGGTGTGCGGTGTGCGGTTAGCCGAGTTTGGCGAGGATCGCTTTCAGCATCCCGGTGTGGGCGTCATGCCGGGCCTCGATGACATCAAGGCGGTTGAAGACCTCACCGAACTGCTCGGGGACGCTGATCAGCTCTTTAGTCTCGGGGTCGGCGAGTGCGCCGAGGATGGGGCCGATCTCGTCGGAGACCATGCGCCGAAACCGTTCTGTCTCAGTATCTTTGCGGAACGCCCATGCCTCCAGGCTGGCCACGCGTTCGTCGGTGTGGTTGCTCATTTCTTCCCTTCCCTTGTTCCGAAGTCTATCCAAGGAGACCGGCGAGAAATCGGGCCAGCGCGCGTGATTCCTCCGGGGGCAACAGCAGCTCCCAGCGCACCTGCCCGTCACGCACCCGGAAGTCGCCGCCGCGACCATGGACACCGAACTCGCCACGCTGCATTCCAGGCAGCCACGTCGCGTTCGTCTCACTGACCAAATCAGCTTCGGTCTCCCGGTCGTCCAGCTCTTGCTGGCGGAAGCCTTGCCATGCGTCGATGGCCACGGCATAGGCGTGCTCGTAGGCGGGCATCAACCGCCGGTTGATCTCTCGCGCAATCATCAACGAAGCCTTGTCAATCGAGACGTTGATCTCCAGGCCGCGCAGGTTCTTGGGCAGGTGGTCTCTAGCCGGGCCGTATTGGGGCAGCACGCGAATCATGCCGCGCGGCACCGAGTACAAGCCTCGGCGCGAGGTCAGCAGCAGCGCCATTCCGTTGGGGCCTTGAATCGTGGCCCGTCCCTCGTTACTGCCGAAACCTTCGGCGTACCAGCCGGGTCCGATGTGATGGGCCACGGCGTCCGCGATAGCGAACACGGAGTCGGTCTGTTCGAACGTGGTCACGATCAGTCCTCCAGGAAGTAGCGCCGCACCCATTCCGGGCCGAACTTTCCGAAACGATCCGGGTTCTCGACTCGCGTCCAGCCGAACGGATCAAGGTGCATGAAGACGTGGCCGGTACCTCGCGAGTTACGCAGAAACGCAATCTCTTTGGTGGGCTCTCCGGGGTATGTGACGTCAACCGAATACATCACCTGATCGGCAATCACGTTGGTGCGCTGGATCTTTCCGAGCGTCGGTGTCATGTCTTGCATGTGTTCTCCATCTCTCAGCGAAGAACCCGGCGGCCGGAGCGATAGCTCACGGCCCCAGGCAAGAGGCTCAGTGATTCCAGAAGAGGAAGCCTTCGGCGTAGGTCATGTCGCCGCCGGTCACCAGGTCGCGGCCGTACGCCTCGAAGTCGAAGTACATGCGGATCGTGTCGTCCACCTGCGACAACGCGTCTTCCATGACGTCGTAGGCGTAGTCGGCCGGGCTCATCGCTCCGACATAGGCATCCCGGAATCCGGCCACAGCGTCGGTCAGGCCATCGAACTCATCGAGACCACGGATTTCCTGGATGAACACCGTGAACGCTTCGGCCTCGTCGAGCTTCTCCAGCTCATCGAGCGTCTTGGCCAGGTCGAAGACGTCATCGAAGCGAGCCCACGCACTGACCTCGAAGCCGCCGAACCCGTCGTAGTCATGGATGGCCCATTCCTCGGCCACGGCACCTTCACGCCGAGCGGTCGGAGACTTCCGCAGCATCCGGTCAACCGCCGCGAGTAAGTCTGCGCCGTCGATGAAGTCGAGCACGTCCAGCCACTCACCGTGCAGACGCCCGGCGTTGTAGTCGGTGAGGCTGGCGACGTAGATGCTCGCAGTCACGGTCTTACCTTTCGTTCATTGTCAAGTCGGGATGAACAGCGAACCCGCCGGACTGAGCCACAACTCAGGCCGCAGGCAAATCTGCTAATCCAGGTAGAGGGTCGAAGCCTGCGGGTCGTACTTCACGACCTTGCGGATGTAGGCACCCTCACGAGTGCATCCGTTGTACGACTCGCTATCGAATTCAGCGAGGTCGTCGTACAGGTCTTCGTATTCGGAGTCGATGTCGTCCGGGTCGAAGTCTTCCGGAACGGTCACTTTCAGCGAGTGGTCAGAGATATCGATCCATTCGAGAATGATGGTCTTCATTCCAGCAGTGTCATTCATTGTCAAGTCTCCTATTCGGCGATGATGTTGCGCTTACGCAGATCGAAAATCTCGGTGCGGCCCCAGTGCGACAAGGTCACGACAGAGCCCAACCGGGCAGCGATCCAGCCGGGGATTACGCCTTCGCCGAAGTCACAGGCAGAAGAGTCGATCATGATCGGGTAACCGCCGCCATACCCGTATTCGAGCAAGCCTTCCCAGACCAGGCGGTCGATGATCGCTTCGGCAGCGTCGGTCAATTCGTAGGCACCAATGGCTTCACGAACGGCCTTGTGCAAATCCCATCGACCGTAGTTGTCCCAATGCTCTTGGATCTGCTCCTGTTCGACTTCGGACCACACTTGGTCGTCGAGAACGGGATAGCTCTCTAGGGCATCCAGGGTTTCGGTCATGTCTTCCGGGGCCTCGGAATCTAGATCCAAGGCGATGTAGTCGCAATTCGAGTACGGGCCATCACTCAATCCAGGGGCGTCACCCCATTGCTCGCGCAGCACTCGGTAATTCGCGATACCTACGACATCGTCGTACCCATATTGATCCTGGGCGTGGGTGCCCTTGACCAGCAGCAGGTCTTTGTAGTCGGTCCGGTAGCCCCTGGCGTAGAACTCGGCGAAGTGGTCGCAGCGCTTGCGCCAATCCTTGCCGTACACACGAGCCATCTCGCCACGCACCGAGGTAGCGAACGCTTCAATTCCGCCGTCGTAGTGCGCCGCCACGTAGCCAGCGACGTCGGAGTCTTTCCAGTCGTAGGCCACGTGATCGGTGTGGTCATAGATCCACTGCCGCCCCTCGTTGATCTGGTCAACGTCCAGGGCAGGAAGAACCGCAGTCATGTCTAGCCTTTCATTGTCAAGTCACCAACGCCAGGCAGAGGCATAGCTCTGCCCGACGCAAGCAACTCGCGCCGCTTTCGCTAACCCTCCTACCAGGCCCGTTTCTGCGGGTACTGGCGTTCCTGGTCACGTCTCAGGTGACCTTGCCCCTAGCCTCATCGCGTATAGCCTTGGCATGACCATCGCTCATCTAAGAACCAGTAGGTTCGCGCTCTGTATTGAGTTCTCAAAGTTCATTCGGAAACGATCCCTTCAGGCTTGCGACCTGGAGTTCATCGCTCCGTTGTTGTTTCCAAATTTAACGTCTCGACCGTTCATTGTCAAGTCCGTGTGAATCCATGTAAGACCGAAGCCTCGCACTTGAATTTCGATTCGAAACCTATTCGCCCAGCCGTTCATTGTCAAATTATGGTGTGTAGTGTTGCTGCGCAGCTCTCTAACCCTTCACGCTTTAGGGTTCCCAAGCACCATTGACGAACGATCAGCCAATCAAAGGCTCTCACGTAATTCGGAGATTCACACTATTGAGTTGACCAAAGGATCGCGCCGGAATCATCCGGTCGAACGGCCCTCACTCAATCATGAGAGCCGTTCATTGTCAAGTCAGAGACCGAACTTGCACGGTTCGTCAAGCGTCGCGCTGTATGCACTCAGCCATTCACTGGCCGACCAATAGCAAACCGTGGGATCTTCGGCCGATTCATCGGTTCCACAGATCATGTTGCCCATGGTTGCACAATTCCAGCCCGGCTCATCCTCTTCAATGGCCGATGCGGTTGCGGGTAGCGCGGCAGTGATACCGATCGCGATTGCGATCACTCCTGCGAACCTGCGCATTCCGTTCACCTCGTTTCCGTGTTGCCGTTCATTGACAAGTGAAACGTTACCCAGCAGTGCCGTTCATTGTCAAGTCGTGGTGCGCATTCGCTGATAGGGGTGCATATCCGCCGGGGTGCAGGGGGCGCACCCTGGGCAGGGACAGGGGGTGCACAGGGGCACGGGGTGCAGGGAGGGGCACACCGCAGGGGGTAGGGGCAAGGGCAGGGGTGACCCTGGGTGGCGGGTGGGGGCAGGCAGGGGGTGGGGGTGGGGTACCCCTGGCAGGGGCAGGGGGCACGGGTGGGCAGAGAGAGGGAAAGCGCAGGGGCACGCGCGCGGGGGCACGCGCAGGGAGTGACCAGGGGGCGCGCACACACAGGGACAGGGCACGCGGTGGGGGCACACCAGGGGCAGGCTGTGCAATACCCGCAGGTCAGACGGGGTGCAGCCCACCCAGGGGGGCATACCCCCGCCCGCCCGCGCTAGATCGGCACGTAATGCGGCTGCCCGGTCCTGTACGGGTTTACAGGCCGCGAGTCGGCAACTGGAAGTCAGCGTCGATCGTGTCCAGCAGGTTCATGAGCTGGGCGTATTCGACCTCGAAGGTCAGGACGAATCGAACGCCGTCGTCATCGACGATCTTCGATGTCTGCAATCCGATGAGCGGACCCGTGAACGTCGTCCGCTCCGGTCCTCGGGTGACAGTCCAGGCACCTGCCGGTGCGCGGAGGTGGGGAGGACTCGTCCGCTTCTGCATCCACTCGCGACAGCGATCGAGCAGATAGTGCACGGCCGGGGTATCAGCGGTCGGATATTCGACCAGCTGCCGGTCGATGTGCCACGGGATCGCGTCATGGCCGCCGTAGTGGGTGGCGGTCACGAAAAAGCTGGCCCGGCGCATCTCTACCCGATAGTTGCCTCTCGATAGGACTCGCGCCAGAGGTACAGGCTCGGGTCGCCGACTCACGGCAGGTTGCGGTTTCGGCGAGAGAGCCACGGGGATTGCCAGCCCTTCCCGGATTGCCTCGATCATGTGCTTGAGCTGTGAGAACTCGATACGGAAGACGAGGACCAGCCTGTGGGTGTCCTCGGCGTATACCGAGATCCTGAGCCCGACGAACGGGCCGTAGATGGTGAGGAACTCCCGCGTCCGCTGCGTGCGCCAGGCACCCGGCCGCGCCATAGAGAACGGGGCGGCCCGCCGGGTGATCCACTGTTGCGCTTGTTCGAGGCCGGCCAGGAACTCCAGCTGGTAGGGAGGCCGGATGGTCACCATGCCGGGGCCGATCCGGACGGGGATCATCTCCGGGCCTTCGTCGTGGTGGGCGCTGACACGAACGACGGCGCGCTCCATCTCCAACCGAAAGTTGTCTGTCTGAATAACTCTGTCCATGCCCACCCTCTCTCGCTTTAGTTCGTATGACGTACAACACTTCATCCAACCGGAACGACCCCCGTTTTGCTGTGGGCTCCGCCACGTGGGGAGTCAACGGGACGGAATCGGGGGGTGCGGGACTCCTATATATAAGTGAGGGAGCGAAAGCGACCGAACGACCCTGTCGGGTCTTCCCGCAGCCCAGTAAAGGGCTGCCCAGGTTAGACCGGCCATCGAAGCCGGTCCAACTGGTATCCCCATTCCATTAGGAGGCCCATTTGTCCGGATGGGCCTCTTCGGACAGATCCACTCGACTCCCTCCTGATTGGGAGTCTCGACGGAGCCAGGTGCTCCGGAGAGATAAAGGGATCTGTCAGATTCACTTCGTTGGCTGCTGGAAGGCTGCCACCGAGATTGATCACATCAACCGCGGGGATGACCACTCTCTGCGGAACCTACGAGCGGCTTGCTCGTACTGCCATAGCAAGAAGTCCTCCGCCGAAGGTCACGCCCGGAAGGCGGAACTTCGAACCCGGAGGTTGCGAGTAGCACAGCGTCACCCTGGGGCTTTATGACGGGCCAGGAGCCCGTCCTCACCCAGGAGGTGTTCTGTGGGCTCTCGTGGCCCTGTCCCCAAGCGCTCGGACCAGCGGGTCCGGCGCAACAAAGATGAGGTGCCGGTCGAATCCGTTGAGGCGATCGGCACCGTAGCTATCCCCGAACTCGGGTTCGACGATCCGCATCCGCTGATCTTCGACCTGTATAAGTCTCTGTCCGAGTCAGCTCAGTCGAGGTACTACGAACCGAGCGATTGGCAGTTCGCGAGATTTACTCTCCATTTCGCGGACAAGCTCTTGAAGTCCGGTAGGCCGTCAGCTCAACTCCTGGCGGCAGTCAATCAGGCGTTGACCGACCTACTGGTTACCGAGGGCTCTCGCCGTCGCGTCCGGCTCGAGATCGAACGCGGCCAATCTGGTGCCGACGTGATCGACATCGCGGACCTGTTCCGCCAGAAGCTGGCTGAGTGACAGAGCCCGGCCCGGAGGGGGTTGAGCCCGCTACTTGCTCCCCCTTCCGGGCTGCATCCAACTACGTACGAAAGGAGTCGCTCCCGCATGGCTGTGATCGGCGATGAGCTATCCAGTGACACGCTGGTCCTCTACGCAGGGCGCGACTTCAAGTGGTCGTTCGAGAACCTGGACGAGCAGGGACAGCTGATTCCCTTCCCACCCGGCCGGCTGTTCTTCGAGTTCGACACCAGCCCCCTGACAACCTGGGAATTCGCGATCTCGGGGTCGCGGGCGGACCTGAAGGTCGAGCACCCGGAAGTGAACAAGGTCCCGGCCCGGACCAAGTGGCAACTGGTCTTCATGCCCGCGAGCGAGGCCGCCAGCGGCGGCGGCGATCCCGTCGCAATGGGCACAGTCCGGAGGCAGGGCTGATGCGGCTCCGCGGCTTTCCGCCCAACGGCCGAGTTGCCGTGTCGTATGTGGGCTCCCCCACAGGCGCCATCGTCGGACGCAGTAGGCCACTGGTCGACAAGATCCTCTCCGTGCAGGGGCCAACCGGTCCCCGTGGCCCGGTGGGCTCGGTCGGTCCGGCTGGACGCGGCTACTCCGCAGTGGGCTTGAAGGGTGAGGCCCTGGAGTTCTCTGCCTCGGACGGCACA
Organism: Nocardia terpenica; assembly: GCF_013186535.1. Lineage (NCBI taxonomy): Bacteria > Bacillati > Actinomycetota > Actinomycetes > Mycobacteriales > Nocardiaceae > Nocardia > Nocardia terpenica. The sequence continues at coordinate 595,425 of NZ_JABMCZ010000002.1, forward strand.
AAGGACACGGTTACGGTCCCAACGATCACCGCGTCGGCGCAGTCCGCCACCAGTGCGGCACAGTCCGCCATCGACGCCGCCAGCTCGGCGACGGCGGCCGGTCAGTCCAAGACCGCCGCTGCCGGATCAGCAGCTGCTGCCGCTCAGTCCGCGAGGGACGCGGCGGCGGCCGTATCGAACGGCATCCCGTCCGCGTCTGCGACGGTGGTCGGTGGTCTGAAGCTCGCGGGGGATCTCGGCGGGACGTACGACTCTCCCACGGTTCCTGGATTGGCTGGCAAGGCCCCAAAGATCCACGCCCACCCCATCTCCGATGTGACCGGACTCCAGGCGGCACTGGACACCAAGCTGAATCAGGCACAGGTCGACGCGCGGGTCGGTGTCGGCACGGCCGCGCTCGTGGGCCAGGCCCCGACGACTCTCGACACCTTGAACGAATTGGCGAAGGCGCTCGGCAACGATCCGAACTTCGCCACGACTGTGGCCGCTCAGATCGGTGCGAAGGCCGACCGGGCACACACCCATGCCGTTGCGGACGTGACCGGCCTCCAGGCCGCGCTGGATGCGAAGGGCACCTCGAACTTGATCATCGGCACCACGGCGACGACCGCTCTCCGTGGTGACGCCATTCAGGTTGTCTCCTCCCTGCCCGCGTCGCCCGTAGCGGGTGTCCTCTACTGCATCCCGGAGTAGCTCATGCCCCTGTTCGCTGGCCCTCAGAAGCTCAAGACACTTCAGGTCGGTGGACAGAAGGTCAAGGAGGGCTGGTTGTGGAGCGGCTCGGCGTGGCAGAAGGTCTACGCCTCGGTTCCGCCGTTCTCTTTCGTCGAGGAGTTCAACACCGCGTACCCGGATTCTCTCGGCCCGGCTTGGACTTTCATCTCGGGCACCAAGGGACGAGTGGTGAGCGGTCATGCGGTGCTGGCTACGACCGGCACAACCGGCAAGGTGACCTCCTGGCATCGCCCCACCGGAATCGTTGCGCCGCAAGACGATGTGGTGGTCAAGTTCCGAATGACGGCACCGACGCCGTACGGAGCGGCCACCGACAACGAGACCGTAATCGCGTTGCGATGCACCGACGATGCGTCTATCAACGATGGCGTTTGGATCGTGTTGATGGGTGGCAAGTCCCGCATCTTCACGATGATCGGCGGAACGCAGGCGGCCCGTGGGACCGAAGGCACCTATCCCTTGGACGTCGATCTGGAGTTCCGGGCGATCGGTCGCACGTATTCGCTCGTGCGGACCGACACCAATGCCGTACTCACGTCCTGGACTGACTCGGGTAGCGCCACGTTGGTGGATGCAGCACATCGTGCGTTCAAGGTAGCTCTGACCGGCAACTATCCGTTTCTTCAGAAGCAATACAACTCTCCGGCGATCGACCGGATTGAGTGCATCCTCCCCGGCGCGTCCGACCGCTCGCTCAAGCGCAACTGAGCACGCCCCGACTTGACAATGAATGGAGTGCATCTATGCCCTGGAACGGCGACCCGAGCTGGCTGGCCGATGTGATCCGCGCCGAGGGCGTGGAGGTCCGCGAGTGGCGCGACCCGGACGGCACCCCGTGGCAGCAGATCGGCCACGGCGACTTCGGCAACGTCTGGGGCGTCCTATGGCATCACATGGGCGTAAATGACCAGGGGGCCAACGTAATTCGCAACGGCGTGCCGGGCCTGGACGGTCCGATCGCCAACATCCACCTGTCCCGCGACGGAGTAGCCACGATCGTTTCCGGCGGCGTTGCCTGGCACGCGGGCCTGGGTTCTTGGCCAGGCGTGCCGACCAACAATGGCAATTTCCACCTGATCGGTATCGAGATGGCCGGTAACGGCACCGATCCGTGGCCAGCGAAGTGCTGGGACGCCGCGGTGAAGATCGGCGCGGCCATCTCGCGTCGACTGGGCTACGGCGCTGACCGCAACATCGCCCACAAAGAGTATGCCGGTGCGGCACAAGGGAAGTGGGACCCCGGCAACTGGGACATGGATGCGTTCCGGAACCAGATTCAGAACCGCCTCGATCGAGGCGCACCGCAGGAAGACGTTCTCGACATGACCCCCGAACAGCTCAAAGCCCTCATCTTCGAGTGCCTGGACACCTACGTCGGCCCGATCGGCTCGGACGTGAAGGACATTCGCTGGCAGCTCGTCGGCGCGCGGGACAACATCCCCGGTGACATCGGCCTGTCGTATCCGGGTCACCAGTTCTTCGGCAAGGGCCGGACGCTCGATGACGCGGTGGCAGCGATCGGCGAGAAGCTCGGCGTGGACGGTATGCACGATCCGAAGGCTGGCGGGAAGTGAAGGCCCGCGCCGCTCTGGTGCTGACCGCTGTTTCGATCGCCTCCTACTTGACAATGAACAGTGGGGTAGCCGCTGCGGAAGGCCCCGGCTGCGAACCGGTGGCCTCCTTCGGCCTGGGCGGCAACATCGACCCGGACGCGAGCGTGTACGGCCCCGGCATCCGGAAGGTGCACTACTCGGCGTCGATCTTCCCGAAGGAAGCGATCACCTACGACGACTCGGTCCGCGAAGGCCGCGACAACATGGTCCGCGCCGTCGAGGATTACGCCTCGGTGTGCTCAGGCCGCGTGGTGGTGAAGGGCTACTCCCAGGGCGCGCGTGCAGCTGGTGACGCGATCGAGGTTCTCCAGGCCGGTCCGTATCGAGACCGGATCTCCGGCGTTCTGTACGCCGACCCGAAACACCCTGGCGGAGTTGAGGACACGCTCCGGGGCCTGTCGATCTTCGGTGCGACCTTCACCGGTGGCCGGGCCGGTTTCACGGTCCCGGTGCGGTCGGAGTGCAACCCGCGCGATGCCGTCTGCGACTTCCCGCTCTGGACCGATCCGATTCGGACTCTTCAAAGCATCGACGGCTACCTGAATGGAGCCCACGTCTACGACGTGAACAACTGAATTTGGAGGAGGTGAGGGAGTGAGCGCGGATAAGGAGCTACTCCCCGCCCCTCCACATATTGTCGGCCCTACCTGGCGTCGATATGAGCAGGGAGGCTATTACCTCCCTGAATTCTCCCTCGGTTGGGGGGTCATTAACTGGCTGGCCGAATATGCAAGGCAGCCGGGTGGCCCCCAGGCCGGCGGTCCTTTCCTGCCGACCTTGGAACAGGCTCGTTTTCTGGTCTGGTGGTACGCGGTCGACGAGGCTGGAAGATTCATCTACCGAAGTGGTCTGCTCCGCCGATTGAAGGGCTGGGGCAAGGACCCGCTTGCGGGCGCTATGGCGCTCGCGGAATTGTGTGGGCCGGTTGCGTTCTCGCACTGGAATCCCATTACCGGGCAGCCCGTAGGCAAGCCCCGGCCGTCTGCGTGGATTCAGATCGCCGCGGTTTCCCAGGATCAGACCCGAAACACCTTCACGCTTTTCCCTGCCCTGGTCTCCGACAAGATGCGCGAGACGTTCGGGCTGGATCTGAACAAGACGATTATCTACACCAAAGCCGGGGGAATGATCGAGGGCGTCACGTCCTCGCCATTGGCGTTGGAAGGCAAGCGACCGACCTTCGTCATCAAGAACGAGACGCAGTGGTGGGTCGAGACCAACGACGGGCACGCGATGTCCGAGGTGATCGCGGGCAACGTCGACAAGTCCGCCTACGGCGCGTGTCGCTCGCTGTCGATCTGCAACGCTCACGTGCCCGGCCAGGACTCCGACGCGGAACGGGACTACGACGCTTTCAACGATGTTCTTGCAGGTAAAGCGGTAGATACAGGCTTCCTGTACGACTCGCTGGAAGCGCCGGCCGATACCCCGCTGTCGGAGATCCCCTCGCCGAAGGAAGATCCCGAGGCGTTCGAGCGCGGCGTGCAGCTGCTGCGCGCGGGGCTGATGGTCGCCCGCGGCGATGCCGAGTGGCTGGACCTGGACACGATCATCGCCTCGATGCTGGATATCCGGCGTCCGGTCACTGAATCCCGCCGCAAGTTCCTCAACCAGGTCAACGCCGCCGAGGACTCCTGGATCGCCCCCTACGAGTGGGACACCGTTTTCCAGGCGACGAAGCTGGAGCCCGGCGAGCGGATCACGCTCGGATTCGACGGCTCCAAGTCCAATGATCACACCGCTCTGGTGGCCTGCCGGGTCTCGGACGGCTGCCTGTTCCTGCTGGGCCACTGGGACCCAGAGAAGCACGGCGGCGAGGTCCCCCGTGAAGACGTGGACGCCGCAGTGCATTCCGCATTCGAACGCTACGACGTCGTGTCGATGCGTGCGGATGTGAAGGAATTCGAAGCATACGTCGATTCGTGGTCTCGGACCTACCGCAAGCGAATTCAGGTGAATGCGACGCCGGGTAATCCGATCGCCTTCGATATGCGCGGCCAGGCGAAGCGATTCGCCTTCGACACCGAGCGATTCCTAGATGCGGTGCTGGAACACGAGCTGTCGCACGACGGCAATCCGGTTCTGCGTCAGCACATTCTCAACGCGAAGCGTCACCCCACGAATTGGGACGCCATCGCGATCCGAAAAGCCAGTAAGGACAGCAGTCGCAAGATCGACTCCGCTGTCTGTGCCGTCCTCGCATTCGGTGCGAGGCAGGAGTTCCTCATGTCCAAGCGCAACCGGTCCCGAAAGGCGGTGGTGTTCAAGTAATGGCTACCGCCGTTGATGTCGACAAGACACGGGACGAGATGCTCAACAAGTTCGAAGAGCAGCAGTCCAAACTCAAAGAGAACAAGGCGTATTACGAATCCGAGCGCCGCCCTACGGCGATCGGTATTGCCACTCCCCCGAACATGCGAGATCTCCTCGCGAACATCGGCTATCCCCGCCTCTACGTCAACGCCCTCGCTGACCGGCTCGAGCTGGAGGGCTTCCAGCTGGCCGGCCAGGACGAGGCTGACGAGCAGCTCTGGGATTGGTGGCAGGCCAACTTCCTGGACGTCGAAGCGACCCTGGGCCATGTCGATGCCCTGGTCCACGGCCGGGCCTACATCACTGTGGCCGCCCCGGACGAGAACGATCCGGGCGTCGACCCGAACACCCCGATCATCCGGGTAGAGCCGCCCACGGCACTGCACGCGGTGATCGACCCGCGGACTCGTCAAGTGTCGCAAGCGATTCGAGCGACCTACGACGCCGAAGGCAACGAGGTGATCGCCTCCACGCTGTACCTGCCGGAACGCACGGTGGCGTGGGTGAAGGAACAAGGCCAGTGGAAGGTGCTCTCCACCATCAACCACGGCATGGAGATGGTGCCGGTCATTCCCCTGACCAACCGCAACCGGCTATCGGACCTGAATGGCACATCCGAGATCACCCCGGAGTTGCGCTCGGTCACCGATGCCGCTGCCCGGCTGATGATGAACCTCCAGGCCACGGCCGAACTGATGGCCGTGCCGCAGCGACTGCTGTTCGGTGTGAAGGCCGAAGATCTCGGGGTCGAAGGCGACAACCCGAATGCGGTGATGGAGGCGTACCTAGCCCGGATCATCGCCTTCGAGGATCACGAGGCCAAGGCCCAGCAGTTCCAGGCCGCTGAGCTTCGCAACTTCACCGAGGGCCTCCAAGAGCTGGCCAAGCAGGCCGCGGCCTACACCGGCCTACCCCCGCAGTACCTGTCCAGCTCGTCGGACAACCCGGCCTCCGCCGAAGCCATCAAGGCATCGGAATCGCGGCTGGTGAAGAACGCCGAACGCAAGTCGAAGATCTTCGGCGGTGCCTGGGAGCAGGCCATGCGGGTCGCTTACAAGGTGATGAACCCCGGCTCGGATATCCCGCCGGAGTACTACCGCATGGAGACCGTCTGGCGTGACCCGTCGACTCCGACCTACGCGGCCAAGGCCGACGCCGCCGCCAAGCTTTATAACGCAGGCAACGGCGTCATCCCGAAGGAACAGGCCCGCATCGACATGGGCTACTCGATCGAGCAGCGCTTGAAGATGAAGGAATGGGACGAGGAAGAGAACCCGATGGGTCAGCTCGCCTCGATGTACGCGGTGAAGCCGCCCAGCGCTGCCAACACCCCGGAAGAGCCTGACGCTCCGGCCCCCGAGGAGCAGGCTGCCGCATGACCCCCGAGGAGTACGCCTACCAGCAGGCGCTGATCTCGGCGGTAGCGGTCACGGTCATTGAGAAGTGGCTGAAGTTCTTCACCAATCCGGCTCTGACGATCGCCGAGTGGCTCCGGCTTCTGGAACTGATATTTCCGGAGGTCGTCACTCGGCGGGAGCAGGCCGCGGAGCTGGGGCGCCAGTTCTTCGATTCCCAACGGGCACAGCATCATCCGCAGAGCCCGCGCCATGATGTGCCGCTGGAGGCGTACCGCTTCGACTGGTTCGTGGAAGCGATGGAGCCCTCCCGGCGGCGTATGTCGCAGGAGCAGGCCGCAGACAACGCGGTGGGCGATGTGCTGCGCCGGATCGTCAAGGAGATCGAGAACGGCGGCCGTCGCCAAGTCATCCGCTCCGTCGAGTCCGATCGAGCCAAGATCGTGAAGGGCTGGGCGCGGGTGGCCACAGGCCGCGAGACCTGCGCCTGGTGCTTGATGCTGATCTCCCGAGGCCCTGTGTACATGGCCGCGGAGACAGCCGGTCTGGACCTCGATGACCCGTCCGCGGCGCGAATGGTCGCCGCTGGCGAGGACGTCAGCGAGTACATGACCCAGTGGCACGCCGGGTGTGACTGCAAGGTCGTCCCGGTCTACAGCCGGGCGAACTGGCCGGGCAAGAAGGCCGCCGACGCAGCGCTCGAGCTGTGGAACGACGCCAGCAGCGAAGCCACCGCGCTGATCGAGTCGGGCGAGGCCCGGACCGACAACCGCAACCGCGAAGCGATCAATGCGCTTCGCCGCCGCCTCGCACGAGGCGAAATCACCATGTCCGACTTCGCCTTCGCCGCGTAGCGGATTCCCTTCCAGCCCCAGGTGGGCTGATCCACGTCCAGGAGACGAATCCCCCATGTCCGAAACCCAGGCCGCCAGCGCTGACATCCCCGTGACCACGAGCCAGGAGCCCGTGGCCCAGACCGTCGATTCTCTGCCCGAGTGGGCGCGGGAAAAGCTGACCAAGGCCAACAACGAGGCAGCCAAGTACCGCAACGAGAAGAACGATGCGGTGTCCGCGGCCAAGGCCGAGGCGCTGACCGAGTACGAAGCCAAGCTCGCCGCAGAAGCGGAGAAGCTGGCCGCGCTTCAGACCAAGTACACGGCCAAGGAACTCGAGCTTCTCAAGCTCAAGGCCGCTCTGACCGCCGAGATTCCGGGTCAGTCCGCCATCGAGTTCGCCTCCCTGCTCCAGGGCGGCACCGAGGACGAGATCGCCACTCACGCCAAGGCCGTCAAGGCGCTGTTCGGCAAGACCGAGACCAAGGATCGCCCGACCGATCCGACCCAGGGCACCGGCAACGTTCTGCCGCTCAACGGTGACCCGTTGCTGGAAATGGTCAAGCGCGTCGTCGGTGCCTGATTCCCCTCTCCCCCAATACCTTTCAGGAGTGACTCATGGCCGTAGTGCCTACCCCGAATACCGTCTCCAAGACCTCCGATTCGATGTTCCAGGGCTACCTGGACCCGGAGATGGCCCAGGACTACTTCGCCGCAGTCGAAAAGACCTCGGTCATCCAGCAGATCGCCCGAAAGATCCCGATGGGTCCGACCGGCGTTCGTATCCCGCACTGGGCGGGCAACGTAAAGGCGGGGTGGGTCGGTGAAGGTGGCCAGAAGCCTGTCACCAAGGGCGACCTGACCAAGCAGGACGTCGTGCCCCACAAGATCGCCACCATCTTCGCGGCCAGCTCCGAAGTCGTGCGAGCCAACCCGGCGAACTACCTCAACACCATGCGGTCGAAGATCGCCGAGGCTATCGCTCTGGCCTTCGACGCGGCGGTCATCAACGGCACCCAGACCCCGTTCGGCGCGTACCTCGCCCAGACCACCAAGACCATCTCCCTCGCTGACCCGCTGGGTGCGGGCAAGGGCGTGGCGGACGGCTCCAACGCCTACACCTCTCTGAACAACGGCCTGGACCTTCTGCTGAAGGACGGCAAGAAGTGGACCGGCACGCTGTTCGACAACGTTGCCGAGCCGATCCTCAACGGCGCGGTCGACACCACGCAGCGTCCGCTGTTCCTGGAGGCCACCTACCAGGACATCAACGCCCCGTTCCGATCCGGCCGCGTGCTGGGTCGTCCGACCTACCTGTCCGATCATGTCGCCAACGGCACCACGGTTGGCTACATGGGTGACTTCTCCCAGATCGTCTGGGGCCAGATCGGCGGCCTGAGCTTCGACGTCAGCGACCAGGCGACCCTGGACCTGTCGCCCGCCCAGGACGGCACGGGCATCGTGTCGCTGTGGCAGAACAACCTCGTCGCCATCCGAGTCGAGGCCGAATTCGGTGTGCTGGTCAACGACCCGCAGTCGTTCGTGAAGCTGACCAACATCGTCACTGCATGACCCGAACTTGACAATGAACGGCGGGGTGGTCTTCGGACTGCCCCGCCGCGAACCCCGAGAGGACGAGATGCCCCAGATCAGGCATCGAATTAACGGCGGTCTCGCCGAGGTTGACGACGAATTCGCGGACCGGCTCGTCGAGGCCGGCACCTGGGAGCTGGCTACCCCCAAGCCCGCCCGACGCCGGACTCCGGCACCGAAGACCGAGGAGTGAGCGATGGCCTACGCCGAACCTGCTGACGTAGCGGTCCGGTGGGGCCGCACTCTCACCAGCGAAGAGAAGGCGCTGATCACTGCGCGCCTGACCGATGTCGAGCGCCGTATCCGCCGCAAGATCTCCGACCTGGACAAGAAGATCGCCGCGGGCACGATCCTGCGCGATGACGTGGTGCAGGTCGAGGCGGACGCCGTTCTGCGGCTGGTCCGCAACCCGGACGGCTATATCCAGGAATCGGACGGCTCGTACTCCTACATGCTCAGCCAGGAGGCTGCCTCCGGAAAGCTGGAGATCCTCCCCGAGGAATGGGAGCTACTCGGCTACCGGCGCACCGGCATGTTCATGCTGGTCCCGACGCTGGCGATGCCGCGATGAGCCTGCTGGACCGGGGCAGCGAAGAGGTCATCGTGTTCCCCGAGGAAGCCGTCACCGACAAGGACGGCAACGTGCGGTCCCGGCCGTCGAAGGTCGGCATCCCCGCCAAGGCGCGGTTGCAGGTGCAGGGCCAGTCCGGCACCAGCGCCCGACGCCAGGACCAGGACAACGAGGGCTTCGAAGGCGAGAAGGTCTACAAGATCCGCTTCCCCCGCTCGTTCCCCCATCTGCTGGGCGCACAGGCCCAGATCGAATGGCGCGGGCAACGCTGGGTGGTGTTCGGAGATCCGAACTACTACACCAACTCCCGGCGCACCGCTCACGTCGACTACACGATCAAGAGGTACTGATGGCGGTTCGGTTGATCGGCCAGAAGGCCATGAACCAGGTCGTCTCCCATGTCGACGGCGTGAAAGACGCCATAGGCGATGAGGCCAAGGAGATCGGCTCGCGCGCAGAAGCGCGGCTGGCCGGTCACCGCCGGTCCGGACGGGCGCAGGTCACCGTGACCAACGGCGACGTCGACTCGTTCGTGAACCTCGAAGATCCGGCCGCCCTGTCGATCGAGTTCGGCCACATGGTCAAGGGCAAATACGAGACCGAGGAACCGAAATACGTTCCGGGCCTTTACATCATCACCGGGGCCGCGGGCCTCGCTGGATAGGAGACACGTTGGCGAGCCAGCTCGCCCGCGTCCAACAGATCGTCCTGCCGATCCTGCGAGCGCATTTCGGCGACCGCGTGAAGGTCGGGACCTGGGTCGAAGACATCGACTACCGCCACTTCCCGATGCTGAACATCCGCAGGGTAGGCGGCAAGCGACACCCGACCAAGCCCACCGAGATGGCGTTCCCGGTTATCGAGATGACCGCGTACACCACCGAGGGCCTGGCCGAGACCGAGGAACTGTACGAGGAAGCCCTAGAGGCCCTCTACGACGCGGTACGGCGGCAGGCGATGACGGACGCGGGGTACCTGCACTCCATCTTCGAAACGATGGGAGCGACTCAGTTCAGCTCCCTTTTCCAAGATTCCTGGCGAATTCAGGGACTCATCCAATTCGGAATTCGCCCCCCAAACTGATTTAGGGAGTTTCTCCATGGCCATTAATGACAAGGCCGTTCTTACCGCCTCCGGTGGTTACGTCTTCGTCGGTCCGGTCGGCACCGCCGCCCCGACTCCGGCGGAGCTGGCCGCCGTCAACCCGGTGACCTTCGGTGCCCAGACCCAGACCATCAAGCTGAGTGGTTCAGCGTCGGCCGGCTCGTTCACCATCGCCTCGGGCGCTGACACCACCGCGGCGCTGCCGTACAACGCGACCGCTGGTCAGGTCCAGGCCGCGCTGGAGGCGCTGCCCAGCATCGGCACCGGTAACGCCTTCGCGACCGGCGACCTGGCCACGGGCATCAAGGTGTCGTTCATCGGCACCCTTCAGGGCAAGGCGCTGGCCAAGCTCGTTGTGACCGGTGCGGGCCTGACCGGCGGCGGCACCATCGACGCCACGATCACCCAGGCCCCCAACGGCTGGTCGAATATCGGCCACACGAGCCGAGACGAGATGCCCGAGTTCGGTTTCGACGGTGGCGATTCGGAGGTGAAGGGTACCTGGCAGAACGCGCAGCTCCGCGAGGTAGTCACCGAGCAGGCGGCCGACTACGTGACTCTCCAGCTGCACCAGTTCGACAAGGCGTCCTTCGAGCTGTACTACGGCGAGAACGCCGCTCAGACCCCCGGTGTGTTCGGTGTGGACGGCGGCAACAAGAAGACCAATGAGCGCGCCTTCCTGATCATCATCGTGGATGGCGACGCCAAGGTTGGCTTCTACGCCTCCAAGGCGTCCGTGAAGCGTGATGACGCCGTGTCGCTGCCTTCGGATGAGTTCGCCGCACTGCCGATCAAGGCGACGTTCCTCAAGCACGGCGCCAACCGGCTGTTCGACTGGATCTCCCAGACGCTGTTCAGCTGACCCCGACTTGACAATGAACAGCTCATTGTCGCCATGCGCGGGGGCGCGGTTCACCTGGCGGGCCTGCCGCGCCCCTGCTTTTCCTGGCCCGCCGACTTGACAATGAAAGGTCTGCCAACCCATGTCCAACACGTACTCCCTGGACGCCCTCCGCGCCGATATCGAGCGCGAGTTCGCCCCCATCACCGTTGAGATTGCCGAGGGCAAGTCCGTCGTCCTGCGCAACCTCCTGCGCCTGCCAAAGAAGGACCGCGAGGCGGCCTTCGAGCACATGACCGCGATGGAGAAGCTCGAAGACGGCGAGGACGGCTCAGTCGAGTCGATGGAGGCCACCGGCGAGCTGGCTCGCGCCATCTTCGCCCTGGTCGCCGACGACAAGCGACTCGGAAAGGTTCTCGTAGACGCCCTGGCCGATGATTTGGCGCTCACGCTACGGCTGTTCGAGCGCTGGGTGGAGGCTACCCAGCCGGGGGAAGCGCAGCCCTCGCTGGACTGATCGACAAGCACGGCGGGGCTATCGCAGCAGACCTCCTCGCTCACTACGGGGTCGACGTCCGGGACATCTTCGTCCCGGAGCGTCGGCTCACACCGCGAGCGGTCGTCAACCTCATCAAATACCTACCTCACGGATCGGCGTATGCAGCGGAGCTGCGCGGCGGTCAAGAGTTCCGCGGCTGGGATGAATCCCGGTATATCGCCGTCGCCACGGTGAACGCACTCCGGACCCTTCAGCACCTGTACCTGAGTGCGCATTCCAAGAACAAGCCCAAGCCACCGGAGCCATTCCCGCTGCCGGATTCCAGGAAGAAAAAGCGAGACGCTCCGGGGTCTTTCGCGGCTATCGCGAAGGCCCATTTAGCAGCGGCCAAGCGACCATAGAGAGGCAGCTAAATGGCAGGACCGGGCGGCAAGGAAGTAGGCCGCGTATCCGTCCGGGTCGTTCCCGATACCGAGAAGTTCCGCGAGGCCCTACGCCGCCAGCTGGAGGCCGAGACCCGCGGACTCAACGTTGAGATCCCGGTCCGGGCCGACACCAGCGGATTTCGACGACAGATCGAACAGGCCGCGCGGACAGCGCGGAGCACCGCACGAGTCGATGCCGACACTCGGGGTATCCGCCGCCAGGTCGCTGAGGCAACCCGCGGTCTTCGCGGCACCGTCAACATCGACGTCGACCGCTCGTCCTACAGCCGGGCTCTGGCCGGTGTCCGTGCCCTCGGGCGCGGGCTGGCCGGGCTCGGTCGCGTCGGCCGGGGCGGACTCGATGTCATCGACCGCCAGATCGTGCGCACCACACAGAGCGTGCTGCGCGGTACCGATGCCATGGGCAACGGGTTCCGCCGCTACCGCCGCGACGTGGACGCGGTGCGCGACAGCATCCAGGACACCTACCGCGATGTCGGCCGAATGCGTGCGGCGTTCGAGGCACACCGGCAGGTGCTCGGCCGAAATGTCCAGAGCCTTCGGGACTTCGGCGATCGGGCACGCAACAGCATCCGGGGCCTGCCCGACATGGCCCGCCGGGGCGCGCAGTCGATGCGCGACTTCGGTTCGGCGATCAACGAGCAGGCCCGCTACTTCCGGGAGCGCGACCGCGACCTGAGCAACTTCCGGTCTCGGATGATGGCGATCCGCCAGGCGCTGCGCGAGACAGCTGGCGAGGCCACCGGCATCAATCGGGTCGCCGATGCGATTCGCCGGATGTCCAACCGGGGCGGCGGAGACACCAGTTTCCTGGAGCGGGTCCGCAACTCCCTTCGTGGCCTACGCCAGGACTCCGAGGCCGCCAGTTCCGACGCTGACAAGGCCGATAAGGACATCAACCGCAAGGTCGGCTTCGCTGGTCGAAAGTTCCTGGGGCTCAGCCGAGTTGGCTGGATCGTCACCGCAGTGTTCCTCGCCGCGGCCCCGGCAATCTCGATTGTCGGCGCGCTGCTGGCGGGTCTGCCGTCGCTGCTGTCCGCAGCCGCTATCGGCTTCGCCGCGCTCTACCTGGGCTTCGACGGCATCAAGAAAGCCGCCTCGGTGCTTTCGGGCGATCTCGCGAATCTGAAGTCCGCGGTGTCCGGGGTCTTCCAGGAACGCATGACCCCCATGTTCGAGTCCCTGAAGGCCCTGATGCCGATGGTGACCGAGGGCATGAAGGGCGTCGCAAATGGCCTGTCGGACATGTTCCAGGGCGTCTTCTCCGCCATCACCTCCGAGCAGGGCATGGGCCAGATCAAGACGATGCTGGCTGGCACCGCCGGGTTCTTCAGCTCCCTCCAGGGGCCGATGGAGAAGATCACCTCCGGGTTCCTGACCTTCGCCTCCGCTGGCGCTCAGTCCTTCACGCACCTGACCGGGTCCATCGACCTGTTCGCCACCAAATTCAACGAGATGGCCACGCGGGTCACCTCGACCCCCGCGTTCGACCAGGCCATGCAGGGCCTCTCGCAGGTCGTCGATGGCATCCTCGAGGTCTTCGGCCGGCTCATGGAGTCGGGCATCAATTCGATGGGCCAGCTCGGTCAGCCGATCCTGACATTCCTGCACGGAATCGCCGATCTGGCCGTGGCCCTGATGCCGCCCCTGACCTCGCTGGCAGCCGCCTTCGGCAACGTGTTCGGGCAGCTGGGCTCGTCCCTGGCCCCCATCATCCAGGAACTGACCCCCGCGTTTTCGCAGTTCATGGGCATTTTGTCGTCTGCCCTGGTCCCTGCCCTCCAGGTGCTGGGCCAGGTGCTGACCCCCATCGCGACGCAGCTGAACACGATCTTGGTCCAGGCGTTCACCGCCCTCCAGCCCGTGATCCCGCCCCTGGTCGACGCCTTCGGCCAGGTCGCGACGATCTTGGGCGGCGTCCTGCTCCAGGTCCTCCAGGCGATCACCCCGTTCATCGCGCCCCTGGCGACCGCCTTCGCCCAGATCCTTCAGGCCCTGCTGCCGCTGGTCCCAGTGTTCGTTCAGCTGGCGGTCACCGCGATCCAGCCCCTGATCGACAAGCTGCCGGAGCTGATGCCGTCCCTGGTGAAGCTCGCTCAGGCCCTAGCCGACCTGATCACCGCGGTAACCCCGCTGATCGTGTTGGTGGCCCAGGTGGCAGCGAAGTTCGCTGAGTTCGGAGCGACGCTGCTGGCCGGTGTGCTCGGAGCCGTGGCCGCAGTGGTCGAGGCATTCTCCGGCCTGGTGACCAGCACCGCCGAGAAGATCGGCCAAGTCATCGAGATCGGCCGCACGTTGGGACCCCAGTTCCTCAGTGCGCTAGGAGATATGGGCTCGCTGCTGGTGGAGTCCGGCAAGGCGCTGATCTCCGGCTTCATCACCGGCATCAAGTCCATGCTGGGCTCGGTCGCCGACGCAGCGAAGTCGATCGTGTCGGCCGCCCGCGACTTCTTCCCGTTCTCCCCGGCCAAGGAAGGCCCCTTCTCCGGATCGGGCTGGGTTCTCTACTCCGGGCAGTCGATCGGTGAGGCGTTCGCCGATGGCATGACCGATCAGCAGAAGTCGGTCGTCAACGCGGCTAAGAGCATCATGCAGGCGGCCAAGGAGGTCTTCGGCGACACGAGCCAGATGGGCATCGTGATCATGGTCGGCCAGTTCAAGGACGCGGTTGGTGAGATCGCCAGCTCGGCCCAGGACGCCAAGGCCACTGTGTCGGAAAACCTTTCCGAGACAACGACTAAGACGTCCAAGAAGCTGAAGCAGGACACGAAGTCCTCCATCAACAAGGTCGACGACGCCACCAAGCAACGGATGGACGACCTGGAGCTACAGGCCGCCGAACTCGACGACGCAGCCCAGCTGCTGGAGTACGACGCCAAGAACGCCAAGTCGAAGACCATGAAGGACCAGTTCACCCGCCGGGCGCAGGCTCTGCGTGAACAGGCCGATGCGCTGAAGACCGAGGCGAAAAAGCTTGAGTACCAGGCGAAGTACGGCAAGCCGTACGAGTCGATCTTGGACGAGGCTTCTTCGGTCGGGGCCGACATGGAGGACAAGGGCCTCACGATCATGCAGCGGCTCCAGAAGGGCATGAAGAACGGCCTGCCCGGCGTGCTGGATGCCGTGAAGCGCATGGCCAACGACATGGGCGAGGTGTTCGGCGTCGACTCGGTGACCGACGCCTGGGACAAGTCCATGAAGGACGCCAAGCTCGACACCCTCCCCCAGGACGCCGCCAAGGAAACCGGCGGACAGTTCCTGTCCGACATCGGATTCGGATCTGGTTCGGGATTCCTCCCGCAGCTGCTCCAGCAGGGAGCGACCCAGTACAACTACTACATTTCTGACTTCGAAGCCGCCAAGCAAGACGAGCGCAACCAGCAGGCGCGGAAGGCTTTGACGTTCAGCCACTAGGGATAAATGCAGACAATCGTTGAACTCATTGGAGTCAACGGTGAGGTCTTCACGCTCGCAGGTCCCAACGCAGGCGATCGGGGGGTCTATCTGGATACCGGCTTGACCGGTATTTACGACCCCCCGGTCCGCACTGTGTACGAGGAGCCCGCGAATATGCCCGGTGCCCGATATCTGGCGCACCGCATTCTCCGGCGAGACATCGTGTTCGGTGTCGTAATCCTGAATGACGACCGCAACGGCGGCCCGAATTCCTGGATGTCGCGAGATTCCGAATGGCGTAAGGCGTGGAGCTACACCGAGGACTGCCAGCTGATCGTCACTACTGCGGACGATCGGCGAACTCTGTTTCTTCGACTGGGCGAACAGCCCGACATTTCCACGGTCACCGACCCGAATGAGCGAGTGCTCCACCAGGCGGTCATGACCTGCATCGCAGGTGACCCGTTCTGGTATGGCGCGGAACTCGTCTACGAATTCGAACTGAAGACCGACACCACGAATATCCCGCTGATCAAGGACGGGAATATCAACCCGGCCGCGGTCACCTATGAGTTCGACATCCCCGAGCTGAATCCGACCGATCAGCCGGTGTGGCCGGTGTGGGTCGTCTCGGCCCCTGGCCGGGTGGTCCTGCCGGACTTCTCGTTCCAGGACGACGAGCTGGCCGGGCGCAAGATCGTGATGCCGTCCTTGTTGGCCGGCGAGGACGTCACCGTGTCCGTCGATCCACGCAAGCCGCAGGTCACCAGCGATAACAACGCCCAGGTGTGGGCGCGGATGAACGGTGTCCGGTTCCGGCACTTCATCAAGCCCTACACCGGCCGTACCAAGCTGCCGGTAACGATCGCACAGGCACCGGCCGGGGCCAAGATCCAGCTGCGCCTGATGCGGCCGTGGTCGCGCCCGTGGGGTCTGTACTGATGGGGTCCACGATCGTCGACCTGAACAAGGTCTACGCCCGCGCGATGGCCAAGCACGCACGGTGGGAACGCGAGCGTGTCCGTCGTCCCCTGATTCGCATCTGGGACGGCGACATGCGCCTCTACGGCGAAGTGGTCGGGGAACTCTCCCACGAATTCGAGTTCATAGAGAACGATGCGGGCACCGCAGCTATCCGGCTACCGCTCTCGCACTACATCTCAGAATGGATCGCTAATCACAAGGGCCGCGAAAAGCGCAATGTGATGATCACCTTCGATAAGCAGGGGGCACGCTGGTCCGGCCCCATGGTCCGATTCAACGTGGTGAAAGAGAAGGACGGCACCAGGTATCTGGAAGCGACCTTCATCCACGATTTCGCCCACCTGTCGCACCTGCGCGTATTCCCCAACCCCTGGTTGCCACCGGAGGTGCAATTCCCAAAGGCGTGGCTGCTGGCCGGTCCCAGTATGTGGGTCGTTTCCTTCAGCCTATTCGCCCAGATTATGCGAAAGGAAATGTCACTGTGGCAACTCAGTGACGATCCGCTCAATCCGAAGACCTGGCTGAACCTGGATATGTCGAATTGGTCAATGGTCGTGGCACCGCTTCCGTATCGGGTTGATACGTCAGTGTGGACCATTGTCTATTCGCGGTTCAAGACGTTCTACGACACGGTGAAGAAGACACTGGAGGACGGTCAGATCCATATCGACGTCCGCCGATACCTGGACGGCGATCCGCCGCCCTGGCCTGGTGCCAAATTGAAGCACGGGGCGCTCGTGTTTTCGGTACAAGACAAGTCGGCGTGGAATACCGGCACGGCGTTCGAAGGCAACTTGATCGACGGGTTGACCCACATGTTCACCCACTTCGATGACTCCGGTCTCGTTGAGGGACAAGACATCCTGCCGAACCCGAACACCCCCGACGAGTACTACAAGCCCGACTTCCGCGGCACCGTGGCCAAGGCCCCGTGGGTGATCTTCGAGGAGTCCACCTACACCGGCATCGAGTCGAGCAACTGGGAGTACACCGAGGCCACCGATGTCCAGGTAATTGCTGGCGGTCACTCAGCCCCATTCGTGAATGAGGGGATCTCCGCGGCGATCATCGGCGTAGCCGGGTTCCTCGGGTCCCTTCTGGGCGCTCAAAGCCAGATCGGCCCGGCAGTCGATGCGGTGCTCAAGCCCATCTACGAGGACGTGTTCGCCGCCTTCCAAGCGACCAAAGATCTAAGGCGCGCAAAGGATTTGGGCTTCACCCACTTCTATGAGGGCTTCGCGTCGGGCGCGGACAAGGCGTACACCTTGGGGGCAGTCGTGGCCATGCGCAAGCACTACTGGGACACCCGCCGCCGCGTGGCCGTGACCGTGAAGATTGCTGATGCGATGCCCTACCGGCTCGGTGCCCCCGGATTCGGAGACTGCTGGCTGGGCGACCGGGTGGGCGTGAACGTGATCGGGATGCCCAAGCACCTGGTCTACGTCGAGCGCATCAAGAAGATCTCCTACTCCTACGACAAGGACGGGCCTTCGGGCTGGCAGTTCGACGTGGGTCAGCGAGAACCGTCCGATCCCCTGCTGTCGCTGTTCGACGACGTGCGCGAACTCGGCGCGGGACTACAAGCACTAGGAGTTGTGTGAGCCTCCCCGCTCAGGCGACGTGCAACCCGGAAGACCCAGAGGAGTTCGCCCTCTGGGCTCTGGTCCATCTCCCCCGCGTCGGGGTTCCTCTCCTCATGCACCCCGAGGTGCTCCGGGATTGGTCGAAGCACCTGTGGGAGTTGGGATTCCGGCACGATCCGTCGCTACAGACCAAGAAGCTGCAACGCCCCATCGCGGGCAAGCAGTCCCCCTTCAACGGGTCCACCCAGTGGGTCTCGACCGACACCCCGGACCCTCCGCTGCGCGCCCTCCCCGATATCGCCAGCCTCACCCCCGATGAAAACGCCGCGATGCTCGCCCAGTACGAGCGCGCGGGCATGATCCCCGACTCCGCCGAACAGCGAGACGGGGCCTTCTCAATCCAGTAAGGAGCACCATGAACCGCATCCCCACCCCCGCCGCGATCCGGGCACTCGTCGTCGCCGCAGTCGGCGTCGCCACTGTCGCCATCGGCCATCAGATCGACACTGCGTGGGTCGAGCCGCTCATCGGCGTTTACGCCGCGCTCATCCCCGCTATCGCCTACCTGGTGAAGTCCCCGCTGCACACCGCGGCTGGTGACGACACCCAGGGCGAGTGAGCCTGTCCGAAATCCTCGAACAGGTTGGTGTGATCGCTGGCTCCGGCGCTGTCGGAGCTGGCGTCACGGGGTGGGCCAACCGGCGCAAGAGCCGCGCGGAAACCACCCAGATCGACGCCGAGGCCGCCAAGATCATCGCCGACACAGCGGTGGTCCTGGTGGCCCCTCTCGCGGCGCAGGTCGAAGGGCTCAACACGCGAGTTGCCGTCCTGGAGACGGAGAACCGCCGGACCAAGGGCCTGCTGCGCATCGCACTAGACCACATCGAGGAACTCCACGACTGGATCAAGTCCCACGTGCCGGGAGCCCAGCCGCCCAGCCGGCCTGCCTCCCTGCCTGATCAGGAAGCTCTATAAATGACTGCCCCCAACGGATTCGTTCCTGACGGCGCGTACGTGGTCACCTCCAAGTACGGCCAGGACATCAACAAGGACGCCGTAATGGGGATCGTGACCGGTGGGGCGCGCACCAAGTACAACGCAACGGCCGGACAGTGGGGCGGCGAGTTCGATAGGGTCGCCACCCTGGCGGCCACCGTGAAGGACGGACAGAAGCAGCTCAAGGACCGGCTGGACCTACTTGAAGGGGTCAACGGCTATATGTCGCTGTTCATGGGCAACAACTGGGATGTCGTCGGCAAGAAGGAAATCCTGCTGCCCTTCGATCAGCAACTCGGCCCCGCCAAGGGCGCGGAGATGTTCCAGGGCGGCATCAAGTTCATATCAAAGGGGCTGTGGCGCTCCGATACCCACGTAACCTTCGCCAAGGCACCGCAGGCATGGTTCTCCGGTGGCCCCGTGAACGCCACCGTGACGCTCGGTGTCTACAAGATCGCCGATCAGAGCCTCTACACCGCCCACTCCTTCGACCTTGTGATCACCGTGCAGGGCGAGGAGACGGCAGCGTTCTCCCACACGTTCGTCATCCCTGCCGATAACGCCTACTACGCCAAGGTGTCCGTGCAACACCCGAAGGACAAGGCCACCGTATTCGGCGGCACCCTGCGTTCGGCGCTGAGCGTAAACCGCTGGGACACCGGCACCGAGAACGCGGTGGTGGCCCCGATCGTCCCGGACGGAGGCACGCTGTCGTGACCGCCCCCAACCACAAGGTCCCGGACGGCGCGTATGTCATCGGTGAGGACTTCGGCCAGGGCATCAGCAAGGACGCGGTGAAGCCGCTCATCAACGGCAAGGCCACAGACATGCTGTGGCAGGCCGCGGCGGGCATCTTCAAGATGCGCGAGACCGTGGGTGCGACCCAGGCCGAACATTTCGACGGCCAGAACGCTCTGCGCGCACGCATGGATCTGCTCCGCGAAGTCTCCGGCTACGGAGCCGCCTTCATGGGCATGAACTGGGCCGTGCCCACAGAGAAATGGGTCGTCATGCCGTTCGATACCGGGCTAGGACCGGCGAAGGGCGTCGAAGTGAAGGACGGCGGACTCGTCCTCAAGAAGGGTGGGCTGTGGCGTATCGACCTGCACGGGACTTCCCAGGGCTACACCGAATGCATGACCATGAACTACCAGCCAGCCACGGAAAGCTGGTGGCCGCAGTACTGGTGGGCTCCAATCAAACCGACGTATCAGATCGAGGTCCTGGACCCCGCCGGGAAGCTGCACTCCTCGCGTCAACTCGCTGCGTTCGCGAATGTCTCATACAGCACCAAGGACGCGATGAACTTCCCTCTGGCGTCGGCGTTCTCGCACACGTTCGTACTGCCCGAGCTACCCGTGGAGACCGCCCCGGACGCCTCTAAGTCCTGGTACAGAGTCCGTGTCGGCTACCGCTTCGACATGGTTGCCGAGGGGATGAACTCCAACGTCGGCATCTGCAAGGTGCTCGGCGGCACCCGCCGATCCGCGCTGACTGCCTCGCGCTGGTCGCACGACGTGGCCAACCTCAACTACAAGCCCACGGTGCCTGATGGCGGCACTCTAGGATGAGCGAGCCCCCTCCCTGATACGACCAGGGAGGGGGTTTTCGCGTATCAGGACGCCATACGAGCAGTGAGATCTTCGGGCGTATCCATGTCCCAGTCCCACACACCGGCCTGGTTGGTGCCGGTGCCACGAGACCGCTGAGCCACCCGGCACTTGATTCCGTACTTGAGCAGCAGCTGCCGCTTGTCCTCCGGAGTGTGGGCATCGGCCCAGGCTTCACCATAGGTGCGGCCGGTCGGCTGGTACTCGAAACCGGCGGGCCGGATCGGCATGGCCTCCAGGGTCGCGATGCGGCTGTCGAGGGCTGCCATCTGCTCACGCAGGCGGTTCTTCATGCTCACGGACTTCACGGTCGAGAACATCGTGGCGAGTTCGTCTGCGGCTTCCAGCGCTTCGGCTAGGTCCTGGCTGTGATCGCTGGCGCGGATGAAGATCCGCTTCACTTCCTGCTCGTCGCCCAGGTCTGTGATGAAGCTCTCCTCCAGCATGGATTCGATCTGCTCGGCGAGCATCATCGTCATGTTCGAACAGTCCTTGTTTATGCAGTGGTAGTAGCGGTACATGGTCTTGCCGTAGTCCCGCTTCATCTGTTTGTGCATAAGCTGCCCAGAGCAGTCGAAGCAGAAGACCACGCCCAGACCCGGACTGGTACTGCGGGTGCGCTGGGGTCCTTGGCGACGCTTGTCCAGCGCATCCTGAAGCTCGTTCCACCTCTCGCGGGTGAGGATCGGGTCCCCGTAGAGCACGGGCATTCCCTCTGCGTCGCGGACTGTCTCACCTTCCTTGGTCGCATGACCCAGCAGGGATTTGTTGGTGAGAGTGTTCCAGATCGCTTTGGAATTCCACTCGCCGCCTTTGGGCTCCAGCCCCTTCAGTTCCCGCCATCGGTCAGCCGGTGAAGTGATCTTGTCGTGGTTGAGTTCGTCCCGAATCCAGTCGATCGAATTGCCGTCGATCGCCTGCGTCGCCATCCGGTCGATGACCTTTACCGCTGGTGGATCAGCCACCAGAACCCAGCCCTGATTCGTTTTCTCGGGCACATGTCCATAAGGCGCTGTGCCGCCCGGCCAACGGCCGGTCTCCAAGAGCTTGTTGTAGCTGCCGCGAGTGCGTTCCTTGATCGCTTCCAGTTCGCCTTCGGCTACGCCCGCGATGACGTTGGCGATCATTCGCCCGACCCAGTTGGAGAGGTCGAAGCTCTCGGTTACCGAGGCGATGGTCTTGTTGTTCTCCCCACACCACGCGATCAGCTTGTTGAGGTAGATGGAACCGGTCGCGAGCCGGTCCAGCTTCCAGCAGACAACCTTGTCCCAATCGTGCAGTTTTTCTTCCTTGAACCACTGCCCCAGCTCTGGGGTGTCGAAGGGGTCCACGGATCGCGATACGTCCACGTCGATGGCCCAGCCCACGATGATGTCCTCGTTCGTACGGGCGTAGGCTTCGATGACGTCCTTCTGACGCTCAACGCTGGTCGATTCATCTGTGAATCTCGATAGGCGAACTCGCCCTAAAAGTCTCTGACCTGCCATGATGCGAGTATACAATGCATGAACGGTGAGACATCCGCGTCCTCGTACACCGTCGACGCGGGGGCTCGTCCGGCAACGATATCGGCGAAGATCGTGTACGGGTTCATGCCCGCAGCTTACGGCGCGCGCGAAATTCGCTGTACACGTCCGCGGCTCGCCCGTACTGTCGGCTCAGCTTCCGGCCGGAAGAAGTGGACCCGGTCCCGGGATATGCCCGGGACCGGTTCCGCGCGAACCCGGTTGCGTTCGCCCGCAACGGTTTTGCTACAGGATCGGCGACGGCGTGTAGCGCGCGGCCTCCGGGTAGGCGTCGACCAGCTTCTGCACCTGCGCGACGACGTCGGCGACCTGCGCCTCCGCGGCGCCGATGAACGCCGACCGATCGGCCAGCGCCGCGTCCAGCGCGGCGCGGTCCAGCGGCAGCCGATCGTCGGCGGCGAGCCGATCCAGCAGATCCGGTTCGCGGCCCTGCTCGCGCATGGCCAGCGCCACCGCCACCGCGTGCTCCTTGATCGCCTCGTGCGCGGTCTCGCGGCCCACGCCCGCGCGCACCGCGGCCATCAGGATGCGAGTGGTGGCCAGGAAGGGCAGATACCGGGTCAGCTCGCGCTCGATCACCGCCGGGTACGCGCCGAACTCGGTGAGCACCGTGAGGAAGGTCTCCAGCATGCCGTCCACGGCGAAGAAGGCGTCCGGCAGCGCGACCCGGCGCACCACCGAGCAGAACACGTCGCCCTCGTTCCATTGCGCCCCGGCCAGTTCCGCCGCCATCGAGGCGTATCCGCGCAGCACCACCTGCAGGCCGTTGACGCGCTCGCAGGAGCGGGTGTTCATCTTGTGCGGCATCGCGGAGCTGCCCACCTGGCCCGGCCTGAAGCCCTCGGTGACCAGTTCGTGGCCCGCCATCAACCGCACCGTGTGCGCGAAAGACGAAGGGCCCGCGCCGATTTGGACCAGCGCGGAGAGTACGTCGTGATCCAGCGAGCGCGGGTACACCTGGCCCACACTGGTCAGTACGGTGGCGAAACCCAAGTGCCGCGCCACCTTCTGCTCCAGCTGCGCCAGCCTGGCCGGATCGCCGCCGAGCAGATCCAGCATGTCCTGCGCGGTGCCCATCGGACCCTTGATGCCGCGCAACGGATATCGGTCGATCAGCTCCCGCAGCCGGGTCAGCGCGATCAGCAATTCGTCTGCGGCCGAAGCGAATCGCTTGCCGAGGGTGGTGGCCTGCGCGGCCACGTTGTGCGAGCGGCCCGCCATCGCCAGCGTCCGGTACTCGGCGGCGCGCTCGGCCAGTCGCGCGGCGGTCGCCACGCCGTGCGCGTGGACGTGCTCGAGCGACAGGCGGATCTGCAACTGCTCCACGTTCTCGGTGAGATCGCGGCTGGTCATGCCCTTGTGGATGTGTTCGTGCCCGGCGAGCGCGTTGAATTCCTCGATGCGCGCCTTCACGTCGTGCCGGGTCACCCGCTCGCGCTCGGCGATGGAGGCCAGGTCGACCCGCTCGAGCACCCGCTCGTAGTCCGCGACCACGCCGTCCGGAACCTCGACGCCCAGTTCGGCCTGCGCCCGCAGCACCTCCAGCCACAGCCGGCGCTCGAGCACGATCTTGTGCTCGGGTGACCACAGCCGCACCAGTTCGGGGCTGGCGTAGCGGGTAGCGAGAACGTTCGGGACAACAGTCACGTCGGACAAGTCTAGAGAGCCACGGAATCGGCGACTCGACTCACCCGCTCGCGAGACCCGGTCAGCACTGCGGCGCTATCACGTCGATCAGCTCGAGAAGTGCGCCGCGGGCCGTGCGCCGGGGCTGAGGGTCCGGTTCGGTCAACGCCGTCACCACGGCCCCGTCCACCACCGCCACCAGCCGCCGCAGCTGCTCGATCCGGGCTATTCGATCGGACCGCCGCAGCACATCGGCCAGTAGTTCCTCGAGCTGCGCGCGTAGTCGCAGCTGCACCTCCCGTAGTTCGGGATGGCGGGCGGAGGCCACCGAGCGCTCGTAGCGCGCGATGAGCCGGCCGCGCGCGAATTCGTCGTGTCCGTCCGCGCCGACCAGCAGATCCAGGATCAACTCGACCGTGGCCTCGGCGCCGCGGCGGCGATGGGTCACCTCGCCGACGCGGCGGCGCATGGTCTCCAGCTCGGCATTGCCGCTGAATTCCACCGCGCGCGCGATCAGATCCTCGAGCGAGTCGAAGTAGTAGGTCGTCGACGCCAGCGGCAGATCCGCGCGGGTCGCCACCGAGCGGTGGCGCACTGCGTCGAACCCACCCTCGAGCAGCAACTCGGCGGCAGCCGCAACCAACGCCTGGCGACGCCGTTCGCCTTTCGGTGTCGTCGCGGTGATCACCGTGTCATCGTGCCAGTCATCATCGGGTCATCCGTACCAAATCGGTGCGATCCGTCACATATCCTCTAACCTGGGCAAACGTCCAGGGCGGTGTTGAAAACACAACCACCGCTTTTCTACCGCATCGGCGCGCACCGGTGGGGTGAGAACGCAAAGTCTTTGCGAGACAGCGACCGTCGGCGGACCTCAGCGGCCCAGGAAACGACCCAGGCGCGCCAGCGCCTCCGCGATATCGGGGGTGGCGCCCGCGAATGACAAACGGACCGTATGGTTTCCGTTGACGGTATCGAAATCGATGCCCGGCGCGATCGCTACTCCGGTGTGCGCCAACAGATCCGCGCACCAGCGCGTGGAATCGTCGGTCAGGTGCGCGATATCGGCGTAGGCGTAGAAGGCGCCGTCGGCGGGGGCCAGTTCGGTGATGCCGAGCGCGGGCAGGCCCTCCAGCAGCAGGGCGCGGTTCTCGGCGTAGCGGCGGACGTGACCGTCCAGCTCCCGCCGGGACTCGGGCGTGAACGCGTGCAGGGCCGCGTACTGCGAGACCGCGGGCGGGCACACCGTCATATTCGAGGCCAGCCGCTGCAGCGCCGGGCGCAGGCCCGCGGGCGCCAGCATCCAGCCCAGCCGCCAGCCGGTCATCGAGAAGTACTTCGACACCGAGCCGACGACCACCGACTCGCGGGAGGTCTCCCAGGCCGAGGCGGTGACCCGGGCGCCACCGTCGGAATAGACGATGCCGTGGTAGATCTCGTCGGAGATCAGCAGCGTGCCGTGCTCGTCGCACCAGCGGGCCAGCGCGGCCAATTCGTCCGGGGCGACCATGGTGCCGGTCGGATTGGCCGGGCTCGCCACGATCAGGCCCGCGGGCGGCTCGGGCAGCGCGTCGAGCATGGCGACCGTCGGCTGGAACCGGGTCTCCGGGCCGCAGTCCAACTCGATGACACGACAACCCAAGGCCGCCAAGGTGTTCCGATACGCCGGATAGCCGGGGCGGGCCACCACCACGACGTCGCCGGGATCGAAGGCGGCCAGGAAGATCAGCGTGAAGGCGCCCGAGGAGCCGGTGGTGACCACCACGTCGTCCGCCTCGACCGGGACGCCGTAGGTGTCGCGATGGTGCCGGGCGATCGCCTCGCGCAGCGGCAGAATGCCGAAAGTCTCGGTGTAGCCCAGTAATTCGGTGTCCAGCGCGGTTCGGGTGGCGCGCAGCACGGGCGCGGGGGCGGGCGTGGACGGCTGCCCGGCGGCCAGCACCAGCACGTCGCCGTGGGTGCGGGCGCGCTCGGCGGCGGCCTGCCAGACATCCATGACATAGAAGGGCGGGACCGTCGACCGCCGTGATTGCATGCGCACCCGTCGACCGTAGAACACCCGCTCGCGCCCGTGCACTCGGGCAACTGTCCTGTTATCGTCGGCAGAATGCCTGACCAGGCACGCCGCGCGAAGCTGTCTCAGGGGGGTTGGACCGTGATCCGCCCCGATTGGCGCAGCGCACTGCGGCAGGACCGGCCCACCACCCGGCAGCGGATGCGACGGGTGGCGGGCGCCGCGCGGCGAGCGGGGGCGCGGGCCGCGCGGGCGGTGGCGGGATTCGATTGGCGCGAGTTTCTGCGCCGGGATTGGCGGGCGTGGTCGCGCGAGCAGTGGCCGCCGTTGCGCGCCTGGCTGATCGAGCATCGGGTGCTGGTGGCGGGTGTGGTCGCGGTGGCGGTGTTCGCCGCGGCCGACGCCACCGCGCCGCGCGCCGCCGACCTCACCCCGGCGCCCGGGACGGCACAGCGCGTGCCGGTGGCCTATCCGCTACAGGTGCAGGCGGCGCCGGAGTCGAGCAGGCGCTTCCTGGCCGCGATCAACAACGGCGAACGCCTCCGGGAATCGGAGGTGGTGGCCGCGGCGGCGCGGGCCACGCTGGAGCGGGCCAAGGCCGAGGCGGCCGCCGCGGTGGCGGGCGATCGGCAGCCGTGGCTGAACGGCACCGTCACCACGCTGCCCGGCGGAATCCTGCCCGGCCTGGGCGCATTCGTGATGCCCGCCCGGGGCGTGTTCACCTCCGGATACGGAATGCGCTGGGGCGGTTTCCATTACGGCATCGATATCGCCGCACCGATCGGCTCGCCGATCTACGCGGTCACCGACGGCACCGTCATCGACGCGGGCCCGGCCCAGGGTTTCGGGCTGTGGGTGCGCATCCGCCACGACGACGGCACCATCTCCGTCTACGGCCACATGTACGACTTCTCGGTCTCGGTGGGCGAACGCGTCCGCGCGGGCCAGCAGATCGCCCGCGTCGGCAACCGCGGCGACTCCACCGGCCCCCACCTGCATTTCGAAATCCTGGTCGGCGGCCAACACGTCGACCCCCAGCCCTGGCTCGCCGCCCACGGCCTCCGCATCGGCTGATGTGGGGAGATCTACACGCGGGCGGGGAGGGAGATGCGGCCCTCGACCGCGGCGAGGGCGAGGTCGGTGCGGTAGTGGCTGCCGGGGAGTTTGATGCGGGCGATGCGGGCGTAGGCGCGGGCGCGGGCCTCGGTGAGGTCGGCGCCGGTGGCGACGACATTGAGGACGCGGCCGCCCGCGGAGACCAGGGCGCCGTCCTCGCGCTGGGCCGTACCGGCATGCAGCACTTCGGTATTCGCGTCGGTGGCGTCGGTTCCGGAGATCACGTCGCCGGTGCGCGGGCGGGCCGGGTAGTTCTCCGCGGCCAGCACCACGGTCAGCGCGGCGCCGTCGGCCCAGCGCGGCGGCTCGGCCTGGGCCAGGGTGCCGGTCGCGGTCGCGTACAGCAGCGCGCCCAGCGGGCTGTCCAGCAGCGCCAGCACGGCCTGGGTCTCGGGATCGCCGAAGCGACAGTTGAATTCGACGACGGCGGGCCCGGACTGCCCGATCGCGAGCCCGGCGTAGAGCAGGCCGGAGAACGGCACCTCGCGCCGAACCATCTCCGCCGCAACGGGTTTCACCACGGTGTCGACGATCTCGGCGACCGTCTCGGCGGGTAGCCAGGGTAGCGGCGTATAGGCGCCCATGCCGCCGGTATTCGGGCCGGTGTCGCCGTCGCCGACGCGCTTGTGGTCCTGCGCGGGCAGCAGCGGCACCACGGTCTCGCCGTCGACCAGACAGAACAGCGACACCTCGGGGCCGTCCAGGAACGATTCCAGCAGCACCGGGTGCCCCTGCTCGAGCAGTTCGGCGCCGTGGTCGCGGGCCGCGGACCGGTCGGCGGTGACCACCACGCCCTTACCCGCGGCCAGGCCGTCGTCCTTGACCACCCAGGTGGGGCCGAAACGGTCCAGGGCGGCGTCCAATTCGCCCGGATGGTCGACCACCTCGCTGTGCGCGGTGCGCACCCCGGCCGCCGCCATCACATCCTTGGCGAACGCCTTCGAGCCCTCGATGCGGGCCGCGGCCGCCGACGGCCCGAAGCAGGCGATGTCCGCGGCGCGCACCGCGTCGGCGATGCCCAGCACCAGCGGCACCTCGGGCCCGATCACCACCAGATCGGCCGCGAAGTCGCGGGCCAGCGCGACCACCGCGTCGGCGTTGGCGGGGTCGACCGCACGCACCTCGGCGTGCTGGGCGATACCCGGATTGCCGGGCGCGGCGCAGACCGCGCGCACACCCGGATCCCTGCGCAGGGCCGTTACCAGGGCGTGTTCACGGGCTCCGGAACCGATGACGAGTACGCGCACGCGCAACAGCTTAGGTGACGAGCGCGCGCGATCGATGCGGGTATCGACCGGACACCGCAATGCCCGTTTCCGGCCCGACGCGTACGCTCCGGGCATGGCTTCCGTTTTCAGCGCGATCATCGCCGGCCAGCTCCCGGGGCGGTTCGTCTGGGAGGACGACGAATTCGTCGGCTTCCTCACCATCGCACCGGTCACCCAGGGGCACACACTCGTGGTGCCGCGCAAGGAGATCGATCAGTGGCAGGACATCGATCCGGACACGTTCGCGCGGCTGACCGGCGTGGCCCAGAAGATCGGCCGGGCGGTGCGCGCCGCCTGGGACGCGCCCCGCGCGGGCCTGCTCATCGCCGGACTCGAGGTGCCGCACCTGCACGTGCACGTCTTCCCGGCCTTCGAGATGGGCAATTTCGACATCTCCGGCGCCGATCCGGATCCGAGCAAGGAGTCGCTGGACGAGGCCCAGGCCAAGATCAAGCAGGCGCTGCGCGACCTCGGCTACGAGGCCAACGTTCCCGACTGACCGGCGCCGCGCGGCAGCCGGACGGTGAAGACCGTGCCCCGTCCCGGTTCGCTGGCCACGGCCACCGTGCCGCCGTGCGCGGCCACCAGTGCCTGCACGATCGACAGGCCGAGCCCGGTGCCGCCGCTGTCGCGGCTGCGCGAGGAGTCGGTGCGGTAGAAGCGTTCGAAGATCCGGTCGGCTTGGTCCTGCGGCAGGCCGGGTCCGGTGTCGACGACATCCAGCCGCACCTCGTGCGCGGCCGGGGTCAGCCGCACCGTCACCGCCGCCTCGGGCGGGGTGTGGATGAGCGCGTTGTTGACCAGGTTGGCCAGCACCTGACGTAACCGGGTCTCGTCCCCCAGGATCTCCAGAGTCCCCGCGCCGGACCGTATTTCGAGGTCGATGCCGCGGGGCGGCCCGGCCGGTCGCTGGGCGGCGTCGACCGCGCGGGCGTTGTGCACCGCATCGCTGGCCACGGCGAGCAGATCCACCGGCCGCCGGTCCAGCGGGCGCTGCGCGTCCAGCCGGGCCAGCATGAGCAGGTCCTCGATCAGCAGGCTCATCCGATTCGACTCGCGCTCGATGCGATCCATGAACAGCTCCGGATCCGGCATCGCGCCCTGGCGATACAGCTCGGAGAAGCCCTTGATGGTGGTCAGCGGGGTGCGTAACTCGTGGCTGGCGTCGGCGACGAACCGGCGCATCTTGGCCTCCGAGCGCCGCGCCGCCTCCTCCGAGGCCTCGGTCGCGGCGAAGGCGCGCTGAATCTGGGCGAGCATGCCGTTGAGCGACTGGGACAGCCGATCGACCTCGGTATTGGTGCCCTGCACCGGAACTCGCCGATGCAGATCGCCCCCGGCGATCGCCGCCGCGGTCTGCTCCACATCGCGCAGCCGGCGCAGGCTGCGCCGAATCACCAACTGCGCCACCACCGCCAGCGCGGCCAGCACCAGCGCACCCACCAGGACCTCCAGGCCGATCAGGCGGCGGACGATGGTCTCGCTCTCGCCCAGCTGCATCGCGACGATCGTGGTGCCCGACGGGGCGCTGACCCGCATGGCCCGCCAGTGCGCCGACGGATCGCCGATGGTGCCGACCGTGCGCGGGTGGCGGCCCAGATCCGGTGGGATGTCCGGCATCACCCGCGGTTCGGACGGGCGGGTCTGGGACCCACCCGCCACGTCCTGCCCGCGCACGTAGAACATGCCGGGCAGCCGGGACGGCAGCGGCTGATCCGGTTTGGCCCAGGTGTGCGCGGCCTCGGTCAGCTGCCGATCCACGCTGTCGAGCAGTACGCGTTCCATGGCCGAGGTGACCGCCACCCCGGACACCAGCAGCCCGAACGCGGCCAGCAGCACCAGCGCCACCACCAGGGTGATGCGCAGCGGGACCGCGGCCACGCGCCGGGCGATCGTGTGCCGGAGGGATCGTGCGGACGAGACTCTCGAGGCGGCAGGGCCGGTACCGCCGGCCTGCCTCACGGTCATTTCGCCGACGATCTGCTGCGGCTCGGCGCCCGCATGACGTAGCCGACCCCGCGCAGCGTGTGGATCAACCGGTCCGGTCCGGTGTCGACCTTCTTGCGCAGGTAGGACACATAGGTCTCGACCACTCCGACCTCGCCGCCGAAGTCGTAGCGCCAGACGTGGTCGAGGATTCGCGGCTTGCTCAGCACCGTGCCCGCATTGACCATGAAGTAGCGCAGCAGCGTGAACTCGGTCGGCGACAGCGCCACCGGTTCCCCGCTCTTCCACACCTCGTGGGTGTCGTCGTCGAGTTCGATGTCCTCGAATCGGATTCGGGACGATTTGCGCTCCTGCACCGCGTGACCGGAGCGGCGCAGAATCACCCGCAACCGCGCCACCACCTCCTCGAGGCTGAAGGGCTTGGTCACGTAGTCGTCCGCGCCGAGGGTGAGACCGGTGACCTTGTCCTCCACCTCGTCACGCGCGGTGAGGAACAGCACGGGGGCGTCGATGCCGTCGGCCCGCAGCCGCCGCAGCAGCCCGAAGCCGTCCATGCCCGGCATCATCACGTCGACGATCAGCGCGTCGGGCCGGAAGGTCTTGGCGCGGTCCAGGCCCTCGGCCCCGTTCGCCGCGGTGGCCACCTCGAACCCCTGGTAGCGCAGGCTCACCGACAGCAGCTCGACGATCATCGGCTCGTCGTCGACGACCAGGACGCGAGCCTCGGGAATCCGATCGGCAGGCACACCATTCATGCCCACATACTCTCCCGCTCAGCCCTCGAGTCGCTGTACCTTCCCTGGGAGTTTCCTGGGAACGCCTTCGGCTCCCTCCGCCGTCCTCGGTCTCGCCCGGACCGACGACCACATCCCCCGCCATCGGGCCCCCGCGCACTCACCAGGCACGTTCGTGGAATCCGCTCGAACGGGGTTTGTCCGTGTCGTCGCATAACGTCTGCTGCTGATGTTCGGCTTCCGGTCGGGTCGAGTTCGCTTCCATAAATCCGGCTATCGTGTCGAACCGAGATTCGGTGGAGTTGTAGTATCGCTGCTTGAGTTCTCGGACTTTCGCCTGGTAATCCTGGATCAGCAGTGCGGCCGCTTCGGCGACGCTGCCGCCGAACTGGCTTTCGGTTATCTCGCGGATCGTGCCGGGTGCGATGTGAACCGAGAAATTCCGCATGCCGATCGTGGAGATGGTGATTCGATGGTCGCTCGATGCGCCGGCAGCCTCGGTTTTGTCTCGCTCGGCGAAGAAGTCGATATCTGTCGAATCAACGGCATCGACGATCAGATTGGCATATTCGATCGCCCTTCGGTACTGCTGCCGCCATCCGGCCCACAGCAGCTCCGCGATACTGGTCAGCGCCTGCTCCAGCATCGGTTCGTCGGCGAATGCATATGCGCCGTCTTCGAAAAACAATTCGATATCGGTCCGCCGAGACAATTCGGCTTCGATTTCAGTGCCGGGCGCACGCACGCGTATCCGGATATTGTCCAGCCGCTCGGCCAGATTCTGCACGGTCTTTCCCCCTAGCCTGTGTGGCCCATACCGTTGTCGCCGACGAGGTCGCGGTCGTTCATCTCGGCCAGCCGTGGGCGCGCGGAGACGAGTACGTCCTTGTTCGCGTGCATCAACTCGATCAGCGACCGCACCCTGTCGGCCATCTGCTGTGTCTCGACCTCATGAATGTCATTGGTGAGGTCGGCGACGGCCTGTTTCATCGAGTTGATGATGGAGTCACAAGTGCTCGCATCCGATGTCGATTTGCCGGCGAGGCCCGCATTACCGACGGCCGCGGCCGCGCCGATCGCTACGACCGGCGCGGTAGCGCCCCCGGTTCCGATGGTGATGACCGCCGCAAGGGCGGTGCCTACCGCAGACAGCACCGAGAACCCGAAGGACACATCGGCCTTACCGCAGCCGTGGGCATGGTCGAACGCATCCATCGTGTTCTGCGCGATATTGTCGATGTCCGCGCGCGCCTTCTCCCACATCTCCCGGTGGGCCTGGAGGACACCTTTCATCATCGACAGCGCCGTGAAATGGTTTACAGAAATCGTTTTGAAGGTGTCGAGGAAGTTGACCTTGAACGCCTCCGCGGCCTCACCGGTCCAGTCGTGCAGATAACCGGCGTCGGTCGTTATCTTGTCCAGGTTCGTCGCAACGAATCGGACGTCCTCGCTCAGTTTGGTGATCGGGGTGGTTTGGGTCATCACCTTCTGCATCGCCGCGGAAATATCGGCGATCAACGGATCGTATTT
Source organism: Nocardia terpenica (assembly GCF_013186535.1). Lineage (NCBI taxonomy): Bacteria > Bacillati > Actinomycetota > Actinomycetes > Mycobacteriales > Nocardiaceae > Nocardia > Nocardia terpenica. Next base: position 627,658 of record NZ_JABMCZ010000002.1, read on the forward strand.
TTCCGGATCGGGTATCCTGGAAAACGGCTCGAACAGCGGCTCGATGAATGCGAAGTATCGTTCGAGCGCCGCGCGATCGGGGCGCTGGCTCGCCACCGGTTTGTCGTTCTCCTGGTACGCCAGATCGACAGCCTTCTCCTTGATTGTGCGTGCGTTCTGCATGAGCTGCTCGAAACTCACCGCCCACCGCCCGGCGCCGGGTTGTCGTCGTCGTGCACGCGACGGTTCATCTCGTCGGCCGCTTCTCGATCCATCGCCGCGAAAATCCGCGCCGCCTTGTCCAACGCCGCCCACGTATCGTCCAGATTTCTTCTGGTTTCCTTCATGAATCCCAGCACGGTGTCGTGCAGATCAAGATAAGCCCGGTACACCGGACCGAGTGCGTCACCACCGAATTGCTCCGGACGCCGCATCACCTGCGCTACGTCACCCCGAACCTTGTCACACTTATCGATCGCCAGGCCGTAATCGGCCGAAACCGCCGGGAAGTGCACCTTCGCCGCCTGTTCCAGTCTGTGCAGGTCGGCACCGAGATCCTTACCGTGGTGAACCATGCTCCCCCTCCATCCCCATCCGATCTCATATCGACCGAGACCTTCGCTTACCCGACCCTGGAGTCAAGGTGTCGGGACCGAACCCGCACGGTACTCGGAAGTGAAGAATCGCCAAAGACACAGAATATAAGGGGTTCGAATTCACTCGGCTCGGCGAACACCGGTGGATGAGTTTCCAAGTCCCCTGGGCACGTTGGTAGACCTGGGTCACGCGGATGTGGCACCAGCCGCCGTTGGTTTCCTCGGCCGGAGGAGTGGTCGGCGACAACCTGGTCACCGACCATGATCAACCGATTGGGTTATACCCCTACCGGGTCAGGGCATCTTGCCGGTTATGCTGGTGGCGTGGTCGCGATGCTGATGTCCGAGGGCACGCATGAGGGCGCCACCGCCCCGGGCACAGACCACCACATGGCGCACATGGCTATGCACGGCTGCCTGTTCGTCCTGTCGATGGTCGCGTCCGTGGCCATGCAGGCTCCGGCGCGTCGCCTTCCGACAGAACCGACCCGCAATCGCGGGGACGTCCTCGACTTCAGGGAGAACCCATGCCCGCCCACCGGTTTCCGCTCGCGCAGCCGTTGACCCGGCGAGGGTTGCTCGCCCTCGGCGGCGGTCTCGCGACCGCCGCCGCCCTGGCCGCTTGTTCGACGAACTCGCGCACCCTCGTGATGCCCGACTCCGATGCGATGCGCGCCGCCGAGAATCGGCGCCGGGCGGCCGGCGCCGCGGTGCGCGAGGTGAGATTGCGTGCCGAACCCGCCACGGTCGACCTCGGCGGGGTGCAGGTGCAGACCTGGACCTACGGCGGCCGCCTGCCCGGACAGGAAATCCGCCTGACCCGGGGCGAGGTGCTCCGCGCCGATGTCACCAACACCCTGCCCATGCAGACCACCGTGCACTGGCACGGTGTCGCGTTGCGCAACGACATGGACGGCGGCGAGCCCGGCGTCACCCAGCCCGCGATCGCCGCGAACGGCGGCACCTTCGGCTACGAGTTCACCGTGCCCGACGCCGGAACCTACTGGTTCCACCCGCACACCGGGGTCCAGCTCGACCGCGGCCTGTACGCCCCGCTGATCGTCGAGGACCCGGCCGACGGCACGGATTACGACCTCGAAGCCGTTGTCGTGCTCGATGATTGGCTCGACGGAGTAAACGGACGTGACCCCGACAAACAGCTGCGGCAGCTGCGCGACAAGGGCATGGCCGGGATGAACATGGGCAGCTCGTCGATGCCGATGGCCACCGACCCCCATGCACCGTTGGGGTCGGACGCCGGGGACGTGAAAGATTACCCGTATTTCCTGATCAACGGACGCATCGGCGCCGATCCGCAAACCTTCACCGCCCGACCGGGTCAGCGGATGCGGCTGCGCATCATCAACGCCGCCGCCGACACCGCCTTCCGCGTCGCCGTCGGGGGCCACCGGCTGCGCATCATCCACACCGACGGCTTCCCCGTGCAACCGGTCACCACCTCCAGCGTGCTGCTCGGCATGGGTGAACGCTACGACGTCATCGTCGATCTCGCGGACGGCGTCTTCCCGCTCGTCGCGGCCGCGGAAGGCAAGGCCGGTCAAGGGTTCGCACTGATCCGCACCGGCAGCGGCGCCCCGCCCGCGGCCGATGTACAGCCCGCCGAACTGTCGGCCCCGCCGCTGACCGCCGACCGGCTCGTCGCCCTGGACGCGGTGCGTCTGCCGAAGCGAACCCCGGACCGGACCCTCGACCTCACCCTGGCCGCGGACTCCAAGCAGTACATCTGGACGATCAACGGGCAGGTCTACGACAAGCGCACCCCGCTGGATGTGACTCAGGGACAACGGGTCCGGCTGCGGTTCGTCAACAAGACCATGATGTTCCACCCGATGCACCTGCATGGGCATACCTTCGAGCTCGTCACCCCGGCCGGCACCGGCCCCCGCAAGGACACTTCGATCGTGCTACCGATGCGCACCGTCGAGGTCGACCTCGACGCGAACAACCCCGGCCAATGGATGCTGCACTGCCACAACGTCTATCACGCCGAGTCGGGCATGATGACCGTGCTGTCCTACGTTCGCTGATACCCGCGCCGGACACCGGCCGGAGCCACCGACTTCGGGAATTTCACCAATGGTCGTCGACGGAGGTGACGTCGCCGCACCGGACGACCTCGCTGCCCTTGGCATTGGCGTCGACGGAAAGCTGGATGGGGGAGTCGTCGCACAGCGACTCGGTGTGGCGGCGAATATAGAGGGTCTCGACCGCGTCACAGCGGTTGTGGTAGTACACCGTCGTTGTCATGCTGCCGTTCTCGTACGAGTAGGTGAAACAGCCGCTTTCTCCCCTCTCGGCGGAGGCGGGGGAAGCGGTGAAGACGGAGACACCGACCGAGGCAGCGACAATAGCGACTCCGGCTAGCAGTCTGCTGGTGTTCTTCCTGCGCATTGACGCTCCTGATGATTGCTCGTTCCGAGTGGGACCCGACGGGTGGCCGGGCGGTCGTGGGCACGACATCCGGGATCGGGCATCGGTGAGAGTACGCACGGTCGTTGCGCTCCGGTTGCCGATAGGCGCAGCGAATTTGTCGTCACGCGCAAAGGTCGCACCGCGACCGTCGATCACGCCGACCACAGCAACATCAAGATGGATACATCCGGTAAGGACGAGCATCCGCATCCGGACGAACCGTCGCCGATCGGGGCGGCTCCGTCAGGCGGCGAAGACGGTGCGGACGACGGATTCGTCGCCGTCGATCTCTACCAGTCCGAGGGCGCGGGCGCCGCTGAGGGTGAGGGCGCCGGCGGCGAGGCCGAGGATGTAGGCGGGGTCACCGAGAGCGTGCGGCCCGCCTGGGTCGACGACGACCTGTTCCCGTTCGAGAGTCGCTTCGTCGATATCGACGGGCACACCGTGCATTACGTCGACGAGGGGTCGGGTCCCACTCTGCTTTTTCTGCATGGCAATCCGACCTGGTCGTTCCTCTGGCGCGACGTGATCCGCGCGCTGCGCGACGACTTCCGGTGCGTCGCCCTGGATTACCCGGGCTTCGGGTTGTCGACGCCGATGCCCGGCTACCGCTATCTGCCCGAGGAGCACGCGGACGTCGTCACCGGGTTCGTCGACTCCCTCGGCCTGGAGGGGGTCACCCTGGTCGGGCAGGACTGGGGCGGCCTGATCGGCCTGGCCGCCGTGCAGCGTCGGCCGGGCGTCTTCGATCGGCTGGTACTCGCCGACACCTGGGCCTGGCCGACCAATGGTGTTCTCCACTTCGAGTACTTCTCACGCATCTTCGGCGGACCCCCCGGCCGCTTCCTGGCCCGGCACCTGAATTTCCTCGTCAACGTGTTCATCCCCCTGGGCCACCGGCGGCGCAAGCCCACCGCAGCCGAGATGACCCACTACCGCCGGGCTATGGACACCCCCGAGCGACGCATGGCCTCCGCGGTATTCCCCCGCCGGGTCCTCGCCAGCCGCGCCTTCTTCGCCGAGGTGGAGGCCGGCCTCGCCGACATCGCCCACCTGCCGACGCTGATCGTGTGGGGTGACGCCGATATCGCCTTCCGCCCCCAGGAGCGCGAGCGCCTGGAAGCGACCTTCCCCAACCACAAGACCGTGATCGTCGCGGGCGCCGGAACCTACGTGGAGTCCGACGCACCCGACGAGTTCGTCACCGCGATCCGCGACTGGACCGCGACCCAGCGCCCAGACACATCGCACCGCCGCCCTCCGTCATAGCAACACGGAGCCAGAGACCTACACGCCTCAGCGTGTCAGGTCAACGGCGCATAACGAACGCAATCCAAAAGAAGGCTCCGACCAGATTCCGCAGGTCGGAGCCCTTTCGAGCCCCCTGTCAGGATTGAACTGACGACCTTTCGCTTACAAGGCGAGTGCTCTACCACTGAGCTAAGGAGGCGGAAAAGCGGTGCCCATCATAACCGGGGGCACCTTGGGGGTAAAAATGGGCGAGATGGCGGCCGGGCGTTGCCCGGCCGCCGGTCTACTGCCCGCGCCGTATCGTCGAACCGCGGGTCAGGACTGGGCGGCCTGCCGGGCCGCGTCGTCGGCGGCCATCGCGTCGCGCAGGCTCTTGGGCCGCATGTCGGTCCAGTTCTTCTCGACGTATTCGACGCAGGCGGCGCGGCTGTCCTCGCCGAAGACGACTCGCCATCCGGCCGGAACCTCGGCGAAGGCGGGCCACAGCGAATGCTGTTCCTCGTCGTTGACCAGGACGAAGAAGCGGCCGTCCTCGTCGTCGAAGGGGTTGGTGCTCATTTCACCTCACTGGATACTGGCGCTGTGTACGGGAACGCCGGTGCGCGGTCCGACAGGGATCGGCGTCCGAGCGTTGTGTCGACCCTAGCAAGGTCGGCGTTACGGGAGGGCGGTTACCTCGGGGCCCGCCGGATTACCGCGAGCCCCGACCCTCAGCCCGCGAAGAAGTCGAGCAGGACCTTGTTGACCGCTTCCGGACGCTCCAGGTACCCGTAGTGCCCGGCGTCGGGGATCTCCTGATAGCGCGCGCCCGGGATCACCTCGGCCAGTTCGCGCGCGAGGTAGGGCGGGAGCATCCGGTCGTCGGCGAAACCGACCGCCAGGCAAGGGACCTTGATGCCGCGATAGGCGTGCAGGCGGTCGAACTCGTGGTCCATCCGGCGCTGGGCGCGGATACCGGGCGGGACGGGCCCGCCGGTGAACTCGAACAGGTCCAGCCAGTCGCGGGCGGCGTGGGTGTCGGCCAGTGTCGCCGGGGACAGGTTCAGCACCGCGGTCACCGCGGCCTCGTACTTCGGCGGCAGCGTGATACCGCTGGCGTCCAGGTCGTGCTCGCCCGCGGACAGCGTCTTCTGCAGCTGGTCCATGCGGCCGTGCCCGGCCATGAACACGGCCTTGCGCACCAGGTCGGGCCGGGTCAGCGCCAGCTCCTGCGCCACCCGCGCGCCCATCGAGGTGCCCGCGACCAGCGCCGGGCCCTCGTCGAGGAACTCGATCAGCGCGGCGGTGTCGGCGACCAGGTCATCGATGGTGATCCCGTCGGCGGACTCGAACGACGGGGCGATGCCGCGATTGTCGAAGGTGCACACCCGATATCCGGCGGCGACCAGCGCGGGCACCTGGTGCAGCTCCCACACCCGGCCCGGGCTGCCGGTGCCCATGATCAGGACGACCAGGGGTGCAGCGCCCTTGGCGTCGGAGCCCTTGGCCCGGTCTCCCTTCAGCTGATAGTTCAGCGCGATTCCGTTTACCGTGGCCAACGGCATAATGCTGGACCCTTTCTGCGGACATTAGACTTCCTTCCACGGTATAGGCACAGCGACCGTCGGCGTTTCTCCGGTCCGATGTGGGTTATTGCGGTCAGGACGCGGTGCGACCGAGGCGGGTGGTCCCGGGTTCCGGGACCGATACCATTGACTTCTCGAAACCGTGACAAACCGTAAACGTGACACACCAGCCGAGAGGACACACCGATGGCCGCGAAGGGCGCCAACGACATCGCGGACGACGATCTGGAGCCGCTCGCCGACGAAACCGCTCGGCAGGCCCAGCGCGTGGTAGCCGCCTACGCCACCGACGCCGACGAGTGCCGGATGCTGCTGTCCATGCTCGGCATCGGGCCCAGCGTCCGCACCGACTAGGGGCGTCGAACCCACCCCCGCGACAACTACAACGGGCTCGAGCGACCGGAGGATCCCGCCGTGGACCAGATCAGTGACACCCACACCGACCGATCGAGCCAGGACCGCGACGGAGCCGGATCCGGTTTCGTCGTGGTCGCGAATCGACTGCCGGTCGATCTGGAGCGATTGCCGGACGGCACCACTCGCTGGAAGCGCAGCCCCGGCGGATTGGTGACCGCGCTGGAACCGGTGCTGCGCACCAACAGTGGCGCGTGGGTCGGCTGGGCGGGGGTGCCCGACGTCGACGTCGACCCGATCATCGAGGACGGCCTGGAGCTGCATCCGGTGCCGCTGGCCGCCGAAGAGGTCGAGGAGTACTACGAGGGCTTCTCCAACGGCACGCTGTGGCCGCTCTACCACGACGTGATCGTGCGGCCGGAGTACCACCGCTCGTGGTGGTCGGCCTACGTCAACGTCAACCGCCGCTTCGCCGAGCACACCGCGAAGGTGGCCGCCGAGGGCGCCACCGTCTGGGTGCAGGACTACCAGTTACAGCTGGTGCCGAAGATGCTGCGGATGCTGCGGCCGGACCTGACCATCGGCTTCTTCCTGCACATCCCGTTCCCGCCGGTGGAGCTGTTCATGCAGCTGCCGTGGCGGACCGAGATCGTCGAGGGTCTGCTGGGCGCGGACCTCATCGGCTTCCACCTGCCCGGCGGCGCGCAGAACTTCCTCTACCTGGCCCGGCGGCTGGCCGGGCAGCCGACCTCGCGCGGGACCGTGGGCGTGCGCTCGAAACTCGGTGTGGTGCAGGTGGGCTTCCGCACCGTGCGGGTGGGCGCGTTCCCCATCTCGATCAATTCGGCCGAGCTGGACGAGTATTCGCGGCGGCGGTCGGTGCGCGAGCGCGCCGCCCGGATCCGCGCGGAGCTGGGCAACCCCAAGCACATCCTGCTGGGTGTGGACCGCCTGGACTACACCAAGGGCATCGATATCCGGCTGGCGGCGCTGGAGGAGCTGCTGCAGGACGGCCGCATCGATCCGTCGGAGACGGTGATGGTGCAGCTGGCCACCCCGAGCCGGGAGCGGGTGGAGAGCTACATCCAGATGCGCAGCGACATCGAGCGCCAGGTGGGCCGCATCAACGGTGAATACGCCCGCGTCGGTTACCCGTTCGTGCACTATCTGCACCGGCCGATTCCGCGCGAGGAACTGGTCGCCTTCTTCATCGCCGCCGACGTCATGCTGGTGACGCCGCTGCGCGACGGCATGAATCTGGTCGCCAAGGAGTACGTGGCCTGCCACAGCGGGCTCAACGGCGCGCTGGTGCTCAGCGAATTCACCGGCGCCGCGGCGGAATTGCGGCAGTCGTATCTGTGCAACCCGCACGACCTGGACAGCGTCAAGGATTCGATCGTGCACGCGATCAACGACGATCCGGACACCCGGCGCCGGCGGATGCGGGCGCTGCGCCGCCAGGTGCTCACCCACGATGTGGACCGGTGGGCGCGGGCGTTCCTGGACGCGCTGGCTCAGGACCGGGTCGGGGGCGGCGCGCTGCTCAGCGGCGTCGACGACATGGACCACGACCGCTGAGCGGTCAGATCGGTGTGACCTGGGCGGCGAGCCAGCGGCCGTTGTTCTTGTCGAGGACCACCCGCACCCGGCTGGCGGTGATGGTGCCCTTCGGGATGTCCTTGCCGGTGGTGACCTGGTTCAGGTAGACCAGCACGACCGCGTGATCGGCGGCGGCGGAGACGACGCCCGCGGCCTCGGCGGTGGCCTGGACGGTCAGTTCCTTCTGCTTGGCCCCGGGGATGATGGAACCGGTGATGATCTTCGAATAGTCGTCCCGGAACGAGCCTTCCAGGTTGTCCACGACCTTGGGCAGTTCGGTGTCGATGCTCTTGTAGTCGTAGGAGAACATCGCCTCCAGCGTGCGACGGGCCGCGGCCGTGGCGTCGGCGCGGGCCTGTTCGGCCTGCCGGTCGGAGCGGTAGTCGTACCAGGTCAGGGTGCCCGCCACCGCGGCCGCCAGGAAAAGCGCGGCGGCGCAGGCGAACAGGATTCGGCGCAAATTTCTGCTCATGCCACGAACTCCACATCCGACGCGGTCACGCCCTTGTCGCCGCGGGTCAGGGTGACCCGGAAGCGGTAGTTGCGCTCCTGCGGCCCGTCGTTGGTACCGGCATTGGTGAGCGTCTGCTTGGCCACCACCAGCACGCGGGCCGAGTTGGCGTCGTCGCTCTCGATCGCGGCCTCGGTGACCTGACCGGTGGCCTTGATCTTTATCTGCTGCACCACCTTCTGATACGCGTCCCGGTTCTGCGTCAGGTCCTTCTTCAGGTCACCGGACAGCACCGACAGCACCCGGTCGATGTCCTGGCCGGCCGTATTGTCGTTGATCGTCGTCAGATCCAGCACCGCCTGCCGAGCGGTCTGCACATACTCCGCCCGCCGCGCCTGGACCTGCTCCACCTGCCGATGGTGATAGAACGCGAACCCACCGGACCCGATCAGGCCCATGATCGACAGCACCACGACCGCCGCCGCGGCCCACCCCAGCGGTCCCAGTCCCCGCTTCCCGGCCTCGGCCGTACCCTCGGATTCCGCTGCGCCCGCGTCGGATTCCCCGGTCACCTCCGGTACCCGATCCGGCGACCACAACGACGCCTCGGCGTCGATCGGCTTCGCATCGGTCGGCGCAAGGGTTTTCGCCGCGGGGGTCTTCCCGATGACGACGGTGGTGGCCGCCGTTGCCGGGGTGGTGCGTTGGTCGTCGACGGGTGGGCCCGCTCGGCGGCTGGCGCGGCGGCGGGGGCGGCCGGGGGGTGTGGGGGTTTCGGTCATCGCTGTTGCTCCTCGAGCATCGCCTGCCAACTGGTCGGGACCTTGCCGGAGCCGTTCGTCGAGACGTCGCCCTGGCGGTAGGTGCGGCCGTCGGGCCCGAGGAAGGTTCCGCTGCTCGGGTCGAGGCGGCCGGACATGGCGGCCGGGTGGGTCTGCGCCGGGTCGGCTCCGGTGGGGGCGCCGGAATTGTCGACCGGCCGCGGCGGGCCGAACGGCGGGTTGTCGCCCTCGGGGACATAGCCGTTCGGATCGCGGCACAGCTCGGGTGTCGGCGCCCGTTTACCGGGTACATCCTGGCACGGGGTGTTTCGGATACCGCGGACCGCCTCCTTCGCGTTCTGCGGCACCTTGCAGTACATGCCGCTGGGCGAGTCGGTTTCGCTGGTGTCGGCCGGGGAGCGCCGCTGATCCGGCGGCAGGAAGCCGGTGGTGCAGCCCGGCGGATCGTTGAGCCCGAGCATGAAGTCGACCATGGCGCCGTATTCGGTGGGCCCGCGGATCACCGTGAGCAGCGAGGCCAGCAGCGGCGGGTACACCACCAGGATCTGTTCCAGCCCCGCGTGATACGTGACGCCGACCTGTCCGACGCTCACCAGATTCGACAGCAGCAGCGGCAGCGTCGGCTTCATGTCCTGGAAGGTCTTGCTCACCTTCGCCGCCGCCGACGGTGTGCGCTCGAGCAGTTGGCTCAGCGACGGATCGTGCTGGCGCAGTTGATCGGTGACGGTGGCCAGATCGTGGGTCCAGGCGCGCACGGCGGCGGCGGACCGGTTCTGGGTGTCCAGCAGCGGGCCGATCTTGTTCAGCAGATCCTTGGTCTGCTGGGTATTGGCCTGCGCCTCCTGCACCAGCAGCGACGCCGAGTCGATGAACTTCTGCAGATCCGGTCCGGCGCCGTTGAACGCGACGAACGCGTCGTCGATGAGCTGCCGCAGCTTGGTGTTCTGCACGCTGGCCAGCAGCCGGTCGGCCTGGTCGAGCATGGCCCCGACGTCCTGCGGCAATCGGGTGCGCTGCACCGCGATCACCGACCCGTTACGCAGGTTTCCGCCCCGGGGATGGTCGACCGGGACCAGGTCCACGTACTGCTCCCCCACCGCGGACACGCTCTTGACGTAGGCGTCCACATCGCTGGGAATCTTGTAGTCGCTGTTGATCGACAGCCGTGCGTCGACCCCGTCGGGGGTGAGCCGGACCTCGTCCACCTTCCCCACATTGGTGCCGCGGTAGGCCACGTTGGCGGTCGGATACAGCCCGCCGGTCGCGGCCAGCTGCACGGTGACGCGATAGCGCCCGATGCCGACCATGGCGGGCAGGTGCACATAGCTGCCCGCCATCACGACCAAGCCGATCACGGTCAGCACCGCGAAGATGGTGAGCTGGATCCGGACGAATCGGGTGAGTTTCATCGGCCCGGCCCTCCCTGCTGCGGATTCGGCACGGTGAGTCCGGGAATGGCGGGCAGGCCCGGAATCGGCGGCAGGCCGGGAATACTCGGCGCCGGCGGCGGGGTGGCCGGGGGCGGGGGGGCGGGGGGCGACGCCTGCAGCGGCCCGGTGACCGGATCGCCCTTGCCCTCCGCGGTTCCGGCGAACGAGCCGAGCATGCCCTCGACCCCGCCGAAGCGCCCGCCCAGCGGGGTGCCGGTCAGGAAGTTCGAATCGATGCGGGCGGGCGTGATGTCCACCGTCATCAGCAGATTCAGGTAGTCGCCCTGCAGCGCGCGGTCGAGATTCTTCATCGGGAACGGGAAGGTCAACAGCCACTGCAGCGAGTCGGCGAGCTTGCCGCCGGTGTCGGCCAGCGACGTCAGCACCGGATGCAGGTTGGCCAGGTCGGCCTTCAGGTTGTCGCCGCCCTGCGCGATGATCTTCTGCACCACATCGCTCAGATCACCCAGGGCGGTAATGGTTCTGGTGATGTTCTCGCGCCGGTCGGCGAGCACCGTGAGACCCGGGTGGATCTTGGTGATGGCCGCGGTCACCTGGTCCTTCTGCTGCGCCAGCTGACCGGAGAGCCGGTCCAGCCCGTTCATCGCCGCGATGATGTCGGCGGTCTGCTGGTCGAGAGTGCTGGTCAGTCGGGTCAATTGGGGCAGCAGGTCGCGAATGGCGTCGGTGCGGCCCGCGAAGGTGGCGTTCAGTTCGTGGGTGATGGTCTCCAGCTGGGAGATGCCGCCGCCGTTGAGCACCACCGACAGCGACGACAGCGTCTGCTCGGTGGTCGGGTAGTCCCCGGCGCGATCCAGCGGGATCACGTCGCCGTTGCGCAGCTGCCCCTGCGGCGGCGCGTCTTTCGGGGCCGACAGCTCCACGTGGTTGCTGCCCAGCAGGCTGGTCTGCCCGATCCGCGCGACGGCGTTGGCGGGCAGCCGCACGTCTCGATCCAGGCTGACGGTGACCAGCGCGTGCCAGTTCTCGACGTCGATGCCGGTGACCGTGCCCACGGTGACGTCGTCCACCTTCACCGGCGAATTACGGGTCAGCGTGGTCACATTCGGCATCTGGATGCGCACCTGCCACGACCCCGACCCGGTCCCGGCGGCGCCGGGCATGGGCAGCGTGTTCAGCCCGTCCCACTGGCAGCCGGTGACGCCGAGCAATACGGCCAGCCCCAGCGCGACGCCCGCGAGGCGGGTACGCAGCCGGGCCGTCATCTCGCCCCTCCCGGAATGGCCAGTCCCAGAATGCCATCGGGCACGCTGACCGGCGGCGGACCCTGCTGGGCCTGCACGCGGTCGGCCAGGTCCGGCGTGCTGTAGGTGAGCTGGTTCGGGAACGCGCCCTGGCCGGAGGCCGGATTCGCCAGCAGCGGTGGGTAGTTCATCATCAGCGACTGGATCACCGGGGCCAGGTACTGGCGGCACAGGTCGGCGCTGCGCTGGGCCTGGTTGTCCACCTCGGCCTCCACCGCGCCGCACAGGAACGCGAACGGGTTGGAGAAGTTCGGCAGCACCACCGAACCCGTCAGCGAGCCCTGCGCGGGCTTGTAGATCTGATAGAAGTTCACCAGCGCCGTCGGGCCCGAGTGCAGGATGCGTTCCAGCTCCGGCCGCTTGTCGGCCAGCACCTGGGTGGCGTCGGCGAGCCGCTGCACGCCCTCGGTCAGCGCGCCGCCGCGCTCGTCCAGGAACCGGTGCACGTCGGCCACCGCGGAGTCCAGATTGTCCAGGCCCGCGCCCAGATCGCCGGACACCCCCGCCAGCACCGACGACACCGACGCCAGCCGCCCGCCGAACTGCACGATCTGATCGTTGCTCTTGGACAGCACGTCGACGAACTGCTGCAGATTGCGCACCGTGCCGAACAGGTCGGTGCGGCCGTCGGACAGCGTGTTCAGCGTGCCGGACAGCTCCTTCAGGGTGTCGCGCAGCGCCTGGGCGTTGCCGTCGCCGAGGTTGGCCGAGGCGGTGTCGACGAACCGCCCGAGCGAGCCCTGCTTGTCGTCGCCGACCGGGCCCAGCGCCGCCGACAGCTTGGTCAGCTCGGCCTTGATGTCGTCCCACTCCACCGGCACCGCGGTGCGCTCGATCGGAATCTCGGCCCGGTCGCGCATCCTGGGGCCGCCGGTGTAGGCGGGGGCGAGCTGAACGAACCGCGCCGACACCAGATTCGGCGAGATCGTCACCGCGCGCGCGTCGGCGGGGATGTCCACGCCGCGGTCCACGGTCATGGTCACCTTGACCCGGTCCTTGCCCGGCTCGATGGAATTGATCTTGCCGACCTTCACCCCCAGCACTCGCACGTCGTCGCCCGCGTACAGGCCGGTGGTCGACGGGAAATACGCTGTGATGTGGGTCTTTCCGATACTGGTCACCGCGCCGTAGACCACCCACCCGGCCAGCGCGACGGCGAGCACGCCGACCACGATCCGGGTCCAGCGCGGCACCTTGCGGAATGCGTTCATCGCGGCGGCTCCTGGGTGGCGGGGCCGATCGACGGCGGCGCCGGTTCGAGGAAGAAATTGCGCAGCGAGTCGGGCACGTGCTCCGGCCACACCATGGCGTCGACCAGGATCTGCAACCCCTTGCTGGTGGCGTTCGACACGTACGCCTGGAAGTACGGGCCGCTGCCGACCTGCTCACCGAGCGCGGCCTCGAAGGGTCCGAGGGCCTGCAGGGCGCGGCCGATATTGTCCTTGTTCTTCTGCAGCAGCGCCAGCACCGAATTCAGCTTCTCCAGCGTGGGTTTCAGCTGTGCCTCGTTGTCGTTGACGAACCCGGTGAGCTGCTGGGCCAGGCCGTTGACGTAGACGATCAGCTGGCTCAGCGCGGCGCGGCGGGCGTCCAGTTCGCCGAGCAGGTTGTTGCCGTCGACCAGCAGCGCGTCGATCTGGTTGGCCCGGTCCGACAGCACCTTGGTGACGTTCTGGGCGTGCGAGAGCAGGTCGATGAGCGCCTTGTCGCGCGCGTTCAGGCTGCGCGAGAGCGCGGTGACGCCGTCGAGGGCCTGCCGCAGCGGGCCCGGGGTGTCGGCGAACGCCTGCGACAGCGCGTCGAGAGTCTTGTCGACCTGATCGGTGTCCAGGCCGTGCACGGTGGTGGCCAGATCGCCGAGCACCTCGTTGAGCGAGTACGGAGAGGTGGTGCGCTCCAGCGGAATCGGATCGTCGCGGCGGATGACGCCGTCCCCGGCCGGGGTCACCTCGAGCGACTTGCGGCCCAGCACGGTATTGGTCTTGATGGCGGCGGAGGTCTTGCGCCCCAGCACGATCGACTCGTCCAGGCTGAACCGCACCCGCACCTTCGCCCCGGCCAGCCGCACCTGCTCCACCCGGCCGCTGCGCACCCCCGCCACCTGCACCGGATCGCCCGGGACCAGGCCGCCGGCATCGGCGAAGTAGGCGGTGAACTCGGCCCCGGAGCGCACGAACGGCAGCCGCCCGAACTGCAGGGCCGACAGCGAGATCGTCACCGCCAGAACGACTCCGATGATGCCGATATGAAGCAGGCGCGATCCGTTCATCAGGGGGCGCACCTTCCGGTGGTCTGCATACCGGGCATGTTCACGTGCATCGGCTCCCCGTTCGGGCCCTGGACCAGGAAGTTGGTTCCGCAGATGTACATGTTCAGGAACGAGCCGTAGGAGCCGACCCGGACCAGCTTCCGGTAGGTGTCGGGCAGCCGCTCCAGCACCCACTGCACATCGGCGGACCGGTCGTCGAGGTTCTGCGACAGGCGGCCCAGCTGGGCGAAGGTCTGCTTCAGATCCGGCCGCGCCTGCTGCAGCAGATCGGTGAGATCGCCCGTCGCGCCCGCCAATCGGGGCAGCGCCGCGCCGATCGGATCCTTGTCCGCCGCCAGGCCGCTCACCAGCCGCTGCAATTCGTCCAGCGTGGTCGCGAACTCCCTGTTGCGGTCGTCGATGGTGCCCAGCACGGTCTTCAGGTTCTCGATCACGCTGCCGATCAACGCATCCCGGTCGGCGAGGGTCTTGGTGAACGACCCGGAGCTGTTCAGCAGCGCCACCAGCGCGCCGCCCTGGCCCTGGAACACCTGCAGCAGCGCATTGGTCAGGCTGTTGACCTGCGTCGGATCCAGGCCCCGCAGCAGCGGTTTGAAGCCGCCCAGCAGCAGGTCCAGATCGAGCGCGGGCTTGGTCCGGTCGACGCCGATGGTGCCGCCCGCGGGCAGCGCCTGCGCGCTGCCGGGCCCCTCCAGCAGCTCCAGATACCGGTCGCCGACCAGGTTCTCGTAGCGGATGGTGGCCCGGGTGCTGACCAGGATCCGGTATTTACGGTCCACGTCGAAGTCGACGTGCGCCAGATGGTCGCGGCCCACCGACACCCGCCGCACCGAGCCCACCGGCACCCCGGCGATGCGCACTTTGGAGCCGGGCAGCATGCCGGAGGAGTTGGTGAAGACGGCGTGGTACCCGGACTCGCGGGCGAAACGCATCTGGCTGAACACGATTCCCAGCCCGGCCAGGACCAGCACCATCACCAGGGTGAAGATCAGCAGCTTGACCGTGCTCGCGTGCGGTTTCAGTCTCATGGCGCGGGCACCCCCGGCAGTCCGGCGAACAGCAGCTGGAACACCCTGGGGCCGTTGAGGTGTGTGGTCAGCGGCGGCGTCCACACCTCGCCCTGGGAGGTGTCGGTGACCAGGTAGTTGGAGTGGCTGTTCGGCACCCGGTCGAGAACGCCCTCGCAGTGCGGGCCGCCGGTGGCGTTCACCTTGGGCAGGTCCTGCGGGTACTGGTACGGGGTGCCGCCCGGCATGAAGCTGGCGTTCAGCGTCACGTACGGCCCCTTGCCGCCGAAGATCTCGTTACCGCGCGGCAGCGCATTGGCCGCACCGCTGACGAGGCAGAACAGCGCCGGGCTGTACTCGTTGAGCAGGGTCGCGGTGGGCCGCAGCAGATCCAGCGCCGTCACCAGCTGCTGCTGGTTGTCGCGCAGCACCGCCCCGGAGGTGTCGGCCAGCCCGATCAGGTTCGCCAGCACCCCGTCCAGGTTGCCCTGCCGCGCGACCAGGGTGTCGCTGGTGACCGCCGCATTGCCGGTGGTGCGCAACAGATCCGGGGTGGCGTCGGCGTAGAGGTTGGTGACGCCGGTGGCGGACCGCAGGTCGCGTTGCAGGTCGGGCAGGCTCGGGTTGAGGTCGCGCAGGTAGGTGTCGCTGTCGGACAACAGCTTTCCGAGCTCGTCGCCGCGGCCCTGCAGCGCGCCGCCGAGGGCGGTCAGCGTGGCGTTCAGCTTCTCCGGCGCGATCTTGCCCAGCACGTCGGACAGGTGCTGGAACAGCGTGTTGAACTCGACGGTCACCTGCTGGGCGCGCAGCATCGCGCCCGGCCGCAGCGCCTGGGCCGAAGGCCGCTGCGGCACCGTGAAATTGACGTACTTGGCGCCGAAGACGGTGGTGGAGCCGATGTCCACGCCCGCATTGGCCGGAACCAGCCGCAGCTGTTCGGGTTTGATCGCCAGCGCCAGCCGCGCCCCGGAACCGGTGTAGGAGATGGAGGTGACCTTGCCGATCTCCACCCCGCGCATCTTCACCTTGGCGTCGCGATCGAGCACCAGCCCCGCGCGCGGCGCGTCGATGTACACGGCCTCGGTCGTGGTGAAGCCGCCGGCGAACATGGTCAGCGCCACCGCGACGATCGCCGCCAGGCTCAGCACCAGCGCCAGCCCGGCCAGCTTCACCTTCGCGCCCGCGCCGAAGATCCGTCCCGCGCCGTCCTTCTCGACGAGTTTGTTTGCCGCCATACCGCCTACCCGGAGAGATGGAAGTTGCCGGAGGTGCCGTAGATGGCCAGCGAGATCAGCAGCGTCACGCTCACCACCGCGACCAGCGACGCGCGCACCGCATTACCGACCGCGACGCCGACACCCACCGGTCCGCCCGCGGCGTGATAGCCGTAGTAGGTGTGGATCATCATGACCGCCAGGGCCATGAACAGTGCCTGCGCGAACGACCACAGAATGTCGCTGGGAATCAGGAACGTATTGAAATAGTGGTCGTACACGCCCGCCGACTGCCCGTAGATCACCACGGTCGCGAACCGGCTGGCCACGAACGACGCGATCACCGCGAGCGCGTACAGCGGCACGATCGCGATCATGCCCGCCAGCACCCGCGTCCCGACCAGGAACGGCACCGGCCGAATCGCCATGGACTCCAGCGCATCGATCTCCTCCGCCACCCGCATCGCGCCCAGCTGCGCGGTCGAACCCGCGCCGATGGTGGCGGCCAGGCCGATACCGGAGATGACGGGCGCGGCGATGCGCACATTGATGAAGGCCGCGAAGAATCCGGTGAGCGCCTCGACGCCGATATTGCCCAGCGAGCTGTAGCCCTGCACGGCAATGGTGCCGCCCGCGAACAGCGTCAGAAAGCCCACGATCACGACGGTGCCGCCGATGACCGCCAAAGCGCCGGTCCCCATGCTGATTTCGGCGATCAGCCGGATGGTCTCGGTGCGATAGTGCACCAGCGCCCGCGGCACCGCGGCCAGCGTCTGCGCATAGAAAAGGGCATGTCTTCCGACATTGTCGAGCGAGTCGGACATCCGGCGCACGCGTCGAACAGTACGCGGGAACCGGGATTCGATCACGAAAGCCATACCGTCACCGAGCCGTGAACTTGATCCCAACGGCGGTGACCACAACATTGACCACGAACAAAGCCATGAAGGAGAACACCACCGTCTGATTGACCGCGTCGCCGACGCTCTTCGGGCCGCCGCGCACGTTCAGGCCCAGGTAGCAGGCCACCAGACCGGCGACCAGACCGAACAGCGCGGCCTTTACTTCGGAGATCACCAGCTCCGGCAGATGGGTCAGCAGCGTGATCCCGTTCACGAAGGCCCCCGGATTCACCCCCTGCAGGAAGACCGAGAACAGGAAGCCGCCGACGATGCCGATCGTGCACACCAGACCGTTGAGCATCGCCGCGACGAACGTCGACGCCAGCACCCGCGGCACCACCAGCCGATGCACGGGATCGATGCCGAGCACCCGCATGGCGTCGATCTCCTCGCGAATGGTGCGGGCGCCCAGGTCCGCACACACCGCCGTGGCGCCCGCGCCCGCCACGATGAGCACGGTCACGATCGGGCCGACCTGGGTCACCGCGCCGAATGCCGCTCCCGCGCCGGACAGGTCGGCGGCGCCGATCTCGCGCAGCAGGATATTGAGCGTGAAGCTGACCAGCACGGTGAACGGAATGGCGACCAGCAGCGTCGGCACGATGGAAACCCGCGCCACGAACCAGGACTGGTCGATGAATTCGCGGCGCTGGAACGGCGGCCGGACCAACTCCCGCGCCACCGCGGCGGCGAGGTCGAAGAAGCCACCGACGGCCCGCAGCGGCACGGCAACGACCTCGTTCATCGCGCGCCTCCTTGCACCTCGCGTGTACCGCCGCGACGGGTGTCGAACCGAATCGCAACCGTCCCGAAGATTAGAACACGTTCACTGCTTTCAAGTACATGATTTGTCACTTTTCAACTGCCCTTTTTATTCGAGCAGCGACCTGAAGCTGGAACACGTTCACCAGATGTGCGGTGGGCATTCGCCGAGCACCGCACACCATCGAACCCATGTCTACCAACTCGCCGACTGCCGATCAACAGATCGACGGTAGTCGACGCCGCCGGTCGGCTCAGCCGAGGTTGTGCAACGACGCCGCGGAAAACGTACGACCCGAAGGACGTTCGGCGAAGTAATTTCCGAGCGCGTCGGCCAGTTCGGCATTCGACCATTCCGCACCGGCGGCGTCGAAGCGCCGCTCCACCTCCGGCGCGGCCATCAGCGCCACCATCGGCCCGTAGACCACGAAGACCTGGCCGGAGATCGCCTCGGCGGCCGGGCTCGCCAGGTAGGCGACCAGGCGCGCGACATGGTCGGGCGACAGCGGGTCCACGCCGTCGCCGGGCGCCGCGGCGAACACCCGCTCGGTCATGGCGGTGCGGGCGCGCGGGCAGATCGCGTTCGCCCGCACGCCGTAGCGGGCCAGTCCGCGCGCCGCCGACAGCGTCAGCGCGGTGATACCGGCCTTGGCCGCCGCATAGTTCGGCTGCCCCTCGGGACCGAGCAGACCCGCCTCCGAGGAGGTATTGATCAATCGGCCGTATACCGGTTCGCCCGATTGTTTCGATTTGCCGCGCCAGTACGCGGCGGCATTGCGGGACAACAGGAAATGACCGCGCAGATGAACCGCGATCACCGCGTCCCAGTCGTCGTCGGAGAGATTGAAAAGCATCCGGTCCCGGACAATTCCGGCGTTGTTCACCACGATGTCGACGCCGCCGAACGCCTCGTCGGCAACCGCGATCAGGCGGTCGGCGGTGGCGCGTTCGGCCACGCTGCCGGGAACGAATTCGGCCTTCGCGCCCAATGCCCGGATTTCGGCGAGCGTCGCCGCGGCGACCTCGCTGTCGACCAGATCGTTGACCACCACCGCGGCCCCGGCGCGGGCCAGCGCGAGCGCCTCGGCCCGCCCCAGCCCGGCACCGGCGCCGGTCACAATCGCCACTCGCCCGGACAGGTTCGGTTCGAATTCACCCACGCCGCGACTTTAGAACGCGTTTCAGTCCAGGGCAAGCACCGATTCACTCCAGCCGCAGCGCCGCCTTGGGGCACTGCGCGACGGCGGTCTCGACATCGGCGAGCCGGTCGGCGGGCACCTGCGCGACGGTGAGGTGCAGGACGTCCTCGTCGTCGAGTTCGAAGACGTCGGGGGCGATTCCGACGCAGATTCCGTTGGCCTCGCACTGGTCGTGATCGACAACGATCCTCATGGCTGACTCCTTTACCGCAGTTAGCGCCGAGCCTACAAGCCCGCCCCGGACGCCGCCGCCGAAATAAGCCGGGATTGCGGCCATACTGGAACATGTTCCAGTAGGTGTGCGATGATCGGGACAACCCCTTGACCCCATACCGGTCGGCTATCGACAACTGATGAGGTAAAGCGCCATGCGGATTGCGTACAGCCCCGAGCAGGAGCGGCTGCGTGCCGAGCTGCGGGAGTATTTCGCCGGACTGATCACGCCGGAGCGGCGGGCGGCGCTGTCCGCCCCGACGGGCGACTACGGCCACGGCGACGTCTACCGCGAGGTCGTGCGGGACATGGGCCGCGACGGGTGGCTGGCGCTGGGCTGGCCGAAGGAGTTCGGCGGCCAGGACCGGCCGATGCTGGATCAGCTGATCTTCACCGACGAGGCCGCGATCGCCGGTGCGCCGGTGCCGTTCCTGACGATCAACTCGGTGGCGCCGACGATCATGCACTACGGCAGCCCCGAGCAGAAGGCGCACTTCCTGCCGAAGATCGCGGCGGGCGAGCTGCACTTCTCCATCGGCTACTCCGAACCGGGCGCGGGCACCGATCTGGCGTCGCTGCGCACCACCGCGGTGCGCGACGGGGACGACTGGATCATCAACGGCCAGAAGATGTGGACCAGCCTGATCCAGTACGCCGACTACATCTGGCTGGCCGCGCGCACCGATCCGAATGCCAAGAAGCACAAGGGCATCAGCATGTTCACCGTGCCGACCACGGCCACGGGCTTCTCCTGGACGCCGGTGCACACCATGGCCGGGCCGGACACCAGCGCCACCTACTACCAGGACGTGCGGGTGCCGGGCACGGCGCTGGTCGGACCGGAGAACGGCGGCTGGCCGCTGGTCACCAATCAGCTCAATCACGAACGGGTGGCGCTGACCTCGGCCGCTCCCCTGGCGCTGGCGCTGAGCCAGACGGTGGACTGGGCCCGCGACAACAAGGACTCCACCGGCGCCCGCGTGATCGACGCCGAGTGGGTGCGGCTGAACCTGGCCCGGGTGCATGCCAAGGTGGAGTATCTGAAGCTGCTCAACTGGGAGATCGCGACGAGGGCCGACGCGGGCGGCGACGCCACCCCTCGGCCCTGGGACGCCTCCACCTGCAAGGTGCTCGGCACGGAGCTGGCCACCGAGGCGTACCGGCTGCTGATGGAAGTGCTGGGGCCGCAGGCGTATCTGCGCCAGGACTCGCCGGGCGCGGCGCTGCGCGGGCGGCTCGAGCGCATGCACCGCGCCTGCCTGATCCTCACCTTCGGCGGCGGCACCAACGAGGTGCAGCGCGACATCATCGCCATGACCGCCCTGAAGCAGCCCGCCGCCGCGCGCTGACACGGACTCGAAAGCTGGGTATTCATCATGGATTTCACTCTGACCGAGGGGCAGCGGGATCTGGCCCGCCTGACCGGCGAGGTGTGCGCGAAGCTGGTCACCGCGGATCGGCTGCGCGAACTCGACCGCGCGGCGGTGCGATTCGACGAGCAGCTGTGGCGCTCGCTGGCCGAGACCGGCGTGCTCGCCGCCGCGCTGCCGGAAGCGGTGGGCGGCAGCGATCTCGGGCCGCTGGAGCAGACCTGGGTGCTGCGCGAGCTGGGCAAGTACGTGGCCGCGGTGCCGTACCTGTGGTCGATCGCGCTGGGCGCGGGCACGCTGGCCCGCGTCGGGTCGCCCGAGCAGCGCGGACTGGCCACGAAAGCCGCTGCGGGCGAGACGATCCTGACCGTGGCGCTGTCCGAGGAGCGCAACTGGGAACCGGCCCGGCCGACCACCACGGCGACCGCGGACGGCGACGGCTGGACGCTGACCGGCACCAAGACCGCGGTCCCGTTCGCCGCGCAGGCGTCGCGAATCCTGGTGCCCGCCACGGTATCCGGCGCGGCGGCGGTGTTCCTGGTCGATCCGGCGCGGCCGGGCGTGCGGGTGCGCCCGCAGCAGGTGGTCGATCGCGGCCCGGAGGCCGAGCTCGAATTCGACCGTGCCCCGGCCGAATTGGTGGGCACCGTCGAATCCGGTGCGCGGCTGCTGGACTCGCTGCTGTCCACCGCCTGGCTCGGCCTGGCCGCCCAGCAGCTGGGCACCCTGGAGCGCGCCCTGGACCTGGTGGCCGAATACGCCCGCGAGCGTGAGCAGTTCGGCCGCAAGATCGGCGGCTTCCAGGCCGTCGCCCAGCGCCTCGCCGACGGCTACATCGACCTGCAGGGCCTGCGCCTCACCGTTACCCAGGCCGCCTGGCGCCTGTCCGAGGGCCTCCCCGCCGCCGCCGAGATCCACACCGCCAAGTTCTGGGCCGCCGACGCGGGCCACCGCCTGTCCCACACCGTCGTCCACATCCACGGCGGCGTGGGCATCGACCGCGACCACATAGTCCACGCCTACTTCACCGCCGCCAAACACAACGAATTCGCCCTGGGCGGAGCAACGGACCACCTCCGCGCCATAGGCGAGCTATTGGCCGAGGACGCCTCAGCGGTGTAGGGGGCGGGCGGCGAGGATGCGGTCCACCGTCTCCTCGACGGTGAGATCCGAAGAGTCCAGCCATAGGCCGAGGTGTGGGGTGTCCTCGCGGAGGATCGCGTCCAGGTCGGCGATGGTGTAGGAGCCGTAGGCGGTTTTGGCGCGGGCGGACTCTCGTTGCGCGACGACTTCGGGGCGGGGAGCGAGTACCACGACGTAGAGGGGGCGGGTGTGGATGCGGTCGATCAGGTAGGACAGTTCGGGGCCGAGGATCACGTCCTGGACTATCGCGGTGAAACCGGCCCCGGCGTACTCGTCGGCGGATCGGGCGGCGAGGCGGTATCGAAGCCGCAACTGCCGCAGTGCCTCCGGGCTCGGGTCGGGAGACATCTCCACGCGCCCGCCGACCATGAACCGCCGGAAGGTGTCGCCGCTGATGTGGGCGGAGCGCGGTAGCCGCTCGGCCAGCGCCTGCGCCACGGTGGATTTCCCGGCGGCCTGGACGCCGGTGATCACGTACACCGCGCCGAAGCGCCCGCCGCGATCGGGTTCGGATCGGGTCTCGCTCACCATCGCACGCTATCGGTCGTCACGGCCTGTGCGCACCCCACTTTCGCTGCTGAGCGACCGTGTCACGCGCCGATGCCGGTCAGCACGGCCAGGTCGTCGGCGGCGAGCCGGACCGCGCCCGCACCCATGTTCTCCGCCAGATGATCCGGATCGGAGGTGCCGGGGATCAGCAGCGTGTGCGGGTAGTCGGCCAGCAGCCAGGCCAGGCCGACCGCGACGGGGGCCGCATCCAGCCGCGCGGCGATCTCGCGGACCACGGGATGGTCGGTGACCTTGGGGTAGCCGGGGAAGGCGGAACCCAAGGGGAAGTAGGGAACCCACGCGATATCGTGCGCGCGGCAGACCTCCAGCACCGGGGCGGCGGCGCGGTCGAGCAGGCTGTAGGCGTTCTGGACGCAGACGATGCCCGCGGGCAGGGCGCGGCGGAGCCGGTCGGCGTCGACCTGACTGAGGCCGATCGCGCCGATCTTGCCCGCGTCGCGCAGCGAGATCAGTTCGGCCAGTTGGCTGTCCAGGTCGACGAGCTGGTCGCCCTCGGCGCGCAGGCCCGGCGAGGCGTCGAGGCGGCGCAGGTTCACCACCGCCACCTGCTCCACCCCCAGGGTGGCCAGGTTCGCCTCGACCTGCGCGCGCAGCTCCCCGGGCCGCTGCGCCGCGACGATCGCCGAATCCCGAAGCGTCGCACCGACCTTGGTGACCAGCGTCAGCTCCTCCGGATAGGGCGCCAGCGCCGCGCGGATGAGCTCGTTGCAGGTGCCCGGGCCGTAGAACTGCGCGGTATCGATGTGGTTCACGCCGAGGTCCACGGCCCGGCGCAGCAGGGCGACGGCCGCGGCGCGGTCGGTGGCCGCTCGGCCCGGCCGTTCGGCGAGTTGCATGGCGCCGAAGCCGATCCGGGCCACCGGTCGCCCGCCGAGGGCCGCGATTCCGCCGGGGGCGCGCAGGGGTGGCGGGTTTGTCATGTGCATCGTCCTGTTCCCCGTGGAATAGTCGGAAGCGAGGGATATGCGGAGGAGTCTCCGCTTAAGGATCGAGCGTAGCAGAAACGGAGGACACTCCGCTTGGTAACGAGCAGGAAGAACACCGGCGCACCGAAGACGGCCAAGCCGGTGCGCGCCGACGCGCACCGCAATCGCGAACGGCTGCTGGAGGTCGCCCGGCGCGTCTTCGCCACCGACGGCAAGGTCACGCTGGACTCGATCGCCCGCGAGGCGGGGGTGGGCATCGGCACCCTCTACCGCCACTTCCCCACCCGCGAGGCCCTGATCGAGGCGGTGTACCGGGCGGAGATCCGCAGGCTGTGCGACAGCGCCACCGAGCTGGCGCGGACCACCCGCCCGGCCGACGCCGCCCTGCGCGCCTGGATGGACCGATTCGCGGATTACATTGCCGCCAAACGCGAAATGGCGGATGCGCTGCGCGTCGCCGTCGCCTCCGGGGCGATCACCCGCGAGGGCGTCCGCGCCGAGTTGTCCACGGCCGCACAGGATCTGCTGGACGCCGGGGCCGCGGACGGCACGCTGCGCCCGGACGCCCGGGCCCAGGATGTGGTCGCCGCGCTGGTCGGGGTCTTCCTGGCCTGCGGTCCCGACCAACGCGCGCAGGCGGATCGGCTGATGTGCCTGCTGGTGGACGGGCTACGCCCGCGGTGACGGCCGTCCGATGAGATTGCCCGGCCCGGCTCGTCGGTACTGACGTACGTACGTGAATCGACCGCGCAGTCGAGAGGACCGAGCATGGCCAGCAAGATGATCTTCGTCAATCTTCCCGTCGCCGATCTGGAACGGTCCAAGAACTTCTACGAGGCGCTGGGCTGGAAGGTGAACCAGGACTTCACCGACGAGAACGCGGCCTGCGTCGTCGTCGACGACAACATCTGCCTGATGCTGCTGGTGAAGCCGTTCTTCGGCACGTTCACCGCACGGCCCATCGCCGACACCGCCGCCACCACCGGCTCCATCTACGCGCTGGCGCTGGGCAGCGCCCAGGAGGTCGACGACCTCACCGCCTCGGCCGTGCGCGCCGGTGCGACCGAGCTGGTGGACGAGGTCAAGCGCGCCCAGGAGGCGGCGGTCGGCATGCACGGCCGCGCCTTCACCGACCCGGACGGGCATCACTGGGAACCGTTTTGGATGGTGCGGTGACTACACCCGCAATTCCGGCGGCAGGCCGAAGAGGGGGAACAGGCGGGCGGTGTCGAGGAAGAAGTTCAGGCCGCCGATGCGGTCGCCGTCGAGCTCCAGGACCGTGACCGACCACGGGACCAGGACGGCGGGGTCGGTCTCGCTGGGCTTGTAGTGGCCGAAGGCGGGCAGGCCGTTGGCGCCCTCGAGCGGGACCATCCGCGAACCACGGCAGCCCTCGCCGGTGGTCAGCATGAACCGGGCGACATTGTCCGGGCCGCAGACCCACAGGTCGAACGGCGGCATGGACAGCGCCACATCCTGTTTCAGCAGGGTGGTGAGCGCGTCCATGTCGTAGGACTCGAAGGCCCGGACGAAGCCGTCGACGAGTCGGCGCTGCTCGGCGTCGGACTCGTCGTAGACCGACGATGCGGCCGATTGCACCTTGGACATGGTGGCGCGGGCGCGCTGCAGGGCGCTGTTGACCGAGGCGGGCGACATCATGAGCATGTCGGCGGTCTCGTTGGCGGAGAAGCGCAGCACCTCGCGCATGATGAGGATGGCCCGCTGGGTGGCCGGAAGATGTTGCACGGCCGCCACGAACGCCAGCCGCAGCGAATCCTTCGCCGAGGCGTGCTCGGCCGGGTCGGCGCCGAAGGCCAGGCTGTTGGGGATCGGCTCGATCCACACGTAGTCGGGCTGCGGCGGGGGCATGGGGCCGTCGGGGGTGGACGGGCCCGACAGGTCCATCGGGCGGGCCCGGCGCTGCGGGCCGTCCAGCATGTCCAGGCACACATTGGTGGTGATCTTGTACAGCCAGGAGCGCACGCTGGACCGGCCCTCGAACGAGTCGAACGCCTTCCACGCGCGGGTGAACGTCTCCTGCACGGCGTCCTCGGCCTCGAACGAGGAGCCCAGCATCCGGTAGGCGTACGCGCACAGCTCGCGCCGATGCGCCTCGAACTGGTGCAGCGCCTCGTCGACACTGCCCGCGGAACCGGCCGTCTTGCTCATGTCTCACACTGTGGCACAGCCCTCCGACAAGAAACAGACCGCGAGCGAACCGGTCGGCCCGCCTACTTCGCCGAAGCCGGAGCGTCCTCGTCGGCGGGGTGGGCGGCCGCGTGGTCCTGGGCCCAGCGGTAGTTCGGTTTGCCCGCGGGAGATCGCTTGATCTCGTCGACGAACCAGAGGGTGCGCGGGAGTTTGTAGGCGGCGATCTCCCGGGTCAGGACCGGGCGCAGCTCCTCCAGGCTGGGGCGCTTGCCGCCGCGGCACTGCACGACCGCCGCCACCCGCTGGCCCCAGCGCTCGTCGGGGACGCCGATGACCAGCGCGTCGAAGACCTCCGGATGACACTTCAGCGCCCCCTCGACCTCCTCCGGGTAGATCTTCTCGCCGCCGCTGTTGATGCTCACCGAGCCGCGGCCCAGCATGGTGACGGTGCCGTCCTCCTCGACCCGGGCGAAGTCGCCGGGGATGGAGTAGCGAATCCCGTTGAACTCCTTGAACGTCGCCGCGGTCTTCACCGGGTCGTTGTAGTAGCCCAGCGGAATATGGCCGCGGCGCGCGATCAGCCCGACCTGTCCCGACCCCGGCCGCACCGGGTTGCCGTTCTCGTCGAGCACCTCGGTGGACGCATCGATCTTCACCCGCGGCCCGCCGGTGTGCGTGGCGCCCTTGGCGACCATCGACAATCCGCCGAATCCGGTCTCCGAGGAGCCGATCGAGTCGGTGATCACGGTGTTGGGCAGCAGCTCGATGAACTCGTCCTTGAGCGTCGGCGAGAACAGCGCGGCGCTGGACGCCATCGCGTACAGGTTCGAATGCCGGTACGGCTCACCGGTTTCCGGGTTCCCGGCCTTCAGCGCGTCGAGCATCGGCCGGGCCATGGCGTCGCCGGTGATGAAGATCAGGTTCACCGTGTGCCGGTCGATGGTCTGCCACACGCCGTGCCCGCTGAACTCCGGCACCATGACGGTCTTGCCACCGTCGAACAGGCCGTGGAACGTCGCCCACTGCGAGCCGCCGTGGATCATGGGCGGGATCGGGTAGCGCACCATCTGCGGATTGCCCGCGCCGGTCTTGGCCTGATGCCACTCGTCCTGGATGCGCTCGCCGGTAATGAAATTGATGCCGCCGCCGAGCACCCGCCACACGTCCTCGTGCCGCCACATCACGCCCTTGGGCATGCCGGTGGTGCCGCCGGTGTAGATCATGAAAATGTCGTCGGGCGAGCGCGGCGCGAAATCCCGTTCGCCGGAGACGGTCGCCAGTGCCGCTTCGTATTCCGCCGAATCGGCCGCGGTCGGCACCTGCCCCGAGGTATCGTCGTCCACCACGATCACCGTGTGCAGCTTCGGCGCCTTCGCACGGACAGCGGACACCTTCTCGCTGTAGCGGCGCTCGTGAATCAGCGCGACCATATCCGAATTGTCGAAAATATACTGCAACTCGTTCTCGACGTATCGGTAGTTCACGTTGATCATGACCGCCCGCGCCTTGAACACCGCGACCATGGCCTCGACGGCCTCGATGGTGTTGCGCGAGTAGATGCCGACCTTGTCGCCCGGCCGCACCCCCCGTTGTTGCAGGTAGTGCGCGAGCCGGTTGGTCCGGTCCTCCAGCTGCGCATAGGTCCGCGCGCGGGTGTCGTCGGCCAGCGCGACACGGTCCGGCACGAGGTCGACGGCGTGTTCCACAAGATCGGCTATGTTGTAGCTCACAGATCAAAAATAGAACGTGTTCTTATGCCTGACAAGAGGTGATTTACCGACCGGGATCCGCGAATCCCCGCGCGCGCCGGGAACTTTCACGCACAACCCCGACAGCCCGCCCGGAAAACCGGGCGGGCGTATCGATTCGGCGATTCCGGAGCGGATTCGAATCGAATCTGCTATGCGCTCACATACCGCTCACGCAGTTTGCGCTTGTACAGCTTGCCGTTCGGATCGCGCGGCAGTTCCGGCAGATAGTCGATGCTGCGCGGGAGCTTGTATTTCGCGAGCCGCCCGGCCGCGAACTCGAGCAGTTCCCGGGTGAGCTCGTCGCTGCCCGACACCCCCTCCACGGGTTGCACGACGGCCTTGACCTCCTGCCCCCAATCCGCGTGCGGGATACCGAAAACCGCGACATCGGCAACCTTCGGATGGGTGATCAGCTCGCCCTCGATCTCGGCCGGGTAGATGTTCACCCCGCCGGACAGGATCAGATCCGAGCGGCGGTCGCACAGGTACAGGTAGCCGTCCTCGTCCATGTACCCGATGTCGCCGACGGTGAACAGGTCGCCGACCCGCGCGTCCTCGGTCTTGGCCCGATCCTTGTGGTACTCGAACGAGGACCCGCCCATGCGCATGTAGACCTGACCGGTCGCGCCGGGCGGCAGTTCGGTCCCGTCCTCGCCGAGCACCTTGACCACCGCGTACGGCCACGCCTTGCCGACCGAGCCCGGCTTGCGCAGCCACTCCGCGCCGGTGATCGAGGTGCCGCCGCCCTCGGTGGCCGCGTAGTACTCGGTGACCACCGGGCCCCACCACTCGAGCATGCGGCGCTTGGTCTCCTGCGGGCACGGCGCGGCGCCGTGGATCATGCAGCGCAGCGAGGACACGTCGTACTTCGCGCGCACCTGTTCCGGCAGCGCCAGCAGCCGGTGGAACTGGGTCGGCACCATGTGGCTGTGCGTGACCCGGTGCCGCTCGATCAGCCGCAGCATGTCCTCCGGATCCCACTTGTCCATCAGAACGACCGTGTGCCCCAACTGGATCGAGATCGAGGCGAAGTTCAGCACCGCGGTGTGATACAGCGGCGAGCCGCAGATGTGCACGTGATCGTCGAACGGCCGGATGCCGAACAGGCCGAAGAATCCGGTCGCCTGCGGGCCCACCTGATCCGGGTCGGCCCCGGTGAGCGGGCGCCGAACGCCCTTGGGGCGGCCCGTGGTTCCGGAGGTGTAGAGCATCGGCGCGCCGGTGGTGCGGGTATCGGGCCGTCCCGTCTCGCCCGCGCCCAGCTCCGCCAGCGGCCGGAAACCGTCCACCGCGCCCACGGCGTAGCGCGCCTCGCCCGGCAGGTTCGCCTCGTCGGCGGCGACGCGGGCGGCCGCGGCGAAGCGCTCGTCGGCGATGAACACCTTGGCCTCGCTGTCGCCCAGGATGTAGGCGACCTCCGGGCCGGTGAGATGCCAGTTCACCGCCACGATGTACAGGCCCGCCTCGTAGGCGGCGAAGTACACCGCCAGCGCCTCCGCGCAGTTGTGCACCATGGAGACCAGCACGTCTCCCGGTTGTAATCCCTTGGCCTGCAACCCCCTTGCGAGTCTGTCGGCCTGGGCGGCCAGCTCTCCGTAGCTCACCCGCAGCCCCGACGGATCGACGACCGCGATCCGTTCGGGTGCAGTGGCGGCAATGTTCCACAGTCCCAGCTTCTGCGCCGGCTCCATCGAAGTCACTCCTCGAATCTAGAACGTGTTCTACAACCGGACAAGGGGCGCCAACCGGCGCAGCTGGTCGGCGTCGCGGGCGGTCACCAGCAGCATGCCGACCCCCGCCTTCTCCCAGACCCGCAGCTGCGCGCGCACCTGCGCCTCGTCGCCGATGATCGCGGTGTCCAGGACCAGCTCGTCCGGCACGACCGCGGCGGCCTCGGCCTTGCGCCCGGCGCGGAACAGCCGGGTGATCTCGTCGACCTCGGTCCCGTAGCCCATGCGCCGGTAGACCTGGGCGTGGAAGTTCAGCTCCTCGGCCCCCATGCCGCCGATGTACAGCGCCATGACGGGTTTGATCCGCTCGATCTCGGCCCGGGCATCGTCGGTGACGATGACCTGACAACTCGCGGCTATCTCGAAGTCGGCCCGCGAGCGGCGCGCGCCCGGGCGCGCGAATCCCTCGTCGAGCCACTCGTCGTACATGCCCGCCAGCCGGGGCGTGTAGTAGATGGCCAGCCAGCCGTCGGCGATCTCGGCGGTCAGCGCGACATTCTTCGGACCCTCCGCACCCAGCCAGATGGGCAGATCCGCGCGCAGCGGGTGGGTGATCGGCTTGAGCGGCTTACCCAGCCCGGTCGCGCCCAGACCCCGGTACGGCAGCGGATAGTGCGGGCCGGAGTTGGTCACCGGGGCCTCGCGGGCGAGCACCTTCCGAATGACACCGACGTACTCACGAGTCCTCTGCAACGGCTTGGCAAACGATTGCCCGTACCAGCCCTCGACCACCTGCGGACCCGAGACGCCGAGCCCGAGAATGTGCCTGCCGCCGCTGAGGTGATCGAGCGTCAGCGCCGCCATGGCGGTGGCCGCGGGCGTGCGCGCCGACAGCTGCGCCACCGAGGTGCCCAGCCGGACCCGGCTGGTCCGCGCGCCCCACCAGGCCAGCGGCGTGAACGCGTCCGACCCCCAGGACTCGGCCGCGAAGACCGCGTCGAACCCGATCTCCTCGGCGGCGTCGACCAACTCCCCCACCCCGCCGGGCGGGCTCGCACCCCAGTACCCGAGTTGCAGTCCGAACCGCATGATCGACCTCCTGTCGGGACCTACCCTTGCCACCAGAATAAGAACCTGTTCTACTCGATATCGTGACTCAGGGGAACACCATGACCGGCGCAATCGCCGATGTGCTCGCCGCCGAATTGCGCATGACGTTCGACTACACCCGCTCGGTGGGACCGACCGTCGGCCGGTTCCTGACCGGGCTGCGCGAGGGCCGCATCGTCGGCGTGCGCGGCTCGGATGGACGGGTGCTGGTGCCGCCCGCCGAATACGATCCGGTCACCGCGGCCCCGCTGACGGAGTTCGTCGAGGTCGCCGACGTGGGCACCGTGCGGACCTGGACGTGGGTGCGGGATCCGCTGCCGGGCCAGCCCTTCGACCGCCCGTTCGCCTGGGCGCTGATCCAGCTCGACGGCGCGGACACCACGCTGCTGCACGCGGTCGACGTCGCCGCGCCCGGGGACATCCACACCGGCCTGCGGGTGCGGGTGCGCTGGGCCGCCGAGCGGACCGGCGGCATCCACGACATCGCCTGCTTCGAGCCCGGCGATACCTCCGCGCGACCGGCCGATTCCGTTGCCGGAGAACCGGTTACGGGTATCGTCACCCCGATCGACCTGCGCTACAAGCACACCGCCTCGCCGCAGGAGAGCGGTTACCTGAGGGCGCTGGCGGAGGGGCGGCTGATCGGCGGGCGGGCCGACGCCGAATCCAAGGTGTACTTCCCGCCGCGCGGCGCGGATCCGATCGACGGCCGCCCCACCGACGACATCGTCGACCTGCCCGATACCGGCATCATCACCACGTTCTGCATCGTGAACGTGCCGTTCCTGGGCCAGAAGATCAAGCCGCCCTTCGTCGCCGCCTACATCCTGCTCGACGGCGCGGACATCCCGGTGCTGCACCGGGTGCTGGGCTGCGACCCGGCGCAGGTGCGGATGGGCATGCGGGTGAAGGCGGTGTGGAAGCCGCGCGAGGAGTGGGGCTACACCCTCGAGAACGTCGACCACTTCGAACCGACGGGCGAGCCGGACGCGGAGTACGCCACCTACGCCCACCATCTGTAGAGAGGCGCTGACCTACGTTGAGCGACAACGCAACCGACATCGCGGTGGTGGGTTTCGCCCACGCGCCGCATGTTCCGGAGACCTTCGGCACCACCAACGGCGTCGAGATGCTGGTGCCCTGCTTCCGGCAGCTGTACGACACGCTCGGCATCGGCGTCGCCGATATCGACTTCTGGTGCTCGGGCTCCTCGGATTACCTTGCCGGGCGGGCCTTCTCGTTCATCTCCGCGATCGACTCGATCGGCGCGGTGCCGCCGATCAACGAATCGCACGTG
The DNA here is from genome assembly GCF_013186535.1 of Nocardia terpenica. Classification (NCBI taxonomy): domain Bacteria; kingdom Bacillati; phylum Actinomycetota; class Actinomycetes; order Mycobacteriales; family Nocardiaceae; genus Nocardia; species Nocardia terpenica. Next base: position 658,917 of record NZ_JABMCZ010000002.1, read on the forward strand.
GAGATGGACGCCGCCTGGGCGCTGTACGAGGCCTGGGTGAAACTGCGCTCGGGACAGGCGAAGGCCGCGCTGGTCTACGGCTTCGGCAAGGCGTCGGCGGGCACGCTGCGCCAGGTGCTCACCCTGCAGACCGACCCCTACCTGGTGGCCCCGCTGTGGCCGGACGCGCTCTCCCTCGCGGGCCTGCAGGCCCGCGCCGGGCTGGACGCCGGGCGCTGGAGCGAGCGGGAGATGGCCGCGGTGTCGGCCGTCGACGACGCCGAGATCGACAAGCGGCTCGCCGCACCGTATGTCGCCGATCCGCTGCGCGCGCACGATATCGCGCCGATCACCGACGGTGCCGCCGCGATCGTGCTCGCCGCCGGTGACCGGGCCCGCGAGCTGTGCGAACGCCCGGCCTGGCTGACCGGCATCGCGCACCGCATCGACACCCCGATGCTCGGCGCGCGCGACCTGACCGTATCGAGCTCGACCACCGCGGCGGCGCGGGCCGTCACCGGTGGCGACACGGGCGGATTCGACGTCGCCGAATTGCACGCGCAGTACAGCCACGAGCAGCTGATCCTGAAGCAGGCGATCGGGCTGGGCGACGGCACCCGCGTCAACCCCTCGGGCGGCCCGCTGGCCGGGAATCCGATGTTCGCCGCCGGGCTGGAACGGATCGGCTTCGCCGCCACCGAGATCATGACCGGCGCCGCCGGACGCGCCCTCGCGCACGCGTCGAGCGGCCCCGCGCTGCAACACAATCTGGTCGCCACCCTGGAGGCACGATGACGAATCCCGCCGCGGTGCTCGGCACCGGACAAACACATCACGTGACGAAACGGTCCGACGTCTCGATGGCCGGGCTGTGCCGCGAGGCGATCGACCGCGCGCTCGCCGACGCCGAGCTCACCATGGCCGACATCGACGCCGTGGTCGTCGGCAAGGCCCCGGATCTGTTCGAGGGCGTCATGATGCCCGAGCTCTATCTCGCGGATGCGTTGGGCGCCACCGGGAAACCGCTGCTGCGCGTGCACACCGCCGGGTCGGTGGGCGGCTCCACCGGCGTCGTGGCCGCCAATCACGTGCAGGCCGGGGTGCACGGCAGGGTGCTCGCGGTGGCGTGGGAGAAGCAGTCGGAATCCAATGCCATGTGGGCGCTGTCGAATCCGGTGCCGTTCACCATGCCGGTCGGCGCGGGCGCGGGCGGATACTTCGCCCCGCACGTGCGCGCCTACATTCGCCGCGCCAGCGCGCCGCTGCACATCGGGGCCATGGTCGCGGTGAAGGATCGCCGCAACGGGGCCCGCAATCCGCTGGCCCACCTGCAGCAGCCCGATATCACGATGGAATCGGTGCTGGCCTCCCAGATGCTGTGGGACCCCATCCGTTTCGACGAGACCTGCCCCTCCTCCGACGGCGCGTGCGCGCTGGTGATCGGTGACGAGGCGGCAGCCAAGGCCGCGGAGGCGGCGGGCCGGAGGGTCGCGTGGGTGCACGGCACCGCCATGCGCACCGAGCCGCTCGCCTACTCCGGTCGGGATCAGGTCAGTCCGCGGGCCGGGCGGGACGCCGCCGCCGCGCTGTGGCGGCAGGCCGGGATCACCGATCCCCTGGAGGAGATCGACGCGGCCGAAATCTACGTCCCCTTCTCGTGGTTCGAGCCGATGTGGCTGGAGAACCTGGGTTTCATGCCCGAGGGCGAGGGCTGGAAGCTCACCGACGCCGGGGAGACCGCGATCGGCGGGAAGCTGCCGGTCAATCCGTCCGGCGGGGTGCTCAGCTCGAACCCGATCGGCGCGTCCGGCCTGATCCGTTTCGCCGAGGCCGCCAAGCAGGTGATGGGCCGGGCGGGCGACTACCAGGTCGAGGACGCGCGCAAGGCGTTCGGGCACGCGTACGGCGGTGGGTCGCAATACTTCTCGATGTGGGTGGTGGGAAGCGAGCAGCCCGCATGACCACCGCCACCGACCATCCGGCCCGGCTCGCGGGGCGCGCCTCGCAGGCCGCGGTCCGCGCCCGCGACAAGGCGGCGTGGCTGGACCTGTTCGCCACCGACGGCATCGTCGAGGACCCCATCGGCCCCTCGGCCTTCGACCCCGACGGCCGCGGCCACTGCGGCCGCGATGCCATCGCGGCCTTCTGGGACAAGGCGATAGCCCCCACCGAGTCCATCGAGTTCCGCTTCACCGACTCCTTCGCCTGCGGCAACGAAATAGCCTTCACCGGCCTCATCCGCACCCACCTCGGCGGCCACATCATCGACGCCGAGGGGGTGTTCACCTACCGGGTGGACGAGACGGGGAAAATCGCGGCCCTGCGCGCGTACTGGGAGACGGAGCGCGCCATGGGGACTGTGCGGCGGGAGTGATCCCGGCCAAAAGCACGCCGGGATCATGAAGTATGGCCCCGCCGGAATCATGAAGTATGGCCCCGCCGGGAACATGAAGTATGGCCCCGGCGAGATCATGAAGTATGGCCCCGGCGGAAGCTCAACCCTGTGGCCCCGGCGGAAGCTCAACCCTGTGGCCCCGGCGGAAGCTCAACCCTGTGGCCCCGGCGGAAGCTCAACCCTGTGGCCCCGGCGGGCGCTCAAACCTATGGCCCCGGCATGCTTTTGGCCGGGGCCTCCCCCGTCAGCCCCGAGCCCCGTAATCCACCGGGAACTCCTTGATCCCGTTCAACCACCCCGAGCGGAGCCGCTTGGGGTCGCCGAGTTTGGTGATGTCGGGGAGGTGGTCGGCGATGGCGTTGAAGATCAGGTCGATTTCCAGGCGGGCCAGGTTCGCGCCGATGCAGAAGTGCGCGCCGGTGCCGCCGAAGGACAGGTGCGGGTTGGGGTCGCGCAGAATGTCGAAGCGGTAGGGGTTTTCGAACACGTCCTCGTCGAAGTTGGCCGAGCGGTACAGCATCACCACCCGCTGCCCCTGCTTGATCCGCACGCCACCGAGTTCCACATCCGCGAGCGCGGTGCGCTGGAACGAGCTCACCGGCGTGGCCCAGCGGATGATCTCGTCGGCGGCGGTGGCCGGGCGCTCGCGCTTGTAGAGCTCCCACTGCTCCGGATGCTCCAGGAAGGCGATCATGCCGTGGCTGATGGCATTACGCGTGGTCTCGTTGCCCGCCACCGCCAGCAGGATCACGAAGAAGCCGAATTCGTCGGAGGTCAGCGCCTCACCGTCGACATCGGCGTTGACCAGTTCGGTGACGATATCGTCGGCCGGGGATGCCTTGCGCCCCTCGGCCATCTGGTAGGCGTAGCCGAGGATCTCCATCGCGGAGGCCAGCGGGTCGACGTCGATCTCCGGATCGTCGTAGCCGGTCATCTCGTTGGACCAGCGGAAGACCTTCATCCGGTCGTCCTGCGGCACCCCGATCAGCTCCGCGATCGCCTGTAGCGGCAGCTCGCACGCCACCTGGGTGACGAAGTCGCCGGAACCGCTCGCGGCGGCGGCCTCCACGATGGAGCGGGCCCGCGCCGACAGCTCCGCGCGCAGCCCGTTGACGGCGCGCGGGGTGAAGCCCTTGGAGATCAGCTTGCGCAGCTTGGTGTGCTCGGGTGCGTCCTTGTTCAGCAGCACGAACCGCTGCATCTCGATGTTCTCGCGCTTGATGTCGTCGTTGAAACGCGGGATGGCCGTGTTCTCGAAGTTGGAGAACACATCGCTGCGCCGCGACACCTCCTTGACGTCGGCGTGCTTGCTGACCACCCAGAATCCCTCGTCGTGGAAACCGCCCACCTCCGGTGACTTCGCGTTCCACCAGATCGGGGCCGCCCGGCGCAGTTCGGCGAACTCCTCCATCGGCACCCGCCGGGCCCACAGCTCCGGATCGGTGACGTCGAACCCCTCCGGGAGGTTCGGCGCGGTACGAGTGTCTACCACCAGCTGTCTCCTTCGACAAGCGAAAACACGTTCTGTAACACGTTCTACCTTCATTGCAACATAGGTGGTATCAGTAGTAAAGAAGCCAATTTTCGCGCATCCACCATCCAGAGAACTTGTTTCATTTTCTGTCCGGAAGGAACGTCATGGGCACACCCGTCATCGTCGAGGCCGCGCGCACTCCGATCGGCAAACGCGGCGGCCGGTTGGCCGGTCTGCACGCCGCCGAGATCCTCGGGGCCGCCCAGCGCGGCGTGCTCGAGCGCACGCACCTGGACCCGGCACTGGTGGAGCAGATCATCGGCGGCTGCGTGACCCAGGCCGGGGAACAGTCCAACAACGTCACCCGCACCGCGTGGCTGCACGCGGGCCTGCCCTGGCAGACGGGCGCGACCACCATCGACGCCCAGTGCGGTTCCGCCCAGCAGGCCAACCACCTGATCGCCGGGCTGATCGCGGCCGGGGCCATCGACACGGGCATCGCCTGCGGCGTGGAGGCCATGACCCACGTCCCGCTGGGCGCCAATGTCGGCGAGCACGCCGGACCGCGGCGGCCCGCGAGCTGGAGCATCGATATGCCCAACCAGTTCGAGGCGGCGGAGCGAATCGCCAAGCGGCGCGGAATCACTCGCGACGATGTGGACGAATTCGGCCTGCGCTCACAGCGTCTGGCCGCACAGGCATGGGCGCAGGGCCGCTTCGACCGCGAGGTGCTGACCGTCACCGCACCGCAGGTGGACAGGGAGGGCAACCTCACCGGCGAGAAGCTCGACGTGGCCCGCGATCAGGGCCTGCGCGAGACCACCCGGGAGGGCCTGGCGAAGCTGAAGCCGGTGCTGGAGGGCGGCATTCACACCGCGGGCACCTCCTCGCAGATCTCCGACGGCGCGGCCGCGGTGCTGCTGATGGACGAGCGGGCCGCCACCCGCGCGGGCCTGCGGCCACGGGCGCGCATCCTGCATCAGTGCCTGGTCGGCTCCGAGCCGGAGTTCCACCTCGACGGCCCGGTGCAGGCCACCACCCGGCTGCTGGAGCGGTCAGGAATGAGCATCTCCGATATCGATCTCTTCGAGATCAACGAGGCATTCGCGTCGGTTCCGCTGTCGTGGGCCTCGGTGCACAAGCCCGATATGGACCGCGTGAATGTGAACGGCGGAGCCATCGCGATCGGACATCCGGTGGGCAGCACCGGATCCCGGCTCATCACCACCGCGCTGCACGAACTCGAGCGATCGGACTCCTCGATTGCCATGATCCTCATGTGCGCCGGTGGCGCACTTGCGACAGGAACGATCATCGAACGCCTGTAGAAAGGCCGCTCCGCCGCAGGTTGAACGTTCATCTCAGAGCGTAAGGAACGTGGCGTACACCACACAAAGTACGGTACAGACAAGAGTATGAGACGTCAGCTATCTTGTAGTTACTAGAAGGACTTCGACCGAGACGCTTGCGACGGGCCAGAACCGGTCTGCGCCAGCGGTTCCGAACAACCGGGGCGGTACCCCGCAAACGCCCCGACCATCGCCGGTTCCCCAACCGGCCGCCTGGAAGCTTCAAGGAAATCACGAAACAGGCGTAGGTTTTCAGTTACTTAGACCGTGTCTCACATGGATGTAATCCGTTTTGCCTGCACCGAGATTGGTTGTGTTGCATGATGTTCGGTCGTGACGGATGTGTTGTCGCAGCGGTTGGTGCCGGACGAGTTGTGGGAGCTGGTCGAGCCGCTGCTGCCGGAGTTCGCCTCGCGCCCGCAGGGCGGCGGCATCGCCCCGACCGACCAGCGGGCGGTGTTCACGGCGGTGGTGTATGTGCTGACCAGCGGTTGTGCGTGGCGGATGCTCCCGCCGTCGTTCGGTGTGAGTGTGCCGACGGCGCATCGCCGGTTCACGGTGTGGACCCAGGCCGGCGTGTGGCGGCGACTGCACCGGGCGATACTCGACGAGCTGGGCAGCCGGGGCCTGATCGACTGGTCGCGGGCGGTAGTCGATGCGGCGAGCGTACGGGCGAAAAAAGGGGCGATCTGACCGGGCCGAACCCGACCGATCGCGGCAAGCCCGGCTCCAAGCAGCACATCCTGTCCGATCGGACGGGAATCCCGTTGTCCGTGGCGGTTTCGGCCGCCAACGTCCACGACTCCCAAGCGCTCAAACCGTTGGTGAAAGCGATCCCGGCAGTCCGGTCGCGACGTGGCCCGCGGCGACGCCGGCCGGGCAAGTTGCACGCCGACAAGGCATACGACCAGCCCGAACTGCGGCGGTGGGTGCGCCACCGGGGCATCGCAGTCCGCATCGCCCGCAAGGGAATCGAGTCCAACCAGCGACTCGGCCGCCACCGGTGGGTGATCGAACGCACCGTGTCGTGGCTGACCGGCTACCACCGGCTCAACATTCGCTACGACCGCAAGGGAATTCATTATCTGGGCTTCCTGACGCTAGCCGCCGCACTCACCTGCTTCAAGAAGCTGATGAAAGCGGCCATATGAGACACGGTCTTAGCCGCTAATATCAATGATACGTATCCGAGATAACGACTGTTAGTACAGCGAAGGGAATTGGGCGGCTCACAATGGCTGATTTCGCGGCGCGGCTGAACAAGCTGTTCGAAACCGTGCATCCCCCGGGGCGTAAGCCGCACACCAATGCCGAGGTGGCGGCTGCGCTGACGGCCTCCGGCCATCCGATCTCGAAACCGTACCTCTCGCAGTTGCGGTCGGGACAGCGGACCAACCCCTCAGATGAGACGGTGGCCGCGCTGGCGAAGTTCTTCAAGGTCAAACCGGACTACTTCTTCAACGACATCTACGCTGCCAAGATCGATCACGATCTGGAGCTGCTGTCCCAGCTGCAGGGCTACGGACTGCGACGGTTGTCGAGTAGGGCGTTCGATTTGTCCGAAGAGTCGCAGAACCTCCTGACCTCCATGGCCGAGAAGCTGCGGGCGAGCGAGGGTCTGCCCGAGATTCCGCCGGACGGCACGGAATAGGAAGTCCGACAGAGCAACACAGTGCGGTGACTCGGAGCCGCACTGTGTTTGTTTTGCGGCTCGAACCGAAGCGGGGGGCCGCTTCGGTCCGAGCCGTGTCCGCCCCACATACGCGGCGATGTGATGCACGACTCGATACCGGCCGGTTGGGCGAATGGCTGGCGTCCTGTGACCCGGACCGCCCACCGGGCCTGCGCCGGATGCAAAGTCATTTGCAAATGACAGTTGTTATTCAGCCCTGTCGGGACGCGGCGGGGCGTTGTTCCGCCGTCGCATCGAATGCGCGGGCAATCGCCTGCACCCAGCCGCGCGGGCTCAATCCCTCGGGCGGCGCGATCCAGCGCGCGTCGATCACCACCTCGCCGAGCGGGTTGTGCGCCCACAGGGCGACGCGATCCGCGCGCGCGGCCACCGAGCCCGGCGGCGCGCCCGCGGCCGCCAGTTCGACGCCACCGCCGGACTGCAGGTACAGCGCGTCCATGATCTGCGCCACCTGATCGGACGCCTTGAGCTGTGTGGTGGAACCGGTCTGATCGTGCGCGACGACCTCCGGGAAGCGTTTGGTCATGGTGCGGTGCAGCAGCCGAATCTGCCGCAGCAGCAGGCGCGCCCGCGCCCACAGCTCGATGACGATCCACACCGCGCCGACCGCGATGAGCAGGCTCGCCACCTGCCAGGCGGGCCAGAACCAGCCCGGCTCGCTCGGCCGGGCCGGGGCGGCGCCGAGCGCCAGCCGCCGGATCGACAGCACCGCCAGCACACCGACCAGCACGGTGCCCGAGGTGTAGAGCGCGATGCCGCGGCCGAGCGTGGTCCAGTCCAGGTTGCGCAGGCCGGTGAGCGCGATGAAGACGCAGCAGAGCAGCGTGATCACCCAGCCGAACATGAGCGACCAGGCCAGTGTGGCCGCGATGGCGATCAGGCCGCCCGCGTAGATGGTCAGCGCGATCTGGCGCAGGTTCCGGCGCGAGACGACCGGCCAGGCGGCGGCCGCCACCACCGAGGTCGCCACCACGAACAGCAGCCAGGCCGCGGCCACCACCCGGTCGGCCAGCGCCTGGCCGCGAATGCCGCCGGGGGCCGCGTGATCGAGCGCCACCCCGATCTCCGGGACCGCCACCGTCGCGGTGCACGCCACCGCGGAGACCGCCACCACGATGGCGACCCGCGCGGTGGTGGCGGGTTTGACCAGCACGCGACCGACCCGCGCACCCGCGGCCATCCAGATCAGCAGTGCGACCAACCAGAAGGTCATCCCAGTGCCTCATCGAATCGAAGGACCGAGACGCCTGCGCCCCGGCTGTGGAATACGCGCAGTCTGGTCATCAACATGCTGGCGAAGGTCTCGGCCTCCCACTCCGCCTGATCGTCCTCGCCGTCGTCGACGATCTGCTGGTGGGCACGCTGGCTGAGCATGTAGGCGATGAGGTCGTCGCTGGCCTCCAGCGTGACCTCGGTGGCCGTCTCGCCCGGGTGGTCGAAGATGATGTGCCCCAATTCGTGTGCGAGCGTGTGTTCGCGGCTGGGCAGCGCCGAGGCCAGCACGATCACGTCCTTCTCCGGGTAGCTGCGGCGCTGGCCGCAGACGCCGGGGCCCAGGTGGGCGCTGGCGATCTCGATGGGGCGGCGGCGCTCCGCCGAGATGGCCAGCACGACCTCGTCGAGGGTGGTGGCGTCGAAGTCGGCGGCGACCGCGCACACCGCGTCGACGGCGGCGGCCACCCGGCGGTAGGACCGGCTACTCTGCGCCCGACTGTCCGTCATCGGTCCCCCCTCATGCCCTCGGTCCGAAGAACTCGGCACGGGCGGCGTCGATGCGCGCCTGCGCCGCGGAGGCACTCTGGAAGCTGACCGCGCCGGATCCGGCGGCGACCAGCGCCATGGCCGCGAGGCCACCGATCACGGTCAGCACCTTCGCCGGGGGCAGGGCGGAATTGGCCGCGGTCGGGCGGATATTCGGCGTGGACGGCCGGGCGGGCGCGGGCGGCTGGGCCGGGGGCGCGGGCGGCGCGGGCGGTGGCGGCGGCGCGGGCGCGGCGGCCGGGGCCGGGACGATCGGCGCGATCACCGGCAGCGGCGGCGCGGGGACGGCGGGCACCGGCGGCACGGGCGGAATGGCCAGCGGCGGCGCGGGCGGCACCGGCGGCGGAACCGGGGGCGGTTGCAGCAGCAGCAGAAGCAGCAGCGGCGACAGCACCGCCGCGGACCCGACGGCCGCCGAACCCGTTGCGGCAGAGCCGGTGGCGGCCGACCCGGTGCCGAGCAGACCGGCGAGCGCCGAACCGGTGGCAGAACCCGTGGCCGAACCAGTACCGAGCAGAGCAGCCAGTGCGGACCCGGTGGCAGAGCCTGTGGCCGAACCAGTACCGAGGAGAGCGGCCAGCGCCGACCCGGTGGCAGAACCGGTCGCCGAACCAGTACCGAGGAGACCAGCCAGCGCAGACCCCGTGGCAGAACCGGTACCCGCGAGCGCCGAACCGGCGGCAGAACCGGTACCCGCGAGCGCCGAACCGGCGGCGGAGCCCGTGCCCGCGAGCGCGGAACCCGTTGCGGCACCGGCGGATCCGGTGGCGGCGGAGCCTGCGCCCGGTAGTGCGGAGCCGGTGCCGAGTACCGCCGAACCGGTGCCGACTCCGGCGGAACCCACTGCGGCGGAACCGGTTCCGCCTACCGCGGAGCCGGTGCCCGCACCGGCGGAGCCGACCGCAGAGCCCGCACCGGCGGAGCCGACGGCGGCCGAACCGGTGCCGAGCAGACCGGCCGAGCCGGTGCCGAGGATGGAGCCCAGGCCCGCGAAGCCGACACCGGCGGCCGGGGTGGCCGGTGCGGGGGCGTCCGGGTCGGTGGCCGCGGCGGCCGGGGTGGACTCGGCCGAGCCGGTGGACGCGCCGGTCGCTCGGCCGGGGATGGATAGGGGGGTGCCGTTGTCGACCGCGTCGGGACCGCAGGACGGGCATCCGGAGGGGTTCGCGGGCGCCTGGGCCTGGGCGGCGAGCGGGCCGAGCAGGCCGGTGCCGGCAATGATCCCGGCTACCGTCACTACGCGCATTACGCGACCTACGGTCATGCGCCTGCCTTCCCCTCATCGCTCATCAGCGCAGAGCTTGGCCCGGCCGCTATCGACTCCGGACTTTAACGGATGTCGATCATCATAACTGCCAGCTGTTTGCTCATGCAGCGAGCGGGTGTGAGACGCCCCACTGCCGCCGGGCACGTTGCATGACTTGCCACAACGATCGACGGGCGGCGACGAGCCGGGTGCGACACGCCAATCGGCGACACGCGGCGACATGCGGGCACCGTACGGGCGTTGCCGCCGCACTCGATCATCGCTACTCGCACAAGGTTATTCGATACGGCCGGGCATTCGGATCGATTCGCGCAGGGGAAGGCGGGACGCGAAACGCGATTCGGCGACCGGAGTTGCTGCGGTGCTGGTGAGGGGGTTGCGCGGGGTGAATCAGGCCCCGTAGACCGCTTCCGGCGGCGTGGCCCGGGCAATCAGCTCGCGTACCACCGGACCCAGTTCCGCCGGATTCCAGCGGGCCCCGCGGTCCTGCGCGACGCCGTGCCGCCAGCCGTCGGCCAGCGCCACCTTGCCGCCCTCGACCTCGAACATCCGACCGGTCACCCCGGCCGAGTCCGGGCTGCCCAGCCAGACGACCAGCGGGGATACGTTCTCCGGGGCCATGGCGTCGAAGCCGGACTCGGGTTTGGCCATCATGTCGGCGAACACGCCCTCGGTCATGCGGGTGCGGGCCGCGGGGGCGATGGCGTTCACGGTGACGCCGTAGCGCGCGAATTCGGCCGCCGCGGTGAGGGTCAGCGCGGCGATACCGGCCTTGGCGGCGGCGTAGTTGCCCTGGCCCACGCTGCCCCGCAGGCCCGCGCCGGAGCTGGTGTTGATGATGCGGGCGTCGACGGCGCGCCCGGCCTTGGTCTCGGCGCGCCAGTACTCGGCGGCGTGCCGCATGGTGGCGAAGTGGCCCTTGAGGTGCACGCGCAGCACCGCGTCCCACTCCTGCTCGCTCAGGTTGACCAGCATCCGGTCGCGCACGATCCCGGCATTGTTGACCAGCACGTCCAGCCTGCCGAAGGTCTTCACGGCCTGGGTGACCAGCCGTTTGGCCCCCGCCCAGTCGGCGATGTCGTCGCCGTTGACCACGGCCTTGCCGCCGAGTTCCAGGATCTCCTCGACCACCTGCGCGGCCGGGGAATCGCTGCGGCCCACACCGTCGAGTTCCGCGCCCAGATCGTTGACCACCACATCGGCCCCCGCGGCGGCGAAGGCCAGCGCGTGCGCGCGGCCGATGCCCCGGCCCGCGCCGGTCACCACGACGGTCCGTCCGGCACAGATCCGCTCGCTCGTGTCTGCCATATTCCCTGCTCTCATTTCCGTTGTGGTGCTGCGGCTTCGGGGTTGTCGGCGGTGGCGGCGGCGAGGAAGGCGGGGCGCTCGCCGCCGCCGTGCACCGGCAGCGTGGCGCCGCTGACGTACCCGGCCAGCGGGGAGGCCAGGAAGGCGGCGACCCGGCCGACGTCCTCGGGCGCGGCCATGCGCCGCAACGGGACGGTGGCGGCGACGGCGGCCAGCCCGGTCTCGTCGCCGTAGTGCAGGTGGCTGCGCTCGGTGTGGACCAGGCCCACGACGACGGAGTTGACCCGCACCCTGGGCGCCCATTCCACGGCCAGCGAGCCGACCAGGCTGTCCAGCCCGGCCTTGGCCGCGCCGTAGGCGGCGGTGCCGGGCGAGGGGCGGTGGCCGCTGACGCTGGAGATCATCACGATCGAGCCGCCGCCGGGCTGCTCCTGCATGACCGCATTGGCGGCCTGCGAAACCAGCAGCGGGGCAAGCAGATTCAGTTCGACGATCTTGCGGTGGAAGTTGGGGCTCGCGGTGGCGGCCGGGGCGAACGGGGAGCCGCCCGCATTGTTGACCACGTGATCCAGGCGGCCGTGCCGCTCGACGACGGCGTGGATCAGGGCCGCGACCGCCTCGCCGTCGCGCACGTCGCACGGCAGGAATTCGGCGGTGCGGCCGGAGCTTTCGACGGGGGCGTCGCCGGGGTGGCGGGCGCAGGTCACCACCGTCGCGCCCGCGTCCAGGAACACCCGGCCGATGCCCGCCCCGACGCCCCGGACCCCGCCGGTGACGAGGACGACGGCTCCGGACAGGTCCACTGCGATTGCCACCGTGCTAACCTACCAAGCACTTGCTTGTTTTGCCAACGAATGGACTTGCGATGGGGATCAACCGTCACACCGAGACCTCGGGCATAGAGGTCGTCACGATCGACTACCCCCCGGTCAACGCGCTCCCCACGGCCGGTTGGTTCGCCCTGGCCGACGCGGTCCGTGCGGCCGGGCGCGACCCGGAGACCACGGTGGTGGTGCTGCGGGCGGAGAATCGGGGCTTCAACGCGGGCGTGGATATCAAGGAGATCGCGCGGGATTCGGGCCACGGCGCCCTCATCGACGCCAATCACGGCTGCTACGAGGCGTTTTCGGCGATCTACGAGTGCGCGGTGCCGGTGATCGCGGCGGTGCACGGCTTCTGCCTCGGCGGCGGCATCGGCCTGGTGGGCAACGCGGACGTGGTGGTGGCCGCCGACGACGCGACCTTCGGCCTGCCGGAGGTGGAGCGGGGCGCGCTGGGCGCGGCCACCCATCTGGCGCGGCTGGTGCCACAGCATCTGATGCGGACGCTGTTCTACACCGCGGGCACGGTCACCGCGCAGCAGTTGCAGCACTTCGGCTCGGTGTACCGGGTGGTGCCGCGCGCCGAATTGGATTCGGCCGCACTGGAAGTCGCGAAGAATATCGCCGCCAAGGACGGGCGGGTGATCCGCGCGGCCAAGCGGGCGCTGAACGGGATCGATACCCAGGATGTGCACCGCAGCTACCGATTCGAGCAGGGCTTCACCTTCGAGCTGAATCTCGCGGGGGTGGCCGACGAGATCCGGGCCCGGTTCGACGCGGATCTGGCCGCGCGTAAGGAGGGGTAATACCGTGCGGGACAAGCGAATGACGCTCGACGAGGTGGTCGGTGAGCTGCGCAGCGGGATGACGATCGGAATCGGCGGCTGGGGTTCGCGGCGCAAGCCGATGGCACTGGTGCGGGCGCTGCTGCGGTCGGAGGTCACCGATCTGACCGTGGTCTGTTACGGCGGACCGGATCTCGGGCTGCTGTGCTCGGCGGGCAAGGTGCGCAAGGCGTATTACGGCTTCGTGTCGCTGGATTCGGCACCGTTCTACGATCCGTGGTTCGCGAAGGCGCGCACCGGCGGTGAGATCGTGGCCCGCGAGATGGACGAGGGCATGGTGCGGTGCGGGTTGCAGGCCGCGGCCGCGCGGCTGCCGTTCCTGCCGATCCGCGCCGGGCTGGGCTCGGATGTGCCGAACTTCTGGGAGGGCGAGCTGCGCACCGTCGAGTCGCCGTACCCGGACGCCGACGGACGCACGCAGACGCTGATCGCGATGCCCGCGCTGAATCTGGATGCGGCACTGGTGCATCTGGATCTGGGTGACCGGCACGGCAATGCGGCCTACACCGGCGTGGACCCGTACATGGACGACCTGTTCTGCCTGGCCGCCGAGCGCCGCTATCTGTCGGTGGACCGACTGGCCGATACCGACGAGTTGGTGAAAGCCGTTCCACCGCAGGCACTGCTCCTCAATCGGATGATGGTCGACGGGGTGGTGGAGGCGCCCGGCGGCGCGCACTTCACCGTCTCCGGCGGCTACGGGCGCGATGAGAAGTTCCAGCGGCACTACGTCGAATCGGCCGCCGATCCCGACGCGTGGGCGGCGTTCCGGGCACGCTACCTGGATGTGTCCGAGGCCGAATACCAGTCCGCCGTCCGCGATTTCGCCGCCACCGAGGAGTCCCGATGACCGAGACCAGCACGATCACCCGCGCCGAGGTCTGCGCGGTGGCGTGCGCGGAGATCTTCCGCGGCGCCGGGGAGATCATGGCCAGCCCCATGTCGCCGACCCCGACCATCGGGGCGCGGCTGGCGCGGCTGACGTTCGAGCCGGACCTGCTGCTGTCCGACGGCGAGGCGCTGTTGTTGGCCGAGGTGCCCGCGCTCGGCGCCAAGGCGCCCGCGGAGGGCTGGATTCCGTTCGGGAAGGTGTTCGACGTGGTCGCCTCCGGGCGGCGGCACGTGGTGATGGGCGCCAATCAGCTGGACCGGCACGGTAATCAGAACCTGTCGGCGTACGGGCCGCTCCAGCGGCCGACGCGGCAGATGTTCGGGGTGCGGGGCGCGCCCGGAAACACCGTCAACCATGCCACCAGCTACTTCGTGCCCCGGCACACCAGGCGGGTGTTCTGCGAGCGGGTCGACATCGTGAGCGGAATCGGTTACGACCGTGTCGATCCGGAGAATCCGGCCTTCCGGTTCCATCACCTGCACCGGGTGGTGAGCAATCTGGGCGTCTTCGACTTCGGCGGTCCCGGGCACACCCTACGGGCGCTGTCGCTGCACCCGGGAGTGAGCGCGGCGGAGGTCGCGGAGCACACCTCGTTCGAGATCGCGGACCTCGAGGCGGCGGGTACCACCCGGCTGCCGAGCGAGGAGGAGCTGCGTCTCATCCGAACGGTGCTGGATCCCAAGGGTATTCGCGAGAAGGAGGTGGCGGCGTGAGCGCGCGGCTGCGGACCCCGCTCACCGAGCTGGTCGGCATCGAGCATCCGATCGTGCAGACCGGCATGGGCTGGGTGGCGGGGCCGCGGCTGGTGGCGGCCACCGCCGAGGCGGGCGGGCTGGGCATCCTGGCCTCGGCCACCATGACCTACGACGAGCTGGCGGCCGCGATCGCGAAGACCAAGGCGCACACCGGGAAACCGTTCGGCGTGAACATCCGCGCCGACGCCACCGACGCCGGAGAGCGCATCGAACTGCTGATCCGCGAGGGGGTCCGGGTGGCCTCGTTCGCGCTCGCGCCCAAGCAGGAGCTCATCGCCCGGCTGAAAGCGGCCGGGGTGGTGGTGATTCCGTCGATCGGCGCGGCCAAGCACGCGGTGAAGGTGGCGTCCTGGGGTGCGGACGCGGTGATCGTGCAGGGCGGCGAGGGCGGCGGGCACACCGGCCCGGTCGCCACCACCCTGCTGCTGCCGTCGGTGCTCGACGCGGTCGATATTCCCGTGGTCGCCGCGGGCGGCTTCTTCGACGGCCGCGGCCTGGCCGCCGCCCTCGCCTACGGCGCCGCGGGCGTCGCCATGGGCACCCGCTTCCTGCTCACCCGGGAGAGCACCGTCCCCGACGCGGTGAAGCAGGAGTACCTGCGCCGCGGCCTGTCCGACACCGTGGTCTCGGTGAAGGTCGACGGCATGCCACACCGCGTCCTGAACACCGAACTCGTTGCCCGCCTGGAACATTCGGGCCGCTGGCGGGCCCTGCTGGCCGCCGCCGCCAATGCCGCCCGATTCAAGGGCATGACCGGTATGAGCTGGTCCGCCATGATCCGCGACGGCCTCGCCATGCGAAAAACCAAGGACCTCACCTGGTCCCAGGTCATCATGGCCGCCAACACCCCGATGCTGTTGCGCGCGGGGCTCGTGGAGGGCAATACCGAGGCGGGTGTGCTGGCGGCGGGGCAGGTCACGGGGATTATTCAGGATCTGCCTACGGTGCGGGAGCTGATCGATCGGATCGTCGAGGAGGCTGTCGCACGGATCGAGGTGGTCGGGGGGATCCCGGCCAAAAGCACGCCGGGATCACTGGGGCACCAGCCAGGATGACTGGGGCACCAGCCAGGATGACGAGCACGCCAACTACCGCAGCGTGATGCGCACCCGGTTGTCGTGAAAAACCGCGCCGCCGCCGTAGTCCGAATCCCGTTCGGCCACGGTGGCATTCACCGTCGACCCACCCGTGAACTTGGCCCAGCGCCCCTTGGTGGTGGCGGCCACGCCGGGGCGGACCCGGTCGGACACCTCGGCGAGGGCCTCGAAGGAGCCGCGGGCGTTGGCGACGAGAATCGGTGCGCCGTCGGTGATTCCGCGGGCGGCGGCGTCGTCGGGGTGCAGCGTGACCCGGGGTTCCCCGGACCGGCGGCGTAATTCGGGATTGCCGCCGAAGGTGCTGTTCAGGAAGTAGTGCGACGCGGCCGAGATCAAGATCAGGCCGTCGCCGGGGTCGGTGGGCGGGGTGTAGTCCGGCAGCGGGTCGTGCCCGTCGCGTTCCGCGTGCGCGGAGACGAAGCGCAGCTTGCCCGCGGGCACCGGGCCCGGCTCGACCTTCAGGAAACCCTCGCGGCGCAGGCGTTCGATGTCGTGGCCCTTCAGCAGCTGCCGGGCCAGCTCCTCGTCGGAGTCGTAGAGCGAGGGCTCGGTCAAATCCATCCGCCGGGCCAGGCGGCGGAAGGTCTCCGTGGTGGACAGGCATTCGCCCGGCGGGTCCACGGCCGGTTCGTTCCACACCAGATACAGGTGCCCGTAGCCCGCGATCACGTCCAGATGCTCCGGCTGCATGGTGGCGGGCAGCACGATGTCGGCGTAGTCGACGGTGTCGGTGGCGAAATGCTCCAGCACCACGGTGAACAGATCCTCGCGCCGCAGGCCCTCGATCACCCTGCCCTGCCGGGGATTCGAGCCCACCGGGTTGGCCGCGATCACGACCAGCGCCCGGACCGGCGGATCGTGCACGTCGAGCAGGCCCTCGGCCAGGCGCGTCATGGACAGCGTGCGCACCGGATGCGGCAGCAGGTCGAAGCGCAGCAGTTCGGCGTCGTCGAGCCGGAAGTGGTCGGAGGTCGAATAGTGCAGTCCCCCACCGGGAATCGCCCAGTCACCGGTGACGCCCGGCAGGCAGGCCAGCACCCGTAGCGCCATGCCGCCGCCGGCGTGCCGCTGTATGCCCTGGGAGGCGCGGATCGCGGTCGGCCGGGTGCGGGCGATCCGCTCGCCGAGCGCGACGATCCGCTCCTCCGGCAGGCCGGTAATGGCGGCGACCCGCTCCGGGGTGAATTCCTCGATGCGGCCGCGGAATTCGGGCCAGCCGACGGTGTGCTCGGCGAGGAAATCGGCGTCCTCGGCGCCCATCGACACGATGACGTTCGCCAGGCCCAGGGCCAGCGCCGCGTCGGTGCCCGGCAGCGGCGCGAGGTGTTCGTCGCAGCGCTCGGCGGTGCGGCTGCGCACCGGATCGATCGCGACCGTGTAGGCGCCGCTGTCCTGCACGAACTTCCACAGGTGATGCCCGGAGGTGAGCGGATTGGTGCCCCACAGCAGGATCAGCTTCGACTTCGCGAAGTCCTCCGGATCCATGCCGCCCGCGGTCCCCAGCGTGTACCGCAGCCCGGCGGTGCCCGCCGCCGAGCAGATCGTCATATCGTGCCGGGAGGCGCCGAGCACATTGAACAGGCGCCGCCCGGCGTAGCCCTCCAGGCCCTGGATGTAGCCGAGGCTGCCGGTGCCGTGGAACGGCCAGATCGCCTCGCCGCCGTACTCCTCGATGATCCCCCTCAGCCGCCGCGCGATCTCGTCGAGCGCCTCGTCCCAGGTGATGCGCTCGAAACGGCCCTCGCCCTTGCGGCCGACCCGCCGCAGCGGATAGCGGATCCGATCCGGCGAACCGACCTGTTCCAGATACCGGTTCACCTTCACGCACAGCGCGCCCCGGGTGACCGGATGCTCCTTGTTGCCCCGCAGGCCGACCGCGGCCCCGTCCTCGACGGTCACCACCCAGGAGCAGGCGTCCGGGCAGTCGAGCGGGCACGCCCCCAAAACCTTCACAGCCCGATGGTAACTAGCCCAGTCGTTCGATGATCGTGACGTTGGCGGTGCCGCCACCCTCGCAGATGGTGAGCAGGCCGTACCGGCCGCGCACCCGTTCCAGCTCGTTGAGCAGGGTCGCGAACAGTTTCGCGCCGGTCGCGCCGAGCGGATGGCCGAGCGCGATGGCGCCGCCGTTCACATTGACCCGCTCCGGATTCGCGCCGGTCTCCTTCAACCAGGCCAGCACCACCGGCGCGAACGCCTCGTTGATCTCGATGACGTCCATGTCGTCGATGGTCAGGCCGGTCTGCTCCAGCGCCCACCGGGTGGCCGGAATGGGCGCGGTGAGCATGTAGACGGGGTCCGCGCCGCGCGCGCTCACGTGATGGATGCGGGCCCGCGGCGTCAGGCCGAATTCGGCGACGGCCCAGTCGGAGGCGAGCAGCGTGGCGCTCGCGCCGTCGGAGATCTGGCTGGCCACCGCGGCGGTCAGGCGGCTGCCGTCGGACAGCGGTTTCAGCGCCGCCATCTTCTCCAGGCTGGTCTCGCGCGGGCCCTCGTCGAGCCAGACGCCGCCGACCGGCACGATCTCGCGGTCGAATCGGCCCTCGGCGATGGCCTTGCGGGCGCGCTCGTGCGAGCGAAGTGCCCAGCGCTCCATGTCCTCCCGGCTGATGTCCCACTTCTCGGCGATCAGCTGGGCGCCGCGGAACTGGGAGACCTCGCCGGTGCCGTAGCGGTGGTCCCAGCCCTGCGCGCCGACGAACGGCGACTCGAAGCCGTACTCCCGCCCGGCCAGCATGGCCGCCGAGATCGGGATGGCGCTCATGTTCTGCACCCCGCCCGCGACGATCACCTCGGCGGTGCCGCTCATGATGGCCTGCGCGCCGAAATTGATTGCCTGCTGGCTGGATCCGCACTGCCGGTCCACGGTGACGCCGGGGACCTGCTCGGGATAACCGGCCGCCAGCCATGCGGTGCGGGCGATATTGCCCGCCTGCGGCCCGATCGCGTCGACGCAGCCGAGCACGACATCGTCGACCTGCCCGGGATCGATCGGGGTGCGGCCCAGCAGCCCCCGCAGCGCGGCCGCGCCCAGCTCGGCCGGATGCACCCCGGCGAGGCCGCCGCCGCGCTTGCCGACCGGCGTGCGCACGGCATCGATCACGTAGGCCTCCCGCAGCGGCGCGTAGCGGCGGCGGGATGACGGTGCGGACATGGTGCAACTCCTAGATGCGTTGTCGCCCTTCGGGATTGGTGAGTCCGTCGAGCACGATGGTGAGGTACTGCTTGGCGAGGCTGTCGACGGTGACGCGGCCGCCCGGCCGATACCAGCGCACGGCCACCCACACGGTGTCGCGGAGGAAGCGGAAGGCCAGCTCCACATCCAGTTCGCGGCGGAAGCTGCCGTCCTCGACGCCCCGGGTGAGCACGTTGTGCCAGAGCTCCCGGAATTCCCGGTTGTACTCGGCGATGTAGGCGAATCGGGGTGTGCCGCCGAGCCGTTTGGCCTCGGCCTGGTAGATCGCCACCGCGGCGTGCCAGCGGTCGAACGACTCGTAGGACGCGATCACCAACGCCTCCAGCGTGTCTCGCGCCGACAGGCCCGAGGCCACGGTCTCCCGGTAACGGCCGAACAGGTCGTCGAGGAAGCCGCGCAGGATCTCGTCGACCATCGATTCCTTGGAGTCGAAGTGGTGATAGAGGCTGCCCGATAGAATCCCCGCCGCATCCGCGATGTCACGAACCGTGGTGGCACGCAGCCCACGCTCGGCGAACAGCCCGGCCGCCAAGTCGAGCAGTTCATTACGACGTGCGGATTTGGAGGTATCGGGAGCAGTCACCCGCCCATGATACAACCAAGCGTTTGCTTGGTCCATTCGCCCAGCGTCTTGTTCCCGGCATGCGCCTCCCCTCGTTCCCGGCGTGCTTTTGGCCGGGAACTACGGAGGCCCCGGCCAAAAGCACGCCGGGGCCGAAAGGTGGGCACACGCCGGGGCCAAAAGATGGGCGCGCGCCGGGCCGAAAGGTGGGCGCGCGCCGGGCCGAAAGGTGGGCGCGCGGCGAATCAGCGAATCGAATACCGCAGCGGCGAGGACACCGACAGGTCGGCGAGGAGGCGGTCGCAGATGACCACCGGGGAGATGCCCGCTCGGGCCATGCGGGCGACCAGGGCGAGGCGGCGCTCGCAGCTGTCCCATTCGACGGTCAGGTGGCCGCGGCCGGGGCCCGCGTCGACGGTTGCCATGGCGCGGGGCAGGCCGCCGGGGTTGGGCTCCTCGCTGATCCCGAGCACCATGCCGCGCTGCCAGGCGCGGTAGGTCTCCATATCGGCCCCGCCCACGAGTTTGTCTGTGGCAGCACACAATCCCTCGGCGATGCCGTCGGCGAAGGCGACCCGGTCGAAGCTGAACTTGCGGCAGCGCCGGACCACCTCGAGCAGATCGGCCCGGACCTCGCGCAGCAGTGCCGTCTGTTTGCGGCGGCGCCGATCCAGCTCGGATTCCGTCGAGCCGGGTTCACGCACCATGCCGATACGCAGGGCGCGTTCGCGGTCGCGGGCCATGTCGCGGCGCAGCGCGGCGCGCGGATCGCGGACCACCTCGGACTCGTCGACGGCGTGCTGCTCCAGGATCTGCGCGGCCCGCATGGCCGTCGCGCATTCGGAGGTGTGGTCGAGTAGTTCGGCCCCGAGGGCGAGCGCGGCCAGCACGATTCCATCCAGCCGCCGACGCGCCAGTACCACCT
Organism: Nocardia terpenica; assembly: GCF_013186535.1. NCBI lineage: Bacteria > Bacillati > Actinomycetota > Actinomycetes > Mycobacteriales > Nocardiaceae > Nocardia > Nocardia terpenica. The sequence continues at coordinate 679,236 of NZ_JABMCZ010000002.1, forward strand.
CGCGTACCAGCTCGAGTTCCAGCTCTTCGGTGTCGTCCAGGCGATGGTCCAGACCCATGGGTCGTGGTCCCTTCGAGAATCGGGAACCGGCCTTTCCCAGGATTGCACAAGTCCGGGTGGTCGGCGCCACCTAATTTCTCCCGGTTACCCATCGCCCCGGCATGTCATGCGCGCCCGCGGGTCGGACGTGTCCGGCGACGACAATCGCGACCGGAACTATGCCCGCTGGCTGCTCACCGACACCACCTCGCCGGTCAGATAGGAGGTGTAGTCGCTGGCCAGCATGGCGATGGTGGCGGCCACCTCCCAGGGCTCGGCGGCACGCCCGAATGCCTCGCCCGCGGCGAGCCGGTCCAGCAGTTCGGCCGAGGTGACCTTGTCCAGGAACGGATGCCGCGCGATGCTCGGCGCGACCGCATTGACGCGCACGCCGAGCTCGGCGGCCTCGATGGCGCTGCATCGAGTCAGCGCCATCACCCCGGCCTTGGCGGCGGCGTAGTGGGCCTGGCCGTACTGGGCGCGCCAGCCCAGCACGCTGGCGTTGTTCACGATCACGCCGCCGTGGCCCGCGCCGCGAAAGTAGTTCAGCGCCGCGCGAGTACAGCGGAAGGTGCCGTTGAGGGTGATGTCGAGAACCCGGTCCCACTGCTCGTCGGTCATGTCGGCCACCGGTGTCTCACCGCCCAATCCGGCGTTGTTGACCATGATGTCGACCCGGCCCAGGCGCTCCGCCGCCGCGCGGATGAGGTGGTCGACCTGCTCGGTGCTGGTCACGTCGCACGGCACCGCGGCCACCCGGCGCCGCGGGAAGGCGGCGGCCAGCTCCTGTTCGGTCTGCGCCAGACGCCGCTCGTGCCAATCGGATACGACGACGTCGGCGCCCTCGTCGAGCATCCGGCGCGCGGTGGCCGAGCCGATGCCGGTGCCCGCGGCGGCGGTGACCACCGCGACCCGCCCGGCGAGCAGGCCGTGGCCGGAAACCGGTGGCGGCGGTACGAAGAGGTCGGTCACGGGTGGTCCTTCCCTATCGGGCCTCGCGCGGCAGTCCGAGCACGCGTTCGGCGATGATGTTGCGCTGCACCTCGTTCGAGCCGCCGTAGAGGGTGTCGGCGCGGCTGAACAGGAACAGCCGCTGCCAGTCGGTCAGATCGCCGGGCGGCGCGACCAGACCCGGCGCGCCCAGCACGTCCATGGCCAACTCGCCCAGTCCCCGATGCCAATTCGCCCACAGCAGTTTGGCGACCGACGCCTGCCCGGCCGCCGTGCGGGCATCGGCGTTCTCGTGCGCGGATTCCAGGGTGCGCAGGGCGTGGGCGCGTAGCACCCGCAGGCCCACCCAGGCCCGGTCGATGCGCTCGGCCAGCACCGGATCATCCAGCGCGCCGGTCGATTTCGCCACCGCCTCCAGATTCGCGAGCTCGCGGGTGAAGCGGATCTGCTGGCCGACGGTGGAGATGCCGCGCTCGAAGGTCAGGGTGCCCATGGCCACCCGCCAGCCCTCGCCGGGCGCGCCGACCACGAGATCGGCCGCGGTGCGGGCCTCGTCGAAGAACACCTCGTTGAATTCGGCGGTGCCGGTGAGCTGCACGATGGGCCGCACCCGAATCCCCGGCTGCCGCATGGGAATCAGTAGGTAGGACAGGCCATGGTGGCGGGTGGAGCCGGATTCGGTGCGGCACAGGGCGAAACACCAGTCGGCCAGGTGCGCCAGCGAGGTCCAGATCTTCTGCCCGGTGACGACCCAGTCGTCGCCGTCGCGGCGCGCGGCGGTGGTGACGGCCGCAAGGTCGGAGCCCGCGCCCGGCTCCGAATACCCCTGGCACCACAGCTCGGTGACGGTATTGATGCCGGGCAGGAAGCGGCGCTTCTGCTCCTCGGTGCCGAAGGCCAGCAGGGTGGGGCCGAGCAGTTCCTCACCCAGGTGCGAAACCCGGCTCGGGGCATCGGCCTTGGCGTATTCCTCGTGGAAGATCACCTGCTGGCGCAGCGTGGCCGCGCGACCCCCGTACCGGACCGGCCAGCCCAGGCAGGTCAGCCCGGCGGCGGCCAGGTGGCGATCCCAGGCCAGCCGTTCGTCGAACGCCTCGTGCTCGCGGCCCGGCCCGCCGAGCCCGCGCAGCTCGCGAAACGGCCCGTCCAGCTGCTCGGTCAGCCATTCCCGCACCTCGGCGCGGAACTGCTGCTCGGCGACCGCGGTGAGCGGCGCTCGGCGTTCGGGGCCGGACTCCGATTGCGGGGTCTGGATCACACTCACTCCGGTAGAGTAACCTACCAAGCACTTGCTTTGTAGACCGATCGAGGATGCCCGTGACGCTCCCTGCGCAGACCACCCCGCTCGCCCTGCACGAAGCGGCGCGCCGGTACGGCGACGCACCCGCCGTCCACGACGGTGCGGTACTGCTGAGCTGGGCGGGGCTGCTGGACGAGGTCCGGATGGCGGCCGGGGCGCTGCTGGCGCGCGGCGTGGAGCGCGGGGACCGGGTGGCGATCTGGGCGCCCAATACCCACCACTGGGTGGTGGCGGCCTTGGCGACGCATTATGTCGGAGCCGCGTTGGCGCCGTTGAATACTCGCTATGTCGCCGAGGAGGCGGCGGATGTGCTCCGGCGGGTGCGAGCGAAGGCGCTGTTCGTCACGGGGGTGTTTCTGGGGCGGGATCGACTGGACGAATTGGTTTCGACTGCACCCGATTTGGCGATTGACACGGTAATCGTCATTCCCGGAGATGCTCCTTCTGTGATTCCGGCGTGCTTTTGGCCGGAATCTCGCGGTGGATCCCGGCCAAAAACACGCCGGGATCACAGAGAGGGGCAGCGCCGGGATCACGAAGAGGAGCAGCGCCGGGATCACGAAGAGGAGCAGCGCCGGGATCACGAAGAGGAGCAGCGCCGGGATCACGAAGAGGGGCAGCGCCGGGATCACGAAGAGGAGCAGCGCCGGGATCAGGGGCGGACGAGGGTGGTCGAGTGGTCCGCGCTCGGGCGGATCTCCGCGGGGGTATCGATCGAGCAGGTCGTCCGGCGGGCGGAATCCGTTGCTCCCGAGGATATTTCCGACATTCTGTTCACCTCCGGTACCACCGGGCGCAGCAAGGGGACGCTGGTCGCGCATCGGCAGGCGCTGGATGTGGTGCGGGCGTGGGTGGAGCGGGCGACGCTGGTCGAGGGGGATCGGTATCTGGTGATTCCGCCGTTCTTCCACAATTTCGGTTACAAGGCCGCGATTCTCGCCTGCCTGGTGAGCGGGGCGACGATCGTGCCGCAGGCCACCTTCGATGTGCCCGAGACCATGCGGCTGGTGCGTGACCGGCGCATTACCGTGCTCACCGGGCCGCCGACGATCTATCAGACCATCCTCGACCATCCGGCCCGCGGCGAGTTCGACCTGAGCAGCCTGCGGGTGGCGGTCACGGGCGCGGCGACGGTGCCGGTGACGCTGGTCGAAAGAATGCGCGACGAGCTGGAATTCGAGGTGGTGGTCACCGCGTACGGGCTGTCGGAGTCGGCGGGATTCGGGACCATGTGCCGACCGGACGACGATCCGGAGACCATCGCCACCACCTCCGGCGCGGCGATCGCGGGGTTCGAGGTGCGCATCGGCGAGCAGGGCGAGGTGCTGTTGCGCGGCCCCAATGTCATGCTCGGCTACCTCGACGACCCGGAGAACACCGCCCGCACCATCGACGCCGACGGCTGGCTGCACACCGGCGATGTCGGCGTCCTCGACAACCGCGGGTACCTGACGATCACCGATCGGCTCAAGGACATGTACATCAGCGGCGGCTTCAATGTGTATCCCGCCGAGGTGGAGCAGGCGCTGGCCCGGCTCGACGGCGTGGCCGAGTCGGCCGTGATCGGCGTGCCCGACGAGCGGCTGGGCGAGGTCGGCGCGGCCTACATCGTGCGCAGGCCCGGCGCGGCGCTGACCGAGGAGGATGTGATCGCCCACGCCACAAGGACTTTGGCGAATTTCAAGGTCCCGCGCCGGATCGAGTTCCGCGACGCGCTGCCCTACAGCGCCGCCGGGAAAGTGCTCAAGCGGCAACTACGTGAGGAGATTTCGTGAGCCCGGATCCGACCGTCCCCGACGAGGGCGAGGTCGTCACCTACGAGCGGCGCGGCCCGGTCGCGCTGGTCACGATGAACCGCCCGCAGTACCGCAACGCACAGAACTCGGTGATGACCTACGCGCTCGACGCCGCCTTCACCCGCGCGGTGGACGACACCGAGGTGAAGTCGATCGTGTTGGCGGGCAACGGAAAACACTTCAGCGCCGGGCACGATATCGGCACCCCCGGCCGGGATCACCACGTGCACTATGACAATCGGGCCGTGCTGTGGTGGGACCACGTCGACCGCGCGGGCGGCGATCAGCGCTTCGCCCGCGAGTCCGAGGTGTATCTGGGCATGTGCCGCCGCTGGCGGGAGATCCCCAAGCCGACCGTCGCCATGGTGCAGGGCGCGTGCATCGCCGGTGCGCTGATGCTGGTGTGGTCGTGCGATCTCATCGTCGCCGCCGACGACGCCTTCTTCTCCGATCCCGTGGTGCGCATGGGGATTCCGGGTGTGGAATACTTCGCGCACCCGTGGATGCTGGGGCCGCGCCGGGCCAAGGAGATCCTGTTCACCGGCGACCGCTTCACCGCCGCCCAGGCCCACGACTGGGGCATGGTGAACCGGGTGGTGCCGCGCGCCGACCTGGAGTCCGAGACCTTCGCGCTGGCCGAAAAGATCTCGGCCATGCCGCAATTCGGGCTGGCGCTCGCCAAGAAGGCCGTCAACCAGTGCGAGGACCTGATGGGGATGCGCGCGGGCATGGATTCGGTCTTCGGCCTGCATCACTTCGCGCACGCCCACAATGCCGAGGTCGGCGCGGATTCGCTGGGCGGCATGGACGCCCGCTCGATGCGGGAGAGCGCGCGACCGGATCAGAACGGGGCACGGTGATGGATCTCGCACTCGACACCGCCGCACGGGAATTCCGGCAGGAGGTCCGAGATTTCCTGCGCGCCAACCTGCCCGCCACCGCCCTGCCGTCGATGGACACCCGCGTCGGCTTCGAGGCACACCGCGGCTGGGAGCGCACCCTCGCGCAGGCTCGGCTGTCGGTGGTGTCCTGGCCGGAGGAGTTCGGCGGGCGCGATGCCTCGCTGCTGCACTGGGTGCTGTTCGAGGACGAGTACTACGCCGCCGGGGCGCCGGGCCGGGTGAGCCAGAACGGGATCTTCCTGCTGGCTCCCACGCTGTTCGAGCACGGCACGCCCGAACAGCTGCACCGCATCCTGCCGAGAATGGCACGCGGCGACGACATCTGGGCGCAGGCGTGGTCGGAGCCGGAGGCGGGCAGCGACCTGGCCGGTATCCGCTCCACCGCGCGCCGCACCGGCGGCGGCTGGCTGCTGACCGGCCAGAAGACGTGGAGTTCCCGTGCCTCCTACGCGGATTGGGCCTTCGGGCTGTTCCGCAGCGACCCCGAGGCCGAGCGGCACCGCGGTCTCACCTACGTGATGTTCCCGCTGTCCGCCGACGGCGTCACCGTGCGGCCGATACCGCAGCTCGACGGCGAGCCCGGATTCGCGGAGATCTTCCTGGACAACGTCTTCGTGCCCGATCGGGACGTGATCGGCGAGCCGAACAACGGGTGGCGGGTGGCGATGAGCACCTCCAGCAACGAGCGCGGCCTGTCGCTGCGCAGCCCGGGCCGGTTCACCGCGACCGCGCGGCGGCTGCTGGCGCTGTGGCGCGAGACCGCCGACCCGGCCGACACCGCGGCGCGAAACCGCGTGGTGGACGCCTGGATCGGGGCGCAGGCATACGAGCTGAGCACGCTGGCCACCGTCACCCGCCTGGCCGAGGGCGGCAAGCTGGGCGCGGAATCCTCGGTGAACAAGGTGTTCTGGTCCGAGCTCGACATCGCCATGCACGAGACCGCGCTGGATCTGCTCGGCGCGGCCGGGGAGCGCAGCGGGCCGTGGACCGACGGCTACCTGTTCTCGCTGGCGGGCCCGATCTACGCCGGTACCAACGAGATTCAGCGCAATATCATCGCCGAACGGCTGCTCGGCCTGCCGCGCTGACGGCCCGATCTTCGAATGGATGCATCGATGAGATTCGCACTGTCCCCCGAACACCGCGACTTCGCCGGGAGCCTGCGCAAGATGTGCGAGACGGCGGGGACACCGGGCATCGTCCGCGCCTGGACCGCCGGTGATCATCGCGGCGGGCGCGGGCTGATCCGGCAGTTGGCCGGGGCCGGGGCGCTGGGGCTGGCGATCGACGAGGCGCACGGCGGACTGGGCGCCGAGACCATCGATCTCGTGGTGGCCTTCGTCGAGCTGGGCCGGGCGGCGGTGCCGGGTCCGCTGGTGGAGACCGCCGCGGCGATTCCGGCCCTGCTGCAGGCGCTCGCGGACGACGCGGCGGCGCGGCGCTGGCTGCCCGCCCTCGCCGAGGGGACCGCGCTCGGCACCGTGACCCTGTCCGCCGACACCCCGGCCGTGGACGCCGATACCGCGGAGGTGGTGCTGGTCGCCGACGGCGACCGGGTATGCACCGGGCACCGCACCGATCACCTTCGCTCCGTCGACGGCGCCCGGCGGCTGTTCCGGGTCGTACCGGACGATATTGTGGCCGAAGGGGATTCGGTGCGTGCCGCGGTGGCCGCGGCGAGGGACGCGGGGGCCCTGGCGACGGCGGCGCAGTTGCTGGGCGCGGGCCGGGCGCTGCTGGACTCCAGCGTCGCCTACGTCACGCAGCGGCACCAGTTCGGCCGCCCGATCGGGCAGTACCAGGCGGTGAAGCACCAGCTGGCGAACGCGCTCATCGGCCTGGAAATGGCCGAGCCGCTGCTGTATCGAGCGGCGCTGAGCACCGATTCACCGAACCGGGCGCGCGACGTGTCGGCGGCCAAGCTGGCATGCGCGGAGGCGGCATACCGCACCGCACGCACGGCACTCCAGGTCCACGGCGCCATCGGCTACACCGCCGAATACGACCTGTCGCTGTGGTTGACCAAGGTAACCGCCCTCCGCTCCGCCTGGGGCACAGCCGATTTCCACCGCGCCCGCATTGCCGCCGCCCTTCGCACATCGAGCGGGGACGCAAGGTGAACGGCGTGCCCCCCCATTGTCCCCGGCGCGCCCCCGTTCTTCCCGGCGCGCCCCCCGTTGTTCCCGGCGTGCTTTTGGCCGGGATCCCCCCAGCCGGAAGGACCACTGCGATGAGCGACACCGCGGACCGGCAAGAACTCGCCCGAACCGTGCGCGCCGTACTCGCCAAGCACGGCGACCGTTCGGCGCTACGCCGCGCCATCGACAGCGATCTCGGCTACGACGAGCACCTGTGGACACTGCTCTGCGAACAGGTAGGCGTTGCCGCACTGGCGATTCCGGAGGAGTACGGCGGCATCGGCGCGGGCCTGCCCGAGGCATTCGTGGTCCTCGAGGAACTGGGCCGCACCCTGCACGCCCCACCGATGCTCGGTTCGGCCGTCCTCGGCGCGCAGGCAATACTGCTGTCCGGCAATACGGCCGCCTGCGAGCGCCTACTGCCGGAGGTCGCGGAAGGCACACGCACGCTGGCACTCTGCTGGGCCGACGAGCACGGCTGGGAGACTCCGGGAGTGCGCGCGGACGGCGATCGTCTGACCGGCACAGCGCATTACGTTCTCGACGGAGCGGCGGCGGATACGCTCGTGGTGGTGACGAATGCCGGGCTGTACGAAATCGACGCTGCGGCACCGGAAGTCGCTCGGTCCGTGGTTCCTACGATGGATCCGTCACGACGGTTGTCGACGATCACGTTTACCGATGCGCCCGCTCGACCGCTCGGGATCGAGACGGTAACCGGTCGGCTGCGGGATATTGCGTGGGCGGCGGTGGCGGCGGAGCAGGTGGGGGCGGCGGAGGAGTGTTTGTGGATGACTGTGGAGTACACGAAGTCTCGGGTGCAGTTCGGGCGGGCGATCGGGAGTTTTCAAGCGCTCAAGCATCGGATGGCCGATATGTACGTGCTGGTGGAGTCGGCACGGTCGGCCGCTTACCGGGCCGCTGCGGCGCTGGAGGAGGACAGTGGAAATCCGTCCGCCGCATTGGATCTGGCGGCGGCGCGGCGGCACTGCTCCGAGGCGTTCGCGGCGGTGGTCGGGGAAACGGTGCAGCTGCACGGGGGCATTGCCATTACCTGGGAGCACGACGCGCATCTGTACTTCAAGCGGGCGCACGCTGATTCACAGTTGTTCGGCATGCCGCACAGGCCGCTGGCCCGGCCCGCCTGAGCAGCGCCTTTCGGGCGGCTGTGGACCGCAGGCGCGGCCTCGGCGTCGGCTATCCGGAGCAGGCGGCCACCGCCGGAAGGGAATTCGGCAGGCCCCTGGCCACCCTGCGCGACTACCTCGCCCGCATGACCGCCCCGACCTTCCCGCCCGCGCCGGACGCCGCCTACCCCCGCATCCTCGGCGCCAACGGGCCCCGCATGCTCGCCCTGGCCGCCGAAATCGCCGACGGCGCAGTCCCTTCCCTGCTCCCCGCCGCCTTCACCGCACACGCCCGGCAGGTCCTCGGCCCCGACAAGCTCCTGGTCGCCAGCCTCGCGGTGCACGCCGACGCCGACGCCGCGCGGGCGCGCACCGCCGCCCGGGAGACGGTCACGGGCCTGCTGGCCCGCCTCTCGTATGTCGCGGCCCTGCGCGAACTGGGCTACTCCGCCGAGGAATTGGAGCAGGTCGGCGACGCCCTGGTCGACTCGATCGTCGCCCACCCCGACCCGGCCGCCATCGCCGCGGCGATCCGCGCGCACCTCGCCGCGGGCGCCGACCACGTCATGCTGATGACCTCGCCGGGCGGCGACTATGCCACCGGCATAGCGCAATTGGAGCAGATCGCCCCCGAGATCACCGAGATCTCCTGACACGAAACAGTATTCGGCTCCGACACTACTCGGTGGCCGGTCGCTCGGCGTGCTCGAGCACATGGACCTCGCGCACCGGCGGGGTCCGGCCGAACCGGGCGCGCAGCGGGTACACCGCCGCGACGATCAGCAGGCTGACCGTGGAGGCGATCAGCTGCGGACGCAGGGAGGACATGAACGCCTCCGAGATCAGCACCGTCACCAGCACGCCGATCACCAGCCAGCTCAGATACGGGTAGCCCCACATGCGGTAGGTGAGGGTGGTGGGATTCTCGCGCCGCAACCGGGAGCGCAGGCGCAGCTGGGAGAACATGATCGCCAGGTACATGAAGGCCAGCAGCACGCCGATCGAGTTCACCAGGAAGGAGAACACCCGGTCCGGCGACACATAGGAGGCCAGCACCGCGAACCAGGCCGCCACCGTGCCCAGCAGCACCGCCCGCGCCGGGACGCCGCGGCGGGTCACCTTCACCAGCGCGGAGGGCGCGTCGCCGTCGCGGGTGAGCACGTACAGCATGCGGGAGGAGACGTAGATCGCGGAGTTCAGCACCGACAGCACCGCGGTCAGGATGACCACCTGCATGATCGTGCCCGCGCCCGGCACCCGCATCTCGTTCAGCGCGCTGACGAACGAGCTGGTCAGCACCTTGGCGTCGTTCCACGGCAGGATCGCGACCACCAGGAAGATGGAGGCCACGTAGAACAGGCCGACCCGCCACAGCACATTGCTGGTGGCCCGCGCCACGGCCTTGCCCGGCTCGGCGCTCTCGGCGGCGGCCAGCGTCACGATCTCGGTGCCGCCGAAGGCGAAGATCACCGTCACGATCGCCGACAGCACCCCGCTCATGCCGTTGGGCACGAAACCGCCGTGCGCGGTCAGATTGCCCAGTCCCGCATGGCCGTTCGGCCACCAGCCGAGAATGTAGAGCACACCGAACAGCAGGAACACCACGATCGCGACGACCTTGATCGACGCGAACCAGAACTCGAATTCGCCGAACGAGCGCACCGATATCAGATTCACCACGGTCATCACGACCATCAGTCCGGCCGACAGCACCCACGGCGGCAGATCGATCCACTGCGCCAGAATCGCCGATCCCGCAGTCGCTTCCGCGGCGACCAGCACCACGTACAGGTACCAGTACAACCATCCGACGACGAATCCGGCGAAGGGCCCCAATGCCATTCGCGAATATTCGGCAAGCGAGCCGGCCACCGGGCGGGCCACCACCATCTCGCCGAGTGCGCGCAAGACACACAGCACCATCACGCCCGCGAAGGCGTAGGACACCACCGCCGCCGGACCGGCGGTCTTGATCACCGAACCGCTGCCCACGAACAGGCCGGCGCCGACCGCGCCCCCGATCGCCAACATCGTCATATGGCGACGGCGTAAGCCGGTGCGCAGACCCTCGCGCGCCACGCCGGTCGTCTTCGTCATGGGTTTACCCTCTGTTCTCCCGGTTGTTGCACCCGTCACCATAGCGACCCGGGGTCCGGCAGCGTAGCCGCAGGTAAGGGGGCGTAAAGCCCGCTACCCATCCGCTATCGCCGCCGTGCGGCGAAACCTCGCGAACCGCACGGACGTTCACGACTCGGGAGTACCTTCGGAGGGTATGACCGAAACGAATCGGGGCCGGGTCCGGACCGAGCGGAGCCATCGCCGGGTGCGGACCTACATCGAGGGACGGCTGGTCGTCGACACCGTCGCGCCGGTCCTGGTGTGGGAGAGCCCCCACTACCCGACCTACTACCTGCCGGTCGCCGATCTGCGCGCCAAGCTGGAGCCGACCGGCCGCACCCGGCACTCCCCCAGCCGCGGCGAGGGCGTGGAATACGACGTCGTGGTCGACAGCCACACCAGATCCGCTGCGGCGCTGCGCTATCCGGACTCGCCGCTGGAGGAGCTGCACGACCTGGTGCGCCTGGACTGGAACCTGATGGACGAGTGGTTCGAGGAGGACGAGCCCGTCTACGTCCATCCGCGCAGCCCCTACACCCGCGTCGACATCCTCGCCAGCTCCCGGCACGTCCGGGTGGAGATCGACGGCCAGACCGTCGCCGAATCCACCCGCCCCCACATCCTCTTCGAAACCGGCCTACCCCCGCGCTACTACATCCCCCTGACCGACATCCGCCAAGACCTACTGACCCACTCCACCACCCGAACCAGCTGCCCCTACAAGGGCACCGCCGAATACTTCAACATCCGAATCGACAACACCGAGCACCCCGACCTGGTGTGGTACTACCGCACCCCCCTCCCGGAGAGCCAGAAAATCGCGGGACTGGCCTGCTTCTACAACGAGAAGGTGGACCTGTACATCGACGGCGAACTCCAGGAACGCCCGAAGTCCCCGTTCAGCTGACGGGTGATCGAATCGTCATCGCCAAACGTGGTACCACGGTAGTACCATTTTTGTATGGCCATGAACCTGCGACTCACCGACGACAACGAAACCGCCGTCCGCGACCAGGCCGAACGTGAGGGCGTGTCCATGAACGCACTCATCAACAAGGCCGTCGCCGAGTACGTACAGCGCTGGCAGCACCGCGACGCCGTGCGTACCGAGATCGGGTTCGCCATTGCCGAACACCGGGAGCTGCTGGACAAGCTGAAGTGACCTCGGTCCGATACCTCGAGCTCGAGGACGTGCTCGAAATCGCCTCGGCCGTCACCGATGGCACCGCCGTGGTTCGCGACCCCGGCCTGCTCCAGGCGGCCGTATTCCGTTACCGTACAACGGTATTCGGCGAAGACGCCTATCCCACCGTATTCGAGAAGGCGGCGGCGCTACTCGAATCGCTGGCCCGCAACCACGCGTTCGTGGACGGCAACAAGCGAACCGCATGGACCTCCGCCGTCGTGTTCCTCGGCCTCAATGGTTACCGCGTGTCCCTCTCGGATGCCCCCGTGCTCGAGACCTATCCGTTCATGATCGCCGTCGCCACGGGCGAGTTGGACGACATCGGCGAGATAGCGGCGCGGCTGGCCAAATTCGCCGGACACCGAGCCTGAGGATATCCGCTTGTCGACCTGGGGGCGGTCCGAATTTGATACGCTCATGTATCTGGTCGGTGCTACCCCAGCAGCGGTATTCGATCATTAACGGAGAGGATCTGCCGTGACGATCACCGAGGGGCGCGGTCGGCGGGTGACCAAGCGTCGGGCCGAGACTCGGCAGCGGCTGTTGGACGCGGCCTTCGAGGCGTTCGCGGCCGAGGGGTTCGGGCGGTGCACGGTCGAGCAGATCTGTGAGCGGGCCGGATACACCCGCGGGGCCTTCTACTCCAACTTCGGCTCCCTCGAGGAGCTGTTCCTGGCCATGTGGGAGCAGCGATCCGAGCGGCTGTTACACGAGGTGGCCGCGGTGCTCGAGGAGGACGCCGCGACCGAGGTCCCCGACCTGCGCGCCGGGGTGGAGCGGGTATTACGCGTGATCCCCCTGGACGACAAGTGGTTTCGCATCACCGCCGAATTCACCGCCCACGCCCTGCGCAACCCGGCCCTGCGCCGGGTGATGGTGGCCCGCGAGGAAACGATCATCGCCGCCCTGATGCCGGTCCTGGAGGCCCTGCTGGCCCGCATCAACCGCGTCGTCACCGACCCGGCCGCCCTGGGCCGAGCCCTGGTAGCCGTCCACGACGGCACCGCCACCCAATGCCTCATGGAGCCGGACAACCCGGCAGCCCTCACTCAGCGCATCGACCTTTTCACCCGGGTAACCCTGTCCTACAGCGAGATTCGCAACCAGTGAGGAGCGAGTCCGCCGCACCCGATCTAGGATCGGTGCCATGACCGATAGGCCCGCACTGGCGGCGACGCTCGATCTGGAACCGCATCCCGAGGGCGGCTGGTTCCGCGAAACCTGGCGCAGCCCCGTGGAATTCGAGCCGAAGGGATACGACGGTCCGCGCTCGGCCGCCACCGCCATCCACTTCCTGCTCATGCCCGGCGAGCGCTCCGCCCCGCACACGGTCCGCTCCGACGAGCTGTGGCTGTGGCATCGCGGCGGACCGCTGCTGCTGAATATCGGCGGCACCGAGATCACCCTCGGCCCACACGTCGAACACGGCCAGTTGCTCCAGGCCGTGGTACCCGGCGGGGTCAGCCAGGCGGCCCGCCCCGCCACCGACGAATACGTCCTGGTCAGCTGCATCGTCGCGCCCGGCTTCGATTTCGCGGACTTCCGGCTGGACTGACGGTTCACTCGGCGACCGGCAGCGCTCCCGACCGCACGGCCGCATCGATGCTGCGCTCCAGATGCGGGCAGGACTCGGGACGGCCGGGGCCGCCGGACAATTCCTTGAAGACGGGGCAGTGCTCGGCGGGGTCGGCCGTCCACTGCACCGACTTCTGGTGCGAGCTGGCCTTGCGGACCAGCACCCGGGTGCCGCAGTCGCCGCAGCACACCGGGGTCAGGCCGTCCTCCAGATAGCGCTGCCGGTCGGCGACCGTCTGGGCGCGCACCTGCGCGAGCCGCTCCGGACGATCCGCGAAATCCGGTGCCTTCGCCCAGCCGGCCATCAGGCGTTCGCCTCCTGCTCGCGCCGGCGGCGCAGATTCTCGGCCACCTCGGCCTCCCATGCCTCGTTCGCCTTGGTGGTGTCGACCTCGAATTCGAAGCGCTGCACCATCTTCGGGTCGATATCGGCGACGTCCACGTAGAACTGGTCGTACCAGCGGCGCAGCTGATAGACCGGGCCGTCCTCCTCGCACAGCAGCGGATTGTCGATCTTGGACTTGTGCTTCCAGATCTCCACGTCCTGCAGGAAGCCGACGCTGATGCCCTCGGTCATCTTGGCCGCCAGCTTCGCCGACGCCTGCTCGTCGATGCCCTTCGGCTTCTCCAGCGAGATGCCCCACTGCAGCACGAACGAGTCCTGGGTGACCGGGTAGTGGCAGTTGATCAGAACGCTCTTGACCTCGAACCCGCCGTAGAAGTTGTGCAGCGGGTTGATCATGTAGGACGGGCCGTAGTACGCGGCCACCGACTTCATCAGCGTGTCACCGTACTGCGTGCCCATGCCGACATCGGGGCGGTTCTTCGTCTCCAGGTACTGGGTGGCGATGTGGCCCTCGAAAACGTTCTTGAAGTACGTCGGGTACGCGAAGTGGATGTAGAAGAAGTGGGCCATATCGACCACGTTGTCGATGATCTCGCGGCAGTTGGCGCCCTCGATGAGCAGCGAGTTCCAGGTCCACTCGGTCCAGCCGTCGTCGAGCCGGTCGGTCGGGTTGCCCTCGGCGTCGGTGTAGGGGCCCTCGATGTGCGGGATGGTGACGTCGTCCGACGGCGGGTTGCCCTCGTGGTCGTGCCAGACGAACAGCTGCCCGTTGCGCTCCAACGTGATCCACGCGCGGGTCCGGGCCAGCGGCGGCACCCGGCGGGCATACGGAATGGCGGTGCACCGGCCGTTGCCGCCCCAGCGCCAGTCGTGGAACGGGCAGGCGACCGAGTCGCCCTTGATCTCCCCCATGCTCAGGTCGCCGCCGAGATGGCGGCAGTAGGCGTCGAGCACCTTCAGCTCGCCGTGACTGTCGGCCCAGACGACCAGCTTGGTGCCGAACGCCTGCACGGCATGCGGCTTACCGTCACGAAACGACGCGGCCAGACCCAGGCAGTGCCAGCCCCGCGCATACCTGGTGGGCGTGGATCCGATATCGATCTCACGGATCTTCCCCGTGCGCCCCTGTGGCGTCTCCGCCATGGTGACCTCCTCTAGATTCACTAGAACACGTTACAAAATAGTCCTGCCGGGCGCCAGCTATTCCCAGCACGACCAGCAAAAGGGCATCCCGTTAGCAACATAGGCACCCGTTCTCGACAGGAATAAGAACCTGTTCTAATCTCAGTGGCAGTACCTGTCCCGAGCGGACAGCCGTGCCCGTCCCGATCGACCAGGCAGGAGCAGCCCCCGAGATGACGCAAGAAGTAGTAGAGCGGGTCGAAGCGCTGTTGCCGACGCTGCGCGAGCGCGCGCAGGAGGCAGAGGATCTGCGCCGCATTCCCGACGAGACGATCAAGGCGCTGCAGGAGACCGGGTTCTTCCGGCTACTGCAACCGCGGCAGTGGGACGGCCTGGCCGCCGATCCGGTCGTCTTCTACGACACCGTCCGCGCGATCGCGGGCGCGTGCGGGTCCACCGGCTGGGTGGCGAGCATTGTCGGCGTGCACAACTGGCATCTCGCGCTGTTCGACCAGCGGGCACAGGAGGAGGTGTGGGGCGAGGACAGCGAGGTGCGGATCTCGTCCTCGTACGCGCCGATGGGGGCGGGCGTCGTCACCGACGGCGGGTACATCGTCAACGGCGCGTGGAACTGGTCGTCGGGCTGCGATCACGCCGACTGGACCTTCGTCGGCGGTCCGGTGATCAAGGACGGCAAGCCGGTCGACTTCGGCAGTTTCCTCATCCCCCGCACCGAGTATCGCATCGACGACGTGTGGAATGTGGTGGGGCTGCGCGGAACCGGCTCCAATACGCTGGTCGTGCAGGACGTCTTCGTCCCGCGGCACCGGTTCCTGTCGTACAAGACCATGAACGACCTGAAATCCCCCGGGCTGGAGCAGAATACCGATCCGGTGTACAAGATGCCCTGGGGCACCATCCATCCCACCACCATCTCCTCACCGATCGTCGGCATGGCCTACGGCGCGCTGCGGGCGCATATCGACCACCAGGGCAAGCGGATTCGCGCCGCCTACGCCGGGGAGAAGACCAAGGACGATCCGTTCGCCAAGGTGCGCATCGCCGAGGCGGCCAGCGATATCGACGCGGCCTGGCGGCAGCTGTCGGGGAACGTGGCCGAGGAGTACGCGCTGCTGCTGGCGGGCAAGGAGATTCCGTTCGATCTGCGGGTGCGGGCGCGCCGCGACCAGGTGCGGGCCACCGGGCGGGCGATTGCCTCCATCGACAAGCTGTTCGAGAGTTCGGGCGCCACGGCGCTGGCGAACGGTACTCCGCTGCAACGGTTCTGGCGCGACGCGCACGCCGGGCGGGTACACGCGGCCAACGATCCCGAGCGCGCCTACATCATGTACGGCACGCACGAGTTCGGGCTGCCGGTCACGGATGGGATGGTGTAGATGACCACGGCATCGGACGCGCGCACCGAGCCGACCTTCGAGTCGACGTCGCGCTACGCGCAGGTACGCCCCGACCTGACGCTGCACTACCACGAGGCGGGGGTGGGTCACGGCCCGACCATCGTGCTGCTGCACGGCGGCGGGCCGGGCGCCTCGTCCTGGTCGAACTTCGCCCGCAATATCGCGGTGCTGGCCGAGCGCTACCACGTGCTGGCGGTGGATCAGCCGGGATTCGGGTTGTCGGACAAGCCGACCGAGCATCCGCAGTACTTCGTGCACAGCTCATCGGCCCTGCTGGATCTGCTGGATACGTTGCAGATCACCGAACGCGTTCACCTGCTGGGCAATTCGCTCGGTGGCGGCACGGCGGTGCGGTTCGCGCTCGATCATCCGCACCGCGCGGGCAGGCTGATCCTCATGGGCCCGGGCGGATTGAGCACCAATCTGTTCGCGCCGGATCCGACCGAGGGCGTCAAAGCGCTGGGGCGGTTCAATGCCGAGCCCACCCGGGAGAACCTCGAAAAGTTCCTGCGGATCATGGTTTTCGATCAGTCGCTGGTTACGCCGGAGCTGATCGAGGAGCGGTTCGCCGTCGCCGCCACGCCGGAGTCGCTGGCCGCGATGCGGGCGATGGGGAAATCCTTCGCGGGCGCGGATTTCGAGCAGGGCATGCTCTGGCGGGAGGCGTTCCGGCTGCGGCAGCCGGTGCTGCTGATCTGGGGCCGCGAGGACCGGGTCAATCCGCTGGACGGTGCGCTGGTGGCGCTGAAGACGATTCCGCGGGCGCAACTGCACGTGTTCGGCGGCTGCGGGCACTGGGCGCAGCTGGAGAAGTTCGATGAATTCAACAAGCTGGCACTGGATTTCCTGGAGAAGTGATGGGCATTCGTTCGCTGGGATATATGCGGATCGAGGCCACCGACATGGCGGCCTGGCGCGAGTACGGACTGAAGGTGCTCGGCATGGTGGAGGGGAAGGGCGCCGATCCCGAGGCCCTGTACCTGCGGATGGACGAGTTCCCGGCCCGGTTGGTGATCGTGCCCGGCGAGCAGGACCGGCTCCAGCTGTCCGGCTGGGAGACCGCGAATGCCGCGGAGCTGCAAGACATTCGGGATCGACTGGACGCGGCCGGGGTAGCCTACAAGGAGGGCGGCCAGGAGGAGCTGGCCAACCGCCGGGTCGACGAGCTCATCCGGTTCGAGGATCCCTCCGGCAATGTGCTGGAGGCGTTTCACGGTGCGGCACTGGAGCATCGGCGGGTGGTGAGCCCGTACGGGCACCGATTCGTCACCGCGGAGCAGGGTTTGGGGCACGTGGTGCTCAGCACCAAGGACGACCGGGCGGCGCTGCATTTCTATCGCGATGTGCTGGGATTCCGGCTGCGCGATTCGATGCGGCTGCCCCCGCAGGCGGTGGGTCGGCCCGCCGACGCGGATCCGGCCTGGCTGCGCTTCTTCGGCTGCAATCCCCGGCATCATTCGCTGGCGTTCCTGCCCATGCCGGTACCGAGCGGCATCGTGCACCTGATGATCGAGGTGGAGAATTCCGACGATGTCGGGCTGTGCCTGGATCGCGCGCTGCGGCGGAAGGTGAAGATGTCGGCGACGCTGGGCCGCCACGTCAACGACAAGATGCTGTCGTTCTACATGAAGACCCCCGGCGGCTTCGACGTCGAATTCGGCTGCGAGGGACTGGAGGTGGAGGACGAGACCTGGATCGCCCGGGAGTCGACCGCGGTCAGCCTGTGGGGGCACGACTTCAGCATCCAATTCCGCGACAAGTGACGGTGGGGGCGAGCGATATGACCGACGAGGCCGCGATCGATGCGCGGCGGTTCCGCGATGTGCTGGGCCAGTTCTGCACCGGCATCACCGTGGTCACGACCTTCGACGAGGCCGGTGCCCCGGTCGGTTTCGCCTGTCAGTCGTTCGCCGCCCTGTCCTTGGATCCGCCGCTGATCCTGTTCTGCCCCACCAAGGGCTCGCGCACCTGGGCGGCGATCGAGCAGGCGGGCCGCTTCTGCGTCAACGTTCTATCCGAAGAGCAGCAACGGATCTGCGCCCGCTTCGGCTCCCGCGAACCCGATAAATTCGCCGGAATCGGTTGGCGTACTTCCGATCTGAAGGTCCCACTCCTGAACGACGCCCTCGCCGCGATCCAGTGCACGGTGGCGAGCGTCGTCGACGGCGGCGATCATCACATCGTGATCGGCCGGGTCCAGGCCCTGTCGGAATCCACGGACTCCGGCAGGCCGCTGCTGTTCTACCGCGGCCAGTACACCGCTATCGAACCGGAGAAGACCACACCCGCTCCCTGGCGCGCCGATCTGGAGCATTTCCTCACCACGACCACCCAGGACACCTGGTTGTAGCGTGCAAATCGATATATTGCTGGATGCGCCGCCGGATCGGGTCGTCGCGCGGGCCCGGGAACTGGCCGCGCTCGGCGTCGACGGCTTGTTCACCTTCGAGGGGCGGCACGACGTTTTCGTCTCGCTGGCCGCGGTCGCCCCGGCCGTCCCGACCGACCTCATGACGAATGTGGCCATCGCATTACCGCGCAGCCCGCTGCACGCCGCGCACGCGGCCTACGATCTGCATCTGCTCAGCGGCGGCCGTTTCCGGCTCGGGCTCGGCTCACAGATTCGCCCCCATATCGAAAAGCGTTACGGCGCCGCCTGGTCGCGGCCCGCGGCACGGCTCGGTGAATTCGTGGCCGCGACGAAGGCCATCCTGACGGCGTGGCAGACCGGGACGGCATTGGATTTTCGCGGTGAGTTCACCACGCACACCTTCATGCCGCCGACCTTCGATCCGGGCCCGAGTCCCCTGGGCATACCGCCGATTCTGATGGGCGGACTGGGACCGATCATGGTCCGCACCGCGGCCGAGGTCGCCGACGGCCTGCTGGTAATGCCGTTCAATACCGAAACACATTTTCGGGAACGCACGCTGCGCGCGGTCCGGGCGGGTCTCGACCGCAGCGGTCGCGATCCGGATTCCTTCGCCATCGTGCCGCAGGTGATGGCCGCGATCGGCACCACGGCGGCGGAACTCGACGGCGCCGATGCCGGGGTGCGTCGGCTGATCGCCTTCTACGGTTCGACTCCCGCCTATGCGCCGGTCTTGGAGGTCGAGGGCCGCGCCGAGCTACAGGGTCGACTCAATACGCTGTCGAAACAGGGTGCGGTGGCGCGAATGAGCGAATTGATCGATGACGCGTTGCTGTCGGCGATAGCGGTGCGCGGCACGCCCGGACAGTGCGCGGCGCAGATTCGGCGGCGATTCGGCGGGGCCGCCGATCGGGTGTGCGTGTACTTCCCGGGGTACACACCGCATCCGGAACACATTGCCGCCCTTGCCGCGGAGCTACATCGGGAGGATTCATTCCGTGGATTACCGGACTCTGCGACTGCGCGTCACCGACCGGATCGCGACCGTAACCCTGCATAGGCCCGAGCGGCGCAATGCTTTCACCGCGGAGATGGGTGCGGAACTGGCCGATGCGTACCGATATTGCGATGCCGAGGACGAGGTGCGGGTGGTCGTGCTCACCGGAACACCGCCCGCCTTCTGCGCGGGCGCGGATCTCGGCGCGGGCGACCGCACATTCAGCGCGCCCGCCGCGGATTTCAGTGCCGCCGGTGTCGACCGACCGGCCTGGCAGGTCCGCAAGCCGGTCATCGCCGCCGTCAACGGTCATGCGCTCGGCATCGGCCTCACGCTGGCACTGCAATGCGACCTGTGCATCATGGCGACCGACGCCAAATACGGTGTCGTCCAGGTCCGCCGCGGCATGATCGGCGACGCCTACTCCCACTGGGCACTCCCCCGCCTGATCGGAATCTCCAGGGCCGCATACCTTTTACTCACCGGAGCAACCTTCGACGGCCACCGAGCCCACAGCATGGGCCTATGCCTACACACCGTCCCCGCCGACCAGGTCCTCGACGCCGCAACAACAATCGCCCGAGACATCGCCGAAAACACCGCCCCACTGGCCGTGGCCGCCAGCAAACGCCTCCTCTGGTCCTCATTCGAACGCAACGCCCCCGAAACCGGCACCCTGGAAACCAACCTCCACCGCACCTTGATGAACCACCCGGACGCCCGCGAAGCCATGCGCGCCTACCTGGAAGACCGCCCACCACACTGGACCGGCCACGTGGACCAGCTCCCGCGGTGATCCGCGTCGAGAGCGTGGGCAAGCCGTGTCGCTTCATACGCTTGCGCCGCACCCGGCTCACGCATCCGACGTTCCCTGAGATCTTGCGGGAGCTGCCGATCTATCCGTACGTCACCATGGATGTGGTTGAGTTGGAACCACATTCGCTCACCGTAGGGCGGTGAGCGCGGTGAGGATGTCGGCGACTTCGGTGCGGGCGGTGTAGTCGGGCTGGACGTCGACGAAGCGGACTCTGCGGTCGCGGTCGACGATGAGGACGGTCGGGCGAGGCAGGCGGGTCGCGCCCTCGGCGTTGACTCGGGCCAGGTCGATGCCGAGCGTGCGCTGGGCGGCGAGCACCTCGTCGGCCTGCTGGAAGGCGATTCCGATCCGGTCGGCCACGCGGCTACCGGGGTCGGACAGCACGGTGAATTCGAGTCCGGCCTTCTCCGCCGTGGAGAGGGATTCGTCGGGCGGCTGGGGACTGACGGCCACCAGCCGGGCACCGAATTCGCCCAGCCGGTGTAGCAATTCCTGCTGGTAGGTGCGCAGCGCGACATTGCAGTACGGGCACCAGCCGCCCCGATAGAAGACGATCACGACCGGCCCGGCCGAGACGAGCTGGTCCAGGGTGACCGGTGTCCCGGTGGCGTCATCGAGGGTGAACGACTCCATCCGCTGCCCGACCCGAATGGCGTCGGCAGGGATCCCATCGGCGAGGAATTGCCGGACGCTGCGGTCGAATACCGCGACCACATCGGCGGGAAGACGCTCGGCGGCAGCAGCTTTCAGCCGATCGGACTGTTCGCGAATGCTGGGTGACATCGAATCTCCACGGTAAGCCGGAGTGGACTACACGGTCCAGTAGATAGAAGACTACTTCGAGAACCACAACCGGACACCGAATCAGGCGCTGCCTATGACCGGTGCATCCCAGTCGATGTGATGATCCACCAACCACGACCGCCGCTCGGGGCGTGCCTTTTCCTTCGCTTCCGCCATGGTCGCCGCCCGCCCGCTGAAGGTGACGAGGCGTTCGACGCGCGACCTGCGGATGCGTTCATACGTGTCGAAAGCTTCGGGCAGGGAGGGCAGATCGCGCAGGCATTGCGCAAGGATGATGCTGTCCTCCAATGCCATTGAGGCGCCTTGACCTTCGAGCGGAGAGGCGGCGTGCGCGGCGTCGCCGACGAGAACCATCGAGTCTCGATGCCAGCGCGGCAGCGACGGGATCTCGTAAACAGCGCTGACCATGATCCTGTCCGTCGTCGAGTTGATGATGCGCACCGCGGTCGTCTCCGCATCATTCACGAACAGCTCCGTCGCCCGCGCTCGCCATTGCGCAGCGGTTGTCGCCGCGATCTCGGCCTTGTCGAGGGGCGCGCCCGGGAGGTGCGCCACCCAGAACGTGACGCCTTCGGGTGAGGTGGTGTGGCCGAACCCGCTGCCGCCGCGAATCATGCGAAAAGTGCCCGGCGACAAGGGAATATCCGAGGCGTCGGTGTATCCGTAGGCGATATTGAGCCCGGTATAGCGCGGTGCCGGTGCACCCGGGTCGATCAATGAGCGGGTGACGGAATGAATTCCGTCCGCACCGATCAGCAGGTCGCCTTCCGCATGGGTGCCGTCCTCGAATGCCGCCACCACTCGACCATCGGCCCTCGTAACGACACCGACCAACCGTTTTCCATGCTCGATCCGCCCGCCGCGCTGCCGCAGCTCGTTGTGCAGCGTGCGATAGAGATCGGCGCGGGTAAGAGTTCGCGGACCGGCCGAGTCGGGATGGTCAGCTCCGAACGGTCCGCTGGAAAATACATTCCCCGCACCATCGAGATACTCGGCTCTGGGAGTCGAGAACGACGCGGCCACAACCGATCCGTCCGCGTCGACGACCCGCAGCGCATCCATCCCGTTGTGCATGATCATCAGAAAGGCACCGATATCGTCGGCGCCGTGGGCGAATGCCTCGTAGACGGTCGAGGAGATACCAGCCTTCCGGAGTGCCATCGCGGTCGCGGTACCGGCTATACCACCACCGATGATCAAAGCGTGCTTCATCTGGATCGTGGCCTTTCATTTCCAGCGCGGGGGCCGCCCGTCCCCACATCCGCCGCCTCCGGCGGCGCGGGCGATCAGCGTTCCCACCAGCCGCAACGCGGTGGTCTCATCCACCGCGTCGTCACGCAATGCGGCCGTCAGCCGCCTGGTCAAGCGGACGATGTAATCGGAGTCGACCAGTTCCCCACCCATACCCGACCCCCGCAGCTCGTACTCGATGGTGTCCGCCGCCAAATGATTACCCGCAGCATGTAACTCGCTGATTCGCGTCACAATGGCATCCATGCCGTGTGTTGCCGCAATCTCCCGCAAGTCGTGAGGATTCGATCTGCGTCCGGTCCGCGACCGTCTTTTGATAGGCCCGACGTTCGAAGACATTGTCGAAACCAGCCTCCCTGTACCGCCATGCAATTCAGCGACCGTCTGTACAGCGCAACCCCTCGTACATGCGCTGTGCAACGAAAGTATTCAGGCAGAAGCACTTTCATGCCTCGCCGGTTCGACGTGGACTCCTAGCGGCATGTACAGGCGACCGTCCTTCCGCAACCCGACCCCCTAAGCGAATGTAAGGCGGATCACAAGGGAATGTCAACAGAACTTTCAGGAGCGCTTCGGTCAGCATCACCCCACGCCGCTCCCACCGCAGCCGGATCCAGCAGCGCACAGGGTCGGCCTCCTGGGGCATGGTGCTGAAGTGTTGCGACCGCTCCGTCTCGTCAGGCGAGCTCGAGGCGAACTTTGCCGGAACACAACCCGGAACTACGGAAAGCCAGCTACCGTAGGGGAGGGTAGTGAAGGAGCGTCTTGCTACCCAGGAGGTATGGGGGTTTCACATGTCTTGCGATGAGGTCTCTCTGGGTACCATTCAGACCATGGAAGATCAGGCGAACCTCGAACGGAAAATTGTGTCGTTCGGCAAGAAGGTCCTGGAGTTTCGCCTGAGCAAGAACCTGTACCAAGCAGACGTGTACGCAAATGGCGGACCTTCCGACAAGGTGCAGCAACGGATCGAGGCGGGCAAGGGCCCAGCGCCGACCAGGGGGACCCTGGAGAAATACGACGCAGGGTTGGGCCTGCGCCGAGGAAGCGCCGCAGCGGCCTTTCATCACGGCGCCGATCTCGAAGAGGATGACGGTGTCGAGAGTAGCCCGTTGACATTCCGACAGGTGCAGGTCGACGTCGAGGTCGTGCTCAGTATCTTCGCCGCTCACGACTCCTGTATTCAGCTGTGCCATCGGTCGGACCTCCCGGAATCGGCAGCGGAAATCGCACAGAGAGTGGAACGGGAGATTAAAACCGCTGGCGCCAGGCTCTCGGCAGCCTATGCGACGGACGTACTCGAACGAGCCGGCGGACCGGACCGTGAGCTCCCGAATGCCATCGAAGTCGCCTACCGAGAGTTCCTCACGGCACCGCCGCCGGACGCGACCGGAGCCGAACGTGACGACCAACTGTACCGGCGGTGGCTGGCACACCGCGCAACCGATCTCGAATCCACCCAACTCGAATACTTCACCGCAAGGTGGCGGGCAAAATTGGATCAGATCCGCCTGAGTGAAAGAAGTCGCCGGTGAGCTTGAACAACCGAATCGTTCCGCTGGAAGAGCGCGTGAACAAGCTCTTCGCAACCATCATCGATGAAAACGGCGAAGTATCCTCTTCGACTGTGGCAGACCGGCTCTCGCAGGTCTTGGGCCGTCTGGTTACGGCCGCAGACATCGAAGCCCTTCGCAGGCAGGGGGCACGGAGACCGGCAGATGACTTGCTTCTGGCTCTGGCTCAGTACTTTGACATGCCGGGGAGCTTTCTTTCGGATGACCCGGACGAGTACTATACAACGTACCTACATCTGAAACTTCTGATCGCGCAACGCGATCGGCAGATCCCGCATCTCGCGCTGCGTCCTGCCGCGGACCAACTGAGCGACGCTGCTGTGCAGGAGCTGACGGCATACATCGAATCACTCGGGTAGCTACAGCATGGACCAGGATCGAGTTGTCGCAGAACGAGCCATCGCGGGCCTGACACTGCGCCGACCGTGGTCGATGCAGCGATTCATCGAAGAGTTGAGTCTTCAGCGCTATCGGCCCATCGAAATCGTCGACGGGCTGGGCGAATACGAAGGCCAGGACTTCTCCGCTATTTGGATTCCACTGCCGGAGAAGGATTGCATCAGGGTTTGGTCGGGTATCACCGAGTTGGAACGCGAGGGGCTCATCGCGCATGAACTCGGGCACGTCGTACTCGGGCACGAGGTCACCACTGCGGATCGGCTGCAGTACTACAGGCGGACTACACCGTCGATCCCGGACACTGTCATTCAACGGCTCATGGCCCAGCAGGCTTGTCTGCGCAGCAACTTCGATCTCCCTATCGAGCGCCAAGCCGAATGGTTTGCCACGCTTCTGATGCAGGCCGCGGAATCCCTTCGCCGCCCCCTGTTCTCGGACGAGAACCTGACAGCGCGCAAGCGCCTGATGCTGGAAAGGGCTGCCGCAATCTTCGGATGGTCCACGTGAAGTTTGCCATCGCCGCGCTCGTACCCCTAGTCGTACTCGCACTCGCAGCACACCGCATCAAGTCCGACTCTCGCAACCTATTGGGAGAGTCGACGGGCATCCGGAACCCTTTCACACAGATCCTGCTGGTCTTAGGACTTGCAAAGCTGTGTCGAGTTCCATACGTCACAGACGACATATTGAGTCCAGCCCTGCAACGATTGACCGGCACCGCGAACCTCATGACACTCGCTGGGCTGACATTCGGAGCACTCTCGGCCATACCGGTCTTGGCGTTCAGCTCCTACATAACCGGGCGGAATCTATCCACGCGGATCCAGTTCGGCGCTGTAATCGTAATTACCATCGCGATGATCGCAACGTACGTACGCACTCCGATGGCACATAAAGCGACCCCATATTTGCAGAACCACTTTGCGGTGACAGCCTCCGTTCTGGCGTTCTGGGTCGCATTCATCGCACCACTCACCGTGAGCATGGTCGCGAGTTTTGTGTATACGATCCGCGAGGTTGTATGGGTTCGCCGAGGGCCATTCGTACGTGCGCTGGCCGGCGTAGCTGCCGCCAATTTCTTGGGGTTCAGCTACTGCTTCTTCAACGTAATGACCCTCGCCGTTAAATACCGTAGTGAAGATTCCTTCTTCCTGCGCAATTCAGAGCTTATCGAGAACTCGCTCGGCCTCGCGTCACTGGCTGCCGCGGGGTTTGCAGCGGGGACATATGCGTGGTATATCCTCACCGATCGAATCCACCGCTACCGGCTGCTGCGCCGCCATGGCGGCACATGGATGGAAGCCCGTTCCGCCAGTCCGGACGTCGTGCTGGACAAGAACTACCAGTTCAGCCCCACACGGTCGGCGTGCTGGAAAGCCTCACGATCGGCCGAAGCCTCATACCGGCTTCAGATCGAGTTGGCCGACCACAAACATCAAGCGGTAAAGATTGCGCCGACCGGACAGGGCTCACCATGACTGGCGGTATCGTAATGTATTGGGAGCAAAAGGGGTTCGCCCGATCCGGCGCGCCCCGTCGGAGCTTGCCGGGGAGGCGTGGTGGCGGTGGCGGAAGGGTTTGTCGGGCGTGGGTTCGAGGCGGTTCGGGATGCTTTTGCTCGGGCGCACGGTAGTGATGAGGGTGCGGCGCAGTTGTGTGTTTATCGGCATGGGCGCGTTGTTGCCGATCTCTGGACGGGGCGGGATCCGGTGGCCGGTAAGGGGTGGGATGCGCGGTCGCTGGTGGTGCTGATGTCGGTGTCGAAAGGGGTGACCGCGACCTGTGTGCACATGCTGGTCGAACGGGGACGGCTCGAGTTGGCGGCGCCGGTTCGGGAGTATTGGCCGGAGTTCGCGGCGGGCGGCAAGGCCGACATCACCGTCGCCGATGTCCTATCGCATCGGGCGGGCATGTCGAGCTTCGATCCCGATGCCGGGATCACGGTGTCGGAATTGACGGACTGGTCGGCGTGCGTAGCCGCGCTCGAGTCGATGACGCCCCTGTGGCAGCCCGGAACCGCGATCTACTATCACTCCCTCACCTGGGGGTACCTGGCCGGTGAACTGGTCCGGCGGGTCAGCGGCAAGAGCGTGGGTGAATTTCTGGACGCCGAGATCGCGCGGCCGCTCGGGCTCAGCCTGTGGATCGGGCTGCCGGAAAGCCGAGAGCACCGTGTTGTCCCGCAATTCACGCACGACCGCCCGCTCACGCCCGCCGCGGTGGAGCCGGTGCTGGCCCGGATGGGGATCGACGTCGGCGCACGGCTGATCCGGGCGACCCTTGCCACCCTGGCGACCAGGGACGACGGGATCAAGATGCTCAACACCCGCGAGGGACACGCGGCGGAGGTCCCGTCGGGCAACGCGATCGGCAATGCCCGCTCGCTGGCCCGGATGTATGCGGCGACCATCGGTGAAGTCGACGGCATCCGACTGCTGACACCGGCGACCGTGGACCGAGCCCGGCAACCGCAAACCGACCGGCTCGGCCACCCGGCGCCCCTGGACGTGATGCCGGTGACCCATCGCTTCGCCCACGGCTACGAGATCACCCGCCCCGTCCACCCCATGCTCGGGGACGGATCGTTCGGGCATGTGGGCACCGGGGGACGAACCGGATTCGCCCATCCCCCATCGGGTGTCGCGGTCGGTTACACGTGCACCAATATGACCGGCGGTGACACGGCAGGCCCCGATCCGCGCTGGCTGCCGTGGATGGCGGCCCTCCGGGAGGCACTCACCTGAACCGGTCCGCGGCTGGCCTAGCCAGCAGTAACGCCCTGCTGTTCGCGCCGGAGTTCCAAGGCGATGTCGATGAGTTGATCCTCCTGCCCGCCAACGAGTTTGCGCTGCCCCGCTCGGACCAGTAGTTCGGCCCCCGACACCTGGTACCGATCGGCCTGCCGTTCGGCATGTTTGAGGAAGCTGGAGTAGACCCCCGCATAACCCATCATGAGCGACTGGCGGTCGAGGAGGCATTCCTGGGGCATGGCCGGGCGGACAACATCTTCGGCGGCGTCGGCTATGGCGAAAAAGTCTATGCCGGTGGTGATGTCGAGCTTGTCGCAGACGCCGATCAGGGCCTCGACGGGGGTGTTGCCCGCGCCCGCGCCGAAACGACGTGCGCTGCCGTCGATTTGGGTGGCTCCGGCGCGGATGGCGAAGATGGAGTTGGCGCAGCCGAGGTCGAGGTTTTCGTGGCCGTGGAAGCCCACCTGGGCGTCGGCGCCGAGTTCGGCCACCAGAGCCGATACCCGGTCGGAAACCTGTTCCAGGACAAGGGCTCCGGCGGAGTCGACGACGTAGACGCACTGGCAGCCCGCGTCGGCCATGATGCGGGCCTGCTTGGCCAGGACCTCGGGGGGCTGGCTGTGGGCCATCATGAGGAAACCGACCGTCTCCAGGCCCAATTCGCGGGCCAGGCCGAAATGCTGGATGGAGACGTCGGCCTCGGTGCAGTGGGTGGCGATGCGGACGATCGACGCGCCGTTGTCCTGGGAGATCTTGATGTCCTCCTTGACGCCGACGCCGGGCAGCATGAGCACCGCGATCTTGGCGCGCTTGGCGGTTTGCGCGGCGATCGTGATCAGTTCCTGCTCGGGGGTTTTGGCGAAGCCGTAGTTGAACGAGGAACCGCCCAGGCCGTCGCCGTGGGTCACCTCGATCACGGGCACACCGGCGCCGTCCAGCGCGCCGACGATCGCGCGCACCTCGTCGGCGGTGAACTGGTGGCGCTTGTGGTGGGATCCGTCGCGCAGCGAGGTGTCGGTGACGCGGATGTCCAGGTCTGTGCTGAAAGGCATTGTCGGAGAGCTCCTTACACCCGGGCGGACACGATACGGTCGGCGATGACCTCGCCGACCCTGGTGGCGGCGGCGGTCATGATGTCGAGATTGCCCGCGTAGGGCGGCAGGAAATCGCCCGCGCCCTCCACCTCCACGAACACCGACACCTTCGCCATGCCGCCGGACACCACCGACGGCTCGTCGAACTGCGGTTCGTTGAGCAGCCGGTAACCGGGCACGTACTGCTGGATGTCGGCGACCATGCGGTGCACCGACTCCGCGATCGCGGCGGTGTCGGCGTCGGCGGGGATGGCGCAGAAGATGGTGTCGCGCATGATCATCGGCGGTTCGGCGGGGTTGAGGATGATGATCGCCTTGCCGCGCCGCGCGCCGCCGATGGTCTCCACCCCGCGGCTGGTGGTCTTGGTGAACTCGTCGATATTCGCGCGGGTGCCCGGACCGGCCGAGACCGACGACACCGAGGCCACGATCTCGGCGTAGGGCACCTCGACCACGCGGGACACCGCGGCCACGATCGGAATCGTCGCCTGCCCACCGCAGGTGATCATATTGACGTTCGCCGCATCCACGTGCGCGCCCAGATTCACCGGCGGCACCACGGCGGGCCCGATCGCGGCCGGGGTGAGATCGACCGCGCGGATGCCTTTTTCGGCGTACCTCGGGGCCGCGTCGCGATGCACGTAGGCCGAGGTCGCCTCGAACAGCAGCTCCGGCAGTTCGCTCTGCGCCAGCAGCCACTGCACCCCCTCGTGCGAGGTCTCCAGCCCCAGCCCGCGGGCGCGCTTCAAACCCTCGCTGTCCGGGTCGATTCCGATCATCCAGCGCGGCTCGATCCGCTCCGACCGCAGCAGCTTGTACAGCAGGTCGGTACTGATGTTGCCCGAGCCGACGATCGCGGCGGCAACCTTTCCATTCGCGGTCAACACATTCTCCTCAGCTGAATTGCACACGGACCGAACCGAGTCCGGCGAACTCGGCACGAAACACATCGCCCGGCCGGGCGTCGATGGCGCGGGTGCACGAACCCGGCAGCACGATGTCGCCGGCGCGCAGCCGCACCCCGAACGAGGCGACCTTGCGGGCCAGCCAGGCCACCGCGATCGTCGGATCGCCGAGCACGGCATCGCTGCGGCCCTCGGCGACCACCTCGGCATTGCGCGTCAGCCGGGCGTCGATGTTCTTGATATCCAGGCGATCCGGTTCCACCCGCTGCGCACCCAGCACCCACCCGGCCGACGACGCGTTGTCGGCAATGGTGTCGCACAGCGCGATGTTCCAGTCCTTGATGCGCGTGTCGATGAGCTCGATCGCGGGCGCGTAGGCGACGGTCGCGTCCAGCACGTCGGCCTCGGTGCAGTCCGCGCCCGGCAGATCCTTGCCGAGCACGAAGCCCACCTCCACCTCGACCCGCGGATACAGATACCGCGCGGCCTCGACCGGCACGTCCTCGAACACCCGCATCTCCCCCAGCAGGTGACCGTAGTCCGGTTCGTCCACGCCCATCATCTGCTGCATCGCCTTCGACGACAGCCCCACCTTGTGGCCCACCACCCGCGCCCCGCCCGCGAGCCGGCGGCGGATGTTGATCAGCTGGATCTCGTAGGCGTCGACCACGTCGATGCCGGGATACCGCGTGATCAGCGGATCGACCGGCACCCGGTCCCGCTCGGCGGCCGCGAGATCCGCGGCCAGTTCGCTCCGTACCGCGTCGGACAGCACGCTTGTTTCCTTCCCAGGGCGCAAATTGAAACGAGTTTTCCTGCATCTTCTCGTCTCGACGGTCCCTTCTGCCAGACCAATATAGACCGAACCCGGCCCGATTCTATAACGTGTTCTACATGAGCGATCGGGAATACGACGTGGTGGTGGTCGGCAGCGGCGCCGCCGGCATGACCGCGGCCCTCACCGCCGCGCACCACGGTCTGCGCGCGGTGATCATCGAGAAGGCCCCGCACTACGGCGGGTCGACCGCGCGCAGCGGGGGTGGCGTGTGGGTCCCGGGCAACAGGGCGCTGCTCGCGTCGGGACGGCCCGACGATCGGGAGGAAGCCCGGCGCTACCTGTACAGCATCGTCGGCGACGCGGTGCCGAAGGAACGGATCGACACCTACATCGACCGCGGGCCCGAGGCCATCGACTTCGTTCTCGAGCACACCCCGCTGAAACTGCGGTGGGTGCCGGGCTATTCGGACTACTACCCGGAGGCTCCCGGCGGCAACCCGCACGGCCGATCCTGCGAGCCGAAGCCGTTCGACGCCATGGTCCTCGGCGCGGAGCGGTTCAAGCTGGAGCCGCCGTACGCCAAGGCACCGTTGAACGTCGTCACCACGCAGGCGGATTTCGTTCGGGTGAGCCTGATCCGGCGGCACCCGAAGGGCGTGCTGCGGGCCCTGCGCGTGGGCGCGCGGACCTATTGGGCGAAATTCACCCGCAAGCACCTGCTGGGCATGGGGCAGGCGATCATCGCGCCGATGCGCAAGGGACTGATGGATGTCGGCGTGTCCGTTCTGCTGGATACACCGATGACCGGGTTGCTCGTGGCGGACGGCCGCGTCGTCGGCGTCGAGGCCACCCACGAGGGTGAGACGGTGCGTTTCCGCGCCCGCTACGGCGTGGTGCTCGGCGCCGGAGGGTTCGAGCACAACGCCGATATGCGGCACAAATACCAGCGCGAGCCCATCGGCACCGAGTGGACCACCGGCGCCAAGGCCAATACCGGCGACGGAATCCGGGCGGGCATGGAACTCGGTGCGGCCGTGGGCTTCATGGAGGACGCCTGGTGGGGGCCGACGGTGTTCCGGGGCGGGCGGCCCTGGTTCTGCCTGGCCGAACGCAATCTGCCCGGCGGTCTCATCGTCGACGCGCAGGGCAAGCGGTACTTCAACGAGTGCCTGCCCTATGTCGAGGCCGTGCACAAGATGTACGGCGGCGAGTACGGGCAGGGCGACGGGCCGGGCGAGCATGTGCCCTCCTGGCTGGTATTCGATCAGCGCTACCGCAACCGCTACATCTTCGCGACCCTGCAACCGGGGCAGCGAATTCCCAAGCGCTGGATGGAGAACGACAATATCGTGCAGGCGCCGACCCTGGCCGAATTGGCCGGGCGGATCGGCGTGCCGGAACAGGCCCTCCTCGATACCGTGCGGCGGTTCAACACATTTGCCGAGACCGGCGTCGACGAGGACTTCGGGCGCGGTAACAGCGCCTACGACCGCTACTACGGCGACCCGACCGTCAAACCCAATCCCTGCCTCGCCGCATTGGTTCAGGGTCCGTTCTACGCGGCCAGGATGTTCCCCGGCGACCTGGGCACCAAGGGCGGACTGGTCACCGACACCGCCGGTCGGGTGCTGCGCGAGGACGACACGGTCATCGAGGGCCTGTACGCGGCCGGGAATACCTCCGCGCCGGTCATGGGTCACACCTA
This sequence comes from Nocardia terpenica, assembly GCF_013186535.1. Taxonomy (NCBI): domain Bacteria; kingdom Bacillati; phylum Actinomycetota; class Actinomycetes; order Mycobacteriales; family Nocardiaceae; genus Nocardia; species Nocardia terpenica. The sequence continues at coordinate 710,699 of NZ_JABMCZ010000002.1, forward strand.
CGCCGGTCCGGGCGCGACCATCGGACCCGCGATCACCTTCGGCTATCTGGCCGCCTTGGATATCGCCGACCGCGCCGAGAGGACAACGATATGACGATCGACCCGAAAGTCGCGCTCGGAGCGGCGCTTCCGACGCAGGAGTTCGCGTGGACGCCCTCGGACGTGCAGCTGTACCACCTGGGCCTGGGGGCCGGGGCGCGCTGGACCGATCCGGGCGAGCTGCGCTACCTCGACGATCGCGACCCGCAGGTGCTGCCGAGCTTCGCGACCGTCGCCGCGACGCTGCGGGCGACCGAGCCGCCGCGGGTGAGCTTCCCCGGCGTGGAGATCGACCTGGCCAAGGTGGTGCACGGCAGCCAGGAGGTGGTGCTGCACCGCCCGATTCCCGCGTCCGGGAAGGCGACGAGCACCGGCCGGATCAGCGAGATCTGGGACAAGGGCTCGGCCGCGGTGATCGTGCAGGAGACCACCGCCACCGGCTCGGACGGGGAACCGCTGTGGACCGCGCGGTCGTCCATCTTCGCCAAGGGTGAGGGCGGCTTCAGCGGCGAGCGCGGGCCCAGCCTGCGCTCCGAATTGCCGGACCGGGCACCGGATTTCGACGTGCGCACGCCGACGCTGCCGCAGCAGGCGCTGCTGTACCGGCTGTGCGGGGACCGCAACCCGCTGCACTCGGATCCCGAATTCGCCCGCGCCGCCGGGTTTCCCAACCCGATCCTGCACGGCCTCTGCACATACGGACTGGTCTGCAAAACCGCCGTCGACACCGTCCTGGACTCGAATGCCGCCCGCGCCACCGGCTTCCGGGCCCGATTCGCGGGAATTCTCTATCCCGCGGAAACAATTCGGACCCGAATGTGGTTGGAAGGAAGTGAACTCGTCATCGCGGCCACGGTCGTGGAACGCGAAGACGCCCCCGTGCTCGGCGACGTCCGCCTGACGTTCACCGCCTGAGCACCCGAAGACTCCGCCGCCCCGGTGCCGGAGGGAGGGTAGCCCGACTACCGAAGGGCCCGGTTCCCGCCGGGGCGGTGGACACCACGCCTAGTTTTCATCGCGCGTCGGGCGCGTGGACAGTCCCTGAATGATCAAGACGTACAGCAGGATCACCAGGATGGGGGCGGTGAGGGGGAGCCAGGCCAGGTGGAGGGGGACCAGGGTGGCGGATACCGCGGCGGCGGTGAAGAGGAGGGCGCCTGCCACCGAGGGGAGGGTGGTGGGGACTACGCCTCGGGGGGCCGTTACCGTGGCGGCGTTGAGGAGGTAGGTGGTGGCTACCACGCCTGTGGCGGCTGCCGTCAGGGTGCCGGTGTCGGACCAGGCCAGGGCGGCCAGGGCCACCAGGACCGCGCCCGCGGCGCACAGGCGCAGCCACCAGCCCGCCACCACCAGGGCCAGCGCGGGCAGGCCCGCCCAGGGCAGGGCGATGATCACCGCGATCGTGAGCAGCAGGCCGGACAGCACTGCCAGGAATCGGGTCATCGCCGCACCCGGACCGGTCGGCGGTGGCGCGGGATCAGCCGCATCACCTGGTCGAGGCGGGCGTCCTGCGGCCAGGCCACGATGTCGACGCCGACCGTGCCCATATCGCGGTACATGGCGGCGCGCTCCAGCTGCCACATCCGCGCCAGCGTCGGGTCCAGGCCATCGCGAAAGGGCGTGCCGCGCAGCACATCCACGACCACCACCACGTGACCGCGCTTGCGCAGATCGATCAGGGCCAGCGCGAACTGGGTGTCCAGCAGGGTGGAGAACGCCACCACGATCGCGCCCAGCGGCACCGCGGCGCGCGGGGCCAGCGTGCCCGAGGTGGCGATGTGCTCGTCACCGACGTCGAGCACGGCGTCGACGATGCGATAGAACTGGCGGCGGCCGATATCCGGCCGCAACCACCGCGGCCCCTGCCCCAGGCACACCACCGCGGTCCGGTCCCCGGCCTGCAACGCCGACTGCGCCACCTGCGCCGCCCCGCGCACCGACAGCTCCAGCGACTCGGCGGCCGGGCCCGGCGCCTGCATCGAGGTGTCCACCAGCACAACGACATCCGCGGCCCGGTTGGTCAGCCGCTCGGTGACGTAGAGCCGCCCGCGCCGCGCGCTCACCGGCCAGTTCACCGTGCGCAGCTGATCGCCCGGGGTGTAGGCCCGGATATCGGCGTACTCCACGCCCGGCCCGTGGCGGCGGGTCGGATGGGTGCCGACGCGCTCGGGAAGTTCGGTGCGCGGCAACGGCATTCGCTGCGGGTCGGCGATCGGGTACACGTACACCTGCCCGGCGGGCAGCGTCTCCGAGGCGATCCACAGCCCGGCGGGACCGAGCGCGGTGACCCGGACGGTGACCGGGTAGCGGCCCCAGCGGGTGGTCGCCAGCGCCAGCCGCAGGCCCGCCGGGGCGGCGCCCGAGTCCACCGCCAGCTCCACCCGGGTCGCCAGGCCGTGCGCGGCGTCGGGCTTGCAGCGCAGCAGGGCGTGGCCGCGCTCGACGAACGCCGCCACCGACAGCACCACCTCCTCGGATTCGAAGCAGCGCAGCGGGCCCGCGCCGTCCACCTGAATCCTGGTGCGCGACACCTGCATCGGGGCGGTGGCGAGCACGCCGAGCATGGGCGCGGCGAACACCACCAGCGGCCAGCGGTCCAGCAGCACGGCCAGGGCCAGGGCCGGGGCCGCCGTCGCGGCCAGCAGATACACCAGGGGGGCGGGCCGCCAACGCAATTCGGCCTCGGCGACGGCGCTGGTATCGCGGTGCCTCATGTGACCGAGGCGCGCGGGACGGGCAGGCGGCGCAGCAGTTCGGCGATCACGTCCTCGCCGCGAATGCGCCGCACCCACATCTCGGGGCGCAGCGTGATGCGGTGCGCCATGGCCGGAATCGCCAGGGCCTTCACATCTTCCGGGATGACGTAGTCGCGGCCCAGCAGCAGCGCACGGGCGCGGGCCATCTGCACCAGATCCAATTCGGCGCGCGGGCTCGCCCCGACCTCGACCTGCGGATGGCCGCGGGTGGCGGCGGCCAGCGCCACCACGTAGGTGACGACATCCGGGTGCACGGTGACGAATTCGACCGACTGCCGCATCTCCAGCAGTCCCTGCGCGTCGACCACCTGGCCCACCTGCGGCACCACCGTGCCGCGCTCCAGGCGGCGGCGGATCATCTGCGTCTCGTCCTGTTCGGACAGGTAGCCCAGCCGCAGTTGGAGGGCGAACCGGTCGAGCTGCGCCTCGGGCAGCGGGTAGGTGCCCTCGTACTCGATCGGGTTGTCGGTGGCCAGCACGACGAACGGCTGTGGCAGCGTGAAGGTTTCGCCGTCGATGCTGACCTGCCCCTCGGCCATGGCCTCCAGCAGCGCGGCCTGGGTCTTGGGCGGGGTGCGGTTGATCTCGTCGGCCAGCAGGATCTGGGTGAACACTGGACCGCGGCGGAAGGTGAAACGGCCCGAGGACATGTCGTAGATGGTGGAGCCGATCAGGTCCGCGGGCAACAGATCCGGGGTGAACTGCACCCGGGTGAAGGTCAAACCCAGTGCGGCGGCGAAGGATCGGGCGATGAGGGTCTTGCCCAGGCCGGGGAGGTCCTCGATCAGGATGTGCCCGCCCGCCAGCACCGCGACCATGATCAGCTGTAGCTCGTCGCGCTTGCCGACCACGACCCGCGAGATCTCGCGCAGCACCGCCTCGGTGCGTTTGACGGTCGCGTCCATCTTGGTTTCCATATTCACGCTCACGTTTGCCGTCCTCGTCACATGGCTTGTAGTCGGCGCAGGATCTCGTCCAGGGCGGCGCGGCCCGGGGCGGGGGTGTGCTGGTCGCGCAGCGCGGAATTCGCCGGATCCACCCAGCGCCACAGCTCGGGGCCGAACTGCAGCAGTCCCGCCGCCTCGGTGGCGCGGCGGTTCTTGGCGATCCGGTGCCCGCTCGACAGCTCGAACTCCTTGGCCAGCAAGGGTCGCAGGTGCCGGTCCCAGTCGGCGCGCGAGCCGTCGGCGCGGTCGGCGAGCATCTGCGCGCGGGCCTGCCAGCGGCGCAGCATCTCCGCCGGACCGTTCTCGATCTCGTCGTCGGCCGGGTCGGCGGGCGGGTGAATGCTCCAGTCGGTCAGCGACCACAGCAGCAGGCCCAGCGCGATCAGCACCGGCCCCCCGACCAGCAGCGGCAGCAGGGCGCGCAGGTGGCCCAGTGCGAACAGGTCGATCACCAGGATCAGAGCGACCGCACCGCCGACGATCACGGAGCGGATCATGGTGACCTGAGGGGCCCGATCGCTCACAGCCGTTCTCCCCGAAGATCTTTCAGCACAATGCGGAGTAGTTGCTCGGCGCGCATGCGCTGCCACTCCAGCATGGAGTGTGGGCTGAATCGGGCCTCCTCGAACAGGGCCACCAGTTCGCGGGCCGACGCGTCGTGCAGCGCGCCGCGCTCGAAGGCCCGGGCCAGCACCTCCGAGGGGGTGTCGGAGATCAGCGGCGCCACCTCGCGGGCCTGGGCCAGGCCGCGTTCCATGGCGACATAGCAGGAGATGACGGCGAGGCGGGCGTCGCGGCCGGAGGCCATCATCGCCGCCAGGCCCATCTCGGCCACCTCGGCGAGCGAGACCGGGGGTTCGGCGGCCGCGGGCGCCGCCGGATCGGGCTCCGGCGCGGGCGCCCGCCGGGTGCCGAGGGCGACGACCACCAGGCCGATCACGGCGGTGGCGACCAGTGCGACCGCGGCCCCGCCGACCAGCAGCAGGGTGCGCCCGGACAGCTCCGGGGCGGCCGGGAGCGGGGTGGGCGACGGAATCTCCGTGGGCCGCGCCGTGACCGTGGCCGCCGGGTGCGTCTCGGCGGGCGAGGCGCCGTGTCCCGCAAGCAGATACACCACCCAGACCAACGCCGCGACGAGCGCCGTGGCCGCCAGGATGGCGAGCACCAGCAGCAGCGCCCGGCCCGACAGCCCCGCCGACCGCGCCCGCTTCGGCTCCCGATCCGGCATGGCCAGCGGCAGCCGATGATGGCTGGTCATCACGCCCGCCAGCAGAATCACCACCGACACCAGCGACAACACCGGCATGAGCGCCACGGTCACCACCGACGGCGGCGAAACGGCATGCGGCCCACCGGTTCCCGGCACGAACCCGCGCAGCGCGACCACGACGAGCAGCAGCAGCGCGATCCCGGCCAAAAACATGCCGGGATGACGTAACGGCATGTTGCCGGGATGACGTAGCGGCATGTTGCCGGGATGACGTAGCGGCATGTTGCCGGGATGACGTAGCGCCAACATGCCCGGACGACGTAGCGCCAACATGCGCGGATGACGTAGCGGCGACATGCGCGGATGACGTAGCGGCGACATGCCGGGATGATGCCGCGACTCGACGGCGCGCGGTATCGCCATTCCCACTCGGCCCACCGGCCTCTCCCAAGAGCATCGGTACTGCACAGAGCAGGCACATCGTTACATGCCGAGCGGTACGTCAGGTGGGAAATCCGAAACACCGGCCGTACGACAATTCGGTGAACGGCATTATCGTTCGGTTCGCATCACAACCATTTGTGAAGGTGCCCAAGCCGACCCGTCATTCCGGCACGTTCACGCCGTCAGTACCAAGCCCGATGTCGGGACGCCGGTGCCCGCGGTTACCACGACGTTTTCCAGGCCGGGGACCTGGTTTACCGATGTTCCCCGGATCAGGCGGACGGCCTCGGCTATGCCGTTCATGCCGTGGATGTATGCCTCGCCGAGTTGGCCGCCGTGGGTATTCAGGGGGAGGCGGCCGCCCAGTTCGATGGCGCCGTCGGCGATGAAGTCCTTGGCGTCGCCGCGGCCGCAGAAGCCCAGTTCCTCCAGTTGCATCAGGACGAAGGGGGTGAAGTGGTCGTAGAGGATGGCGGCCTGCATGTCCTCGGGGCGCAGGCCGCTCTGTGCCCAGAGCTGGTTGCCCACCAGGCCCATCTCCGGCAGGCCGGTGAGGGCGTCGCGGTAGTAGCTGGTCATGACGTATTGGTCGGAGCCCGAGCCCTGGGCCGCGGCGGCGATGGTGGCGGGTGTGTGGCGAAGGTCCTGTGCGCGTTCGGCACTCGTGATCACCAGCGCCACCGCCCCGTCGGTCTCCTGGCAGCAGTCCAGCAGGTGCAGCGGTTCGGCGATCCAGCGCGAATTCTGGTGGTCCGCCAGCGTGATCGGCTTGCCGTAGAAGTGCGCCGCCGGATTCACCGCCGCGTGCTTGCGATCCGCGACCGCGACCCGGCCGAAGTCGGCGCTGGTCGCGCCGTAGACGTGCATGTAGCGCCGCGCCACCATGGCCACCTGCGCCGCCGGGGTGCCCAGGCCCTGCGGATACGACCACGCCGCATCCACACCCGAGGAGGTCGGCGCGGCCGCCAGCTGGGTGGAGAACTGGCCGAAGCGATGCCCGGAGCGCTCGTTGAAGGCCCGGTAGGCCACCACCACATCGGCGATGCCGGTCGCCACCGCCATGGCCGCCTGCTGCACCGTCGCGCACGCCGCGCCGCCGCCGAACGGAATATTGCTGAAGAAGGTGAGATTCGGGATGCCGACGGCCCGCGCCACCGCGGCCTGGGTATTGGTATCCATCGTGAACGTGGTCAGCCCGGTCACGTCCGCGGAGGTCAGCCCGGCGTCGTCGAGCGCCGCGGTGACCGCCTCGGCGGCCAGGCGCAATTCGCTGCGGCCGGAGTCCTTGGAGAAATCGGTGGCCCCGATCCCGACGATGGCGGCCCTGCCGCCGATACCCGCGCTCACGCCTTCTCCCGCAGTGCGATAACGACTTTCGCCTGAATGTGCTCCCCGAGGCTGTCGCGCCCGATCACGTCGAGCCGGACCTCACCGCCCTCGATCGCGGTCACGGTGCCGCTCAGCGTCAGGGTGTCGCCCGCGTACAGCGGCACACCGAGCCGCAGCGCAATGGATTTCACGACCGCCCCCGGTCCCGCCCAGTCGGTCACGAAGCGCTGCACCAGGCCGGTGTCGGTGAGGATATTGACGAAGATGTCGGCCGACCCGCGCGCCACCGCCTTGTCCCGATCGTGGTGCACATCCTGAAAGTCCCTGGTGGCCAGGGCCGTACTGATCACGAAGGTGGGGTCGGCGTGAATGGCCGTCTCGGGCAGGGTGGTGCCGACGCGGACGGCGGCGGGTTCCAGCGTGGCGGTCATCGGGTCACCTTCCAGTACGGCAGCGCGGTGTCGTCGTCGAGCCGCTCGAAATCCACCTCGACGGGCAGGTCCACCCGCACCGCGTCCGGCTCGACGCCGCGCAGCTCGCCCAGCACCCGCACGCCCTCCTCGAGCTCGACCAGGGCGACCACGAACGGCAGCCGCCGCCCGGGAACCTTCGGCGCGTGGTGCACGACGTAGCTGAAGACCGTGCCCCGTCCGGAGGCCACCACATAGTCCGGGGTCTCCGACTTGTCCTGCCACAGCGCGGGAATCGGCGGATGCCGCAGCGTGCCGTCCGGCAGGCGCTGGATGCGCAGCTCGCCGAGTTTCGCACCCTCCCAGAAGAATTCGGTGTCCCGGGAAACGATGGGCCGCACCCGCTCGCCCGAATCCTCCTGCGCCGCCGCGGACTTCCCCGTGCCCGGCGCGAATTTCAGCATGCGGAAGCTCATTTCGGTGACCGGCTCGTCGTCGACGTACCAGGTCAGGATGTAGGTGGCGAACCAGCCCTCACCGAGCGCGGTGCGCTTGGGCCCCACCAGATCCCGCAGCCGGGTCCGGGCCCGCACCGTCTCCCCGATCCGCAGATATCGGTGATAGGTCTGCTCACAGTTGGTGGCCACCACGGAGGTGTACCCGGCGGCGTCGAGCAGATCGTTGACGGCGTTCATCGGATCGTCCGACGGCCGCGACCCACCCAGCCCCGGCATCGTCCACACCTGCGCCATCGCGGGCGGCGCCACGATGCCCGGATGTCCGGCGGCGCGGGCGGCCCGCTCGTCCACATAGATCGGATTGGTGTCGCCGAGCGCCTCGACCCAGTTGTTGATCATCGGCTGGTTCACCGGATCGCGGGCCGTCCGCGGCGCGCACTCCCCCGCGGCCTTGATCTGCTCACCCGCGGCGACGATCTGTTCCGCTGTCATGGATTCCGGCACGGCAACTCCTATCTCGGTACGCGCGGCAGCTTCAGCCCGGCGGTGGCGATCAGCTCGCGCATGATCTCGTTGACGCCGCCGCCGAAGGTGACCACCAGGTTCTGTTTGGTGCGGCGGTCCAGCCAGGTCAGCAGCTCGCCGGTGGCCGGGTCGGCGGGATCGCCGTGGCGGCCCACGATCTCCTCGGCCAGCCGGCCCGCCTCCTGCAGCGCCTCGGTGGAATACACCTTGGTCGCGGAGGCGTCGGCGATCACCCCGGCCGGATCCGCCTGTGCGTGATCGGCATTCGCGGCGACCTGCCAGTTCAGCAGCTCGTTGAGCCGGACCATGGCGTGCAGGCGGCCCAGCGCGCGCCGCACGTCCGGCTCGCCCAGCACGCCGCCCCGCCGCGCCCAGTCGCGCACCCGGTCGTAGAGCTGTTCGATCTTGCCGGACGGGCCCAGGCTCACCCGCTCGTGATTGAGCTGGGTGGTGATGAGCTTCCAGCCGCCGTTCTCCTCCCCCACGAGCATGTCCGCGGGCACCCGCACGCCGTCGAAATAGGTGGCGTTGGTGTGATGCGCGCCGTCGCAGGTGATGATCGGCGTCCACGAGTAGCCGGGATCGGTGGTGTCGACGATGAGGATGGTGATGCCGCGGTGGCGCGATTCCGCGGAACCGGTCCGGCAGGCCAGCCAGACGAAGTCGGCCTCGTGCGCGCCGGTGGTGAAGATCTTCTGCCCGTTGACGATCCAGTCACCGTCGGTGTCGCGGACCGCGCTGGTGCGCAGCGCCGCCAGGTCGGTTCCCGCCTCGGGCTCGGAGTAGCCGATCGCGAAATGGATGTCGCCGGACAGGATTCCGGGCAGGAACTTCCGCTTCTGCGTCTCGGTGCCGAACTGCTGCAGGGTCGGGCCCACGGTCAGCAGCGTCACCAGCGGCAGCGGCACATCCGCGCGCACCGCCTCGTTGAAGAAGATCTGCTGCTCGACCGGACCGAAACCCTGCCCCCCGTACTCCTTCGGCCAGCCCACCCCGAGCCAGCCGTCGCGGCCCATGCGCCGCACCACCGCGCGGTAGGCGTCGCCGTGCCGGTTGATCGCCATCTCGGCCTCCTCGTCGGCGGTCACGAGATCGGCGAAATACGCGCGCAGGGTGTCGCGCAGCCGGCGTTGCTCGGCGGTCAGGTCGATGAACATCGGTCTCCCAAACGATCCAGCCGAAACGACGCGCCGCCCAACCAGCGGGCGAGGTCCTTGGCCTGTGAGTAGTAGCGATGCAGCGGATGGGTCACATCGACGCCGATTCCGCCGTGCAGGTGATGACATTTCTGCATGGCCGCGGGCAGTTCCGAGGCGACGCAGTAGGCCAGCACATCGAGATCGTCGTCGATACGTTCCTGATGCCCCGGATCGTCGTCGGCATGGGCCAGCGCCCAATTCGCCGACAGCGCGGCGGCGTGCAGCGTCCGGGAAACGACATACACGTCGGCGATCTGCTGTGCCACCGCCTGGAATTCGGCGAGCGGACGGCCGAATTGGTGCCGGGTGCGCACATGTTCGGCGGTCAGAGTGAGCGCGCCGCGCAGCAATCCGTCGGCGACCGAACCGATTCCGGCCAGCGCCAGCCGATGCAGCGCTCGGAGACCGCCGGGCAGTAATTGTTCGGCCGGAATCTCGGTCTGTTCGAAATGCATCGAGAATTCCGGAGCGCCGGTCGAATTCGGGGTCTCGAACCGGGAGATGCCCGGCGCCTCGGCGTCGACGATCGCAATTCCGGAGTCGGTGGGCACCAGCACCCAGCGCGCCGAATCGGCATAGGGGACCGCGACCTTGCGGCCCGTGACGGTGGCCCGCTCGCCGTCGACGACGGCCGTGGTCTCGGGTGCGGCCGCGAACGGCGTGCCGGGCTCGTGCAGCGTCGCGGTCAGCACCGCGCCCTGCGCGACGGCCGCGAAGATCTTGTCCGCCAACGGCTCCGGCGCGACCTCTAGCAGCGGTAACACCCCGAAACCGAGGGTCGCCAGCGCCGGTGCGGCCACCGCGTCGGTAGCCAGCTCGGTCAGCAGGACCGACACCTCGAGCAGTCCCATACCGTCGCCGCCGCAGCGCTGCGGTAACGCCACCGACAGCAGGCCGCTGTCGGTCAAGGCGGGCCAGAGCTCGATATCGCGGGCGGTGTTGCGCTCCAGCAAGCTCACCACGACCTCGGCGACGGCGTCCTGGCTCTCATCCCTGTTGAAGTCCAATTCGATGCTCCCGTGTGAGATGTGGAACTTAGACCGTGTCTCATATGGCCGCTTTCATCAGCTTCTTGAAGCAGGTGAGTGCGGCGGCTAGCGTCAGGAAGCCCAGATAATGAATTCCCTTGCGGTCGTAGCGAATGTTGAGCCGGTGGTAGCCGGTCAGCCACGACACGGTGCGTTCGATCACCCACCGGTGGCGGCCGAGTCGCTGGTTGGACTCGATTCCCTTGCGGGCGATGCGGACTGCGATGCCCCGGTGGCGCACCCACCGCCGCAGTTCGGGCTGGTCGTATGCCTTGTCGGCGTGCAACTTGCCCGGCCGGCGTCGCCGCGGGCCACGTCGCGACCGGACTGCCGGGATCGCTTTCACCAACGGTTTGAGCGCTTGGGAGTCGTGGACGTTGGCGGCCGAAACCGCCACGGACAACGGGATTCCCGTCCGATCGGACAGGATGTGCTGCTTGGAGCCGGGCTTGCCGCGATCGGTCGGGTTCGGCCCGGTCAGATCGCCCCTTTTTTCGCCCGTACGCTCGCCGCATCGACTACCGCCCGCGACCAGTCGATCAGGCCCCGGCTGCCCAGCTCGTCGAGTATCGCCCGGTGCAGTCGCCGCCACACGCCGGCCTGGGTCCACACCGTGAACCGGCGATGCGCCGTCGGCACACTCACACCGAACGACGGCGGGAGCATCCGCCACGCACAACCGCTGGTCAGCACATACACCACCGCCGTGAACACCGCCCGCTGGTCGGTCGGGGCGATGCCGCCGCCCTGCGGGCGCGAGGCGAACTCCGGCAGCAGCGGCTCGACCAGCTCCCACAACTCGTCCGGCACCAACCGCTGCGACAACACATCCGTCACGACCGAACATCATGCAACACAACCAATCTCGGTGCAGGCAAAACGGATTACATCCATGTGAGACACGGTCTTAGCCGTGCGATTCGCGCGGGAGCCCGAGAATCCGTTCGCCGGCCACGGTCAAAAGGATCTGCTCGGTACCCCCGGCGATCGACAAACAGCGTGTCAGCAGGAATTCTTTCACCACATCGGATTCCTGTGCGCCCGCCACACCAGCGAGCTCGACGGCAAATTCGGCCACCGCCTGTCGATGTCGTACACCAACCAGTTTGCGTACGCTGCTTTGCGGGCCGGGATCGACTCCGGCGAGCATTCGGCGCGCGGCGCGGGTCTCGAGCAATGTGCCCGCGACCGCCTCGGCGACCAATTCCCCGAACCGGTCGGCAATCAATTCCGCGCCCGGTCCCGCGGTCGGCACGGCGTCGATCAACGCCTCCAGTTCGTTGCCGATTCCGCCGCCGCCCATGGCGACTCGCTCCGACGACAGGGTGGAGCGCGCGATTTTCCAGCCCATTCCCAACTCGCCGACCAGACAATCGTCGGGAACGAACACCTCGTCGAGAAACACCTCGGAAAACCGTGCCTCGCCGGTGATCTGCACCAGCGGCCGTACCTCGATGCCCGGGCTGCGCATATCGACCAGGAAGTAGCTGATGCCACGGTGTTTGGGCGCGGCGGAATCGGTGCGGGCCAGGCAGATCGCCCAGGTGGCCACGCTGGTCAGCGAGGTCCACACCTTCTGGCCGCGCAGCCGCCAACCACCGTCGACGCGGGTCGCGGTGGTGCGCAGGGCGGCCAGGTCCGATCCGGCCTCGGGCTCGCTGAACAGCTGGCACCACACCACCTCGCCGCGCAGGGTCGGGCGGGCGAAGCGCTCGATCTGCTCGGGGGTGCCGTACTGCAGCAGGGTGGGCACCGCCCAGTTGCCGATCTGGATGTCGGGCACCGTGATTCCGGCGGCGCGCACCTGCTCGTCGATCACGGTGCGCAGGATCGGCCCGGCGCCGCGGCCGTAGGGGGCGGGCCAGTGCGGGGCCAGCAGCCCGGTGTCGACCAGGGCGTCGCGCCGCCGCTCCGGCGGCAGGGCGACGATGCGGGCCAGGTCGGCCGCGAGTTCGGCGGCGTCGGCCGCGTCCAGGCCCAGCGCGTCCCACGCGCCGATTCCCAGGTCCACACCGACCGTTCGCCGCTGCCCCTGCCGGACCAGGTCGGTGATCCGGGCGCGCCACGGGGCCGCGCCGCCCAGCAGCTGGCGCAGCGCCACCGCCCGGCGCAGGTACAGGTGCGCGTCGTGCTCCCAGGTGAAGCCGATGCCGCCGAGCACCTGGATGCAGTCCTTGGCGGTCCGCACCGCCGCGTCGAGCGCGACCGACATCGCGATGGCGGCGGCCAGCGGCAGCTCGGCGGGCCGATTGTCCACCGCCGCAGCCGCATCCGCGGCCACCGCCCGAATCAGCTCGGTCCGGCACAGCATCCACGCACACAGATGCTTGACCGCCTGAAACTCCCCGATCCGCCGCCCGAACTGCTCCCGCACCTTGGCATACTCGACCGCCGTTTCCAAACACCACCCCGCCACCCCCGCCAACTCGGCCGCCACCAGCACCGCGACCAGATCACCGACGGCATGGGGGGTTTCGAAGACGTGCTCCGCGGGGACGGCGACTCCGTCGCATTCGACGCGAGCGAGTGGGGTGCTCGCATCCAGCGGGGGCAGCGAGTCGATGCGCAGGCCCTCGGCGCTCGGTTGCACGAGGCACCAGAGTTCCCGGCCAAAAGCATGCCGGGAACTTCGAGAGTCGGCGTGCCGGGAACCTCCAGAGTCGGCATGCCGGGAACCTCCAGAGTCAGCGTGCCGGGAACCTCCAGAGTCGGCATGCCGGGAACCTCGAGAGTCGGCGTCCGCCTTCATGATTCCGGCGTGCTTTTGGCCGGAATCCACCCGCACCGGCAGCAGGACGGCCGTCCCGGGGGCCGCCCCGAACACCGTCTCCCATGCCCCGGACAGCACCAACGCCCCGGTTTCGTTGGCCGCCACCGCAACCGGGTCACCCAGGCCCACGCCGCAGGGCGTATTCTCGTCGAGTGCCGCGCCGGCGACGAGGCCGGCGAGTGCGGTGGCCGATACCGGCCCGCCCACCAGGTCGTGTGCGGCCTGTTCGAGCAGGACCGCCAGGTCGCCCACCGAGCCACCGGCGCCGCCGTCCGCCTCGGGCACCGCGACCCGGAACACCCCGAGTCCCACCAGGCTCGGCCAGAATTCGTGCCAGAAATCCGGTGCTCCGGTGCGCATTGTTGCAATCGGGCGTACCGTCGCCGCCCATCCGCGCATCGACTCCTGAACGGCTTTATGCTCGTCAGTGGTGGCGATGGTCACAGTCCATACCGCCTTCCCGGCGTGACTCCCACACCTAGAACATGTTCTAATATCACCGTCGGGCGGAAGTCAAGAGACCGTCCCGTCGCCGCAGCACCGCATCCGCCGCACAACGACGTTTGTAGGAAAGGACTTTCACCGATGGCCAGTCCCTCCCGAGAGCAGGCAACCGACTCGGGCACGCAGAACGGCACCCGCCCGCGTGCCACCCCGGTAGCCACGCTCAGCGAGGACGAGCTGAGCTCGGCCGCGCAGCGGGAGCGTCGCAAGCGGATCCTCGACGCCACCCTGGCGCTGGCCTCCAAGGGCGGCTACGACGCGGTCCAGATGCGCGCCGTCGCCGAGCGCGCCGACGTGGCCGTCGGCACCCTGTATCGGTACTTCCCGTCCAAGGTGCATCTGCTGGTGTCGGCGCTGGCCCGCGAGTTCGAGCAATTCGAGAGCAAACGCAAACCACTGGCCGGGCAAACCGCCAGGGAACGCATGCACATCCTGCTCACCCAGGTCACCCGGGCCATGCAGCGCGACCCGCTGCTCACCGAGGCCATGACGCGAGCGTTCATGTTCGCCGACGCCTCGGCCGCCGCGGAGGTCGACCGGGTCGGGCGGGTCATGGACCGGTTCTTCGCCCGCGCGGTCAACGACGGCGAGCCGACCGATCGGGATCTGGCCATCGCCCGCGTGATCAGCGACGTGTGGCTGTCGAACCTCGTCGCCTGGCTGACCCGCCGGGCCTCGGCGACGGATGTCACAGAACGCCTGGAACTCACCGTCGACCTGCTGCTGGGCGACAAGTCCTAGAAGTTTGCCGCGCATTCCGCGTGGCAAACCAGCTAACGTACGGCAGGAGACAGCACAATCGGGGATGAGCGCGGCGAGGCGAACGTTAAAGTCCCGTATCACTGCGCGAACATGCGAGCAAACCTCACCCAGTAGAGTTTCTCGCGCCCTGACAATTCTCCTCCGATCACTAGGTTGGATGCGTGAGCGCACAGGATCTGCCACAGGAACTTCGCCGTGCGTTGGCGGGGGTAGCCCGCATGCCGCGGCTACTCGTCGCCTCGGACTACGACGGGACCATCGCGCCCATCGTGTCCGATCCGGCGAAGGCGTATCCCCATCGGGAATCGGTGAGCGCGCTACGCGCCCTCGCCGGCTTGACCGCCACCACGGCGGCTGTCATCTCAGGCCGGGCGCTGCGTGATCTCGCGGCGCTGTCCCGGCTGCCGGTCGAGGTACAGCTGATCGGAAGCCACGGTTCGGAATTCGACGTCGGCTTCGTCCACGCCATCGACAACGACGCCAAACAGCTTCTGCAGGAAGTGCAGAACTCGCTGACCCACATCGCCGAGAACAACCCCGGCGCCGCGGTCGAGCTCAAACCGGCCAGCGTCGCCCTGCACGTCCGCAACGCCTCCCCCGAGGTCGGCCGCCGGGCGCTGCAGCAGGCCCGGCAGGGACCGGCCAGCTGGGTGGGCGTGCAGGTGACCGAGGGCAAGGCCGTCATCGAACTGGCCGTCATCCAGACCGACAAGGGTGCGGCGCTGGACATCATCCGGCACCAGGAGGGCGCGTCGGCCGCGGTCTTCTTCGGCGACGACGTCACCGACGAGAAGGCCTTCGCCCGGCTGTCCGGACCGGACGTGGGTATCAAGGTCGGCGACGGCGACAGCCTCGCCGGGTATCGGGTGACCAGTACCGAGGAGGTGGCCAAGGCCCTGGCGTATCTGCTCGAGGAGCGGCGCACCTGGCTGGCCGGCGCCTCCGCCCCCCGGATCGAGCGACTGACCATGCTGGCCAGCCCGCGGGCCAAGGTTCTGGTCACGCCCGACGGGACCGTCACCTGGTTCTGCCATCCGGAACCGGACTCGGCGGCCGTGTTCGCCCACCTGCTGGGCGGCCCGGAGGCGGGGCACTTCACCATCGCGCCGGAGCGGCCCGGCCTGCCGCTGTCGCAGCGGTACTTCGACGGCACCATGACCGTCGAAACCCGTTGGGCCAGCCTGCAGGTCGTGGACTACCTGCCGCACGACGTGCCGCCCGAGCGCACCGACCTGACCCGGGTCATCACCGGCGACGCCAAGGCCGTGGTGACCTTCGCGCCGCGGCCGGAGTTCGGCCAGGTGCCGGTGACGCTGGTGCACGAGCCCGCCGGGCTGCGGGTGCACGGCACCAACGACCCGATCGTGCTGCGGTCGCCGGGCGTGCAGTGGGAGATCTTCGAGGAGGGCATCCACCACGTCGCGCGCGCGGTCGTCGATCCCTCGCGCGGCCCCGTCGTGCTGGAGATGCGCTGCGGCACCTCCGATCTCGCTCCGGCGATGGTGAGCGAGGCCGACCGGCGGCACGAGGCCGAGCGGTACTGGCGCGGCTGGGCCGACGACCTCGAACTGCCGCCGCTGAAACCGGATCTGATGAAGCGGTCGGCGCTGACGCTGCGCGGCCTGGTGCACGAGCCCTCGGGCTCGATCATGGCCGCGGCCACCACCTCGCTGCCCGAGGACATCGGCGGCGTGCGCAACTGGGACTACCGCTACTGCTGGCTGCGCGACGCGTCGCTGACCGCGCACGCGCTGGTCTCGCTGGGCTCGCTGGGCGAGGCCGAGGAATTCCTGGACTGGGTGCACCGGGTGCTGGAGACGCTGTCCGGCCCCGAGCGGCTGCACCCGCTGTACACGCTCTACGGCGAGACACTGGGACCGGAGGCCGTGCTCGATCAGCTGCCCGGCTACGCGGGCTCGCGGCCCGTGCGGGTGGGCAACGCGGCGAACATGCAGGTGCAGTTGGACGTGTTCGGCCCCATCGTGGATCTCATTGCCGCCCTGGCCGATGCGCGCGAGCGCAAGGGCATCGTCGATCCGGCCAAGGCGCTGCCGGATCGGGAGTGGGAGCTGGTGCACGCCATGGTGTCGGCGGTCCAGCGTCGCTGGCGCGAACCGGATCACGGCATTTGGGAAATTCGCGGCAATCCTCGCCATCACGTCTATTCGAAGGTGATGGGCTGGCTGACCGTCGACCGCGCGCTGCGGCTGTCGACACGTTTCGGCCGGATGGCCGACCCGGCGTGGGCCGAACTGCGCGACACCATCGCCGAGGAGGTCAAGGCCAAGGGCTGGAACGAGCAGGTGCAGTCCTACACCGCGGCCTACGACGGCACCGACCTGGACGCCGCCACCCTGCACATCGGGCTCAGCGGGCTGATCGACGCCTCCGATCCGCGCTTCGCCGCCACCGTGGTGGCGACGGAGGCCGAGTTGCGCAGCGGGTCGACCGTCTACCGGTACCACCACGACGACGGACTGCCCGGCGGCGAGGGCGGATTCCACCTGTGCGCCGCCTGGCTGGTGGAGGCATACCTGCTGATCGGCAAGCGCGAGGACGCCGAGGCGCTGTTCGCCCAGCTGGTGGACGTCGCCGGACCCACCGGCCTGCTCAGCGAGGAATACGACCCGGTGGCCGAACGCTCCCTCGGCAACCACCCGCAGGCCTACAGCCACCTCGGCCTCCTGCGCTGCGCCCAACTCCTGAGCCAGCCGGTCCCAGCCCTCGCCCAGCAGTAATACGAATCCCGTTCGGGCCGGTGATCTCCAGATCACCGGCCCTTTTTCGTGGGATCCCGGGCACCCCTGCGACCCGATGCCCAAGTAATCGGACGCTTGCGTTACATTAAATGGAAATCGTTTCCGTTTAAGGTGTGCAGGAGTACCCCGCGTGATCAGAAGTTCCGCTGTTCGGTCGGCCGTCGCGATGGGCGTACTCACCGTCGCGCTGACCGCCTGCGGCGGGCCGAAGACCGATTCCGGGCGGCTCACCATCGTCGCCTCCACCAGCGTGTGGGGCAGTATCGCGGCCGCGATCGCCGGGCCGGACGTGCGGGTGGAGTCGATCATCGGCAACCCGGCCGACGACCCGCACTCCTACTCGACCACCCCGTCCGACGCCGCCAAGATCCACGACGCCGCGCTGGTCGTGCTCAACGGCGGCGGTTACGACGAGTTTGCCCAGCAGGCCGCGGCCGGGCGCGGCAAACCCACCATCGACGCGTTTGCCACCCGCGTCAGCACCGACGACAACGAACACGTCTGGTACGACACGAGAACCGTGGACGCCGTGTCCACCAGGATCGCCACCACGCTCGGCACCCTCGACGCCGCGCACGCCCGGGACTACATCGACCGCGCCGACGCCTTCCGGGCACAGCTGAAGAGCATCGACGCCATCACCGCCGGGCTGGCGGCCGCGCACCCGAGAACGCCCGTGCTGCAGACCGAACCGCTCGCGCACTATCTGCTGCGGGCCGCCGATGCCGACGATCGCACCCCGCGCGCCTTCGCCGAGGCCATCGAGCAGGGCACCGATCCCGCGCCCGCCGTGGTGGCCGCCGTGCGAAACATGATGACCGCCAAGCAGGTCCGTGCGCTGATATACAACATTCAGACCGAGGACAAGACCACCCGCGACATCGCCGCCGCGGCCCGCTCCGCCGGAGTCCCCGTGGTCGAGGTCACCGAGACCCTCCCGCGCGACACCGACTACATCCGCTGGCAGACGGCCAACGCCCAGGCCCTGGCCCACGCCCTCGCCTGACCAGGAGTTCCAGTCATGACCTCCGCCCACCCCGCCGCGGTGCACACCGAACCGACCGACTGTCCCCTCTGCGAAATCCGCACTCCCGCGGTGCGATTGCGCGGTGCACGGCTGTCGTTCGGGGAGCGCGTGCTGTGGGACGGGCTGAATCTGGATATCGCGGCCGGGGAGTTCGTGGCGGTGCTCGGGCCGAACGGGTCGGGCAAGACCTCGCTGCTGCGGATGCTGCTGGGCCAGATCGCGCCCGATGCCGGGAGCGTCGAGGTGGCGGGTGCGGCGGCGCGCGTGGGCAATCCGGATATCGGCTATGTGCCGCAGCAGAAGACCATCGATGCCGGGGTGCAGTTGCGCGGGGTCGACCTGGTCGGGCTCGGCGTGGACGGGCACCGCTGGGGGCTGGGCCTGCGTGGGCGCAAGGAGCGGCGGCGCAAGGTGGCCGACGCGGTGGCGCAGGTCGGCGCCGAGCGATTCGCGCGGGCGCCGCTGGAGGCGCTGTCCGGCGGTGAGCAGCAGCGGCTGCGGGTGGCGCAGGCCCTGGTCGGCGATCCGCGGGTGCTGCTGTGCGACGAGCCGCTGCTGAGCCTGGACCTGGCGAATCAGCGGCTGGTGGCCGAGCTCATCGACCGCCGCCGCCGCACACACGACACCGCGGTGCTTTTCGTGACCCACGAGATCAATCCCGTGCTGCCGCTGGTGGATCGGGTGCTGTACCTGGTCGACGGCGAGTTCCGGATCGGCACGCCCGACGAGGTGATGACCTCCGAGGTGCTGTCGGAGCTGTACCGCACCCGGGTCGACGTGCTGCGGGTGCGCGACCGGCTGGTGGTGGTCGGCACCGGCGACGCCATCGACGCGCTCGGCGGGGAGGCGGCCTCGTGAACCGGACACTCGGCGACGTGCTGTCGAAGATGCTGGACTTCTCCACCACCGCCGATCTGCTGTCCTATGACTTCGTCCAGCAGGCGGTGCTGGCCGCCGCGCTGCTCGGCCTGCTGGCCGGGGTGATCGGGCCGCTGATCGTGTGCAGGCAGATGTCGTTCGCGGTGCACGGCACCAGCGAGCTGTCGCTGACCGGCGCCGCCGCCGCGCTGCTGGCGGGCATCGGGGTGGGCGCGGGGGCGATCGCCGGATCGGTGATCGCGGCCGTGCTCTTCGGTGTGCTGGGTTCGCGGGCGCGGGAACGGGATTCGGTGATCGCCGTGGTGCTCTCGTTCGGCCTCGGCCTGTCGGTGCTGTTCCTGTGGCTCGGGCCCAGCCGCGCGGGCTCCAAGTTCTCGCTGCTCACCGGGCAGGTGGTGAGCGTCGGCAATAACGGCCTGACGCTGCTGACCGCCTGCACCGTCGGTGTGCTGCTGGTATTGGCGGTGGTCTACCGCCCGCTGCTGTTCGCCAGCTCCGACCCGGAAGTGGCGGTGGCGCGCGGGGTTCCGGTCCGGGCGCTGTCGGTGGTGTTCGCGGTGCTGCTGGGCATCACCGCCGCCTTCGGCGTGCAGATCGTCGGCGCGCTGCTGGTCCTGTCGCTGCTCATCACCCCCGCCGCGGCCGCCGCCCAACTGACCGCGAGCCCGCTCCGCGCCACCGTGTTCGCCGTGGCCTTCGCCGAACTCTCCGCCGTCGGCGGCATCCTCCTGTCCCTGGCCCCCGGCGTCCCGGTCTCCACCTTCGTCACGACCATCTCGTTCGCGATCTACCTGATCTGCCGAATTATCGGCCGCCGCACCAGTTCTCGCCGGACGCCAACACCGGCCACAGCCTGAGCGCGTCGACGACAGCTCCCCTCATTCCGGCACCTCCCTCACTCGCCATCCCGGCGCGCTTCGGCCGGAACCCACCCTGCCGCAGGAGATCCCGGCCAAAAGCACGCCGGGATAACGAGCGGGACCTCACGGCGGGATAACGAGCGGGACCCGCACCGCGGGATGACCAGCGGAACCCACACCGCGGGATGACCAGCGGAACCCCACACGCCGGGAGGACGAGCGGTACTTCTGTGGTGCTCAGCTCGCGCCACCCTCGCCCGCGAGGGCGAACAGGCCATCGGAAGTTTGCTCGATCAGCCCGTCCACCAGCAGCGAATCCAATGCTCGGTCTCGCTGGCCGGGGTCGCGGGTCCAGGCCAGGTCCAGGGTGATTCGCTCCACCGGGCCGGTGGCGGCGCGCAGGACGTCGAGCAGGCGGCCGCGGGCCTGGCGGTCGGTGCCGTCGTATTTCTGGACGCGGCGGACGATGTCCGAGGCCGGGCGGCCCGCGGTGACCCAGGCGCAGCGGGGCAGGGGGCAGCGATCGCAGTCGGGGGTGCGGGCGGTGCACACCAGGGCGCCCAGTTCCATCAGGGCGGCGGAAAACGTTGCGGCGCGGTCGGTTCGGGCGGGGAGCAGCGCCTCGGTCTCGGCCAGGTCGCGGGCGGCGGGATTCCCGGCCTCGGCGCGCCCGTGCACGGCCCGCGCGACCACGCGGCGAACATTGGTGTCCACCACGGGAACCCGCTGCCCGTACGCGAAACAGGCCACCGCGCGGGCGGTGTACGCGCCTATGCCGGGCAGCGACAGCAGCACCTCCACATCGGCGGGCACCGCGTCGCCGTGCTCGGCGGCCAGCACCTGCGCGCACTCGTGCAGCCGCAGCGCGCGCCGCGGATAGCCCAGCTTGCCCCAGGCGCGCAGCACCTCACCCGGCGCGGCGGCGGCCATCGCCGACGGCACCGGCCAGCGCGCCACCCATTCCCGCCAGACCGGCTCCACCCGCACCACCGGCGTCTGCTGCAGCATGATCTCGCTCATCAGGATTTGCCACGCGCTCACCCCCGGGCGGCGCCACGGCAGATCCCGGGCAGTCCGGTCGTACCAGTCGATCAGAACATCGGAGTCGATACTCATTACCGCGTCATCACTCCATCGGCCGTCGAAACCGGGTAAGTTTGCTCGGCCGTAACTTTTGGGACTCGCCGGTAACCGGCGCGCTGTGGAAAATGGGACACATGGCTCATAACAACCCGATCAGTGCGTGGAAGGCCCTCCGCGAGGGCAACGAGCGCTTCGTCAACGGCACGCTGGAGCATCCTAGCCAGGGGGCCGCGGACCGCGCGAAGCTCGTCAGCGGACAGCAGCCGGGGGCGATCCTGTTCGGGTGCGGCGACTCCCGCGTGGCCGCGGAGATCATCTTCGACCAGGGCCTCGGCGATATGTTCGTGGTCCGCACCGCCGGGCATGTCATCGACGCCTCGGTGCTCGGCTCCATCGAGTACGGCGTGGAGATCCTGCACGTGCCGCTGATCATCGTGCTCGGGCACGACAGCTGCGGCGCCGTGCGCGCCACCATCGACGCGCTCGACGGCGGCGACGTGCCCGGCGGGTTCATCCGCAGCGTGGTCGAACGGGTCACCCCCTCCATTCTGATCGGCCGCCGCGAGGGCCTCACCGAGGTCGACGAGCTCGAGGCCCGGCACGTGGTCGAGACCGCCCGGCTGCTCATGCAGCGGTCGATGATCATCTCCCAGCGCGTGGCCACCGGTGAGTGCGCCATCGCCTGTGTCACATACAAACTCGCCGACGGCCGGGTGCAGCTGCACCGGGTCATCGGCAACGTGGGCGAAACCGTCTGAGCCGCCGACACGCCGCGCCCCTGATCGGGGGGTGCTCGATGCTGCGCTTACCGTTGTTGCCGTGTTGGAACCGACTGGACCGCTACCACCCGAGATCTATTGGCGCCGCCGCCTGCTCGCCATCGCGGCGCTCGTGGTCGCCCTGGCGCTCGTAGTCTGGCTGGCGTTCGTGCTGCTGCGCGGCAGTGGCGGGAAATCCGAGGCCAAGGCTGCGGCGACGACCTCGTCGTCGGTCACCAGCAAGGCCGGGACGTCGGCAAGCGGCGTGCCCGCCAGCGCGAGCTCGGGCGCCCCGCAGCCGTCCGGTTCGGTGAACGCCACCGCCAACGGCACCCCGCCGCAGTGCCCGGATCAGTCGATCGCGGTGAAAGTGGCGGTGGCCCAGCCGACCTACAAGTCGGGCGAGCAGCCGGTGTTCAACATCGTCATCACCAATATCGGTACCGCCCCGTGCTCGCGGGACATGGGTTCGGGGCTACAGCAGGTAGCGGTGCAGTCGCTGGACGGCCAGCGGCGGCTGTGGTCGAGCACCGACTGCGACCAGGGCGGCCCCGCCGACGTCCGCTCCCTCAACGGCGGCCAGCAGGCAGCCTTCCAACTCACCTGGTCCGGCACCACCTCCCAGCCCAACTGCGCGGGCGACCGCGTCCCGGTCCCCCCGGGCGCCTACGCCGTAGTAGCCCAATTCGGCACCGTCCGAAGCACACCGGAGCCATTCAATATCGCCTGACCAACCCACCATCCCGGCCGACCAACCACCGTCATCCCGGCCGACCCAATCATCGTCATCCCGGCATGCTTTCGGCCGGGATCAGACCGCCCCCGATTCCGCCAGGCGGGACAGCCCCTCGCGGATTCGGGCGGCCAGGGGCGGGTCGATGCCGTCGACGGCGGCCAGTTCGGTCGCGCCCGCGTCCAGGAGTTTCGGCAGCGAGCCGAAGGTCGACACCAGCTGTTCCACCCGGCGTAGCGGCACCCGGGGGATCTCGTCCAGCAGTCGGTAGCCGCGCGGGCTCACCGCGGTGTCCAGCACCTCCAGGGTGGCCGGGAAACCCAGCGGCGGCGCCAGATTCGTGAGCTCCAGCAGTTCGACCTCCAGCAGCTCGTCCAGGCCGGTCAGCGCGCGATCCAGCGCGGCCTCGTCGATCGCGGCGGGTTGCAGGTAGTCGCGCACCACCAGCCGCCGCAGCGGCTCGGTATTGCCGACCAGCTCGGCCAGCTGCAACGCCAGCTGCCTGCCGTCGACGCCGAGTTCGCCGACATCGGAGTCGATCTCGCGCGCGACCCGGCGCACCAGCTCCAGGCAGTGCACCACGGCCAGCACATCGCGCAGGGTCACGTAGTCGGCCAGCTCGACGGCGGTCAGCTGCCGGGTCATCTCGTCGAGGCGGGAGCGATAGCGCTCCAGCGTGGCCATGGCCTGGTTCGCGCGCGAGAGAATGGTCTCCGACGCCTGGATGAGATGCCGACCGCCGCCGAGGTACACCGTGACCAACCCGGTCGAGCGGCTCACCGACACCACCGGATGCCCGGTCTGGGCGGCGAACCGCTCGGCGGCCTTGTGCCGGGTACCGGACTCCACGGTCGGCAGCGACGGATCCGGCACCAGATGCACATTGGCCCGCAGGATCCGGCTACCGTCGGACGAAAGCACCACGGCCCCATCCATTTTCGACAGCTCGCGCAGCCGGGTCGGGGAGAATTCGGTGTCCAGCGCGAAGCCGCCGTCGCAGATGCGCTCCACCTCCGCGTCGTAGCCGAGCACGACCAGGCCGCCGGTGCGGGCGAGCAGGATGCGGTCGATGCCGTCGCGCAGCTCGGTGCCGGGCACCAGCCGGGCGACCACCGCCCGCAGCGCGCCGTCCCGCTGCTCGGCCCGGGGCGCCTGTGCCGCAAGCGGATTCGTTCGCTGCGGGCTTGCCCCGGACTTGCCGAGCAGGTTGGTCACCCAACGGCCTGGGTTCATTCGCCCGCCTCCGCCCGCTCGCGTTCACGCTTGGTCAGACCACGCCGCAGCGCCGTCCGCACATCGGTCACCTCGTGCACCCGCAGTGTGGTCCGGGAGCGATCGATCCCCGGCGGCACCAGCGCCTCCGTGAAACCTAGCCGCTCGGCCTCGGCGAGGCGACGCCCCAGACCGGTGACCCGCCGAACCTCCCCGGCCAGCCCCACCTCGCCCAGCACCACCAGTCCCTCCCGCAGCGGCGCGTCGCGCTCGGCGCTGGCGATGGCCAGCGCCACCGCCAGATCGGCGGCCGGTTCCACCAGCCGCATGCCGCCGACCGTGGCCGCATACACATCGTGTTTACCCAGATAGACGTGGCAGCGACTCTGCAGCACGGCCAGCACCATCGACACCCGGTTGTAGTCCAGGCCGCTGACCGCGCGGCGCGGCGCGGGCACCTGGGTGCTCACGGTCAGCCCCTGCACCTCGCCGAGCAGCGGGCGCTTGCCGTCCATGGCGACCGTGATCGCGGTGCCCGGAACCGGATCGGCGCGGTGGTGCAGGAACAGTCCCGACGGATCGGACACGCCGACGATCCCGTCGTCGCGCAGTTCGAAGCAGCCCACCTCGTCGGCGCTGCCGAAACGATTCTTGATGCCGCGCACCATGCGCAGCGTCGAGTGCCGGTCGCCCTCGAACTGCAGCACCACGTCCACCAGATGCTCCAGCGTGCGCGGGCCCGCGACATTGCCGTCCTTGGTGACGTGGCCGACCAGCAGCACCGCGATACCGCTCACCTTGGCCAGCGAGGTCAGCGCCGCGGTGACCGCGCGGACCTGGGTGACGCCGCCGATCACGCCCTCGGCGTCGGCGGCCAGCATGGTCTGCACCGAGTCGACCACCAGCAGCGTGGGACGGACCTGCTCGACGTGACCCAGCACCGTGGCGAGATCGGATTCGGCCGCGAGATAGACGCGTTCGTGCACCGCGCCGGTGCGGTCGGCGCGCAGCCGCACCTGCCCCGCCGACTCCTCGGCCGTCACATACAGCGACCGCTCCTCGCGCTGCCGCGCCCACCGGTGCGCGACCTCCAGCAACAGCGTCGATTTGCCCACGCCCGGCTCCCCGGACAGCAGCACCACCGACCCGGGCACGATCCCGCCGCCCAGCACCCGGTCGAGTTCCTCGACGCCGGTCGAGCGGGCCCGGGTCGTCTGCGAATCGATACTGGAGATGGGCGCCGCGGCCGTGGACGGCAGCAGCGACCGCCGCCCGGCCGCTCCGGCCGCCGTCGGCGCGGCCGCCGCCTCGTCGACGGACCCCCACTCGCCGCAGCCGGGGCATCGTCCCACCCACTTGGCAACCTCGTGCCCGCACGCGGAACACCGGTACAGCGACTTCAGCTTGGCCACGTGCGCAGCCTAGGGATGCGGTCCGACACGTCGCGGAACGACATGCAGAGCGAGCAGATCCCGGTCAGTGACCGCCCTTGTTCTCGGCGGCGGCAGCGGGCTCGTGGCGTGCCAGATCCGGGCCCGCGTCGACCGGGACGTTGACCAGCACGGTGCCGTTCTCCTTGAAGTTGAACGTGACCGGATAGGTCAGGCCGGGGGTGACGTCCTTGGTCAGGCCGGTGATCTCCACCAGCAGCGGCTTGGACTCCGGGTTGGCCGGGTGCTCGGCGCCGCCCGCGGCCTCGGCCTGCGCGGTCGCGCTCGACGCGGCCGCGGTCGTCGGGGCGGCCGCCGACGTCGACGGGGCAGCGGCGGCGACACCGGCCTGCGGGCTCGCCGCGACCACGGTCTGCAGCGGGGCCATGGCCGGATTCGCCGGGGTGATCTTCACGGCGCCCAGGTCGCTGGTGATGCTGGTGAGCTCGTCGATCTTGGACCCGCTGTTGTTGATGGCGCTGAAGGCGAGCACGGCCTTACCGCCCTTGGCGTTGGTGTACTCCTCCGACTGCGGCAGCAGGATGCGCACATTGCGCAGCGCCACCTGCCCGACGTTGGCGGTGTTGCCGTTCACGGCCGCGACCTGGTCGGCGGTCTGCGAGATCTGGCCGGCGCTGCAGCCGGACAACGCCAGCGCCGCACCCGCCGCCAGCGCGGCGACCGCGATCGCACTCCGCGTCGCGCCACGCCGGGGACTCTTCGACGCTGTGGTGGCTTTCAGGGCAGTCACGGGTTGTCCTCCATGTCGACCGGCTCACTCCACGATGGAGAGTAGTAGTAGGGAGCGTAGTAGTCGGCAGCGCACCCCCCGTGTCGGGTGGGCGATATTGCACGCGCGACGCCACTCGCGCGTAACTCCTTCTGGCACAACGGGATGCACACCCATTGCGTTCTGTCAACCCCCGGCACTCACCCGTTGTGGCCCTGACCTGCGTCGTTGATCGCGCCGTTACCGAGTCGCATGTTAAACTGTGAACATCGAAAGGGGCACGGGACACATGATTTTTAAGGTCGGAGACACCGTCGTTTACCCCCACCACGGAGCGGCGCTGATCGAAGCAATCGAGACCCGCACCATCAAGGGTGTGCAGAAAGAGTATCTGGTCCTGAAGGTCGCACAGGGCGACCTCACCGTTCGGGTTCCCGCCGAGAACGCGGAATACGTCGGCGTCCGCGACGTCGTCGGTCAGGAGGGTCTCGATCGGGTCTTCCAGGTGCTGCGCGCTCCGCACACCGAGGAACCGACGAACTGGTCTCGCCGATACAAGGCCAACCTGGAGAAGCTCGCCTCCGGCGATGTGAACAAGGTGGCCGAGGTCGTCCGCGACCTGTGGCGCCGGGAGCAGGACCGCGGTCTGTCCGCCGGCGAGAAGCGCATGCTGGCCAAGGCCCGGCAGATCCTCGTCGGTGAGCTGGCGCTCGCCGAGGGCACCGACGACGTCAAGGCCGAGACCCTGCTCGACGAGGTTCTGGCCGCCGCCTCCTGACCGTGAACCCTGCGAACACAATGGGTTCTCCCCGCCATATCGTCGCGCTGGTGCCTGCCGCCGGCCAGGGTGTGCGCCTGGGTGAACAGCTGCCCAAGGCCTTCGTCCCGGTCGGTGGTACGCCCATGCTCACCCTGGCGGTCGATGGTTTGATCGCGTCCGGCGTCGTGGATCACATCGTGATCATGGCGCCGGACGCGCTGATCGATGCCGCCGTAGCAATGCTCCCCGCAGGTCCCGTGCCGGTGAGCGTGGTCGCCGGCGGCGTCGAGCGCACCGATTCCGTGCGCGCCGGGCTGGCGGCCGCGCCGCTGGCCACCCACGTGCTCGTGCACGACGCGGCCCGCGCCCTGACGCCGCCGTCGCTCATCGCGCGGGTGGTCGCCGAACTGGTCGCGGGCCACCCCGCGGTCGTGCCCGGCCTCCCGGTGACCGACACCGTCAAGGCGGTCGACGCCGACTCCGTAGTCACCGGTACCCCCGATCGCGCGGGCCTGCGCGCGATCCAGACTCCCCAGGGTTTCGACGCCCGGCTGCTGCGCGACGCCTACGCCCAGAATCTGCCCGCCACCGACGATGCGGGTCTGGTCGAGATGCTCGGCGCGCCCGTGCGCGTGATCCCCGGCGATCCCCTGGCTTTCAAGATCACCACTCAGCTCGATCTGCGGCTGGCCCGAACGCTGTTGGCCGACAACCCGACCCGGGCGGTGGTCCGCCCATGACGGATATGACGGCGCTGCGCGTCGGCATCGGCAGCGATGTGCATCCCATCGAACCCGGGCGGCCCTGCTGGATGGCGGGCCTGCTGTTCGAGGGCGACAGCGGCTGCGCGGGGCACTCCGACGGCGATGTGGCCGCGCACGCGCTGTGCGACGCCCTGCTGTCGGCGGCCGGGCTCGGCGATGTGGGCGCGGTCTTCGGCACCGGCCGTCCCGAATGGGAGGGCGTGTCCGGCGCGGCCATGCTGAAACAGGTGCGGCGGCTGCTGGACGAGTCCGGATACGACGTCGTCAATGCCGCGGTGCAGGTGATCGGCAACCGGCCCAAGATGGGGCCGCGCCGCGCGGAGGCCCAGCGGGTGCTCTCCGATCTGATCGGCGCACCGGTCGCGGTGTCCGGGACGACCACCGACGGCCTGGGATTGACCGGGCGCGGTGAGGGGATCGCGGCGGTGGCGAACGCGCTGCTGTGTCGCCGCCCCTCCTGTCCGGGCTCGCACTGATCCCGACCCCCTTTTCGTGGGGTGTGCGCCGGATCTCCGGCCCGTACCCTGCATTGCACCGCTCCGTATCTCCGATTTCCCAACAGCTAGGATGGCTGGTCGTGACTCTGCGCCTGTTCGACACCGAGACGCGGACCCTGCGTGATTTCACGCCCCTGGTCCCCGGCCACGTATCGGTGTACCTGTGCGGCGCCACCGTGCAGGGCGAACCTCACATCGGACACGTCCGCAGCGGAGTCGCGTTCGACGTGCTGCGGCGCTGGCTCGGCGCCAACGGTTTCGACGTCGCGTTCATCCGCAACGTCACCGATATCGAGGACAAGATCCTGAACAAGGCCGCCGCCGCTGGCCGCCCCTGGTGGGAGTGGGCCGCCACGCACGAGCGCGCCTTCGACCGCGCCTACGAGGCGCTGGGTGTGCTGCCGCCGTCGGCGGAACCCCGTGCGACCGGGCACATCACCCAGATGGTGGAGCTGATGCAGCGGCTCATCGACCGCGGGCACGCCTACGACTCCTGCGGCAACGTGTATTTCGACGTGCGCAGCTTCCCCGCGTACGGTGTCCTGTCCGGACACAAACTCGACGATGTGCACCAGGGCGAGAGCGTCGGCGAGGGCAAGCGCGACCCGCGCGACTTCACCATGTGGAAGGCCGCCAAGCCCGGCGAGCCGCACTGGCCGTCGCCGTGGGGCCCCGGCCGCCCCGGCTGGCATCTGGAATGCTCCGCGATGGCCCGGTACTATCTCGGGCCCGAGTTCGACATCCATTGCGGCGGCAGGGACCTGGTGTTCCCGCACCACGAGAACGAGATCGCCCAGTCGCGCGCGGCGGGCGACGGCTTCGCCCGCTACTGGCTGCACAACGGCTGGGTGACCCTCGGCGGGGAGAAGATGTCCAAGTCGCTGGGCAACACCCTGTCGGTGCCGAATGTGCTGACCCGCGTGCGGGCCGTGGAGCTGCGGTTCTATCTGGGCAGCGCGCACTACAGCTCGATGCTGGAGTACTCCGATCAGGCGCTGCAGGACGCGGCCCAGACCTATCAGCGCATCGAGGCGTTCGTGCAGCGGTCCGTCGAGCGGGCGGGCGAGATCCCGGTCGGCAAGTGGACCGACGCGTTCGCCGAGGCGCTCGACGACGATCTCGGAATTCCCAAGGCGCTGGCCGAAATCCACCGGGTGGTGCACGAGGGCAACAAGGCACTGGACGCGGGCGGGCTCGACGCCGTGCGCGAGGCGGCCGGTCAGGTGCGGGCGATGCTCGCCGTCCTCGGCGTGGACCCGCTGGATCCGCACTGGGCGGGCCCGCAGGATTCCTCGGCGGCCGTGGACTCGCTGGATGTGCTGGTGCGCGGCGAACTCGAGCTGCGCCAGCAGGCGCGCGCCGCCAAGGATTGGCAGGCCGCCGACGCGGTCCGGGACCGGCTCAACACGGCCGGCATCGAGATTACCGACACGCCGGACGGCCCGGAGTGGTCGCTGAGAAAGGCGCACTGATGGCAGGCAATTCGCAGCGACGCGGCGCAATCCGCAAGAGCGGCACCAAGAAGGGCGCGACCGTCGGTTCCGGCGGCAAGCGGCGGCGCGGCCTGGAGGGCAAGGGCGCGACCCCGCCCGCGCACAAGCGCGTCCATCATCCGGCGGCCAAGCGGGCGGCGGCGGCCAAGAAGGCCGCCTCGCGCGCCCCGGCGCGCCCGGCGTCGCGCAAGGACGACGGTCCCGAACTGGTGCTGGGCCGCAATCCGGTGGTGGAGTGCCTGCGCGCCGGTGTCCCGGCGAGCGCGCTGTATGTGGCGGTGGGCACCGAGAACGACGAGCGGCTCACCGAGGCGGTGAAACTGGCCGCCGATACGGGCATCTCGATCCTCGAGGTGCCGCGCACCGACCTGGACCGGATGAGCACCAACGGCCTGCACCAGGGCATGGCCCTGCAGGTGCCGCCGTACCGCTACGCGCATCCGGGCGATCTGCTCGAATCCCTGCGGGGCTCGGCCGAACCCGCGCTGATCGTGGCGCTGGACAACATCTCCGATCCGCGCAACCTCGGCGCGGTGATCCGCTCCGTGGCGGCCTTCGGTGGGCACGGCGTGGTGATCCCGCAGCGGCGCAGCGCCAGCGTGACCGCGGTGGCGTGGCGGACCAGCGCCGGTGCGGCGGCCCGGCTGCCCGTCGCGCGCGCCACGAATCTGACTCGCACGCTGAGGGATTACGCCGACGCCGGGCTGCAGATCGTCGGGCTGGACGCGGGCGGCGACACCACCCTCGACGAATTCGACGGCACCACACCGACGGTCGTGGTGGTCGGCTCGGAGGGTAAGGGCCTGTCCCGGCTGGTGCGCGAGACCTGCGATACCATCCTCGGCATTCCGATGGCGGGACCGGTGGAGTCGCTGAACGCGTCGGTCGCGGCGGGCGTGGTGCTCGCCGATGTCGCGCGGCAACGACGCGCCTGACTCCATAACCATTACCTCGCGGTTTGCGCGTCCGCGCGCTTTCGCGTGTCCCGCACCATAAAATCGGGCGGGTGATGCCGAACCAGCCTCCGTACTGGGGCCCGTTTCCCGACCAGCCGATCGGGAACCCGGTCGAGCATCCGCACGCGACCACCGTG
Source organism: Nocardia terpenica (assembly GCF_013186535.1). Taxonomy (NCBI): domain Bacteria; kingdom Bacillati; phylum Actinomycetota; class Actinomycetes; order Mycobacteriales; family Nocardiaceae; genus Nocardia; species Nocardia terpenica. The sequence goes on from NZ_JABMCZ010000002.1 coordinate 741,158, forward strand.
CTGCTGCTCGGGGCGCTGAGCGTGTTCTGTTGCGGCGCACTGGGTCCGGTGGCGTGGGCGATGGGCAAGCGGGCACTCGATCAGATCGAGATGTCCGGCGGCGCGTACGGCGGTCGCTCCCAGGTGTTGGTCGGCTATGTGCTGGGCATCATCGGCACGGTGCTCATGGTGTGCATCGCCCTCATCTACCTGCTGATCCTGCTCGGCGGCCACGCCTGAGCATCAATCCAGCCGCGGCCGTTCCGGTTCCGGGAGTTCCCAGGCGGGCCAGTCGGTGCTGATGCTGCCGGTCCACTTGGGCTGGCGCCGGTCGCGCAGCGCGGCCATGCCCTCGCTGCCGTCGACGCTGGCGGCCACGTAGTCGTGCAGTTCGGTCTCCAGTCGGCCGACGGCCTCCGGGCTCATCCCCAGCCCCTCCCACAGCAGCCGCTTGGACAGCGCCGCCGGGAGTGGGGCGGCGCCACCGGCGATGTCGTGGGCCACGGCGAGGGCGGTGGGCAGCACCTCACCGGCGGGGAGGCAGGCATTGGCCAGGCCCATCGCCTTGGCCTCGTCGCCGTCGAAGGTGCGGCCGGTGAGCATGATGTCGGCGGCGTTGGCCATGCCGACCAAACGCGGCAGCGTCCAGTGCGCGTAGCCGTCGGCGAGCGCGGCGCGGCGAACCTGGTTGAGCCCGTACACCGCGTCGCGGGCCATGTAGCGCAGGTCGCACTGCAGCGCCAGCGCCAGGCCGATGCCGACCGCGTGCCCGTTCACCGCGGCGATCACCGGCTTGCGCACCCGCCACGGCGGCGGATCGATGGTGGCGCTGGCCTCGCCGACCCGATCGGACAGGTCGGCCCCGGCGCAGAAGGCGGGCGGGGTGCCGGTGACGACGACGGCGCGGACGGCGTCCTCGCCGTCGCAACGCCGCAGTGCCGCACCGAGTTCGGCCGCCATCGTCGGGGTGAAGGCATTCTGCTGAGCGGGACGATGAAGCGTGAGCACGGCGACCCCGGAGGAAACATCGACGTGCAGTTCCGAACTCATACGATGCGATCCTAGCCGTGGAGAAGTCGCCGGTGGGTACCGCGAACGAGCAGAACACAATCGCGCGTGCTCTCGCAACATGATCGCCGCCGAGTGGACAATCCGGCTAGTGCGGGCTATCCGCGCAACATCTTTCGGCCGATGGCCCACTTGTGCACCTCGGTGGGGCCGTCGTAGAGGCGGAAGGCGCGCATGTCGCGGAAGATCATTTCTACGACGGTTTCGTCGCTGATGCCGATGCCGCCGAGGACCTGGACGCAGCGGTCGGCGACGCGGAACAGCTCCTCGGAGACGAAGGATTTGGCCATCGAGCTCTCGTGGCGGGCCTTGTGGCCCTGATCCATCAGCCAGCAGGCGTGCCAGATGGTGAGGCGGCACTGGTGCAGCGCGATCTCGTTGTCCGCCAACAGGAACGACACGCCCTCGTGCTCGCCGATGGGCTTGCCGAAGGCGGTGCGGGTGCGGGCGTGCGCGACGGCGATGCTCTGCGCCCGTTCGGCGGCGCCCAGCCAGCGCATGCAGTGGGTCAGCCGGGCGGGCGCCAGCCGCAGCTGGGCGTAGCGCAGCGCCTGACCGGTCTCGCCGAGCACGGCCTCCCGCGGCAGGGTGAGATTCTCGAACCGCACCACGCCGTGCCCGCCGACGTAGTTGCGGTCCATCGTGTTCATGGTGCGTTCGACGACGATGCCGGGGGCGTCGCCGTCGGTGAGCAACAGCGTGGGGCCCTCGGGCAGATGCGGATTCGCGGCCAGGCGGGCCATGACGATCCAGGTCTTCGCCCCGTCCGCGCCGGTGATCAGCCACTTGCGGCCGTTGACGGTGAAGTTCTCGCCGTCGAATTCGGCGGTGGTGGCGAGCTGGCCCGGATCCGAGCCCGCGCCGCCCGGCTCGGTCATCGCGAATACCGAACGCTGCCGCCCGGTGATCACCGGCATGAGGTAGCGGTCGATCTGCTCCGGGTTTGCCACCTTGGACAGCAGGAACATGTTGCCCTCGTCCGGGGCGGCGCAGTTCATGGCGACCGGGCCGAGCGTGGACCAGCCCGCGGCCTCGTACAGCACCGCCTGCTCGATGTGGGTGAGCCCGCGCCCGCCCAGTTCCACCGGCGCCTGGATGGTGAGCAGCTTCTCGGCCCGCGCCAGCTCCACCAATTCCTGCCGGAGTTCGTCGTTGGGTCCGTGCGCGGTCAGGCGCGGATCACGCTCGTACGGAACGATCTTGTCGATGACGAACTGGCGAATCCGGTCGCGTTCGGCGGCGAGGTCGGCGGGAATCGAGAAGTCGATCATCGGTGGTCACCTTCGTTCGGGGGTGCGTGGGACGAGCATAAGCGCAACCACACCGGGACTGAAGGCAGCCGCCTTCATATATGGGCGGCGGGCTACCGGCTCGGCACGAGCACCTCGCGGAGGAAGCGTTCCACCTGCGTTCGATACACGGACGGTCGATCGCCGTGCACGAGATGCCCGGCACCGGCGACCAGGACATGGCGTGCGTTCGGGTGCGTCTCGGCCATCGCCCGCATCTGCCCCGGCGGGGTGATGCCGTGCTCGCCCTCGAGCAGCAGGGCCGGGGCGCGGACCGCGCGCCACTGGGACCAGAAATCGCGGGTCCCCCACTCCTCGGAGATGTCCCGGAAGGTGGGCACCGCGCCGTGCAGCCGATAACCGTCCGGGCCGCGGGTGAACGCGGCCAGGAAGTAGCGCCCCGCGACCGGGCCGAAGAAGTCCAGCACCGCGTCGGCGTCCGGAAACGGTTGCGGCCAGGCTTCGATCATGGCCGCCCAGTCGCGCGCGGTGCGGCCGCGAAAGTCGGGCGCCATGTCCTCGACGACCAGCGCCCGCACCCGCTCGGGGTGGGCGGCGGCGAACATCCATCCGTGCAGGCCACCCATGGAGTGCCCGATCACCACCATCGGCTCGGCGATCCGGGCCACGGCCGCGGTGAGATCGGCGACGAACGCCTCGGTGGTCAACTCCGGCGGCGCCGGGCGCCCGTGCCCGGCGGCGTCGAAGGAATACACCCGCCCGAACCCCCGCAACCACTCCACCTGCGCCCGCCAGGTCCGCGCACTACCCATCAGCCCGTGCAGTAGCAGAATCGGGTTACCTTTACCACCCTCGTCGTACAGCATCAGCACCGACAATACGGTCGGTATTAGCCTGGGCCCATGGCTGTTGTGAAGATCAATGCGATCGAGGTTCCCGAGGGGGCGGGGCCGGAGTTGGAGAAGCGGTTCGCGCACCGGGCGCATGCGGTGGAGAATTCGCCCGGGTTTCTCGGGTTTCAGTTGCTCCGGCCGGTGGCGGGTGAGAATCGGTACTTCGTTGTTACGCAGTGGGATTCGGAGGAGTCCTTTGCGGCGTGGCGGGACGGTCCGGCCGTCGCGGCGCATGCGGGCCAGGCCCGGCAGCCGGTGGCGACCGGTTCGTCGCTGCTGGAATTCGAGGTCGTGCTGGACGTGGCGGGCGCGGCCAAGGACGGCTGAGTCGCCGTTCGCCCGAGCCTATCCGGGACGGGTAGCGACGTTCAGCTCTCGGATGCCGGGGCGGCCGTTCGGGTCCGCCGCCGACACATGGACGCGCACATAACGCGCGTACATCGGGTAGGCCACGGCACCGCCCTGCGTGAGTGACAGCGGCGTCCAGGTGCTGTTGTCGCGGGAGACGGAGACATCCCACGCGGCCGGGGCGGGGTCGGTCCACTGCGGGGCCACCCGCGTCACCGCCGCGACCGCCCCCAGGTCGACGGTCAGGTCGGCCCGGGAGGTGGCGGGCAGCCATTCGGTGCCGGAGTCGCCGTCGACGGCCGCCTCGGCGTAGTCGCCCGGCTGCTCGCTGCTCGCCGTCGCGGTCCGGCAGCGGGCCGCGTCGTCGGTCGGCGTCAGATCCGGTCGGCGCGTGGGCAATCGCAGCGACCGGCCCGAATCCACCTGCCGCACACCGGCGCTCGTCTCCACCGGGAGACTCGGCCCCGAGGTGAGCGTGACGGTGGTGTGCTCGGGTCCGGCGGCGACGTCGAAAACGCGTCCCTGCCAGTGTATTCCGCGCACCGTAAGACCCTGTGCCAGCTGCGGCGGCAGCAGCGGGTCGAGCCGGACGCGATCATCGTAGATGCGCAGGCCCAGTAGGCCGTTGGTGAACTCCTGCACGTATCCGCCCGCGAGCGTGGTGAAGTCGAAGGCGGGCGAACCGGCCAGCGGATCGGTGGCCCCGGCCTTCGATCCGCGCGCCTCGGCGAACTGGCCGAACGGCTCCCGCGCGAACGGGCGGGCGGATCGGTCCAGGTAGGTGCCGACCGAACAGCCGGGCTCGCCGCCCTGGGCGGCGTCGATGGCGTGCACCGAATCGGTCATGGCCGGGCCGTCGGGATCGGTGCGGGCGGCGTAGTAGTCCAGCGTCTTCGCCGCCACCTCCGGCGGCATCGGCCAGGCCAGCGGGTATTCCAGCAGCACGGTGTCGGCCTGTTTGATCTGCGATCCGCGATAGCCGTCGTACTGCAGATATACCCCGTTCGCCGGATCGAACGGCATGCGCAGGTGGTCGGCGACGGTATTCCAGGCGGGCGGGGCGGGCTGCCCGAGCACCCGCGCCGCGGCGGTGGCATTGCGAAGCGCCTCGGCGGCAACGCCGTTGGTGTACACGCCGTCGTCGACGCCGTTGCTGTACTCGTCCGGCCCGGCCACATTGCGGATGGAGTAGCTGCCGTCCGGGTTCGGGGTCGCCCGCGCCGCCCAGAATTCGGCGAGATTCGACACGATCGGCCAGATCCGGGTGCGCAGGTAGTCGGTGTCCCTGGTGGCCAGGTAGTACTGCCAGGCCGCGAGCGACACATCGCCCTGCAGATGGATCTGGGTGAGGCAGTGCGGCGGCGACCAGCTGTGGCAGTCGGTCCACAGGTCGCCGGTGGCCGCGCTGGTCCACGGGTAGAACGCGCCCGGATAGCCGAGTCGCTTCGCATTCTCCTGCGCGGCGGGCAGTGTGCGGTAGCGGTAGTCGACGACCGAGCGCGCCAGGGTGGGCGCGAGTTGCAGCAGCCCCGGATACATCCAGATGTCGGCGTCCCAGAAGATCAGGCCACCGTAGTTGTCGCTGCTCAGCCCGGTCGGGGAAATGCTGTTGTCCTGCTGCGGATTCGACGCGGAGTACAGCGAGTACAGCGCGCCGCGCGCCCAGCGCTGCACGTCCGGCTTACCCGGTGTCTCGATATCGGATGCCCACAGCGCGCGCCACGCCTTGCCCTGGGCGGCAAGGAGATTCGGCCACCCCTGTGCGGCGGCCCGGTGTGCGGCGTCGAGCGCGGCTCGGGCGGGATCGGGGGCGGTCAGCGCGGTGTCGACGCCGACGAATTTGGTGAATTCGTACGGCTTTCCGGGTGTCACGTCCAGTGCCGCCCGCTGGGTCGTGCTCGCCGGTTCCGCGTGCTGCTGTACCCGCGCGCCGGGCGCGGTCAGCGTGGCGGCGATGTCGCCGACGACATTCGTTGCCTTGGTGCGGAATTCGAGGGTCTGGGTGGCGGGGGCGGAGGTGGTGGCGCCGACCGGGTCGAGACGGCGGGCGCCCGCGTGGTCGAGCAGGTCGGTGACGGTGAGCTGCCCGGCCCAGTGCGGCGTGACGGTCAGGTGCACGGCGGCCGCGTGCTGATCGGCGCGGTCGGCGAGCACGTCGTAGGTCAGGTCGGTGGCGCGGCCGTCGCGGGTCGTCCAGGTCAGTGCGGTGCGGACCATTCCGCAGCGCAGGAACTCGGTCTGCCGGAAGTTCGTCACCTGTCCGGACGGCGTTGTCGGCGAATAGGTTTCCGCGCCCACGCCGACCAGCAGCGTGGACCAGTTCGGCACCGCCGCGGCCACCGTCAGCCCGTCGGCGACCGCCGGGTCGCGCCCGTACAGCCCGGCCACGAAGGCCCCGTCGAACCGCGGCGTGTACAGCGGCCAGCCGGTCCGCTCCCCCGTCTCCAGGTAGCCCGCGCCCGCGGGCGGCACCCGCAGGCCGAGGTAGCCGTTGCCGACGAACGGATGCTGGTCGTAGGTCGCGGCGTAGTTCGTCGAGAACGGGGCCCAGTCGGAGCGTTCGGAGATCTCGTCGCCCAGGCAGGCCGCCGCCCGGGCCTGGCCACCCTGCTCGGGCCGCACCGCGACCGCGATCGCGACAACCACCACCACGGCCACGAGCGCCGCGACGACACCGATCACCAGCCGGGAGGGCCTACCGATCCGTGGTCGCGCAGCGGAAGACATGGTCGCCAGGGTGCCACAGACAAACCGGTCGGCGCGAGACGTGGAATCCCCCGGGGAGGAATCGCCGGTGGGCGATGACGCGGCGGGCGAACGGCGAGCGAACGAATCACGGTCGGGCTCGGCACCCCGGGCCCGACCGCGTTACTTCAGTGGAGTGCTCAGCCCTCGAATGTGGCGTCGAGTTCGATGGTGCCGACGCCCGCGAGGGCCTTGCTGATCGGGCAGCCCGCCTTGGCGGCCTCGGCGGCGGTCTGGAACGCGGCCGCGTCGATGCCGCTGGCCTTGCCGCGCACGGTCAGCTTGATGGTCGAGATGTGGAAGCCGCCGGCCGGGTCCGGACCGAGCGTCACGTCGGCGTTCACGTCCAGGCTCTGCACGGTGCCACCGGCATTGCCGATCTGCGCCGAGAGCGCCATGGCGTAGCAGGAGGAATGCGCGGCGGCGATGAGCTCCTCCGGGCTGGTGGTGCCGTCGGCGGAGTCGGCGGTGCGCTTCGGGAACGACACGTCGAACTTGCCGACGCCCGAGCTGGCCAGCTCGACCTGGCCGGAGCCGTCCTGCAGTCCTCCGGTCCAGGCGGTCCGGGCGGTACGTGTGGGCATCGCTGTCCTTTCTCAGTGGGATAGGGTCGCCGTCGCGATCGAACCTACCCGCTGGAGCCGTTCGCCCCCACCCCTTCGCGGCGAGGAGAGGGGGTGCCAGGGGGCCGGACGCGAGCGCACCGCCCGCGTGACGATCTCGCGAGCGGTGTCGTATCCGCTTGTCCCTCACACCATGTCGCGGGTGCGGAGCAGCCACACCGTGGTGGCGGCGAAGACCACCAGGTAGCCCGCGAGTAGCGCGAACGAGGCGGGCCGCGACAGGATGTCGAGGACGCCGGGCGTCGCCGATCCCTCGACCGTGCGCATCGCGCCCGCCAGGGAACCGGCGGCGGTGCCGGGCAGGTGGTCGGTGATCGCGCGGATCGGCGAGAAGATCGCCGCCACCCCGCGCAGCAGGTTCTCCACCACCAGCACCCACACCAGCCCCAGTCCCACGGCGAGGGCCGGTCCGCGGGCCAGCGCGCCGATCAGCGCCCCCGCCAGCGTCCACATGCCGAGAATGGCCGTGCCCGTGACGATTCCGAGCAGGACGCGACTCGCCGACGGCAGCGCGAGCGACTGGTGCTGCACCACACCGATCACCGCCGCCACCCCGGTGTCCACCACGAATGCCGCGCACACCAGCCCGACCACCACGACCGCCAGCGCCACCACGGTGCCCCCCACCACACTCACCCGCGACGGCCCCTGGGTGAACACCGTCTTCCAGGTACCCCACCCGTACCCGCTCCCCACCGCGAGCGCCCCCAGCACCAGAATCAGCGCCCCACCGAACATCGCCATCCCCTGCGTGAACACCTCCGGCACCGCCCCCGGCAGCATCTGCCGCAACAACAGATCCCGCGGCAGCCCATTGGACATCCGCGTCCCCGACCCGGTCGTAAACGCCAAATAATTGAACAGATAGGCGAACACAAGATTCAACAGAATCCACGTCCCCAACAAAATCCACATGGCAGGCCACTTCCCCAGCCGAACCAATTCCGCCCGCCCACAAGCCAACAAATCCCGCATCACGCCACCACCTTCCGCGCTGTCTCATGCTGTGCCCCCGAAACCCCCGATCCCGGCACACCCCCACTCCCTGGCCCCGGCACACCCCCACTCCCCGGCCCCGGCACGCTTTTGGCCGGGGCCTCCTCCGTCATCTCGAAAAACGCTTCCTCCAGCGACTTTTCATCGGTGCGCAGTTCCAAGAGGTCGGCGCCGGACTCGATCACCGCGCGGGCGAGTCGCGGTGCCGTTGCCGCATCGGCGTCGACTCTGATACCGGCGGCGGTGAGTAGGGCGGAGTGGTCGCCTACTACGCGGCGGATCGCGGGGTAGGCCAGCTCCGGCGGTTCGGCGCGGACGAACAGGGTTGCCGCGCCGCGCAATTCGGTCACCGTGGATTCGGTGAGGAGGCGGCCCCGGGAGATGACGCCGACGCGGTCGCAGATTTCCTGCACCTCGCTGAGCAGGTGGCTGGACAGCACCACGGTGTGCCCGTCGGCGGCGAGTCCGGTGATGAGGGCGCGCATCTCGGCCATTCCGGCCGGATCGAGGCCGTTCGTGGGTTCGTCGAGGATCAGCAGGTCGGGGGTGCCGAGCAGGGCGACGGCGACGCCGAGGCGCTGCTTCATGCCGAGCGAGTAGGTGCGGAACTTGTCGTCGGCGCGGTCGGACAGGCCGACCCGCCGCAGGGCCTCGGTCACGTCGGCGGCCGAGCAGCCGCGATAGCGGGCCAGTACCAGTAGGTTGTCGCGGCCGGACAGGTACGGGTAGAAGCCGGGGCCCTCGATGAGCACGCCGATGCGGCGCGTGACGGCCGGATCGCCGGGGCGCCCGCCGAGCACCGTTGCGGTGCCCGATGTCGGCCGGATCAGGCCGACCAGCATGCGCAGCGTGGTGGTCTTGCCCGCGCCGTTGGGGCCTAGGAAGCCGTAGATCTCGCCCGCGTGGACCGTCATGGCGACCGCGTCGACGGCGGTGTGCGAGCCGTATCGTTTGGTCAGCGCATCGGTGACCACAATCGAACCGTTCATGGCATCGAGCCTGCGCCCGAGCCCGGGGAAACGCATCGGCCGACCGGCGCGATCCGGCATACGTATCCGGACGTAATTCGCGGCGCGTGCGCCCCGCCGCCGGGCCGGCGGCGTTACCGTTCGGAGGTGACGTCGACGGCGCGGCCCTGCGGCCGGGATCTGCTGGTGGCGGCCGTCGTGGCCGCCGCGCAGCTGGTCGGCGGGCACGCGGCCAACCGCTTCGCCCTGGCGCACGGCGTGGCCGGGGTGCGCCCGGTCGACGGGCTCGGCTACGCGCTGCTGCTGGCCGGTCCGCTGGTGCTGGTGCTGCGCCGGGCCTATCCGCGGGCCGTGTTCTTCACCGTGCTGGCGATCGCGGTCGGCTACCTGTTCGCCGACTACGGCTACGGTCCGGTGTTCGTCTCGCTGATCGTCGCCTTCCTCACCGCCGCGACCCGCGTATCGCGCTGGTACACCTACCCGTTCGTGCCGGTCGGCTACGCGCTGATGGTGTGGCCGGTGCCCGCGCTGCGCGGGCGCCCCGCCGAAAGCTGGCAATTAGCAGGGCTTTTCGCGTGGCTGTGCGTGCTGGTCGCGGTCGCCGAGGGGGTGCGGCAGCGGCGCGCGGTGGTGGTGGCCCGGCGGCAGCGCGCCGAGGCCGCGCGCCGCAATCGGGAGGCCGAGCGCGCCCGCGAGCTGGCCGAACGCGAACAGCACGCCACCGAGGAGCGGCTCGCGATCGCCCGGGACCTGCACGATGTGCTCGCGCACAGCCTGTCGGTGATCAATGTGCAGTCCTCGGTCGCGCTGGAACTGTTCGACCGCAGGCCGGAGCAGGCCGCGACCGCGCTGGCGGCGATCAAGACGGTCAGCCGGGACGCGCTCGGCGAGGTGCACGCGCTGCTGCACTCGCTGCGCGCGGGCGCGGAAAACGGTGTGGCGCCGACCAGTCCGACGGTCGGCATCACCGATCTGGACACCCTGCTCGGGCCCGCCCGCACGGCCGGGCTGGCGGTGCGGGCCGTCGTGCGGGGCACGCCGCAGCGGCTGCCCGCGGTGGTGGACGGCGCGGCCGCGCGCATCGCGCAGGAGGCGCTGACCAATGTGCTGCGGCACGCGCCCGGCGCCGAAGCCGTTGTCACCGTGGAGTATTCGCCCGACGCGCTGATCGTCACGGTCGACAACGAGCGGCCGCCGAATGCTCCACAGCCGTCCACAACCGTGGGCGGCAACGGAATTGCGGGCATGCGGGAGCGGGCGCACGCGCTCGGCGGCGCCGTAACGACCGGGCCGCGGGCCGACGGCGGCTTCCACGTCGGCGCGCGGCTCCCGCTCCGGACCGACCTCACGCAGGAGAACCGATGACCGACGACCGCGCCGTCCGGGTGCTGGTGGCCGACGATCAGGCGCTGGTGCGCGGCGGCTTCGTCGCGCTGCTGGACGCGCAGGACGGCATCGAGGTGGTCGGCGAGGCCGACAACGGCCAGCAGGCACTCCTGATGACCCGCGAGCTGATCCCGGACGTGGTGCTGATGGACATCCGAATGCCGGTGCTGGACGGCCTGTGCGCGACCCGGCTCATCGCCGAGGACGCCCGGCTGGCCGGGGTCAAGGTGGTCGTGCTGACCACCTTCGAGCTGGACGAGTACGTCTTCGAGGCAATGCGTTCGGGCGCAACGGGTTTCCTGGTCAAACACACCGAGCCCGCCGACCTGGTCCGCGCGGTGCGCGTGGTGGCGGCCGGTGACGCCCTGCTGTCCCCCAGCGTGACCCGCCGCCTGGTGGCCGAATTCGCCTCCCGCGCAAAGCCCGCCCCCACCGCCGCCCTCTCCGCACTCACCGACCGCGAACGCGAGGTCATGACCCTGGTAGCCGAGGGCCTCACCAACGCCGAAATAGCCGAACGCCTGTTCCTGAGCCCCGCCACCGCCCGCACCCACGTCAGCCGAATCCTGCTCAAACTCGCCGCCCGCGACCGCACCCAGCTGGTCGTCATGGCCTACGAATCCGGCCTGGTACGACCGGGCTGGCAGTAGACATACGCGTCGAGACGTACGGCAGATGTCGCGTCGGTGCCGATGTCTCCGGGCGAGGGGTGGCGGAGGGTGGAGGAATGAGAACGGATATTCGTTTCGGGGCGATCGTGGTTCCGCGGGCGGGCTGGGTCCGCGCGGTGCGGGCCGTGGAGGAGCAGGGCATTCATACGCTGCTGCTGCCGGACACACTGCGCACCGCGTCCCCGTTCCCGGCGCTGGCGGCCGCGGCGGCGGTGACGAGCACGCTGCGGCTGCGGCCGAACGTGCTCGCCGTCCCGCTGCGCACGCCCGCGGCGGTGGTGCGGGAAACGGCTGCGCTGCAACTGCTTTCCGACGGTCGTTTCGAACTCGGCCTGGGCCTGGGCCGCCCGGACGCCGAGGCGGAGGCCGAACGACTGGGCATGGCATGGGGATCGGGCGCGGATCGTCGGCGCGCGCTGGCCGATACCGTGAAAGCCGTTCGCGCGGAGGTCGATCCGGCGCCGGCCGTCATGGTCGCCGCCAGCGGGCCGCGCACCCTCACCGCCGCAGCCGAATTCGCGGACCGCTTCATGGCCGCCCTGCCGCCGTTCGCCACCGAGCCGCAGCTGGCCACGCTGGTCGGCGTGGTCCGCGACCACACCGATCGCCCAATTCCGTTCACCCACACCGTGGTCGGCATCGGCGATCGACTCTCACCGTTCCTGGGCTCGGCATTCGGGATGCGGATCGAGGATGTTCGGGCCGTCGGAGGGGTCGGCCTGCTTCCCGAGGATCCGGTGGCGGCGGCCGACCAATTGCGGCGCTGGAACGAGCAATACGGCATCGACGAGATCGTGGTGCCCGAGGACCTGCTGGCCGAGTTGGCGCCGGTGCGGCATCAAATGCGCTGATTCACGCCCAGCCCGCGCCGAATGGCCTGCTCCACTGGTGAATACGCGGCGTCGGGCCGCTCCAATTCGCACGGCTCGCGCAGCAGCAGCGGGGGCTGGGCCATGAATTTCGGCCGCCCGATCAGATTCGGCTGCGCGGCGTGCACCAGGAAGGGGTGGCACAGGTAGACGTCGCCCGCCCATCCGGTGGCCAGCGCCACGGGAAGGTCGGCGGCGCCATCGTTGTAGAACTCGATCATCGTCCGATCCCCCATCCGCGTCCCCTCGTCGCCGTAGGGCTGGAGCATTGACGGAAGCCGCAGGTGCGAACCGACCTTGATGCGAGTCGGTGCGTCGTCGGGGTCCACGTCGGAGAACAGGAACAGCATCAGCAATGCCCGTCCCTTCGACCGCACATTGACCCGCCACGACAGGGGGTCGTTCAGGTCGTCGCCGAAACTGGCGTCCACGTGCCAGCCGTCGTCGCCCGGCGATTCCTCGCTCGGGAAGCGAATCGGGAAGGTGCCCAGGGTGTTTCGCGGCAGCCAGCGCCCCTGCCCGACCAGCTGGTCGTAGGCCTCGAGCAGGACGGGGGCGGTGACCGCGTCCCGGAACGGCTCCTCGGCGTGATCCCACAACCGGATCACGGGCTGCGTCCACGTCGAGCGATCGTCGGGATCACACCCCGTCGCCCGCCAGAGAATCTCCCGCGCCGCATCGGCCGTCTCGCGCGAGAACGCCTGTTCGATCTTCACGAACCCATCGGTAATGAACGCCTCGATCTGAGATTCGGTGAGCATGCGGTCCTTTCGCGTCGAGCGTCCCTACGAGGGTCGGCCACACGCACCGGTATGCGCCACCGATTTTCGGCCGTGCATGCGCGAGGGCCCCTCTCGCACACTGCGAGAGGGGCCCTCGGCGGGGAGAGACTCGACTACTCTCCGGCGGCCTTCGCCTCACCGGCGAGCGCCGCGACCGGCTTCTCCTCGACGGGAGCGTCGACCTTGGCCTTCTCCCGGCCGGTGAAGGTGAACTTGGCGTCCTCGCCGGCGCCTTCGCCGTCCCAGTTCTCGACGTCGACCGTGATGATCTGGCCGGGGCCGATCTCGCCGAAGAGGATCTTCTCCGACAGCTGGTCCTCGATCTCGCGCTGGATTGTCCGGCGCAGCGGGCGGGCGCCCAGCACCGGATCGAAGCCGCGCTTGGCGAGCAGGCTCTTGGCCCGGTCGGACAGCTCCATCTCCATGTCCTTGTTCCGCAGCTGGTTGCCGACGCGGTTGATCATCAGGTCCACCATCTCCACGATCTGGTCGGTGGTGAGCTGGTGGAAGACGATCACGTCGTCGATGCGGTTGAGGAACTCGGGGCGGAAGTGCTTCTTCAGCTCGTCGTTGACCTTGAGCTTCATCCGCTCGTAGTTCGAGCCCTCGGCGTTGGACTGGGTGAAGCCCAGACCCACGGCCTTCGAGATGTCGGAGGTGCCGAGGTTGGAGGTGAAGATCAGCACCGTGTTCTTGAAGTCCACGGTCCGGCCCTGACCGTCAGTCAGGCGGCCGTCCTCGAGGACCTGCAGCAGGGTGTTGTAGATCTCCTGGTGGGCCTTCTCGATCTCGTCGAACAGCACGACCGAGAACGGCTTGCGGCGCACCTTCTCGGTGAGCTGGCCGCCCTCCTCGTAGCCGACGTAGCCCGGAGGGGCGCCGAACAGCCGCGAGGCGGTGAAGCGGTCGTGGAACTCGCCCATGTCGATCTGGATGAGCGCGTCGTCGTCGCCGAACAGGAAGTTGGCCAGCGCCTTGGACAGCTCGGTCTTACCGACACCGGACGGACCGGCGAAGATGAACGAACCGGACGGGCGCTTGGGGTCCTTCAGACCGGCGCGGGTGCGGCGGATGGCCTTCGACACGGCCTTGACCGCGTCCTCCTGGCCGATGATCCGCTTGTGCAGCTCGTCCTCCATGCGGAGCAGACGGGTGGTCTCCTCCTCGGTGAGCTTGAACACCGGGATACCGGTCCAGTTGGCCAGCACCTCCGCGATCTGCTCGTCGTCGACCTCGGCCACGACGTCCAGATCGCCCGAACGCCACTGCTTCTCGCGCTCGGCGCGCTTGGCGACCAGCTGCTTTTCCTTGTCGCGCAGCCGCGCGGCCTTCTCGAAGTCCTGCGCGTCGATCGCGGACTCCTTCTCCCGGCGCGCCTCGGCGATCTTGTCGTCGAACTCGCGCAGGTCCGGCGGCGCGGTCATCCGGCGGATGCGCATGCGGGCGCCCGCCTCGTCGATGAGGTCGATCGCCTTGTCCGGCAGGAAGCGGTCGTTGATGTAGCGGTCGGCCAGCGTGGCGGCCGCGACCAGCGCGGAATCGGTGATGGAGACGCGGTGGTGCGCCTCGTACCGGTCGCGCAGGCCCTTGAGGATGTTGATGGTGTGCTCGACGGTCGGCTCGCCCACCTGCACCGGCTGGAACCGGCGCTCGAGGGCGGCGTCCTTCTCGATGTACTTGCGGTACTCGTCGAGGGTGGTCGCGCCGATGGTCTGCAGCTCGCCGCGGGCCAGCTTGGGCTTGAGGATGGAGGCCGCGTCGATGGCGCCCTCGGCCGCGCCCGCACCCACCAGCGTGTGCAGCTCGTCGATGAACAGGATGATGTCGCCGCGGGTGTTGATCTCCTTGAGCACCTTCTTCAGGCGCTCCTCGAAATCGCCGCGGTAGCGGCTGCCCGCGACCAGCGAACCCAGGTCCAGGGTGTAGAGCTGCTTGTCCTTCAGCGTCTCCGGCACCTCGCCGTTCACGATCGCCTGGGCCAGGCCCTCGACGACCGCGGTCTTGCCGACGCCGGGCTCGCCGATCAGCACCGGGTTGTTCTTGGTGCGGCGGCTGAGCACCTGCATGACCCGCTCGATCTCCTTCGAGCGGCCGATGACCGGGTCGAGCTTGCCCTCGAGCGCGGCCTGGGTGAGGTTGCGGCCGAACTGGTCGAGCACCAGCGAGGTGGACGGGGTGCCCGACTCGCCGCGCGCCCCCGACTCCACGGGCTCCTTGCCCTGGTAGCCCGACAGCAACTGGATGACCTGCTGGCGCACCCGATTCAGGTCGGCGCCGAGCTTGACCAGGACCTGGGCGGCGACGCCCTCGCCCTCGCGGATCAGGCCGAGCAGGATGTGTTCGGTGCCGATGTAGTTGTGGCCGAGCTGCAGCGCCTCGCGCAGGCTCAGCTCCAGCACCTTCTTGGCCCGCGGGGTGAAGGGAATGTGACCGGACGGCGCCTGCTGGCCCTGCCCGATGATCTCCTCCACCTGACTGCGCACACCCTCCAGCGAAATCCCCAGGGATTCCAGGGACTTCGCCGCCACACCCTCACCCTCGTGGATCAGGCCCAGCAGGATGTGCTCGGTGCCGATGTAGTTGTGGTTGAGCATCCTGGCCTCTTCCTGGGCCAGGACAACGACCCGCCGCGCGCGGTCGGTGAACCTCTCGAACATCGCTCCCTCACTTCCTGCTCCGCTATCTACGGCGTTCCGGCGCTTCAGTCGACTGAGCGCCAGCCTGCCATGAAGCCCTGGGGTTGCATCCCCCGCCTCCACTCTAGTTGGCGGGGGTCTCGCCCGTCGTCCGTCCACCCTATTGCGAACCGCCGACAGCGCGACTCATTCAGTCATAACGCAGCTGTTGCCGGGTTCGTTTCCTTCTCGATACGCCCAGAGCGAACAGAGGTGCGGGTATCACCCGGTCGGGCCCGGAATGCCGGAACCGCACGGTGACCTCCGCGCGGAAACGTTGCGACTGGATTCCGAGTCACCGGAGCAGCCGAATTCACGCTACCCGCCGACGAGCGGCAGCGCCGGGTGACAGGGGACCGGCACCGGATGCGCCGGGTCGAGGGCGTTGCGCGCGAACGCCGCCGCGCGGGCGCTGCCCGCGATGCCCGCGTGCTCGGTCAGATCGGCCGGGCATCCGTCCTGGACCAGCACATTCGTGGTGCGCGGGCCCGGCACCAGCGCGATCGAGGGCGGCACCACCAGCTCGTCGTAGCGGGTCTCGATATTGGTGTAGGTCACACTCGGGTCGTACACCCCGTCGGCCAGCAGCCCGCGCATGAAGTCCGAGCCCTTCAGCATCTGCGCGCAGGCGTGGCACAGCGCGCCCGCGGCCGCCTCGAACTGCGGGCCCACCCCCAGCTGCCGGGTGAAGGCGGTGAGTTCCCCGAGTGAGAAGGCGTCGGTGCCCAGCCACGGCGCGGCGATCGCGACGAAGGCGTGCACCCGCCCCGCCCCGCCGAGCCGCTTGATGTAGTAGTTGCCGACGATGTTGCCCTGGGAGTGGCCGATCAGGTCCACCCGCGCCGCGCCGGTCTCGGCTCGCACCCGGTCGACGAAGGCCGCGAGCTGCGCGGCGCTCGATTCGATCGGTTGCATGCCGCCGATGGCCGAGATCGGCCACGGCAGGTCGTAGGCGCCGTAGGTGAGCGCGAACACGCAGTACCCGGCGTTCGCGAGCAGCGGCACGTACGCGCCCCAATTGGTCTGTGCCCCACCGCCGGTGCCGTGTACGAGCACCACCGGATCGGGGTGCGCGGCGCTCGGGCGGCAGGACCGGTCGTTCGAGCCCGGCAGCGAGCCGCCGGGATGCGCGAGCTCGTCCGGGATTCCGGCGAAGAAGTTGTAGGCGACCGGATACTCCGCCCGGGCCGTCGTCGCCGATCCGAGCCACAGCGTGGTCAGGACGGCCATGATCAGCATCGTTCCCGGCAGTCGACGCATGGGAGCCTCCCAGAACTAGAACTCGTTCTAGGAGGGTAGCCGCTACAGGTCGCGGTCGGAGATGATTCCGCTCTGTAATGCCAATCCGGCCAGACGCACCCGCTTCTGGTTCTGCGGCAGGTCCTCGACGCCGAACTTCGAGAACAGCGTGCGCATATGGGTTTTGATCGCGTCCACGCTGAGGAACAGCTCGGTGGCGATCTGCTGATTGGAGGCGGGCGACGCGAACCCGGCGTTGTTCTTGTAGGGGCGGCACAGCGCGATCAGCACCGAGCGCTGGGTCTCGGTGAGCGAGCGCAGCGGCGGCAGCGACATGGCGGAGGTGCGGGTCTGATCGTCGACCGCGCCGCCGAAGTCGTGGAACGACAGCATCGAGGTGCCCATGCGGATGCGATCGCCCGCGACCAGCCGCCGCCGGCCCACCAGCCGCTCGCCGTTGACGAAAGTGCCGTTGCGCGAAAGGCCGTCGTCCACGATGGTCCAGTGCGCGCCCAGGTACTCCACCGAGGCGTGCAGCCGGGACACCTCCGCGTCCCAGGCCAGCGTGAGATCCGCCTGCGGCGAGCGGCCGATGGTGATGCGCTGCCGCTCGGGGGTGAGCGTCACTTCCTGGTGCTGCCCGGCGCCATCGGTGAATCGTAGGAACGATCCGTGAAATCCGGTCACTGTGCCGATACCTCAGCTCTCCACCGCGCCAGTGACGTCATTCGCACAGTTTCCATGGTGCCGCGCCGGATCGAAGCGGGCAAGATCGCATACCGCGCGTCGCGAAACGGGGTGTTTCATCGGTTATGCGGAATACGCATGGAATACGCCGCTGCCACCCGGACGGCGCACGATTCCTCCGAGTGGCAGCGGCGAATGCGGTCGGCTAGTTCGCGCGACCGACTTCCTTGTTGTACGCCTCGGTAATGTCGGCGGAGATACGACCGCGCGCGGAGACCTTGTGACCCTTGCGCCGCGCCCATTCCCGAATTGCGGCACTCTGCTCCCGATCCATCGACACCCGGCTCTTCGGCGCGCCCGCACCGGCACCGGCCGGCTTGCTGCGCCGACGCCCGCTCGTCCGGCGCGCGTTGGTGACCCACTGTTCCAGCCCGTCACGCAGCTTCGCCGCATTTGCCGCGGACAAGTCGATCTCGTACGACACACCGTCGATCGCAAACTCGATGGTCTCGTCCGCGATGGACTCACCGTCGACATCGTCGATCAGGCTAACGGTGACCTTCTTTGCCATGAGATGAACGTCCTCTCGAAATCGTGCGACCCGCATACTAGGCCGATACCCGAGTTGAGAATACCTCGAATTCCGAGATTTCCAACACGGGACTTCGGCAATGAATCCGACCACTCAGCGCGCGGCCGGACGCACAATTGGGAACAGTATCGTTTCCCTGATTCCCAGACCCGTCAACGCCATCAGCAACCGGTCGATTCCCATACCGGTCCCCGTTGTCGGTGGCATACCATGTTCCATGGCCGAAAGGAAGTCCTCATCGAGCCGCATCGCCTCGTCGTCACCCGCGGCCGCCAATCTGGCCTGATCGATGAACCGGTCGCGCTGAATCACCGGATCCACGAGTTCCGAATAGCCCGTGGCCAACTCGAAGCCGCGGACGTAGAGATCCCACTTCTCGGTCACGCCGGGCTTGCTGCGGTGCTGGCGGGTCAGCGGCGAGGTCTCCACCGGGAAGTCGCGCACGAAAGTCGGCGCGTACAGCTTGTCGCCGTAGACATGCTCCCACAGTTCCTCGACCAGTTTGCCGTGCCCGTAGCCCTTGTCCTGGGGAATTTCCAGGCCGACCCGATCGGCCAGCGCCAGTAATTCCGGTACCGTCGTTTCCGGTGTCACGGCCACACCCAGCGAGTCCGACAGCGAGGGGTACATCTGGACGGTGTTCCACTCGCCGCCCAGGTCGTATTCGGTGCCGTCGGCCAGGGTGACCACCTGCGTCCCGTAGACCTCCTGGGCCACCTCCTGGATCAATTCCCGCATCATCCGCGCGGAATCGTCGTAGGTGCCGTACGCCTCATACGTTTCCAACATCGCGAACTCGGGCGAATGGGTGGAGTCCGCGCCCTCGTTGCGGAAGTTGCGGTTGATCTCGAAGACCTTCTCGATGCCGCCCACCACGCAGCGCTTGAGGAACAGCTCCGGCGCGATGCGCAGGTACAGATCCATATCCAGCGCATTGGAGTGGGTGACGAACGGGCGCGCGGCCGCGCCGCCGTGCAGGGTCTGCAGCATGGGGGTCTCGACCTCCAGGAAACCCCTGCGCTCCAAGGCGTTTCGCAGCGCGCGCACCACCCGCACCCGGGTGCGCGCCATCTCCCGCGCCTCCGGCCGCACGATGAGATCGACGTAGCGCTGGCGGACCCGCGACTCCTCGCTCAGCTCCTTGTGCGCCACCGGCAGCGGGCGCAGCGACTTCGCCGCCATCGACCAGGAATCGGCCATGACGCTCAATTCGCCGGTTCGCGAGGAGATCACCTCGCCGTGCACGAATACGAAGTCGCCCAGGTCGACATCGGCCTTCCAGGCCGCCAGCGCATCGGCGCCGACACCGTTCAGGCTGATCATCGCCTGCAACTTGGTGCCGTCGCCCTCCTGGAGCGTCGCAAAACACAACTTGCCGGTATTACGCATGAAAATGACGCGCCCGGCGACGCCGACCCGCAGCCCCGTCTGCGTGTCGGGGGCGAGGTCGGGATAGGCGGCGCGAATTTCGGCCAGGGTATGTGTGCGCGGCACCACCACCGGATACGCCTCGCGGCCCTCCCCGAGCAGCCGCTCACGCTTCTCCCGGCGAATCCGCATCTGCTCGGGAACGTCGACTTCCGCTGCGGCAGGACGGGATTGCTCCGCGGGAACCGAACCCGTGGAGCGGCCGGACGAAGGGGTGTTCGGGGTGCTCACGGACACCTACCCTATCGTGCGCCGGAAATCGTTTTGCGCGCCGCCCGGACAGTTGCGGCCCGTAACGAATCGGCATCGTTTCGAGTACGGATCCGAGACCGATTCACCGCACCCACCGACCGGTCGAAGAATTGCGGCGCATCGGACGCTATCGCGAAAACGCCTGCGCCGCGCGCCGATTCACCGACCGGCCGGGAGAATTACAGCGAGACCAGTGCGCCGACCTCGCGCACGAAGTGCGGGGCGCCCGCCGCGACCGACAACAATCCGGCCGCCTTCAACGCCTGATAGCCGCCCACCAGATCGGTGGCCCGGTGCAATCCCAGCTGCTGTAGCGAGGCCGCGGCCAGGCTGGAGGTGTAGCCCTCGGAGCAGACCACGATCCATTCCACATCGTGGTCGGTGGCCGCCGCCAGGCGCGCGGAACTGCTCGGGTCCAGGCGCCATTCGAGGACATTTCGCTCGATCACCAGCGCGCCGGGCAGCGTGCCCTCTTTCACCCGCTGCGCCTGCGGCCGAATGTCGACCAGCAGCGCGCCCCGTTCGATCGCCTGCGGCAATTCGAACGCGTACACGCGCTTCAGTTGCGTCCGCGCGTTCTCCAGCATGCGGTCGATCGTCAAGTGGGTCATTTCACATCGCCTTCGGGCTGGTCGGTGAGGACGGTCCGGGTGCGCCGCAGCGTGCCGTGGCCGGTGACCTCGTAATAGGACATGGCGGTGAGCGGTGGTGAATAGGCGTGGATCGACAGCGTCGGGTCCGGTGGACCGGTGGGCGGCTCGCCGGGGGCGCGGACCACGTCGTGCACCCAGCCGAGCGGGAACGACGCCTGGTCCCCCGCCGACAGCGTGCGCCGGCGCAATTCGCTTCCGTTCCAACGCAGTTCCGAGAGCGCGCCGCTGAGCACGGTGAGCGCGCCGAGGGAACCGGCGTGGTCGTGCAGCTCGGTGGCCTGACCGGCCACCCAGCTGATCAGCCAGACGTCGACCTCCTCGTCGGCGAGCAGCCTTGTGGCCCAGCGATTGTCGGTGGGCCAGCGGCCGTCGGACGGCAGCAGGTGGTCGTAGCGCCCGGCCAGCACGTCCTCGGCGCCCTCGTCGGTGAGCCGCAGCAGGTCGGCCGGGCGCAGCCGGGTGGGCAGCGCCGAGGCGACGGCACGGTCGGTGATCTCGGGCGCGAGACGAACAGGGTGGGTGACTACAGAGGAACGCATGAGCGAATCTCCAGGAGAGTGAACGGTCGGGGGATGCGAAGCCCCGACATCGGCCGAGGCGAATCAGCCTCGACAACACTCCTGGGTGCTCATGCGGAAAGACACGAGCGACAGCTTAGCAGCGACGGTCCGGTGTGCAAGAACCGTGTTGCGCTCGCCACAGTCAGCGCCGTCGCTGCTGGTTGCGCTCGTACACCAGGCGCAGGCCGTCCAGGGTGAGGTGTGGTTCGTGGTGCTCGATGGTCTCCGATTCCGGGACGATGAGCGGGGCGGCGGTGCCGGTGGCGACCACGGCGACGTCGTTGCCGGAGAAGCCGTCGAGCTCGTCGCGGATGCGATCGATGAGGCCGTCGACCAGCCCGGCGAAGCCGAAGACCGCGCCGGATTGGATGCATTCCAGGCTGTTCTTGCCCACCACCGAGCGCGGGCGGGTCAGCTCGGCGCGCCGCAGCGCGGTGCGGGCCACCAGCGCCTCGGTCGCGATCTCCACGCCCGGCGCGATGGTGCCGCCGAGGAATTCGCCCTTGCCCGACACCACGTCCACGCAGATGGCGGTGCCGAAGTCGACCACGATGGCCGGGGCGTCGAAGCGGTGGAAGGCGGACAGGCAGTTGACGATGCGGTCCGCGCCCACCTCCTTCGGATTGTCCACCAGCAGCGGAATCCCGGTCCGCACACCGGGTTCCACCAGCACGTGCGGGACGGTGGCCCAGTAGCGGGTCAGCATGCCGCGCAGCTCGCGCAGCACCGGCGCCATGGTGGACAGCGCCGCGACGCCGGTGACCTGCTCGAGCCGGTCGCCGATCAGGCCGCGCACCTGCATGGCGAATTCGTCGGCGGTCAGCAGCGGATTGGTGTGCATGCGCCAGGTCTGCACCAGTGTCGAATGCGAGCCGCTGCCGGAGAACAGGCCGATCTCGATGCTGGTGGGGCGGACGTCGATCGCGAGAAGCATGCCGTCCCCGCCGATCAGGCGACGGTCAGCGAGCGCGGGGACGACAGGTCCGAGCCGTCGGGCGCGTGCGCCGGATCCGAGCCCAGGTCCACCGGCCGGTTGCGCTCGTCGACGAACACCACCCGGGGCGCGTACTCGCGTACCTCCCGCTCGTCCAGCTGACCGTAGGCGATCAGGATCACCAGATCGCCCGGATGCACCAGATGGGCTGCGGCGCCGTTGATTCCGATGACTCCGGAGCCGCGCTCGCCCGCGATCACGTAGGTCTCGAGCCGGGCGCCGTTATCGATGTCGACGATGCAGACCTGCTCGCCCTCGAGCAGATCGGCGGCGTCCAGCAGATCCTGGTCCACCGTCACCGAGCCGACGTAGTGCAGATCCGCGTGCGTCACGGTGGCGCGGTGGATCTTCGACTTCATCATGGTGCGCAACATCGCGGTCGCCTTTCCTACGCGGACGCTTCGGCAGTGTCGGGGGTGGTGGGGTGGCCGTCGATCGCCACGCCGACGGTGACCGGCATGTTGTCGATCAGGCGGGTGGCGCCGATGCGGGCGGCGACCAGCAGCCGGGCATTGCCGCTCGGCGGGATGTCGCCCAGGTCCGCGCCGCGCAGCTCCAGGTAGTCGACATCGATGCCGGGCACGCCGTCGAGCACGGCGCGGGCCGCGGCCAGCACCCCGTCCGGGCCCAGGCCCGCGGCGTGCCGACCGGCGGCCAGGGCGGCCGACAGCGTGGTCGCCAGCTCGCGCTGGGCCGGGTCGAGATAGCGGTTGCGCGAGGACAGCGCCAGGCCGTCCCGCTCCCGGACGGTGGCCACCGGGACGATGGAGACGTCGAAGTTCAAGTCCCGCACCATGTCCCGGATGAGGGTGAGCTGCTGGTAGTCCTTCTCGCCGAAGAACGCCTCGTGCGGGCGGACGATCTGCAGCAGCTTGGCCACCACGGTCAGCACGCCCGCGAAATGGGTCGGGCGGCTGGCGCCCTCGAGCTCGGCGCCGAGCGGTCCCGGATGCACCGAGGTGCGCGGGCCGACGGGATACATCTGCGCGGCGCTGGGGGCGAACACCAGCTCGACGCCCTCGCCGCGCAGCAGGTCCACGTCGGCGTCCAGGGTGCGCGGGTACCGGTCCAGGTCTTCCCCCGCCGCGAACTGCAACGGGTTGACGAAGATCGAGACGATCACGACCCGGTTGGTGCGCTTGGCGCGGCGCACCAGCTCCAGGTGCCCCTCGTGCAGGGCGCCCATGGTGGGCACCAGGGCGATCGTGCGGCCCACCGAGCGCAGCGCGGTGGTCACCGCGGACAGCGTCGCGGGCTCGTGCACCACGGTCAGTTCGCCCGGCGTGTACGCGCCGCGCAGGGTCTTCGGATCGGGCATCAGCGTCCCTCCAGCAATTCGATCAGGGCGGGATTGGTGCGCACCCGCTCGGCGGTGCGCAGCGACTGCGCGCGATAGCCCGCGGCCAGGCGTGCGTCGACGGCCGCGAGGGCGTCGAGGTGGGCGGCGACCGCGTCGGCGTCGCCGCGGGCGACCGGGCCGGTGAGCGCGGATTGGCCACGGCGCAGGGCGTTTTCGAGCGCGGCGGAGGCCAGCGGCGCGAGGATGCGCTCGGCCAGGCCGCCCGGCTGTTCGTCGACGGTCTGCTGACCCAGCAGGCCCGGTCCCGCCAGGGCGGCGCGCAGCGCGTCCACGGCGTCCACGATCAGCGTGACCAGATGATTGCTGCCGTGCGCGAGGGCGGCGTGATAGAGCGTGCGGTGTTCCTCCGGCACCCGCACCGGTTCGCCGCCCATCTCGATGACCAGCGATTGCGCGATGGCGTAACCGATTTCGTCGGCGGCGGTGATGCCGAAGCAGGCGTTGCCGAGCCGGGACAGGTCCTCGTCGTGGCCGGTGAAGGTCATGGCCGGGTGGATGGCCAGCGCCCGCGCGCCGCGCGCGGTCAGCGGGGCCAGCACGCCGATGCCGTTCGCGCCGGAGGTGTGCGCCACGATGGTGCCGGGCCGCACCACCCGCGCCGCCGCCAAACCGGCCACCAGCCCGGCCAATTCGGCATCCGGCACGGCCAGGATCAGCAGCTCGCTGCGCGCGGCGACCTCCTCGGCCGGGAGAATCCGCGAATCCGGCAGCCGGGTGCGGGCGCGCAGCCGCGACGCGTCGGAGATGGCCGAGACGCCGAAGACGATGTGACCGGCACGCTCCAGTGCCGCGCCGATCGCGGAGCCCACGCGTCCCGCCGAGACGATTCCCACCGTCAGCCGTGCGGGCGCAGGGTCGGTCCCTGAGACAACCTTGCCCGAGGTCACCATTGTCCTCTCGAAAGTTCCGTTCCAGTCCCGCAAAACCGCAGGTACCAGACGTTGCTGCAGTCGAGGATAGGCCCACCGCCCACCCGTGACCAGGGCGGCCCCGGTGAGATTCCCCTCAGCCGCCGTTCTGCTCGGAGCGGAGGTTGGCCATGATCTCGGCGACCGAGAGTTTGCGGCCCGGGTAGTCGTCGGTATCGGATTCGGCGCGTCGGCGGCGGCGCGCGGCGGTGCCCACGGGGGATGCGGGGGCGGGCTCCTCGGGCGCTTCGGGTTCCGGTGCGACGATGGAGGTTTCGGCGGTGACCGGGTCGTCGTCGGGGCTGGCGAAGGCCGGGGGTTCGGGGTGGTCGGGCTCGAAGACGGGCACCGCGGGGGCGCTCCAGGCGTCCCAGGTGTCGGCTTCCGCCGAGTTACCGTTCGCCGCGGCGCGCGGCAGCTCCTGGACGCGGAAGGCGTCCGCGTGCAGGGCGGGCCGGTCGATCGGCAGGTCGCCGTCGAAAAGCCGCTGCAGGCTTTCGCGCAGCACGGTCAGCTCGGCGCGCAGGGCCGCGATCTCGGCGGCGTCGGCGCCCACCTCCTGGCGCACCCGGGCCTCGACGGCGAGCTCATGCTCGCGCCGGGCGGTGATCTCGCGCTCCAGCTGCAATTCGTAGACGGTTTGCAGGTCATGGGCCTTGGCCTGGTCGACCGCGGCCTCGCGCCGATAGCGGGTGGCCACCAGCGCGGCGATCACCGCGGCCCACAGCGCGGCGACCAGGCCGACCCGCACCAATTGCAGATTGCTGCTGAAAATCGGAAACACGCTGGCAATCAGACCGAGCAGCATCAATCCGCCGACGACGAATCGTCCCGCGTTCTCCCTTGGTCGCGTGGAGGCACTGCTACGGGAGGGTGAAACCATGCCCGCAAGGGTAGCCTGCACGGCGGATTCCGGCTCGGACACCGGTCGGCGACCCCGCACACCCCTTTCGCTACGAGGTTGCTGGCTCATCGGGCGGATCACTCGGCGCACGACAGCAATACTCCAGCCACAGGGCGGCGGCCACCAGGGCGAACCCGGCCACCAGGCCCACGATCGCCCCCGGGGTGTCCGACGCGGCGGCGCGCAGCGTCGAGCGCTGCGGGAGCACCCAGATCAGAAAGCCCAGCCACACCCCGGCCGCCAGCGACCCCACCTGCGCCGACGCCTTCGCCAGCGCCACCGCCCGCGCGGCGGTGATCGGATGCAGGTGCCGCGGGCCGTCGCCGATGCGCTCGTCGTTGACCCGGGCGCGAATCACGAAGGCCAGCACCGCCTCCAGCGCCGCCACCGGATACAGCGAGGCGCCCGCGAACACGGTGATCGGCGGGAAGCTGGAGTACGCCCAGCGCGTCGCGAACCACGCGACGATCGCGGCGATCAGCACGTTCGCGGTGAGATCCAGTGCCCGCGTCGGCTTCATGACATTCATGACGCCCCGCGCAGCGAATGCTCGGTGCGCCGCACACCCTCGACCTCGGCCGGGTCGAGCGCGGCCAGCCACTCGCGCACCGGGCGCGGGACGCCGTCCACCTCGAGCAGCGCCTCCGGCTCCACCTCGAGCCACGGCACCAGCACGAAGGCCCGGTTGTGCGCCTGCGGATGCGGCAGGGTCAGGGTGGGGTCGGTGCTGCGGCACGGGTGCGGGCCCGCCGGGCGCAGCGCCGCGCACCAGACCACGTCGACATCGAGTGTCCGTGCGCCCCAGCGCACCTCGCGCACCCGACCGGCGGCCTGCTCCAGCCGCTGGCCGCGGTGCAGCCAGTCGCGCGCCTCGGCCGCCGGATCCTCCACCACCAGAACGGCATTGAGGTAGTCCTGCTGCGGCACCCCGCCCCACGGCGGCGTCGAGTACACCGACGACACCGCCGTCAGCCACGGCGCGAGGCCGTCCACCACGCTGC
Source organism: Nocardia terpenica (assembly GCF_013186535.1). NCBI lineage: Bacteria > Bacillati > Actinomycetota > Actinomycetes > Mycobacteriales > Nocardiaceae > Nocardia > Nocardia terpenica. The sequence goes on from NZ_JABMCZ010000002.1 coordinate 766,989, forward strand.
GCAACTGGGCGAGCCGGTCGCCCAGGTTCGAACCGATCGACAGGACGGCGCGGGTCATGCCACGGCCCCGGCGGTGACGTCGGGTCCGGTGCGGCGGCGAGTGGCGACCACCCGGACGTCGGCGAAGGTGTGCGGAATCGGCGCGGACGGCTTGTGCACCACCACCTCGGCGGCGGCGACGCGCGGATCGGTCATCACGTCGTCGGCGATCTCGGAGACCACCGTCTCGATCAGATTGCGCGGCGGGCCCGCCACGATGGCGACGGCCCGCCCGGCCAGCGCGCCGTAGTCGACGGTCGCGGCGAGATCGTCGGTGGCCGCGGCCTTTCCGAAGTCCAGCCACAGCGTGATGTCGACGACGAACTCCTGGCCGTCGCGGCGCTCGAAGTCGAAGCAGCCGTGGTATCCGAAGGCGCGCAGGCCGCGCAGCTCGATGCGGTCGGTGCTCACCGGTCTCCCCGAATCCGTGCGTGATCGGCGGCCCGCCAGGAGTCCGCGACGGCGATGGCGTCCAGCGACGCCCGGACATCGTGCACCCGCACGCCCCAGGCCCCGTGCAGCGCGGCCAGCGCGGAGATGGTGGCGGTCGCGGTCTCGCGGCCGTCGGGCGGGCGGGGGCCCTGGTCGTCGGCGAGCAGCGCGCCCAGGAAACGCTTGCGGGAGGCGCCGATCAGGATCGGCAGGCCCTGCGCGGCCAGCTCCGGCAGCGCGCCCAGCAGCGCCCAGTTGTGGTCGGCGTTCTTGGCGAAGCCCAATCCCGGATCGAGTACCAGTTTGCCCGGATGCACCCCGGCCGCCATCGCCAGATCCACCTGGGCGGACAGTTCGGTCAGCACCTCGGCCACCACGTCGGTGTACCGCTCGGCGGGACCGGCGTGCCGATAGTCGGCGTCCGCGCGCCAGTGCATGAGGATCCACGGAATCTCGGTCGCCGCAACGACCTTCACCATGTCCGGATCGGCCCGGCCGCCGGAGACGTCGTTGACCACCGAGACGCCCGCGGCCACCGCGGCCTCGGCCACGCTGGCCCGCATGGTGTCGACGCTGGCCGGCACGCCCGCCTCGACCAGCCCGCGGATCACCGGGACCACCCGCTCGGCCTCGGTCTCCGGATCGATCCGCACCGCGCCCGGCCGGGTCGACTCGCCGCCGACGTCGACGATGTCCGCCCCCGCCCGGTACAGCTCGATCCCGTGCGCGATCGCGCGCGCGGGATCGAGGTAGCGACCGCCGTCGGAGAACGAGTCGCTGGTGACGTTGACCACGCCCATCACCACACAGGACCGGCCGCCGCGCGGAGCGATCAGGGCGCTCATCGGCCGCTCACTTGCGCAGGATCAGGTCGAGGGCCTCGGCCCGGGTGGAGGCGCTGGACTGCAGGATTCCGCGCACCGCCGAGGTGGTGGTGCTGGCGCCGGGCTTGCGGATGCCGCGCATCGCCATGCATAAATGCTCGGCCTCGATCACCACGATCGCGCCGCGCGGGTCCAGCTTGCGCATGACCGCATCGGCGACCTGACTGGTCAGCCGCTCCTGCACCTGCGGCCGCTTGGCGTACAGATCGACCAGCCGGGCCAGTTTGGACAGGCCGGTGACCCGGCCGTGCGAGCCCGGGATGTATCCGACGTGCGCGACGCCGTGGAAGGACACCAGGTGGTGCTCGCAGGTCGAGTACATCGGGATGTCGCGGACCAGGACCATCTCCTGATGGCCCTCCTCGAACGTGGTGTCCAGCACCGCGTCCGGCTCGGTGAACAGGCCCGCGAACATCTCCCGGTAGGCACGCGCGACGCGGGACGGGGTCTCGGCGAGACCCGGGCGATCCGGATCCTCGCCGACGGCGATCAGCAGTTCGCGGATCGCCGCCTCGGCGCGCGGCTGGTCGAAGGAACGACCGGTGTCCAGCGCGACCGGCCCGGGGACGACACGGTTGTTGGCCGACACTCGAGACACCTCCAAAAGCTCACGGGTACCGGCTGTTCCCCGGTACCCCGATCATCGAGCCTAATCACCGTCGGTCAGTGCCGACCGTTCGGACCGTCCCACTCGCCGTTGTCGCTCTCGCCGTTCGGGGCCGAATAGCCCGGCCCCTCCTGGTCGTTCGGTTGATTCCAGCCGCCGCGGCCGTAGCGCTGACCGCCCGCGGGCGCCCAGCCGCCGCCCGAACCCTGCGGCGCACCACCGCGCGAACCGGGCCCGCCCGGCGCGCCGTAACCCTGCTGCTGACCGGACTGGTCCTCCTCCTGCGGCGGCCAGCCGGGCGCCGACCAACCGGCCGGGGCGCCGTAGTCGGGTCGCGAACCGTGCGTGCCGTGCCGCGGATACGACGGCCCACCGGGCAGCGGGTAGCCGCCGGGCTGCGCGGGCGGGTAGCCGTAGCCGGGCTCGGCCGGGCGGTAGCCGCTGTCGGGGTAGCCGTTGGCCGGGACCGGCTGCGCGGCGGGGCGGGGCACGGCCTTCGTCTCGGTCTCGTCGGGCCACGGCTCGCCGCGCTCGGCGGCCAGCTCGCGCGGGGTCTTCACCGGCGGCCGGTCGGACGGGGTGCGCTCGCCGAAGTCGTTGAACGCGGTGATCCGCGGCCGCTTCTCGACCGTCGACAAGACGTCGTCGAGTTCCTTGCGGTGCAGCGTTTCTCGCTCGAGCAGGGCGGTGGCCAGCGAGTCCAGCTCGTCGCGGTACTCGTTGAGGATGGCCCACGCCTCGGTGTGCGCGGCCTCGATGAGGTTGCGCACCTCCTCGTCGATCTCGCGGGCGACCTCGTGGGAGTAGTCCGAGCCCATGCCCATCGAGCGGCCCAGGAACGGGTCGCCCTGCTCCTGGCCGTAGCGCACCGCGCCCAGGCGCGCGCTCATGCCGTACTCGGTCACCATCGCGCGGGCGATCTTGGTGGCCTGGTCGATATCGGAGGAGGCGCCGGTGGTCGGCTCGTGGAACACCAGTTCCTCGGCCGCGCGGCCGCCCATCGCCATCACCAGGCGGGCGATCATCTCCGAGCGGGTCATCAGGCCCTTGTCGTCCTCGGGGACGGTCATGGCGTGACCGCCGGTGCGACCGCGGGCCAGAATGGTCACCTTGTAGACGGGTTCGATATCGGGCATCGCCCACGCGGCCAGCGTGTGGCCGCCCTCGTGATAGGCGGTGATCTTCTTCTCGTGCTCGCTGATGATGCGGCTCTTGCGGCGGGGCCCGCCGATGACGCGGTCCACCGACTCCTCGAGCGCGGCGCCGGTGATCACGTTGCCGTGCTCGCGCGCGGTGAGCAGCGCGGCCTCGTTGATGACGTTGGCCAGATCCGCGCCGGACATGCCGACCGTGCGCTTGGCCAGGCCGTCCAGGTCGGCCTCGGGGGCAATCGGCTTGCCCTGCGAGTGCACCCGCAGGATGGCGCGGCGCCCGGCCAGGTCCGGGTTGCCGACCGGGATCTGACGGTCGAAGCGGCCGGGGCGCAGCAGCGCCGGGTCCAGGATGTCGGGGCGGTTGGTGGCCGCGATGATGATCACACCGGTGCGGTCGCCGAAGCCGTCCATCTCGACCAGCAGCTGGTTCAGGGTCTGCTCGCGCTCGTCGTGACCGCCGCCCAGACCCGCGCCGCGCTGGCGGCCCACCGCGTCGATCTCGTCGACGAAGATGATGCAGGGGCTGTTCTGCTTGGCCTGGTCGAACAGGTCGCGCACGCGGGAGGCGCCGACGCCGACGAACATCTCGACGAAGTCGGAGCCGGAGATGGTGAAGAACGGCACCCCGGCCTCGCCCGCGACCGCGCGGGCCAGCAGCGTCTTACCGGTGCCGGGCGGGCCGTACAGCAGCACGCCCTTCGGGATCTTCGCGCCCAGGGCCTGGTAGCGGGCCGGATTCTGGAGGAAGTCCTTGATCTCGTAGAGCTCCTCGACGGCCTCGTCGGCGCCCGCCACGTCGGCGAAGGTGGTCTTGGGCATGTCCTTGGACAGCTGTTTGGCCTTGGACTTGCCGAAGCCGAGCATGCCGCCCCGGCCACCGCCCTGCATGCGGGCCATCACGAAGATGAACAGGCCGAGCAGGAACACCATGGGCAGCACGAACAGCAGCACCTGGGTGAACCAGCTGTCCTGCTTGACCGAGGTGTTGAAGGGCGCGCCCGAGTCCTGCACGGTCTTGAGGATCTGCGCGGAGACCTCGCTGCCGCCCGGATACTTCGCGATGATCTGGGTCTGGCCGCTGGTCGCGTCGTCGCCCTTGTTCAGGGTGATGCGGAGCTGCTGCTCCTTGTCATCGATCTGAACCTGCTTGACGTTCTGCTTGTCCTGGAGCTGGGTGAGCGCCACCGAGGTATCGACGTTCTTCCAGCCGCGCGTGTCGTTGCTGAAATAGCTGACCAGATAGATCACGAGCAGGATGCCCGCGACTATGGCCAGGTTGCGAAACACTGTCTTGCGGTTCATAGAGCGTCGGCCGGCGGGCCAGTCCTTTCCGGTGTTTCCGGTGCGTGCCTGCGTTGCGTCGGGCTGCGCCCGCACCGTCGATCCCGTGCGGGTCCGCGGGATCGGATGCGGACAAGCCACGTTACCGCGTACGGTCTACTCGATACATCGCGCAGTTCGGCAGCTGATGCAGTTCAACAAGTAAACGGCCGGAGAACGCTGGTGGTTCCCGACCCGCCCCGGAGCCGACACAGGCTGAGGACGCCTGCTGTCTGCCCCAAGTGGTCACAATCATGGCATGTACGTCCTATTGTGAGCGACGACACAAGATGAGTGCAGGGGGTATGGACATAGTCGAACTACGGACACCCACAGCGATCCTGCGTCACGGCGGTGGCCGATTACAGGTCCTGCGGCCCGGGACGGACGGCGAGCGCGTGCTCGACGTGCCGGTCTCGGACCTGCTCAAGGTGCGGCTGAACCGCCGCGCCGACGACGCCGTCGTGATCGAGATCTATCTGCGGTATCCGACGCCGGTGCTGACCGGGGTGCCCGCCGACCGTACGCCGCTGCCGGTGCTGATCGCCGAGCACGACGTACCGGCCGCCACGGTGATCGTCGAGCGGATCAACACCCAGATCATCGCGACGCAGCGCATCGATATGTCCCTGCCCGACCTCACCCCGCCCGCACCGGCCTGGGGTAAGACCGGGCCCACCCGCGCCGACGTGGATCGCGCGGTGCGGCGGATGGCGCCGCGCCGCGAGACCGCCCCGGCCGTCGACGCGCTGCACCGGATGGTCCGGGCCGACGAGTTCGCCCTGGAGACGGCCCTGGTCACCGCGCGGCCGCCCGCCGGGCGCGGGCGCGGGCTGCTGGCGGTGACCACGCAGCGGGTGTTGTTCGTCTCGATCGGCGCCGGGACCCGCTACGCCCACGAGATGCCGGTCTCGGCGCTGCTGTCCGCCAAGCCGACCGAGGGTGGCCCCGGGGCCGCCGCGCCCGGCGAGTACGGGGTCGACGTCTCCGACGGTCATCTGGTCCTGCACTTCACCGGCGCCGACCACGCCGATACCGACCGAGTGGTCGGGGCGATCAACTTCGCCATTCAGCGCGAGGCCGCCGACGGCGCGGTGGCGGCGCCGGATCCCGGTGTGTCGCACCTGTATTCGGAGTGGGAGCTGCTGGTCGAGCGGCATTCGCTGGGCATGGTGGACGATTCGCAGTTCCAGCGCTACGGGCGCGGCATCCTGCGGTCGCTACCGGACTAGCTCGCCTCGTCGGGCTGCAGGGCGATCCGGCGCCACGGACTGGTGGGCCGCAGCCACAGCCGCACCAGTTCCAGTCGGCGATCCATGCCGCCGGACTTGAGTTCGGCCAGGTCCTCGCACGCCTGCCAGTACGTCCAGCCGGTCAGGTAGGACTCGCCGAACTGCCGCCAGTTGCGGTAGCGGCGCTGTGTCGGCGGCAGCGCCCGCATGACGTAGTCCCAGGCGACGTCGGCGTCGAGATAGCCCGCGGTGAACGCCATTCGCGCCACCGCGACCACCCGGGCCAGGTCCCACGCCTGGATGTCGGCGGGCAGCGGCTGCACCAGGTGGTCGGTGAGGCCCAGCTTCACCGCCTGCGACCAGATGTCGTAGTCGCGGACCAGCGCCTCCGGGTTCTCCATGCCGCGGAACGACCCCACCTGGCGCAGGAAGGCGCGGTGCCGGTCGGCGCGCTCGCCGAAGCGGTCGCGCTCGGCGGAGTTGATACCGGCCATCACCAGCGGATGCACCAGCGCGTAGAGCGGGCCGTGCATGCCGTCGAGCAGCTGTTCCATCGAGGCCATCGCCTCGGTGCCGTCCGTGATGCCCCACGCGCCGGTCAGGGTGTCGATGGCCAGTTCGCGGCGGTCGCCGAGCGGATGTTCGCGTTCGGGGCCGAGCAGCAGCGCGTCGTGGAAGGCGTCCCAGCGCGCGGAGTAGAAGGCGCCCAGCGACAGCGCCCGCAGTTCGTCGTCGGAGATCTGCGCGCCGGACCAGTGATCGTCCTCGCGCCGGTCCAGCTCCTCGTAGGGGAAGGTGGTCAGGGTCGGCACGTCGCGGGCAGCCATGCCTCCGATTGTGCTGCATCGATCTTGGTCTGTGTCGGCTTATGCACCGGGTGCGTTCGGCGTTGCCGCAAAACTTCGCGCGGACCCCTGTCCGGAACCCGGCGCGAGCCCTGGGCGGGCGCACAGCGAGCTCACACCATTCTCGGAGAGTTCTCGGCCTGTTGCGGGTGGGTATCGAGGGCTACTCTCGGCGCCATGTGTAGGAACATCACCGTCCTGCGAGGGCTGGAACCCCCGGCCACGGAGCAGGAAATCTACGCGGCCGCACAGCAATACGTGCGGAAGGTCGGTGGTCTGACGGGCCTGTCGTCCACCACCAAACCGGCCTTCGACAAGGCCGTCGCGGCCGTCGCCGCCGCGACCAGCACGCTGCTGGCCGAGTTACCCGACCGCCGGGTACCGCCGTCCACCGAACCGCCGCTGCGCCGGTTGGCCGCCGCGGACTGACTCGCCGCCGCCGCTGGTCTACGACGCCGTGACGCCGTAGACCGCGACGCAGTCCAGGGCGATCTCCAGTCGCAGGCTGCGCTGCTCGATCGGGTGACCGAGCAGCTGTTCGCTGCGCTGGATCCGGTAGCGCACCGTGTTCTTGTGCACCCCAAGCTTTTTCGCGGCCGCGTCCGGGCTGCGGTGACAGCGCAGATAGGCGTGCAGGGTCTCGCGCAGCCGCGCCGAGTTGCCGTCCGGCCCCGCCAGCGGGCCCAGTTCCCGGGCGATCAGCGCCCGCATCGCCGCCTCGTCGGCTCCGGCCAGATAGGCCACCTCGACCTCCGGATAGCGCACCACCCGGCCCGGATCCCCGACCGCCCGCTCGGCCACCTGCCGCGCCGCGACCGCCTCCCGATGACTCTCGCGAAAACCGGCGATCTGCGCGTCGATCGTGCCCACCGCGATGCGCACCGGTGCTCGCACCGACAGCCGATCCGGTTCGGCGTCGGATTCCAGCCCGATCCAGGCCCAGACGGCGCGCGCCCCGGACGGGATGGTCAGGACGCTGCCGCCGAGCGATGCGGCCAGCCGGGCGGCCGTCCGGTCGAGCAGGCCGAGCGCCTCGCTGTCGCCGGAACCGGCGCCGGTCGCGCTGTCGTCGAGCCACAGCACACACGCCAGATGCCGCTGCCCGAGCCGATACCCCAGCCGGGCCGAGGCGTAGTCGGGGTCCACCTCCTCCCCCGCCAGCAGCGCCCGCACGATCTCGGCGCGCTGGTTCAGGGCCGCGCGCAGGCCGCGCTCGCGCTCCTCCATATAGGTGTCGGTGAGCGCCTCCACCGAGGTGCTGATCCAGCGGATCGACCGGTCGAACAGCCACATCAGCGCCGTCCGCTCCACCTCGGGCGGCAGTCGGCGGTGGTCGAGGACCTCGGTCATGTACTCGTGCACCGCCTCCTGGCCGAGGTGATACACGCGCAGCAGCAGCCGCAGGTCGTGGCCGCGCCGGGCAATGGTGCGCGCGAACGCGTGCGCCTGCTCGGGAACCGGGTAGTCGTGGCCGTCGCGGGTGAGATTGCTGAGCACGGCCAGGGCGTGGGCGCGGGTACTGGCCTCCAGATCGCGGCGCATGTCCCGATCCACCAGCTCCGGCACGCGGGCGATGATCGCGGCGTCCAGGCGGTGCACGACCAGGTCGAGCGTCTCGGGCCGCAGTGTCTCGGCGACGAGATCGGCCAGCCACTGCCGGATCTCCACGGGATCGGCCGCCGTCGCCATCGAACCTCCGGAATTTGTGTTCGGGAGCCAAATATCGATCGAATTGTTGACCGGGACGGCCAAGAAGTCGAGGCCGGATTGTGTCACGATCATAGTTCGGTGAGGCGATTCACAATGCCTCGATTCGACCGCGAAGAAGGTGCCCGTGGAGACGTTCATCGAGGTGCGCAATCCGGCGACCGGTGCGGTCACCGGACAGGTCCCGGCGGCGACGGCGGACGAGGTGGCGGCCAAGGTCGCGGAACTGCGCCTGTATCAAGCGGAATGGGAGGCGATCGGGGCCGAGGGGCGCAAGCGGTGGTTGCTGACGCTGCAGGACTGGCTGATCGACAACACCGACCGGATCGCCGACATCGTGCAATCCGAGACGGGCAAGCCGCGGGTGGACGCGCTCATCGATGCCAGCTTCGCGGTCGATCTGCTCGGCTACTACGCCCGCCGCGCGGGCGGCTTCCTGGCCGACGAGCATCCGTCCCCGCACAGCCCGCTGGCCCGGGTGAAGCGGCTGACCACGGTGTATCGGCCGTACCCGGTGGTCGGCGTGATCACGCCGTGGAACTTCCCGCTGGCCATGCCCGCGCTGGACGTGGTCCCGGCGCTGGCCGCCGGGGCCGCGGTGCTGCTGAAACCCTCCGAGGTGACCCCGCTGTCGGCGCTCGAGCTGGCCCGCGGCTGGGCCGAGATCGGCGCGCCACCGGTGTTCGCGGTGCTGACCGGCGCGGCCGAGACCGGGGCCGCGGTCGTGGACTCCGTCGACTACGTGCAGTTCACCGGTTCCACCCGGACCGGCCGCGCGATCGCCACCGCCTGCGCGCGGCGCCTGCTGCCCTACAGCCTGGAACTGGGCGGCAAGGATCCGGCCATCGTGCTCGCCGACGCCGACCTGGACCGGGCCGCCTACGGCATCGCGTTCGGCGGGCTGTTCAACGCGGGCCAGGTGTGCATCTCGGTGGAGCGGGTGTACGTGGAGGCGCCGGTGTACGACGAGTTCGTCGCCAAGCTCACCGCGCACGTGCGCGAGCTGCGCCAGGGCGCCGACGGCCGCGAATCCCGTTACGACGTGGGCGCTCTCGCCAACGAGGCCCAGCGGCGGATCGTGAGCGACCATGTCGAGGACGCGCTCGCGAAGGGCGCGCGGGCGCTGACCGGCGGCAGGTCCACCGAGGTCGGCACCTTCTACGAGCCGACCGTGCTGGTCGACGTCGATCACGGCATGAGCTGCATGACCGAGGAGACCTTCGGGCCCACGCTGCCCGTGATGAAGGTGGCCGACGAGACCGAAGCCGTTGCGCTGGCCAATGATTCGATCTACGGCCTGTCCGCCTCGGTATGGACCGGCGACCGGGCGCGCGGGGAACGCATTGCGCGGCAACTGAATGCGGGCGCGGTGAACATCAACGACGTGTTCGCCAACCTGTTCAGCTTCGCGCTGCCGATGGGCGGCTGGCAGCAGTCCGGCATCGGCGCGCGCTGGGGTGGCGCCGCGGGCGTGCGCAAATACTGCCGCCAGCAGGCGATCACCACGCCGATCCTGCCGACGCAGCGCAAGGAACTGTTCTGGTTCCCGTACAACACCACCAAACTCGCGCTCGCCATGGCGGCCATGCGGGCCGCCGGGGCGCGCGGGCTGCGCCGCATCGGCGTCCGGGACGTGTTCGACACCGTGGGAGGGAAGGGCAAATGACCGATTTCGGCAGCATTCGCGGCAAGGTCGTGGTGATCACCGGCGGGGCGCGCGGCATCGGCCTGGCCACCGCGACCGCCCTGCACCGGCTCGGCGCGCGCGTCGCCATCGGCGACATCGACGAGGCCACGGTGAAAACCTCCGGCGCCGCAGGGGATTTCGAACACTACGGCCGCCTCGACGTCACCGATCAGCAGTCGTTCGCGGACTTCCTCGACGAGGTGGAGCGGCTGCTGGGCCCGATCGACGTGCTGATCAACAATGCGGGCATCATGCCGACCGGGCGGGTGGTGGACGAGCCGGACGCGCTCACCCGCCGCATTCTCGACATCAATGTCTACGGCGTGATTCTCGGCTCGAAGCTGGCGCTGGCGCGCATGCTGCCGCGGCGCAGCGGGCACATCGTGAACATCGCCTCGCTGGCCGGTGAGTCCCACGTTCCCGGCCTGGCCACCTACAACGCCAGCAAACACGCGGTGCTCGGCTTCACCGACACGCTGCGCGAGGAGTACCGCGGCAGCGGGGTGGCGCTGTCCTCGGTGCTGCCGACGCTGACGAATACCGAACTGGGATCGGGCGTTTCGGCCCCGCCGCTGGTGAGCCGGGTGCTGGCCCCGGCCGAACCGGAACAGATCGCCGACGCCATCGTCGCACTGCTGGTGACCAGGCGCGCCAAGGTGCGGGTCACCTTCGCGGCCGGACTGCTGGCCCGCGTGGTGGGGGCGCTGCCGGAGGCGGTGGGCGACGGCCTGGCGCGGGCGCTCGGCTCCCAGCGCGCCTTCCTCGACGACGTCGACCAGTCCGCGCGCAAGGCGTACGAGCAACGCGTGCGCACCGACACCGACCAGTAGCGACGCCTGTCTCGAGCTTGCCGCGCTATCGTCGGATGTCATGGCAACAGCGGTGTTCGTCGGGCTCGCGACGCTCGATATCGCCTATGCGGTGGAGCGATATCCGGCCGAGGACAGCAAGACACAGGCCAACGATCAATACCTCGGCGCCGGTGGCCCGGCCGCCACCGCGGCCGTCGCCTGCGCGTGTCTATCGGGGCGGACCCCGGCGCTGATCACACCGCTGGGGGATCACCAGTTGGCGCTGCTGGTCAATCGCGATCTGGCCGAGCACAGCGTGGCCGCGGTGGATGCGACGCCCGGCGCCGTGCACCGCCCGCCCATCTCCTCGATCGTGGTGGCGACGGCGACCGGCACCCGGACCGTCGTATCGCTGGACGGGGCCGAGATCTCGGCGCCGTTCCACTCGGCGATGCTGGGCCCGCTCAACGATGCCGAGGTCCTGCTGATCGACGGTCACTTTCCGGATCTGGCGGTCGGATTCGCCACCGCCGCACGGAAATCCGGCGTGTCGGTGGTGCTGGACGGCGGCCGCTGGCGGCCCGTGCACACGGAACTGCTGCCGCTGGTGGACATCGCCATCTGCTCGGCCGCGTTCGTGCCGCCGGGCGTGCCGGGCGACCCGGACGCGATTTTCGACTTCCTGCACGGGCAGGGCGTCCGCCATGCGGCGATCACCCGGGGCGGCAAGCCGATTCGGTATTCGATGCCGGGCGAGCGGGGCGAGCTGGAGATCCCGCCGTCGCGGGTGATCGACACGCTCGGGGCGGGCGATATTCTGCACGGCGCGTTCTGTCACTATCATATTGCGGGACAGTCGTTTCCGGAGGCGCTGCGCAGCGCGGCCACCGTCGCCACGCTCTCCTGCGGATTCCTGGGCACCCGCGCGTGGATGCGGGAGCTGCCCGCCGAGGCTCAGTGATCGGACAGAATTCGATAGCGGCGGCCCGCCGCGCACAGCACCAGATCCGCGCGCTCCCGGGTCTTCGCGACCAGTTCGGCATTCATCAGATCGCTCTGCGCCACCTTGGTTCTGGCGACCTCCCGGCTCTTGCCGCCGCGAAGGTGGCGGCGCAGCAGGCGGCGCTGTAGGACCTCGATCGGGGCGTCGAGATACCAGGTCTCGTCGAGGCATTCCCGCACCGCCGACCAGCGCGCGGTGCCGAAATCGTCCAGCAGCAGATAGTTTCCCTCGCTGATCACGATGCGCTGCCGGTCGAACCACACCCCGGCGGGCACCGGCTCGTGGCGGCGGCGATCGTAGGTCGGCCACGAAACCCGCTGCCCCACCGGGGTTTCCCGCAGTCGGCGCAGCGCGCCCAGGTAGCCGGGGACGTCGAAGGTGTCGGGTTCGCCCTTGCGCGCCAGGGCATCGGCCGCCCGCAGTTCGGCGGTGCCGAGGTGGAAGCCGTCCATCGGCGCGACCTCGGCGGTGCCCGCCCCGGCGGCGGCGTTCAGCGCGTCGCGCACGGCCGTCGCGAGGGTGGATTTCCCCGCGCCCGGCGGTCCGGCGATGCCCAGCACGAAACGCTCGGTGCGGGTGCCGATCCGGTCCAGTACCCGCGCGGCCAGCTCCTCCGGTGTCGACTCGGCAGCATCGGGGCCCATGCAGTGACCCTACCGGCGTCCCGCGGCGATACCGGGGCGCTATCGCGGGACGAGTCCGAAAACCGTGGCCGGTCCGCCCGAACCGCCCCGATACAGCGGGCCGCCGACCAGCACGGATGCCCCGGTCACCGGCAGATCCGCCAGATTGGCCAGGCACTCCAGGCTGATCCGGTGCTCGCCGTACAGCAATCGGGACACCGCGTAGGTGTCGTCGCCGCCGACATCGGGCCCGAAGGTGTCGATGCCGAGGGCGCCGCGGGTGCCGAGGCGGCCGGTGGCCAGCAGCCAGCGCACCGCCTCCGGCGCGAATCCCGGTTGGCGACCGGCGGATTCGCCGATGCCGAGAAAGTCCGGGGTGCCCCATTTCGCGTCCCAGCCGGTCCAGGCGACGATCGCGGTACCCGCCCGGATCGGACCGTGGTCTCGCTCCCAGTTCTCGATATCGCCGACGGTGACGGCGTAATCGCGGTTGTCGCGGCACTTCTCGCGCACGTCGAGCTTCACCGCGGGCAGCAGCAGGTCCTCGGGGTCGAGTCGATCGGCGGCCAATCCGGCCGGATCGAAGTGAATCGGTGCGCCCCAATGGGTTCCGGTGTGCTCGGCCTGGTGGATGTAGCGCAGGAAGTGGCCGTCCGCGGCGATGGTCGCCACCGTCTCGGTGCGGAAGGGTGGATCGCCCGGATACAGCGGGGTGGTCGCCGGATCGTGCACGTGCGACAGGTTCACCAGGGCGAAGGGCGCGGTCACCGGATCCCCCGCGGAATCACCCGCGACAGCGCGTGCAGGTCCGCCTCCAGCGCCCGGAACAGGATGTAGGCCACCACGAAGGCGACGGTCGCGCCGACGCACAGCACTCGCACCGCGACGATCACATGCGGAATATCGTCCGGCGGAAGGAGGGTCGTCACCGCCACCGCCAGCAGCGGCACCGATGCCGCGACCGCGAGCAGGGCGGTGCTGCGGCGGTCCAGGCGGCGCAGCAGCACCGCATCCCCGGGGTCGATGTCGCCGTAGCGCAGGAACATCGGGTATACGCAACGCACCATATAGAACGTCACCAGGAAGAACGGGTACGCCACCGCCATCGCCCCGCACACCAGCAGCGAGGCCAGGAAGTGCACCACCACCGCCGCGGTGACCTCGCCGGTCGTCACCTGCAGGGCGACCGGGAACACCACGGCCGCCAGCCCCCACAGCGAAAACGCCACCAGCACCGCGCGATCGCCGAGCCGCAGCGCGTCCGAGCGGGCCCGGGCCAGCACCCGCGGGTCGTAGTCGCGCCCGCGCCGCAGCCCGTACGGCACCGTGATCAGGCAGCGCGACAGATACACCAGCACCGCGATGCCCACCGGGAAGAACACCCCGTTCACCACGCCCGTGATGATCAGGAACGAGTGCTGCGCGGGCACGCTGAGCCGATCGACGATCAGCGACCGGTTGTGGCCGATATTGAACAGCGACGCCACCGCGTTCGGCACGCCGACGGCCAGCAGCACCACCGGAACCAGCCACGGCCGCAAGCGCAGCCGCCAGCTGTCCGGCCGCGGATCGACCAGTTCGCGGGCCCGCTCGTCCCCGCACAGCTCCAGCTGCCGGGCCAGCTCCGCCCCGTCGGCCCAGCGCCGATCCCGCTGCGGCGCAAGGCAGCTCAGCAGCACCCGGCGCAGCGCGGCCGGGCAGTCGGGCGGCAGCTCGGCGAGCGCGGCCCGGTCCACGCCCGCCAGGCGGCGGCGCAGCATGGCCGCCAGCGTGGTCGCGTCGCCGTGCTCTGCGGCGGTCGCATCATCGAAAGGTCTACTGCCGGTGAGCAATTCCCACAGCACCACGCCGAGGGAGTAGATGTCGGCGCGGGTGTCGAGATCGGCGGCGGTCCGCTCGTAGCCGGGGTGGCACGCCTCGAGCTGCTCCGGCGACATGTACGACAGCGATCCGCCGAAGTACGCCACCGGGCCGGTCCCGGCCAGGGCGCGGCTGAAACTGATATTGAAATCGGCCAGTTTCGGTACCGCCTCCGCGGTGAGCAGCACATTGGCCGGTTTGATGTCGCGGTGCAGCACGCCCTGCGCGTCGGCGTAGGCCAGCGCCTCGGCCAACCGGCGGCCCAGCCACGCCACGGTTTCCGGCCACGACAGCTCCGCCAGCCCCGCGCGCACGCTGGAATCGGTCGGCCGGATCTCGCCCTTCTCCTCCATCGCCGCGTCTACCGCGTCCAGCAGCAGGCGCCCGTCGCGCTGCGGGGGTGGGGTCGCCCGCACCCAGCGCAGCACCCCCAGCAGCGTGCCACCGGGCAGAAACTGCATGTACAGCAGGCGAAGTGGGCGTCCGCCCGGCCCGGCCAGCACGCGCTGGTCGAACACCCGCACGATGTAGTCGTGGTCGAGCTGCGCCAGCGTCTGCGGCTCGGCCCCGTGATCGGCGGACACCTTCACCGCCACCAGCCGCTGCAGCGTCCGCTGCCGGGCCAGGAACACCCGCGCGAACGCCCCGCTGCCCAGATCGGTCAGCAGATCGAAATCGGCTATGCTGCCGCCGATCTCGATCCCCGACAGCTCACCGGCCACGAGACCACCCCCGTTCTCGCGCTGCGCGGTCGGCCGAAAGCGGTCGGCCGCGGCGCGAGTCGTCGCGCTGGCCCAGGTGGCCGCGCTCCCGGGCGGCGCCGACCGCCGGGTACTGCACTCCTCCTCGTCGGCATTGAGCAATTCCCGCAACTGCGCTGCCTGTTCGGGATACTCACGCAGACACTCCCGAGGATCGACCTGCTCCCCGCTGTGCCGCCGAATCACAAACTCCTCGTACACCAGACTCGCAGGCACCATCCCCGCCCCCAATTCCGGAAATTCCGAACAGTATTCGCGCAATCTCTTCCGCTCGGGCCCCCCACCACCCCCAGTTCCCAGCCCACCACCCAAAGGCCCCGGCACACCACCACCGCCAGACCCCGGCACACCACCACCCCCAGGCCCCGGCACACCACCACCCCCAGGCCCCGGCACACCACCACCCCCAAGTCCCGACACACCAGCACCCCCAGGTCCCGACACACCGCCACCGCCAGATCCCGGCGCACCACCACCTTCAGATCCCGGCGCACCACCCCCAGGTCCCGGCGCACCACCACCGCCAGATCCCGGCACGCCACCACCGCCAGGTCCCGACACACCACCCCCAAGTCCCGACACACCAGCACCCCCAGGTCCCGGCGCACCACCACCGCCAGATCCCGGCACACCACCACCTCCAGGCCCCGGCACACCAGCATCTCCAGGCCCCGGCACACCACCACCTCCAGGCCCCGGCGCACCAGCATCTCCAGGTCCCGGCATGCTTTTGGCCGGGACCTCAGCCGCAACCCGACAGCTACCCCGCAGCCACCGGTACCACATATCGATCCGGATCAATTCCACCAGCGCCCCCAGCCGCAGCGTCCGGGCGTCGGGTAGATAGTCGGCGAGTTCCGGCGGCCGGTCGCCGGATTCCCAGGCCGCGGCGAAGGCGGACAGCGCATCGAATTCGGTTCCGGCCGTTGGCCGCCCGGAACCGAGGGCGGGTTCGGGCTGGTCACTCACGTCTGCGCACCTGTCGCCTCCGGACCGTCGGACCGCCCGCGGCCCACAAATTCGCACTGGTCGGTCGGTGATCTGACGAATAGAATTCGCCACACCCGACACCATCATCCCCCTGTGCGTCGCGGGAAATGATAATTTGCGCGTCGATACCCAAACGCCCCATTTCGACCACGACGCGACGGGGGTAGAGCATGAACAACGAGGGCACCGCACTAGCGGACGCGACACCCGGCGGCGCCACGCAGGAGGTACCGGTGAGCGCGAACGAGACGGTGAGCGTGCAACCGAGCACGGCCACGGCGATCGCCGCGGCGGTGCGCGACGGCACCGTGCGGCCCGAGCAGGTCGTCGAGGCCGCCCTCGAGCGCATCCGCGTCGGCGATCCGAAGGTGAACGCGTTCGCGGTGGTTCGCGCCGAGTCGGCCCTCGCGGAGAGCCGGGCGCTGGCCGAACGCTCCGACCTGGAGGCGCTGCCGCTGGCCGGGGTTCCCATCGCGGTGAAGAACAATGTCGATGTCACCGGCGAGATCACCCGCGGCGGTTCGGCCGCGGGCGACGACGTCCCCGCGACCGCCGACCATCCGGTGGTGCGGCGGCTGCGCGCGGCCGGCGCGGTCGTCGTCGGGCTCACCGAGATGCCCGAATTCGGGCTGTTCGGGGTGACCGACACTCCCGAACGCATCACCCGCTCGCCGTGGAACATTCGCTACAGCGCGGGTGGGTCCTCGGGCGGGTCGGGTGCGGCGGTGGGCGCCGGGCTGGTTCCGGTGGCGCACGGCAACGACGGGCTCGGCTCGGTGCGCATCCCGGCCGCCTGCTGCGGCGTCGTCGGCATCAAGCCCGGCCGCGGCGTGGTGCCCGCCGAGGTGGGCCCCGACTCCTGGGGCGGCATGACCGAGAACGGCGTGCTGGCAACGACTGTCGCCGATGCCGCGCTGGTGCTGTCGGTGCTCGCGGACCGGCCCGCGCTGGCCGACCTGGAGCCCCCCGCGCCGCTGCGCATCGGGCTGGCGGTGGGCTCCCCGTCCCCGCTGATCCGGATCGATCGGCAGTGGACGGCCGCGGCGCGCACCGCCGGGCAGCTCGCCGCGGCGGCGGGGCACACGGTGGCCCCCGCGGCCCTGCCCTACACCGGCGCGACCACGGCGCTGGCGCTGCGCTGGGTGGCCAACGCGGCCCGCGACGCCGTCACCGTCGCACACCCCGAGCGGCTCCTGCGACGCACCCGGCGGCACATCGCGCTGGGACGGGCGGTGGTGCGCGCCGGGCTGATTCGCGCCCGGCAGGTCGACCGCATCGAGGCGCGGCTGCTGGACTACTTCGAACTGCACGACGTGGTGATCACCCCCACCCTGGCCTGCCCGCCGCCCGCGGCGCGCGCCTGGCACGAGCGCGGCTGGCTCGCCAATGTGCTTGCCAGCGCCCGCTATTCACCGTTCACCCCGCTGTGGAACCTGGTCGGCTGGCCCGCCGTGACCGTCCCCATGGGCCTGCACCCGCGCACCGGCACCCCGGTCGCCGCCCAACTGGCCGGGCCGCCCGGCAGCGAATCCACGCTCCTACGACTGGCCACCCAACTCGAATCCGCCCACCCCTGGCGGCGCGTCGCGCCCTGACACCGAATCGACCCGGCCCTCCGCAGGCCGCGCCGCCGATCGATCCGCCACGGTCCTCGACTCGAAATCCCAAGGCTTCCGGGGCGAACCGGCACCGGCGATGCGGTCAGACGTGGGACTCGGCGGGGACTCCGGCGAAGCCGCCCGCGAGGACGCGGTTGGCGAAATCGAGGATGGTGGGGCGGTCGTCGTCGGCGCGCCAGGCCACGGCCAGCTCGCACGGGGGCAGGGCGGTGATCGGGCGGGCGGTCAGGCCGGGCCAGCGGTACATCGGCACATTGCTCTCGGCCAGCAGGCAGACGCCGAGGCCGAGGCTGACCGCCTCCAGGCGCTCCTCGGCCGTCGCGGCCTCGCCGCCGATCCTGGCCTGGCGACCGGACCGGGCGTCGTTGCCGAGCCAGAAGTCGCGCGCCGCACCGGCTTCCGTCGGCATGGCGATGAACGGCTCGTCGCTCAGGTCGGCGAAGTCGATGCTCTCGCGATCGGCCAGCCGGTGGTTCTCCGGTAGCAGGGCCCAGCGCGCCTCGGTGCGCAGCACCTGCCAGCGGTAGCGGCCCGCGTCGGGCACCGGCAGCCACATCAGCGCCAGATCGGCCTGGCGCCCGGCCAGGCCGCTGGACGGGTCTGTCCACGACGCCGAGTGCAGCGCCAGCCGATGGCCGCTCGCGCTCTCCAGATCCGCGATCAGGCCGCGGCCGATCGAGCTCTGGATGCCGACCCGCAGCACCTCGCCCGCCTCCTGCAGGGCCACATTGGTGACCTCCCACAGCTCCAGGATCTTGCGGGCGCCCTCGAGCAGTTCCTTACCGGCGACGGTCAGCGCCACGCTGCGCTGGTTCCGGTCGAACAGCACCACGTCGAGCTGCCGCTCGAGCTGGCGGATCTGCCGCGAGAGGGTGGGTTGAGCGATGTGCAGCCGCTGAGCGGCGTTGGTGAAATGCAGTTCCTCAGCGACGGCGACAAAGTACCGCAAGTCGCGCAAATGCGGGTCCATAGCCCCTTGCTATCAGAATCGGTCTTGGAAATCCAGCCGTATCAGACCTCTAAGTTTGAATAGAGGCGCGGAAACAGCCATCAGGTTTGTTAATGATAGCATATGGCCTAGACAAAACGGGCGCGCAACCACCTCCGCGAATCCGCGGCCAACCTGGCTACTCCCAGCACACGGTGGTCATACGGTCACGCGACCAGCAGTAACGCCGCCCACTGCCGCCATTCCCCGAGCGGATGACATCACCACGATGCCCGGATCACAGGGTCAGCAACAACGCCCCGAACCGGACATGCAGGCGACACGCCCCAAACAGTGAGGTTCGTCACACCTTCGGCATGTCGTTCACAGACACGCCGGACCTATGTTCTCGATCGCGGCCCCTTCACCCCGCCGCGCTCCACCTCGTCATCCCGGCATGCTTTTGGCCGGGATCAGTCGCTGTACACCTTCGGATCCAGCGTGCCGATGTAAGGCAGGTCCCGATAACGCTCGGCGTAGTCCAGGCCGTAGCCGACCACGAACTCGTTGGGGATGTCGAAGCCGACGTGCGCGACCTCCACGTGCGTGCGCAGGGCGTCGGGCTTGCGCAGCAGCGTCACCACCTCGAGCGAGGCCGGGTTGCGGCTGGACAGGTTGCGCTTGAGCCAGGACAGCGTGAGACCGGAGTCGATGATGTCCTCGACGATCAGCACATTGCGCCCGGCGATGTCCTTGTCCAGGTCCTTGAGGATGCGCACCACGCCCGACGACGAGGTGGACGAGCCGTACGACGAGACGGCCATGAACTCCATCTGCGTCGGAATCGGCAGCGCCTGCGCCAGATCGGCCATGAAGAAGATCGCGCCCTTGAGGACGGCGACCAGCAGCAGATCCCCCTCGGGCGCATCGGCGGGATAGCGTTTGGCGATCAGGCCGGCCAGCTCGTCGACCTTCGCCTTGATCTGCTCCTCGGTGATCAGCACCGACGCGATGTCGTCCCCGTACACGTCCGCTGGTGTCCCTTCAGTGATGTCGTGTGATCACGGCGCAAGGCCCAGCGTCAGCCTGCCATGTTTGCGCGTGGCAACCAACCTCGTCCCCGGCGTTCCACCGCCGACGGCGACCCCGCCCTGCCCGTGCCAGTCCGTGACCAGCGCGTCCACCGCGCGTAAGTGCTTGTCCGTCAATGCCTTTGCGCCGCCAGCCAGCAACCAGGCGCGCACCGCCCGCAGCCGCAGCGCCGCCGGGGCAGTGGCGAGCGTCTCGATCGAGAGCCCCGAACCATCGTCCGCCTCGTGTAGCAATCTCTCAGCTAGCTCATCGAGGACGGCTCCGTCGGCGCGCAACTGCTCGGCCGTGCGGGCCAGCGCGGGCGCCACGCCGCCGCCGAGCACCTCCTCCAGCAGCGGCAGCACCTCGGTGCGCAGCCGCACCCGGGTGAATTCCGGCGCGCTGTTGTGCGGGTCCTCGTACGGGGTCAGCCCGAGGTCGGCGCACAGCCGCCGGGTGACGTCCCGCCGCACCCCGAGCAGCGGCCGCCCCCACGGATCGGCGAACTCGGCCATCCCCCGCAGCGAGCGCCCGCCGGACCCGCGCCCCAGCCCGAGCAGCACGGTCTCGGCCTGATCGTCGAGCGTATGCCCGAGCAGCACCGGCAACCCGTCGCGCGCCGCGTCCAGCGCCGCATACCGCGCCCGCCGCGCCGCGGCCTCCACCCCGCCCGGCCCGCTCACCTCAACGGCAAGCACTCGCGCCGACCGACACCCCAGCCCCAACGCCCGCTCCGCGGCCTCCGCCGCAACCCCGGCCGACCCCTCCTGCAACCCGTGATCGACAACCAGCGCATCCACCACCCCCGCCTCGGCCACCGCCCCCGCGGTCAACGCCAACGAATCCGCCCCACCCGACAACCCCACCGCCACCACCCCATTCGGCGCATACCGACGCACCCACCCCCGCACCGCATGCCGCACCGCCAACACCGCCGAAGTCTCCGGCAGCCCCCTCGCCTCCCCCACGCTCACCGCCAACTCCCCTCTCGCCCAACAGGTCCCACCACCGCCCCGCCGAGGGCCGAAGCACGACCGACGGCAACAATCACCCGGCGACGAGATGACAGCCGCCGAACCGACACGGCCTCCGCGGCCCGCACCCAGGCGAGGGACATGATGCCGCGCCCGACGACACCAATCGTTCTGTCACGAGGAGACAGCCACCGGACCAACGCGGCCTCGGCGATCCGCACCCGGACGAGGGGCATGATGCCGCGCCCGACGACACCAACCGTTCTGTCACGAGGAGACAGCCACCGGACCAACGCGGCCTCGGCGATCCGCACCCGGACGAGGGGCATGATGCCGCGCCCGACGACGCCAATCGTCCGGCAGATGGGTAACGGGCGGCCGAACATGATCTCCGCGGTCGGGGACGGGGGGACAGAGAGCGTGGCTCGCGCGGCGGCAATCGTCCGGCCGACAGGTGACAGCCGCCGGGCCGACGTGGTCTCGGCGGCTAGGGTGCGGGGGGTCGTGTCGCCGGGGGCGGGCACGGGCATGGTCAGTCCAGGACTCGGGTCACCCAGCGGTGTGGGTGGTCGATTTCGTCGGGGCGGGGGAGGGTTTCGGGGTCGGTCCAGACGGTGTTGAAGCGGTCCATGCCGACGGTGGTCACGACCTCGTCCACGAAGGCCTTGCCGCGGACGTACTGGGCGACCTTGGCGTCCACGCCGAGCAGGGCGCGCAGCAGGCGTTGCAGTGGGTTGGTGGGACGGCGGCGGCGCTGGTCGAAGGCCTGGCGAATGTGGCGGACCGAGGGGATGACGGCGGGGCCGACCGCGTCCATCACGTGGTCGGCGTGGCCCTCGAGCAGGGTGCCGAGCATCAGCAGGCGGTCCAGGGCCTCGCGCTGCGCGGGCGCCTGGGTGGCGCGCAGCAGCCCGAGCACACCGCGGTTGGCCGGATCGTCGGCGTCGCGCGTGCCGCGGCGGCGCTCGCGGACCTCGTCGAGCAGGCGGGACAGCATCGCGTCGAGCGGCTCGTCGCCGACCTCGCCGAGCACCTCGACATTGGTGCGCATGTAGTCCGCCAGCCAGGGCGCCGAGGAGAACTGCACCCGATGGGTCACCTCGTGCAGGCACACCCAGAGCCGGAAGTCGCTGGGCGACACGCCCAATGCGCGCTCCACCGCCACGATATTGGGCGCCACCAGCAGCAGCGTGCCGTCCGGGCCGCTGAACGGGTCGTACTGGCCGAGGATCGCGGTGGACAGGAACGCCAGCATCGCACCGGCCTGCACGCCCGCGGGTTTGCCGGTGAACCGGCCGCCCTCGCCCTCGCCGCCGGTGAGCTGGGCCATGGACTCGGCGGCCGCGTGAATCCAGCCCGGCCGATCCACCACCCGGGCGGCGGGCACCGGGCGGTCGTCGGCGAGCCCGCTCACCTCGCGCACCGGGCCCTCGGCGCGGGCGGAGGCGCTGATCAGCTCGGCGACCACCTGCTCGGCCGAATAGCGCGAGGTGCGCGGGCCGGTGGGCACCAGCGCGACGCCGGTGCGGGCGGCCAGCCGCCAGTCCACGGCACCGGCCAGGGCCGGGCGGCGCGGCTTGCGAACCAGCTGACCGGTCTCGACGTCGACCACCACCTGCTCGGCGCGGTCGGGGGCATTATCGGATCCGGTCATCGTTCATCCACCCGTCAGGAGCAGCCACAGTTGCGCAGTGTCGCGGCGATCGCGTCCAGGGCCGGTCGGCTCGCCTCCGGCGGCCGGTCGTTGGACATCAGCGCGAAGGTCAGCACGCGCCCATCGTTGTCGAGCACATACCCTGCCAACGCGCTCGATACCGACAGAGTTCCGGTTTTGGCCCGCACCCACCCCGCGGCGCCGCGGTCCTGCGGGGCGGTGAACCGTCCCGCCAGCGAACCCGAACCGCCCGCGACCGGCAGGTAGTCCAGCAGCGGCGCCAGCGGCGAACCGGAGGTCGGCGGGTCGGTCTCGACCACCGAGGTGCGCGAATCGGTCTGTGTCGCCGCGCCGCTCGGCCGCGCGCCCGGCTGCGGGGTGGCCGCCTCGGTGAGAATGCGGTCCAGCAGGCGGGCCGGAATCCGGTCGTCGGTGGACAGTCCGCTGTTGTCGAGCATGGTGACGCCGGTGGTGTCGAATCCCGCGGCGTTCATGGCGGTCATGGTCGCGCGCACGGCCCCGGCGAAGGACTGCTCGTTGCCGGTGGCGGCGGCCATCTCCCGGCCGATGGTCTCGGCGAGCACGTCGTCGGAGTGAACCATCATGTCGCGCAGCCGATCCCGCAGCGGCGCGGAGTCCACGTGCGCGATCTCGGCCGCACCCGCGGGCGCCTTGCCCGCCCGCACCTTGTTCGCGTCCAGGCCCAGCTCCAGCGCCAGCCGCTTGCCCGCGTCCAGCGCGGGAGTCGGTGTGCGCGGCGAGTATTCGACCAGCGGATCCAGCCGCCCGCCGTCGATCATCACCGATTCGATCGGCGCCCAGGAACCGCCGCCGATATCGGCCGGATCCCAGCCCGCGGGCCAGCCCGGCCCCGTGTACAGCGAGTTGTCCACCAGGATCGAGGTCACCGGCTGGCCCCAGACACGGATCTGCGCGACCAGGTCCGACAGCTTCGGCCCGTTCGGGTAATAGCCCTTGCCGTCGGCCTGCGCGGTCAACGTCGGATCGCCGCCGCCGACCAGCACGATCTCGCCCGGATTCGCGCCCGCGACCACCCGGGTGGTCACCCGGTGGTCGGGCGGCAGCACCAGCAGCGCCGCGGCCGCGGTCAGCACCTTGGCGGTGGACGCCGGGATGATCGGCTTGTCCGGATCGGTGCTCCACAGCACGGTCCCGGTGTCGGCATCCGACACCGACCCGCTGAACGCGCCCAGATCGGGGCTGCCGGTCACCTGGGCGAGCGCGGTGGCCAGGCCCTGGCGGGTCGGCTCGGGGGCGGTCGCGGACGCGGGTGTCAACTGCGGGAACGGTTTCACCGGGGCGGGCGGCGCGGCGATCTTCAGGCCGCCGTGCCGGAACTCCTCGGTCCACGGCTTCAGCGTGATCGCCACCACGGCCGCGGCCGCGACCACCACGACCAGACCCGCACTCACCCCGATCCAGATATTGCGGCGCCGCCGGGCAGCCAGACCACCGATGTTCTTCCTACCTCGACCTACCACGTAACCGCCGTCTCCTGAATTCACCTGCCTGGCACCCACGCATCGCGGTATTCCGGCGGGCCCCGATCCCTGCCGCACCCATGCGCCCATCGACCACACTATCCTCACCTCGCCGGCGTTCCTCCGAACGAGCTGGCGAGTCGGCAGGCCATACGCACCAGACGAAGGAGATGACGTGGAGTTCGACGTCACCATCGAGATCCCCAAGGGTCAGCGCAACAAGTACGAGGTCGACCACGAGACCGGTCGGGTGCGGCTGGACCGCTACCTCTACACCCCCATGGTCTACCCCGCCGATTACGGCTACGTCGAGAACAGCCTCGGCTCCGACGGCGATCCGCTGGACTGCCTGGTGCTGCTGCCGGAGTCGGTGTTCCCGGGCGTCATCGTCGAGGCCCGCCCGGTGGGCGTGCTGATCATGAGCGACGAGGCCGGCGGCGACGAGAAGATCGTGGCGGTCCCGGCGGGCGACAAGCGCTGGAACCACATCCAGGACGTCTCCGACATCGGCGAATTCGATCGCAAGGCGATCGAGCACTTCTTCGAGCACTACAAGGACCTGGAGCCGGGCAAGTGGGTCAAGGTCGAGGGCTGGGGCGACCGGGCCAAGGCCGAGACGCTGGTCGACGAGGCGTTCGCGCGGCTGAAGGAGCAGGGCGGCCACTGAGCCGTCCCCGGTGACTTCGGCGTGGCCCGGGGGTCTCAGCGCGACGCCCGGGCCGCGAGGACCGCGTCCAGATGGTCGCGCAGGATCGCGAGCACCGGCGCCTCCAGCTCCTCGTCGACCCGCTCGTGCACGAGATGGACGTCGTCGAGCTCCGCGACGATCTCGGCGGTATTGCGCAGCACGCGCTGCGCCGCGTCCACCCGGCCCATGCCCTCCAGAATCAGCGCGTGCAGCAACAGGATTCGGGCGCGGTGCAGCGGTCCCGCGGCCTGGGTGACATTGCGCACCGCCTCGGCCGCGCGCGGCTCGGCCTGCTCGAGCCGCCCCGTCACCATGTACACCTGGGCCAGCCGCCCGAGCGCGAAACCCAGCCGCACCCGCATGCCGCTGCGCCGCGCCACCTCCACGGCGTGCAGGCACAGCTCGATGGCGCGCTCGTGCTCGCCGCGGAACGCCACCGCGGCGCCCAGCTCATGGGTGGCCATCGCCTCGAGCCCGAGATTGCCCATGCGCCGGGCCAATTCGCGCCCGCGCACGGCGTGCTCGGCCGACTCGTCGTAGCGGCCCGCGTCCGACAGCGTCTTGGCCGCGTGGATCAGGCAGGCGCATTCGACCGCCGGATCGCCGATCCGCCGCGCCAGCCGGATCGCCCGCTCGGCGTGCCCGAGCGAGGCGGCGGCCTCCACACCCATCCGGGTCGAGCTGGCCAGCAATTGTGCCGCGAAAGCGGTCAGCCGCAGCCGGGCGTCGTCCCCGGACTCCCCGCCCAACGATAGGGCGATGCGCTGGTGGTCGCGCCCGGACCGCATCCGGGCCAGCGCGTAGGTGAGCACCGAGCCGAGCGCCACCCGCGCGCGGCACTCCAGATCCCGGTCGCCCGCGCGCAGCGCCGCGTCCAGCAGATCCGTCAGGGCCCTGCCCAATTCCTGCGCGTTCGGCCCGGCATCGATCAGTTCCGCCATCGCCCAGGCCACGTCGGCGGACATCGCCAGCGCCTCCCCGCCCAGCCGCGCCGACTGCCGGAACAGCGCGATCAGGTTGAGCCGCTCGGCATTCAGCCACGCCTGCGCGTCCGAGCCCGAACCGAACGACAGCCCCCGCACCCGGGTCGGTCGCAGATAGCTGGGCAGCCGGGTGCCCGGATTGCACACGGCCAGTAGGTTTTTCATGGTGGCGAGGTAGAAGTCGATCAGCCGGGCCACGGTGTCGGCCTCGGCGTCCGGCTCCAGCTCGAGGGCGAACAGCCGCAGCAGATCGTGATAGCCGTAGCGGCCCGCGGCGATGCTGTCGAGCAGGCTCAGATCCACCAGCGACTCGCACAGCTCCTCCGCCGCGGCGAGGTCGAGATCGAGCACCGCGGCCGCGCCCGCGAGCGGCAGGTCCTCCACCTCCGGCATGGCGAGCAGCCGAAAGGCCGTGGCCTGCTGCGGATCCAGCTGATCGTAGCCGAGCCGGAACACCGCGGCCACCGCGAGTTCGCCGGTGCGCAGCAGGTCCAGTCGCTGATGCTCGTCGGCCAGCCGCTCGGCGATCGAGGCGACGGTCCAGCGCGGCCGGGTCGCCAGCCGCGCGCCGATGATGCGGACCGCCAGGGGAAGTCGCCCGCAGGCGCGCGTCACCGCGGTGGCGGCCTCCAGCTCCGCCGCGACCCGCTCCGCGCCCACGATCCGGGCCAGCAGCACCAGCGCCTCCTCGGTGCTCATCTCCGCGAGCCGGACGCTGAGCACGCCCGGCAGCTCCGGCAGCGCGGACCGGCTGGTGATCAGCACCGCCGAGCCCGCGGTGCCCGGGATCAGCGACGCCACCTGTTCGGCGTCGCGGGCGTTGTCGAGCAGCACCAGCACCCGCTTGCCGTCGAGTTCGCTGCGGAACTGCGCCGCGCGCTGCTGCGGCGTCGCCGCGATCTCGCCCTCGGGGACGCCGAGCGCGCGCAGGAAGTCGCCCAGCGTATCGGCCGGGGTGCCGGGCGGTCGCTCGACGCCGTGCAGGTCGACGTGCAACTGCCCGTCCGGGAAGTGCTCGCGGACGCGATGGGCCACGTGCACGGCCAGCGTGCTCTTGCCGACCCCACCCATTCCGGCGATCGCGCACACCGCGACCGCGCCGTGGCCGGTGCTGGTGAGCCGGTCGACCAGCCGTCGCACGCAGTCGTCGCGACCGGTGAAATCCACGATGTCCGCGGGCAATTGGGCCGCGCGCACGACGCGCTCGGGCGCGGCGATCGCGGGCCGCAGCGGCGCCAGCTCGGCCCGCAGGATCTGCTGATGCAGCTCGGTGAGCCGCGGGCCCGGCTCGATGCCCAACCGATCGATCAGGACGCGGCGGGTATCGGCGTACACCTCGAGCGCCTCGGCCTGGCGACCGGCGTGATAGAGCGCCGTCATGAGCAGTTCGCGGGTCTGTTCGCGCAGCGGATGCTCGGCGGCCAGCGGTTGCAGCTCGGCGATCACCGCGGCGCAGCGGCCCAGCCGCAGATCGACCTCGGTTCGCCGCTCCAGCACGGCCAGCCGGCGCTCCAGCAGTTGGGCCCGCAACCGTTCGGCATGCGGTCCTGGCAACCCGGCCAGCGGCGTGCCCTCCCATAGCCGCAGCGCCGCCGCCAGCAGCTCCGCGGCGGCGTCGGATTCGGCGGTCTCGGCCTCGGCCACATACCGATCGACCAGTTCGACGTCGATCACGCCGGGCGGCACCCGCAGCGCGTAGCCACCGGCGAACCCGACCAGCACGCTCGGCGCCGCACCGGCGACCCGGTCCGGTTCCAGCGCGCGGCGCAGGTGCAGGATGTGATTGCGCAGCGCGCCGACCGCGGTGGGCGTGGCGCGCTTACCCCACACGTCATCGATGAGGTCCGGGACCGTCGCCGAATGCCCCCGCCGCAGCAGCAGCGCCGCGAGCACGGCCCGGCGCTGTTTGGGCCCGAGGTCGAGTGGCCGCTCGCCGTGCCAAGCACGTACCTCACCCAGCACGGCGAAACGGAGCATCCTCGATTACCTGCCCTTGAACTCCGGCGGTCGTTTCTCGAACACCGCCTGGACGGCCTCGGTGAGATCCTCCGACGGCAGAAAGGCGGCATTCCACGCGGAAACGTAGCGCAATCCGTCGGCGATGCGGCCCACTCGCGGCTGTTCGAGCACATCCTTGACGCCCTGAACCACCAGCGGCGGATTGGCGGCGATCTCGCGGGCCAGCTCGGCGGCCGCGGTCAGCACCGCCTGCCGATCCGGATACACGTCGTTGACCAGGCCGATCCGCTCGGCGCGCGCGGCGTCGATGTCCTTGCCGGTGTAGGCGAGTTCGCGCAGATGCCCCTCGCCGATGATCCCGGGCAGCCGGTGCAGCGACCCGATGTCGGCGACGATGGCCACCTTGGCCTCGCGCAGGCTGAACTGCGCGTCGGCGCTGGCCAACCGGATGTCGACGGCCGCGATCAGGTCCAGGCCGCCGCCGACGCACCAGCCCGACACCGCGGCGATCACCGGCTTGCGGCAGTCGGCGACCGCGGTCACCGCGGCCTGCATGCGCCGCAGCTCGACGAGAAAATCGGTGCGCGGGGCGGCGAGCGCCTTGTCGCCCAGCAGCGGCCCGAACAGCGGGCTCATCGCGGGCAGATCCAGTCCGTAGGAGAAGTGCGCGCCGGAGCCGGTCAGCACCACGGCCCGCACCTGCGGATCGGCATCGAGCTCGCCGAAGATCAGCGGCAGCTCGCGCCAGAAGTCCGGGCCCATGGCATTGCCCTTGCCCGGGCCGGTCAGCGTCACGGTGGCGACGTGGCCGGCACGCTCGACGGTGAAAGCCTTCCATTCGGTCATCCGACCAGCGTAGCGACCGGTTTCGGACGCTCCGCGCGGCGTGTAAAAGGTACGCTAAATATGCTGCGCCGCAGTGGTTTTGCCCGGCATTCGCAACGGATCATGGACATGTCAGCCATCGATGCCGGAGGCCGCCATGTTGATGATGCACCAGGGTATCGGCCTGGAACGATTCAATGCGCTCCCCCGCAGCCGAGCCGTGCACGCGCTCTACGAATGCTGCTGCTGTGTCACCTGGGCGGAGCGGATCGCCGATCACCGCCCGTACGCCGACACCGAGGCGCTGCTCGCCGCCGCCGACGCCGAACTGCGCGCGCTGTCCGGCCGCGACCTCGACCGGGTCTTCGATTCGCTTGCCCACGAATCGGTTTCGGAGCGGTCCGCGCCGGAGCTGGCGCGGGTCACGCACCGGCGCATCGACCGGATGCTCGGCCCGGCCGAGGGCTACCCCGAGTATTGATCCGCCGCCGATCTTCCGGCGGGCGTCGGTGATCGCCTCTACCCTGGGTGCCATGCGCAGGTCGTTGCCTCCCGTCGCAGCCCGGGTGTCGGACACGCTCATCGCGCGCGGCCACCACGGGGTGATCGTCACCCGGTCCGAGCCCACCCACACCGCCGAGCAGGCCGCGCAGGCCCTCGGCGTCGAAGTGGGCGCGATCACCAAGTCGCTGGTCTTCCTGCTCGACGACGATCCGGTGCTGCTGCTGGTCTCCGGCGCCCACCAGGTGGATCTGGCGCGGACCGGAGAACGCTTGGAGGGCACGCTCACTCGCGCCCCGGCCGAGCTGGTGCGCGAGGTCACCGGGCAGCCGCTGGGCGGCGTGGCCCCCGTCGGGCATCCCACCAACCTGCCGATGTTCGTGGACAACGCGCTGTCCGGGCACCGCGAATTATGGGCCGCCGGCGGGCATCCCAACACGGTGTTCCGCACCTCGTTCCCGGAGCTGGTCCGCATCACGGCGGGCCTGGCCATCGACGTGGACTGACCTGCATGTTCACCGTGGACCGAGGCACGGCCCGGAATATCGGCCGCGCGCGCGACGTAGGTTAGGGCTGTGGACAGTTCACCCGACACCGGTCTGCAGGTACCCGACGATCTGAGCGGGATCACCGCGGCCCAGTACCGCGGGGCCATGCGGCACTACCCGGCCGGTGTCACCATCGTGACCCTGAATTCCGAGGCCCGGCCGGTGGGTTTCACCGCGACCTCGTTCGCCTCGCTGTCGGCGGAGCCGCCGCTGATCTCGTTCAATATCGCGCACACCTCCTCCAGCATCGATGCCATGCTGCAGGCCCGGTCGGTGGTGGTGCACTTCCTCGGCGAGCATCAGCAGCATCTGGCCCAGCGGTTCGCCCGCGCCGCCGACGAGCGCTTCGCCGACCGGTCGCTGTGGACCCCGCTGGACACCGGCGAGCCGGTGCTGCACGGCACCCCGATCTGGGTCCGGGCCACCGTGCACCAGCTCATCCCGATCGGCGACCACACCCTGGTGGTGGGCCTGGTCACCCGGGTGCACGACAACACCGGCGACGAGCCGATCGCGGCGCCGCTGCTGTACTACAACGGCAGCTATCACCGGCCCACCGGGCTGGAGTGAACCCGCCGCTAACGCAGCAGTGAACCCACGGCTATGGGGCACAGCATGTTTCGAACGGGGGGGGGTTGACAACCGCTCCCGGCATCTGACAATCTCGGCTCAGGTCATGAGTGCCAGCGTCAAGCCCCGGCTTGCTGGCCGGCAACCCTCCTCCGCGGTGGGGTGCTCCGGGTGACGACCGGGCCGTCGTCCACAAGGGCACGGCAAGCGCGGACTCCGAAACCGCACCTTGCACCGGAGTCCCTGAGCCGAAGGGATTGCGTGATGCCCGCCGTTCTCGACCAGACCTGTACCGCCCTCGCCCGCGTCTCCGGATGCGATCTGCGAGTTCCGTTGGTACAGGGGGGAACCCGCACCTACGCCAATTTCGACTACGCCGCCAGCGCCCCCGCCCTGGCCCAGGTCACCGACCGGGTGACCGAACTGCTCCCGCTCTACGCCAGCGTCCACCGCGGCGCCGGATACGCCTCCCGCGTCTCCACCGAGTGCTACGAAGCCGCCCGCGGCTCGGTGACGCGCCTGCTCAACGCCGCCGACGACCAGGTCGTGGTGTTCACCCGCAACACCACCGATTCGCTGAATCTGCTGGCGGGCTGCGTGCCCGGCGACACCGTGGTCCTCGACATCGAACATCACGCCAACCTGCTGCCCTGGACCCGGCACGGCCGCCGGGTGGTGCCCGCCGCCGACACCGTGGAGGAGACCATCCGCCGCCTCGTCGCCGAGCTGTGCGCCAAACCCGCTGCGCTGCTGGCGATCACCGGGGCCTCCAACGTCACCGGCGAGGTGCTGCCGCTGCAGCGGCTGGCCGCCGTCGCGCACCAGTGCGGGGCCCGCATCCTGGTCGACGCCGCGCAGTTGGCCCCGCACCGGCGAATCGACCTGCAGGCCACCGGAATCGACTATCTGGCGTTCTCCGGGCACAAGCTGTACGCGCCGTTCGGAGCCGGGGTACTGGTGGGCCGCCGCGACTGGCTCGACGCCGCGGCCCCGTACCTGGCGGGCGGCGGCGCGGTCACCGAGGTCACCACCACCGGCGCGCAGTGGGCGCCCGCCCCGCAGCGCCACGAGGCCGGTTCCCCGAACGTGCTCGGTGTCGCCGCCCTCGCCGCGGCCTGCGACACCCTGGCCGCCCTCGACCCGCAGGCCGTCGCCGACCACGAGCGCACCCTCGCCGACCGCCTGCGCTCCGGCCTGAAAACCGTTGCGGGCGTGCGTTTCCTGCAGATCTGGCCGGACAGCCCCGACAGCGTCGGCATCGTCGCCTTCACCGTGGATGGCTTCGAGCCCGGCCGCGTCGCCGCCTACCTCTCCGCCGAGCACGCCATCGGCGTCCGCGACGGCCGCTTCTGCGCCCACCCCCTCCTCGCCAAACTCGGCATCCCCGCCGCCCTCCGCGCCAGCATCGGCCTGGGCACCACTCCCACCGACATAGACCGCCTCATCGCCGCCCTCACAACCCTCACCACCCAGGGCCCCACCTGGAACTACACCACCACCAACGGCCAGTGGAACCCCACCCCCGAAACCCGCCCCGGCCTCACCACCACCCCCACCCCCGGCGCAGCCCCCTGCACCTTCTAACCCCAAGCCCATCACCCACCCCTCACGGCATCAAATACCGCGCCGCCAGCTCCTCCACCAACGGATCGTCCTCCCCCACCGCATCGAGCGCGTCCAGATCGGCCTCCACCGACACCTGCCGCGTGTCGTCCTGCTCGGGGTCGGGGATGCCGTCCTCCAGGAGCTGGCGGAGCAGCTTCTCGCGCACGCGTGCCTTCAGTGAATCGGCCATGTCGTCAGCATGCCCAGTGCGGCAGTGGAATTCGCCGCACCACGCCGGGCGGGATCACACCGGCGCGAGCCACGTGCCCCAGGGCGTATTGCGCAGCACGGTGAATGCGGTCAGCACCGCGACGATTATCCACAGGGACCCCCAGCTCATGGCGAACGGGAACGGATTCGGCGGCAGGCCGCGCCACCGGCGCAGCGCCCAGCGGCCCCAGACCACCGCGAAGCCCACCAGCAGCGGCAGCACCAGCACATTGCTGTGCACGGCGTCGAGAAGCCGCCCGTCGGTGAGGTTGTGCACGGCCCGCAATCCGCCGCACCCCGGGCACCACAGTCCGGTCAGCGCATAGAACGGGCAGATCCCGTACGACCCCTGCACATGCGGATCCCGCACATGCAGCAGCGCGATCGAGCCCGCCGCGGCACCGCCGACGAGCAGCGGGACTGCGAGGGTGCGCCAACCGCTGCGGGTCGGCCCGGCGGGCAGGGCATGCGCGGTATCCACGATGTTCACGGTAGCGACGAACGACCGTGGCCCGCCAGGTCAGTCGGGCTGGGCGAACCGCAGCGTATTACCGAACGGGTCGATGACCTCGAATCCCGGCCCGCCCGGCCCGTCCTCCGGCGCGCCCGGCCGCGCGAATCCGTACTGCTTCGAAGCCAATTCCGCATGCAGGGCGCCGATATCGTCCACAGCGATCCACAGCGTGGTGCCGGGGGTGCCGTCACCGTGGTGCTCGCTCAGGTGCAGCGTCGCCGCCGCCCGGGACACCTGCGCGTACAGCGGCAGCCCGGGCTCGAAACGATGCTCCCAGTCGACGGTGAATCCCAGGTAGTCACGGTAGAACTCGTACGCCTTGGCGACGTCGAAGATGCGCAGGATCGGAACGGGCGTGGACAAATTCGAAGATTCGGCTGCCATACCCCGATGCTAGCCCCGCCCCTTGACAGACTAGAACTTGTTCTAAACACTGCTTGTGATCGCCGTCACTGGGAGGTACCGATGATCCTGGACCGCTTCCGACTCGACGGCCGGGTGGCCGTGGTGACCGGTGCCGGACGCGGCATCGGCGCGGCGACCGCGCTGGCCCTGGCCGAGGGGGGCGCCGATGTCGTCATCGCCGCCCGCACCGCGACCCAGCTCGACGAGGTCGCCGAGAAGGTGCGCGCGCTGGGTCGGCGGGCGATCACCGTCCCCTGCGACCTGTCGGACCTGTCCGCGGTGGCGGCGCCGGCCGAGACCGCGGCCGCCGAACTGGGCCGCCTCGACATCGTCGTCAACAATGTCGGCGGCACCATGCCGAACACCTTCCTGACCACGACGCCGGAATTCCTCGAGGAGGCGTTCCGGTTCAATGTGTCCACCGCGCACACGCTCACCCGGGCCGCGGTCCCGCATCTGCTGGCGGCAGGCGGCGGGTCGGTGGTCAATATCTCCTCGATGATGGGCCGCTCCCCCGGCCGCGGTTTCCTCGCCTACGGCACCGCCAAAGCCGCACTCGCGCACTGGACCCGGCTGGCCGCCACCGATCTGGCCCCGCGCATCCGGGTCAATGCGATCGCGGTCGGCTCGGTGCTCACCTCGGCGCTGGAGGTGGTGGCGCAGCAGCCGGAGATCAAGCAGCGCATGGAGGCGGCGACGCCGCTGCGCCGGCTGGGCGAGCCGTGGGAGATCGCGGCCGGCATCGTCTACCTGTGCGCACCGGCGGGCGGCTACCTGACCGGCAAGGTGCTCGAAATCGACGGCGGCATCGAACATCCCAATCTCGAACTCGGTCTTCCCGATCTGTAGCAGGAGCTTTCGCATGACCTATCGCGTGGTGCAGTGGAGTACCGGCAATGTCGGGCGGCGCGCGCTGCGGACGATCATCGCCCGGCCGGATCTCGAGCTGGTCGGCGTGTGGGTGTCCGGTCCGGCCAAGGCCGGGCGCGACGCCGGAGCACTGGCGGGCCTGGATCGCGAAATCGGCGTCGCCGCAACGACGGACGCGCAGGCGCTGCTGGAGCTGCGGCCGGACTGCGTCGTCTACACCGCCATGGCCGACGACCGGCTGGGCGAGGCGGTGGAGGATCTGAAGCGTTTCCTGCGCGCGGGCATCAATGTGGTGTCCAGCAGCCCCGTCTTCCTGCAATACCCGTACGGCACACTGCCTTCGGAGACCATCGAGGAGATCGAGGCGGCCGCGGCGGCGGGCGGCGCCTCGCTGTGGGTCAACGGCATCGATCCCGGCTGGGCCAACGACTGGCTGCCCCTGCTGCTGACCAGCGGCTCCGAACGCATCGACGCGATCGTGTGCTCGGAGATCCTGGACTACTCCACCTACGACAACGCCAAGGTCCTGTTCGACATCATGGGCTTCGGCAGCGCCCTCGACGATCTGCCGCTGCTCCTGCAACCGGGCGTCCTCACCCTCGCCTGGGGCAGCGTGATCCATCAGCTGGCAGCGGCCCTGGACCTCCGATTGGATTCCGTCACACAGCATTTCGAGCGCCTCCCCACCCCCGAGCCGCTGCGCGTCGGCGACCGCACCATCGCCCCCGGCACCGCCGCCGCCCTCCGCTTCCAAGTCGTCGGCCTGCGCGACGACCACCCGGCCCTCACCCTCGAACACATCACCCGCCTGCACCCCGCCCTGGCCCCCGACTGGCCGCAACCGGCCGGAAAGGGTTGCTACCGGGTCGAAATCACCGGCGACCCGCACTACCTGCTCGACCTGCGGCTGGACAGCGACGGCGACCACGCCCTCGGCGGCGTGGTCGGCACCGCCGCCCGCCTGGTCAACGCGGTCCCCGCGGTGATCGAGGCCCGCCCCGGCCTACTCACCGCCACCGACCTCCCCCTCACCCCCGCCCGCGGATTGGTGTCCGGACAGTGCAGCGCCTAAGACCCTCCGGCGAAGTCGACCGCCCCCGCCCCGAGATCGACCCGCATCGCCGCCTGCAACTCACGCAGCGCGGTCCGGTAAGCCCGCCGCAGCGCGACATACTCCGGCGACTCCACAACCGCCCCACCCGCGAACTCGTCCCGAATATCCCGCAGCAACTGAAAACACTTCTCGGCCCCGTCCAACACCTCCTGCCCCGCCACCAGCGACATCTCGTACCGCACCTGATAGCACCCCGCATCCCGAAAAACATCGAGCACCGCCGCAGCCCGCCCCCCGTCCCCACCATCCCCCGCCAACGCCACAACCCGCATCCGCTCATGCGCATCGGTCAACGCCGCCAAAAACCGAGAGTAAGCCTCCTGACACAACTTCCGCCGCCCCACCACCTGCTCCCGCCCCCACTTGACCCGCTCATTGAGCGCAGTAGCCAACAACGCAATACAGAGGCTGATTTCGTGTTGTCGTCATGATCGTTTCGGGGTGGGTGTGAGTCCGGTTGCGGTGAGGCAGCCGTCGATCAGGTTGGGGTGGTAGCCGATGCGGTGCAGGTCGCTGCGCACGATGCGCATGAGGTGGTCGGGGTCGGTGATGATGCGGTTGGCCAGCCGGCCTCGCCGCAGTAGTGACCAGATGCCTTCGGTCGGATTCAGATCGGGCGCGTAGGCGGGCAGTTGGTAGACAGTGAGCCAGTCGTGGCCGGTGACGAATCGGCGCATGCCGGCGGTGAGGTGGGTGTTGAGGTTGTCCCAGCAGACCACGATCGGCCCGCCGAGTTGCCGGTGGGCGGCGATGAGCAGGTCCCGGTAGTCGGTCCAGGCGAAGCTCTTCCTGCCCGAACTATTTCGGTCGTGCCGATACGGTCGCCAGATCAGCCGGGACCGATGGCCGGGCTTGTAGCAGGTCAGCGCGGCGATCGATATCCGGCGGGTGGTTCGGCCCCGGACCCGCACGATCGGGGTGTGCCCGCGTGGCGCCCAGGTCCGTGCGGTCGGCGGCGTCATCGTGAACCCGGCTTCGTCTTCGAACACGACCCAGGCTCCGAGCGCCGCCGCGGCGGTTTTACGTGCGGCCACACGTCCTTCACCCACGTCGCGACCGCCGCGTCGTCGCGTTCGACCGCCCGGCGGGCAGGTTGCTGACGGCTCCACCCGTGCCGGTGCAACAACAACGACACCCCCTTGATCGTGTAGGAGATGTGGAACCGGCGCCCGATCACGGTCTTGATCCTGGCCAGAGTCCATTTCTGGTCCGGCCAGCCGTGCTCGGCCGGGCCCTTGGCCAGCTCGTGTTCGAGTACCTGGAACTGTTCGTCGGACAGCAACGGCAGCGACGCGGGGCCCTTGGACCGCAACGCTTCCCGCCCCGCCGATCCCCACGCCTGGCGCCACCGTTGCACCGACCGCACGCTGACTCGCAGCCGGTGGGCGATCACCGCATTGTCCTCGCCCCGGGCGAAAGCGTCCGCGGCTTCCAGCCGCAACCGCTCCCGCAACATCCGTCGCTCGGCGGTCAGCCCACCGCCTTGCGGATACCGCACCCACCAGATGTACCCCACCCACCAGCCACGGCCGTCAAGCCCAGCGACAACACGAATTCAGCCGCTGTAACCGCCCCAAGCGCAGTCCCAGCCAGCGAAACCCATTGCATGCGAGCAACCTACGCGGGAATGGGCGATGGCACAGTACATACGGATGCGCCCGAAGAACGCGGAACCGACAACCCGGCCCCGCAACGGTGACCTGGAGCCGCCTGGGGGAATCGAACCCCCGACCTTTTCATTACGAGTGACCCATTTTCATAGTCTCTCGTCCTTGAAGGTCCAAACAGTCCAGGCCAGAGGCTGTTTCGCGTCTAACGTGTAGGTCCATATCCAACCCGTACGTGCTTGTCTTGGCACACTGTCGGCACGCCGGATACCACCCCTGAGCTGCCCTCTCGTGGGCGTCATGGCACAACCGGCAGGACCGTTCACACCCGTCGGTCGGCGGCAATTTCGCCCCCGCGTAAAAACGCCTGACGCGCGCGGAGTCAGGAGGGCGGGCGGTCCGAATTTTCCAGCGAGGTGCCGACCTGACTACACGACCCGCTGGCCGCGCGAAGCGATCCATGCCGGACTTCCCCTGTACGTCGGACGTCGATCGGCCATAGCCTCGAGTCATGGGCACAGATCTCGGTGAACGTCTCCGGTCGGTTCGGAAGCGTCGCGGACTCAACCAGAAGGAGCTTGCACAGGCTTCCGGGGTCTCTGTGTCCCTGATTCGGAAGATCGAGCAGGGTGAGCGCGAAGACACCCGGATCGACACGCTCCGCCGCCTCGCCGTCGCGCTCGGCTGCCCAGTGACAACCCTTCTCGGGCCGAACCCGCAGCCACCCGAGAGCAGCAACGGCGAGCTGTGGTTGCCCACCCGGCAAGCGATCACCGCGCCGCTTGCCGTAGGTACGACGGAGCCATTGGCGGATCGCAGTTTGGAGGAAGCTCTGGCTGCGGCTGTGAAGCTGTACCACGACAACGAGTACGAAATCCTCGCTCGCGTGCTCCCGCGCTTGATTGCGGACGGGCAGGCATCGACACCGCTTCTGCGGTCACGGATTTTGCAGCTCGCCGGATCTGTCATGGTGCAGACACGGCAGCGGGAAGCCGCGCGAGTCGCACTCGACCAGTCGCTTGCCGAAGCGGAAGCGACCGGGAACGTGCTCGACGCCGCGTCCGCGGTCATTACGCTGTGCTGGCTGCTGCTCGTGGAACGACAGTTCGAGAAGGTGCGCAAGCTTGCCGCCCAGTGGGCCGATCGGGTCGAGCCACGGCTTTCTGTGGCGACGCCGCAGGAAATCTCGACATGGGGTTGGTTGCTACTGCGTGGCTCGGCTGCCGCGATCCGCGACAACCGGCCGGACGAGGCATCGGACATGATGCGCCTCGCGCACGCCGCCGCCGTGGCGATCGGCCGCGAATCCGGTGGCTACCACCAGTATTGGACAACGTTCGGACCGGCCACGGTGGCTATGAAGCGTGTCGAGAATGCCGTGGTGGACGACCGGCCCGACCTTGCGCTGCGGCTGACACGCGACGTGCCTCCGGGCTTGCGACCGACGTCCGATAACCGCAATCGCCACCTCCTCGACGTCGCCGCCGCGCACACCGAGCTCCGTCACTACGACGCCGCATTCGAAGTGCTGTGGCAGCTGGCACGCGAGGCTCGGCCGTGGCTGGTCGAGCATCGAATGGCGAAGGATCTGCTCGGCAGGATCGTGGGTCGCCGTCGCACTCTTACCGATGAGATGAGACAGCTGTCCGACCTGCTCCAGCTGGAATACTAACCAGCACACCACATCTCGCTTACCGTGTGGCATTTCGAAATCGTCGCTTCGTGAATTGCCATTGTTTGCACTCACCCCGGATGTGACGCTCGATTTCAGGCTCCGACTCTGCGCACCACCTCCCTCCACCAGCGGCGGGGCCATCCCAATCGATGCACCAAGGGGGCTTGGATGGCGATCGGACAGGCAGCGGAATCGGCGGTATTGAATGTGCTTGCGCCGGGCGGGATGCTGACCGCGCAGCAGATCAGCGACCAGGCGGAGCTAACCGGTTGGGCGACACGACATGCCATCGAGCAACTCGCGCAACGTGGCCTGATCATGCCGGTAGCGCATCGGTCTCGCTGGTCGATTACTGCGCGCGGCCGTCTGGCTCGCGCGGGATGGACAGGCGGTGAGCGGCCGTGACATTCGTCGGGTTGCTTTTCGCATGCCTGGCCGCGTCGGCGCTGGTGTACGCGGTGGTGACGTTGTGGCCGCAGCGAATTCCGCGTGAGCGGTCGGTGGACGCTATACGGGAGCGTATCGAGTCCGAGGACGGCGAGCAGTGACCGGTGCGGAGTTCCAACCCGAGTCTGCCGCAGCGGCTCACACTCACACCGGCAGCGACGGCGCGGTTACGCCGCTGCCGTTCGGGCCGATCCTTCCCGAGCACGCTACCGACGGATGGGAACTGCGGGGCGACAGCCGCGAATGGTGGCTGGCACGCCGACATGGACTCTGCGACATGGAGATTCGGGCCACCACTCAGCGGTCATGTGCGATGCGGGTACGCCGGGACGGTGCGCTGGTCCGCGAGGCGTCGGCGAGCAGTGTCGAGTACGCGAAACAGCTTGGCCAGCAATGGATCTACGAACACCAGCCACCGGATCAGGGGATAATGTGAGCCAACCGCCTTCGGCTCTGCTGCCAACCGCCGAAGATCTGCTCGACGCGATGGCAGGCAAGCCCAGCGATGACCAATTGCTTACCGCCGCAGCGCAAATGCTGCCCCTCAACCGTCAGAGATACCTCGCAGCTGGGGTACTGATCCACAGCGCCCTGCCCGCAGTGGACGAGATCCAACGCGCGGGAGTGCTGTTGACCAGCGCGGTCGTCGCGTTGTCCCGGCTGGCCTACGCGATCGACTACTACGCCGCCGAACGATTGCGCCACATCGACACCGTGCCTGGCACCACGCAGTCGGCGGCGCGCCTCGGCGAGGCGGCGGGGTGGCTGGCGTTCGTCCTCGCCCGCGACGCTACCGAACGCGCGCTTGGCGGATCGAGGAATGGTTCGGAACTCGGCGAGCTGTGCGATGCCTACAACGGTCTGCGCGCCCGTCTGCTCTCCGGACAGATCACACTGCGGCCACCCGGCACCCCACCCGACGTGCTGTAGGCCGCCCGGTCGCTCCGGGGACTACTGATCCCGGAACCCGTACACCAAGGGCGGCGGTATGCCTCCCGGTCACCGTTGTAAGGGAGTGGGGGACACCCCCCACCTCCCTGCACGAAACAGCCGAAACCGACGAAACCTCTGTCGTTTTCGCAGTTCAGGCGCGTTTCGGCCGGTTTCGATGACTGGCGAGGTTTCGGTCGAACCGAAACCGAATCTCACGCCGAAACTTGCTGGCCTGCGTCATTTCGCTCGTTTCGCCGGTTTCGCTGATAGCCGGGCAGGTAGCGTTCCCACGCCTGTATCAGGCCGGTTTCGCCGTCGATCCGATAGCCCTTGGCACCCGCACCATTGATCTTGACCTGTTTGGACAACACGCCATACCGACCGAGTTCCTTTGCAAGCCAGCGCTGATTGATCGACTTGCCGTGTATATCGGACCATTCCGCCTCCTCGTCAGAGGTGAGAGCGGCGACGACATCGGCGGAGAACATTGTCGTGCGATCACCGAACATCTTGTGAAGGTCACCGAGCAGCCGGATACCGCGCGATTGTTCACCAGCATCGGTGTCGAGCACGAAATGCGCGCAGGCGGCGCGAGCGAGAGTCGGCCAATGACCGCCCGCAAGGTCGGCAATGGCCAGCAATGCCTCCCACACCTCGGCGGGCCGGTCGGCTACCCCCTCCGGCATCTCGGGCCGCGCGCCCGCGAGCACGTCCAGGTTGTCGGTTGCCCATTGCTCCAGAGCTTCCCGGATCGGTGCCGCCTCCAATTCGGCATCCCGTTCACGGAACGGGGCCACCGTTTCACCGGGCGCACGGCGGCGCATGTGAATGGTGACGGCTCGCGTGAGGATCGTCGCCGGAAGATGACCGGAGATCCCCGCCAACGCCAGCGGTGCGAATACCGGGAACTCGCGCACCTTCATATTGCGACTGTCGCCCTCGCACCGATCCACGGTCGCGCCGCGCTTGTATCCGGCATTGAACAACGCTCGCAGGTCCTCGGTTTGCGGATTGGCCGTCCGCCCGAATACGGCATCGGCCTCGTCCTGCAAGATCGTCGGCGGGGCATCGCCAGCCAACGCGATGCGACGGTACAACGCCGCGGTCGTAGTCGAAAGCGTCAGCTTGGGAGACTGACACAGCAGCGCCAGCAGCTCGAGCACGCGCGTCTTGCCGCTACCCGGTTCCGGCGAATCGAGCACCAAGCGCGGCGTCACGTAAAACGCCCGCACGGCCCACGTGTGCGCGGCCCACAATGCGACGGCTACCGAGCAGTGCTCGGACGGGAAGCGAACGTACTTCTCGATCATTGCCTGCACTCGATCCAACAGCTCGAAAGCGGTAAGCGGCGCGGGTGCCGACGTAGGATCACCCGCTGACACAACCGCGTCGATAGGCACCGATCGGACGCGCCGCCGATGTCGGTCGGCAACCCGCTTCACGTCGGCCGGTCCGCGGATTTCACTCATTGGGTGACACCTCCGGCTCGGTGCACCCGCTCCATCAGGGCACGGCCATCCCCACCGCGACTCCACAGCAGACGTGCGATCGATGCCGGAATGATCGGCGGGTAGCCCGCGCCATTGAGATCGGCGCTGGCCGCCGCCCATGCCGACAATTGCATTGCCGTTGGCGCACTACCGGACTCGCGTGCACTCTCCGGCCAGGGATCACCGCCGGGCAGACGCCGCGCCGCCTCAGCGCGGTTGCGCAATTGGAGGCCGATCTCGGTGCAGGCGTAGTCGTCATCCACAACGCGAACGGCCGCCCGACGCGCCGCCCTATCGGCGACGCTCCGAGCTAACGCCCGACCGAGCAACGCATCCGATCCGTACAGGACCAATGCGCCGACTGTCCTGTCGCCAGCGGGTATTGTCACCACGAACTCAGGGTTGTCCAGACCGTTCGGGTTCC
The DNA here is from genome assembly GCF_013186535.1 of Nocardia terpenica. NCBI lineage: Bacteria > Bacillati > Actinomycetota > Actinomycetes > Mycobacteriales > Nocardiaceae > Nocardia > Nocardia terpenica. The sequence continues at coordinate 808,040 of NZ_JABMCZ010000002.1, forward strand.
GGCCCTCGTCGCCCGCAGCTGCAACTGCGGGGTTCACGACGGGGGCCGCATCGGCGGAGGGAATGTCCGAGATCACGCGACCCCCGACCCCTGCGTGTACGGCTCAGCGGGGCGCGCTGGTGGCTGTAGCCGTAGAAGCTGACGAACCCAGGCGCTCGGAATCCGATACCGGCCACGCACTTTGATCACCGGGACGTCTCCGTCCTTGGCCGCGTTGTAGGCCGTGGAGCGACTGAGGCCCAGGACCACGCCCAGATCCTCGATCGAGATGGTTGGCTCTCCGGCGTCCAGTCGCCGAATCACATCCATGTAGTTCGTTTCCATACTTCTCATTCGTACGCCGTAGCGTTCATATACGCAATATTCTGCTAATCTGTGGTATATGACGCAAACAGACTGGGGTGCTAGACACCTCGCGATCGTGGGCGACGCGATCCGGAAACTGCGCGGAGATCGCTCGGCGCAATGGCTGTCGGATCAAACAGAAGCATTGGGCTACAAGGTTTCTCGCTCGACCATCACCGACATCGAGAACAGGCGGCGCAAGTACATCTCGACTGCGGAACTGAGCGTGATCGCTTGGGTACTAGCGGTCCCGCCCGTGCGGTTGCTGTATCCCGCCCTACCGGACGGCGACACCGAGGTCGTACCCGGAGTCCACAAGTCGGCAACCCACGCGATTACCTGGTTCTCCGGGGAGACAGTGTTCACTCCCCCACCGGTGGCATCGACAGGCTTTGCTGACGCCGACGAGCGGCGCGCCGAATCCCAGAAGGCGAGTGACCGTTTGGTGGCTCTCGTTGAGGGACAGAACCCAGTCGAACTGTCCCGGCGGCGCCTGCACTTGCGAAGCCGCATTCACTCGACCGCCAAGATGCTGGCCGACCTTCAGGAAGAGATGCCCGACGCGGCCCCAGCGATCCTGGCGGAACTCACGGCCATTCAGCGCCATCTCGAGGAGACCGAGCGCGAACTCAGGATGCTTCCCGATGCAGTAGTCAGCGACGAACCAGCCGACGACCTGCCACGAGCAACGATCAGCAATCTCGAAGTCACACAACCGAAAAAGTAACAGCAACAAGGAAATTCAAAGCAATGACCGATCCGAGCGCTACCAAGACACGCACGCGCCGCGCCGAACCGATCGACAAACGGACAGCCAAGAACGGGACGGTGACCTACACGTTCCAGGTGGACGTGGGGGCCAAGCCGGACGGCACACGAGACCGGCAGCGGTTCACCTACCGCACCTTCACGGAGGCGCGGCGCGAATACCGCCGGATCACAACGGAGGTGGCCGAAGGCAAGTACATCCGCCTCACGAATCTCACCGTTGACGAAGGGTGCGACGAGTGGCTGAAGGGGCGACGCAAGATCCGTCGGGTCACGCTCTCGAACTACACGCGCCACCTGTTGCCCGTGCGGCGGTTCATGGGCGGCAAGAAGTTGGCGCAGCTCACCAAGGCGGACGGGGACGCGCTCGTAGCATGGATGCTGACCAAAGGGCGTGTAGACCAACGGCTTACGACCCGCCCCGATTCGCTCGCCTCTCGGATTGCCGCATTCATCGCTCAGCATTCCGAAGGCATCTCGACCCGCGAGATTCGGGCGGAGTTCCCCGGCAAGGACATCCACACCTCCCTGTCGGCGCTCGTCCGGGCAGGTCGGATCGCGCGGACCGGCCGCGCGATGTACACGGCTACCGAGCTGATCTCGGCCACGCGCGGAGTCAAGCCGGTCACGGTCCGGTCCACCCTGACCGCGCTCGGTGCGGTCGTACAGTCCTACGTCGATCAGGGTGCGCTGCCGCGCAACGTGATCGCGCTCGTGGAACGCCCAAGCGATGAGATCCCCGAGGACGACGACGCAGCCGAAGCGGCGAAGTCGTGGACTGTGGCCGAAGTGGAGCGCTTCCGAGAGGAAGCGCGCGGCCACCGACTACACGCATGCTGGCTGCTGTCCACCTACGGCGCGCGGCGCTCGGAGGTGCTGGGGATGCGATGGACTCGATTCGAGGACGAGAAACTGAAGGTGCGGCGCGGCCGGGTTGCGATCGGCACCGAGACGGAGGAGAGCCTTCCGAAGTCCAGGCGCAGCCGTCGCGACCTTCCACCGCCCGCCGACCTGGCGGACGCACTGCGCGCGTTGAAGACCCTCCAGAAGGCCGAATGCCTGGCGCTGGGTATCCCGTGGTCCGACGATCGGCTGATCGCAGTGCACGAGGACGGAACGCCCGTCCGGCCCGAGTGGTACTCGGACGAGTTCCAGCGGATCAGCAAGCGCGCCGGACTTCGCCGAATCCCGTTGAAGGGGCTGCGGAACACCTCCGTGTCCCTCATGCTGGCGCTGGGCATCCCGGTGCACATCGTCGCGGCCTGGCACGGCCACGACCCTGCAGTCGCACTGTCGATCTACAGCGACGCACAACCCGAGGATTTGAAGGCGGCGGGGGCCGCTCTCTTCGGATGAACTGAGGGGGTGCCCTCCGCGCGTTGGCACACTGTCGGCACACTGACTGTGCCAATTGATCACGCGGAGAGCTGAATACAGCCTCTGACCTGGAGCCGCCTGGGGGAATCGAACCCCCGACCTTTTCATTACGAGTGAAGCGCTCTACCGACTGAGCTAAGGCGGCGTGCCTTGTGGCGGTGCGAGTCTATCGTCTCGGGGGCGGATTGTGAAAACGGGTGGTCAGGGGGTGCGGGCGGCTAGCAGGGCGGCGACCATGGCGGCTACGGCGAAGCGGGGTTTGACGTTGAGGTCCAGGGCCTCGCGGCAGGCCAGGACGGACTCGATGGAGCGGAGTAGGCCCTCGGGGCGGATGTCGGTGGCGAGTTCGCGGATCTGGTCGGGGAGGTCGGGGTGGGTGAGGGTGACGCCCGTGGACGGGGTGGCGGCGCCGAGGCAGACGGCGAGGGCGTCGCGGTAGAGGCCGGCGACGTCGATGAGGGAGCGGTCGAGGGCGTCGCGGCCGGTGCGGGTGGCGCGGGATTTCTGGCGGCGCTCGAGGTCCTTCAGGGCGCCCGCCGAGCCGCGGGTGGCCGAGGCGGCGCCCTTGCCGGTGCCACCCGCGCCGAGTGCGGTGGCCAGCTCCTCCTTCTCGCGCTCGTCGCGGGTCGCGCTGACCTGTTTGGCCTCCTCGTCGGCCGCCTTGACCAGTTCGTCGGCGGCGGCGTAGGCGGCGGCCGGGCGCGCGGTGGCCGCGACCAGGGCCAGGGCGCGCTTGCGACGGGCGCGCGCCTGTTCGTCGGTCGCCAGGCGGCGGGCGCGGCCGACGTGGCCGCCGCTCACCGAGGCGGCCCACGCGGCGGTGTCGGCGGGGAGGCCGTCGCGCTCGCGCAGCACCTGGGCGATGGCGTCGACGGACGGGGTCACCAGGTGCATGTGCCGACACCGGGAGCGCAGGGTGACCGAGATGTCCTCGGGGTCGGTCGACGGCGCGCAGAGCAGGAAGACGGTGCGCTCCGGCGGCTCCTCGACCACCTTCAGCAGCACGTTGCCCGCGGCCTCGGTGAGCCGGTCGGCGTCCTCGACGACGACCACCTGCCAGCGGCCGGTGCTCGGGCGGCGGGAGGCGACCTGCACGATCCCGCGCATCTCCTTGGTGCCGATGCTGAGCCCCTCCGGCACGACCCGACGCACGTCGCCGTGGGTTCCGGCCATGGTCGTCGTGCAGGCGTGGCAGTGCCCGCAGCCGGGCGTGCCCGGGTCGGTGCACTGCAGTGCCGCGGCGAAGCACAGCGCCGCAACGGATCTGCCCGATCCGGGCGGCCCGGTGAACAGCCACGAATGCGTCATGGCCGACGACGCCACCCCGCCGCGCGCGGCCACCGCGGCAGCGGTCAGCTCGGACTCGACCGCCTCCTGGCCGACCAACCGATCGAAGACTCCCGCCACGCCGTACACCCTAGCCGCCACCACCGACAGCCCGCGTGCGCCCGCCGGGCGACTCCCGCGGCGACGGTGCTAGGACGCGCGCTGATAGGAGGTGTTCGCCCCGTCGAGGGATTCGCGGATGATGTCGGCGTGCCCGGAGTGGTGCGAGATCTCCCGGAACAGGTGCAGCAGCGTGAAACGCACTGTCCACCACACTCTTTCGGGCCGCCACGGCGCGGTGGGCGTGGGAATGGAGGTATCGAGGCTGTCGACCGTGCGGATCACCCGGGCGGTGTTCTCCGCGACCGCATCCCATTCCTCGAGCAGGCCCGCGACCGTCTCCTCCGGGCCCATCCGATACTCCGAATTGAGCTGGGAGACATCGACTTTCGCGTTCTCGTCGCGTTCGACGACAACGGTAGTCCAGTGTCGCTCGCTCTTGACGATGTGATGCAGCAGCCCGCCGAGGGTCAGCTCGCTGACCGTGGTGCGCTGCCGGGCCTGGTCGTCCTCGATACCGCGCACCGTGAATCGGAACAGCTCGCGCTGGCTGGCGAGCATGGCGATGAGGTCCTCGCGCTCCTGGTCGTTTCGCTCGGGGGAGGGTGCGATCATCGAATGTCCTTCCGCTGAAGGGTGTCCGGATGGCTGGACACGCTACGGGAGGACCCGCACGGAAATCGGACACCGGCCGATTTCCGCGAGGCGACACGCCGCTCGGGCGGCGCGCCTCACGCCTTGGGCGAGGAGGACGACTTCGCGGCCTTCTTGACGGCCTTCTCGGCCGTGGCCTTCTTGGCCGTCGACTTGGTCGCCGTCTTCTTGGCGGCGGTCGTCTTCTTGGCGGCCGCCTTCTTGGTGGTCTTCTTAGCCGCCTTCTTCACCGGCCCCTTCGCCCGGCGCTCGGCCAGCAGCTCCGAGGCCCGCTCGTCGGTGATCGACTCCACCTCGTCGCCCTTGCGCAGGCTGGCATTGGTCTCGCCGTCGGTGACATACGGACCGAAGCGCCCGTCCTTGATCACCATCGGCTTGCCCGTGGCCGTGTCCGCGCCGAGCTCGCGCAGCGCCGCCGTGCTCGCGGCCTGGCGGCCCCGGCGCTTGGGTTCGGCATAGATCTTCAGGGCCTCGTCCAGCGTCACGCTGAAGATCTGGTCCTCGGTGGCCAGCGACCGCGAGTCCGTGCCCTTCTTCAGATACGGCCCGTAGCGGCCGTTCTGCGCGGTGATCTCCTCGTTGGAGGCCGGATCGACGCCCACCACCCGCGGCAGCGACAGCAGCTTCAGCGCATCCTCGAGGGTGACGGTGGCCAGGTCCATGGACTTGAACAGCGACCCGGTGCGCGGCTTGACCGCGGCCGCCTTCTTCGCGCCCTTCTTGGCCTCCGGCTCCTCCACCGGCTCGGGCAGCACCTCGGTGACGTACGGGCCGAAACGCCCCTCCTTGGCGACGATGCGATGCCCGGTCCCCGGATCGACGCCTAGCTCGCGCCCCTCCTGCGGGGTCGAGAACAGCTTCTCGGCCACCTCGGGGGTGAGCTCGTCGGGCGGCAGGTCGTCGGGCAGATTGGCCCGCTGCGAGACCGGGCCGCCCGCCGGATCGTCCGGGTTGGCGACCATGCGCTCCAGATAGGGACCGAACCGGCCGACGCGCACCACCACGTCGCGGCCCTCGTCGTCGCTGAACAGCTTGATCGAGTTGACCTCGCGCGCGTCGATGTCGTCGAGGCGCTCGCCGACCATCCGCTTCAGGCCGCCCGAACGCGCCACCGAACCCTCGACGCCGTTGTCGCCGCCGAAGTAGAAGCTGGACAACCAGTTTCCGCGCTGTTCGCGCCCGCCCGCGATGGCGTCGAGATCGTCCTCCATGGCGGCGGTGAAGTCGAAGTCGACCAGTCGGCCGAAGTACTCCTCGAGCAGCCCGACCACCGCGAACGCCACCCACGACGGCACCAGCGCGTTGCCGCGCTTGTAGACGTACCCGCGGTCCAGGATCGTCTTGATGATCGAGGAGTAGGTCGACGGGCGTCCGATGCCCAGCTCTTCCAGGGCCTTGATCAGCGACGCTTCGTTGTAGCGCGGCGGCGGGTTGGTCGTGTGCCCGTCCGGAGTGAGCTCGGTGGCGGTGACGCCCTGGCCCTCGGCCAGCGCGGGCAGCCGCGATTCGGCGTCGTCGGACTGGCCGCCGGTCTCCTCGTCGACGCTCTCCACGTACGCCTTGAGGAAGCCCGCGAAGGTGATGGTGCGGCCGGAGGCGGAGAACACGCACTCCTCGCCGGTATCGGCGACGCCGGTGATGCGCACGGTCAGCGTGGTGCCGCGGGCGTCGGCCATCTGGGAGGCGATCGTGCGCTGCCAGATCAGCTCGTAGAGCCGGAATTCGTCCTGGTCCAGCCGCGCGTGCAGCTGTCCGGGCGTGGCGAAGGTGTCACCGGCGGGCCGGATCGCCTCGTGTGCCTCCTGCGCGTTCTTGACCTTGCGGTTGTACTGCCGCGGCGTCGGATGCACGAACTGCGGCCCGTACAGCTGGGTGGCCTGGGCGCGGGCGGCGGCGATGGCCGACTCGGACAGCGTGGTCGAGTCGGTACGCATATAGGTGATGTAGCCGTTCTCGTACAGCCGCTGCGCCACCCGCATCGTGCGCTCGGAGCCGAACCGCAGCTTGCGCGCGGCCTCCTGCTGCAGCGTGGACGTCATGAACGGGGCGTACGGCCGACGGGTGTAGGGCTTGGACTCGACCGAGGAGACCTGGAAGTCGCTGGCCTGCAACGCCTCCGCCAGTCGGCGCGCATACCCCTCGTCGAGGACGGTGACGCCCTTGGTCCGCAGCTGCCCGTCGGAGCCGAAGTCGCGGCCGCCCACCACGCGCGACCCGTCGACGGTGACCAGGCGGGCCCCGAAGGTCCGCGGGTTGGCCTCGTCGCCCTCGCCGCTCCCGGCGTCGAACTTGGCCGCGATATCCCAGTACTCGGCGGATCGGAACGCCATGCGCTCACGCTCGCGCTGCACCACGATCCGGGTCGCCACCGACTGCACCCGGCCCGCCGACAGCCGCGGCATGACCTTCTTCCACAGCACCGGGCTGACCTCGTAGCCGTACAGCCGGTCCAGGATGCGGCGGGTCTCCTGCGCGTCGACCAGATCGTTGTCCAGCTCGCGCGTGTCGGCGGCGGCCGCGCGGATGGCGGGCTCGGTGATCTCGTGGAACACCATGCGCCGGACCGGCACCTTGGGCTTGAGCGTCTCGAGCAGGTGCCAGGCGATGGCCTCGCCCTCGCGGTCGGGGTCGGTGGCCAGATACAGCTCGTCGGCGTCGGCGAGCAGGCTCTTCAGCTCGGAGACCTTGGCCTTCTTGTCCGGGCTGACGACGTAGATGGGTTCGAAGTCGTTGTCGACGTCCACGCCCAGGCGCGCCCACGGCTGGCCCTTGTATTTGGCCGGCACGTCGGCCGCGCCGCGCGGCAGATCGCGGATGTGGCCCACGGATGCCTCGACGGTGTAGCCGCGGCCGAGGTACGGGGCGATCTTCTTGGCCTTGGTCGGTGACTCGACGATGACGAGACGACGCAGGGGACGGCCCTGGCCAGGCGCTGCCTGGGAGTTCGGCGCTGCACCGCGGTCTCGTGTTGCCACCGGCGAACACACCTTTCCTGTCGACCCGCGCGGCGCAGGTGTACGCAGCGCGCGGCTGGGGCCAGCGGCGGAGACAAGTGTCCCCTGCCAGAGACGTTTATACCGTGTTTGTTACCGCGCCTCCGGTACGGCGTGTCCGCGGCCCGGAAGGTTCGGGTGCTGCCGCCCCCGGCACGGCAGAAAGTCGGCCCCGTTCCGCGGTCGAGTGTACTGCCCCGGATATGACTCGTCCCCCACCGCTGGTGGGCGGTGAGGGACGAGCAATCTGACCTGTTGGGTCGACCCGCTCAGCTGAGCGCGCGGACACCGGTGGCCTGCGGGCCCTTGGTGCCCTGGCCGACCTCGAACTCGACCTTCTGGTTCTCCTCGAGGGTGCGGAAGCCCGTCCCCTGGATCTCGGAGTAGTGGACGAAGACGTCAGCGGAGCCGTCCTCGGGCGCGATGAAGCCGAACCCCTTCTCCGCGTTGAACCACTTCACAGTTCCCTGTGCCATTCTGTTCCTTCTCTTTCCATACCGGAACGGCGGACAAGTTAGGTTCGTCCACCGGGTCCGTTCCGACCGCTGTACTCTGTTCCCCCTGCAGGAAGCATCAAGCACACCGTTCGCAACATCGATCCTGCTGATGGTTTGGACTTTGGATCCGTTCCCTCGAACACAGAAGCTTGCGACCAGGAACCAGTGAACCATGTCTCCGGGCAATTCAACAGTCGAGTTACCGACAATTTGCAAAAAAGATGATCTTGCGAATGCGCAGGTGAGGGGCACAATGCCCAAATCCAGACTTGGAGTAGGTTTGCCTTCAGATAACCGGTCGCGTATCCGGGAAAACGACTGTGACCCAGATCGCTACTCTGTGTTGAAATGGCAGGTGGAGCCCGCGCAACACACACCTTTCACACATTCCCTGTGCGTCGGGGCGGCGATCCGATGAATCCTGCCGATCCGATCACGGGAGTAGCGACGAGCGTGGGCGCAAGCTATGGCAGATCGTTACTTACTCGTGTCCTGTCGGGACTTCCCGACGGCGATGCCCGGCTCACGCACGCCACCGAGCTTCCGGCGCGCGCGGCACGGGTCACGACCTGGCCGTCCTGGGTATCGCCGGACGTGGTTGCGGCGTTACACACCGCCGGAATCTCCGCGCCGTGGTCGCATCAGACGCGGACCGCCGAGCTCGCGGCCGGTGGGCAGCACGTGGTGGTGTGCACGGGGACGGCCTCGGGCAAATCGCTGGGCTACCAGCTGCCGGTGCTGACGGCGCTGCAGCGGGATCCGCGCGCTACGGCGCTGTATCTGTCGCCGACCAAGGCGCTCGGGGCCGATCAGCTGCGCGCGGCGAGCGCGCTCACCCAGGACGGCCCGCTGCGCGACATCCAGCCCGCCTCCTACGACGGCGACACCCCGGCCGAGGTCCGGCAGTGGGTCCGGGCCAATGCGCGATGGGTGTTCACCAATCCGGACATGCTGCACCTGGGGATTCTGCGGTCGCACCGGCGGTGGGGGCGGCTGCTGCGGCGGCTGCGCTACGTCGTGATCGACGAATGCCATGCCTACCGTGGGGTTTTCGGTTCGCACGTGGCGCTGGTGCTGCGGCGGCTGCGGCGGCTGGCCGCGCGCTACGGGGCGAATCCGGTGTTCGTGCTGTGCTCGGCCACCACCGCCGATCCGGCGGCGGCCGCGTCCCGGCTGGTCGGCGCGCCGTGTGTCGCGGTCACCGAGGACGGCTCGCCGCACGGGGCGCGCACCGTCGCGCTCTGGGAACCCGCCCTGCTCACGGCGGTGACCGGGGAGAACGGCGCACCGGTGCGACGATCGGCCACCGCCGAGGCCGCCCGGATCATGACCGATCTGGTGGCCGAGGGCGCGCGGACGCTGACCTTCGTGCGCTCGCGGCGGGCGGCCGAGGTCGTGGCACTGGAGACGCGGCGCATGCTGGGCGAGTTCGACCCCGATCTGGCCACCCGGGTGGCCGCCTACCGGGCCGGATATCTCGCCGACGATCGCCGCGAACTGGAGGCCGGGTTGTCCGACGGCTCGCTGGTCGGCGCCGCGACGACGACCGCGCTGGAACTGGGCGTGGACATCGCCGGGTTGGACGCGGTGGTGATCGCGGGCTTCCCGGGCACGGTCGCCTCGTTCTGGCAGCAGGCCGGGCGGGCGGGGCGGCGCACGCAGGGCTCGCTGGTAATGCTGGTGGCCCGCGACGATCCGCTCGATACCTACCTGGTCCATCATCCGCAGGCGCTGCTCGGGCGGCCGGTGGAGGCGACCATCACCGATCCGCGCAATCCCTATGTGCTGGAGCCACATCTGCTGTGCGCGGCCCTGGAGGAACCGCTCACCGATGCCGAGGTGACCGAGTTCGGCGCCGGGGAGCTGGCCGCCGAGCTCGCCGCGGAGGGGTTGATCCGGCGGCGCGAGAGCGGGAAGGGCCCGGCCCGCTGGTACGTCACCGGGGCCGCGCATCCGCACGACGCCGTCGATGTGCGGGGCGGGATCGGCACGCCCGTCGCGATCGTGGACGAGCAGAGCGGGCGACTGCTCGGGACCACCGATGCCGGGCGGGCGCCCGCGACCCTGCATCCGGGCGCGGTGCATCTGCATCAGGGCGAGACCTACATCGTCGACGAGCTGGATCTGGAGGCCGGGGTGGCATTCGTCCACGCCGAGCAGCCGGGGTGGACGACCAGCGCCCGCGCGCTCACCTCGATCATCGTCGACGAGGTGGGTACGGAGCGGGTGTACGGCGAGGTCACCGCCGCCCTGGCGCGGGTGCGGGTGGACCGGCGGGTGGTGGGTTATCTGCGCACGCTGCCGACCGGTGAGGTGCTGGACCTGATCGAGCTCGAACTGCCCGGGCAAACCCTGCCGACCCGGGCCGTGCTGTACACCGTGACGCCGGGGCTGCTGGCCCGGGCCGGGATCGATCCGCGGCGAGCGGGCGGGGCGCTGCATGCCGCCGAGCATGCCGCGATCGGCATGCTGCCCCTGGTCGCCAGCTGCGATCGATGGGATATCGGCGGGGTGTCGACGGCGGAACATCCCGATACCGGGCTGCCCACCGTCTTCGTCTACGACGGTCACCCGGGCGGCGCGGGTTTTGCCGAGCGGGGGTTCGCCCGGCTGCGGACGTGGCTGGCGGCGACGCGCGAGGTCATCGAATCGTGCGGCTGCCCGAGCGGGTGTCCGTCCTGCGTGCAGTCGCCCAAGTGCGGCAACGGCAATCATCCGCTGGACAAGGCCGGGGCCGCCGCGCTGCTCGCGGCGATCCTGTCCGAGCTGCCCGACGATCCGGTGGACGGCGACGACGAACCCCGGCCGTGACGGCACGACCACCGGCCCGAGACCGATCCGCAACCGATCCGCGTCCTTGCCGCGATGGTCTCGGGATGGGCGTGGATGCCAAGATCGAATAAAGAGGAGAGCGCTCATGTTAACTGCACGGTTGCTCCATTGATTAAAGGCAGCACTCCCATGGAATGGCATGACACCTCGCGCGGTAATTGAAAAATCAGCGAGACCGTAAATTTTTGGCAGTTGAATTCGGCGATCTCGACGCCACCACCTGGAAGTATGTGGCCCGCGTCACCAATGTTCTGACACAGACCGCTCGGTATTCGTCAAGAGTTGTCGTCGACGGGTCCGGCGCGGGCGACCGCCTTTACCGCATGGGTTCCGAGTGGCCCCGCGGTGACACTCGATTCGACGGTGAGCGTGGCGTCCCAGCCGGTGATCGTGCAGGACCGCACGCCGACCCGCATCGCCGCGGCAATCTCCCGGGCCCGAGTGCACGCGGCCTCGGCGCCGGAGTCCACGGCGCCCGCGGCGGCGAGGGCGCTCAGGTCGGCGGCGGCCTGGGCGCGGTGGCGGGCCACCACGACCGCGCCGACCTGCCCGATCAGCACCGACGCCGCGAGCAGCCCGGTCAGGGCCAGACAGGCCGCGACGGTCGCGACACCGGAGTCGGCCCGCCACCGCCGGGCGCTCACGGCTCCCCCGGTTCGCGCGCCGCGACCGCCTCGGCACGCAGCATCAGCATCGGCAGGGCCGGGGCCCGGGCCGAGACCACGGCGACGACGCGGTCGCCGTCGGTGCGGACGCTGATCCGCGCGCCCGGCGGGGCGATCCGGTGGGCGGCGGGCACCGCGTCGGTGTCGGCGCCCCGGGCGGCCAGCCGGGCCGCCTCGCGGGCGGCGTCGACGCAGCGGATCTGCGCCGACACCGCCAGCAGGGCACCCAGGCACACCAGCACCGCGACGACGAGCGCGGCGAGGGCGATCGCCGCCTCGACCGTGACCGCACCGCGATCGCCCGCGCCGGGGCTCGGCGGCCCGGACGGCCTCACACCGACGTCTTCAGCGCCTTGTCGATGATTCCGGTGAGGGCGGCGACGATCGAATCGCCGGTCACCACCGTGTACAGGATCGCGCCGAAGGCCGCGGCCGCCAAGGTGCCGATGGCGTATTCGGCGGTGGACATTCCCTCGTCGGCGACGATCGCCCGGATCAGGCGGGTGCGGATGTCCCACAGCAGGGTTCGAACTGCCAGCACCGGTCTCTCCCTTCTCTCTGCTCGGCGCGGCCGGTCCGCGCCGAGAGTCTCGCGGGGTCACAGCAGCCCACCGCCGAGCACCCGGCCGGCCAGGCCCACCACGACCGGCACGATGCCCAGGCAGACGAAGGCGGGCAGGAAGCAGAGGCCGAGCGGGCCTGCGATCAGCACGCCCGCCCGCTCGGCCCGGGCCACGGCGGCGTCCTCGACCGCATGGCGGCACTGCTCGGCCAGTTCGCTCACCGCCTCGGCCAGCGATGCTCCCGAGCGGGCCGATCGGCGCACCAGCCGGACGAGCGCGTGCAGTTCGGGTGCCGCGGCGTCGGGCGCGACGTGCTGCCAGGCCGCATCCGGGTCCGCACCGAGTGCGAGCAGGTCGGCCGCCCGGCGCAGCCCCGCCCCGAGTGCGCCGGGGCCGACGGCGGCGACGGCGCGGGCCGCCGTTGCCGCCGGTAGACCGGCCCGCAGGCAGGCCGCCAACAGATCCAGGGTCGAGGCCGTCGCCAGGGCATCCTGTCGTATTCCCTTGCGGGACAATGTAGTTCGCTTTCCATGTCCACCCGGCACTGCCACCAACCGCCTGAGCGGTGTCACGCCGGGCGGGACGATCGTGAGTGCGATTGCCAAGAGCAGCAAGGCCATCGGTGGGCCGTTCATCCCGTCTCCTCGTCTCGGTTTCCCCGGGTGATCGCGTCGGTCCAGAGCAGGCCCGCGCAGGCCAGGGCGGTGCCCAGCGGGAGCAGCAGCGTGCCGAGGCCGGGGTCGAACAGGACCCGGAGTGGTTGTGCGCCCAGGGCTTGCCCCAGGGCGATGCCCAGCAGCGGGAGGGCCGCCAGGACCGCGCCGGTGGCGCGCGGACCGGCGAGGGCGGCGGCGGTGCGGTCGCGGAATCGCTTGCGGGCGAGCAGGTCCGCGCGGGCGGCGGCGAGCAGCTCGGCGAGCGCCAGCCCGTGCCGCTCGGCGACCTGCCAGGCGTCGGCGATGCGGGACAGTTCGGCGGCGATCGGGGTTCCCGGCGCCCGCAGGCCCTCGGCCGCCGAGCCGCCGAGGCGGCTGCGGGCGGAGCCGATGGTGAATGCCCGCGCCGCCGCGCCGTCGAGTTCGGCACCCGCCGCTGCCGCCGCGGCGCTGGGGTGGGCGCCGACGCGCAGTTCGCCGATTACCACCTCGAGCCCGTCCAGCAGGGCGCGAATGCCGTTGTCGCGGCGGCGGTCCCGGGTGGCTCTGCGGCGGCGCACGCCGAGTGTGGCGGCTGCCGACGCGGCCGCGATCAGGGCGCCCGGCCCGATGGCCGCCGACGCGACCAGCGCGGCCGCGACGGCGAGCCACGGCAGCAGATGTGGCGGGAGCCGGTGCGGCGCGGGGCCGCCGAACAGCACCGCGCGCCGCCGCCGGGCGGCCGACGGCGGCAGCACGAGTAGCGCAAGCGCCAGGCAAGCGACACCAGCACTCATGCGGCCACTCCCGCAGAAACCCCTACGACCCCCTCGAGCCGGCCGCCGGTTACCAGGGGTGACAACAGTTTTCGTGCTCTTGTCATCTGGGCGTCCGTCTCGGCAATTACCACCGTGACGCCGCGCGGCCCGGATCTGCGCCGTTGCGTCGCGGTGCCCGCCCTGCCGCCCCGTAACCGCACAGGTGCCCGAAAACATCGCAGATCGCGCGCTGGAGGGCCGGAAAGCGCCGATCCGAATGCGCTTGGGACCGTCTTCCGGGTCATGGGTTGGCTCGTTCCGTGAGGAGGTGTTCGAGAGCGGCGGCCGCGGGGGTGGGGGTGTCGTCGGCGCGCCAGGCGGGCTGAATGTGGACCCGGGCGGTGTCGTCGCGGGTGACCAGGCCGATTTCGCGGAGGAGGCGGGTGCCGTCGGCGTGCCGGTGGACGTGCAGGACCACTTGGACGGCGGCGGCCAGCTGGCTGTGCAACGCGGTGCGGCTCATTCCGCCCAGGGCCGCAAGGGCTTCCAGGCGGGCGGGGACCTCGCGCGGGGAGTTGGCGTGGACGGTGCCGGCGCCGCCGTCGTGGCCGGTGTTGAGGGCGGTGAGCAGGTCGACGACCTCGGCGCCGCGAACCTCGCCGATCACGATGCGGTCGGGGCGCATGCGCAGGGCCTGGCGCACCAGGTCGCGGACGGTGACCGCGCCGGCGCCCTCGACGTTCGGCGTGCGGGCGACCAGGCGCACCACGTGCGGGTGCGGCGGGGCGAGTTCGGCCGCGTCCTCGACGCAGACGATGCGTTCGGCCGCATCGACCTTCGCGAGCAGGGCGGACAGCAGCGTGGTCTTGCCCGCGCCGGTGCCGCCCACCACGAGGAAGGCCAGGCGCGCGGCGACGATGCGCTCCAGCAGGCGCTGCGCGGCGGCCGGGACCGATCCCGACGCGGCCAGCGCGTCGAGCCCCTGGGCGGCCGGGCGCAGCACCCGCAGGGACAGACAGGTGCCGCCGTGCGCGATGGGCGCGAGCACGGCGTGCAGCCGCACGCCGAACGAATCCCCCGGCGCCCCTTCGAGATCCGGCAGACGCCCGTCCACCCACGGCTGGGCGTCGTCGAGGCGGCGGCCCGCGGCCAGGGCCAGGCGCTGTGCCAGGCGGCGTACGGCGGCCTCGTCGGGGAAGCTGATCGAGGTCCGCCGCAGGCCGTGGCCGCGGTCCACCCAGACCGCGTCCGGGCCGGTGACCAGCACGTCGGCCACCTCGGGGTCGTGCAGCAACGGTTCGAGCACGCCGACGCCGGTGAGTTCGGTCTGCAGCAGGCGCAGCGCCCGGAGCAGTTCGTTGTCGCCGAGGACGCCGCCCGCCTCGGCGCGAATGGCGGCGGCCACGCGTGCCGGATCCGGGTCGGCGGCGCCCGTGGCGAGGCGCTCGCGCACGCGGTCGAGCAGGTCGGCCGTGACCAGGGTGGTCATCGGATGCCCTCGGACAGCGCGGTGAGCACGGCTTCGGCGGCGGTGCGCAGCGGCCCGCGCGGCACGGTGAGGCCGCCGCGTTCGAGCCGGCCGGCCAGGCCGGGTTCGCCGCGGACGGCGGCCAGCAGCGGAACGCCGAGCGCCTCGGCGATGTCGGGGCCGCGCAGGCCGCCGGGCGCGGGGCCGCGAACGATCAAGCCCCGGTTGCGATTTCGCCGCCGGATGTTCGCGAGGACGGCACGGGCCGCGGCGACCGAGCGCAGCTGCGCGGGCAAGGTCAGCACGACCAGGTCGGCGGTGTCGAGCATGTGGTCGGCGTGCGGGCCGCGCGCGCCGGACACGTCGCAGACCACCAGGTCGCCCGCGGAACGGCCCGCCTCGAGCACGGCGCGGACGGCACCGGCGCCGATCTCGGCGGGTGGCGCACCGGCCGTCGCCCGGCCGCAGGCGAGCACCGCGAGCCTCGGGGCCGCGGACGGGAGCGCGGCGTGCAGCGCCGCGGCCGCGACCCGCCCGTCCTCGATGACGAGGTCGGGCCAGCGCGGCCCGGTCGCGGATTCTATGCCCAGCAGCAGGTCCAGGCCACCGCCGAGTGGGTCGCCGTCGACGAGCAGGGTGTCGGGGCGGAAGTCGGTGCTGGCGGCGGTGAGTGCGACGGCCGCGGCGAGGGTGGACGCGCCCGCCCCGCCGCTCGCGCCGACGACGGCGAGCACGAGTCCGTTTCCGGGTCCGTGCCGGGCGGGGTCGGCGAAGGCCGCGATGAGTCGTTCGGCGGCGGCCGGGAGCGCGACGACCCGTTCGGTGCCGAGCGCGGCGGCCGCCTGCCATTCGGGCAGGCCCGGTTCCTCGCCGGTGACGAGGACGGTGTCGGCGCGGCGGGGATATCCGGCGGCCGCGCAGTCGCGGGCGGCGGTGAGGTCGACCACGATGACGGGGGCGTCGACCCAGTGGTGGCGGCCGATGGGGGTGGGCGGCTCGTCGAGGTGTCGGTCGGCCGCGGCGGCGATGCGGTGGACCTCGTCGCGCAGCCGGTGGTCGGAGACCAGGACCAGGGCCGGAGTCTGGCGCGCTGCAACGGAATTCATGCAGGTCAGACTCGCTCGAGCGATGCGGCGGCACCAGAGCCCGAGCACCGATTGTGGATAACTGCGGGGGTGTGGGCGAAGACGAGACGACCGGTTACACACGACGATCGGGGCGCACGTCCCGGAAATAGAGGACGGCCCCAGCCGGGGGGGGAGGAGGCTGGGGCCGTCGGGGTTCAGCCCCGGGGGGTCGGGCTGAACGCGCCTGGACCATGTCCAGGTGTCAGCAATACTACACCCAGGCCCCGGCGGAAACGCAAGTCCACCAACCGAGGAAGTTTTCCGCTTCGGGCATCCGCATCGCGGCGGCAAACCGGGGCAGCGATGACTCCGCGAATCCGCTTACCGACCTGATCACCGCATCCCGCGCAAAGCTCCCTATCCTGGACCGCGTGACGGCCGAAGGCGATGCGACAGTGGCGGACCGGCGTGGGCGGGTGGCCGCCTTCTTCGACCTGGACAAGACGGTGATCGCCAAGTCGAGCGCCTTCGTGTTCAGCAAGCCGTTCTACGAGCAGGGCCTGATCAACCGCCGCGCGGTGCTGGAGAGCAGCTATGCGCACTTCCTGTTCCTGCTGTCCGGCGCCGACCATGATCAGATGGAGCGGATGCGTGAGCATCTGACCAAGATGTGCGCCGGGTGGGATGTGAACCAGGTGCAGGCCATCGTCGCCGACACCCTGCACGACCTGGTGGATCCGCTGATCTACGCCGAGGCCGCGGATCTGATTGCCGACCATCGGATCCGGGGCCACGACGTGATCATCGTCTCGGCCTCCGGCGAGGAGATCGTCGGACCGATCGCGGCCGCGCTCGGCGCCACGCACACCGCCGCGACCCGCATGGTCGTCGAAAAAGGCAGGTACACAGGCGAAGTCGAGTTCTACTGCTACGGCGAGGGCAAGGTCACCGCGATGGAGAAGCTGGCCGCCGAGTACGGCTACGATCTGCCGCGCTGCTACGCGTATTCCGATTCGATCACCGATCTGCCGATGCTCGGCGCGGTCGGGCACCCGACGGCCGTGAATCCCGATCGCGCCCTGCGTCGCGAAGCGGTGCAGCGGAATTGGCCGATCCTGACCTTCTCCGACCCGGTCTCGCTGTGGGCGCGCATCCAGGCCCCGTCCTCGACCACGGTGGCCGCGACGGCGGTGGTGGGGCTGAGCGCGGTGGTGGCGGGGGCGGTGAGTTACCGCCTGCTACGCCGGCGGCGCTGAGCGCGAGGGCGCGAGACGCACAACCTATCGATGGCATCACGAAACACCGCGCGACACGCCGATAATTGCAATGTTTCCCCAGGTCTTGCTGTGAGCAGGCTCACAGAGTAACAATGGAGCCACGGAAGGACGGAAGGCCAGGATCGGAGCGGAAGAGAAGTTTCGATTCCCCATCCCACCCTTCCCGGCACGGACGCCAGGCACCCACGCGGAGCGCGCCGCGACAGGGCAGCAGCGTTGTGGGCCTGCGAAGACCGGAGGCTCGTCGGCGAGCGCCTCGCACAAGTTGCGGGGATGAACCAGCGGGATCCGGAGGATCGCCGAGGCCGCAGAACACAACCCGACAAGCACGCTTGGTAACCGGGTGGTCCGTGCTAGCGGGCGGTGAGGTCGGAAACGACAACGCCGCCCGTTTTTAATGTGTGAAAAGGGATCCCGGCCAAAAGCGCGCCGGGATCATGATGGAACCGAGCACGCCGGGATGACGGTGGACCGAGCGCCGGGATGACGGTGGACCGAGCACAGTGATGACGGTGGACCGAGCGCCGGGATGACGGTGGACCGAGCACAGTGATGACGGTGGGGACCGAGCGCCCTGGGATCATGGCCCGAATTTGATGCGAAAACGCTTACCCCGCAGCCGAGTCGGCGATGGAGTGGGCCTCGCGGGCGCCGTCTTCCAGGGCTCCGCAGCACAGCATCACCCAGCCGCCTACGCCCTCCGGTGTGCCCGCGCCGAATGCGGCGGCGGCGTCCTGGTAGGCCTGTCGTCGTCGCAGCCAGAAGACCTCCGGGACGCCCAGGGAGTGGGGGTCCAGGCCGCTCGACACCGCGACGAGGCGCGAGGCCGCGCGTGCCACTATGCCGTCGGCGGTGCCGAAAGGGCGCAGCGCCAACAGTTCTCCGTGCACGACGGCGGCGAGTACCGGGGCGGGCGCGGCGGAGGTGAGCACCGTCTGGGTCAGCAGGTCGAGCCGCTCGGCCACGCCGGGGGCGGTGCGCGGGCGACCCAACTGTTGCTCGTCGGCCACCAGGTCGGCGGCGGCCAGCAGATGCAGCCGGGCCAGCGCTTGCAGCGGCGCGCGCTGCCACACCCCGGTCAGCGTGCGCAGCGCGTCGCCGTCCAGAGCCTGGCCGACCCGCAGCGCGCCCGCCAGGATCGGATCGGCCACTCGGCCACCGGCGGGAGCGACGGGCCCGGAGGCGGCAGCTTGCGTAACCACGGAGGGACCCGCGGACGCCGCATCGAACACTGCGGAGAGATCGGTGCTGCCGCCGTCGATGGCCGCCGACGAGCGGGCCGCCCGCACCGCCGCCTCGGCGGCCGTGGTCGGCCAGCCTCGGCGGTTCGCCCGATGCCTGTGCACCTCGGCGAGGGCGTCGCGGGCCCGGTCGGCCGCATCGCGCACACCGGGCAGGTCGACAAGGGGTTGGAGCACGTCGGTCACGCCCACACGCTAGCGAGACCGGACACGCCGGCGCCGCCTCGGGGGTCACGAGGCGGCGCGGCGGCTCACGCCTTGGTGAGCAGTTCCCGGCCCGGGATGGCGTCGAGCAGCCTCCGGGTGTACTCCGATTGGGGAGAGTCGAAGACCTCGGTGGTCGTGGCCTGCTCCACGATCTTGCCGCTCTGCATCACCACGACGTCGTCGGCGATCTGCCGGACCACCGCCAGGTCGTGGGTGATGAACAGGTACGACAGGCCCAGCTCGGCCTGCAACTCGTTGAGCAGGTTCAGGATCTGGGCCTGCACCAGCACGTCGAGCGCGGAGACCGCCTCGTCGCACACCACCACCTCCGGCGACAGCGCCAGGGCGCGCGCGATCGCCACGCGCTGGCGCTGACCGCCGGACAGCTCGTTCGGATAGCGCCGCATCACCGTGGCCGGCAGCGACACCTTGTCGAGCAGATCGCGGACCGTGGCCTCGCGCTCCTTCGGTGACCCGATGCGATGGGTGCGCAGCGGTTCCTCGATGGTGCGGTAGATGGAGTACATCGGGTCCAGCGAGCCGTAGGGATCCTGGAACACCGGCTGCACCCGGCGGCGAAATGCCAACGCCGCCTTGCTGTCCAGCTTCGCCACCTCGCGGTTGTCGAAGGTGACCGAGCCGGAGGTCGGCTCGAGCAGGCCCAGCACCATCTGCGCGACCGTCGACTTGCCGGAGCCGGATTCACCGACGATGGCGGTGGTGGTACCGCGCCGCAGCCGGAACGACACATCGTCGACCGCCACCAGATTCGACGACTTCCACGGCGTGTTGCCGCGGATCTTGAACACCTTGGTCAGGTTCGACGCGACCACGACATCGTCGGTGGCGGCGGTGAATTCGGCATCGACCTCGGCCAGCTGCTCGGCCACCTGCACGGCCTGCTCGCGCACCTCGGCGCGCTTGCGCACCGACGACAGCCGCTGAGAGGCCAGCGACGGGGCCGAATTGACCAGCTTGCGGGTGTACTCGTGCTGCGGATCGCGCAGAATCTGTAGCGCCGGACCGGATTCCACGACCCGGCCGCGATACATCACCACCAGGTGCTCGGCCCGCTCGGCGGCGAGCCCGAGGTCGTGGGTGATCAGCAGCACCGCCGTGCCCAGTTCGCCGGTGAGCACGTCGAGGTGGTCGAGAATCTGCCGCTGTACGGTGACGTCGAGCGCGGAGGTCGGCTCGTCGGCGATCAGCAGCTTCGGCCGGCACGAGAGCCCGATCGCGATCAGCGCGCGCTGGCGCATGCCGCCGGAGAACTCGTGCGGATACTGGTTGACCCGGCGCGCCGAATCGGACATGCCCGCCTCGTCGAGCAGTTCGATGGCACGCTGCCGGGCGGCCTTGCCCTTGGCGATCCCGTTGGCCTCCAACGTCTCCCGGATCTGGAAGCCGATCTTCCACACCGGATTCAGGTTCGACATCGGGTCCTGCGGGACGAAGCCGATGCCGCGGCCGCGCACGGCGACGACATCGCGCTTGGACGCCGTGGCCAGATCCTTGCCGTCGAACATGATCGAGCCGGAGGTCACCTTGCCGGTGCCGGGGAGCAGGTCGATGACCGCGTGCGCGGTGGTCGACTTGCCGGAGCCGGACTCGCCCACGATCGCCACGGTCTGCCCGGGATAGACCGACAGGTCGACCCCGCGGACCGCGGGGATCAGGCGGCCCTCCGAGGTGAAGGACACATTGAGGTCGCGGACCTCGAGCAGTGGTTGATCCATCGCCGTCACCTCTTGCGCGCCTTGGGATCCAGCGCGTCGCGCACCGCGTCGCCCAGCATGATGAAGCTGAGCACGGTGAGCGCCAACGCCGTCGCCGGATAGAATAGGATCGCCGAGGTGCGAATCTCCTTCTGGTCCGCGGCGATATCGGAACCCCAGGACACGATCGTGCGGGACAGGCCGACACCGAGGTAGGACAGCGTCGCCTCGGTGACGATGAACACGCCCAGCCAGATCGTGGTGATCACGATGAGCGGCCCGGCCGCGTTCGGCAGCACGTGCCGCACCAGCGTCCGGAATCGGGAAACGCCCAACGCCTTTGCCGCCGTGACGTATTCGCTGTTCTTGGCCTGGATCACCGCACCGCGGGCGATGCGGGCGGCCTGCGGCCAGGTGAACGAGGCCAGGATCAGCACCACGGTGAACACGGTGCGCGACGCCAGCAGCTGCATGATCACGATCGCGGCCAGCATCAGCGGCAGCGCGTAGAAGATCTCCGCGATGCGCGACACGATCGAATCCAGCAGGCCGCCGTAGTAGCCCGACACCGCGCCCAGCACGCCGCCGAGGACCACGAACATCAGCGTGGACAGCAGGCCGGTGGTCACCGAGGCCCGCGCGCCGTAGACGGTGCGGGCGAAGATGTCGCAGCCCTGCTTGTCGAAGCCGAACAGATGCCCGCCCGACGGCGGATTCATGCTGAAATCGCCGTTGCAGTAGCGCGGATCCTGGCTGGTGAACAGGTCCGGCCAGATCACCACCACCAGCACGAACGCGATCAGCAGCGCGGCCACCACGAAGATCGGGTTGCGCCGCAGCTGCCGCCAGGCGTCGCGCCAGACGCTGGTCGGGGCGGTGGTCTCGTCCAGCTTGTCGGTGGCGAGCACCTCCACCTCGTCCGGCGGGGCCACGAAGTGCTCCTGTCCGGGCCTGCTGTCGGCCGCCCGCACGTCGGTGTCTTGGTCAGGCATAGCGGATCCTCGGATCGAGTGCGGCGTACAGCAGGTCGACGATCAGGTTGGAGATCAGGAAGATCACGATCAGCACCGTCACGAACGCCACCACGGTGGGCGGCTCGCCGCGGACGATCGCCTGGTAGAGCGTTCCACCGACACCGGGAATGTTGAAAATACCCTCGGTCACGACCGCGCCGCCCATGAGCGCGCCGAGGTCCGTGCCGAGGAAGGTGACGACCGGGATCATCGAATTGCGCAGGATGTGCACCACGATCACCCGCCGCCGGCTCAGGCCCTTGGCGGAGGCGGTCCGGACGTAATCCGCGGTCATGTTCTCCGCCACCGAGTTTCGCGTCAGCCGCAGCACGTACGCGAACGACAGCGAGCCCAGCACGAAGGCCGGGACGAGCAGCTGACCCCAGGTGGCCTGACCGGTCACGGTCACCGGGGCGATGCCCCACTTCACGCCCAGCAGGAACTGGGCGAGGAAACCGACCACGAAGATCGGCACCGCGATGATGATCAGGCTGAGCACCAGCATCGTGGAATCGAACAGCCTGCCCTTGCGCAGCCCGGCGATGAGGCCGAACACCACGCCGAAGATGCCCTCGACGGCCACCGCCATGATCGCCAGGCGGAAGGTGATCGGGAACGCCCGGGCCAGTTCCTCGCTCACCGGCCTGCCGGAGAACGCGGTGCCGAAATTCAGGGTGACGATGCCCTTGAGGTATTCCAGGTATTGGATGATGAACGGCTGATCCAGGTGATAGCGGGCGCGCAGGGCGGCCTCGACCGCCGGTGTCATCGGCCGGTCACCGGCCAGGGCGCGGATCGGGTCACCGGGGAGCAGGAACACCATTCCGTAGATGAGCAGCGTCGCCCCGAGGAAGACGGGGATCATCTGGAGCAGGCGCCGCACGACATACCAAGCCATGTTTCACTCCATGAGCTAGGGGGCCGCGCCTTCCGGCGCGGCCCGGGCGGCTACTTCTCGATGTTCTCGAAGTCGAACAGACCGGACCAGTTGACCTTGGCGTTCTTGACCTTGTCCGAGACGCCCGCGGCGACGTTGTAGTCGAAGACCGGGATGTCGGGCATGTCCTTGAACAGCGTCTCCTGCGCCTGCTGCACGATGGCGTAGGACTGGTCCGGGGTCGGCGCGGCCTGCGCCTGCGCGAGCAGCCGGTCGAACTCCGGGTTGCTGTAGGCGGTGTCGTTGGTCGCCGAGCCGGTCAGATACAGCGAGGTGAGGAACTCGAAGATGGACGGGTAGTCACCCTGCCAGCCGTAGCGGAACGCCTTGCCGATGGTCTTGGCGTTGATCTCGTCGCGGATGTTCTTGAACGTCGGGTAGGGGGTGCCGACCGCGTCGATGCCGAGCACGTTCTTGACGCTGTTGGCGACCGCCTCGATCCACGCCTGGTGACCGCCGTCGGAGTTGTAGGCGATCTGGTAGGTGCCCGACCACGGCGAGATGGCGTCGGCCTGCGCCCACAGCTTCTTGGCCTGGTCGGGGTTGAACTTCAACACGTCGGCGCCGGGCAGGTCCGCCTTGAAGCCCGGCAGGGTGGCCGCGGTGAAGTCCTGGGCCGGAACCCGGGCGCCGTGGAAGATGTTCTCCGCGATCTGCGGCCGGTTGATCGCCATCGAGATGGCCTTGCGGCGCAGCACGCCCTCCTGGCCGCCGAAGTGCGGCACGGTGGACTGGATGCCGATGTGCTGGTTGTAGGCGATCGGCTTGCTGATCGCGCGGTCGCCCAGGTCCTTCTTGTAGCTGGACATGGCGGTGTCGGGGATGATGTCCAGCGCGTCGAGGTTGCCCGCCTGCAGATCGGCGTAGGCGGTGTCGTAGGACTGGTACATCACGAACCGCAGGCCCTTGTTCTTGGCCGGGCGGCCGCCGTGGTAGTCCGGGTTGGGCACCAGGTCGATCTTCACATTGTGTTGCCACGCATCGGGACTGGCGAACTTGTACGGGCCGTTGCCGATCGGGTCCGCGCCGAACGCCTTCATGTCCTTGTAGGCGGATTCGGGCAGCGGATAGAACGGGGCGAAGCCCAGTTCCATTTCGAAGTCGATGGACGGCTGCTTCAGGTCGACGGTGAAGGTGTGGTCGTCGATGACCTTCAGCCCCGACATGGTCTGGGCCGTGGGCGTTTTCGCGGAGACCTCGTCGTAGCCGGCGATATTGGCGAACGCCCAGTTCTGCAACTGCGCGTTGGTGCCGAGGGCACCGTAGTTCCAGGCGTCGACGAACGACTTGGCGGTGACGGGGGTGCCGTCGGAGAACTTCCAGTCGGGCTTGATCGTGATCTTGTAGTGCTGCCGATCGGTGGTGTCGATCGACTGGGCGACCTCGTTGTACGCCTTGCCGTCGACGTCGTAGTACTTCAGCCCGGCGAACAACCGGTCGACGACGCGACCGCCCATGTTCTCATTGGTATTGGTGGGCACCAGCGGATTCTGGGGCTCACCCCCGTTCACGGTGACGATATTGGCATCATTGCCGCCGCCCGTGGAGCAGCCTGTCAAAGCGAGGCTCGTGGCCAACAGTGCTGCCGCGGTCAACGCGGTCATCGTCTTGAATCTCAACGCAGTTACTCCAAGTTCCAGGAAAAGCGGGTACCTCGGCGCACGCAGAGGTTCACCCGTGCACGCGACGACGATCCGCCTTGGGTGAAACGGACAGTAGTGATCCGGCACGTCGTTGTCAGCTGATCGCTCGTGGTTTGTCGCCGCTGTTAGCAATACGGCAACATGATCGACCCACGACCGGCAGCAGATGTGACATATTGCACGATCAGCTAGGCATCCGTGTTCATCGTTCGGTCATACCCGGTCTGTCAGGGTTCGGTACTGGACATCGCGGCGGACCACGACGCGGCGCAGATCACAGTTCGATACTGTCGACGTGGCCGTGCTCACCCCGCGGCTCAGGCATGCGAAAGAAGAGACGAGATGACCGAAACCACCGCTGATCACCGGGACGTATATCCGCCGACCGCGGAGTTCGCCGCCGCGGCCAACGCCGATGCGTCTCTCTACGACCAAGCCACCGCCGACCGGGAGGCGTTCTGGGCGCGCCAGGCCGACCGGCTGCACTGGCACGAGCGCTGGACCCGCGTGCTCGACTGGGACGACGCCCCCGTCGCGCGCTGGTTCGTCGACGGCAAACTCAATGTCGCGTACAACTGCGTGGACCGCCATGTGCGGGACGGCTTCGGCGAGACCGTGGCCATCCACTGGGAGGGCGAGCCGGGCGACTCCCGCGACATCACCTACAACCAGTTGTTGGCCGAGGTGTCGCGGGCCGCCAATTACCTCACCGAGCTGGGGCTCGAGGCCGGCGACCGCGTGGCCATCTACATGCCGATGGTGCCCGAGGCCATCGTCTCGATGCTGGCGTGCGCGCGGCTGGGCCTGACGCACTCGGTGGTGTTCGCCGGGTTCTCCCCGAGCGCGCTGCGCCAGCGCGTCGACGACGCCGAGGCCCGGCTGGTGATCACCACCGACGGCCAGTGGCGGCGCGGTAAGGCGGCCCCGTTGAAGGAGGCCGTGGACGAGGCGCTGTACGCGCACGGCGGCACCCCGTCCAGCGTCGAGCACGTGCTGGTGGTGCGCCGCACCGACCTCGAGGTGCCGTGGACCGAGGGCCGCGACCTGTGGTGGCACGAGACCGTCGCGCTGGCCTCCCCGGAGCACGAGGCGCAGCCGTTCGACGCCGAGCATCCGCTGTACATCCTCTACACCTCGGGCACCACCGGGAAGCCGAAGGGCATTCTGCACACCTCCAGCGGTTACCTGACCCAGGCGGCGTACACCCATCACAACGTGTTCGACCACAAGCCGGGCCAGGACGTGTACTGGTGCACCGCCGATATCGGCTGGGTGACCGGGCACAGCTACATCGTGTACGGGCCGCTGGCCAATCGGGCCACGCAGGTGGTCTACGAGGGCACGCCCAATTACCCGGACGAGCACCGGCACTTCGAGATCATCGAAAAGTACGGTGTCACAATCTATTACACCGCGCCGACGCTGATCCGCACGTTCATGAAGTGGGGCCGCGAGATTCCCGACGCGCACGATCTGTCCAGCATTCGGGTGCTGGGTTCGGTGGGCGAGCCGATCAATCCGGAGGCGTGGCGCTGGTACCGCGAGGTCATCGGCGCGAGCCGGACCCCGATCGTGGACACCTGGTGGCAGACCGAGACCGGCGCGATCATGATCTCGCCGCTGCCCGGCGTGACCGCCGCCAAGCCCGGCGCCGCCATGGCGCCGCTGCCCGGCATCAGCGCGCAGGTCGTGGACGAGGAGGGCAAGCCGGTGCAACTGGGGGCCACCGAGGCCAACGGCTACCTGGTGCTCGATCGGCCGTGGCCGTCGATGCTGCGCGGCATCTGGGGTGACATGGACCGGTACCGGGCCACCTACTGGGAGCGCTTCGGCGCCCAGGGCTGGTACTTCGCCGGCGACGGCGCCAAGCTCGACGCCGACGGGGACCTGTGGGTGCTGGGCCGGGTGGACGACGTCATGAACGTCTCCGGCCACCGCATCTCCACCGCCGAGGTGGAATCGGCGCTGGTCGGGCACCACAGCGTGGCCGAGGCCGCGGTCGTCGGCGCCAGCGACGCCACCACCGGCCAGGGCATTGTGGCCTTCGTCATCCTCACCGGCGAGGCCACCACCCCCGGCCAGGACCTGGTCGACCAGCTGAAGGCGGAGGTCTCTCGCGAGATCAGCCCGATCGCCCGCCCCCGGGAAATCCACATCGTCCCCGAACTACCCAAGACCCGCTCCGGAAAGATCATGCGCCGCTTGCTGCGTGACGTGGCCGAGGGGCGAGAGCTCGGAGATACGTCGACACTGGTGGACCCGAATGTGTTCGAGGCCATTCGGGCTAGGAAGGCCAACTGGTAGGGGCGAGTCGGATCCCGTCGTTCCGGCCCCAGGGGGCCGGAACGACGGGAAAAGTCTGGCCGCACATGACGGCAGCACTCATCGCAGGAGAATGGCGCTCATCACATGAGGCCAGCGCTCACCACACGAAACCAGCGCTCATCACATGAGGCCAGCGCTCATCACATGAGGCCAGCGCTCACCACACGAAACCAGCGCTTACTACACGAAGACGGCAGCTATCGCATGAGACGGCGGCCATCGCAGGAGGACTGCACTCACCACATGAAGTCGGCGCTCATCGGGCGGTGGGGCCCTCTCCCAACATGGCCGGATCACTTCTGTTCCCGTTGTTTCGGCCCCCCCCGGGGCCGAAACAACGGGATCTTTGCCGTTAAGATCTTGTTAGGAGTGCCGGGAAGTCTGGTCGGCGTGTGTTAGGTGTCCGTTCCGGCCGGAAGGTGTTGTGGTGTTGCGCTCCGAGATTTCGCGGTTTTTGCGGACCGAGACCGTGGGTGGGGCGTTGTTGTTGGTGGCGGCGGCGGGGGCGTTGTTGTGGGTGAATTCGCCGTGGGGGGACAGTTATGTGGCGGTGACCGAGGCTCTGGTGCCGATTTCGCCGTTGCATCTGGAATTGACGGTGGCCGAGTGGACCAAGGATGGGCTGCTCGCGGTGTTCTTCTTCGTGGCGGGGCTGGAGCTCAAGCGGGAGTTGGTGGTCGGGGAGCTCGCGGATCGCAAGCGGGCCGCGCTGCCGATCCTCGCGGCCGTCGGCGGGGTGGTGGTTCCGGCGGTGCTGGCGCTGGGTATCGGATACGGGGTCGACGGCATGGATCGGGGCTGGGCCATTCCGGTGGCCACCGATATCGCCTTCGCGCTGGCCGTGCTCGCCCTGACCGGGTCCCGGATCCCCACCACCGCACGGGTTTTCCTGCTCAGCCTGGCGGTGGTCGACGATCTGATCGCCATCGTGCTGATCGCGGTGCTGTTCACGACCTCGATCGGGGTCGGCTGGCTGCTGGCCGCGGCGGCCTGCTTCGCGGCGTGGGCGTTCGCGCAGCACCGGCGGGTACGCACCCCGCTGTTGTACGTGCCGCTGGCGCTGCTGGCCTGGTATGCGTTGCACGAGGCCGGAATTCACCCCACGCTCGCCGGTGTAATGTGCGGCCTGCTGACCCGGGTGCGACCGGATCCGGGCGAGGACGAGGCGCCCGCCACCCGGCTCGAGCATCTGTTCCAGCCCGTCTCCGCGGCGGTGTGCGTGCCGCTGTTCGCGCTGTTCGCCTCGGGAGTTCCGTTGTCCACCACGGTCCTGGGCGATCTGTTCACCGAGCGCCTGGCGCTGGCGGTGGTGGTCGGGCTGCTGGTGGGCAAGACCGTCGGCATCTTCGGCATGAGTTGGCTGACGGTGCGGCTCGGTGTGGCGCGGCGGCCGGACGGGCTCGGGTGGCGAGACATGTTCGCCCTGTCGGTACTGGGCGCGATCGGCTTCACCGTTAGCCTCTTGGTGGCAGAACTCGCGTTGGCGACCGATGTCGCCGCCGCCGAACTGGCGAAAGCCGCCGTGTTGATGACATCAATGGCGGCTTCCCTGCTGGGTTCGGCGCTACTGTTGCGACGGGGCCGCGCTCACGGGGCACGGCAGCAGAGCGCGGCTGCCGGAACCAGCGAAGGCCGAGCAGCATCGGGACATGGAGAAGGGTCGAGCAATTGAGCTTCACGCAGGGCGGTAACGGGCAGGACAAGGACCGCAACCGGACCATCACCTCGATTCCGCTGTCCGAAGTCGACACCACCGCGGGCGCCAGCATCGGCGATCTGGTCCGCGATGCCGCCGAGCAGATGTCGACCCTCGTGCGCGCCGAGGTGGCGCTGGCCAAGGCCGAGGTCACCGGTGAGATCCGCAAGGGCCTGCAGGGCAGCGTGTATTTCATCGTGGCGCTGACCATCCTGCTGTTCTCGACCTTCTTCTTTTTCTTCTTCCTGGCCGAGCTACTGGATGTGTGGCTGGTGCGCTGGGCGGCCTTCCTCATCGTGTTCGGGCTGATGCTGGCGGCGGTGGGCGCGTTCGCCTTCCTCGGGTATCTGAAGGTGCGCAGGCTGCGCGCCCCGGCGAAGACCATCGAATCGCTGAAGGAGACCCGCTCGGTGCTGCCGCACGGCCTGGGCTCGCACACCGCGACGGTCGACGCCGACCAGCCCGACGCCTGATTCGCCCATTACGCTTTTCGGCGTGTCGAACCCGAGCCCGGACCCGTCCAGCGTCCGCTACGACGGCCCGTGGACCCATAAGGACGTCCACGCCAACGGTATTCGCTTCCACGTGGTCGAGGCGACGGCGGCCCGTCGCCCGGCCGGGGACGCGGCGCCGGTCGATCCGGAACGGCCGCTGGTGGTGCTGCTCCACGGTTTCGGCGACTTCTGGTGGTCGTGGCGGCATCAGCTGACGGGACTGTCCGACTTGGGATTTCGCACGGTCGCGGTCGATCTGCGCGGCTACGGCGACTCCGACAAGCCGCCGCGCGGCTACGACGGCTGGACCCTGGCCGGTGACGTCGCGGGGCTGATCCGCGCGCTCGGGCACAGCGAGGCCACCCTGGTCGGGCACGCCGAGGGCGGGCTGGTGTGCTGGGCGACCGCGGTGCTGCACCCGCGGCTGGTCCGGTCGATCGCGCTGGTCAGCTCCCCGCATCCGGTCACGCTCAGGCGGGCCGTGCTGCGCGACCGGCGCCAGCGCGCGGCCTGGCTGCCGAATTTCCTGCGCTACCAGCCGCCGCGCTACGGCGAGCGCCTGCTGACCCGCGGCGGCGGCTTCGAGATGGAGCGGCTGCTGCGGCAGCGGGTCGGCGCGTCCTGGGCGGGCAGCGCCGAATTCGTCGACACCGCACGGCGAATGCGCTCGGCCATCCGGATCCCCGGCGCCGCGCACTGCGCCCTGGAGTACCAGCGCTGGGCCTTCCGCAGCCAGTGGCGGCCCGACGGTCACCGGTTCATGACCGCGATGCGGGAGCCGGTCGGGGTGCCGGTGCTGGCCCTGCACGGCGCGGTGGACAACTACATCCTCGACCGCACGGTGCGCCGCGGCCAGCGGCTCTCGCCCCGGCGCCGGGTGGCGACCATCCCCGACGCCGGGCACTTCGCCCACCAGGAGAACCCGGCGGCGGTCACCGCCGAGCTCGCCAAGCTGCTGGCCTGATCTCGAATTTCGCTAGCTGAGCACGCATTCCCCCGTCGGCACCGGCGTGCCGGAGGAGGTCGCCGCGTTCAGGTCGGACTGGACCTCCCGCATGGTCAGCACGTAGCCGGTGTCCTCGTCGGTGACCGCGGCGCCGAACACCACGCCCAGCACCTCGCCGTCGGTATCCACCAGCGGCCCACCGGAATTGCCCGCGCGCACGCGGCCGCGCACCGTGTAGACCTCGCGGGTGACGGTGCCGCTCTTGTAGATGTTCGGGCCGCTCAGGTCGAGCGTCTCGCGGACGCGGGCGGCGCTGGCGGTGTAGTTCCCGCCGCCCGGATAACCGAGCACGATGGCGCTCTCGCTCGCCTTCGCCGCGGCGGGCGCCAGCGGGATGACCGGCGCGTTGAGGCCCGGCACCGCGAGGATCGCCACATCCTTGTCCGGGTCGAACAGCACCACGCTGGCATCCAGCGGACCGCGGGCGGTGTCGACCTGGACGGTGGTGGTGCCCGCGACCACGTGCGCGTTGGTCATGATCCGCTCGGGCGCCACCACGAAGCCCGAACCCTCCAGCGCGCGTTGGCAACTCGGCGCGACACCGCGGATGCGCAGCACGCTGTACTGCAGGTTCCGCGCCACCGGGGACTCCAGCACGCTCGGGTCCGGCGGCTGCACCGCGGCGATCGGGGCGCGGCCGAACGGGCCGATGACCTCCGGCAGCCCGGAGGTGTTGAGCAGCTTGGAGAATTCGTTGGGCATCCGCCGCAGCCAGTTGGGCGCGATCTGGTTCACGTCGGAGAGCACGCGGGAACCGTTGACCGCCTCGGCGATCGCGGGCTGCGAGGACGAGGCCAGCGGCAGCGCCAGCAGCCACGCCACCGCGAGCACGCCGACGCACTGCAGCGCCGCGCCGACCACGCTGTCCACGCTGCGGGCGAACGGATGCCGCAGGCCGCTGCGCGCCGCCCGGCCCAACACCATGCCCGCGACCTCGCCGACGATCACCAGCGCCACAATGAGCACCACTCCGACCAGCACGCGTTTCCGGCCCTCGCTGACATGCACGAGGATGTGCGGCGCGATCAAGATCCCGGCCACCGCACCCAGCACCACGCCCAGGAACGCCAGCGCCGAGGCGACGGCGCCCTGCCGCCACCCGGAGGAGGCGGCCAGCAGCGCCAGGATCAGCACCGCCAAATCGAGCCAGGCCGAGGAACTCATAGCGTCATCCCCACTGCCGTGAGCGAAGCCTGCAGGTCACGCACATCGTGGTAATCCCACTCCCGTTCCCATCCCGACACCGCCAGCAGCCCCGCGAGCACGCCGGCGGTGAATCCCCACACGAGCATGCCGTCGACGGCGAACGCCGGGCCCCGATAGCCCAGCGGGTGTCGCACGACGAATCGGTTGGCGGGATCGATCAGCTCGGCGAGCGGCACCCGCGCCACGCGGGCGGCCTCGGCCTCGCTCACCACCCCGACCTCGCCGGGCGTGCGCCAGTAGGCGACGACCGGGGTCACGTCGAACCGCGAGGGCGGCACGAAGATCTTGGGTAGCACCGCGATCGGCTCCACACCGGCCGGATCCAGGCCGGTCTCCTCGCGGGCCTCGCGCAGCGCGGTATCGATCGGACCGTCGTCGCCGGGCTCCACGCCGCCGCCGGGGAAGGCCACCTGGCCGCGGTGCTGACGCAGCGTCGCGGCGCGCTGGGTGAGCAGCACGTCGGCATCGGCGGGCAGGCCGCCGGGAGCCTGCGGGTCGGCGTCGGGCGAGCCGCCGAACAGCACCAGCACCGCCGCCTGCCGCGGGCGCAGCGCCGCGGCCGCGAACCGGTGCATCGAGCCGCGGTCGAGCACCGGGTTGACGCCGGTCGGGTCGGCCGGTTCGCGCTCGGTCACCGCGCGCAGCCACGTCGGGATTCCGTCGGTCACCACGTCGGGCATCATGCCGACACCCCCAGTTCGCTCGCCACCGTGCTCGCGATGTCGTCGACGTCGCGGAACGGCCGGACCACCATCTTCGCTATCGCGCCGTCGGGCCGGACCAGCACCGACACCGGCAGCGCGTTGGGCGCGGACACGACCTTGCGGACCTGCCCGTTCGGGTCCTGCACGCCGGGCAGCCGCACCCCCAGGTCGGTCAGCCGGGCCAGCGCCCTGCCCTCGTCCGGATCGCTGTGCACGGTCAGCACCGTGATCGCCGAGCCGGCGCGGTCGGCGTACTGCTGCAGCGCGGGCAGTTCGTGCGCGCACGGCGTGCACCACCAGGCCCACAGATTCAGCAGCGCCGGGCGCCCGGCGAGGGCGGCGGCCAGATCGATCGGGCGACCGTCGGCCAGGCAGTCGACGGTGATGCCGGCCAACGGGCCCGCGCCGGTGTCTCCGGAGCGCGGGCACAGGGCCAGCCGGGCCCCGGCGCGCGCCTCGCTGGACACCGCGGTGACCGGGTCGACCGTGGGCGCGGTCGCCGCGTCGCGGCCGGTGGTCCGGCCGTCCCGCGGCCAGAGCGCGATACCCAGCGCGACGACGGCGATCAACGCGACCAGCGTCCACCGCCAGGCGGCCGGAACGGATCTCACCGGCCCACCAGTTCGAGCAGATGCTCGGCCTCGGGACCCTTGATCAGTGCGGCGGCGGTGGCGGGGTCGGTGGGGCCGACGCCGTAGGACGGGCAGTCCTTGGCCAGCAGGCAGGCGCCGCAGGCGGGTTTGCGGGCATGGCACACCCGGCGACCGTGGAAGATCACCCGGTGCGACAGCATCGTCCACTCCTTGCGCTCGATCAGCTCGCCGACGGCGTGCTCG
Source organism: Nocardia terpenica (assembly GCF_013186535.1). Lineage (NCBI taxonomy): Bacteria > Bacillati > Actinomycetota > Actinomycetes > Mycobacteriales > Nocardiaceae > Nocardia > Nocardia terpenica. Next base: position 840,348 of record NZ_JABMCZ010000002.1, read on the forward strand.
ATCTTCACCGGATCTTGCTCCGTCGTCCACCGCCACCGATTCACCAGGCGGCCGAAGTGAGTATCGACGGTGATTCCGGGCACATCGAAGGCGTTGCCGAGAATGACGTTGGCGGTCTTGCGGCCGATGCCCGGCAGCTTCACCAATTCGGCCAGGGTGTGCGGTAGCACGCCGTCGTGGCGTTCCATCAGCGCCTGCCCCAGGCCGATGAGCGCGGACGTCTTGTTGCGGAAGAATCCGGTCGGCCGGATGTACTCCTCGAGTTCGGTGCGATCGGCCTGCGCGTAGGCCCGCGCGTCGGGGTAGCGGGCGAACAGCGCGGGCGTCGTCTGATTCACCCGGACGTCCGTGCACTGGGCGGAAAGAATTGTGGCAACGGCCAATTCGAGCGGGGTGGTGAAATCCAGCTCGCAGTGCGCGTCCGGAAATGCCAGCGCCAGCATCCGATTCATCCGGCGGGCGCGGCGCACCCGGCCCAGCGGGGTCTCGTTCGCGAATGTGGACGCGGCGGAGTCGGCGGCCTTGCGGCGGCGAGCGGGCTTCGCCTCGGGGGTGGCGGCGGTTTCGGGATCGGCATCGGGGGCGGCCGGTTCGTGCCCGTTCACGGCGGTGGATCTGGGTACACGCACCCGTCCACCATACGGAACCCCACCGACTCCAGCGCGCCCGCGAAGACCTCCCGTGTTCCATCTGAGACCTTCTCCGTGTTTACTCCTCGATATGCAAGGACTCGCTGTGGTGCTCTTCCCGGTGGTGTTGATGCTGTTCGCGCTGTTCATGGAACGGGTCGAGAACCGGCTACGCAAACTGCTCGAACCGGAGGAGGAGGTCCAGCAGTACCTCGATCGAGCCAGTAATGCCGAGGTCAACGAGCTGGCAAAGCTCGGTGTCCCGGCGCACGCGGCCCGCCTGCGCCGCCGACGCGCAGGCGACGACGAATTGGATGTCGCCGCCGCCAGCTGATCGGTCCCCCGGTCCGTTTTCCGCGACCGACACGGGGAACCTTCTAAGCATCACGAGCGTTTCACAAACCGCACGTACCGTGGTGTCTGTCACTGCGCTGCCCGGATGCCAAGTAGACTGCACTGTCGGCCGAATTGCTTCGGTCCAGTACAGAGCCAATTCCCAAAAGGAGCACATTCGTGGACGAGGCCCTCGCCAGAGCAGGCATCTTCCAAGGCGTAGAGCCCACCGCGGTGGCGGCTCTCGCCAAACAGCTTCAGCCCGTGGACTTTCCACGCGGCCACGTCATCTTCAACGAGGGCGAGCCCGGCGACCGGCTGTATATCATCACGTCGGGCAAGGTGAAGATCGGCCGGCGGTCCCCGGACGGCCGGGAGAATCTGCTGACCATCATGGGCCCGTCGGACATGTTCGGCGAGCTGTCGATCTTCGATCCGGGCCCGCGCACCTCCACGGCCACCACGGTCACCGAGGTCCGCGCGGTCACCATGGACCGCGACGCGCTCAAGTCGTGGATCGACCAGCGGCCGGAGATCGCCGAGCAGTTGCTGCGGGTTCTCGCGCGCCGTTTGCGCCGCACCAACAACAACCTCGCCGACCTGATCTTCACCGACGTCCCGGGCCGGGTCGCCAAGGCGCTGTTGCAGCTGGCGCAGCGGTTCGGCACCCAGGAGGCGGGCGCCCTGCGGGTGACCCACGACCTCACCCAGGAGGAGATCGCCCAGCTGGTCGGCGCCTCCCGCGAGACCGTGAACAAGGCCCTGGCCGACTTCGCGCATCGCGGCTGGCTACGGCTCGAGGGCAAGAGCGTGCTGATCTCCGACTCCGAGCGACTGGCCCGCCGGGCACGCTGAGACACACCCGGGCATCCGGCGCGGCCTTTCTCCCTTCCGGGAGGGGCGCGGCCGGGTCGGGTGTGCCTCAGCCCCTGGCGCGGAGATAGGCCAGCTGTGCCTTGACCGAGCTGCGCGCGGCCGGCCACAGGCGCTTGTCCACATCGGCGTAGACCCGCGCGACGATCTGCAGCGGCCGCGCATCGGGGCCGAGCTCCCGCAGCGCCGCCCGCACCTGGTCGAGCCGTTCTCGCCGGTGCCGGATGTAGTACGCGATCACCGGCTCGGCCTCCGGATGATCGGGCCCGTGCGCGGGCAGCAGCGCCCGGCCGGGCGCCACCGCGGCCAGCCGATCCAGCGAGTCGAGATAGTCGCCGAGCGCGCCGTCGCGCGATTCCAGCACCGTGGTCCCGCTGCCGAGCACCGTGTCACCGGTCAGCACGGCGTCGTCGAGCACGAAACTCACCGAATCCTCGGTATGGCCCGGCGTCGCGAGCACCGCGATCCGCAGTCCGGCCGCCTCGATCACCTCGCCGTCCGCCAGCGGCGCGTCCGAACCCCGCAGATAGCGCGGGTCCTGTGCGCGCACCTCGGTACCGGTCAGCCGCACCAGCCGGTCGATGCCGCCGGTGTGATCGTGATGGTGATGGGTGATCAGCGTCAGCGCGATGTCTCCCCCGGTCTCCCGGGCGATGGCCGCGCTGTGGTCGCGGTCCTTGGGCCCCGGATCGACCACGACGCAGTCGGATCGGCCCGGGGCACGCAGGATCCACGTATTGGTGCCCTGCAGGGTCATCTGGTTCGGATTGTTCGCCAGCAGCACCGATGCCGTCGGAGTCACCGGACGCAACCGCCCGTATGCGGGATGGGTGAGGGTCATGGTGGTCCTAACGCCCTGCGCTGCAACGAACTTCCGGACTTTCTACCGCACCTCGGCGATCAGCTCCACCTCGACGGGGGTGTTCTTGGGAAGTTCGAAGACGCCGACCGCGGAGCGCGCGTGCACGCCCGCCTCGCCGAGCACCTCGCCCAGGAACTCCGAGGCGCCGTTGATCACCAGCGGCTGGTCGTTGAATCCGGGCGCCGACGCCACGAATCCGACGACCTTCACGATCCGCACCACCTGGTCCAGCCCGACCAGGGCGTCCACCGCCGCCAGCGCGTTGAGCGCGCACAGCTTGGCGGCCTCGCGGGCCTGCTCCAGGCTCACCTCGGCGCCGACCTTGCCGGTGGCGGACAGCTCACCGTTGACGAACGGCAGCTGGCCGGAGGTGTAGACGAACGAGCCGCTACGCACGGCCGGAACGTACGCGCCCGCCGGGGCGGCCACCGGCGGCAGCTCCAGGCCCAGCCGCTCCAGGTTCTTACGCCACAGGGTCGAGTCGGTCATCAGTGCTTCTCCCGCTTCAGATAGGCGACGTGCTGTTCACCGGTCGGCCCCGGCAGCACGGTGACCAGTTCCCACCCGTCGGCGCCCCACTGGTCGAGGATCTGCTTGGTGGCATGGGTCAGCAGCGGCACCGTCGCGTACTCCCACAGCGTCACATCACTCATGTCGCTGAGCGTATATCCCCTGTGGTGTACCAGACAGTCGGCGGATCCTCTGGCCCGGATTTCGGCGCGGGCTATAGGCTCGCGCACGTGGGAGTACCGACAGCAGTGCCCGTTTCGGAGCAGCCGGGGCTGAAGCGAGGGTGGCCGGAACGGGCGGACCGGGCACGCCTGCACTACGTCTCCGGGAAGGGCGGGACCGGAAAGTCCACGGTCGCCGCCTCTTTGGCCCTCGCACTGGCGGCCGGTGGCCGCCGGGTGCTGCTGGTCGAGGTGGAGGGGCGGCAGTCCATCGCGCAACTGTTCGACCTGCCGCCGCTGCCGCCCACCGAAACCAAGATCGCGACCGCCGACGGCGGCGGTGAGGTGATGGCGCTGGCGCTCGACATCGAGCACGCCTTCCTGGAATACCTCGACATGTTCTACAACCTCGGCTTCGCCGGGCGGGCCATGCGGCGGATGGGCGCCATCGAATTCGTCACCACGATCGCGCCGGGCCTGCGGGATGTCATCCTCACCGGCAAGATCAAGGAATGCGTTGTGCGCGTGGACAAGTCGGGTAAGCAGGTGTACGACGAGATCGTCGTGGACGCGCCGCCGACCGGCCGCATCGCCGGATTCCTCGATGTCACCAAGGCCATGGCCGAGGTCGCCAAGGGCGGCCCGATCGCCTCGCAGGCCGAGGGCGTCTCGGCGCTGCTGCACTCCGACCAGACGGTCGTGCACCTGGTGACGCTGCTGGAGGCGCTGCCGGTGCAGGAGACCGCCGACGCGGTCGCCGAGCTGACCGAGGCCGACTTCCGAATCGGCACCGTGATCGTGAACCGGGCCGCCGAGGGCTACCTGCCCGCCGAGTTACGCGCCCGCGCGGCCACCGGCGACGTGGACGCCGACGCCCTGCGCGCGGGACTGCGGGCCGCGGGAATCACCCTGTCCGACGACGACTTCCAGGGCCTGGTGCAGGAGACCGTGGAGCATTCGGCGACCCTGCAGGCCCAGGACGACAGCTCCGCCGAGCTGGCCAGGGTCGACATCAGCCGCCTGTATCTGCCCGCCCTACCCGACGGCATGGACCTGGGCGGACTGTACGAGCTGGCCGAACACCTGAGCGCGCAGGGAGTCCGCTGATGACCACCCCCCTCGACATCGCGTCGATCATCGCCGATCCGGCCGCCCGGGTCGTGGTCTGCTGCGGCTCCGGGGGCGTCGGCAAGACCACGACGGCCGCGGCCATCGCGCTGCGCGCCGCCGAGCAGGGCCGAAAGGTGGTGGTGCTGACCATCGATCCGGCGCGCCGGCTGGCCCAGTCACTGGGCGTGAGCGATCTCGGAAACGCCCCGCAGCGCGTGCCGCTCGGGCCCGAGGCGAAGGGCGAACTGCACGCGATGATGCTCAACATGCGGCGCACCTTCGACGAGATGGTGCTCGAGCACACCACCCCGGAGAAGGCCGAGCAGATCTTCGCCAACCCCTTCTACCAGACCGTGGCCTCCTCCTTCGGCGGGACGCAGGAGTACATGGCGATGGAGAAGCTGGGCCAGCTGGTGTCCCGGCGGGAGTGGGACCTGATCGTGGTGGACACCCCGCCCTCGCGCAACGCGCTGGACTTCCTGGACGCCCCCCAGCGGCTCGGAAACTTCCTCAACGGCCGCATGATTCGCGTGATCATGGCCCCGGGGCGCGGGGTGGGCAAGTTCGTCACCGGCGCGATGAGCCTGGCGGTGCGCGGCGTGTCGACGGTGGTGGGCGGCCAGATGCTCAAGGACGCGTCGCTGTTTCTGCAGTCGCTGGAGTCGATGTTCGGCGGCTTCCAGGACCGCGCGGACCGCACCTACGCCCTGCTGTCCCGGCCGGGCACGCACTTTCTGGTGGTGGCCGCGGCCGAACCCGATGCGCTGCGCGAGGCGTCGTTCTTCGTCGACCGGCTGTCCACCGATCGCATGCCGCTGGCCGGGCTGGTGCTCAATCGCACGCACCCGGCGCTGTGCTCGCTGTCGCCGGAGACCGCGCTGGCGACCGCCGACCGGCTCGCCGCCGAATCGGCCGCGGCGGACGGCGATCCGGCCGCGCTGGCCGCGGATGTGCTGCGCATCCACGCCCACCGCGCGACGACCGCGAAGCGGGAACAGCATCTGCTGCACCGCTTCACCGGCGCACACCCGCGGGTGCCGATGGTCGCGGTGACCGCTCTGCCGTTCGAGGTCTCGGATCTGGAGGCGCTGCGCGCGGTCGGCGCTCAGCTGATCGGCGAGCCCGCCTGATCGGCGGACTTCCGAGGGTGGGGGCGGGATCCGAGTCCGGGAACGAAGAGAAAGGTCCGAGCCCGCACACGAGCCCGGACCGGTACCGCACTCGGGTTACATCGCGACCTTCTGCTGGCGCTGGGCACGGAAGAATTCGGCCCAGGACGTCACCTCGGGATGCTGCTTGAGCAGCGCGCGCCGCTGCCGCTCGGTCATCCCACCCCACACACCGAACTCGACACGATTGTCGAGGGCGTCGGCACCGCACTCCATGAGCACCGGGCAGTGCCGACAGATCGTCGCGGCCTTGCGCTGCGCCGCGCCGCGGACGAACAACTGATCGGGATCCACTTCCTTGCATCGGGCCTGGGAAACCCAGGCGATTCTCGCTTCGGCCTGCTCCACGTCCAATCGAGCGATGGGGGTAGTCATGTGCATTTGGTGTGCCCCTTTGCAGTCCGAACACCGGGTCAACGGCGCTCCAGAATCGCGCGCAGTTCGCAGCAACCCAACCCCGCTGCGAACTGCACCACATTCCACTTTGAGTGTTAGCTCTATCACACTGGGTTCTCAATCTAGGTAAAGGTATGGGGGCAGCGCAAGACCGTCCCCGGAATTTCTGGTACGCCCGTCCCTGCAAAATCAACAGCGAACCGGGCAGTCGGAATCAATAGGGCGACACGCCCGGGACGGCACGCCCGGAACAGGCACGGAACCGGCCGCCGCGACCGCGCCCCGACCGAGACGAAGACGGGCCTTTAGGCTTGGGAACGTGCCGATCTCACAAACGCTCGCGAGGCTGGCCGGTGCGTGCGTCCTGGCGGCCGTGCTCATCGCCGGGCTGCTCTTCCCGATCGCCGGCGGCTTCGGGTACGTCTCCAACCGGGCCGCCGACGCCGTCGACAATGTCTCCGCGGAACTGGTGGAGGGCACCGTGCCCGCGGTGTCGACGATGGTCGACGCCACCGGCGCTCCGATCGCCTGGCTGTACGAGCAGCGACGGTTCGAGGTGCCCAGCGACAAGATCTCCAACGATATGAAGCTGGCGATCGTGTCCATCGAGGACAAGCGCTTCGCCGAGCACGGCGGCGTCGACTGGCAGGGCACCTTCCGCGCGTTCCTGCGCAATACCTCCAGTGGCGCTGTGCAGCAGGGCGGTTCGACCATCGACCAGCAGTACGTGAAGAACTTCCAACTGCTGGTGGTGGCCAAGACCGACGCCGAACGCCGGGCCGCGATCGAGACCACCCCGGCCCGCAAGCTGCGTGAGATCCGGATGGCGCTGACCCTGGAGAAGGAGCTCACCAAGGACGAGATCCTCACCCGGTACCTGAATCTGGTGCCGTTCGGCAACGGCTCCTACGGCATCCAGGACGCCGCGCAGACCTACTTCGGCGTGGACGCCAAGGATCTGTCCGTCCCGCAGGCCGCGATGCTGGCCGGCATGGTGCAGTCCAGCTCCAAGCTGAACCCCTACACCAACCCGCAGGGCGTGCTGGAGCGCCGGAACACCGTGCTGGACACCATGATCCAGAACATCCCGGGCCGCGCCGAGGAGTTCCGCGCCGCCAAGGAGATGCCGCTGGGCGTGCTGCCGGAGCCGAAGGAGCTGCCGCGCGGCTGCATCGCGGCCAACGATCGCGGCTTCTTCTGCGACTACGCGATGCAGTACCTGGAGAACGCGGGCATCAGCAAGGACCAGATCGACAAGGGGGGTTACCTCATCCGCACCACCCTCGACCCGGTGGTGCAGAACTCGGTCAAGGCGGCGATCGACCAGGTGACCAATCCCGGCCTCGACGACATCGCCGAGGTCATGAACATCATCGGCGCGGGCCAGGATTCGCACCCGGTGCTGGCGATGGCCTCGAGCCGCGCCTACGGCCTGGACGCGGCCGCGCATCAGACCGTGCAGCCCCAGCCGTATTCGATGGTCGGCGACGGCGCGGGCTCGATCTTCAAGATCTTCACCACCGCCGCGGCCATGGAGAAGGGGCTGGGGATCAACGCCCAGCTCGACGTGCCCTCGTTCTTCTCGGCCAAGGGCATGGGTTACAGCAATACGCCCGGCTGCCCGGCCGACTCGTACTGCGTGAAGAACGCCGGTAACTATCGCTCGCCCATGTCGGTGACCGAGGCGCTGGCGCAGTCGCCGAACACGGCCTTCGTCAAGCTCATTCAGCAGGTCGGCGTCACCCCGACCGTCGATATGGCGGTCCGGCTCGGCATGCGCTCCTACGCCGACCCGGGCACCTCCGGGCACGGCAAGCAGAGCCTGGCCGACATGGTCAAGCAGCAGAACATGGGCTCGTTCACCCTCGGCCCGTTCGCGATCAACCCGCTGGAACTGTCGAACGTGTCGGCCACGCTGGCCTCGGGCGGTAAGTGGTGCCCGCCGAACCCGATCCGGGAGGTGCTCGACCGCAACGGCAAGTCGGTGCCGCTCACCCAGCAGGCGTGCGAACAGGTCATCGAGCCCGGCCTGGCCAACACCCTGGCCAATGCCCTGAGCCACGACCCGATCGACGGCACCGCGGCCGGTTCGGCGCGGGCGGTCGGCTGGACCGCGCCGATGTCGGCGAAGACCGGTACCACCGAGACCAACCGGTCCTCGGCCTTCCTCGGTTTCACCAATTCGCTGGCCGGGTCGGCCTACATCTACGGCGACTCCCCCACGCCGGACGCGATCTGCTCGTTCCCGCTGCGAAACTGCGCGGACGGCAACCTGTTCGGTGGTAACGAACCGGCCCGCAGCTGGTTCGCCGGGATCAAACCGGTGCTCGACCACTTCCCGCCGCCCGCGCTGCCGCCGCTGGACGACAAGTACGTGCGCGGCTCGAACGACTCGCAGATCCCGGACGTGACCGGGATGACCGAGGCCGAGGCCCGCTCCGCCCTGACCGGCGCCGGGTTCCAGGTGACGATGGTGACGGTGGCCGGGTCGGCGGCCAAGGGCACCGTGCTCGGCACCACGCCCAACGGGTCGGCCATCCCGGGCTCGGTGATCACGGTCAATGTCAGCGACGGCACCCAGCGCGAGGCGCCGCCACCGGGACCGCCCGCGCTGCCGCCGGGCCTGCCGCCGCTGCCCCCGCCGCCGCGCCTGCCCCCGATCCCCATCCCGATTCCGATACCGCGATAGCGTTTTCGGGCGCTAGAGCCGGGCCTTGACCGCCGCGGAGACGCGCGAGCCGTCGGCGCGACCGGCGGCCAGCGCGGTGGCGATCTTCATGACCTGCCCCATCTGCCGCATGCCGGGTCGCTCGCCGAGGTCCTGGGCGACCTGCGCGATGGCGGTGTCGGCGAGATCGGCGACCTCGGCGTCGGTCAGCGGGGTCGGCAGGTACTCGTCGATGATCTCCTCCTCGGCCCGCTCGTTGGCGGCGAGTTCACCGCGCCCGGCCTGCTCGAAGACCACGGCCGCCTCGTTGCGCTTCTTGGCCTCCTTGCCGAGCACGGCGATCACGTCGGCGTCGCTGAGTTCGCGCGCCTGCGGTCCGGCGACCTCCGCGGTCTGGACGGCGGCCAGCAGCATGCGCAGGGTGTTGGTGCGCAGGGCGTCCTTGGCCTTCATCGCGGCGGTGAGATCGGCGCGCAGCTTCGATTTGAGTTCCGACATGCGCCAAACGGTAGCCGGTCCGATTCGCTGCGCTCACCCCATTTGCCCCGCATTCGGTTGTGTCCTGTGCCCAATAGCACTCGGCGGTCGTCACACCCGTCGCCTATCCTGAGCGAATGCCCGTACTCTCGTCCCCCGTTCTCCGACGAGCCGCGCTGGGCGCCGCCGGGGCCGCAGCCGCCGGAATCGGCTACGCCTCGTTGATCGAACGCAATGCCTTCGTTCTGCGCGAGGCCACGCTGCCGGTGCTGCAACCGGGTTCGGCGAGCCTGCGCGTGCTGCACCTCAGCGATCTGCACATGACGCCCGGCCAGCGGCGCAAGCAGGACTGGGTGCGGGAGCTGGAGCGGCTGGAACCGGACCTGGTGATCAACACCGGCGACAATCTCGCCCATCCGCGGGCGGTGCCCGCGGTGGTGCAGTCGCTGTCCGGACTGCTGTCGCGGCCCGGCCTTTTCGTGTTCGGCAGCAACGACTATTTCGGGCCGGTGCCGAAGAATCCGCTGAAGTACTTCAAGAAGAACCACAAGCGCGTCTACGGCGCGCCGCTGCCGTGGCAGGATCTGCGCGCGGCGTTCACCGAGCGCGGCTGGCAGGACCTCACGCACGTGCGCCGCGACCTCGAGGTGGGCGGCATCAAGATCTCCGCCGCGGGGGTCGACGATCCGCACCTGCGCCGCGACCGGTACGACACCATCGCCGGGGCCCCGAATCCGTTGGCGGACTTGAGCGTCGGGCTCACCCACTCGCCGGAGCCGCGAGTGCTGGACCGGTTCGCCACCGACGGATACGACCTGGTGCTGGCCGGGCACACGCACGGCGGGCAGCTGTGCCTGCCGGGCTTCGGCGCGCTGGTCACCAACTGTGGCATCGACCGCTCCCGGGTCAAGGGCGCGTCGCGCTGGGGTGCGCACACCCGGTTGCACGTGTCGGCGGGCCTGGGCACCTCGCCGTGGGCGCCGTACCGTTTCTGCTGCCGCCCGGAGGCGACCTTGCTCACCCTGGTGGCGGCCCCGCCGCGCCGGCCGCTGTCCGAACGCGGCCACGGGTTTTCGGAGTCGGAGGCGATCGCGCGCTGACGGCGCGCTCGAGCGAAACGGCAGGTAGAGGGTGACCACACCCGAAGACGAGACGGCCGCGACCGAGAAGATCCGGCGCGAGCCACCGCGACCGTCGAGCGGGCCGCGGCCCGGCGAGTTCGGCCCGGCCGACGGCGCCGCGCCGACCGAGGCCATCCGGCGGGTCGCCCCGCAGCAGGGCGCGGTCCAACCGACCTCCCCGATGGACACCAACCGCACCGAGATGTTCCAGCGCGCCGTGAACCGGTCGCGCGACGCCGCCACGGTGGAGCTAGGCACCTTATCCAATTCCGGACCCACGCAACAGTTTTCGAGCAATCCCGCCGCGCGTGCGGCGAATCCCCCTGCGCCCCGGCCGGTTCCGCCGCGGCAACCGGAGCAGACGTGGCAGCTCGGCGCCACCTCGGAACAGACCGCGCCCCAGTCGAATTCGCCGCGGCGGCCGGACGGATCGCAGTATCCGGCCACGGCCACCTATCGGATCCCCGCGCCCGACGCCCCGCCCGAACCGGCCGCGGGCGGCGGGCGCACCCGCTGGATTCTCATCGGGACCGGCCTCGCGGTCGTCGTGGCCGTCGCCACCGCGGGCGCGGTCGTCGCGCTGGGCAGGCACTCCGGCGGCGCCACGTCCCCGCAGGCGGCCGCGCCGTCCATGGTGAGCGCGCTCACCACCGCCCGCAGCGCCCCGCCGTCGGGACGGTCCGCGCCGACGCCCAATCGCCCCGCCACGCCGGTTCCGGCCCCCAATCCGGCCACCATGACACCGTTGATCCCCGGGTATCAGGTGGTCATGGTCCCCGATCGTGGCGCGGCGTACGACATTCCGAAGGACTGGACGATCGATCCGGTCGGCACCGCGCTGTGGGGCAATCCGCCCGACACCGTGGATCTGGCCGGGCTGGCGACCGACGGCAAGAACTACTGCCCGACCTACACCCGCACCCACGCCTTCCTCACCATGTCCCCGCAGGCGGACCCGGCGGCCGCGGCCACCGACGTGGGCCAGCGCATGGCGCGGGCGGGCTGGTCCGTCGCGGGAACCCCGGGCAAGGCCGAGCAGGTGATGTCCCTGGACGGTCAGCTGCACGGCGCGTTCGTGGAGACCACCGGCAGCGCCCCGCCGCCCGCGCCCAGCTGCGCCTCGACCTTCTCGGTCTACACCTTCGCCTTCGCGAGCGAGAACGGGAACTTCGTGATGACCATCGCCGCCGACACCGGCGTGCCCAAGGCCGTCGACAAGGCGACCGCGAAGAAGATCCTCGCCAGCATCCGCCCGCTCCCGGACCGATGACCAGCCGATTTAACTCCTGAAGCTCCCCTGTTGTAAGCTGCTACAGGCTCAACCACGGGGTGTGGCGCAGCTTGGTAGCGCGCCTCGTTCGGGACGAGGAGGTCGCAGGTTCAAATCCTGTCACCCCGACTCGTGTGTGGAGACACGACACCGCTCCTGGCCTGTCCACAAGGCCGGGGGCGGTTTTTCGTTTCCGGCCGCCGCCGCGAAACGCCTTGCGCGGGTACCGGTAAACCGGTACCGAATGCCAGGTATTCGCGGACGCACCCGAATTGGCGGTCAGGGCAGACCGAACAGCGCCGTGTCGAGCAGATCGCGTCCCGTGCCGATGTGCACGGCATCGGTATCGTCCAGATTCGCGGCGGTGAACCAGCCCGCGGTCGCCTCCGGGTGCGGCCCGGACACCCCGACGCGGCCGCGACCGTATCGGCACACCAGCGCCGCGGGCGATCCGTCGTCGTAGGTCGCCAGCACCGAGACCCGGTCGGGCGCGACCCGGAAGCCCGGACCGTCCTGGAAGAACATTCGCATCGGCCGACCCCGCCAGCGCACCGAGATCACCGCGTCCTCCGGGGTGTCGGCCTCGGCGTCCGGGGAGTCGATGTAGCGGTAGGTGTCCCCGGGCAGCAGGTCGAAACCCGGTGTGGCACCGGCCAGATAGCCGCCCAGGCAGAAGCCGAGATAGTGGCCGCCACCATCGACGAAGCCGCGGATGTCGTCGGCGTGGTCGGCCATGATGCCCCACGCGTGCGCGAGGGTGCCGCCGCCGGGTTGCGCGTACACCACCGCGCCCGCGAGGGTTCCGGCGTCCAGCCGCCGCGGCTCGTCCGGCCCGACGAACTCCACCCGCAGCGGCAGCCCGCTGCCCGACAGCAGCGCGGCCACGGCATTGCTGCTGCGGCGGTACGCCGCCGGACCGCGGTACACCAGCGCCAGTGGGCGCGGGTCGAATCCGTCGGCCAGCGCGCCGCCGCGCGCCAGCAGGGGCAGTAGACCGGCCAGGATCGAACCGCCCAGCACGCTGCGGCGTCGGATCATCGTGTCTCCTCGGGTAGGGGACGACTAGGGGTATCGGGCAATTTGCTGGTTCCTTGCCCGCCCGCTTTCGACTGTCGCGGTTGTGTATCGCACTACGTCCCACACCTTAGTGGTCGCTCGCAAAATCGATTTTGAATAGGCATCGAAGTCTTGGTGACGGCCCTTCCGCGGGGAAATGTCCATCCCTCGAACATCTCCTCCCACAGCTAGCTCGCAGCGAAGGGGTAATGCTAGCTTCGTTACCGAAACATCACATGAATGTGAAAGCTTCTGTAACATAACGATTTTCGTGGCGGATCTGCGACGGCGCAGGGTAATCCACAGGCATTTCACAGACATTCGAGAATACCCGCTTCGGCGTATGAGCCGAGCCGGGCAAACGCGTCCTGTGCGGGTTCCGATCTCGAGGGAGGGCTCTGGTGACTGGCGACGAGAGGGCGACCGGTCCGGGAAATTCGGCGGTTGCCACGGCCGACCGCGGTGCCGACCGGTCGGCGCGGCGGATGCATCGACTGTTCGAAAACAGCTGCGACGCAACGCCCGACGCGATCGCGGTGATCTGGGAAGGGACACGGTACACCTATCGCGATCTCGAGGCACGCGCCAATCGGCTGGCGTGGCACCTGCACTCGCTCGGCGTCGGCGAGGGCACCCGGGTGGGGATCCTGCTGCCGCGCTCGCTGCACACCTACGTCGCGCTGCTGGCGATCGGGAAGGCGAGCGCCACGTTCGTGCCGATCGATCCGGGCGCCCCGCCGGACCGGGTGGCCTACATCGTGTCCGACGCCGGGGTGGACGCGCTCGTCACCTCGACCGAATTCGACCATGCCGTAGAGGATCTGGCGTGCCGGGCGATCCGGGTCGATACCGATGCCGCGGCCGTCGACGCCGCCCCGGACATCCGGCCGGAGCCGTGCGGCGACGCCGCCGACCCGATCGCCTACGTCATGTACACCTCGGGTTCCAGCGGCCGCCCCAAGGGCGTGATGATCGCGCAGTCCAGCATCTGCAACTTCCTGTCCGTGGTACCCGAGGTATACGACGTGCGCCCGGGCGACCACGTCTATCAGGGCATGACCATCTCCTTCGACTTCTCCATCGAGGAGATCTGGCCGACCTGGGCGCGCGGCGCCACTCTCGTTGTGGGACCGACGGATTCGCGCCGCCTGGGCGGCGAGCTCGCCGACTTCCTGGAGTCCAACGGGGTGACGGTGCTGTACTGCGTGCCCACCCTGCTGGCCACGCTCCCGCGCGAATTACCGGGATTACGAAGCATTCTCGTCGGCGGCGAGGCGTGCCCCGGGCAGCTGGTCGAGCGGTGGTCCAGGCCCGGCCGGCGCATCCTGAACACCTACGGCCCTACCGAGGCCACCGTCACCGCGACCGTCGCCGAGCTGCTGCCGGGCCGCCCGGTCACGATCGGCAAACCCCTGCCCACCTATTCGGTGGTGTTACTGGACGAGGACCGCGAGCCGGTCCCCGACGGCGAGGTGGGCGAGATCTGCATCGGCGGACCGGGTGTCGCGCTCGGCTATGTGGGCCGCCCCGACCTGACGGCCGACCGCTTCCTGGACCATCCCGCCGTGCCGGACGGAAAGCTCTATCGCACCGGCGATCTGGGCCGCATCGACGCCGCGGGCGAGATCGAGTACCTGGGGCGCGCCGACGCCGAGGTGAAGATCCGCGGGCACCGGATCGATCTGGGCGAGATCGAATCGGTGCTGATGGAGGACCCGGAGGTCACCGAGTCGGTGGTTTCCACCACGCCGGGGACGGGTGCGGACGGCGGCCCGGAGCTGGCGGCCTATGTCGTGCTCGCCGATGCGGCCGCGGCCGGTGAGGGGCTGCGGGCGCGTCTGCACGAGCGCATGCGAGATCGGTTGCCCGCCTACATGGTCGCCTCCTACGTGGAGGTGCTCGACGCGCTGCCGACCATGCCGTCGGGCAAGGTCGACCGCAAGAGGCTGCCCGCGCCGACCGGGCACCGCTTCGTCGGCGCGGGTCCGGTGATCGCGCCCGCGGGTCCGGCCGAGGAACGCATCCGCGACGTATGGGCCGAGGTGCTGGGCCTGCCCGCCGACGCGGTCTCGGTGACCGCCGACTTCTTCACCGATCTGGGCGGTCACTCGCTGCTGGCCGCGCGGGTGGTGTCGCAGCTGCGGAGCACCGGGGCCGCACCGCAGGCCGCGCTGCGCGATCTGTACCGGCATCCGAGCGTGCGGGAGCTGGCGGCCACCGTGCCCGCGCCCGTCGCCGCGCCGGAGACCGCCGCACCGGCGGCGGAACCGTTGCGGCACAGCAGTTTCGCCGTCGCGCGCGGCGGGGCGGCGCAGGCCGTCGCGCTGTATCTGCTGATGTTCGTGATCACCCTGCCGGTGGTCTGGGTCTACACCGTCAACGACGGCCACGTGTCGTTCGAGGTGCTCGCCCAGCTGCTGGCCGCGCTGCTCGTCGCCTACCTGAACGTGCGCTGGGTGGTGCCGGTGCTGCTGGGCCGCCTGCTGGTGCTCGGCATCCGGCCGGGCCGGTATCCATTGTGGGGCGCGACCTATCTGCGCATCTGGGCGCTGCACCTGCTGCTCAGCGTGGGCCCGCTGCCGGTGCTGTCCGGCTCGCCGCTGGCGTCGGTGTACCTGCGGCTGCTCGGCGCGAAGATCGGCCGCGGCGCGCACATCGCCACCGGCACGGTGAGCCTGCCCACCATGCTCCGCATCGGCCCCGGCGCGGCCGTCGGCTACGGCGTGACCATGCTGCCGTGGCGGGTGCAGGACGGCTGGGTGATCGTCGCGCCGATCTCGGTGGGCGCGGA
Source organism: Nocardia terpenica (assembly GCF_013186535.1). Classification (NCBI taxonomy): domain Bacteria; kingdom Bacillati; phylum Actinomycetota; class Actinomycetes; order Mycobacteriales; family Nocardiaceae; genus Nocardia; species Nocardia terpenica. Next base: position 855,774 of record NZ_JABMCZ010000002.1, read on the forward strand.
CGCCTTCGTGGGCGCGCACGCGGTGCTCGATCCCGGGGCCACGGTGGCGGACGGGGCCGCCCTCGGCGAGCAGTCCGCGCTGTCGGACGGGGAGACCGTGCCGACCGGCGGCCGCTGGTCCGGATCGCCCGCCGAACCGGTCGACCGGCTCTCGGACAACGCCGAGACCGTGCTGGCCCTCGCGCCCGACCGCACGCCGTGGACGCTGTCGCAGCTGGCCGTCATCGGCTTCGCCACCTTCGTGCTCGAGGTCGCGGCCATCCTGATGGTCGTCCCGGCCACCGCCTTCGTCTGGTGGGCGCTGCTGCGCTTCGACATCCTCGCGGGCCTGGCCGCCACCCTGCTGGCCGGGCCGATCTTCGTGCTGACCGTGTGCGCGGTGGTCGCGGCCGGAAAGCTGCTGATCCTGCCCGGCCTGCCCATCGGCATCCATCCGGCCCACTCCGGGCTGGGCATCCGGAAGTGGGTGGCGGACAAGCTGTTCGAGTACAGCCTGGAGTTCACCAACTCGCTCTACGCCACCCTCTACACGGTCCCGTGGCTGCGCCTGCTGGGCGCGCGGATCGGCCGGGGCTCGGAGGTGTCGACCGCGGCCCATCTGGACCCGGATCTGCTCGAGCTCGGCGAGGGCACGTTCATCGCCGACATGGCCAGCGTGGGCGCGGCCACCTTCGGGCACGGCCGGATCATGTTCGCGCCCACCACCGTCGGGCGCCGGTCGTTCATCGGCAATGCCGCGGTGGTGTCGGCGGGGGCGACGATCGGCGAGGGCGCGCTCGTCGGCGTCGGCACGGTGCCGCCGGAATCCGGTGTGCCGAACGGGACCTCGTGGCTGGGCTCGCCCGCCATGCACCTGCCGGTGCGCCAGGACTCCGGCGATTTCCCGGAGTCGGCGACCTACGCCCCGCAGCCGCGGCTGGTGCGGCAGCGGCTGGCCATCGAGTTCTTCCGGGCCACCCTGCCCGCGACGGTGCTCGGCTTCGGGTTCTACCTGTACCTGTGGGCGCTGTCGGGCCTGGCGCACGGCAACGACATCGGACTGCCCGCGCTGATCTCGCCGCTGGTGGCCGGGCTGGTGGCGGTCGCGATCGTGCGCTACTGCGCCGAGGTGAAGAACAGCGTCATCGGCCGCTACCGCACGCGGGTGGAGCCGCTGTGGGATCCGTTCGTGCGCAAGAGCGAATTCGTCACCGGGCTGTACGAGGCGGCGGCCGTGCCGTCCTGCCTGGCGCTGGTCACCGGCACCCCGTTCCTGCCGATGATGCTGCGCTGGTTCGGCGCTCGCATCGGGCGGCGCACCTGGATCGGCACCACCTACCTCACCGAATTCGACCTGGTGGTCATCGGCGACGACGCCGCCGTCGGGCTGGAGGTGTCGTTGCAGACCCACCTGTTCGAGGATCGGGTGATGAAGATGTCCACCGTCACGATCCGGCCCGGCGCCACCGTCGGCAACCGCGCCATCGTGCTCTACGACTCGATGGTCGGCGACGACGTGGTCCTCGACTCGCTGTCGCTGCTGATGAAGGGCGAACAGCTCACCCCGGCCACCCACTGGGGCGGCCTGCCCGCCCAGCCGCGCGCCGCACGCACCCTCGCGGCACTGGAAACCCTTTCCGGCACAGGACAACTGGTCACCGCCGGATAGACCGTTCACACCTCGGGACCGATCATGAAATTCGCTCTGCCCTGGCACGAATCAGCTCGATCCACCTCCCTGCGGCCCTCCGGGCGACCGCTCGCACTGGTCTACCGCGGCCCGGCCTCGCTGCCCGGCTGCCCGGAATCGGTGGCCGATATGCTCGCCGACAGCCCGTGGAACTTCGACATCCACTTCGTCGGCCCCGGCGAAAACCTGTCGCTGAGCGCCGAAACCCTGTCGCTGGCCGCGCTGTACGCGCAGCCCGGCGGCGGCGAGCTCGAACCCGCCTACAAGAAGCTGCGCGCGCACCGCGACGACATCCGACGCTTCGTGCACGACGGCGGCGGCTACCTCGGCTTCTGCCTGGGTGGCTATCTGGCCGGTGCCACACCGGGTTTCGATCTGCTGCCCGGCGACACCGACCGCTACATCGACACCCGTCGCGCCACCGTCCGGCACGACGAGAACGCCCTCGTGGAGGTGGACTGGCGGGGCCGCCGCCGACGGCTGTTCTTCCAGGACGGCCCGCACTTCGACATCGACACCGACAGCGGCACAACGGTTCTGGCCACCTACCCGAACCACACCATCGCCGCGGCTGTGACCGCGTTCGGCCGGGGCCGGGTCGGGGTCGTCGGCCCGCACCCGGAGGCCACCGCCGACTGGTTCACCGATTGCGGGTTGCCCGCGCTCGACGCCCGCGACCTCGCCCTGGATCTGGTGGACACGGTGATGTTCCGATGACCCTCACGCTTGCGGCGCCCGCCGCGCCGCCCGGCGAAAACCCCACGCCCGCACCGCCGTCCGCGGCCCGGCTGCGCGGCATCGATGCGGCCCGCGGCATCGCCCTGATCGGCATGATGGCCGTGCACGTGCTCCCCGACTCCACCGACGACGGCGATCCGACCTGGAGCTTCCAGCTGTTCGGTGGGCGGGCGGCGGCGCTGTTCGCGGTGCTGGCCGGGGTGTCCATCGCGCTGGTCACCGGGCGCCGCCGGGTGCGGGTCGCCGACTGGCCCGCCGCCGCGGCGAGCCTGGCGGCACGGGCCGCGGTCATCGGAATCATCGGTCTCGCACTGGGTTACACCGACGCGTCGCTGGCGGCGGTGATCCTGCCGTTCTACGCGGTGATGTTCCTGGCCTCGATTCCGCTGGTGGTGCTGCCGACCTGGGTGGTGGCGGCGACCGGCGCGGGGATCGTCGCGGGCGCGCCGGTGCTCACCCATCTGCTGCTGGATCGGCTGCCCGACCCGCTCGGCGAGAACCCCGGCTTCCACGATCTGATCACCCGCCCCGGGCAGCTGTTCACCGAGCTCACCGTGACCGGCGAATTCCCGGCGCTGCCGTGGATGGCCTACCTGTGCGCGGGCCTGGTGGTCGGGCGGCTCGCGCTCGACAGGTGGCGAACCGCGGTGGCGCTGTTGGGAATCGGGCTGGTCCTGGCGGTCGGCGCACATGTGGTCGCCTCGGTGCTGCTGGACTCCTACCACGGCGTCGACCACATCCTCGCCGCCCAGCCCGCCACCGATCGCACCCTCGACGAGACCCGGGAGCTGCTGGACTTCGGCGCGGACGGCACGGTGCCCGGCAGCACCTGGTGGTGGCTGGCGCTCGACAAGCCGCACACCGGCACGCCGCTGGACCTGCTCGCGACCATCGGGTCGGCCTACGCGGTGATCGGCGCGATGCTGCTGCTGCCGCACGCGCGCACCCCGGGATGGCGGCGGGCGGCCACCGCGCTCCAGCTGCCGCTGGCCGCGGCGGGCCGGATGACGCTCACGCTCTACACCCTGCACGTGGTGTTCATCAATTCCGATTACGACCGATACCCCGACACGCCCAGCTACCTGATCCAGGTGGCGGCGGTGCTGTTCATCGGGCTGGTCTGGACCAGCACGGCCGGGCGGGGGCCGCTGGAATCGGTGGTCGCCGCCGCGGCCCGCCGCGCCCGCGCCGCCGCGGCCCGGCATCGGCCGAGGGAGCGAATCGCATCATGATCAGCCGTCGCACCGTCCTGATCGGCGCCGCGGCCGCCGTCGCCGCGACGGCCGGGGGGATCGGGATCGCCGCCTACGAATTACAGCGTCCCGCTCCCCCGCTGGCCCTGGTCTACCGCGGGCCCGCGGCCAGTCCGGGATGCCCGGAAGCCGTTGCCGCCCTGCTGTCCTCGACCGCCACCCGGCTGCGGGTCGCGTATGTCGGTCCGCACGAGCGTCTTCCGATGACGGCCGAAACCCTCGGCCGGGCAGCGATTTTCGCTCAGCCGGGCGGCGGCGACGTGGAGCAGGCGTGGCCGCGGCTGCGCAAGCAGGCCGCGGTGGTGCGCGACTGGGTGCGCGGGGGCGGGGTGTATCTCGGCTTCTGCCTGGGCGCCTACCTGGCGGGCAAGCCCGGATACGACCTCATCGACGGCACCGCCACCCAGTACATCGGCATGCCGGAGGCCACCGTCTCCACCACCCGCGACACCACGGTCGCCGTGACCTGGCGGGGGCGGCGCAGCACGCTGTTCTTCCAGGACGGGCCGACCTTCCGGATGCGTTCGAGCACACCGTCTTTCGTGCTCGCCACCTATCCCGGCGGGGAACCGGCCGCGCTCGTCACCACCTACGGCAGGGGCCGGATCGGACTGACCGGACCGCATCCGGAGGCCGACGAATCCTGGTTCCACCCACCGAAACTGCCCTCCGACGGGGCCATCCACCCCGAGCTCGGGCACGACCTCATCGAGACCACGCTCGCCACGCCGGTGCCCGCCGCACCGCCCGCGTCCTGACGAAAGGAGCAACCATGTCCCCCACCGGCCGCGCCCTCCCGCGATGGCTTCGTACCCTGTGCCGGGTCGTGGTGTCGCTGGTCGTCCTGGCGGCGGTGCCGGGCGTCGCCATCGCGTTCGCCCTGTCCGCGCACCGCGCCTCCGTCGCCAGCGCCACCCGGCCGACGACGCTGTCGGCGCTGGACCGGATGGGTACCGGCACCGCGTCCTGTCCCGCGCCCACCGTGTGGACCGGATCGACCAACGGCCGCGGCATCCGGGTCAAGCTGCACAACATGGCGGCCGCGGCCCAGACGATCACCGTCACCGTGGTGCACGACGCCGACCGGATCACCAAGCGCACCAAGACGATTCAGCCCGGGCAGAACGATCTGGAGATCGACTTCCACAAGCTGCACGAGAACGACGTGGACGCGGTGTTCATGCAGACCTCGCAGGCCGACCGCTGCGAGGTGGACTCGCTCGGCGACGTGCTCGGCGGCACCGCGGACCGCTAGCCCCGCTCGACCAGCGCCCGGCGGCCAGTGCGCCGTCGCCCCGAATGCGCGCGCCGGGGCCCGCGATCGGAATCACCGCCAGCTCCAGCAGTCGCTCGCTGACGCCGACCCGCCTCGGCAAGACCGTCCCGGACATGCCGATGTATGGCTCGCCTTGGACCCCAACGGATTCCAGCTGCTGTCGACCTTCGGCGAGACCTTCCCTCGTTCTTCGGCACGCCGATCGGGGTCAGGTAGCGGCGACGTCCAGGTCCAGCGAGTCCAGCAGCAGCACGACCCGGCGGCCGATCTCGTCGCGGATGGGCCGGATCTGGGCCACCGGCAAGCCCGCCGGGTCGTCGACGATCCAGTCCTCGTAGCGGGGACCGGGCACCAGCGGGCAGGTGTCGGCGCAGCCCATGGTGACGATGACGTCGGCGGCCAGGATGATCTCGTCGGTCCAGGTCTTGGGGAATTCGTAGGAGATGTCGATCCCGATCTCGGCCATCGCCGCGACCACCGCCGGATTGAGCGAGCCGCTCGGCTCCGAGCCGCCCGACCAGGCCAGCGCCCGGCCGCCGACGTCGCGGATGAAGAAGCCGAGCGCCATCTGAGAGCGACCCGCGTTGTGCGTGCACAGGAACAGCACCACCGGCTTCGGTTGCGGAATACGGCCCTGGACCTTGGCCAGCGCGTGCAGCCGCTGCCGGGCGAAGCGTTCGGCCAGCAGCGGCAGATACCAGGTGACCTTGGCGCGGCCGGTGTACTCCGTATAGGACGAGGAGAGGAAACGGTGAATGGTGCCGGAGTCGAACAGGATCGCGAACTCGGCGTTGAGTCGCCGCTCGGCGTGCGCGAGCGCGGTGTCGTGGTCGACATCCAGCAACCGATAGGCCGGCGTGATCGCAGCGTATCCGGCCCGGCTCGGGTGTTCGGGCTGAGACACGCACATCAGCCTTGCACCGGACACCAACGCGGGCAAACGAACTCCGCGTGAATCGGATCGAGCCCCCGGGCAACGAGCAAACGTGCCGGGTCCGACGCCGCACCGGCACACTCAGCGGATTCGGAATCTGCGCATCAGCCGCAGCGTGAGAAGCGTTGTGCGCAGCTGCTTTTCGTACGGCAGGCCGCCGCGCGCGGCGAGCACCTGCTTTTTCTGCACCCCGACATTCACGGTGTCGGTGTACTTGAGCAGACCGGCGTCGCCGTGCCGGGTGCCGACGCCGGACTGCTTCACCCCGCCGGACGGGGTGCCCTTGGCCGAATACGTGGTCACAAAGCCGTCGTTGATATTGATGTTTCCCGATTGCAGGCGGTCGGCCACCCGCCCGGCGCGGGCCAGATCCCGGCTCCACACACTGGCATTGAGGCCGTAGGTGGTGGCGTTGGCCTGCTCGATCGCCTCCTGCTCGTCGGAGTAGCGGTACACGGTGACCACCGGACCGAAGGTCTCCATGGTGGCGTGCGTCATCTCCGGCGTCACCCCGGTGAGCACCGTCGGCTCGTAGAACGCCGGGCCCAGGTCCGGCCGCGGCCTGCCGCCGGTGAGCACGGTGGCGCCCTTGGCTCGGGCGTCCTCCACGTGCGCGGCCACCCGCTCCATATGCTCCACCGAGACCAGCGAGCCGAATTCGGGGGTGTAGTCGTAGGCGGCCCCGGCCTTGGCGCCCAATTCCTCCGCGGCGGCGACGAAGCGGCGGACGAACTCGTCGAAAAGCCGGTCGTGCACGTAGATCCGCTCGATGTGCATGCATGCCTGGCCGCTGTTGCCGAACACCGCGAACACGGTGCTCGGGACCACCTCGTCCAGATTCGCGTCGTCGAGGACGATCATCGGATTCTTGCCGCCCAGCTCCAGGCTGCACCCGATCAGATGCCGCCCCGCGAGCTCGCCGATGGTGCGGCCCGTCGCGGTGGACCCGGTGAACATGACGAAGTCCGAATTCTCGATGAGCGCGGGCCCGACGTCCGGACCCGCCCCGCACACGACCTGCATCAGTCCGCGCGGCAGCCCCGCCCGGTACAGCAGCTCCACGCCGAACAGCACGCACAGCGCGGTCTTGTTGTCCGGCTTGAGCACCACGCCGTTACCCGCGATCAGCGCGGGCACCGAGTCCGACAGCGACACCGCGAACGGGAAGTTCCACGGCGAGACGACCGCGACCACGCCCTTGGGCCGATGCTGCTCGGTGGAGCTGGTGACGAACGGGACGGCCGCGCCGCGCCGGACCGGCGCGAGCACCCGCCGGGCGGTCTTGAGGTAGTGGCTGATCACCATCGGCACGTCGCAGGATTCCTCCAGCGCCATGCGGCGGGTCTTGCCGCAGCCGATCTGGATCAGGTCCGTGACGGTCTCGTGTTCGGACAGGATCAGCTCGTGCGCCCGCTCGAACACCGCGAGCCGACGCCGCAGCGGCCAGGAGGCCCACTCCCGCTGTGCCGCACGGGCATTCGCGGCGGCCGCGGCGACGTCCTCCGGCGTCGACTGCGGTAGTTCGCCCACCACCGCGCCGGTGTAGACCTCGAGCATCTCGTAGGGCTTGCGCTGTTCTCCGGCGGTGCCCGCGGTCACCAGCGCGGTCAACCGGTCGATCAGCGTCTTCGTGATCCGCGGCGGCACCGTCGTCGTGCCGCCGTGCGTGGTCGTGTCCATCGGGTCTCCCTCACTTGCCGCCCTATGACGGCGGTCACCATTCTCCAAACTAGAACACGTTATTGTTCTGTACAACGTCGCGGAGTAACTTCGTCCGCAAAGCGCAGGTAGTGCACGAAGCAGAGAGGGTCGGCGATGACGACTGCATCCACTGAAACGAGTAGCAATACAGAGCCGCACGCGCTGGTGGAACGCCGCGGCGCCACCCTGATCGTCACCATGAACCGCCCGGCGGTCCGCAACGCGCTGTCCGGGGAGATGCTGGAGCTGATGGTGCGGGCGTGGGACACCGTCGACAGCGATCCGGAGATCCGCTCCTGCATTCTCACCGGGGCGGGCGGCGCGTTCTGCGCCGGCGCCGACCTGAAGGCCATGACCAAACAGGATCCGGCGAAGAATATGAGCGGCGGCGGATTCGACCCCAGCCGCCTGCCCGGCCTGCTCAAGGGTCGGCGGCTCACCAAGCCGCTGATCGCCGCGGTCGAGGGCGCGGCCATCGCGGGCGGCACCGAGATCCTGCAGGGCACCGATATCCGGGTGGCGGGCGAGAGCGCGAAATTCGGTGTGTCCGAGGCACGCTGGGGCCTGTTCCCGATGGGCGGCTCGGCGGTGCGGCTGCCCCGCCAGATCCCCTACACCGTCGCCGCGGACATCCTGCTGACCGGCCGGCACGTCACCGCCCACGAGGCCAAGGAGATCGGCCTCATCGGCCACGTGGTCCCCGACGGCACCGCCCTGACCAAGGCCCTCGAACTCGCCGACCTGATCAATGCCAACGGCCCACTCGCAGTACAGGCCATCCTCAAAACCATCCGCGACACCGAGGGCCTGCACGAGGAACAGGCATTCCAGATCGACGCGAAACTCGGCTTGGCCGTATTCCGCAGCGAGGACGCCAAGGAGGGCCCACGAGCCTTCGCCGCAAAGCGCAAGCCGGAGTTCCACGGCCGCTAGACGGGCCCTCTCGTCGTTCCGGCGCACTCGCGGCCGGAACGACGACGGCGGATTCACAACTGCGGCTTGACCATTCGCACAATGACCCGGCGGAGCAGGTTGGGGGTGAGGCGGCGGGCCAGCACCATCTGGCGGGCGGAGCCGGGGAAGATGTACAGCGGCACCGTTTTTCGGGCCAGCGCCTTTTCCATATCGTCGAGGACCCGTTCGGGGGACATGCCGCGCCGACCGGCCAGCACGTCGGCGTCCACCGCGCGAATGCCCTCCAGGAACTGGGTTTCCACGTGTGGTGGGCAGATGCACAGCAGCCGCACGCCGGTGCCGATCAGCTCCTGGTACAGCGCCTCGGCGTAGCCGACCACCGCGTGTTTGGAGGCCGCGTAGGCGCCCAGGCCGGGCGAGGCCAGCCAGCCCGCCATGGACGCGAACAGCACGACGGTGCCCGACCCGGCATTGCGCATGGCCGGGATCACCGCCTGGCACACGATCACCGTGCCCAGGTAGTTGATCTCGATCACCCGCCGAATCTCCGAAATATCGTGGGAGAGCGCCGCACCCACGCGCGCCAGCCCGGCGGAGTGCACCAGGTGGGTGATCGGCCCCAGGTCGGCGCGCACCTGCCGCACGGTCGCCGCCACCGCCTCCGGATCCGAGACGTCGCAGACGTAGGTGTGCACATTCGGTGCGCGGCGGGCGGTTTCGGCCAGCCCGGTCTCGTTCACGTCGACGGCGGCGACGCGGTGCCCGGCCGCGGCCAGGCGCTGGGCGGCAATGCGGCCCATCCCGCTCGCCGCGCCGGTCACCAGTGCTGTCGTGGTCATCGGACCTCCATGGCATCCTCGAAAGTCATTCGCAGTACCCCGATTCGGGTGGTGGAGATCGCGCGGCCGGGCAGGCCGAGGGCGCGCAGCTCGTCGGCGACGGGGTGATCGCCGAGTTCCAGGCGGGCGCCGCCGCCGAGCCGCAGGCGCACCCGGGACGGCCGCATCCCCCACGGGGTGCGCCGCAACACGCCGTCCGGCTGGGTGTAGGCCGCGATCGAGGCGCCGCCCAGCACCGCCGGGACGGGCAGGCCGCCCCGGATCTCCAGCGCCACCGCCATCCGGCCGTCCAGCCAGACCTCGCAGCGCTTGCCGCGCCACCGCCGCGCGAGCCGAATGTCGGCGACCTCCTTGGGAAATCCCCAGATCTGCCGCCCCGCCGCACAGGTGAACTCCTGATTGACCGGCAACCAGTGGATATACGCCCCCGTGCTGCGCCGCCGCCCCGGCACCCGGGCGATCAGCGCCACGGCGAACTCGTGATACGGGCCTAGATCACCGTCGACATAGCGAACGAAGGCCAGCGCGCACAGCGCCCGCCCGGCGCAGCGCACCGGTTCCAGACCCGTCCCCGCCAGCAGCGTCCGCGCGGCCGTCTCGTCCACCAGGTACAGGGCCGACAAGGCCTCCGCCACACGGATTTCCACCGGCATCCGGACCTGTTCACCGAGCACGGTGTGCACTGCCACCACCTCCAAAGTAGAACACGTTCTCATTGATTGGCCCATGGATCACGCACCCTGATCCCGTTGACCGGGACACTGTCGGTCATCCCCCGCCCTCCTCGCGGAGTTTTGACGGGAATCGCCGGATCGCGTCAGCTCATCTCCACCGCCACCGGCAGTTTCGCGAATCCGCGCACATTGGTGGAGTGCACCCGCTCGCAGGCCGTCGCATCGACCTCGATCGCGCGCACGCGAGTCACCAGCTCCCGCAGCGCGATCCCGGCCTCCAGCCGGGCCAGGTGGGCGCCCAGGCAGAAGTGCACGCCGCGACCGAAACTCAGTAGCGCGCCCTTGTCGGGGCGTCCGATGTCGTAGGTGTCGGGTCGGGCGAATACCGCCTCGTCCCGATTCGCGGACCCGATCAGCAGCAATACCTTCGCCCCGGCCGGGACCACCGCACCGTGCGCCTCGAAATCGACCGCGGCCGTGCGGGCGAGGATCTGAGTGGAGGTGTCGTAGCGCAGCGTTTCCTCCACCCAGTCGCCGACCCGCCCGGGATCCGCGACCACCGCGGCATACTGCGCGGGATCGCTTGCGGCCCAATACACCGCATTGCCGAGCAGTTTGGTGGTCGTCTCGTTGCCCGCGACGACCATGAGAAACAGGAAGGCCAGGATCTCCTGGTCGCCGAGCCGGTCGCCGTCGATCTCCGCGTCCAGCAGGGCGGAGGTGAGATCGTCGGTGCGCGAGCGGCGGCGGCGCGCGATCATGTCCGCGTAGTAGCCGATGAGTCGCATCGATGCCTCGATCGCCGCGGCCGGTACGTCGAGCACGCCGTCCTCGCGGTGCACCACCAGGTCCGCGAGCCGCCGGATCTCGGCGCGGTCCGGCTCCGGGACGCCCATGAGTTCGGAGATGATGTCCATCGGCAGCCGCCCGGCCACCTCCTCGATCCAGTCGAATCGCCTTCGCGCCAGCGCCGGTTCCAGATACCGCAGCGTCGACGCCCGGATGCGGTCGGCCAGATCGGCGACCCGGCGCGGGGTGAAGCCCTCGGAGACCAGTCGCCGCATGCGCTGGTGGCGCGGATCGTCCATGCCCAGGAACGACATCGTCCGGTGAGCGTGCGGCCCCCACGCGGCCGGATCCAGCGACACCCCGTTCGCGCTCGACAGCCGCGCGGCATCCCGAAACCCGGCGACGACGTCCGCGTGCCGCGACAGCGCCCAGAAATTCAGGTCGGGGTTGTGATAGAGCGGCGCCTCCGCCCGCAGCCGCCGGTAGATCGGATACGGATCGGTGTGGATGCCGTAGTCGTACGGATCGAAGATGAGCGGTTCCAGCGAGGCCGCGGTCATCGCCACCACCTATTCGAGAACGAGTTCAGTCCCGCTGGTCGGCTTGCGATCATCGCGGAAGACATGTAACTGGACATGTGTCTGGACGGTATCACCGCAGCACGCCCGCGACAACGGATTCCGTAGCCCCACGCAGCAGAACACTTCCTCGACCCCGACATACGCTCCGCCACCGCACCCCGTCGCACCCCCATGATCCCGGCATGCTTTTGGCCGGGATCTCACCGGAAGATCCCGGCCAAAAGCGCGCCGGGATCATGCGAGTGGAGGTTGAATTGAAACAAGTTCTTGCGAAGAGGCGAGCCGCACTCATATAGTCCGTACACGTGTCCAGACAGCATGGGAGCTACCGATGAGCAGGCTCGTCAGCCCCGAGGGCACCGCGCTGTTGATCGGCGGGAAGCTCGTGCCGGGCGGTGCGGGCGTGTTCGACACCGTCGACCCGGCGACCGAGCGGGTGCTGGGGCACGCCGCCGACGCCGATGCCGCCGATCTGGACGCCGCGGTGGCCGCCGCCCGCGCCGCCTTCGACGACACCGACTGGCCCCGCGATCCCGCCTTCCGCGCCCGATGCCTGCGCCAGCTGCGCGACGCGCTGCGCGGCCACCTCGAGGAACTGCGCGAGATCACCATTGCCGAGGCGGGCGCGCCGCGCATGCTCACCGGCGGCCCGCAGCTGGAGGCGCCGATCGGCGATCTGGGCTGGTTCGCCGATCTCGCCGAAAGCTACTGCTGGGACACCGATCTCGGCGCCGCGCGGCCGATGGGCGTCCGCTCCGGCCGCACGCTGCACCGGGAGCCGATCGGCGTGGTCGGCGCGATCACGCCGTGGAACTTCCCGCACCAGATCAACCTCGCCAAGCTCGGGCCCGCCCTGGCCGCGGGCGCCACCGTCGTCCTCAAGCCCGCGCCCGAAACACCCTGGTGCGCAGCATATATCGGCGCGATCATCGCCACCGAGACCGATATTCCGGCCGGGGTGGTCGATATCGTCACCTCGTCCGATCACGGCCTGGGCGCGCGCCTGGTCGAGGACCCGCGGGTGGACATGATCTCCTTCACCGGATCGACGCGGACCGGGCGCGCCGTCATGGCCTCCGCCGCGGCGACGGTGAAGAAGGTCTTCCTGGAGCTGGGCGGCAAGTCGGCCTGCATCGTGCTCGACGACGCCGACATCGCCGCCGCGAGCCGCTACGCCGCCTTCTCGGTCTGCGTGCACGCCGGTCAGGGCTGCGCCCTCACCACCCGCCTGCTGGTGCCGCGCGCGGCGCACGACGAGGCGGTCGCGGCGGCGGCCGAGGCCATGGCCGCCGTCGTGCCCGGCGATCCGAACGAGGCCGGAACCATCTGCGGCCCACTGATTTCCGAGCGGCAGCGGGCCCGGGTGGAGCGGTATCTGGACATCGCCCGGGCCGAGGGCGGCACCGTGGTCACCGGCGGTGGCCGCCCCGCGGGCCGCGACCGCGGTTACTTCGTCGAGCCGACGCTCATCGCCGGGCTGCCCAACGGCTCGACGGTGGCGCAGGAGGAGATCTTCGGCCCGGTGCTGGTGGTGATCCCGCACGACGGCGACGCGGACGCCGTCCGGCTCGCCAACGACTCCCGGTACGGACTGTCCGGCGCGGTCTGGGGCGCCGACCCCGACCGGATCCGGACGGTGGTGCGCGGCCTGCGCATCGGAACCGTCGGCGTCAACGGCGGCATCTGGTACTCGGCCGACGCCCCGTTCGGCGGCTACAAGCAGTCCGGCATCGGCCGCGAGCTGGGCGTCGCCGGATTCGAGGAGTATCTGCAAACCAAGCTCGTCGCCACCGCCGAATAGTCCCGCCGCAGAGGAGTTCTCACCATGGTCCGTCTCGGCTTCATCGGTCTCGGCAGCATGGGCGCCCCGATGGCGGAGCGGCTGCTGGATCGTCCGGGTGGGCTGGTGGTGTGCGACACCCGCCCCGAGGCGCTCGATCCGTTCGTGGCGGGCGGCGCGGAGCCGGTCGCCGATGCGGCCGCGGCGGCCGAGCGGGCGGCGGTGATCTCGGTCGCGGTCGTCGACGACGAGCAGGTTCGCACGGTGCTGACCGGGCCGCGCGGCATCCTGCGGACCGCCGCGGCGGGCACCGTGGTGGCGGTGCACTCCACCATCGCCGACACCACCGCCGTCGAGCTCGCCGCCGAATGCGCGTCCGCCGGTGTGGAATTCGTCGACGCGCCGGTCAGCGGCGGCGCACCCGCGGCGCGGCTGGGCAGGCTCGCGGTCATGGTGGGCGGCAGCGAGGCCGCCTTCGCGCGGGTGCGAGAACCGTTCGGGCACTTCGCCGACCTGATCGTGCACGCCGGTGGCGTCGGCGCGGGCGTTCGGATGAAGCTGGCGCGCAACCTATTACACTTCGTCGCCTTCACGGCGGCGGCCGAGGCGCAGCGCCTGGCGGAGGCCGCCGGGTTGGATATCACGCAACTGGGCCGGTGGTCCGCCATTCCGACGCCGTCACCGGCGGCCCGGGCGCGATCATGTTGCGCGACACCACCGCCCCGGTCGCCGCCGACGACTTCTGGTTCCCGATCCTGCGGCACGTCCGCGACCTGGGTGAGAAGGATCTGTCGCTGGCCCTGGCACTGGGGCGGCGACTGGGCGTCGAATTACCGCTGGCCCGAGACGCTCTCGGCGGCCTGGGCGCCGGGCTCGGGGTCGGCGGCGGAGATTTCGAGAAGGAGCGGGCATGAGCACCGACGAGCACGAATCCGCCGCCGAGCGGCGGCAGCGCGGGCTGCGCAAGATGACCGAGGTCTACGGGTGGGAGTTGCCCGACGTTCCCGGCGCGTACTTCGCCGTCACCGTCGACCACCTGTTCGCCGACATCTGGTCGCGCCCAGGGCTTTCCATCAGAGACCGCCGCCTGCTGCTGCTCGGCGCGCTCACCGCGCAGGGCCTGTTCGACATCGCCGAGATCCAGATCGGTGCGGCGCTGCGCAATGCGGAGCTCGACGAACAGCAGCTGCGCGAGATCGCGCTGTTCCTGTGTCACTACGTCGGCTGGCCCGCGGGCACCACCCTCGACGGCGTGGTGGGCAAGGTCGTGGCCCGGCAGCAGAAGTCCCCTCGGCAGTAAGGAATGCGAAAGACCATGTCCGACACCGTGAGTGTGCGCCCGCTGCGCGCCGATGCGACCACCCGCTGGGACGAGCAGGCCGATGTCGTGATCGCCGGGTACGGCGTCGCGGGCGCCGCCGCCGCCATCGAGGCCGCCCGGGCGGGCGCGCGGGTGCTGGTGCTGGAACGCACCGGCGGCTGGGGCGGCGCGGCGGCGCTGTCGGGTGGATTCATCTACCTGGGCGGCGGCACCGCGCTCCAGCGCGCGCTGGGCTTCGAGGATTCGCCGGAGAACATGCGGACGTTCCTGCTCGCGGCGCTGGGCCCCGGCGCGGATGAGGCCAAGATCGCCGACTACTGCCGCGGCAGCGTCGAACACTTCGAATGGCTGGTGGCCCAGGGTGTTCCGTTCAAGGAGGAGTTCTGGGGCGAGCCCGGCTGGGAGCCGCCGCACGACGAGGGCCTGATGTATTCCGGCGGCGAGAACGCGGCCCCCTTCAACGAGATCGCCACGCCCGCACCGCGCGGGCACCTGCCGCGGATGCAGAACAAGCGCACCGGCGAGCGCGGCGGCGGCTACATGCTGATGAAGCCGCTCACCGACGTCGCCGAAACATTGGGCGTACGAGCCGAATACGACGTCCGCATCCAGCGCCTGGTGGTGGACGAGGCGGACCGGGTGATCGGCGTGGTCGCCAAGCGCTACGGGCAGCAGCTGCTGGTGCGCGCCCACCGCGGCGTGGTGCTGGCCACCGGCAGCTTCGCCTACCGCAAGCAGATGATCGAGGGCTACGCGCCCCGGCTGATCGGCCGTCCCGCCGCAGCGATCGAGGAGCACGACGGCATCGGCATCCGGATCGCCCAGGCCCTGGGCGCGGAGCTCGCGCACATGGACGCCACCGAGGTCGCGTTCTTCGGCGATCCGCAGATGATGGCCCGGGGCATCCTGATCAACGGCCGCGGGCAGCGCTACATCGCCGAGGACACCTATCCGGGCCGGATCGGCCAGGCGACGCTGATCCAGCAGGACAATCAGGCGTATCTGATCATCGACGAACAGGCGCTGGAGGCCGCGCAGGGCACCGAGACCAGCACGCCGTTCTTCCGGCAGCCGCCCACCTGGGCCGCCGAATCGGTGGCGGAGCTCGAGGCCGAGATGGGCCTGCCCGAGGGCGCGCTGCAGGCCACGGTCGAGGTGTACAACCGGCACGCGAAGGACGGCGCGGATCCGCTGCTGGGCAAGAAGTCGCAGTGGGTGCGGCCGATCGGCGCCCCGCTCGCCGGATACGACATGCGGGGTTTCACCGCGGGTTTCACCCTCGGCGGGCTGCGCACCGACCTCGACGCCCGGGTGCTGCACGTGGACGGCGACCCGATCCCGGGCCTGTACGCCGCCGGGCGCTGCACCTCCGGCATCTGCGCGGGCGGTTACGTCAGCGGCGCCTCGCTCGGCGACGGCAGCTTCTACGGCCGCCGCGCGGGCCGGGCCGCCGCCACCGACCACTAGTCCCGACCGAAAGGACCGGCACCCCATGCGTTTCGGCATCGTCCTGTTCACCAGCGACCGCGGCATCACCCCCGCCGCGGCCGCCCGCGCCGCCGAGGAGCGCGGCTTCGCCTCGTTCTTCGTCCCCGAGCACACCCACATCCCGGTGAAACGCGAAGCGGCACACCCGATCACCGGCGATGCCAGCCTGCCCGACGACCGGTACCTGCGCACCCTGGACCCGTGGGTGGCGCTGGGCACCGCGGCCGCGGTCACCGAGCGCATCGAATTGTCCACGGCGGTGGCGCTTCCCACCGAACACGATCCGATCACCCTGGCCAAGACCGTCGCCACCCTGGACCACCTGTCCGGCGGCCGGGTCAGCCTCGGCGCCGGATTCGGTTGGAACACCGACGAACTCACCGATCACGGGGTGCCCGCCGCCAAGCGACGCACGGTGCTGCGCGAATACCTGGAGGCCATGCGGGCCCTGTGGACCGACGAGGAGGCCGAATACCGCGGCGAATTCGTGTCGTTCGGCCCGAGCTGGGCGTGGCCGAAGCCGGTGCAGCCGCACATTCCGGTACTGATCGGCACCGCGGGCACCGAACAGGGCTTCCGCTGGATCGCCCGCTCGGCCGACGGCTGGATCACCACGCCCTACGAGCACGAATTGCTGCTGGAACGACTGCGGCTACTGGCGAAGGTCTGGCAGGACGCCGGGCGCACCGGCGCACCGCGGGTGGTCGCTCTCGACGGGCGGCCCGACCCGGGCCGATCGGCGGAGTGGGCCGCGGCCGGGGTCACCGACGCGCTGTACGGGTTGCCCGACAAGCCGGAGGCCGAGGTGCTCGCCTACCTGGACCGACTGGCGGCCAAACTCGGCCTGTCCGCCTGAATTCCGTTCCTTGCCCGAAGAAGCGCATGACAGTAGCATCCGGACACGTGTCCGATCCCCTTTCCAGTCACCCGGATTCGGTGCATAGGGAGGCCACCCGCCGCCGCCTCACCGAGAAGCAGGCCGATACCGTCGACCGGCTCACCCGGGCCGCCCTGGAGGTGCTGTCCCGGCAGGGGTTCGCGGGCCTCACGGTGCGCATGGTGGCCGCGGCGGCCGGGGTCGGCACCGCCACCGCCTACACCTACTTCTCCTCCAAGGAACACCTGGTCGCCGAGGTCTTCTGGCGTCGCCTGGCCGCCACGCCACCGCCCCCGGCCGAGGGCGACGGCACCGCCCGCACGCTCGCGGTGCTGCGGCAGATCGCGCTGCTGGTCGCCGACGAACCGGCCCTCGCCGGGGCCGTGACCAGCGCCCTGCTCGGCACCGATCCCGATGTCGCGCACCTGCGCATGCGCATCGGATCCGAGATTCGCCGCCGCCTCACCGATGCCCTCGGCGCCGACGCCGATCCGGATATCGTGGAAACGCTGGAATTGCTCTACGCGGGCGCACTGGTGCGCGCCGGTGTCGGTTATGCGTCCTACGCGGAAATCGCCGATCGGCTGGAGAAATCCGCGCTCCAGATCCTGCGCCCCCGCGAATCGACTAGAGCACCTTCTCGATAGCGGCAACGACCGCCGGGTCCTGCGGCTCGGTCCGGGGGCGGAAGCGGGCCACGACGGCACCGTTGCGGTCGACGAGGAACTTCTCGAAGTTCCACTGGATGTCACCGGCCGTGCCCTCGGCGTCGGCGGTCCGCACCAGTTCCCGGTACAGCGGATGCCGGTCGTCGCCGTTCACCTCGGTCTTCTCCAGCAGCGGGAAGTCCACGCCGTAGGTGGTCGAGCAGAACTCCTGGATTTCCTCGGCGGTCCCCGGCTCCTGGCCCATGAACTGATTGCACGGCACGCCGACGACGCTGAAGCCGCGCTCGCCGTAGGTCCGTTGCAGCTCGACCAGCTCGGTGTACTGCGGGGTGAGACCGCACTTGGAGGCCACATTGACCACCAGCAGGGCCTTGTCACCGGCGAGATCGGCCAGCGTCGTGGGCGCACCGGCCAGAGTGTTGACGGGAATGTCGCGAATAGTCACACCGGCGATAGTAGGCCGATCTTGCACCGGGGTGAACGGCTCAGCAACAGGCCACCCGCCAGTGCTCGACGACAGAAGTGCAACGAGTTCTACATCGATCAGGACACCTCCACACATCGGTATCTGCACAAATTTTAGAACTTGTTCTACAGTGATCTGAGACACCTGCGGGACCACTTCGAAGATGATGAGGTAGCCGAATATGACCGACTCTGGGCGCAGCACCGAGGCCGAGTACATCGTCGTGGGCGCGGGCAGTTCCGGGGCCGTCGTCGCGAGCCGCCTGGCCGAGCACGGCGCGAGCGTGCTCCTGCTCGAGGCCGGCCGCAAGGACGACACCCGGCTGGTGACCGTGCCCGGCATGATCTCCATGGTGCACACGGTCCCGCAGCTGAAGAAGCGCGTGACCTGGAAGCAGTTCTCCGTCCCGCAGAAGCACGCCAACGACCGGCTCATCCCGATGACCCGCGGCAAGGTACTCGGCGGCTCCAGCTCGGTCAACGGCATGCTGTTCGTGCGCGGCAACCGGGCCAACTTCGATTCCTGGGCCGCCGAGGGCTGCACCGGCTGGGGCTACGCCGACGTGCTGCCCGCCTACAAGCGACTGGAGAACTGGGAGGGCGGCGAGAGCGACCTGCGCGGCGCGGGCGGCCCCATCCAGGTGACCCGCCAGCGCGAACTCACCCCCATCGCCCAGCAGTGGATGGGGGCCGCCGCCGAGACGCTGGGCGTCGACACGATCGCCGACTACAACGGCGAATCCCAGGAGGGCATCAGCGTTTTCCAGCAGAGCGTGCGAGACGGCCTGCGCTACAGCTCTTCTCGCGGCTTCCTCACCGATCGGCCGAACCCGAACCTGCGCGTGCTGACCGGCGTGCACGTCGCGCGGATCGTGGTGGAACACGGCCGGGCGACCGGCGTCGAGGTGATCGGGCCCAGCGGCCGCCGAATCCTGCGGGCGGACAAGGAGATCGTGGTCAGTGCGGGCGTGATCGGCTCGGCCCAGCTGCTCCTGCTGTCGGGCATCGGACCGGCCGGGCAGCTGCGCGATCTGGGCATCGACGTGCACGCCGACCTGCCGGTGGGCCAGAACCTGCACGACCACCTGTTCGTGCCGATGACGTTCCTGTCGAAGAAGGCGCTGCACCGCGGCATCCCAACGCATTTCGCGGCGGGCCTGATGCGCGAGCTCGCCCGGCCGGGCAGCTCCTGGTTCGGCCGCACCGTGTTCGAGGCGTGCGGCTGGGTGAAAACCTCGTTCGCACAAGATGTTCCGGACATGCAGATCCACACCCTGCCGTGGAGCTACCCGGTGCCCAACCAGGACGAGGACAAGCTGCACCTGGTCGACCGTCGCCCGGCGTTCACCATCTTCCCGACGCTGATCTACCCGAAGAGCCGCGGCGAACTGCGGCTGGCGTCGACCGACCCGTTCGACGCGCCGCTGATCGACCCCGGCTACCTGTCCGATTCCGCGGACACCGAATTCCTGATCGAGGGCATCCGGCTGATCCGCGAGGTGATGGCCAACCGCTCGATCGCCGGGGACATCACCGCCGAATACGCGCCGGGCCCCGACTTCCGCGACGAGACGGCGCTGCGCCGGGAACTGCCCAACCGGGTGCACTCGGTCTACCACCCGGTCGGCACCTGCCGCATGGGCGTGGACGAACGCGCGGTGGTCGACCCGCACCTGCGCGTCCGCGGCATCGACGGCCTCCGCGTCGCCGACGCCTCGATCATGCCCAGCATCACCGGCGGCAACACCAACGCCCCCTGCTACATGATCGGCGAGAAGGCCGCCGAATTCCTCACCGCCGTCTAGTCCCTCCCCATCCCCTCCTCCCCGCAATGGCCCGGAATTATCCCGGGCCATTGCGCGTTGCACGATTCGGACGTAGCCTGAGCACGTCTTCGACTTGTGGATGCAGGTGAGCATCTCCCGCCCGCAGGTTCGCAAACACCTTCTCCGGTCGCTTCCCATCGTTTGATCCGGCGTTCGACGCCGACGCACCACCGGAGATCGTCCCCCGCGGCTTCGCGCCGCCCGCACGGCAATTCGCCGTACCCACCGATCCCCATCCGGGAGGAACACCATGAACACCACCACACTCGCACCCGACCGGGCGCCGGATACGGCACCGGCCGAGCGGACCGTCACCGGCATCCTCGACATCACCGACAACCGCGCGACCCTACGGGTCGACGGATATCTGCCGAGCCCGGACGACGTCCACGTGCCGATCCGCCTGGTCCACGGCACCGGACTGCGCCGCGGCGACGCGGTCACCGGCATCGCCGGAACCAAGCGCGAGAACGCCAAATTCGCGCCGCTGCTGCGCGTCGACACCGTCAACGGCCTGGCCCCCGAACAGGCGAAGGCGCGCCCGCACTTCGGCGACCTGGTCCCGCTCTATCCGAACGACCGGCTGCGCACCGAGACCGAACCGCACGAAATGATCACGCGCATCACCGATTTGGTGATGCCCATCGGCAAGGGCCAGCGCGCGCTCATCGTGGCCCCGCCCAAGGCTGGCAAAACCGTTGTGCTGCAAGCACTCGCGCACGGCATCGCCAAGAACCACCCCGAGTGCCAGCTGATGCTGGTGCTGGTGGGCGAGCGCCCCGAGGAGGTCACCGACCTCGCCCGCGCGGTGCCCGCCGATATCGCCGCCGCCACCTTCGACCAGCTGCCGCAGCAACAGATCGCCCTCGCCGAGCTGGCCATCGAACACGCCAAACGCCTGGCCGAGACGGGCCGCGACGTGGTCGTGCTGCTGGACTCGCTGACCCGGCTCGCCCGCGCCTACAACTCCGCCGCACCCGCCTCCGGCCGGATTCTGTCCGGCGGCGTGGACGCCGCCTCCCTGGCCCACCCGAAGCGGTTCCTCGGCGCCGCCCGCAACTTCGAGAACGGCGGCTCGCTCACCATCATCGCCACCGTCCTGGTGGAGACCGGCTCGCTCGCCGACACCGTGATCTTCGAGGAGTACAAGAGCACCGGCAACGCCGAACTGAAGCTGGACCGGCAGATCGCCGAGCGCCGCGTCTACCCCGCCGTCGACATCGCCCAATCCAGCACCCGGCGCGAAGAACTGCTGCTCACCCCCGGCGAGCTCGCCGCAACCCGTGCCGCACGTCACACCCTCGCCGGGCGCGAACCGCAACAGGCGCTCGACCTGCTGCTGACCGGCCTGCGCCAGGCCGGAACCAATGCCGAATTCCTGGATCGAATCCCGGCCACCCGCGACTGACCGGCAACCCGTCGGCCCCACCCCTGCCCGGTCGGGTAGCCTCGATCGAGATCGGTTCGTGACAGGGAGGCCAGGGTGACGTCGCGGGAGGAATTCCTGCGCCGGGTGCGTGACGCCCTCCAGGCGCTTCCGGACGACGACCCACCCGCGCCCGCCCCGCGCTATCAACCGCGGCACGCGCTGCGCATCACCCCCGAACAGCAGGCCGAGACCGCCGCCCTGTTCACCGAACGCCTCGAGAAACACGGCGCCGAGGTCCACCGCATCAGCGAGGCCGATATCGCCGAGGCCGTCTACGAGGCGCTGGACACCGCCAACGCCGACGCCGTGATCGCCCCCGACGGCCTGCCGCCGGAATGGCTCGGCACCTGGGCCGATATCGACGGCCACCGCCTGGTCGCCGACGACGCGGCCGACGGCAGCGAGGCCGATGCCGTGGTGTCCGCCTGCGCCGGAGCGGTCGCCGACTCCGGCATCCTCGTCTTCGACGGCGGCCCCGGTCAGCTCCGCGACACCCGCCCGCGCGCCTGCCACGTATGCGTGGTGCGCGCCGAACAGATCGACGACGCTTTGCCCGAGGTGCTCGACACCCTCGACCCGCAGGGCCCGATCACCTGGTTCGGCGGTCCCGCCGCACCCGAGGGCGATGTCACGCACGGCCCGCGGCGGCTGGTCGTCCTCCTCGTCGAGTGAGCGCCCGCCTCACAAGATCTCGTTAAGTCCGCGGCAAGACCGCACCTGCATTGTCTATCTCGACAACGGAACACGGCGACACCGTTCCGGAATCGGCGGAGACAGACGAGGATTGCGCATCCGGACAGTCGAATCGGTTGCCCACCATCGTATTTCGGCTCGATCCAGAACGACCCGCGTTCCGTTGCGGACCACCGCCGGGGGTGGTCGGGGGGTGCTTCTGCCGCGAGAGGGGGCGGCAGAAGCACATCCGGCGGACAGGGCGGTCCGTTCGACCGGTCGTCGAGGGGTGACGGGTCGGGCGGGCCTTCCGTTGCCACGTTGTGATCTTGGTCTCCGGCGCGTCGCAAGATCTCGAGGAATGATGGTCTGGTAGGAGCGCCGGTAAAGATTGGGGAGCGACGATGGAAACCGTGGTCGTCTTCGTTTTGGCCTGCCTGCTCTACTGGTGGGGCATGCTGTAGACGCGCATCCGGTACCAACGCGAGACCGCTCCGCCCCGACCGGCATGGTCGAGGCGGAGCGGTCTCGGTTTTTCGGCAGGTGCTAGCCGTTGCCGTTCAGTCCGGCGCGCACACCCTCCTCGATGCGCTTGCCGATCTCGGCGTCGACGTTCTTCCAATACTCGAACACCCGGCTCAGCACCGGCTCCTGCACGCCGCCGAGCACATGGCCGACGACGTTGCCCACCAGGCGATCCCGCTGCGCGTCGTCGAACACCTCGCGCACCAGGGTGCCCGGCTGCGCGAAGTCGCTGTCCTCGCGGTGCTGGATATAGCCCGCGCGCACCTGCTCCGGCTCGAAGGCCCAGGTGGCCTCCTCTGGGGCCCGCGACGAGTCGGCGTGCGGCCCGCCGAAGGAATTCGGCGCGTACACCGGAATCGTCGGATCGTTGAAGTCGTACCGCATCGACCCCTCCTTGGAGTAGGAGTTGACCTCCGCGGCCCGCGCCCGGTTCGGCGGCAGCTGCGCGTAGTTGGTGCCGATGCGGTAGCGGTGCGCGTCCGCGTAGGCGAAGACGCGGCCCAGCAGCATCTTGTCCGGCGAGAAGCCGATGCCCGGCACGATGGCCGACGGCTCGAACGCGGCCTGCTCGATCTCGACGAAGTAATTGCGCGGGTTGCGATTCAGCGTGTAACGGCCGACCTCGGTCAGCGGGTAGTCCTGCTTCGACCACACCTTGGTCAGATCGAACGGGTTGAATCGGTAGCCCTCCGCCTCGGCGACCGGCATGACCTGCACGTACACGGTCCAGCTCGGGAACTCGCCGCGCTCGATGGCGTCCCACAGGTCCCGACGGTGGTAGTCGGCGTCCTCGCCCGCGATGCGGTCCGCCTCGGCCTGGGTCAGGAACTGGTGGCCCTGATCGGTCTTGAAGTGGTACTTCACCCAGAAGCGCTCGCCCTGGGCGTTGATCCACTGGTAGGTGTGCGACCCGTAGCCGTTCATGTGCCGGTAGGTCTTCGGGATGCCGCGGTCGCCCATCAGCCAGGTCACCTGGTGTGCGGTCTCCGGGCGCAGGGTCCAGAAGTCCCACTGCATGTTGTGGTCGCGAAGTCCGCTGTCCGGCAACCGCTTCTGCGAACGGATGAAGTCGGGGAACTTGATCGGGTCCTTGATGAAGAAGACCGGCGTGTTGTTGCCGACGAGATCGTAGTTGCCGTCCTCGGTGTAGAACTTCACCGCGAAGCCGCGCGGGTCGCGCCAGGTGTCGGGGCTGCCCAATTCGCCTGCGACGGTGGAGAACCGGATCAGCGACTCGGTGCGCGCGCCGGGCTGGAACAGCTTGGCCTTGGTGTAGCGGCTGACGTCGTTGGTCACGACCAGCTCGCCGTAGGCGCCCGCGCCCTTGGCGTGCACGATGCGCTCGGGCACCCGCTCGCGGTTGAACTGCGCGAGCTTCTCGATCAGGTAGTGATCGTGCAGCAGGATGGGGCCCTGGGCGCCCGCGGTCAGCGACTCGTTGTCGCTGGGCACCGGGGTGCCGGTGTTCGTCGTTGTCGGCTTGGTCATCGACAGCCTCCTAGAGCTGGTGTGCGGTGCCCCCGGGTGACGGGCTGCCCGGGCGATGGGTCAGCGGGACGGATCGTCTTCCGCCCCACGGCAATTCGGGCACAGCCCCCAGTACACGACCTCGGCCTCGTCGACCACGAAACCGTGCGCGTCCGACGGGTCGAGACAGGGGGCGTCGCCCACGGCACAGTCCACATCGACGACCGTGCCGCAGTGCCTGCACACCAGGTGGTGGTGGTTGTCCCCGGTCCGTGCCTCGTACAGCGCCGCGGACCCGGCCGGTTCGATGCGCCGCAACAACCCAGCGTTCACACAGGCCCGCAACACGTCGTAGACGGCCTGCGTGGACACCGAACCCAGCTGCGCCCGAACGGTGGCAGCCACCCGGTCGGCATCCGAATGCGGTTGTGCCGCAACCGCATCCAGCACCGCGACCCGCGGGGCCGTAACCCGCAGGCCGACCGCGCGCAACCTCTGGCGCGGGTCGAATCCACCGGTGTGCATATCCCCAGTGTGCTCCTTTTCTGGAATAAGTCAAGAAAATAATCTGGAACCAGTCCAGATAAGGATACCCTTCACGACAACCGCCGCAGCACCACCCCGGCCACCACGAGCAGGAAAAACACCAGCGTAAGCGGCCCACGCAGCCCGCTCACCGCGGCCGCCGCACACCCGACCACCCCCAGGCCCACCACCACGAGCCGAGTAGCAGTAGCCGTGCTGGCCCAGGCCGCCGCCAACACGAACCGACGCCGCCCCCACGGAATCACCCCCAGCCACCACACCGCGACCACCGCCAGCCCCCCAAGCCCGGCACCCGCCACAACCCGCCCCGCCGAGCTCAATCCCGCCCCACTGCGCCCCCGGCTCGGCGCAATATCCTCCGACGGCATCGGCGACAACGACGGAAACGTCGGAATCGGCGGAAACGTAAGCCCATCCGGCAAGCCCGCCCCCACCCCACCGGGCCATGACGGAGTGACCGGCGGCCCGGTCTGCGCCGGATCATCTTGCGGCAAACCGTTTTCCGACGAACCAACCTGGGGCGCTTGCGGTGGGTTGGGGCGCGGCGATCCTGTGTATGAATATTGCTGCGGGGCAGCCTGTTCCGACTTCGCCTGCGCCTGTGGCGGTACGCCCGGCGACCACTCATCACCGGCGGCCGTGGCATCCGGGAAGGATCCGAGTATCAGGCTCAATAGGGCGATCGCCGCCAGGCACCAGTGCACGCGGCGTGCGGCGCGGCGGATCACCACCGCTATATTGCCGCGTACCAGGGGGGCGAGGGTGGGATCCATTGCGGCGGCGGATAATACGCCGCGGAGGGCGGGGCGGAGGCGGCCGCGGTCCAGGTCTACCAGGGCGAGATCGTGGACGGCTCCGGCGTTTTCGGGTTGCAGGCGTAGGGCCTCGCGGTAGGCGGCCACGGCCGGGCCGGGGCGGTGGCGGGCGCCGGAGCGGCCGAGCCTGCGCAGCACCGAGCCGCGCACCAGGTGGATGTCGGGATCCGCGGGATCGAGTTCGGCGGCCCGGTCGACCACCTCCAGCGCCTCGGCCGGGCGGCCGCGTTCGCGCAGCACGATGGCGAGAATCCGGTGGTTCTCGGCGGATCCGGGCCCCAGCGCCAGCGCCCGGCGGGCCGACTGCTCGGCGCGGCCCCGCGCGTGGTGGTCCAGGTGCAGCAGCGCCAAAGCCTGAATGCGCAGGGCGAACTGTTGTTTCGGGGCGGTGCGCAGGGCGTTGGCGCACTGCGCGGCGGCCTCGCGATAGTCCCGGGACAGGAAGGCGGTCTGTGCGAGATAGGCGGCGGCCTCGGCATTGTCGGGCTCGACGGCCAGGACCGCGCGCAGCTCACGGGCCGCGTCCTCCAGGCGGTGGAGCTCGATCAGGATCTTCGCCTTCGCGAGATCGGCCATCGGAGGACTCAGCGGAACTTCTTGTCGCGCATGTACTTCGCCAGCTCGTCGTAGGTGCCGTCGTTGTTGGCGAACTCCACCACATTACGCGCCGATTCGAACCACGCCCCGGTGCTGGGCCGCACCTGGGCCAGCGCCGTCTCGATATCGCGCATGGTCACCGGGCGCACGGTGCCGGTGCGGATGGACTCGGCCATCGCGAGCTGGGTGGCCGAGGTGCAGATGTGCGCCAGGTCCGCGCCCGAGAAGCCGTCGGTCCGCTTGGCGATCGCGCCGAGGTCGATGCCCGCGACCGGGCGGTCCCGCAGGTGGTGGCGCAGAATCGCCTTGCGCGCCGCCAGGTCCGGCAGGGTCACCAGGATCATGCGGTCGAAGCGGCCGGGGCGGCGCAGCGCCACGTCGACGTCCCAGGGGTGGTTGGTGGCGGCCAGGATGTAAAGCCCGTCGTTGTCGGCGGTGACCGAATCCATCTCGGTGAGCAGCTGATTCACCACGGTGCGCATGGTCGCCGAGGCCGACATCTGGGAACGCTTGTGCCCGAGCGCGTCGACCTCGTCGATGAACAGCACGCACGGCGCATTGCGGCGGGCCGCCTGGAAGACCTGGTGCAGATTGCGCTCGCTGGCGCCGGTGTAGATGTCGAGGATATCGGCGATCTCGATCGGGTAGAAGTTGGCGCCCAACTCGCCCGCAATGGCCGAGGCGAGAAACGTCTTGCCGCAGCCGGGCGGCCCGTACAGCAGCAGGCCACCGCGGGCACTGGTCCCGAATGCCTTGGCCAACTCCGGATTCCGCAGCGGCCCGAGCAGCGACAGCTCCAACTGCCGCTTGACCGCGTCCATTCCGCCGACATCGGCGAGCGTAACCCCCGGCCGCTCGAACAGCCCGACATCCCCCTCGGCCACCACCGCCGACTCCCCCTCATCCACAAACGCAGGCGCAACAATATCCCCCACCTGCCGCTCCGCAGCATCCCAATCAAACCCGCCCCGTTCCCGCCCCTCCTCCGAACCCGACTCGACCGCACCATAATTCACATCCAACGCGCCGGAATCCGCTCCGGCGACATCCGCATCCGACTCAGCCGCATCGAGCCCCCGCTCGGCGACAATGCCATCCGACTCAGCCGCGGAAGCAGATCCGGTGTCGGTGCCACTCGACTCAACCGCACCGGGAACAGACCCGGCAGCGATGCCATTCGACTCAGCCACACCAGCAACAGGCCCGACGACAGTGCCACCCGACTCAGCAGCGGAAACAGACCCAGCGACAGTGCCACCCGACTCAGCAACGCCGGAAACAGACCCGGCGGCAGTGCCACTCGACTCGGCCGCGCCGGGAACAGGCTCGGCGGCGGTGCCACTCGACTCGGCCGCACCAGGGGCGGCGGAGGTCGGGCCGGACAAGGCGGCCGTGCACTGCTGTAGGAGCTCGAGGACCTGGGGGTTGCGCGATTCTCGGGCGAGGGCGGTGGCGCAGTGGGCGAGGGCTTCGGAGTAGCGGCCTCGCTCGGTGAGCAGTTCTATGGCCCGGACTCGTAGTGGCAGCAGTTCGGGATTGCGGTCCACCATGGTCAGCATCTCGATCAGCACCGGGTCGTCGCTCACGGTTCCCCCCTCGTCTGCACGGCACGTCCTGGCGATGCTAATCGGTCGCGCGGGGCCGGGACCAGAGGGTTCGGGGTACGCTGCCGCCCTCGCCGGAACGTCGTCACCACCTGTGATCGACCTCACAGCGGTACGGGCGGAATAGATCTCGGCGGCGCCCGGTTGATTGACACTGCCGGCGTCCGGACACCCCCGGGCCGCACCCTTCGTCGCTACGAGCGACCACTCGCCGAGAGGCGGTTGTGGGACGTCGGCGCATTCCACGAGACGGCGGCTCACCCAGCCCCGTCCCTGCCCGGCGCGGCACCCGCCGCGCCCCGACGCCGCCAAGTAACCCCCCGACTTGGCGGCGTTCCCCATGTCCGGGACGACGGTGCGAAGCTCATTGCCGCCCTGGCGTGTTCGGGCGTGCGGACGCGCGCCAGGGGTTAGCCTGACCGGGTGGGGAGGCTCGTGAAGCGCGCGGCCACGATGCTGGCCATCGCCCTGACGGCGGCGTCGGTGTGCACCGCTGCCGCGCACGCCGAACCGGACGGCGAGGCGCGCTGTGCGGTCACCTCCGCGCGCACAGCCGAACGCGCCGCGCCCGAGGCGGTCGGCCTGGACTCCGGACGGCTCACCGCCGCACTGAACTTCGCGATGAGCCGCAACCGGTTCGACGTGCAGATCTTCCGGCACAACTGCCTGGCCGGTTCCGCCGCCATCGGCCCGCACACCGACCACCTCGCCTGGAACGTCTGGAGCGTCACCAAGAGCGTGGTCTCCCTGCTCGCCGGAATCGCCTGGGACCAGGGCAGACTCGACCTGGACGCGCCCATCGGCCGCTACCTGCCGCCGGGCCTGGGCGACGCCGCGCATCGCGCGATCACCGTGACCGATCTGCTCACCGAGACCTCCGGCCTGCACGTCGGCGTGGTGAACGAGGGCGTCACCGGCGTCATACCCATCGACCCGGACAGCGCCGTGCAGGCGCTCGGCGTGCGCTTCGACAGCCCGCCCGGCACCGAATTCGCCTACAGCCAGCGCAATGTCGACCTGCTCTCGTACGTGATCGAGCTGGCGGTGGGCGAACCGCTACAGCAGTTCGCGCAGCGCGAGCTGTTCGATCCGCTCGGCATCGGGCGCGGCGACTACTACTGGGCCCGCGACCGCTCCGGACACACCTACGGTTACGCGCACCTGCTGATCCCGCCCGACGACCTCGCCAAGCTCGCGCTGCTGGTGAGCAATGACGGGCAGTGGGGCGACCGGCCCGTGGTGTCGGCGGACTACCTCCGCCGCGCGCGGCAGCCGTCGGCCACCGAACCCTGCTACGGATACCTGTTCTGGACCGGGCCGGGCTGCGTGGAGATGCCGCCGTTCCTGCCCGCCGGGAGCTACGAGATGTCCGGGCTCGCCGGGCAGGACGTCTTCCTCGTCCCCGCACTGGATCTCACGGTGGTGTGGACGGGTGCGTTCGGCAACCACAGCACCGAGGGCATCGCCGGGACCTGGCAGAACCAGAACGAACTCTCCTACGAATTCTTCCGGCAGCTGTTGGCGGCATTCCGCACACCTCCCGTGCCCGATCCCGGCCCGTACGTGGAGCCGCCCGCCAGCGTGGACCCCCGGGGCTACTTCGATCCCGACATCACCCTGGCCCTGTTCGGCATCGGGCCCGACTCCTATGCCGGATGTACGGTGCTGTCCTGCTTGAACACTCCGCTCGCGCCGCCGTTCTCCGACGCCCCGCCGGGCTGCGTGCTGCTGCTGTGCCTGGGGCCCGACCCGCGAACCCCGGGCATCCGGTGATCGGCGCTCAGCTCGCCCGCACGTAACGCGCGGTGTTCATGTAGTCGCGGAACTCGACCACCTTGCCGTCGCGAATCCTGAGGACGGCGACCGATGTCCGGTTCCGGGAGCGTTCGCCGCCGCGCGTCGCGTCGATCTCGTTCTCCACCACGAAGACCTCCGGATCGGTGGTCGCGTGGATCGTGGGATAGACTCCGTGGATCTGGATCTCGTGCATCCGCGACCACCGCGTCGCGAGATGCTCGCGGACCGCCTCGCGCCCCTGCATTCGCTCCGGCAGGTCGGGCACGGCGAACGGGATCTCGAACACCACGTCCGGGGCGAGGTGACCGACGAAGATATCGACACTCGGGGCGGTCAGCAAGTGGTACAGCTGCTCGACGAGCTCGCGCGGGCTCTGCGCCGAATTCTCGGACATGGCAACCTCTTTCATAAACGGAACGTATGCCCCGCTTATTATTCGGAGATACCGCCCCGCTTGTCAACGATAGGCCCGGTAAACTCGTACCGTGAGCGAGAAACGGACACCGCCGACCGGCGAGCGCCGCGTGCTGCGCGCCGATGCCCGCCGCAATCGCGAGCGTGTCCTCGCGGCCGCTCGGGAAGCCTTTGCCGCCGAGGGTATTTCGGTGCCGCTGGACGAGATCGCCCGGCGCGCGGGCGTCGGGCCCGGCACCGTCTACCGGCACTTCCCCACCAAGGAGGCGCTGTTCCACGCCGCCATCGTCGACGGCATCGAGCGCATGACCGAGCACGCCCGCACCCTCGCCGAGACCGACGATCCGGGCGCCGCCTTCTTCGGATTCCTGGACCACATGGTCACCGAGGGCGCCGTCAAACGCGATCTGGCCGAGGCGCTGGGCGGCGCCCAGAACCTCGAAATATCCGCTCCCACAAAGCAATTACACGACGAGATCGACGCCCTGCTCCGGCACGCCCAGCGCAGCGGCGCCGTCCGCCCCGACATCGACTCCGACGACCTGCTCCTCCTGCTCAAGGGCGCCTTCCTCGCCACCCACGCCCCCGCCGCCACCCCCGAACAACGCAAACGCACCTTCGCCGTCGTCTTCGACGGTCTGCGCGCCAGATGACGAAAAGGCCGCCCGACCCGGTGGGTCGGACGGCCTCGAACCGGGCGGACTCAGCGCTGGCTGAGGAGGACCTCGGCGATCTGGATTGTGTTGAGGGCGGCGCCCTTTCGGAGGTTGTCGCCGGAGATGAACAGGGCCAGGCCGCGGTCGTCGGGGACGCCCGGGTCGCGGCGGATGCGGCCCACCAGGGAGTCGTCGATGCCCGCGGCGGCCAGGGGGGTCGGCACGTCGGACAGCCGGACGCCGGGGGCGGCGGCCAGTAGTTCCTTCGCGCGCTCGACCGAAAGCGGCTCGGCGAATTCGGCATTCACCGACAGCGAGTGGCCGGTGAAGACCGGGACGCGCACGCAGGTGCCGCTCACCAGCAGGTCCGGCAGGCCCAGGATCTTGCGGCTCTCGTTGCGCAGCTTCTGATCCTCGTCGGTCTCGCCCGAGCCGTCGTCGACCAGCGAACCGGCCAGCGGCAGCACGTTGAACGCGATCGGCGCCACGTACTTGTTCGGCGCGGGGAACTGCGCGGCCGAGCCGTCGTGGGTCAGCTGCTCCATCTGCGGGGCCACGGCGCGGATCTGCCCGGCCAGCTCCGACACGCCTGCCAGGCCACTGCCGGAGACGGCCTGGTAGCTGGACACGATGAGCCGGCGCAGCCCGGCCGCGTCGTGCAGCGGCTTGAGCACCGGCATGGCGGCCATGGTGGTGCAGTTCGGGTTGGCGATGATGCCCTTGGGCAGGTTGCGCGCCTGTTCCGGGTTGACCTCGCTGACGATCAGCGGCACCTCGGGATCCTTGCGCCACGCCGAGGAGTTGTCGATGACGGTCACACCGGCGGCGGCGAACCGCGGCGCCTGCACCCGGGACATGGTGGCACCGGCCGAGAACAGCGCGATGTCGAGCCCGCTCGGATCGGCGGTCTCGGCGTCCTCGATCACGACCTCGCCGCCGCGCCACGGCAGCGTCTTGCCCGCCGAGCGCGACGAGGCGAAGAAGCGCACCTCGTCGGCGGGGAAGTTGCGCTCCTGCAACAGTTTTCGCATGACGGCGCCGACCTGTCCGGTCGCGCCCACCACACCTACGCGAATACCCACGGCGGTCAGCGCCCCGATCCGGCGGCCACGACCGCCACCTCGTCGCCGCCCAGGTCGAACGCCTTGTGCAGCACGGTCACGGCCTCGTCCAGCTCGGTGTCCTTGACCAGCACCGAGATCCGGATCTCCGAGGTGGAGATCAGGTCGATGTTGATCCCGGCCTTGGCCAGCGCCTCACAGAAGGTGGCGGTCACGCCCGGGTGGCTCTTCATGCCCGCGCCGACCAGCGACACCTTGCCGATGTGGTCGTCGTAGAGCACCTGGGAGAAGCCGATCTCGCTCTGGCGCTTGGTGAGGAACTCCACCGCGCGGGGGCCGTCGGCCCGGGGCAGCGTGAACGTGATGTCGGTCTTACCGGTCTCCACCTTGGAGATGTTCTGCAGCACCATGTCGATGTTGATCTCGGCGTCGGCGACGCTGCGGAACACCTTGGCCGCGTAGCCCGGCTCGTCCGACAGGCCCACCACGGTCACCTTGGCCTCGCTGCGGTCGTGCGCGACGCCGGTGAGGATTGCTTTTTCCAAGGGGATGTCCTCCATCGATCCGTAAACGTAGGTGCCCTTCCGGTCGGTGTACGAGGAGCGCACATGCACGGGCACGTTGTAGCGGCGTGCGTACTCCACGCAGCGCAGCATGAGCACCTTCGAGCCGCAGGCCGCCATCTCCAGCATCTCCTCGAAGGAGATCTGATCCAGCTTCTGCGCGTCCGGGGCGATCCGCGGGTCGGCGGTGAAGACGCCCTCGACGTCGGTGTAGATCTCGCAGACGTCGGCGCCCAGCGCCGCGGCCAGCGCCACCGCGGTGGTGTCGGAACCGCCGCGGCCCAGGGTGGTCACGTCCTTGCTGTCCTGCGACACGCCCTGGAAACCCGCGACCAGCACGACCATGCCGTCGTCCAGCGCCTGCCGGACCCGGGACGGGGTGACGTCGATGATGCGGGCGTTGCCGTGCGCGCCGGTGGTGATCACGCCGGCCTGGGAACCGGTGAACGACCGCGCCTCCGCGCCCAGCGAATGAATGGCCATGGCCACCAGTGAGTTCGAGATCCGCTCACCGGCGGTGAGGAGCATGTCCAGCTCGCGCGCCGGAGGCGCGGGTGCCACCTGCTGGGCGAGATCCAGCAGTTCGTCCGTGGTGTCACCCATCGCAGAGCACACGACCACGACATCGTGGCCCTGCTTCTTCGTCTCTACGATCCGTTCAGCGACACGACGGATGCGCTCGGCACTTTCGAGCGAGGACCCTCCGTATTTCTGGACGACGAGAGCCACGTCGGGGAATCCCTCCAAGATCGACTACAAGCTGTTACCAGCACCCCAGCGTACAGACCGGGGGTCGACGCTCAACCGGCTATCGCCACCGGGGGTAATGCGGAGGAAGCCATCCGGGCGTCCAGCCTCGCGGTCAGCGGCGCGAGGATCCAGGAGTATTTGGTGTTGTGGAAGGCGGCGATCTCCCATTCGCCGTTGCGCCGCACGACAACCCAGGTCTGGACCTTGGTATTGCGCGCGGTGCGGCGCTGTCGGCCCTTCACCAGGGCGCCCCTACCGTGCACCAGCGCGACGTCCGGCGCGAGGAAGCGGACCTGGGTGATCTCGCCGTCGGTGCGCGATCCTTTTTGATATTTCTCGAACAGCGGCACATGCACCGCTTCGATGGCTGACCTGCCCTTGTGATGGGTGCCCATAAAGGTTATGTAATCGGCGTCGGGGGCGAAGGCGGCGGCGTAGGCCCGCGCGTCCCCGGCCGCCCAGGCTGTGGCGGCTCGGTCGAGCAGGGCCCGGACGGCGATCTCGTCGGCGTGGCGGTCTGGAGTCATGACGATCTCCTCTGTTGATTCGTGCATCAACTGCATCGGTAAATAGTTGAATTAATAAGATAGTGAATGTGTGAGAGGATCGTGTCAAGGGCGGTCCCGGCCAAAAGCACGCCGGGAACAAGGACGGGCCCGGGGTACGCCGGGAACAAGGACAGACCGGAGATTGCATGACGGATCGGGGCGATCTGAGTGAGCGGCTCACGCTGGCCGCGCAGCGCAATGCGACGGATGCGGTGATGATGCATCAAGCCGTCGCGGACAAGCTGGGCCTGCATGTCACGGATCTGCGCTGCCTGAATCTGTTGCGGCTGGGCGGCCCGGCCACGCCCGGGGAGCTCGCGAATCGCACGGGCCTGACCACGGGCGCGGTCACCCGCATGATCGACCGGCTGCTGCGCGGCGGCCTGGTCACCCGCGCACACGACGAGCGGGACCGGCGGCGAGTGATCATTACCGCCACCGAGGACCGGGCGGACGAGATCGCGCGCCACTACGAACCGCTGGCGCGCGAATTCGGGCGGGTGATGGCCGATTACACCGACGAACAGCTGGAATTGATTCTCGGCCTGTTCGATCGGCTGCACGAGACCTCGCTGCGGGTCACCGCGCTGCTGCGCGACGCCGAATCTGCCGAGTGACATCGCGCGAGGGACCATGGTGACCATGAAAAGCACCGTGATCGAGGTGAAGACCGGGCGGACCGAGGTGGTGCACGACCTGACCGTGGCCTGCGCCCGATTCCTCCGCGAGGCCGCGGGCGACGGCGACGGCCTGCTGCACATCTTCGTCCCGCACGCGACCGCGGGCGTGGCGCTGATCGAACTGGGCGCGGGCAGCGACGACGACCTGCTGACCGCGCTGGGCGACCTACTCCCCGCCGACGACCGCTGGCGGCACGCGCACGGTTCGCGCGGGCACGGCCGCACCCACGTCATGCCCGCGCTGATCGCCCCCTACGCCACCGTCCCGGTACTCGGCGGCGAAATGGCCCTGGGCACCTGGCAATCCGTGGCCATGGTCGACCTGAACGTCGACAACCCGACCCGCCAGGTCCGACTGTCGTTCCTCGCGGGGTGAGGCCCCTGAGAAGAACGCTCAGGGGACAGGAATCCGTTGTGCCCCAGGGACAGGAATTCGATGCGCCTCAGGGACAGGAATCCGATGCCCCAGTGGGACTGGCGGCCGGGTGAGGCGTCAGACCCGGGAGAACCAGGTGACCTGGGCGCCGTTGTCGAACTCTCGGCGGTGGGTGGGGCGGAACAGGGTGGGGCGGAAGGTTCCGGTGATCGCGGACACCCCTCCGCCCGCGATCACCGGATAGCTCTTGAGCACCAGCTCGTCGATCTCGTCGATGAGCGTCCCGGCCAGCCGACCGCCGCCGCAGAGCCAAATATCCTTGCCCTCTTCACGTTTCAGCCGCCGGATCAGTTCGACCGGATCGCCGGTCACCAACTCCACCGCGGGATCGTCGATCCGGCCCAGCGTGCTGGACACCACGTACTGCCTCAGGTGGGCGTACGGGCTGGTCACGCCGACCGACAGCTCGGGCTCGTAGGTGCCGCGGCCCATGACGACCGTGTCCCACTGCCTGCCGGGCGCGTCGACCGGCATGCCGACCTGCGGACGAATGTGGGTGGGGACCGTCTCCGGGTAGCGCTCGGTGATCCAGGCCGCCATCTCGTCGGAGAGCGGATAGAAGTCGTACTCCCCCGCAGGCCCGGCGATGTAGCCGTCCAGGGAGACGCCCACGTAGTAGACCAGCTTTCGCATCCGCATACCACCTTGCCTGTTGTACTCTAACTGAAGTGGTTTGAACGTAGTACTACAGATGGAGTGGTGTCAATATGCGGACCAATCCCGAGCGGCGGCAGGCCCTGCTGGACGCGGCCATCGAGGTTCTCGCGCGCGAGGGCGCCCGCGGGCTGACATTCCGATCGGTCGACAAACAGGCGGGCGTACCGGCGGGAACGGCCTCGAACTACTTCGCCAATCGCGACGACCTGCTCATCCAGGTCGGCAGCCGCTACTACGAGCGATTGCAGCCGCCCGAGGCGGCCCTGGCCCGCCTCACCGACGGCCCCCGCACCCGCGAGACGGTCGTCGAACTGCTCACCGAGGTGGTCGAGCGGATCACCAATTTCCGCACCGGCTTCCTGGCCCAGCTGGAACTGCGCCTGGAGGCGACCCGCCGCCCCGAGCTGGCGGCCATGCTCACCGAGCGGGTGCGCGCCGACATCGACTTCAACGTGCGCAACCACCTCACGTCCGGGCTGCCCGGCGACGAGACCTCGGTGCTGCTGCTGTTTCTGGCGCTCAACTGGCTCATCGCCGAAAGGCTCACCCTGCCCGGAATTTTCACCGCCGAACAGAGCCGGGAACTGGTTCGCGCGGCCGTGGAACGAGCCATCCCCACCCCCTTGTGACGCACATCACCTACGGTCGATAATGCGATCATGCGTGCGAATGTCGGAGATCAAATCCTCATCCACGGCCGCGCGGTAGGAATACCGGAGCAGACCGGAGAAATCGTCGAGGTGCGTGGCGAGCAGGGCGAGCCACCGTACGTCGTCCGTTTCGCGAACGGCCATGAGAGCCTGGTGTTTCCCGGCCCCGATCGCGAGGTCCGACCGAACTGAACCGCTCGTCGCATCCGCCCGAATGGGGGGCGGATGCGAAAAGCCGTGCGCAGAGCTATCATTCAGCAATCGGTTTTGCCCACCCTCGGACCCCTGGTGAAATACCCTGCCCCGGGACGAAATTCGCACAAACTGGACGGTCACCGTTCACTCGTGAAACAGACCACACGGTTGACGTGCTCGTGTGACCCCGGAGACAATCGGCCGGAAGCCGAACCGGGGGGTGGAGGGCACCATGCGCACGAAGACCGACCATAGATTCGTCATCGACGTCGACCCTGAACAGGTTATGGACGCACTGCTGGCCGTCGAGCAGATCCCGGAGTGGTCACCGTCGCACAAGGACGTGCGCGTAGCCACCCGGGACGAATACGGCAGGCCGAAGAAGGTGTACGCGACCGTCACGCCGCTGGGCAACTCCGATCGCCAGGTGCTCGAGTACGACTGCACCGAGGGCCGGATCGCCTGGACCGTGATCGAGAGCGGGGCCGGCGGCGGGGGCAAGGGCTGGTTCGAGATCGAGGAGACCACCGACGGCATCGAGGTCTGGTACCACGCCGAGGTGTACCTACCCATCCCCGTGCCCGGAATCCTGATGAAGCGCAGCCTCTCCCGCTCCAACGAGGAGGCCGTGCACAATCTCGTCGAGTTCATCGAGAAATTTCCGTTCCGCGAGAACTAGGCGTGCGGTGCTACCACCGCAGACCGCTCGGTACTGACACCATGTCCCTATGACCGGTGTCGATCGCGTACGCATGCGAGCGGTGTCCGAGAACGCCTCGGTGACACAGCTGGAGTTGTTCTTCGATCTCGTGCTGGTATTCGCCTTCACCCAGGTGACCGATCTGGCCGCGCACGAGACCACGGCCGTGAACATGCTGCGGGCCCTGCTGGTGCTCGCGGTCATGTGGTGGGTGTGGATCGCCTACGCCTGGCTGGGCAATGTGGTCGAGGCCGACGAGGGGCTGGCCCGGATCGCGATGTTCGCGGCCATGGGCGCGGCGCTGATCATGGCGCTGGTGATTCCGGAGGCGTTCCACGACATGCCCGGCGGCTGGTCGGGGCCGCTGGTGTTCGCCATCGGCTATCTGGTCATCCGGCTGGTGCACCTGGTCGCGTTCTGGGTCGCCAGCGCCGAGGACCGGCAGCTGCGCAGCCAGGTGGTGCGCTGGGCGGCCGGGTCGATCACGATCGGCACGGTGCTGCTGATCATCGCCGCGGTGAATACCGGTGCGGCGCAGATCTGGTTGTGGATCGCGGCCGTCGCCGGGGACATGCTGTGGACGTTGTTCGCGGGCAACGGGTGGCGGCTGAACTCGGCCGGGCACTTCGCCGAGCGGCACGGGCTGATCATCATCGTGGCCCTCGGCGAGTCGGTCGTGTCGATCGGCGTGGGCGTGGCGGGGCTGCCGATCTCGTGGCCGATCACGGTGGGATCGCTGCTGGGACTGGCGGTTTCGGCGCTGCTGTGGTGGGCGTACTTCGACGTGGCGGCGATGGTGGTCGAGCATGCGCTGAAGAGCGCGCGCGGCGAGCGGCGCATCCAGATCGCGCGAAACTGCTACACCTACTGGCACTTTCCCATGGTTGTCGGCATCATCGCGCTCTCGCTGGGGCTGAAGAAGGTGCTCAACTACCTCGGCGGGGCCGAGGGGCACTCGCTGCACGACGAGCTGCACGGCATCCCGCTGTTCGCGCTGTACGGCGGCGTGGTGCTGTATCTGGTTGCGCTGGTGGGCTTCCGGCACTACGCCACCGGGGTGATCCTGTGGCCGCGCCTGCTCACCGCCCTCGTGCTGGTGGCCCTGGTGCCGCTGGCCTCGATCCTGCCCGCCATGGCCGCGCTGGGCCTGCTGTGCGCGGCCCTGACGGCCCTGATCGTGTGGGAGATGGTGCGCTACAGCGAGGGCCGCGAGCATTA
Source organism: Nocardia terpenica (assembly GCF_013186535.1). Taxonomy (NCBI): domain Bacteria; kingdom Bacillati; phylum Actinomycetota; class Actinomycetes; order Mycobacteriales; family Nocardiaceae; genus Nocardia; species Nocardia terpenica. The sequence goes on from NZ_JABMCZ010000002.1 coordinate 893,548, forward strand.
CCGACACGGCGTGGAGCACTGACGCGCGGCCCCTCCCGCCGCGCTCACCTCAGGATCCCGCCGCGCTCACCTCATAACCCCGCCGCGCTCACCTCATAACCCCGCCACGCTCACCTCATGACCCCGGCGTGCTTTTGGCCGGGATCTCCCCCGCCGAATACACCTTATTGTCCATCGTCTCCGGCACGCGCACCCCCTCGTGCACCGCTCGGCGCATCTGATGCACGTTCTCCCGCAACATGTCTCCGACCAGTTCGTCGATGCGGGGATCGGCCAGTACCTGGAAGAGGATGCGGAAGCTGGCGTTGGCGATGCCGCGAATGACGTCCTCGTGGAACGGCAGGTAGCGCACCCGGCCGATCTGTGGATCGTTCTTGATCAGCTCGAGGATCATGGCGTCGAGCTCCGCGCGGTTCTCCTCCAGCGCCGCGGCGATATTGCGGGTGTACTGGCCGCAGCGCAGCACCTCGGCCACCTCCTCGAGCACCGCGATCGTCACCGGGCGCTTGACCGCGTCGACGATGGTGCCGACCGATCGGTTCACCACCGCGGCGGTCACCCGATCGCCCACCGCGCGGTCGGCGACGCGGGCCAGCCGGACCACGATGACCACGATGCGCAGCAGCCGGAAGCCGCGGAAGAACGGGCTGGTGACCGGGATCATGCCCAGCACCTCGTACCAGTAGACGAACGGGAACGTCCACGACCAGTCCGATCGCCGCCAGCGCCACAGGAATTCGACCGCGAACACGGCGCAGATCGAATAGTCGACGGCCACGATCACCCGATTGGTCGAGGCCGCCACCGGGAAGAAGGTGATCCAGGCGACCAGCGCCACCGACACCACGGCCAGGCCGAGCATCACGAAATCGGTCCACAGCACGGGAGGTTTCCGCGGATATTCCTCGGCCTCCGGCGCCGCCACGCTGCGGTACTGCGACACGACGATCCCTTTCCCCTCGAACGGTCCCGCCGAGGGTAATCGCTCTAGCGACCGGCGCGGATGATCGCCTCGATATTGCGCTCGGCCAGGGCCGTGATGGTCAGCGACGGGTTCACCGTGCCCGTGCTGCCGGGTATCGCGGCGCCGTCCACGACATACAGGCCCGGGTGACCGTCGACCCGGCCGTAGTTGTCGGTCACCCGGCCCAGCACCGCGCCGCCCAGCGGATGCGCGGTGAACAGGGCGTTGGCGTCGTAGCCCAGCGGGGTGTAGTCGAGTTTGGCCCCGGCCCGCTCCGCGATGCGGTGGTCCACCGCCCGGCAGGCCGCGACCGCGTCGTCCTGCGCCTGCTTCGGCCAGGTCAGCGCGGCCGCATTGCGGGCGGCGTCGTAGCCGATGCGGGCGCGGGTGGGATCGAGCACCATGCCGAGCGAGGCCAGCGCGCCGGTCTCCACCGGAATGCCGGGGATGTACCAGCTTTCCAGGGTCAGCGGCATGCCGGACTCGTCGGCGATGCGGCTGGCGCTGGGCACGCCCTGGCCCAGCCCCGCCAGCGTGCTCTCGCCGCGGGCCAGCACGACGTCGCCGTTGGTGCCCCAGCCGTCGCCGACGTGCTCGTTGAGATGCGGCAGCGCGCCGGTGGCCTGGGCGCGGACCAGCAGTTCGGAGGTGCCGACCGACCCGGCGCCGAGGAACAGCCGGTCGCAGGTCAGCGTGCGGGTGGCCAGCACCGCGCCGGTGGGGTCCAGCTTGGTGGCGGTGACGACGTAGCGCCCGCCCGGATCCTGGGCGATCGCATCGACCCGGTGACCGGGGAACACCGTCGATTTCCCGGTCGCCTGCGCGTATTTCAGGTAATTCTGATTCAGGTCGAATTTCGCGCCGTTGGAATTTCCGAGATTACTGCGGGCGACGGTGGCCGAGGCCCGGGTGGTACCGGCCAGCTCGCCGCGCAGAATGTCCCAGTTGAAAATCGAGTCGTTGGGCCGCGATTGATAACCAGCCTTGCGCACCTGATCGTCCCACGCCCGCGAATGGGTGAACGGGGCCGAGCCGTAGATATCGGCGGGCATCGGGCTCAATCGCAGCATCGAGCGCACCCGCGGATAGTAGATCCGGTCGAGTTCGTCGTAATCGACTGTGCCGCGGAATATTTCGTCGAACATTCGGCGCTCCGGCGCGATCATCGCGCCGGTGAACACCACCGAGCCGCCGCCGACCGCCGCGCCGTGCCACACATCGATGCCGGAGAATTCGGTGACGTCGAGCACGCCGCCGAAATCCGCGAAATGCATGGGCACCTTGGTGACACCGGTGAAGCTGGTGCGATGCCAGAATCCGCGGCCGTCGGGCAGATCGTCGCCGGTGAAGATCTCCCGCCACGGATCGTTGGGCCAGCGCGACCCGCGCTCCAGGACGGTGGTCGACACCCCGGCCTCGGCCAGCCGCAGCGCGGTCACCGCCGCACCGAACCCGGACCCGACCACGATCACCTCGGAATGCTCCGGAGGATCCGCCAGCGGCGCGAAAATCTCCGGCACCCACTGCCGGAACAACTCGTTCCACACCGGCTCGGCCGCGGCCGACTCGCCACCGTACCCGACCCCGGCGACACCGAGCACCGCCGCCATCCCGGCAGCCTTCACGAACGCGCGTCTACGCACGCGGCCACCTCCCTCATCACCAATGGCCGCGCGCGACACTACCGCCCGAACACCAACCGCCTCAATGGAATCGACACAACAAATCATGTGATGAATAGCGCTCGGCTATGGAAGCCACTGCCGCGCCGTCATTCCGGCGCGCTTCTCTCTTGATCCCGGCGTGCTTTTGGCCGGGATCTCACGTGAGATCCCGGCCAAAAGCACGCCGGGATCGGGTGGGGACTACGCCGGGACCAGATGGCCACTACGCCGGGACCAGGTGGGGACTACGCCGGGACCAGATGGGACTACGCCGGGACCAGGTGGGCACTACACGGGGATCAGGTGGGGCGCAGGTGCCGAATCTCTCAGGCGCGCAGGCGTTCCCGGCGGAGTTGGTCGACCTCCGGGAGGTCGAGGGGGGCGAGGTTCTCGACGCCGAGGGCGGTCTTGATGAGGTGGTCGGCGAGTTCGGGGTTGCGGGCCAGGGCGGGGCCGTGCATGTAGGTGCCGAGGGCGGAGCCCTGGACCACGCCCTCGAGGCCGTCGCCGACCCCGTTGCCTATGCCTCGGGTCACCCGGGCCAGGGGGGTGGCGTCGCCGCCGAGTTTCGTTCCGCCGCGGTGGTTCTCGAAGCCGGTGAGGGGCTGGGTGAGGCCGGGCAGCAGCGGCGTGGTGGATACCTCGCCGATGGCGCGGGTGTGCTGCGGTGCGGTGGTGACGTCGAACAGGCCGACGCCGTCCACCCGCTCGCCCGTCGAGGTCTCGTACCAGTGGCCGAGCACCTGGATGGCGGCGCAGATCGCCAGCACCGGAGCGCCGCCCGCGGCCGCGCGCTGCAGGCCCGGATAGCGCTGCAGGTGCCGGGTGGCCAGCCGCTGCGCGGAATCCTCGGCGCCGCCGAGGGTGTAGATGTCCAGCGACTCGGGCACCGGATCGTTCAGCGTGATCTCGATGATCTCGGCGTCGAAGCCGCGCATGCGCAGCCGCTGCCGCAGCACCACCGCATTGCCGCCGTCGCCGTAGGTGCCCATCACGTCGGGCAGCACCAGCCCGATCCGCACGGTCTCGGTCATCGGGTGGCCTCCAGGTCGCGGTTCAGGTCGCGGAACGCGGTGTAGTTGGCCAGCACCTCGACCCGGCCCGGCGGGCAGGAGGCGATGGCGCGCAACGGATTCGGCTCGGTGGTGTGCTCGACTCCGGCGTAGGTCAGGCGCACGGCCAGGTCGGTGGCGCGCTCCCCGGCGGCCACCACCCGGGTGTTCTCGAAGTGCTCGAACCGCACGTCCCACAGCCAGGACAGGTCCTCGCCGTCGGGCACCTGGCCGTTCACCGCGATCACCAGGCCGGTCGCCTCGGGGTCGATCATCGACAGCGCCTCCTGCCATCCGGCCGGGTTCTTCGCCAGCAGCAGCCGCGCGGTGCGGTCGCCGACCTGCACGCTGCGGTAGCGCCCGGCGATCTCGCGCACGGTGGCCGCCGCGTCGGCCGCCGCCTCCGGCCGCGCGCCCAGCGCCACCGCCGCCGCCACCGCCTGGGCCGCGTTGCCGCGGTTGGCCCGGCCCGGAAGGGCAAGGTGCAGCGGGATTTTCACGCCGTCGGGGCCGTGCAGATGTTCCTCGTCGACCCACCAGTCCGGCTCGGGGCGCCGGAAGTCCGCGCCGGTGCTGCGCCAGTGCGCGCCCTCCCAGACGATGGGCTCGCCGCTGCGCGGGCAGCTGGTGGCGTCCACCGCCCAGCCGCTGCCCGCCGATACCCACACCACGTTCGGATGGTCGTAGGCGATCGAGGTGATCAGCACGTCGTCGCAGTTGGCGATGAGGACGGTCTCCGGATGCCGGGCCATGCCCGCGCGCAACTTGCGCTCGATCATATTGATCTCGCCCACCCGATCCAGCTGGTCGCGGCTCAGGTTCAGAAGCACCACGGCGGCCGGGTTCAGGGCGTCGCTCACGTGCGGCAGATGCAGCTCGTCGACCTCGATCGCGGCCAGCGGGGCGGTGCGGTCGGCGCTGAGCGCCGCGACGATCCCGGCGTCCATGTTCGCGCCGTCGGCCTGGGTCGCGACCCGGCCCAGCGCGCCGAGCGCGGCCGCGGTCATCCGGGTGGTGGTGGATTTGCCATTGGTGCCGGTCACCAGCACGGTGCGCCGTCCGCGCCCGAGCTGGGTCATGATCGTCGGATCGATCAGCACCGCGATCAGGCCGCCGATCATCGAGCCCTTGCCACGCCCCGCCTTCTGCGAGGCCCACGAGGCGGCCGCCGCCGCCCGCAGCGCAACCCGTCCACGCACCGAGATATCTGCCACGACGCGAGTTTATGGACAGCCGGACCCCGCCGTCATTCCGGCATACCAACCTCGCCATCCCGGCACGCCACCGTCGCCGTCCCGGCACACGCCACCCTCGTCATCGCGGCGCACGCCACCCTCGTCATCCCGGCATGCCACCCTCGTCATCCCGGCACACGCCACCCTCGCCATCGCGGCACGCCACCCTCGTCATCCCGGCACACGCCACCCTCGCCATCGCGACACGCCACCCTCGTCATCCCGGCATGCCACGCCATCCCGGCACGCCAACCCTCATGTTCCCGGCATGCTTTTGGCCGGGAACCCATCAGTACAAACGCTGCCGGTATTCCTCGCCGTAGTACTGCTCGAGTTGTTCGACGGTCTCGGTGACGGTGGGCATGAGTTCCTTGACCAGCCGGGCCTGGCTGGGCAGCGTGTCCTGGGGCCAGCGCTCGGGCTGCCACAGATCGCTGCGCAGGAATGCCTTGGCGCAGTGGAAGAAGATCTGCTCGATCGCCACCTCGACGGCCAGGATCGGTCGATGCCCCTTGACCCTCATATCGTCGAAGTAGGGCGCCTCGCGCACCAGCCGGGCGCGGCCGTTGACGCGCAACGTCTCGTTGCGGCCCGGAATCAGGAAGATCACGCCGACATGGGGATTGGACAGGATATTGAGGTAGCCGTCGGCGCGCCTGTTGCCCGGCCGCTCCGGAATGGCGAGCGTGGTGTCGTCCAGCACGCGCACGAATCCGGCCGGGTCGCCCTTGGGCGAGGCGTCGCAGTTGCCCTCGGCATCGCAGGTGGCCAGCACCACGAACGGCGAGGCGGCGATCCACTGCCGATCGCGCGGATGCAGGGCGACGCGCTCCTTGGCGACGACCCGCGGCAACGGCTCCCCGAGCAGCTCGCGCAGCTCGGCCTTGGTGGTGATCTCGGTCATGCCCTCGATTGAACTGCGCGATACCGGTGCGGGGCCAGGCATTTACACGGGGACATCGAAGATGTTCGGCTGCCCCGAGGCGTAGCGCGAGATGTCCAGCTGCCGCATCGGTTCCAGCTCCACCGCCCGGTACAGCGAGAACAGCTTGCACCGCTCGGCATTCGAGCCGGACACCTCCAGCAGCGCGTTCACCGCGGTGCGGGCCGCCTCGCAGGCGCCCTCCATGGTGGCCAGATCCACCCCGGTGCGCACGTAATCACCGGCCAGGAACAGGTTTTCCAGCGCACCGTGCACCGACGGCCGCGACGCCCACGAGCCCGCCGTGTTGATCAGCAGCGGGTCGGCGTTGGTGTTGCGGTGTCGCGCGGCGTCCCAGGCGATTCCGGAATCGAGGAACCACGAGTGCAGATCCTCGTCCCGCAGTTCCGCGCGGCCCTTGAGATGCGCCCGCAACTGCGCCCAGACCTCGCGGGCGATCTCGTCGTGGGTGCACTCCTTGGCCGGTTTACCGAACAGCGGGCCCGGGGTGTTCCAGTCCGAGACATCCACCGACAGGCAGTCCTGCACGGTGCCGTCGCCGTAGCCGGGCAGCGTGGTGCGCGCCCAGAACTGGTTCTGCGCGATCGAGGTGAGCGACCACGGCGAGTCGACGTAGGCGGTATGCCCGCGCGCGATCATGGCCGGGCGGCGCAGATAGAACTGGATGCCGGTCATCCAGTCCACCACCAGGTTCGCCATCCCCGCCAATTCCGGTCGCAGCGCCAGGATCTCGGGCGTCCACAGCGTGCGCGCCACCTCGGTGGGCACGGCCAGCACGAAGTAGTCGGCGTCCACCTCGCTCTCGGCGCCCGATCCGTCGGCGATGCGCGCGGTCGCGATCCGCTTGTCGCGCACGGTGAGCCCGCGCACCTCGCCCGTCTGGAATCGGACGCCGAGGCCGCGCAGGTGCCGCACCCACGGGTCGATCCACGCCTCGCTGGTGGGCCCGTCGAGCACCCGGTCCAGCGGCCCGTCGTCGGCGATCTCCAGCGGATTGCCGAGGAACTGTTCGCCCATATTGCCGATGGTGCGGGTGCTGGCCTGATCGTCCTTGGCCGCCACCAGCAGCGTGGTCAGCGTGCGCGACAACAGGATTCGGAACTCCGTCGAGCGGCCGCGGGCGCCGACGAAGTCCCGCCAGGCCACCTTCTCCCATTCGCCGAAGCGGCGGTCGTCGCAGCTGGTGCAGTAGACCAGCAGCCGGTTCGCGAAGTACCCCGCGTCGTCCATCGGCATCCGCATCGAGGTCGCGACGACCGAGCCGACCGTCTGCCGGAAGTCGTCCGGGCTGGTCCACAGCTTGCCCGCGCGGCCCATCGGCAGCACCGTGTCGTCGGTGCCGCGGCGCGAGAAACGGGCCTCGGGCGCGGCGACCAGATTGTCCCAGACGCCATTCGCGTTGCCGGGGAACGGAATTCGGCGCATGGTGTCCGGAATGTGTTTGTAGAAGCCGGGAAAGAACCGGAATCCGTGTTCGCCGGGCAGGTCCGGGCGCCCGTCCCGGCCGCTGCCCGGAACCGGAATGCTGCGCGCCTTACCGCCCAGCGCCCGCCGCTCGTAGAGCGTGACATCGAAACCGCGCTCGGCCAATTCGTGCGCCGCGGTCAATCCGGCCACCCCGCCGCCGAGTACCACGACCCGGCGGCCCGGATCGGCCGTCGCACGCACCGGACGCAGGGACGACGCACCCGCGGTCACCATGCCTGCCACCATCGCCCCGCGAAGCACCGTTCTCCGGGAGACAACGGCCCCTTGCTGTTCTGCCATCTGTCGGAACCTCCACGCCGCGGCTTACTGTAAGCGCTGAAAGCCGACCTCGAGATGTTCGGGTCCGGAAAACGGTGCCGCCGAGTTCAATTCGCTGGCGACTTGCTGAGCATGAGGCCGGTTTCCCCTGCTCCGACGGCAGGGGTCGCCGCGAGGGCGGCGGGGAGACCGGTCTTCCGCTTGCGCGCCGAGGTGGCCGCGAAGGCGCCGCCGATCACGATCCCCGCGCCGACGAGCGACCACACCGTCGGCCGCTCCCCCAGGAACGCCCACGAGGCGGCGATCCCCACCACCGGCACCAGAAGCGTCAGCGGCGCAACGGTTCCGGCCGGATAGCGACCCATCAGATAGGTCCACAGGCCGGTCCCGAGCACCGTCGCCAGCACCGCCGTATAGGCGAGCGCGGCCAGGGCGGGCCAACCGCTCGGCGTGAACGAGTCGAGCACGGACCGCCAGCCCGTCCCCACGCCCTCGGTCAGCGCCGACAGCGCGAACATCGGCACCGGCGGCACCACGGTCATCCACAGCGCCAGATGCAGCGGATCCACCCGCTCGCCGGACCCACCGGACGCGGCCAGCCGCGAGCCGATATTGCCGAACGCCCAGCCCAGACCGGCCGCCAGCGTCAGCAGCACCGGCAGCACGGTGGCGTGCTGGGCGCGGTCCCAGCCGATCACCACCATGCCCAGCACGGCCGTCGCCAGGCCGAGAAGCTGTGCGGGGCGCAGCTTTTCGCGCAGGAACAGCGCGCCGAGCACCACCGTGAACGGCGCCGAGGACTGCAGCACCAGCGACGACAGCCCGGTCGGCATGCCCGCGCGCATGGCGGTGAACAGGAAGGCGAACTGCGCCACGCCGAACCCGAGGCCGTAGAGCAGCAGCCAACGCAGCGGCACGTTCGGCCGCGGCACCAGCAGCACCACCGGAATCGCCAGCACCACGAACCGCAACCCGGCGAAGAAGAACGGCGGGAAGTGCTCCACGCCCGTGTGCAGGGCGAGGAAGTTCAGCCCCCAGAGCAGGACGACGGCCAGGCCGAGCAGGCGATCACGGTAACTCACCCGGAAATGATGATTAACCAGTCTAATTAAGCACAATCGAGATTTTGTGGACGAACAGTGTAGTAGAATTGAACTATGCCCCGACACTCCGAAGCCGCCGCCCCCGGCGAAGCGCCCGACGGCGGGTTCATGGCGGTCGTCCGGCTCCGGGTGCTGCGCGAATTCGCCGATCGCGGCACGGTGGGCGCGGTCGCGCAGGCATTGTCGATGACCCCGTCCGCGGTCTCCCAGCAGCTGAAGGTGCTCGCCCGCGAGGCCGGGGTGGCGCTGCTGGAACCCGACGGCCGCCGGGTCCGGCTCACCGACGCCGGGCACGCGCTGGTGGTCCGCGCCGACGAGGTGCTCGCCGCCGTGGACCGCGCGGCCCGCGAGATGGCGCTCTACCGCGGCTCACCGCGCGGGCAGGTGCGGGTCGCGCTGTTCCCGTCCGGGGCCGCGCTGCTGCTGCCGCACCTGCTGGCCGCGCTGGCCGACACCGGTGCCGACCTGATCGCCCGCGACGAGGACGTGCCGCCCACCGAGGTGCCCCGGCTGCTCGCCGACTACGACGTGGTGCTGACCCATCGCGACGAGCGCGCGCCGACGCTGTCCGGCCCCCGGGTGGCGGCGCGGGTGCTGATGCGGGAGCCGATCGACGTGGTGGTCGGTCCCGATCACCGGCTGGCGGACCAGGGCGCGGTGGTGCCCGGCGAGCTCGCCGAGGAGACCTGGCTGAGCGTGCGCGGCGGCTTCCCGGTCGACGACGTGCTGCGCTCGATCGCCACCGTGACCGGCGTGCAACCGCGAATCGCCCAGCGCCTCAACGACTTCAGCGTCATCGAGGAACTGGTCGTCTCCGGGTACGGCGTCGCCCTCATGCCGCGCTACGCGGTCCGACATCCCGGCCTGGTGGTGCTGCGGCTGGCCGGAGTACGCGCGGCCCGCCTCTACGACATCGCCACCCGCCCACACGCCGAGGACCGCCCGGCCATCGCAACCGTACTGACCGCCTTCGACACCGCCGCACGAGCGGTCGCCCGCTAGCACCCGGGCTGCCCGGACATCCGCCCTGCAAATCGGGGCACCACCTGCAAGACCAGCGCGCCGACAGTCGCACACCTTGCCGCGGTGCTACCCGGATATCCGCACGCGAATCGGGCTACCGCCTGCGAGACCAGCGCGCCAACGGTCGCACACCTAGCCGCGGTGCTACCCGGATACCCCGCCCACGAATCCGGCTACCACAAGCAAGACCAGCGCACGGACAGTCACGCACCTAGCCCGGATACCCGCTCGCGAATCCGGCTACCACAAGCGAGACCAGCGCACGAACGGTCGCGCACCTAGCCCGGATACCCGCGGCTACCGCCTGCGAGACCAGCGCGCCAACGGTCGCACACCTAGCCCGGATACTGACCCGAATACCCGCCCGCGAATCCGGCTACCGCAAGCGAGACCAGCGCACGGACGGTCGCATACCTAGCCTGGCTACCGCCCCGCATATCCGCCCGCGAATCGGGGCAGCGCCTGCGAGACCAGCGCGCCAACGGTCGCACACCTAGCCGAGGTGCTACCCGGATTATCCCGCCCGCGAATCGGGCTACCGCAAGCGAGGCCAGCGCGCGGGCGGTCGCGCACCTAGCCCGGGTACTGACCCGGATAGCCGCCCTGCGGGCCCGGGTATTGGGTTTGCGGGCCGGGGAACGGGGGTTGCGGCACGTGGTAGCCGAAGTCGTCGGCCACCATGGCTGCCAGTTCCAGTAGTGCCCGCTTGGTCGGCTTGCTCACCAGTTCCAGGTCGATCTCCGCGCCCTCGGCGAGGTGGTCGTCGAACGGCACCACCTGCACCGCGCGGGTGCGGTCCAGGAACAGCTTGCGCAGCTGATCCAGGTCGACCGTGGACGCGCCGCGGCGGGAGGCGTTGACCACCACCACCGTTCGCTCCACGAGCTTGCCGTAACCGTGGTGCTCGAGCCAGTCCAGCGTGGCCGAGGCGCTGCGCGCGCCGTCGATGGCCGGGGAGGTGACCAGCACCAGCGAGCTGGCCAAATCGAGCACACCGGCCATCGCCGAGTGCATCAGGCCGGTGCCGCAGTCGGTCAGGATGATGTTGTAGAACTGCTGCAGGGTGCTGATCGCGCGCCGATAGTCGGCCTCGCTGAACGCCTCCGATACCGCCGGATCCTGTTCGCTGGCAAGCACTTCCAGTCGGCTGGGGGCCTGCGAGGTGTGCGCCCGCACGTCCGAGTAGCGGCTGATGTGCTGGTCTTCCAACAGGTTTCGCACGGTGGAGCGGGTCTGCCGCGGCACCCGGTGGGCCAGCGTGCCGAGGTCCGGGTTGGCGTCGATGGCGATGACCCGGTCGCCGCGCAGCGAGGAGAACGTCGAGCCCAGGCCGACCGTGGTGGTGGTCTTGCCGACGCCGCCCTTCAGCGACAGGATCGCGATCCGGTAGTCGCCGCGGACCGGCTGGTTCACCCGGTCGACGAGTTCGCGGTAGACGACGTCGGCCGAGGACTCGCCCGGATTGATCGCACCGCCGGACATCTTGTGCACCGCGCGCCGCCACCCGCTGCGCGGCGAGCGCCGGGCCCGCTTGAGCAGGTTCAGGTCGTTGACCGAGTGGGCGGGCCCGGGCTGCTGCATGTGCTGCGGCTGGAAGCCCGGCATCGGTTGCTGCGGCGGCTGATTCGGGCCGCCCTGCCAGCCGCCCGGCCCCTGCGGCACGCCCGGCCCCTGCTGCACCCCGGGCCCCTGCGAATGCGGAGGAGGCTGCGGCGGCCGATACATCGGCTGCTGCGGCGGCAACGGCGGCGGCGCCCAGCTGTACTGCTCCTGACCGCCACCGGCCTGCTCCGGACCGGGCGGCGGGGGCGGCGGCGCCGAGTCCTCGGCGAAGACCCGGCGCACCATGCCGTCGGCGCCGATCTCCTGACGCACCTCGCCGTACGGGGTCTCCTGACGCATCTCGCCGTAGGGCGGCGGGGGCACGAACTGGCCGTGCTCACCCTGCGGGGGGAACTGGTTCGGATCACCCTGCGGGGGGAACTGGTTCGGGTCGCCGTGCGGGGGGAACTGGTTCGGGTCGCCGTGCGGCGGGAACTGACCGTGCTCGCCCGGAGGCGCGAAATGCCCTGGCTCGTAAGGATTTCCGGGCACGAACTCACCCGGACCACCGGGGAACTGGCCCGGCTCGCCCGGCATGGGGAAGGCACCGGGCGGGGCGAAACCCTGGTTGGGCGGGTACGGCGCGCCGGGCGGAACGAATCCGGGCGGCGCGAAACCCGGTCCGGGCGGCGCGAATTGACCGAACTGGTCCTGCGGCGGGAACTGCTCCTGGCCGTACGGCGGGCCCGGCGCGAAGCCGGGCTGTTCCATCGATTCGGGCACCGGTGGGAAGATCCCCGACACCTGCTGGTCGGCCTCGGGCGCGGGATCGCGCTCGGCGGCCTCGGGACCGGCGGGCTCGGCCTTGGCAGCGGCGACGGATTCGTCCACTTGATCGTCGGGCGCGTGCTTCGTGGGAGAGTCGTCCTTGTCGGCGGCCGTGTCCAGCCCGTGGGCTTGCAGCCAGGGCGGTGAGGTCGAGTTGTCGTTAGTGGTCACGTTTCCCCCATCTGCTCGGAGTGACGAGCAGAGAGCTCGGCGCTAATGCAGATCAAAGCTAGCACGCTGGCCTTACGCCCGTGCCGCCGCCGAGCGGCTCGCCGACGGCCGTGACGGGAAGTTATCCACAGGTGGATAAACAGGCTCGAGCCGGTAACGAACCGGGTCCGCGGGCCGCCCGCCCCGGCATTCGCGGGGGCGGGCGGACGCGGTCAGCAGTCGCGCCGAGACCGGTTGACGGCCGATACGACCGCGCGCAGCGAGGCGGTGGTGATGGAGGTGGCGATGCCGACGCCCCAGACCACCCGATCGGCGACGGCGCACTCCACGTAGGCGGCCGCCTGGGCGTCGTCTCCGGAGGACATGGCGTGCTCGGAGTAGTCCAGCACCCGCACGTCGTAGCCGATGGTCGCCAGCGCGTCGACGAAGGCGGCCAGCGGGCCGTTGCCGGTGCCGGAGATCTCCTGCTCGACGCCGTCGACCTTCACCACGGCCGCGATCCGGTCGGTGCCGCCGTCGGTCTCCGACGCGGAGACCCGCTGCCGGATCCGCTCCAGCGGCAGGATCGGATTCAGGTACTCGTCGGCGAAGACGTCCCAGATCTCCTTCGGGGTGACCTCGCCGCCCTCGCCGTCGGTGATCCGCTGGATCGCCTGCGAGAACTCGATCTGCAACCGGCGCGGCAGCGCCAGGCCGTGGTCGGTCTTCATGATGTAGGCGACGCCGCCCTTGCCGGACTGCGAGTTCACCCGGATGACGGCCTCGTAGGTGCGGCCCACGTCCTTCGGGTCGATGGGCAGGTACGGGACCTCCCAGGTGATGTCGTCGACATCCGAATCCGACGCGTCCGCGGCCGCTTTCATGGCGTCCAGGCCCTTGTTGATGGCGTCCTGGTGGCTGCCGGAGAACGCGGTGTACACCAGGTCGCCGCCGTAGGGGTGGCGCTCGTGCACGGGCAGCTGGTTGCAGTACTCCACGGTGCGGCGGATCTCGTCGATATTGGAGAAGTCGATCTGCGGATCCACGCCGCGGGAGAACAGGTTCATCCCCAGCGTCACCAGGCAGACGTTGCCGGTGCGCTCGCCGTTGCCGAACAGGCAGCCCTCGATGCGGTCGGCGCCGGCCAGGTAGCCCAGCTCGGCGGCGGCCACCGCGGTGCCGCGGTCGTTGTGCGGGTGCAGCGACAGCACGATGGAGTCGCGGCGGGCCAGGTTGCGGTGCATCCACTCGATCGAGTCCGCGTACACGTTGGGCGTGGCCATCTCCACCGTCGCGGGCAGGTTGATGATCATCGGCTTGTCCGGGGTCGGCGCGATGATCTCGGTGACCGCGTCGCAGACCTCGCGGGCGTACTCCAGCTCGGTGCCGGTGTAGGACTCCGGGCTGTACTCGTAGCGCCAGTTGGTGTCCGGGTAGTTCCGCTCGATCTGCAGGCACAGCGTGGCCGCGTCGGTGGCGATCTTCTTCACGGCCTCGCGGTCGGCGCGGAACACCACCCGCCGCTGCAGCACCGAGGTCGAGTTGTAGAAGTGCACGATCACATTCGCCGCGCCGCGGCACGCCTCGAAGGTGCGCTCGATCAACTCCGGGCGGCACTGGGTCAGCACCTGGATGCTGACATCGTCCGGGATGGCGTTGTCCTCGATGATCTCGCGGACGAAGTCGTAGTCGGTCTGGCTGGCCGACGGGAAGCCGACCTCGATCTCCTTGTAGCCCATCCGCACCAGCAGGTCGAACATGCGGCGCTTGCGGGCCGGGCTCATCGGATCGATCAGGGCCTGATTGCCGTCGCGCAGGTCGACCGCGCACCACCCCGGCGACCGGTCGGCGATCCGGCCCGGCCAGGTGCGGTCGGGTACCGCGACGGGCTCGACCTCCTCGGCGAACGGCCGGTACCGGAAGGTCGGCATGGACGAGTTCTTCTGCTTGTTCCAGCCCGGCTGGTCGGCGGGCGCGGGCTTGGCCGGCACGGTGATCGCGCGCGATCCGGAAATGAAGGCGTCAGCGGGTGACATGCAATTCTCCGAGGGTGTGGGGTTGTTTCCCAAGTACTGGGTCGACCGGCACAGCTGAACCCCGCGACGGGAGCCGGTCCGAATCAGACCCCGTCGCGGCGGCCGAGGAGGAGTGCCCGCTGCATGATGTGGCGAGTTTACAGGCCCGAGATCGGATCGCGGAAGGGTGGTGGACAACCGGCCGTCACAGGTGGCCCGACTCCAGGAACCCGCGCAGGCAGCTGCGGTAGGGCTCGATGTCGATGCCTTGGGCCGCAAGCCAATCCGCCGAATAGTACTTGTCGATGTAGCGGTCGCCCGGGTCGCACAGCAGGCCCACGACGCTGCCGTCCCGGCCCTGGCGCGACATCTCCGACATGACGTGGAACGCGGCCCACAGGCCGGTGCCGGTGGAGGCGCCCGCCTTCCGGCCGATCAGTTCCTCCAGCACGTGCACGGCGGCGATGGCCGCGGCGTCGGGCACGTGGATCATCCGATCGATGGCCGAGGACACGAAGCTGGGCTCGACCCGCTGCCTGCCGATGCCCTCGATGCGGGAGCAGACGTCGGTGGTGACGGTGGGGTCGGCGTCGCGCCAGCCGGGGAAGAACGCCGAATTGTCCGGGTCGGCGACGCAGATGCCGGTCGAGCGGCCGGTGTAGCGGATGTAGCGGGCGATGGTCGCCGAGGTGCCGCCGGTGCCCGCGGTCGCGACGATCCAGGTCGGTTCCGGAAACCGCTCCTCGGCGAGCTGGTCGAAGATCGACTCGGCGATATTGTTGTTGCCCCGCCAGTCGGTGGCGCGCTCGGCGAAGGTGAACTGGTCCATGTAGTGGCCGCCGGTCTCGGCCGCCAGCCGGGCCGCGACGTCGTACACCTCGTTCGCGTTGTCCACGAAATGACATCGGCCGCCCTGGAATTCGATGAGCCGCACCTTTTCCCGGCTGGTGCTGCGCGCCATCACGGCGATGAACGGCACGCCGATCAGCCGGGCGAAGTACGCCTCCGACACCGCGGTCGAGCCGCTGGACGCCTCGATGACCGGACGGTCCGGGCGGATCCAGCCGCTGCACAGCGCGTGCAGGAACAGCGAGCGCGCCAGCCGGTGCTTGAGCGATCCGGTCGGATGCGTCGACTCGTCCTTGAGGTAGAGGTCGATGCCGGGCAGCGCCGCGATCGGCACCCGCAGCAGGTGCGTGTCCGACGAGCGGCGGGCGTCCGCGCGCACCTTGGCGATCGCCTCCGCCAGCCAGCGCCGGTGGTCCGGGTCGTACCGGTTGATATCGGTCATGACCGGCGGAATGCCGGTGGACGCGGCCGTCATGCGCTCTCCTCGCCCTCGAGCTGATTGAGGTAGTTGTAGATGGTGAACCGGGTGACGCCGAGTGCCTCGGCCACGGTCTCGATCGCATCCTTGACCGCGAACACGCCCTGCTCGCGCAGGCGGCTCACCACCCGAATCTTGTGTCGTTTCTTCATCAGCGCCGCGGGCACGCCGGTATCGGCCACCGCCTCGGCGATGAGTCGTTCGATCAGATCGCCGACGCTGCGCGGGAAGCTCTCGCGCCGATCGGCGGCCTGCGCACCCGCGTTGTTTGCGGAGACCAGCGCGCCGAGCAGGCGGTGCGCCTCGACCAGATCGGTCACATCCATGTTCAGGCACAGGGCCGCGACGGGGACGCCCCCGCCGGGCGACCGGACGATGATGGTGCTGGACCGGCCGCGCCGCCCGTGCGGCAGCTCGGTCGGGTAGTCCAGCAGATGCTCGCTCGCGCCCGAATGAATATGGCGCAGTAGCAGATCGGTTGCCGGTGCCCCGACCTCGCGGCCGGTGAGCCCGCCCGCGATGGCATGCACCGAATCCGGCAGGTGCGTCAGATCGTGCAGCACGACCTCGGCCCGCAGCGCCCGCGACAGCGGCCCCACCACCTGCTCGAGCACCGCAAGGGTCGCCGCGACCTCGTCGCCTGCATCCTCGTGCGGCATGACACCCTCCGGGCCGAATTTCAACTGACGTTTGAAGTATTACACACCGCGTTGATAGTAACCAATTATTCGCGGATGACCTTCAGAAACAAACAGGCCACACAGCACGTAACACGCGGCCACGACACGCGGCTCGGATTCGCGAGGATGTCGGCCGCTCGTGATAGACCCAATGCGACGCTCTCACAGGAGGTCTCATGCGCGTGCGAGCCTGCTCCATCTGCGATTCGGCGCTCGATCACTGTCACGGCACACTCCTCGTGCACACCGATCGGTCGGTGGAATGCACGGAGCCGGACTGCGCGGACAGCGACCGCGCCCGGCACACCTTCGTGGTCGACTGCTTCGACGTGGCCGGGGGCTGCGGCTGCGCGGTCACGGAAACCTGCACCGGGCCGCGTAGCCTGGCCGGGTGAGTTACGACCAGGTCCTGCTGCCCTCCGGCGTCGCCGCGACACCCGCCGCGGTCGACGCGTATCTGATCGGCCAGCAGGGCCGGCCCGAAACCGAGGCGGTGGCGGCCATCGCGGCCGAGCTGAACCGGCGCAACGCGGAACTGCCCGAGGCCGACGCCTTCCTGGCCGACGGCCCGGTCGGCGGCGCGCAAACCGGTGCCGCACTCTATGTTTCGAGCGACTACGACGCCATCGGGCATCTGCGCGCGCTGCTGTTCGAGCTCGCCACCCCGCGCGAGTACGCGCTCTACGACCCGCAGCTGGCCTGGGTCATCGACCCGGCGGGCGCCGTCCCGGTGACCGTAACCCACGGTGGCGCAGGCGAATTCCCGTACCTGACCCGCGCCCTGGTCGACCTGTGGGTGCCCGAGCTCACCGACCCGAATCCCTACCTGATCGTCGAACGCGAACCCCAGGTCTACATCCAGACCTTCCGCGACGGCTCCGGCCACTACACGCTCGAATACCGAGACGGGTCCGCCGACAAGCACTTCGGCACCCGCCTCCCCGACGCCGGGCAGGTCGCCGACCTCGTCTGGAACTGGACCACCGGCGACCACTCCCGCCTTGACGCACTCGACTGGGAACGGGTCCAGTTCTAAGGCCACATTCCAGTTCCCGGCACGCTTTTGGCCGGGAACCCCTTACTGATCGGTAAAAGCCAGCCTGCCCGCCAGGGCCAGAAACGACGCGCCGAATACCCGACGCATCCACGTCGTAATGGCCGGACGATCAATCACATGCGTGCGCAGCGCGGCGGCGAAGGCGCCGTAGATCACGAACACCACGAAGGTCGCCAGCATGAACACGGCGCTCAGTTCCAGCATGCGCGGCAGCGCATTCGGCTCGGTGGTGCTGACGAACTGCGGCAGGAACGCGAAGAAGAAGATGGTCAGCTTCGGATTGAGCACATTGACCAGCACCGCGGACACGATCACCCGCAGCGCGGACGGCGGCGCCCCGTCCTCCTCCGCCACCGCGAGAGTTCCCTTGTCCCGGAACGTGGTCCACGCCATGTAGAGCAGATAGGCGACGCCGAGATACTTCAGCGTCTGGAACGCGATCGCACTGGCGTTCAGCAGCGCCGCCAGCCCGGTAATGGCGGCCACCATGTGCGGCACGATGCCGAGGGTGCACCCGAAGGCCGCGACCACGCTGGCCCGGGTGCCGCGATTGAGCCCGGCCGCAAGGGTGAACAGCGCACCCGTACCGGGCGTGGCGACGATGACCAGGGTCGTCAACAGAAACGCAAGGCTCATCCCCGGCAGAGTAACCGCCGCCGCCTCACCCGCCCAGCCCTATTTCTCGGGCCACCACCATGATCCCGGCGTGCTCTCGGGCCACACCATGATCCCGGCGTGCTTTTGGCCGGGATCCACCGCAAGATTCCGGCCAAAAGCACGCCGGAATCAGGGGATTGGTCTACAGCGCCCGACGCCCCGACAGCGCACGGCCCAATGTCAGCTCGTCGGCGAACTCCAGGTCCCCGCCCATCGGAAGCCCCGAGGCGAGCCGGGTCACGCTCAACCCCGGGAAGTCGCGCAGCATGCGGACCAGGTAGGTGGCCGTCGCCTCGCCCTCGGTGTTCGGGTCGGTCGCGATGATCACCTCGGTGACGTCGACGCCGTCGCGTTGATTTCCGATGCGCGCCAACAACTCCCGGATGCGCAGCTGGTCGGGGCCGATGCCGGACAGCGGGTCGAGCGCGCCGCCGAGCACGTGGTAGCGGCCGCGGAACTCGCGGGTGCGCTCGATGGCCTGCACGTCCTTGGGCTCCTCGACCACGCAGATCATGGTGCGGTCGCGGCGCGGGTCGGCGCAGATGCGGCACAGTTCGCCGTCGGAGACCGTGCCGCACACCGCGCAGAACCGCACGCCGTCGCGCACCTTCTGCAGCGCCGCCTGCAGCCTGTCGATCTCCGGCGGCTCCACCGAGAGCAGGTGAAACGCGATGCGCTGCGCGCTCTTCGGACCGACGCCGGGTAGCTTGCCCAGCTCGTCGATCAGATCCTGAACCGGACCCTCGTACACCCCGGCCCTCGATCTAGAGCGGCAGGCCGGGCATCGAGCCGCCGCCCATGCCACCCGCCAGCGGTCCCAGCTTCTGCGCCGCCAGCTCCTGCGCGTTGGCCATGGCGTCGTTGACGGCCCCCACGACCAGGTCCTGCAGGGTCTCGATATCGCTGGGGTCGACCACCTTCGGGTCGATCCGCATGGACTGAATCTCGCCGGTGGCCTTGATGGTCACCCGCACCAGACCGTTGCCGGCCTCGCCCTCGACCTCGGCCGCCGCGATCTCGGCCTGGGCGGCCATGACCGCCTCCTGCATCTGCTGTGCCTGCGCGAGCAACGCCTGCATATCGACCTGTCCACCGGGCTGCACGGGCCTGTCCTCTCTGCGGGAAGTGAGTCGGCCTCCAGGGTAGTCACGGTTGGATCTACGCCCCTATCCGGCCGGTCATAGCGACTTACCATCAATGGTGGGTCGGGCAATCCGGTGGAGGCAGTAATGCGTGTAGACCGTGATCATTTCCGCACATCGTTCCTGTACATGCTCGCGCCGACCGTGCTGGCGGCGCTGCTCGCGGCGGTCCCGGCGGTGCTCGATCCGCCGGCCGCGCGCGCCGACGCCGACTACGGCGGCGGCTGCGTCCTCCGCTCCGACGATGCCGCCGCGACGATCGACGCGCTGCGCAACCGATGTTCGGCGGACCAGCAGGACCAGCTGTTCCGCGACGCCCCGCTGGGCGATGTGCCGCACGGCGTGACCGACGGCTGGGTGACCCGACCGCCGATCATGGAGGCGCTGGCGCCACCGTTCTGGATCGGCAAGACCTTCTATACCGGCCCGGACGGCGGCCGCCTGATGAACCGGATCACCGGCATGGGCATCGAGGGCTTCCCCGCGAACGTCTACGTCGCCCCCTCGCGCATGGACGGGAACCCGGTGTGGGCCTTGGACTACGCGCCCTCGATCACCCCGCAGGTCTGGGATGAGATCCGCGAGGTGAGTCCGGGGGTGTGGTTCGGGTATTCGTGGTGGAGGGGGTATTTCCAGACGACGCTGCTGTTGACGTTTGTGCTCACGCAGTAGTCAGGCCGCCTGGCTCAGCTCTCGCTTCAGGTTCTCCAGCACCTCGGCCTGGATCTTCTTCAGGCCCAGCGGGGCGAAGATGCCCTCGAAGAAGCCGGGGACGCCGCCGGCGCCCTTCCAGCTGGTGCGGACCGTGACCAGTGCGCCGCCGCCGGACGGGGTCACGGTCCAGGTGGTCACCAGCGTCGAGTTCGAATCACGCTCGGTCACCATGGAATCCGAGACCGACACCACGGCGTGCACATTGCGCGAGCGCTTCTGCGTGGCCTGCAGCGTCCATTCGGCCACCGTGCCCATGCCCTTACCACCCTCGAGCACCTTGTAGTCGCGGTAGTGCGAGGTGAGGATGCGCGGGCGCACCGACTCGTAGTCGGCGATCGCCTCGAGCGCGCGCTGTGGATCCGCCGGAACGACGATCGAACTGGAGGCGCTGACCTGTCCCACAATGAGCTCCTTGTTTGAGTCGGCGGTGTGCACGGTACCTGCCGCCGGGCTATGCTACGCCGCACTCCACCGCGATCGGACCATCCGCGTTATCGGAATCACCCGGGCCGGACATGTCGCCCACTGCGCCCCAGCCGAATTCGCCGCCCCGACCGTCGACGCGCCCACGGGCCGCCGAGAGTCCGCACCGCGCAACGACGGCCGCTCGCGGAGCATTCTCCAACGTGATTTTGTCCGATTTCCATCCCGATTGGCAGCGTGACAACAGTCCCAATTCGGGCACGGTGTGCATGGTGCACACCGGCGGGGGTGCGCCACGGCGGCCACCGGCGCATCCCCGCCGCGCCCGCCGACCCGGCCCCGACCCCGTGACCAGCGCATTCGCCATCGAATCGCCGACCGGCCGGATATCCCAACGCCACGCGACATGTGCGTGAAGAATCCGATGCGTAGGTACCCTCGCGGTAGCCCCTCACTTCAGTGCGAGATAGCGTCAGGGATGTGGCAGTGAGTCTGTTGGGCAAGGCCGGACGCGCACCGGCCGCACACGAATCAGGTTTCGCCGCGCACCGAGCGGGAGTGGACCGCTTGCTGGCCAGTTACCGCGCGATCCCCCGGGACGCGAACGTCCGGCTGGCCAAGAAGACCTCCAACCTGTTCCGTGCGCGGGCGCGCAGCGATGCGCCGGGACTGGACGTCTCGGGGTTGACCCGCGTGATCGCGGTCGATCCCCAGGCGCGGACCGCGGACGTGGCCGGGATGACCACCTACGAGGACCTGGTCGCCGCGACGCTGCCGTACGGGCTGGCGCCGCTGGTGGTTCCGCAGCTGAAGACCATCACCCTCGGCGGTGCGGTCACCGGTCTGGGCATCGAGTCGACCTCCTTCCGCAGCGGCCTCCCGCACGAATCGGTGCTCGAGATCGACGTGCTGACCGGCGCCGGGGAGATCGTCACCGCGACCCCGGACGGCGAGCACGCCGACCTGTTCCGCGGCTTCCCGAATTCCTATGGCACGCTGGGCTATTCGACCCGGCTGAAGATCGATCTGGAAACCGTGCAGCCCTATGTGGCGCTGCGGCACGTGCGATTCCACGACCTGCGCGAGCTGGAATCGGTCATGGCGCGGATCGTGGCCGACCGCTCCTACGACGGCGAGCCGGTCGACTACCTCGACGGCGTCGTATTCACTTCGGACGAGAGCTATCTGGTGCTCGGGCGGCAGACCGACGAGCCCGGCCCGGTCAGCGACTACACCGGGATGGACATCTATTACCGCTCCATCCAACACGATTCGCCGCGGCCCAAGCGCGACCGGCTGACCATCCACGACTACCTGTGGCGCTGGGACACCGACTGGTTCTGGTGCTCGCGCGCCTTCGGCACGCAGAACCCGAGGATTCGGCGCCTGTGGCCCAAGCAGTATCGGCGATCGAGCTTCTACTGGAAGCTGATCGCGCTGGACCACCGCTACGACATCGGCGACAAACTCGAGGCCCGCAAGGGCAATCCGCCGCGCGAGCGCGTGGTGCAGGACATCGAGGTGCCCATCGAGCGCACCGCCGACTTCCTGGAGTGGTTCCTCGCCGAGATCCCCATCGAGCCGCTGTGGCTGTGCCCACTTCGCCTGCGCGGCAACGGGGAAGGCGGGACCGCGCCGGACGCGTCGCGGCCCTGGCCGCTGTACCCGCTGGAACCGGATCGCACCTACGTGAATGTCGGCTTCTGGTCCGCGGTGCCGACCGTCCCGGGCCAGCGGCAGGGCGCGGCCAACCGCGCCATCGAAACCCGGGTGTCCGAGCTGGACGGGCACAAATCGCTGTACTCGGACGCGTACTACAGCGAGGATGAATTCGCGCGGCTGTACGGCGGCGACGTTTATCCGGAGCTCAAGAAGCGCTACGACCCCGATCATCGTTTGCTGGATTTGTATTCGAAGGCGGTGCAACGCAAGTGACCACTTTCAAGGACCGTTCCGACGTATTCGCAGAACTGGGCACCAGGCTCAGCATTGCGGAGATCTTCGAGACCCTCCTCGACGGCGAGGCGCCGATCCGGTTCTCGGCCTACGACGGCAGCAGCACCGGTCCCGCGGACTCGAAGTACAAGCTGGACATCCGGACTCCGCGCGGCATCAACTACATCGCCACGGCCCCGGGCGATCTCGGCATGGCCCGGGCCTACATCTCCGGCGACATGACCGCCGAGGGCGTGCACCCGGGCGACCCGTACGAATTCCTGAAGGCCATGAGCGACATGAAGTTCCGGCGCCCCTCGGCGCTGGCGCTGGTCACCATCGCCCGCTCGCTCGGCTGGGACGCGCTCAAGCCGGTCGCGCCGCCGCCGCAGGAGACGCTGCCGCGCTGGCGCCGCATCGCCCTGGAGGGCCTGCGGCACTCCAAGACCCGCGACGCCGAGGCGATCCATCACCACTACGACGTCTCCAACACCTTCTACGAGTACGTGCTCGGCCCGTCCATGACCTACACCTGCGCGGTGTACGGCGACGAGGACTGGACGCTGGAGCAGGCGCAGGAGAACAAGTACCGCCTGGTGTTCGAGAAGCTGAAGCTGAAGCCGGGCGACCGCCTGCTCGACATCGGGTGCGGCTGGGGCGGCATGGTGCGCTACGCGGCCAAGCAGGGCGTCCGGGTGATCGGCGCGACCCTGTCCAAGGAGCAGGCCGAGTGGGCGCAGGCCAAGATCGCCGAGGAGGGGTTGTCCGACCTCGCCGAGGTGCGCCACTCCGACTACCGCGACGTGGCCGAGTCCGGGTTCGACGCGCTCTCCTCGATCGGCCTCACCGAACACATCGGCGTGCACAACTATCCGACGTACTTCGGCTACATCCAGAGCAAGCTGCGCGACGGCGGCTTATTCCTCAACCACAGCATCACCCGCCCGGACAACACCCGCACCACCAAGGCGGGCGACTTCATCGACCGCTACGTGTTCCCGGACGGCGAGCTCATCGGCTCGGGCCGCATCATCTCCGACATCCAGAATGTCGGCCTGGAGGTCCTGCACGAGGAGAACCTGCGCCCGCACTACGCGCTGACCCTGCACGAGTGGTGCAAGAACCTGGTCGCCAACTGGGACGCCTGCGTCGCCGAGGTCGGCGAGGGCACCGCCAAGGTCTGGGGCCTCTACATGGCGGGTTGCCGACTGGGCTTCCAGCGCAACGTGGTTCAGCTCCACCAGGTGCTGGGTATGAAGCTGGGCCCGCAGGAGACGTGGGACGTGCCGCTACGCCCGTGGTGGACGGCCTGATCTGGAGAAACGAATGCGCCATCCCCCGGGACGAGGTACATTCGAGATGTCACTCAGTGATGTAGGAGGGTGAAGCGCCGCGGTAACGGCGCCCCACCCGGTGGGATCACTTGGCCCGCATCCTACGGACCAGGATGAATGCTCCGGCGACTACGGCAATGCTGAGCACTACAGCAGCCCAGTCGACCGGAGCATTTTCCTTACGGCGATGTTTCGCCATCCCACCCACCTCCTCTCTGGGCGCGATGTAGGACCAGGTCCATCGCCCCTCGAAGGGAGGTGGCTTCACCTTACGACAGCCCGACGACGCGTACCGGCGATTCGCTCAAAGCAGCGAATCGAGGAACTTCCTTGGAATATCCGGACTTTCGGCGTGCTCGGCGGACAGCAGCATCTCGTTGCGCAGCGTGCGCAGCAGAGACTGGACGCCCGGTCCGGAGTCGAGAAGTGGTCGGGGCCAACCCAATTCGGCGCATTTGGCCACGACGGGGGTGAGGGTGGCGACGGCCTCGCCGGTCCAGCCCGCCACCGCCAGGCATTCGGCCAGCAGCAGCGCCGCGTCCAATTCCGCACGGGGACGGTGCTGTTCGGTCATGCGGCCGTGCAGGGCGCGGGCGCGTTTCACCGCCGTGTCGTCGGTGCCGAGGGGGGCGAAGTCGTCGGCGGCGAAGGAATCCACGCCGCGGTAGTGGCGGGCCAGCAGGGTGCGGATGGCGGCGATCTCCTCCGCCTCGGCGGTCAGCACGGCCGTGCCGGTGCTGTGCCGCGGCGATCGCAGGATGGGTTCGCTCAGGGGGGCGCCGTTCGGGTCGCCGGACAGGCCGAGGCGCAGGCGTTCGGCCCGGATGTGCGCGGCCAGCCGCGGCAGCTTGCGGTCGGCGGCGATGCGCGCGCCCTCGTCGAGCCGGGCGGCGGCGGTCTGCGTATCCCCGCGCACCGCCTTCACCCGGGCGCCGATCACGAACGTGGTGATCAGGAAGTCCACCGGCCCCACCCGAGTCACCAGCTGATGGCTCTGATCCAGCAGCCGCTGCGCCGCGTCCAGATCGCCGCGCCGATAGGTGACCTCGCCGAGCAGCGCCGCGGCCACCCGCACCGCGTGCGACCGCGGGCCGGACCGATCCCGGGCGGTCTGCCACGCCTGCTCGAAACACCGTGTGGCCATGTCGATATCGAGCTGCTCGTAGGCGGCCGCGCCGATGCTCAGCAGGCCCAGCACGACGCCGAGCACGTCCTTGGACCGGGTGTGGTACGGGACGGCCCACTCCTGCACGGCCCGCGCGCCCTCGAAGTCGAAATCGCACCACCGCACGAACGACACCAGGTTCGCCGCCGTCGACACCGTCCACGGCGGCAGGTCGTCGGCGCGCTCCAGGCAGTCCGAAACCCGTTCCAGCACACCGTCGGTGCGGTCGCGCGCCACCTGGTCGGCGGCCGCCAGCACCGCCGCCTCGCAGCGCTGCCGCACGACATCGGCGTCGGTCGGCGAACTGCGCGCCAGCATGTTCGACAGCCGCCCCAGCGCGGTGCGGGCGGCGCCGGACTGCTGCAGATTGATATTGGCCCGCGCCAACGCGATCAGCAGCTTCGACCGCGAGGCCACCTGCTGCACAGGCAGTTTCGACACCGTCCCGAGCAGGGTGGCCAGCCGGGAGGAGTCGATCAGGTCCATGCCGCCGCTCTCGACCAGATCCACCGCGAGCTTCAGATCGGTGGCCGCCAGCGCGTGATCCACCGATTTGCGCAGCAGCTGATGCTCGGCGTACCAGCGGGCGGCCTTGCGGTGCATGGCCTTCGACTTACCCGGATGCACCCGCTCCAGCCGGGCGCGCAGCTGCTCGGCGAACAGCGGCTGGATCCGGAACCAGGTCGGATCGTGGTCGACCCGGCTGACAAACAGCTCGCGCTGCTCGGCCTGCTCCAGCAGCTGCTCGGCGTCGGCTTCGCCGCTGAGCGCGGCCGCCAGTGGGCCGCAGACCTTCTCGGTCACCGAGATCGACATCAGGAACTCGAGCAGCCGCGGCTCCAGGGTGTCGAGCACGTTCTCCGACAGGTACTCCCGGATCGCCTGATTACCGCCGGACAGGTGCGCGATGAGCTGCGCCGGATCCACCGGCCGATCCCCGGTGCCGCGCAGCGAGAGACTGACCAGCTGGATCGCCGCGGGCCAGCCGTCCGTGGCGTCGTGGATCCGCTGCACCTGATCGTCGTCGAGCCGGAATCCGTTGCGCTCCACCAGGATCTGCCGGGTCTCGCCCGCGGTGAGCCGCAGCTCGGAACAACCGATCTCGACCAGTTCGTCGTGCACCCGCAACCGGCTCAGCGGCAACCCGGACGGTTCCCTGGTGGTGACGACGAAGCGCAGATGGTGACATCCCTTCTCCAGCAGCGCATCCAGCGCCCGCTGCGCGCCCGCGTCGGTCACCCGGTCCCAATTCTCCACCACCACCACGATCGGCTTTGCGGCGGCGTGGATTTCGTCGATCAGGCTGGAGATCGCATACGACACCGCGTCGGCCGGGCGCTCCTCCAGCATCTGCTCCAGCCCGGCGCCCAGCTCGGGGCGCACCCGGCGGATGGCCTGCAGCAGGTGGGCGAGAAACCACACCTCGTTGTCGTCGTCGCGATCGATGCCGATCCACGCGACATCGATGCCGCGCTCGACCAGTTCGCTGCGCCATTGCGAGGCGACGGTGCTCTTGCCGAAGCCCGCGGGCCCGTGGATCACCGCCAGCTGGCGATGCCCGCCCGCCCGCAGCAGATCCAGCAGGCGCGGCCGGTACACCGGCTCGTGCGCCGGGGTGGGCGGGCGGAATTTCGTTGCGGCGGTAGGGGGTAGCGTCGTCGACCGGCCGATGACCAGCGACGCCCCCGACCCCGGCAGGCTCAGCGTCGCCCCGCTGCGCGTGCCGGTGAGCGCGGTCCGGCTGCGCAGCGACGGATGCGCCGAGGTCTCCCCGGACCCGTCGCCCGACTCCGCCGTGTCGGGACCGGCGGTCAGCAGCGCCATCTCGTCGGGCACCTGGCCGTGCTCACGCTGCACCGACCGCAGCAGCTCGCCCAGTTCGAGCGCCGAGGCCGGGCGGTCGTCCGGATTCGGCGACATCGCCCGTTCGATCGCGGCGGCCACATCGGCGGGGATGTCCTGCTCCCGCAGATCCGGAACGGGCTGGGTGGTGATGCGCAGGAACTGGGCCACCACCTTCTCCCCCGACTGCCGTTCGAAGGCGGCATGCCCGGTGAGCAGCGCGAACAGCGTGGAGCCCAGGCCGTACACGTCCGAGCGCACCGTCGGCTCCTCGCCCTTGAGCACCTCGGGCGCGGTGAAGGCGGGCGAGCCGGTGATCAGGCTGGTGGAGGTGCGGAAGCCACCCGGAATGCGGGCGATGCCGAAGTCGGTGAGTTGCGGCTCGCCGTAGCGGCTGAGCAGCACATTGGCCGGTTTCACGTCGCGGTGCAGCACGTCCACGCGGTGCGCGCTCTCGATCGCCCCGGCCAGCTTGACCCCGACCCGCAGCGAATCCGACCAGCTCAGCGGGCCGTGCTCGCGCACGAGCTGCTCCAGCGAGCCGTGCACGGCGTAGGGCATGACGATCAGCGGCAGCCCGGTGGGGGTCACGTCCACCTGTAGGACGTCGACGATGTTCGGATGGCCGGACAGCCGGCCCATGGCGTGTTCCTCGCGCAGGAAGCGTTCCCGGCTCTCGGCGTCGATCTCGGAGGACAGCACCTTGACCGCGACCACCCGGTCCAGGGCGCGCTGGGCACAGCGATACACCACGCCGAAGCCGCCGCGGCCGATCTCTTCCGCGTCGAACAACCCCATCGACTCGAGTTCGGCGGCGATATCCATCGGTGAGTATCGCTGCGTGTTCGACTCGACGGCGGAATCGGCGCTGCGGACCTTGCCCGTCTGTGGATTCATGGCACCACCTCGAACGTCCCGCGCTCATTCCAACGTAGCGCGGACCATGGTCACGCGTCTGCAATTCGGATCGGACCGAACCGTGCCGGGGTGGACTCGGGTGCTGATGCAGCACGGCCCGGACCACGATAAGCCGTGATCCGGGCCGTGCCAACGACCGCCGCGGTGGTTCACCGCAGGGGTGGCCTCACTTGCGCAGCGACGCCGGCACCTCGAACCGCTTGCCGTACTTGGCCGCCAGCTCGTCGGCCCGGGCCACGAAGGCCGCCTGCCCACCGGGGTAGCCGACGATGAACTGGTGCACACCACCGGTCCAGGCCGGGTAGCCGATGCCGAAGATCGAACCGATATTGGCGTCGGCGGTGGAGGTGAGCACGCCCTCGTCGAAACACTTCTGGGTCTCGATGGCCTCGATGAACAGCTGCCGATCGATCAGGTCCTGGAACGGGATCTCGGTGTCGGTGCTGGTCTTGAAGTGCTCGCGCAGGCCCGCCCACAGGCCCTGGCGCTTGCCGTTCTCGTCGTACTCGTAGAAGCCCGCCTTCTCCAGGCGGCCCGGACGGCCCTCGGCCACCATGTAATCGATGACGTCCTGCGCCGGGTGCCGCTCGCGGCCCATGGTGGTGTCGCCGTGCGCGGCGGCCTCCTGGGTCTCCTTGGCGATCTTCTGCATGAGCTTCATGTTCAGCTCGTCCGACAGCTGCAGCGGCGCGGCCGGGTAGCCCGCCTGCAGACCCGACTGCTCGATGGTCTGCGGGTCGACGCCCTCGGTCAGCATGGCGATGGCCTCGTTGACGAAGGTGCCGATCACGCGCGAGGTGAAGAAGCCGCGGCTGTCGTTGACCACGATCGGGGTCTTGCGGATGGCGAGGGTGTAGTCGAACACCCGGGCCAGCGCCTCGTCGGAGGTCTTCTCGCCCCGGATGATCTCGACCAGCGGCATCTTGTCGACCGGGGAGAAGAAGTGGATGCCGATGAAGTCCTCGGGCCGCTTCACACCGGCGGCCAGGCCGGTGATCGGCAGGGTCGAGGTGTTCGAGCCGAGCAGCGCGTCGGGGGTGACGATGTCCTCGATCTCCTGGAACACCTTGTGCTTGAGCTCGGTGTTCTCGAAGACGGCCTCGATCACGAAGTCGACGCCCTCGAGATCGGAAGCCTCGGCGGTCGGGTGGATGCGATCCAGCAGCGCCTTGGACTTCTCCTCGGTGGTCTTGCCGCGGGAGAGGGCCTTCTCCTCGATCTTCACCGAGTAGCCCTTACCGCGCTCGGCCGCCTCCTGCGAGACGTCCTTGAGCACGACCTCGTACCCGGCCTTGGCCGAGACGTAGGCGATGCCCGCGCCCATCATGCCCGCGCCCAGCACGCCGATCTTCTTGATCTCGCGCTTGGCGACATCCTTCGGACGCGAACCGCCGCCGTTGATGTGCTGCAGGTCGAAGAAGAACGCCTGGATCATGTTCTTCGCGACCGGTCCGGTCAGCAGGTTGACGAAGTAGCGGGTCTCGATCAGCGAGGCGTTGTCGAAATCGACCTGCGCGCCCTCGATGGCCGCCGCCATGATGTTCTTCGGGGCGGGCATATTCGCGCCCTTGAGCTGCTTGCGCAGGTTGGCCGGGAAAGCGGGCAGGTTGGCGGCCCGGGCCGGGGTGGACGGGGTGCCGCCCGGAATCTTGTAGCCCTTGACGTCCCAGGGCTGCACGCCCTTGTCCGGGTTGGCCTTGATCCACGCCTTGGCGGCGGGGACCAGCTCCTCGACCGTGCCGACGACCTCGTTGACGATGCCGACCTGCTGGGCCTTGGTGGCGTTGAACTCGTTGCCCTGCAACAGGATCTGCATCAGGGCGTTCTGGATGCCGAACATGCGCACCGTGCGGGTGACGCCGCCACCGGCGGGCAGCAGACCCAGCTTGACCTCGGGCAGGCCGATCTTCATGCCCTTGACGTCGGCCGCGATCCGGTGGTGGGTGGCCAGCGCGATCTCCAGGCCACCGCCGAGCGCGGCGCCGTTGATCGCCGCGACGACCGGCTTGCCGAGCTGCTCGAGGCGGCGCAGCGCGGCCTTCACCTCGGTCAGGTGGTCGAAGACGATCTGGGCGTCGTTCGGGCCGATCTTCATCATGTTCTTCAGGTCGCCGCCGGCGAAGAAGGTCTTCTTCGCGGAGGTGATCACGACACCGGTGATGTCGTCCTTCTCGGCCTCGAGGCGGTCGACGGTGGCGGCCATCGACTTCTCGTAGAGGTCGTTCATGGTGTTGGCGCCCTGGTTCGGGTCGTCCATCGTCAGCACGACGATGCCGTCGGCGTCCTTCTCCCAGGCAATCATGTTGTCGGTCATAACGTCGTTGTCTCCCTAGAAGTCTCGGTCCGCCGCGTCAGACGCGCTCGATGATGGTCGCGACGCCCATGCCGCCGCCGATGCACAGGGTCACCAGGGCGTAGCGGCCGTTGCGGCGCTCGAGCTCGTCGACCATGGTGCCGGTGATCATCGCGCCGGTGGCGCCCAGCGGATGGCCCATGGCGATCGCGCCGCCGTTGACGTTCAGCTTCTCGTCCGGGATGTTCAGATCCTTCTGGAACTTCAGGACGACGGAGGCGAAGGCCTCGTTGATCTCGACCAGGTCGATGTCGTCGAGGGTCAGGCCGGCCTTGGCCAGGGCCTTCTTCGCGGCGGGGGTCGGACCGGTGAGCATGATGGTGGGCTCGGCGCCGGAGGTGGCGGTGGCGACGACGCGGGCGCGCGGGGTCAGGCCCGACGCCTTGCCGGCCTCCTCGTTGCCGATCAGCACCAGCGCGGCGCCGTCCACGATGCCGGAGCTGTTGCCGCCGTGGTGGACGTGGTTGATCTTCTCCACGTAGTGGTACTTCTGCAGCGCCACCGCGTCGAAGCCACCCATGTCGCCGATGACCGAGAACGACGGGTTCAGCTTGGCCAGGTCCTCGACGGTGGTGCCGGGGCGCATGTGCTCGTCGCGGTCCAGCACGGTCAGGCCGTTGATGTCCTTGACCGGGACGATCGACTTGGCGAAGTAGCCGCCGCTGGTGGCCTTGGCGGCCAGCTCCTGCGAGCGCACCGCGTAGGCGTCCACGTCGTCGCGGGTGAAGCCCTCGATGGTGGCGATCAGGTCGGCCGAGATGCCCTGCGGCACAATGTAGTTCTCGTAGCTGGTCCACGGGTCCATGAACATGGCGCCGCCGTCGGAGCCCATCGGGACGCGGGACATGGCCTCCACGCCACCGGCGATGACCATGTCGTCGAAGCCGGAGCGGACCTTCTGGGCGGCGAGGTTGACGGCCTCGAGGCCGGACGCGCAGAAGCGGTTGATCTGGATGCCGCCGACGGTGTCGGGCAGGCCGGAGGTCAGCACGGTGGTGCGGGCGATATCGGCGCCCTGGTCACCGACCGGGGTCACGACGCCGAGGATGATGTCCGAGATGCGATCCTCGTCCAGGTTGGGGAAGCGGTTCCGCAGCTCCTTGACCAGACCGGTCGTCAGATCGATCGGCTTGACCGAGTGCAGCGACCCCTTCTTGTTACGGCCGCGCGGGGTGCGAACGGCCTCGTAAATGTAGGCCTCTGTGGTCATATCGGAATCTTTCCTTCCTTGGATAGCCTCGCCGACCGGTCGTGTCGGACCGACCGTCCTGACGCTGTACAAACGTCGGCACCAGACGGCCCACGTGCGCTCCGGTCGCCCGTACGCCTGGGCATACCTTAGAACCTCGTGGTGCCGCTACTGACGACCACCTGCTCATCATACCGTCGGATGCGAACTACGGTTAACTTAAGGTCGTCGGGAGGGCGGCTGTCAACCGTCCAGACGTGTGGCGCCCAACTCAGTTCGGAGCAGCTCCAAGGCCACCTCATCGGGGTCGCGACGGTCTCCGGGCGGCACCGGGCGGGCCGACTCGGCGAGCATTTCGCGCTCCTCTTCCTCCGTCGACGCAGGTGGGACACCGTCATAACCTACCGGCGAGTAGTCGGTGGGCCCGGGATCGTCCGGATAGTCGGGGCCGTCCGGTAGGGGGATGTCGTCGTCCGGAGGGGCGAAACGGGTGGCGGAGTCCGCTTCGGTCGAGGCCCCTTCACGCCCGCGCGCCTGGCTCGCGTCCGGACTCGCCGCGCGCGCCTGGCTGGGCCGGGTGAAGCGCGGCTGGGACTGCTCGGACCGGCCGGACTGGCCGCCACGCGCCGGGGCGCGGCCGGATTCGCGCGCGGGCGCCGCCGCCTGGTTCCGCGCCGGTGCGGCCGCCGCACCGACCTCCCAGCGCACCCCGTGCCGCCGCCCGAGCACCGCGTGCACGGCCGCCTCCACGGCCTCCACGTATTTGGGATTCGACAGCCGCTGCGCCAGCGGCGCGTGCTGATGCGCGAAGACGATGACATCCCCGTCCACCCGCGCCACCGCGGCCCCCGACAGCAACGCATGCACGGCCGCCCCGAACTCCCGCACCTTGGCCCGAATCTCCCCCCACCTACCCTCGACCTCCCGCAACAACTCCCCCTCCGAGCCCCCCACCTGCGGCACAACCCCTTCGGCCACACCGGCATCCCCGACGGACCCCCCCACCGCATCGGAGCCCGACCCGACCTGCGCCGCAACACCAGCCGCAGCCACATCGGTCTCCGAGCCCGAACCCGCCCGCACGGCACCACCGGCCTGCTGACCCGCGGAAACAACATCGCCCTGCGAACCCGCCCCCACCTGCGCAGCACTATCCGCCCGACCCGCCCCGGCTTCCGAGGCGCCATCAAGCTGCGAAGCCGAATCCACCTGCGGGACAACCCCGGACTGCAAGGCGGCATCAGCACTCCCGGCCACATCCGACTGCGCGGCAGAGCCGGACTGCGAAGCCGAACCTCCCTGCGGTGCGGCAGCGGCCTGCGAGGCAGCGGATGACTGTGCGGCTTGGGTCGCCCGCGAAGCAGCAACCTGCTCCGAATCCGGGATCGCTTGCGAGACAAGGGGCTGCGGAGCCTGTGCCTCTTGCGAGGTAGCGGATGACTCAGCGGGTCGAGCCGCCTGCGGAGCCGAGACCGCTTGCGGAGCAACAGTAGATTGCGGAGCTTCGGCCGCCTGAGAGGCAGCAGCCTGCGGAGCCTGGACCGCCTGCGGAGCAGCAACCCGCTCTGAAGCCGAAACCGCTTGCGAGGCATCAGACTCCGGAGCCCGGGCCCCTTGCGGGGCGGCCGACGACCGCGAGGCTCGAGCCGCCTGCGAAGCAGCAGGCTGCGGAGCCGAGACCGGTTGCGAAGCAGGCGTAGATTGCGGAGCCTGGACTGCCTGCGAGGCCGCCACCGGCTCCGAAGCCGAAACCGGTTGCGAGGCAGCGGACTGTGGAGCCTGGGCCCCTTGCGGGGCGGCCGGTGACCGCGAGGCTTGGGCCGCCTGCGGAGCAGCAGGCTGCGGAGCCGAGACCGGTTGCGGAGCAACAGTAGGTTGCGGAATTTCGGTTGCCTGGGGGGCGGCAGACTGCGGAGCTTGGGGCGCCTGCGGGGCAGCAATCGGTTGCGAAGCCGGGATCGGTTGCGAGGCGGTGGGGTGCGGAGCCTGGGCAGATTGCGGGGCGGTGGTTGGCTGCGGGGCTTGGGTCGCCTGCGGGGTAGCAGGCTGTGCAGCCGAGACCGCTTGCGAGGTAGCAGCGGAGTTCGCGGCCGTGGGCGGGGCTTGAGGGGGAGTGGGCTTGCCGGAGCGGGTTTCGCGGATGGCGGCCAGGGCCTCGGCGCCGCGGCGGCGGGGTTCGCCGGAGGGCGGGGTGGGGGTTTGGGCCGGGGGCGCGGACGGGGTGGGGGCGGGTGGGGGTACCGGGGTGCCGGAGAGGTGGCGTTCGATGCGCTCCAGGCGTTGGAGGGTGGCGGATTCGGCGTCGGAGACCGAGGGCAGGAGCATGCGGGCGCAGACGACCTCGAGCAGGAGGCGGGGGGCGGTGGCGCCGCGCATCTCGCCGAGGCCCTCGTGCAGCAGCTCGGCGTAGCGGGCCAGGGTGGCGGGGCCGATGCGCTGGGCCTGGTCGCGCATGCGGTCGAGCACGTCGCCGGGGCCGGTGACCAGATTGCGTTCGGCGGCATCGGGAACCGCGCGCAGCAGGATCAGGTCGCGCACCCGCTCCAGCAGGTCGGTGGCGAAGCGGCGCGGGTCGTGCCCGGCCTCCACCACGCGGTCGATCGTGCCGAACAGGGCGGCGCCGTCGTCGGTGGCCAGCGCCTCCACGGCGTCGTCGATGAGCGCGATGTCGGTGACGCCCAGCAGCGCCAGCGCCCGCGGATAGGTGACCCCCTCCGGGCCCGCACCGGCCAGCAGCTGGTCGAGCACGCTGAGGCTGTCGCGCGGGGACCCGCCGCCGGCGCGAATCACCAAGGGGTACACGGCCTCCTCGACCTGCACGCCCTCCTGCTCGCAGATCCCGCCCAGCAACCCGCGCATGGTGGCGGGCGGCAGCAGCCGGAACGGATAGTGGTGGGTGCGCGACCGGATGGTCGGCAGCACCTTGTCCGGTTCGGTCGTGGCGAAGACGAAGATCAGATGGGCGGGCGGCTCCTCGACGATCTTGAGCAGCGCGTTGAAGCCCGCCGTGGTGACCATGTGCGCCTCGTCGACGATGAAGACGCGATAGCGCGACTCCGCGGGCGCGTAGAAGGCCCGGTCGCGCAGCTCGCGGGTGTCGTCGACGCCGCCGTGGCTCGCGGCGTCCAGCTCGATGACGTCCAGGTTGCCGGGCCCGCCGGGGGCCAGCGCCACGCACGAGGCGCACACCCCGCACGGTCTCGAGGTGGGACCCTCCACGCAGTTCAGCGAGCGGGCGAGGATGCGCGCCGAGGAGGTCTTGCCGCACCCCCGAGGGCCGGAGAACAGGTAGGCATGACTGATCCGCCCGGTGTCGAGCGCGGTGCTCAACGGGTCGGTGACGTGCTCCTGCCCCACCACCTCTGCGAATGTTGCCGGTCGGTACTTCCGGTACAGAGCCACGCAGAGAGGGTACCGGCGACCACCGACAGGCCCCCGCGGCGGCCGCCGACCCCGATGTGACCCGTCTCACAATCATTCCCGCGGCTTGCTGCCGGGCGCAGCGACCGACCGATTAGTCCGTTGTTACGGATGTGAAATTCGAATGGCGACACAATTGTCGAGGTTCGCCGGGACCGCATCGCCGAGCATCCCTTTTAACGAACCCCCTCCCCGTTTGTTAGTGATATTGCAGACATAACGATTCCGTCAACCGATTGGAAAAGAGTGCAATCGACTGGTTAACGTAGGTCTCGGCAACTTCGGTAGCCAAACCTTCATCAGGTTGGTGGCCCCGGTCGGTCCCTCATCCCGACCGGGGCACAACCTGACTCCCACACAGCACGCCGCGGGAGAATCCCACCGGCCGCTCGCCGAACCTCCCGCCACCCCCTGGAGGAACCGCCGACCGTGCCGCCGTGTGACATCGCCGCCGCCTGGCTATCGCATACCGAATTCGCTGGTAACGAGTCCGCGGTGGGGCTGCTGAGCCGGGCGATCCGCCCGCAGGACTTCGCGCTCAACCGCGACTCGCTCCCGGTGTCGGCCGCCGCCGATCCGCTGACCGCCGCCGCCATTCTGGAACTGCTCGACCGCGGCCAGGTCCCCACCCCGGCGGCCGTGCGCACCCTCCTCGTCCAGAACGAGATGCGCGCCGAAGCCGAACGAATCGAACGGCTCGGGCGGCGCGCGCAGCGCAGTATCGATGAATTCGGGCATATTTTGGCAACACTCACACACGAGTATCGGAACGCGCACGGCACCGGACCCACCCGGCGCGACATCCTGCTCACCGATCCGGTCCTCCGGCTCATTCGCGAACGCGTCGGCGATATCGCGCCGAACGCCATCAAACATCTCTGGCTGATCGAACGCGCGCAGCGCGCCGGGTGGATCGCATTCGACGCCAGCCCCCGATCGCTGTGCGCCGCAAGACGTTTCCATTCGGCAGCATTCGGCAATCGGGTCTCGCTGCGGCCGGTGAACACGATCGGCACGCTGGTGGCGGGATTCCTCGACGCCTACGACACCGAGCACGGCCGCCCGCCGCGCTGGTCGGTGCTGGCCCACGACCTGCGCGACGACCGCGGCCGCCGCGTCTTCAACGACACCGCCGACGCGCGCGCCCAGCAGCAGTGGCTGGCCACCGCCGGATGGCTCGAGGTGCGCGACGACCTCCCGGTGCCCGGGCCACGCGGGCGACGGGCCTTGGCGCGCAAGGCACGCGAGCGCACTCGATAACCGACCGCACGGTAATTTCCATGCGTCACGCCCGGAAGCGTGGAAGGAGTCTCGTGCCCTCGACCATCGATCCCGCCGCCACCGCATGGCTTTTGGCGAGCACCGCCCTGGTCCTGCTCATGACGCCCGGCCTGGCCATCTTCTACGGCGGCATGGTGCGCTCCACCGGCGTGCTGAACATGCTCATGATGAGCTTCATCGCCATTCCGCTGGTGACGGTGGCGTGGCTGCTGCTCGGCTATCCGCTCGCCTTCGGCGAGGACGCGGGCGGCGGGCTGATCGGCGGCCTCACCCATATCGCCATGACCGGCATCGACCCCGGCAGCGTGCGAAACGGCGTGCCGGAGCTGCTGTATGCGACATTTCAGCTGACCTTCGCGATCCTGACCGCCGCGCTGGTCAGCGGCGCGATCGCGGATCGGGCGAAGTTCTCCGCGTGGATGATCTTCGTTCCGGCGTGGGCGCTGGTGGTGTACGCGCCCATCGCGCACTGGGTGTGGGGCCCCGGCGGCTGGCTCGCGCACTTCGGCGCGCTGGACTTCGCCGGGGGCATGGTGGTCGAGATCGCCTCGGGCGCATCGGCTCTCGCCCTGGCGCTGGTGCTGGGGCCGCGCATCGGTTTCAAGGTGGACGCGATGCGGCCGCACAACCTGCCGTTCGTGCTGCTGGGCGCGGGCATCCTGTGGTTCGGCTGGTTCGGTTTCAATGCGGGATCGGCGCTGGCCGCCAACGGGATCGCGGCCGCGGTCTTCCTCAACACCCTGGTCGCGGGCTGCCTCGGCATGCTGGGATGGCTTGCGGTGGAACAGTTCCGCGACGGTCGCCCGACCACGTTCGGCGCGGCGTCGGGCGCGGTGGCGGGGCTGGTGGCCATCACGCCGTCCTGCGGTTCGGTGAACACGCTCGGCGCGGTGGTGGTGGGACTCGTTGCGGGCGTGGTGTGTTCGTTCGCGGTGGGCTGGAAGTTCAAGGCGGGCTACGACGATTCGCTGGACGTGGTGGGCGTGCACTTCGTCGGCGGCGTCATCGGCACGCTGCTGATCGGCCTGCTGGCCAACCGGGTGATGACCGGCGGCGTGCGCGGTCTGTTCTACGGCGGCGGGGCGGCCCAGCTCGGCAAGCAGGCGCTGGGCGTGCTCGTCGTCGCGGCCTGGGCGTTCGGGGTGTCGTATCTGCTGGGCAAGCTCATCGACCGCACCCTCGGCTTCCGGGTGAGCCGCGAGCACGAGATCAGCGGCATCGACTCCGCGCTGCACGCCGAGACCGCCTACGCCGAGGGCGTCAGCGGGCATACCCCGCGCGGCCTGTTCGGGCCGCATGGTGACCGGGATCACTGAATTCTTTGAGGTAACGGCGTTACCCTAACGCTGTTACCTCACCCACCGATCTGGGGGCCGCCCATGCTGACCCGTATCGCGCAGTTCTCGGTCCGGTATCCCCGGGCCCTCCTGTTGGGCGCGCTGGTGGTGGCGCTGGCGTGCGGGGTCTTCGGCGCGTCGGCCGCCGCACATCTGAAGGCCGGTGGGTTCACGCCCGACGCCGCCGAATCGTCGCGGGTATCGCAGCTGTTGGCGGACAAGTTCGACGGCGCGCAGCCGAATTTCGTGCTGCTGGTCTCCGCCGACCAGGGTGTGGATTCCGCGCCCGCCCGGCAGGTCGGCACCGCACTGGTCGATCGGTTGCAGGCGCGGGGCGACGCGGTCGGGGTGCGGTCGTACTGGACCAGCCCGCCGAACGTGAAGGCCGCGCTGCGCAGCACCGACGGCCGGGAGGGGCTGGTGCTCGCGTACCTGCGGGGCGGCGACGACCAGGCGCAGCGCGCGGCCGGGGAGATCGCCACGCAGCTCACCGGCGACACCCCGGGCGTGCGCGTGCACGCGGGCGGGGCGGCCACCGTCTTCCACGATGTGAACAAGCAGGTGACCCGGGATCTCGAGGTCGCGGAGGCGGTCGCCATCCCGCTGTCGATGATCGTGCTGGTGCTGGTGTTCGGCAGTGTCGTGGCGGCGGCGCTGCCGCTGGTGGTGGGGATCTTCGCCATCGCGGCCACGCTGGCCATCCTGCGCCTGCTCACGCTGGGCACCGACGTGTCGATCTACGCGCTGAACATGACCACCGCGATGGGGCTGGCGCTGGCGATCGACTACAGCCTGTTCATCGTCAGCCGCTATCGCGAGGAATTGGCGAACGGGCTGCCGTACCGCGAGGCCGCGATCCGCGCCGTGCGGACCGCCGGGCGCACCGTGTTGTTCTCGGCGCTGACCGTGGCCCTCGCGCTGGCCGTGCTGAGCGTGTTCCCGCTGTACTTCCTGAAGTCGTTCGCCTACTCCGGCGTGGCGGTGGTGCTGGCCGCTGCGGCCGCCGCCATCGTGCTGCTGCCCGCCGCACTGGTGCTGCTCGGCGCCCGGATCAATGCGTGGGACTTGCGAGTTCCCTTGCGGCGCTTGGTGGGACGCACCGCGCCCGCGCCGCGCGACCCGGAGCAGACCTGGTGGTACCGCGCGGTGTCGGGGGTGATGCGGCGGGCACTGCCGGTCGGGGTGGTGATCGTCGCGCTGCTGCTGGCGCTCGGATCTCCGTTCCTGGGCGTGAAATTCGGTTATCCGGACGATCGGGTGCTGCCGCCGGAGGCGAGCAGCCGGGTGGTCGGCGATCAGCTGCGCGGCGAGTTCCCCGGGGCCAACGACGGTGGCGCGACCACGATCGTGCTGGACGGGTATCACGGCGATCAGTCGGCCGTTACCGAGTACGCGACCGCGCTGTCGAAGGTGACCGGGGTGTCGGCGGTGCTGTCGAGTTCGGGGGTGTACGTGTCGGGCGCTCGGATGGCCGCCACGCCGCCGGGCATGGCCAATGATTCGGGCCAATACCTCACGGTGGCAAGCAGATTCGATCCGTTCTCGCCGGACGGCAAGCGACAGCTGGAGGATCTGCGCGGCGTCGACGCGCCCGGGCCCGCGCTGTTCGGCGGTGCGGCGGAGATGAACAACGACGCGCTCGACGCCATCGGCTCGCGACTGCCGTTGGCGATCGGGCTGATCGTGCTGGCCACCTTCGTGGTGCTGTTCCTGTTCACCGGGAGCGTGGTGCTGCCGGTGAAGGCGCTGCTGTTGAATACGCTGTCGCTGGCGGCGGCGTTCGGGGCGATGGTGTGGATCTTCCAGGAGGGGCACCTGTCGACGCTGCTGGGCTTCACGCCGGTCGGGTACATGGTGGCGACCATGCCGCTGCTCATGTTCTGCGTGGCGTTCGGCATATCGATGGACTACGAGGTGTTCCTGCTGTCGCGAATCCGGGAGGCGTGGCTGGAGTCCGGGCGCACCGCCGCCGACAACACCCACGCGGTGGCGGTCGGCGTCGCCCGGACCGGGCGGATCTTCACCGCGGCCGCGCTGCTGATGGCCATCGTGCTGGGCGCCATGGTGTCGGCGAAGGTCTCGTTCATCCAGCTGTTCGGCCTCGGTCTCACCCTCACCGTGCTGACCGACGCCACCCTCATTCGCGGCATGCTCGCCCCGGCCCTCATGCGGCTGCTCGGCACCGCCAACTGGTGGGCGCCCGCACCGCTGCGGCGACTGCACGAGCGGTTCGGATTCAGCGAGGAGCCCGAGCCCGTCCGGGTTCCGGAATCGGTGGGCCCGCGGTGATTTCGCGACGACCGCGGTCCGCCCGCGGCAGCGGGGGGCAGCTGCGCACCGAGATTCTGGAGGCCGCGGCGGACCTGCTCGCCCGCACCGGCGATGCCGAGGCCGTCTCCATCCGGGAGATCGGCCGCCGGGTCGGCGTCAGCGCGCCGTCGATCTACCGCCACTTCGCCGACAAGGACGCGCTCATCGAGGCGGTGGTGGTCCGGGTCTTCGAAAACCTCGACGCCGCACTGACCGCCGCGACGGACCCCACCAAGTCGCCGATCACCCGCATGCGCGACCAGGGCCTGGCTTACATCCGATTCGCGCTCGACCATCCGGAGCAGTACCGCATCGCCACCGCGAGACATGCGGGCGAGGGACCGAACTCGGTCGACCTGGTGCTGAGCAGCGGCGTATTCCAGCGGTTCGCCGGGAACGTGCGCGACGCCATGGACACC
Organism: Nocardia terpenica; assembly: GCF_013186535.1. Taxonomy (NCBI): domain Bacteria; kingdom Bacillati; phylum Actinomycetota; class Actinomycetes; order Mycobacteriales; family Nocardiaceae; genus Nocardia; species Nocardia terpenica. The sequence continues at coordinate 933,316 of NZ_JABMCZ010000002.1, forward strand.
GGCACGATCACCCCCGGCGATCCGATGCCGATCGTGCTGGAACTGTGGGCCGCCGCGCACGGCCTCGCCTCACTCCTGATCGCGAAACCCTATCTGCCGTGGGGAGATATCGAGACCGTCGCCGAGCGAGTCCTGGGCGCCGCCTGCGTCGGCCACCTGGTGCTCGACACGATGAGCGGCGGCGGGCCGACGCCGAGCCCCGACGAGGGGTCCCGCTGGCTGGAGGAGATGCGGCGGCGGATGTAGACAGGACGTGGCCGGGGTCATGGTCGCTCAGCTCACCCGGCCGGAATCGGCGGTGAAGGTATTGCATTCGGCCGTCTTGTTGCGGTCGAATCCGGCGCTCCACCAGTCGCCCATGTGCCGGGCGGTGCCGTGATCGCGCATATCGCCGGGTGCGTCGCCGCGGCCGTAGGCGTCGCGGCGGGCATTGCCGACCTGGGTGCCGGTGAGCGAGTCGCCGTCGGCGGTCGCCGCCAGATACATGCCGTCGAAACAGTTGGCCTGCAACTCGATTCGCCGCGAGAGCTCCAGGCCCTGCGCGCTGGTCGTTCCCGCGTCGCGGCGCTGCCGGTTGGCGGTGGCCAGGATTCCGGCCTGCGCCTGCACGTGATGGCCGTATTCGTGGGCGAACACCGACAGGTAGATCTCCCAGTGGTCGGTGAACATGTCCGTCTGCAATTGGCTGATCGGCAGATAGATGGTCTGGTCGGCGCCGCAGTAGAAGGCGGCGAAGTTGCTGCTGCTGCCGGTGCACGGCGTGGTGATGCCCGCGGTGGTGGCGGTGACGTTCAGCTTCGGCGGCGTGAACGACAGTTTCGCGTTGGCCAGCACCGGTTTCCACGCCTGCTCCAGGCACGCGGCCGCGCTCTCGAAAAACCGGCGCGCGGCGTCGACCTGCGTGCTCCACGGCGCGTACGCGCAGCGCTGCGGGCTCAGCGGCGAACCCGGGTCGGCCAGTAGCGGATTGCTGCCGGTGGCCGCGACACCCGTTGCGCCGGAATTGTTCCCGGACGTCGAGCCGTAGGTGTGGCTGGCGTGCCCCCCGAAGTGCGTGGAGGTCACGACGCCGGTGCGGACGGCGACGCGCACCAGCACGCTGGTGACGATCAGAACGGCCACGACCAGAAGGGATCCGGCGCCCCGGCCGCGGCGGCGCTGCGGCGGGCGGCCGGGTGGGCCGTAGGGCCGCGGGGGCGCGGGCGGCCGATGGGGCGGAACCTGGTGCGGCGCACCGTATCCCGGCGGTGCGTAACCCGGCGGCGGGTACCCCGGCGCGGGATGGCCGGGCGGTGGCGCGGGGCGGGGCGGTGGATAACCCGGCGGTGGATAGCCCGGCGGCGGACCGTACGGCGGCGCGGGCGGCCGACCGGCAGGCGGCATCGGCCCATATCCGTAGGGTGGTCGACTCACTCCCCCGTACCCCCTGGTCCTTTCAGGCACTCCGATTAGCCGCTGACGCAGAATAGCAAGCTGTCTAAGCTATGGCCCCATGCTGATCTTTCGGGGGGGCGCGCTGGGCGCTCTGGTGTTCGCTCTGGCGGCATTGTTCGCCACGGCGCCCGCCGCGCAGGCGCAGGAGTCGGCCGGTGGGGCGGCCGTCAAGGCCGATATCAAGCTCAGCGACGCGGGTTTGCTGGAGGTAGCCGAGACGGTCAACGTCCCGCAAGGGGGTCAGTTCCACATGGTGCTGCCGCTGCGGGTCGCCCTGGGCGACACCGGAGAACGCCGATTCACCGTCAGCGACGTCTCGGCGACCGGGACCGGCACGGCGAAGGTCGACGGCGACCGGTTCGTCATCGACGCCCAGCCCGGCGAATCGTCGTACAAATACACCGTCCACGGGTCGGTGAGCGACGCGCCCGGCACCCAGCTGTTCAAGTGGAGCGGCGTGCTGAACGCCGATGTTGCCTCGATCGACGCGACCGTGATCAGCCCCAGCTATCAGATGGGCATCGTCGACTGCACCATCGGCCCGGTCGGCAAGCAGCAGCGGTGCGACGACGTGCGGGTGGAACCGGACGGGGTGCTGTCGCTGTACAAGGAGGGCCTGCACCGAGGCGATATCATCGACCTGACCCTGCAGCTGCCGCCCGGAACCGTTCCGGCCAATGCCGATATCCGCGACGACAGCGGGTCCGGGCCGTTCTCGGTCACCGCGCCCGTGCTCATCGCCTTCGGGGTGCTGGCGCTGGCGCTGCTCGCGCTCGGCGGCTACGTGTTGTGGGCGCGGCGGCAGGACGCGGCCGCGCTGACCGGCCAGGAGACATTGAATCCCTTGCAGCGCAACGGAAATCATACGGAATTCACCTCGCCGGAGGGGGTGCTGCCGGGCGAGGCCGGGCTGCTGCTCGACAGTTCGGCCGACGCGGGCGATCTCGCCGCCACCGTGGTGGATCTGGCTGTGCGCCGGTACATCTGGATCGCGCCGGTCGGCGATTCCGACTGGCGGATCACCCGGGTCAATCCGGTCGACGATCAGCTGCGCGGTTTCGAGCAGCAGGTGTACCGGGCGCTGCTGCCCGACGGCGCCGAATCGGTGCTGGTGTCGGAGCTGCGCGCGCCGAATCGGGTGCCGGGCACCACCGTTCGCGCGGCGCTGGTGGCCGATGCGGTCGAGCGCGGCACCCTCGCCCCCGCCTCCCGGCGCACGCTGGCGCTGTGGCTGGGCGGCGCGCTGGTCGCGGCGGGCATCGGCATCACCGTCGCGCTGGCGATCACCGGCGGTCACGCCCTGGTGGGTGTGGCCATCGCGCTCGGCGGCGTGGCGGCGCTGCTCGCCCCGCGCTATCTACCGACCCGCACGGCGGCCGGGCGGCGGCTGGCCGGGCGGGTGCGCGAGCTGCAGCGCGGCCTGGAGGCCCTGCGCGCCGACCAGATCCCCACGGGCGACCGGGAATTGGTGTTCTCCCGCGCCCTGCCGTTCAGCATTATCGGCGGGCGCGCCGACAACTGGGTGCGCATCTTCCGCGATACCGACCTCGCGTCCGACCGGCAGCCCGGCCTCTACTGGTTCGGCGGCTTCGAGCGCGACCGCAATATGCACCGATTCGCCGGGCATTTCCCGTATTTCATCACCGCGCTCGAGGGATTGTTCGCCGCCGGGCGGTAGTGCGGGTCACTGCGAGCGAAACCCCTTGGCGCGCAGGCCGTCCAGGGCGATATCCATGATCCGGCGCACGGCCTCCGCATACGACTCGTCGGGCGGGACGTAGACCTGTAGGGTCATCAGGCGCGCGATATCGCCCGTGGTGACATCGGCTCGCAGCCGACCGTCGGCCTGCGCCCGCGCGGTCATGTCCGCGACCTCGTCGGCGACCCGTGCGCGGACCGCGGTGAGGTCCGGATCGCCCTGGACCTTCCCGTGCAGGATGGGCTCGATCGCGGAAGCCAGTGCGCCCAAGCGCAACTGGGCGCATTCGTGCAGAAAACGGCACAGCGTGAGCCAGGCGTCGGATTCCTCCCGCCGCGCCGTCGCCGCGAGTTCCGCCAGGCCCGACAGATAGCTGTTGCCCACGGCGCTGATCAGCGCCAGACGATCCGGAAAGCGGCGGTACAGCGTGCCGACCCCGACGCCCGCGCGATCGGCGATCTCCTTCATCGGCACGTCCACGCCGAGCTCGCGGAACACGACCTGCGCCGCCACGAGAATCTGCTCGCGGTTGCTGCGGGCATCGGCGCGCAGATCATCGGGCACGTCGAACCTCCGGAAACAAATGGACGAAAATCTTCCGCTTAGTGTAGCGTGAGGTAGCGGACGGAATTCGTCCGCTTCAAGGCTCGGGGGTCGCCATGGGCAAGAGCGTGCTGATTTCGGGAGCCGGGGTCGCGGGGTCGACACTGGCGTATTGGCTGGGGCGGCACGGGTTTTCGGTGACCGTCGTGGAGCGCGCCGCGGACCGGCGATCGAGCGGGCATCCGGTGGATGTGAAGGGACCCGCCGTGGCGGTGGCCGAGGCGATGGGGGTCATGCCGCAGTTGCGGGAGGTGGCCACGCGGGTGGAGCGACTGCTCTTCGTCGACGACGAGGGGCGGCCGCGCGCCCGGGTGCGGACCACGGTATTCAGCGGGTCGGCGGGCGATCGGGAGGTGGAGGTCTCTCGCGCCGATCTCGCGCGCATCATGCTGAAGGCCGCGCGCGAGCACGCCGAGATCCGCTGGGGCGACACCATAACCGGGCTCACACCGACCGGCGACGGCGTCGACGTCACCTTCGCGGAGGGCTCCCCCGCCCGCTTCGACCTGGTGGTCGGCGCGGACGGCGCGCACTCCACGGTCCGGCGCCTGGCCTTCGGCCCGGAACACGAATTCCGCAGGCACCTGGGCATGTACGTGGCCGCCGTGCCGGTCGACCGGCCCTTCGGTTCCGGCCGCGAGGCGATCCTGCACAACAGCCCGGGCCGGGGATTCGCGCTGCACCCGGGCGCCGGACAACCGGGCGCGATGTTCATCTTCCGGCACGCCGAGATCCCCGGACTGGACTATCGCGACCTGGCCCGGCACAAGGAAATCCTCACGGCGGCCTACCGAAACCGGTTGGGCCGCTTCGCCGAATACCTCGACCGAGCGCGCGCGACCGACGACCTCTACTTCGACGCGGTGAGCCGAATCCACCTGCCGCGGTGGTCGACTCGCCACATCACCCTACTGGGCGACGCGGCATCCTCGGTGTCCCTGTTCGGCAACGGTTCCACACTGGCCATCGCGGGCGCCCACACCCTGGCCGAGGAACTGACCCGCAGCCCCGCCGACATCCCCGACGCCCTCCGCCGCTACGAACAGCGCCACCGCAGACTCGCCGCCCCGCACCAGCGCGGATACATCGCAGCGGCCCTCCTACTCGTCCCCGGCTCCCGCGCCGCTATCACACTGCGCAACACCGTGATTCGCCTCCTGCCGTCTTAGTCAGCGCGGGGTGCGGGTGGCACGGCGCATGGCGGAGAGGGGGTCGGCGTAGAAGACGCTGAGGGAGGTTACCGCCGCCGCGTGCTCCTGGACTCGGCCGCCGAAGCGGCTGATTCGCAGGTCGGCCTGCGGGAGCGCGGTGCTCTGGGCGAAAGCCTTTGCCACTCGGTCGATTCCGGGACGGTAGCCGGTGAATGCCTGGCCGCCCAGCACCACCCGGTCGGGGTTGAACATGTCGCGGATCAGGGCGGCGGAGCGGCCGAGGATGTCGGCGCGCTCCAGCAGCAGGGACCGGGCCGGTTCGGAGCCGGACTCGGCGACCCGGTACAGGTCGCCGATCGCGGGACGGCGCGGCGCCTCCCGCTTGGGCACAATGCCCGCGCGCACCGCCCGGCCCAGCAGCGCGGCCTCGCCGACGGTGGCCTCGAGGCAGCCGCGGCGGCCGCACGAGCACTCCACGTCCGAACCGGTCGGCAGGTGCGCGATGGAGCCGGGGCCGTTGGTGGGGGTGTGCACGCGATCGTGCAGGGTGACCGCGACACCGGCGGTCTCGCGCGCGTAGATGTACAGGCTGGACCCGGGCCGCTCCTCCTCACCGGAGGTCAGCAGCAGTTCGGCCGCGGCCATCGCCTCCACGTGCGCGGAGACCGACACCGGCAGGTCCAGCACCGTCCCGAAGACGGCGCCCACCGGCGCGGCCTGCCAGCCCAGGCGCGGATGGTCGACCAGCCCACCGGCCGGGTCGACACGACCGGCCAGCGCCACACCGGTCCACAGCGGGCGGCGGCGCGGCAGTCGGTCCAGGAATGCCTTGGCGCTGCGGGCGATAATGGTGAGCGCGGCGTCCTGGCCCGCCTGCGGGGTGGCGATGTCCAGGCCACCGAGAATGCGCCCGGACAGGTCGGCCGCGATGATGCGGGTGACAGTGGCGCCGATGTGCACACCCAGGGTGGCGAAGGAGTCGGTGTCCACCTCGAAGGGCACCCGGGGGCGTCCGACGGCGCCGGACGCGGTGAGGTCGGCGCGCTCCCGCAGCAGCCCGGCCGAAAGTAGTGCGGAGACTTGGCGGTTCACGGTGGCGATGCTCAAACCCGTTGCCTGCGCGGCACTGTCGCGGAAGATGGGACCGCGGGTGGCGGCGCGCAGCACCGCGGCGGCCGGATTGTCCGCGATGCGGAGCTCGGCGGGCACCGCCGGGCGCGACGGCACCGTCCGGGCGGGCAGGGTGGGGGTCGACGATCGCTCGAGGGTGGGGCTCGTCATATGCGAAATCCTTGTTGTAGTCCCCGGTCGGGAGACGTGTCTACATGAACAGCAACAAGGCAGTGAGAAGGGCCAGGAACAGTCGGCGAAGGACCGGAGCGGTTCTCAGCTGCGCGGCCGGGAACAACACAGTTCCCGCTGCCGCGGCAGCCGCACACCGAGCGCAACGGTCACATAGGTGACCCGCGCGGCATTCGGACGGCTGGTAGACATGTGTACGAAGTTATCACCCCGGCGCCGACACACGCCAGACCGGGCGGTACGCATCCATTGCGCTCAGCGTGATTCCAATCATTGCCGCAGGTCCACCCCGGGTTCCGCCCCTACTCCCCGCAGTCCGGGAATACGCTGCTACGGACTTCTCACGTTCCCCGGAGGAAGGCCCGACGACCCGCCCTCGCCCCCTTTTTCGCCGCGCCACCACCTTTTCGTGGGCTTGGTCTCGGAGTTCACCCTCGCGGGGGCATGGTGTTCGACGCGTGGGCACCTGCCGTGTCTACTTGGAGGGCTGGGCGCCCGGCCCGAGCGCGACCGGTCGGGCACACACGTAGGCGCCGATGGTTTGACCACCCTTGTTGTCCGGCAACGGTTTACAGTACTTCTCGATGAACTGCACGCGCGGGTCGTCGACCTGATTGACCAGGGCGAAGCCGATCTGCCCCTGCGCCACCAGCCGGGTGAGGTCGTCGAGGGTCAGCACCGGGGCCGTCCCGGTGAAGCCGCCGAAGGCCGGTACCTCGGCACCCGTGGTGAAGATGAACGGGGAGGCCACGATTCCGATATAGGCGATCAGGGGGTAGCGCGCGTCCGGAAACACCTTGTGGGCCGTGGCGACGAGCTTGGGCGCCCCGCGGAACGCGTCGGCGATGGCCTTCTGGGTGACGAGGCTGGTCGTCTTGGGTTCGAACGGCAGGTCCAGGGCGCCGTAACCGTCGGCGACCAGCGAGCCCGCGGCCACCGCCGGGGCCGCGACCGCGGCGACCAGCAGCGCGGCCACCGAGGCACGCCCGCGCGACCAGGCCCCGACCGCACACGCGGCCACCGCCACCACGACCGTCGCCCAGCGCACCGCGCTCGGGGCGGGCTGCAGCAGCCACCAGCCGTAGACCACGGTGAGCGCCACGGCGGCGACGCCGAGCCAGTGCACGCGCCGATCGGTCGATCGCACGAATTCTACTGTCGCCCAACCGATCAGCGCGGCCACGGGCGGGGCGAGCACCGCGAGATAGTACGGATTCACGGTGCCGATGGCCAGGAACACCGCCAGGTGCAGCAGCAGCCACCCGCCCCACAGCAGCAGCGCGGCGGGGCGCGGCCCGACCCATCCGGTCGAGCGGCGGCGCAGCAGCACGGCCAGCGCGATCAGGGCCACCAGCGCCAGCGGGACCAGCCAGCCCGCCGCGCGCCCGCCGCCACCGGCGAAGACATGATCGAGCCGATTGTCCGGTCCGAGGACGAGTGCGGCGCGATACCCCTGGCCCGCCGTCCCGATCTGGAAGTTGGCGGCGCCCACCCCGAACGAGCTGTCGGTGCGGGCGAAGCCGTTGTAGAGAAATACCTGTTCGAACAGCGAATTGTGCTTGCTGCCATCCACATACGGCCGATGCGCGGCCGGGATCAGGCTCACCACGATCATCCAGCTGAGCGAGATCGCCAGGGCGACAATGCCGAAGCCGAGTGTATGGCCGATTCGCTTGCGCAGCAGCGGTTTCGGGGCGCAGATCAGGTAGACCAGCGCCAGGATCGGCACCAGGAACCACGCCTGCAGCATCTTGGTCTGGAAGGCGAGGCCGATGAGAATCCCGGCGTACCAAAGGTTTCGGGATCTTCCGGTGTCCACGGCGACGAGGACGCGATCGGCGGCGAGCACCAGCAGCAGGATGAGCAGCGTGTCCGAGATATTGCCGCGATCGAGCGCCACCGTTTCCGGGGTGCACGCCATGACCAGCGCCGCCACCACACCGGCCGCCGGACCGGCCGTCCGGCGCACCACCCGGTAGAGCAGCAGCACGGTCAGCACGCCCTCGACGACCTGCGGCAGCACCAGCGCCCAGATGTGCGGGCCGAACACCCGCACCGACAGCGCCTGCACCCAGAACGCGCCCGGCAGCTTGTCGATGCTGGCCAGTCCGGCGGGATCGAATGCGGCGAAGAAGAAGCCGTGCCAGCTGGTGGCCATCGACCGCACCGCCGCGGCGTAATACAGCTGCGGATTCTGCTGCGCGATCCCCCACGCGTAGCTCAGGGCCGCGACCCCCGCCACGAGCAATATCGTCGGCCGCGCCCAGGCGGGCTGACCGACCGGAGAACGCCAGACCCGCCAGCGCCGCTCGTCCGGCGGCGTTTCGGTGAGTACCGTCGTCACATCGACCACTATCGGCAGGCCCGGGTGACCGGTCAATGGAAAACTGGCCCGAACCCACCTGCCGACCACGGATTTCCACCCGTCGGCCGGTCCGTCTCCACCCCCGGGTGGGGTCAGTCGTCTTCGTCGGCCGGAAGAGGACGGCAGCACCGAGGGTCAGCCGTCGCGGTCGCGCCCGAAGAGGACGGCGGCCCCGGATCAGCCGCCGCCGTCGCGCCCGAAAAGAACGGCGGCCCCGGATCAGCCATCGCCGTCAGGCCCGAAAAGAACGGCAGCCCCGGATCAGCCATCGCCGTCAGGCCCGAAAAGAACGGCAGCCCCGGATCAGCCATCGCCGTCAGGCCCGAAAAGAACGGCAGCCCCGGGTCAATCGTCGCCGTCAGGCCCGAAGAGGACGGCGGCTGCGGCGTCGATGCGGCGGAGGCGTTCGTAGCGGTAGAGCCACAGGGTGGGGACGAGGGCGATGCACAGGACGGCCAGGAAGATCCACGCGCCGTTGTCGACGATCGAGACGGCGTAGAGGATGGCGACGATCGCCAGGACGACGAAGACACCGGTGGCGGCCAGCACGAAGTCGTGCACCAGCAGCCGCAGATTGTCCAGGTCGGTGCGGGTGATCTCGAGCGAATCGACGGCGACATGCTCGGGCGGAAAGATCAGCCGCACGGCGCGGAACATCTCCGAGTGCCCCCGGAACCGAGCCGCGACCGCCTCGACCAGATACACCGCGACGGTCGCGACCGCGAGCGCCCACATGGATTCCTCGAGCATCCCCACGAACAGGTGGTACCCCTCCGGCGCGAAGACCAGCCCGATGAAGAACAGCACCGCGAAGGCACACGCGAAGAGCACCAGCCGAGTCGACCATCTCGAGAACCGAGTGGAAATCATGACCGGCGGGCCCCTCACATGGGTACGAACGGGTAACGACCCGCTGAGGGTAGCGACCCACCCGTAGCCAATCCCGCTACCACTCGCGACACGCCGATTGGTGTCTGTCACACCGGAAGGTCCCGGCCAAGAGCACGCCGGGACCACAGAGAGAGCAGGCCAGGACCATAGAGAGAGCAGGCCGGGACCACAGAGAGAGCTGGCCAGGACTATAGAGAGAGCTGGCCAGGACCCGGGGCGAGTACGCCGGGACCCTCGGGGCGGAGCTTCCTCAGGCGGCGCGGACGTGTTGTAAGCCCCACTCGTGGGCGAGGAGGCGGTGGGAGGTGAGGCGGTCCTCGTGGCGGTGGGTGACGCTGGTGATGACCAGTTCGTTCGCGCCGGTGAGTTGTCGGAGGGCGGAGAGGCGCTCGGTTACGGCCGAGGGGGTGCCGACGAACTGGGTGGCTAGTCGGTCTCTCACCAGGCGCTCCTGCTGGTCGGTGAGTGGGGGCGCGGTGTCGGGGTCGAGGTATTCCGCCGCGCCTGCGCCGCTGCGGATGCTGTACACCCAGTGGCCGTAGCTCGAGGCGAGGTGGCGGGCGGTCGAATCGTCTTCGGCCACTACCACATCCGCCGATACCACCAGGTACGGCTCGGGGTAGCGGTCCGACGGCCGGAACGACTCCCGGTAGGCCGCAACGGTTTCCAGGATGGTGCCGGGCGAGACGTGATAGTTGGCGACGAATGGCAGCCCCAATCGCCCGGCCAGCCGGGCGCTCTCGCCGCCGCTGCTGCCGAACAGCCACAGCTCGATATCGGCGCCCTCGCCCGGGACCGCATGCAGCGCAACGCCGTCCGCGGTGCGGAAGTCGCCGGACAGCAGCGCGGCGATCTCCTCCACCTGCCGGGTGTAGTCGAGGGACTGCGCGCCGGGCAGGACCAGGGCCTCGTAGGTGGCCGCCAGCTTGGCGGTATCCAGCACCTGACCGGGCGTGAACGGCGGCGGGATCACCACGCCGTCGCGCACCTCGGTCGGCCGCGGCGGCGGCGACACCGGCGGCACCCCGGCCGAGCGCAGCTGCGCCGCCCGGTGCGCCGAACGCCCCAGGCCCAGGTCCAGCCGCCCCGGATACAGCGCGTCGATGGTGCCGAACGCCTCGACGACCGATGCCGAGGTGTGATGGCCGAGCTGCACCGCGGCCGACCCGACCCGAATCGTCCTGGTGGCGGCCGCGATCAGCGCGATCAGCGTCGAGGTCGCCGAGCTGGCCACCCGCACGAAGTGGTGTTCGGCCACCCAGTAGCGGCGATAGCCCCACGCCTCGGCGTGCCGGGCCAGGTCGAGGGTGTTGCGCAGCGCCTGCTGCGGCGTGGAACCCGCGCTGATCGGAGACAGATCGAGCACGGAGAGGGGGACGGTCATGTCATGCCTCCGCTCGGGGATTGCGCTCGCCCGCCTCCACCGCGACCGGGAGCCGGTTCTCGGCGGGGGCGAGCGGGCAGGTCGCGTGGTCGGTGAAGGCGCACGGCAGGTTCTGCGCGCGATTGAAATCCAGCAACACCCCGCCGTCGGTGTCGGGCACGCCGATCGGCAGCAGCCGGGCCGCCGGATAGGTGGTGACACCGCTGGTGGCGTCCGTGAATAACAGGCGCAGACCGGTTTTCGCGTCGCCGAAGACGATCACGCGAAGGTCGGCGCCGCCGAGCCGGAAGGCAACTGTGCCCGCGGCGGAGTGGTGATGCTCCAGCCCTTCGACCACGGCCCCGGTGGTGACCGTGCGCGCGGCATCGTAGGGCTCGAACGTCCCGGTCACTACCCAGCGCGAATCCGGTTGGTACGCCGGGATTTCGGTGAAGTTCGCCAGGGTGGGCGCGGCGGGATCGTGGATGCGCAGGGCGAATTGCCCCGTGCGACGGATCACTTCGATGCGACGCTCCCCCACGGCGAGCTCGATCCCGGGTGCGCCCTCACCCGGGGTGAGCTCGACCCGGCCCGCGAGCACCCGGCCGTCGCGGGTGATGCCGTCCGCGGAATCGGCTGTGAGAACGACATTCTCGCCCTCGTAACGCCAACGGCCGGGCAGGTTCTCCAGGTTCTCGTCCCGGTCGCCGAGCCAGTGCAGCCCGGTCAGGCTCAGCCAGCCCAGCGGCTCGCGCGCCCACGCCTGCCGCTCGGCGTGCCAGGCGTGCCACTGCTGCTCGAATTCGGTGTCGACGGCCGTTCGGCTGCCGCCCGTGGTCGCTGCGGTCATGACGCGCGTGCTCCTTCGCTGCTCTGATGGGGATGGCGCACGCCCAGGTGTTCGCGCAGGGTCGTGCCGGTGTACTCGGTCCGGAAACTGCCGCGCTCCTGCAGCTCCGGGACCACCTTCTCGACGAAGTCGTCGAGCCCGCCCGGGGTGAGGTGCGGGACGAGGATGAAGCCGTCGGCGGCGTCGTTCTGGACGTAACGGTCGATCTCGGCCGCCACCTGCGCGGGCGTGCCGACGAACTGCTGCCGCGCGGTCACCTCGATGATCAGCTCGCGAATGCTGAGGTTCTCGGCCTCGGCGCGCTCGCGCCACTCCCGCGCGACGGCGACCGGATCCTTCGCGTGCCGGACCCGGCCGCGGGTGATCGACACATTGTCGACCGGATCGACGTCCGGCAGCGGGCCGTCCGGGTCGTAGCCGGAAAGGTCACGGCCCCAGACCTGTTCGAGGAAGGCGAGGGCGGTCTGCGGGCCGACCTGTTGCAATCGGATGTGCCGCGCGTGTTCCTCGGCGTCGGCCGCGCTGTCGCCGAGCACGAAGGTGGCGGCGGGCAGAATCTTCAGATCGTCGCGGGCGCGACCGTATTTCGCGAGGCGGGCCTTCACATCGGCGTAGAACTGCTGACCATCGGCCAGTTCGCCGTGCCGACTGAAGACGGCATCGGCCTTGGCGGCGGCGAACTCTCGGCCCTCGTCGGAATCGCCCGCCTGCAGCTGCACCGGATAGCCCTGCGGGCTGCGCGGCAGCACGTACCGGCCCTCGATGGCGAACTGGTCGCTGTCGAACCGCACGGTCGGCGCGGGGTGCGCGAAAACCCCACGCTCCCGGTCGATCACGAGCGCGTCGGCGGGCCAGCTGTCCCACAGCGCGCGGGTGGCGTCGACCACCTCGGCGGCGCGGGTGTAGCGCTTGGCGTGCTCCAGATAGCCGCCGCGGCGGAAGTTCTCGCCGGTGAACGCGTCGGAGGAGGTGACGGCGTTCCACCCGGCCCGGCCGCCGGACAGGTGGTCCAGCGTGGCGAACTGCTTGGCCAGCTCGAACGGTTCGTTGAAGGTGGTGTTGATGGTCCCGGCCAGGCCCAGGCGCGTGGTCACGCCCGCGAGCGCGTTGAGCACGGTGAAGGTGTCCGGGCGGCCGACCACGTCGAGGTCGAAGATGCGGCCGCGGTGTTCGCGTAGCCGCAGCCCCTCGGCCAGGAAGAAGAAGTCGAACAGTCCGCGCTCGGCGGTGCGGGCCAGGTGCACGAACGAGTCGAACTCGATCTGACTGCCGGACCGCGGATCGCTCCAGACCGTGGTGCTGTTCACGCCCGGGAAGTGGGCGGCGAGGTGAATCTGCTTGCATACCTTGTTGTTCGGCATCTGATTCCTCACGCGGGGGTCGCGTAGCGGTTGACGGGGCGCGGCAGGCCGAGCCGGTCGCGCAGGGTGGGGGCCAGGTGGGGCAGTGCGGCGGTGAAGGCCGCCACGGCGAGCGGGCGCAGCACCACGCCGTCACCGGCGCAGTCGGAGCGCACCGCGGCGAGTTGTTCGCGCAGCGACTGCGGAGTTCCGATGTGGCGCAGCGTCTTCGGTGGCGGAGTCGCGGTCCAGGCGTCGAGTTGGGCGAGGTCGTCGGCGGCGGCCTGCGCGGTCGCGGCGAGGTGCACCTCGAGGTCGAGCAGCACCCGCACCAGGCGCGGATCGCGCCCGGCCGCCGCGACCGCGGCCCGGATCTCGCCGCGGACCTGCGCGGCGGTGGTGAGGTCGGGCGCGGACACGCGGATCAGGTCGGCGCGATGCACCGCGACCCGGGTGCTGTGTGGATCGTCGGCGCGGACCGCGACCAGCGGCTGCCCCTGCGGCGGGCGGGGTGTGATGGATGGGCCCTTCACCGAGAAGTGCTCGCCGTGAAAGTCGATGTAGTGCAGCTTGTCCCGGTCGAGGAAGCGTCCGGTCGCCAGGTCCCGGATCTCGGCGTCGTCCTCCCAGCTGTCCCACAGCCGGGTGACGACCTCGATCGCGTCGTCCGCCTCCCGCCACAGCGAGGCATCGTCCTGTTCGTCCTTGCGCCCGAACAGTTTCGCCTGGCTGCGCGACACCGTGACCTCCCAGCCCGCCCGGCCGTGGGTCGCGAAGTCCAGGCTCGCGATGGCCTTGGACACGTGAAACGGCTCGGTATGGGTGACCGGCGCCTGCGGGACGAGCCCGATCCGGCGGGTGGCCGCCGCCGCGCGGGCCGCGATGCCGACGGCCTCCAGCCGCCCCTGCGCGCCCTGCTCCTGCAGCGCGAACGAGTCGGGCAGGAAGACGAGGTCGACGCCCGCGTCCTCCGCGGCGGTGACGGCGTCGAGCCAGTAGGCCGCGCCGAACAGCTCCTCGGCGCGCGAGTCCGCGCGCCGCCAGGAGGCGGGATGTATTCCGGTGCCGGGCAGTTCGACGCCCAGCAGCAGGGTTCGCGGTTGGGTCATTCAGGCCGTCCTTTCGATGGGCGCGGGCCGCGCGGTCAGGGTCCGGGCCGTGCCCGGGATGGCCGACAGCAGTTCGCGGGTGTACTCGTGCCGTGGGGAATCGAAAAGCTCTGCGGTCGGGGCGGTTTCGACGATCCGACCGGCTCGCATGACCGCCACCCGGTCGGCGATGCGGCGCACCACTGCCAGGTCGTGGGTGATGAACAGGTAGGCCGGTCCCAGCTCGGCCCGCAGCCGTTCCAGTAGGTCCAGGATCTGCGCCTGCACCGAGACGTCCAGGGCGGACACCGGTTCGTCGAGCACCACCAGCTCCGGCCGCGGCGCCAGCGCCCGCGCAATGGCGACCCGCTGCCGCTGCCCACCGGACAACTCGCCCGGCCGCCGCTCGCCGTAACCCACCGGCAGCGCCACCTGATCGAGCAACTCGGCAACCCGCTCCCGACGCGCCGCCCGATCCCCGACCCCGAAGGCCCGCAACGGTTCCGCGATAATCTCCCCCACCCGCAGCCTGGGATTCAATGAGGCATAAGGATTCTGATACACAACCTGAATCCGCCGCCGCACCTCCCGCAGCCGAGCCCCGCGCAGCCCACCCAACTCCTGCCCGTCGAAGGTGACGCTGCCCGAGTCGGCCCGCTCCAGCCGAGCCAGAATGCGCGCCGTGGTCGTCTTACCGGACCCGGATTCGCCTACTACACCGAGGGTTTCGCCACGATCGATATGCAGCGAGACACCATCGACAGCAGTCAACGCGGTCCGCCCGCCGACCCGAAACGCCTTACGCAGCCCCTGCGCAGAAACCAGCGGGCGCACACCCTCACTCGGCCCAGCCGCGCCTTCGCCCCCTGCCCCCGGCGCACCCACACCCCCAGGACCCAGCACGCTCGCACCCCTTGATCCCGGCGTGCTCGCATCCCCTGATCCCGGCGTGCTTTTGGCCGGGATCTCGCTGGTGGACTCCGGCTGGAAGCACGCCGGAATGACAGTGGGCGACGGGTGGATTGGAGTATCCAGGCCGGGAGCCGAGGCCAGTAACTGGCGGGTGTAGTCGTGGCGGGGAGTGGTGAGAACCTCTGCGGTAGTGCCAATTTCGACAATTCGGCCGCCGTGCATCACGATGATCCGGTCCGCTCGGTCGGCCGCCACGCCCAGGTCGTGGGTGATGAGTAGGACCGCCGTGCCGGATGCGGCTGTGCGGGTGGCCAAATGGTCGAGGATGTGGCGTTGGACGGTGACGTCCAGGGCGCTGGTCGGCTCGTCGGCGATGATCAGTTGGGGGCCGCAGGCCAGGGCGATGCCGATGAGTGCCCGTTGGCGCTGGCCGCCGGACAGATCCTGGGGGTACTGCCGGGCCCGCAGCTCGGGGCGGTCCAGGCCCGCGGCGGTGAGGATCTCGACGGCTCGGGCCGCGGCGGTCCGGCGGGTGGCGCGGCCGTGGATCCGCAGCGCCTCGGCCACCTGATCGCCGATGCGCAGCACCGGATTCAGCGCGGTGCCCGGGTCCTGCGGCACGAGACCGATACGCGCGCCGCGGATTCGGCGCAGCACCCGCTGCGGGGCGTCGTCGATGCGCTCGCCGTCGAAGACGATCCGGCCGCCGGTGCGCTCCGCGCCGGTGCGCAGCCCGATCACCGCGTGCGCGAGAGTCGATTTGCCGGAACCGGATTCGCCGACCAGCGCGACGGTTTCCCCCCGCGAGATCGTCAGCGACACCCCGTCGACGGCCACCGTCGGCCCACCCGCCCCCGGGTATCGCACCCGCAGCTCCTCGACCCGCAGCAGGGGCTCCGGCAACCGTTCGATCATCGGACACCGTCCCGGGCGAGGGCGCGGCCGAGCCGCTGCGCGGACAGGACCACGGCCACGATCACCAGGCCGGGCAGCGTGGTCATCCACCAGGACGTGGCCAGGTAGTTGCGGCCCTCGGAGATCAGCGAACCCCATTCCGGCGTGGGCGGGACGGCGCCGTAGCCGAGGAAGCTCAGCGACGACACCGCCAGCACGGCCACCCCGAATTCGACCGCGGCCAGCGCGGCCACCGGGGCGTACGCGTTGCGCAGAATGTGCCGCAGCAGCACGGCGGGCCAGCTGACGCCGGAGGCCAAGGCCGCCTCCACATACGGCGCCCGGCGCACCCGCAGCACCTCGGTGCGCATCACCCGCGCGAACCGGGCCACCAGCGCGAAGCCGACCGCGATCGCGACATTGCGGGTGCCGAATCCGAGCACCGTCACCAGCGCCAGCGAGACCAGCAGCTCCGGAATCGACAGCAGCACATCGACAATGCGCATGACGGCGGCGTCGACAATGCCGCCGACCGCACCCGCGACCAGCCCGACGGCCGAGCCGACCACCAATCCGATCGCCACCGCGAATACCGTTGCGGTAAGCGATAATCCGGCAGCGTGCACGACCCGGGTGTACAGGTCCCGGCCGAGATTGTCGGTGCCGAACCAGTGCGCCGCGTTCGGAGCGCGCAGCTTCTGCGCCGGTACGCCCGCCAGCGGGTCACGGCCCGCGAACAGCGTGGGCGCCACGGCCCAGCCGAGTACCAGCACCAGTATCAGGGCCGAGACCGCGACGAAGGCGTTGGCGCGCAATGCTTTGCGCACATCGGCCGGACGCGGAATCGAAATCCGACCCAGCGGCGGGCGCTCGACGACGGGTGAACTCGTCACCATCCACGCTCCTTTCCCGCGCCGCCGGAAATCGCTACGAGCTCACGCACGGGCTCGCCCTCCGATCCGAATACTTTGTGCCACTCGGGGATCGAGCATCGGATGCACCAGATCGACGACGAGATTCACCACCACGAACACCAGTGCCGTGCACACCACGATCCCCTGCACCACCGGAATGTCCTGATTCAGCACGGCGGTTTGGGTCAATCGCCCCAAACCCGCCCGGGAGAACACGGTTTCGACCACCACCGACCCGGCGAGCACGGTCCCGACCCACACCCCGGCCACGGTCAGGGCCGGGGCCAGCGCCGGGCGCAGCACATGCCGCGCCTGCACCCACCAGCGCGAAGCGCCCTTGGCGTAGGCGACCTCCACGAACGGCTGCCGCCAGGTCTGCGCCAGGCTGCTGTACAGCACCTGCGCGATCACCGCGCCCACCGGAATCGCGAGCGTCACCGCGGGCAGCACGACGCCCTTGAATCCGGTCCCGCCGAAGGCCGGTACCAGCCGCAGCCGGAACGAGAACAGTTGCAGCAACAGCAGTCCCACCCAAAATGTCGGCGCGGACGCCCCGATCGGCGGCAGCGCGGTCAAAAGCCCACGCAGCCACCGCCGTTCGGTATAGGCGGCGGCCACCGCGAGCGCCCCGCCGAACACCACCGCCAACGCGAGCGCGAACGACGCCAGCGCCAACGTCGACGGCAACGCCGCCCCGATAGCCTCCGTCACCGACTGCCCGGTACCGATCGACCGCCCGAGATCACCACGCACCGCATGCCCGAGCGCCGTCCAATACTGCTCCCACACCGGCCGATCCAGCCCATACCGCGCCCGCATCTCAGCAATAGCCCCAGGATCGACCGGCGTCCCCGGCATAGCCCCCGCCGCCACCGACACCGGATCCCCAGGCAACAAAAACAACACCGCAAACGACCCACTGAACGCCGCCCACAACACAACCACCGCCTGCCCCACCCGAACCACCACATACCGCCCCATCAAACTCACCACACCCCACCCCCCTTCGCCCCCCACGTACCCACCACGCCCCTCCTCCCACAACCCGACACGCCCACCACACCCCGCACCCCACGACCCGACATCCCCACCACACCCCGCATCCCGAGCCCCGACACGCCCATCACCACCCGCTCCCCCTGATCCAGCATCCTCACCACGGCCCATGCCCCTCGACCCGGCACGCCCACCAAACCTCGCACCCCGCGACCCGACACACCCACCGCACCCGGCGCCCTTCGATCCGATATGCCCACCACACCCCGCACCCCGCGACCCGGCACGCCCATCACGCCTCGCACCCCACGACCCGACACACCCACCGCACCCCGCGCCCTTCGATCCGACATGCCCACCACACCCCACACCCCGCACCCCACGACCCGGCACGCCCACCACGGCCCGCTTCTCCTGATCCGACATCCTCACCACAGCCCCTACCCCTCGACCCGACATGCCCACCACGCCTCGCACTCCTCGATCTGGCACGCCCACCACACCCCGCATCCCGCGACCCGACATCCCCATCACGACTCGCATCCTTTGATCCCGGCATGCTTTTGGCCGGGATCCACACCGCCGCAGTCGATTCAGAGGTGGACGGCAGTGCATCATCGGCCGTCCTCATCCGCCAGGACGGCACTGCCTCCGGCCGCACCGTTCACGAATCGCTGGGCGCCCAGGGCTCGGCTCGGTACCTGTTGGCGCAGTGTTGGGGCTACCTCGGACTGGAACAGTTCCAGGCTTTCTCGGTGTTGTTTGTCGGTGAGGCCGTCGCCGTCTGCGCTCAGGTGGATTACATCGTGGGCGAATCGGGCGTGGTAGCGGGAGAGTTTGTCCAGTACCTGCTGTGGGCTGCCGATCAGGGCGGAGCTGCGTTCTACGAAGTCTTCGATCGAGTGGAATACGGTCGGGACGCCGTGCTTTCGGGCCACCGATTGGCGCGCCTCGAAGATCGGTCGATACGTGCGGACCGCGTCTTGGGCGTCTCGGGTCACATAGAAGCCCGCGGTGCCCGCGCCGACCAGGGCGTCGGCCGGGTCGTGGCCGTGGGCGGCCCAACGCTCTCGATAGTGGTCCACGAGTTCGGCGTAGGGCTCGATCGGATATGTGACGTTGGCCGAGAACAGCGGATCGCCCTGGCGCGCTGCGAATTCCACCGATTCCCTGCTGGTGGCGCTGCCATGCCAGATGCGTAGTCGCGCCTGCAGCGGCCGCGGCAGCGCCTTCGCGTCGGTCAGCGGTGGCCGGAAGCGGCCGCTCCAGGTGACCGACTCGCGCTCCCACAGCAGCCGGAACAGTTCGTAGCCTTCGCGATTGCGCTCCCACTGGTCCTCGGCGGTGACGTGGAACAGCTTTGCCTGGGCCGCGCCGTTGCCCTTGCCGATGATCAGCTCCAGCCGCCCGCCGGACAGGTTGTCCAGCGTCGAATAGTCCTCGAAGGCGCGCACCGGGTCGAGCAGGCTCAGCGTGGTGACCCCGGTGAACAGCGCGATGCGGGAGGTGACCGCGGCAATGTGCGCGAGCACCACCGGCGGCGCGGCGGAGATGAACGGATCCTCGTGCCGCTCACCGACGGCGAAACCGTCGTAGCCGAGTTCCTCGGCCAGCCTGGCGGATTCGACCACGCGTCGCAGGCGCTGCGCCGGTGTCTCGCTCGCCCCGGTGACCGGATCGGGCTGATGGGTGATCAGGGTCAGCAGCAGGAACTTCACGCGACGGACACCCTCTCCGGCAGGTACTTCTCGAACGGATGCAGCCGGTTGCCGTCCTTGAACACATTGCGTTCCAGCGCCGTATATCCCGCGGCGCGGTAGAGCCCGACCGCCTCCGGCTGCCGGGGCCCGGTGGTCAGATAGATGCGCCGGTAGCCGCGACGCCCGATCTCGGCCTCCAACTGCTCCAGGACGAACCGGCCCAGCCCGCGCCGCCGGTGCTCGCGCGCGGTCCAGATCCGTTTCAGCTCCGCGGTTTCGGCGTCGAGTCGGCGAAAGGCGCCGCCCGCCACCGGTTCTCCCGCCTCGACCACCACCAGCAGCGCGCCGTCGGGCGGGGCGAATTCGGCGGCCGGATAGCCCAGCAGTTCCCGGTGCTGTTCCCCGGCCGATCCGCCGTAGCGGGAGCTGTACTCGATGGCCAACTCGGCCAGCAGCGGTGCGGCGAGCGGGTCGTCCTGCGCGACCTGATGTACGGTGCGCGCCGGCGCGAATCCGCGCGGTCGTCCAGTCATTGGAATCCTTTTCCACCGGGAGCGCGACGAATCGACCCCCCGGTCGGCTCAGAGAACGTGGGAGAGGAAGGCCCGGGTGCGCGGGTGCGACGGATCGTCGAGCACCTGTGCGGGCGGACCCTGTTCGACGATGCGGCCCTCGTCCATGAGCACCACCGTGTCGGCCACCTCGCGGGCGAATCCGATCTCGTGCGTGACGATGACCAGCGTGGCTCCCTCGCGGGCGAGCGCGCGGATCACGTCCAGCACCTCGCCCACCAGCTCCGGATCCAGTGCCGAGGTGGGCTCGTCGAACAGCACCACCCCGGGCCGCAGCGCCAACGCCCGCGCGATCGCCACCCGCTGCTGCTGCCCGCCGGACAATCGGCGCGGATACTGATTCGCCTTGTCGGCCAGGCCGACTCGCTCCAGCAGCCGCACCGCCTCGGCCTCGACCTCCGCGCGCGGGCGGCCCTGCGCCGACACCGGCGCCAGCGCAACATTTTCCAGTACCGTCAGGTGCGGGAACAGATGAAAGTTCTGGAATACGAACCCGATTCGGGATCGCTGCCGCAGGATCTCGCGCTCGCTCAGCTCGTGCAGCTTCGCGCCGCGGCGGCGATAGCCGACGAGTTCGCCACCCACCCGCACCGTTCCGGCGTCGACCTTCTCCAGGTGATTGATGGTCCGCAGCAGGGTGGACTTGCCCGATCCGGACGGGCCCAGGATCACCGTCACCTCGCCCGGCCGCACCGCCAGGTCGATGCCGCGCAACACCTCGTGCGATCCGAAATGCTTACGCACCCCGCGTAATTCGACCGCATACTCACTCATCCGCGCTCCCCCGTGATCTCGGCGATCTTGCCCCGCACCCGCTGCAGCGGCGTCGGCGGCAGCTCCCGGGAGCCGCCCTTGGCGAAGTGCCGTTCGATGTAGTACTGGGCGACGGTCAGCACCGAGGTCAGCACGATGTACCAGACCGTCGCCACCATCAGCAGCGGCACCACCCGGCCGTTGCGGCCGAAGATCACCTGCACCTGGTAGAACAGCTCGGCGATGGCCATCACCGACACGATGGAGGTGCCCTTGAACAGGCTGATCACCTCGTTGGCGGCATTGGGCAGGATGCCCCGCATCGCCTGCGGCGCCACGATGGTGAAGAACTGCCGCCGCCACGGCAGCCCCAGCGACTTGGCCGCCTCCAGCTGCCCCGGATCCACCGAGATGATCCCGGCCCGGATGATCTCGGCCGAATACGCCGCCTGATGCAGCGCCAGACCGATGACCGCGGCGGTGAACCCGCTGATCACCCCGTTCACGTCGAAGGTGAGAAAGGCGGGGCCGAACGGGATTCCGAGCGACAGCCGCTTGTACAGGTAGGCGATATTGAACCAGAACAGCAGCTGCACGATCAGCGGAATCGACCGGAAGGCCCACACGTAGGCCCACGAGATCACTTGCAGCACCGGAATTTTCGACAATCGCGCGACGGCGAGCCAGATGCCGAGCAGGAACCCGAACAGCGTGCCCCAGAAGGTCAGCTCCACCGTGATCTTCAGTGCCGACAGCACCGAGGCGGCGGTGAAGTAGCGGGCGAACGTCGGCCAGTCCCAGCCCGGATTGGTGACCAGTCCGTGGACGAACTGGCCCACCAGCACCAGCGCGATCGCCGCGGCGAGCCAGCGCCAGGGGTGCCAGGTTCGGGCGACGGGCAGCGCATCGTCGTCGGCCGCCGACGCCGCGGGGGTATCGGCGGGCTCGACTGCGGCCAGAGTACTCATGGAATTGCGATCCTCCATCGGTCCTGGCGGTAGCACCCGCTCCGGTGGCCGGGGGTTGCTGCGGTCTCGGGGAGCCAGGTCTCTCAACCGCTCTGGATGGGTGTTATCGACGGTAAGGCAGGCTCGACCCGGTGTCTGCACTCACGATCATCGTGAATTCAATTGTTGGCAGCGGGTTTTCCCGCACGGGGAAGCGGGAACGCCGTCCCTGTGTACAACAGTGTTCGCAATACCCTAGTGTGAACAGCGCCGTTTCCCCATGCGGGCCGAGGAGAGCGACATGAAGGATCTGAGCGGCCGGACCTGCCTGATCACCGGTGCGGCCAGCGGCATCGGCCGGGCCACCGCCCGGGCCGCGGCGCGCGCCGGTGCGCGGCTGGTGCTCACCGATATCGCGGCCGACGGGCTGGCCGAGACCGTGACGCTGATTCGCGACGCGGGCGGCGAGGTGCTCGACGCCCCCGCGCTCGACATCACCGACTACGACGCGGTCACCGCGTGGGCGGGCCGGATCCACGCCGAACACGGCAGCGTCGACGTGGTCATGAATATCGCGGGCATCTCCGCCTGGGGCACGGTGGAGAATCTCGAGCATCGGCACTGGCGGTCGATGATCGAGGTCAATCTGATGGGCCCGATCCACATCATCGAGAACTTCGTGCCGCCCATGGTGCGCGCCGGGCGCGGCGGCCACCTGGTCAACGTCTCCTCGGCGGCCGGGCTGCTGGCGCTGCCGTGGCATGCCGCCTACAGCGCCAGCAAGTTCGGCCTGCGCGGGGTCTCGGAGGTGCTGCGCTTCGACCTGGAGCGGCACGGCATCGGGGTGAGCCTGGTGGTGCCGGGCGCGGTGCGCACGCCGCTGATGCGGACCGTGGAGATCGTCGGCATCGATCGCGACGACCCCCGCGCGCAGCGGCTGGCGCGGCGGTTCGAGGGCCACGCGGTGCCGCCGGAGCGGGTCGCCGAGCGCATCCTGGACGGCATCGCGCACAACCGATTTCTGGTGTACACCTCCGCCGACATCCGGCTGGCCTACTGGCTGTCCCGCAAGTTCGCCTGGCCGTACGAGACCGCCATGCGGCTGGCGAACCGGGAATTCGGCAGGCTGCTCACCGGTCCGCGGCGGAGTTCGGTGCCGCGCTGAGGTTTTCGCCCGCGCGGCGCGCCCGTGCGGCATGGCGGTGGATTTTTCGCGGAATTCGTGGCTCAATCCGAGGGGGCCTCTCCTCGGAGGTCCCGTGCCGCCGCGCCGATCTGGGGGCCGCCGCTGATGAGCAGGGAACTGTACCGCTGGGTGCCGACGGGCGAGTCGGACATGGTCGAGTTGCGGGATCTGAGGTCGGGACGGGCCGTGCAGATCGTGCGGCCCGACGACGCCGACCTCCCCGGTGACCTGCTGCTGGAGATCGAGTCGCTGGTGTTCCGCTGGTCGAACCGCACCACCCACGCCGAGGCCGAGGCCGATCTGGCGGTGCGCTGGGAGGCAGTCGACAGCCTGCGCGCGATGAGCTGGTTGTGCGCGCTGTGGGCGGTGGTGTGCGAGACCCGGTTGGGGAAATCGGCCGACGACATCATTCGCGATCTGGACTATCGCGGCGGCTGGCGCACGCTGCGAACCGCGGAGGACGCGCAGCTGTGGGAGGGCCTGACCCAGCGCGTGCGGCTGGGCGCGCTGGCCGCGCTGACCGAGGACCCGCGCGCGGCGCAGGCGTACTACGAGGCGTGCGTCGAATCCACGGACGTGGGTTCCGCACTGCTCCGGCACACCCTCATCCACCTCGACGCGCTCGGCCAGGACATGCGGCGCCACGATATCGACCCGCGCGGGCTGGCGACGGCCGTCGTCACGCACACCATGCCGAACGCGGGACGCCGCCGCCGATTATGCTTCCGGCCCTCACACGTGGCGTGACGGCGCTCGTCACAGCTGCGCGGTGCCCAGCACGGCGGGCAGCCAGCTCGGATTCACCCACGACCAGGGCCCCGGCTCGACCTCGTCCCCGGGGACGACGCTGTGCCTCTCGACCCAGGTGCGTGCCCAGCCCGTGAGCCGGGACAGGGGGTTATCGACCGGCATGCAGCACCTCCTCGACATGCAATCGGCGGAATCGGCTGTCGTGGAACACCAGTGGGTCGATATCGGCCCGGGTGGCCAGCCGATGGATGCGTAGCAGCACCACGTGGTGATCCCCGGCGGGAACCTGGGTCTGCACCGTGCCCTCGATCCACGCGGACGCCCCGTCGACGAAGACCGCGTGCCCCGCGCCGCGATGCAGGCGCAGGCCGCTGAACCGATCGCCGTTGCGTGAGCTCAGCGAGCGGGCCGCGGCCTGCTGGTCGATGCCGAGCAGGCTCAGTCCCAGATGGCTGGCGCGCGCCAGGCGCGGCCAGGTCGAGGAACTGTTCTGCACGCAGAACGACACCAGCGGCGGATCCAGCGAGACGGGCACGAAGGTGCTCACCGCCAAACCGTGTGGCGTGCCGCCGATGTCGGCGCACACCGCGACCACTCCGCTGGGGAAGCAGGCGAAGGCGCGCCGCAGCCCGTCCCCGTCGGCGGGAATCTCGGTGAGCTCAGCCATGATTCACCACCCCCGGGGATAGCGCCCGCACCACCGGACCCCAGCGATCGGCGTAGCGATCGATGACGCCGTCCTCGGCGAAGGTCCGATCCGACAGGTACAGCCCGGGAGCGGGAGTGGTGGCGCCCAGTTCCACCAGAACCGGCTTCAGCAGCAGGTCCGGGGCCAGCGCGTGGGCGGGGCCCGCGCCGAGCATCACCGGCACCGCGACCACGCCCGCCAGCCCGGTGCCGCCCTCGAACTGCTCCAGAAACAGCTTCAGCAGTCCCGTATAGGTGGCCTTGAAGGTCGGGCTGGCGAACACCACCAGCTCCGAATCGGCCACGGCCCGCACCGCTTTCGCTACGTCCGGGTCGCCCCAGGCGAGCAGCGCGGCACCGAGGTCGACCAGATCGATCGCCGTCGGCTCGACCTCCGGTCGCAGCCCGCGCGCGACCAGCGTGGCCGCCGCGAGCGTGCGCGAGGCGGGCTTGGGATTGCCCACCACCACCGTCACCGTCATCGTCGTATCCCCTACTCTCTCGACAATCAGATGACCCCGTGCAACGGCGGCGCGGCACCGTGCAGAATCGCGCGGCCCAGATGCTGGTATTTCCATCGCACCGGGTCGTGCAGGGTGTGCGTGCGCGCATTGCGCCAGAAGTGATCGAGATTCAGATCCGCTGCGGCACTACGTGTTCCACTCACCTCGAACAGCGCGCCGGAGACCTCGGTGGCGGCCCGATCGGCGACAATCTTGGCCGTGGCGACCGCCAGCGACGCCCGAGCCACCGGATCGTCCGCACCTTCGCCCCCGGCGGAGACGTGCTCCTCCCCGAGTTGCCCACGTATTGCGCCACCGGGCCGCGCACCGGTTCCATTGCGGAATTGCCAGTCGGGCCTACTGCTGGACCCGCCGCCGGTCGTCCCGAAAGCGAGACCCGCAGCCGTCGACGCGGTCCCGGCAGTCGCCGCATCGTTCGACGCGGTTCCGGCGGTCGCCGCATCCTTCGAAGGCCCAGCAGTCGCCGCATCCACGGCGAGACCCGCGGCAGCCAGCGTGGCCTCGGCCGTCGTCACCAGCACCGAGAGTTCACCGAATCGCTGGACTACCAGTGGGTCGTCCGCGGCGCGTTCGACTCCGGCCTCGAACCACGGACGGCTGCGGGTGCGGACGAAATCGGCTGCGGCGCCGAGGGCTCCGCGGGCGATGCCGGTGTCGATGGCGGCGTGCAGGAGTTGGGCGTAGGAGCCGTAGGCGGTGGGGGCGCGGACCGCGCTCGAGCGTTCGACGAGTTGGCCGGAATCGACGAGGACGCCGTCGAAGTGGACGGTTCCGCTGCCGGTCGTGCGCTGGCCCAACCCGTTCCAGTCGTCGACTATCCGCACCCCGGGCGATTCCGCGGGCAGGTACGCGACGTATTCGCCCGGCGCGAGCCCGCTGTAACCGTCCGGATCGTCGAGCCGAACCAGCACGGCGAGCAGATCCGCGAACAGCGAACCCGTGCAATAGAACTTGTCCCCGTCGATGCGGAATCGGCCGCCGTCGACGGGCCGCAGCGTGGTCCGCACCTCGGCGACCGTCGCGCTGGTGCGCTCGGACTGCGCATTGGCGATGCGCGCACCGTCGAGCACCTGCGCGAACCAGCGCCGCCGCTGCGCCTCGGATCCGGCCAGCCGCAACAGATTCAGATACACGAAGTGGCTGTGCGGAATCTGCGCGATATTCGGGTCGGCGACCGCGAGAATCCTTACCACCTCGGCCAATTCGCTGGCGGGCAGATCCGCGCCGCCGTAGAACGCGGGCACTGTGACGCCCAGCAGGCCGCTGGCCGCCAACTGCTCTATCTCCCGATGTGGCAACTGCCGCAACCGATCTCGTTCCGCCGCGCCCACCGCGAACTCGGCCGCCAGCTCGGCGGCGACCCGGCGCGCCCGCTCGGCGGAGGTAATGCGTTCCGCCGTGACCGCGGTCATCAGCCAGCCACCGCGGCGACCGGGCGGCGCTGCGCCTCCAGCTCCCGGACCAGCGGCAGCACCTTCTGCCCGAAGTACTCGATCTCCTCCTGAAAGTGCAGGAAACCGGCCAGGATCAGATCCACGCCGAGATCGCGGTAGGCCACGATGCGCTCGGCGATCTGCTCCGGGGTGCCGATCAGCTGGGTCCGGAAGCCGTCGTTGTACTGCACCAGATCCTCGAAGGTGGAGTCGGCCCACATCCCCTTGCGATCGCCGGTGGACGCGCCCGCCTGCTGCACGGCGTCCCGGAAGCCTTCCACCGCAGGGCGATTCGCCTTCTCGACGATCTCGCGCAGGGTGTCGCGCGCCTCCTTCTCGGTGTCGCGGGCGATGATGAATCCGTTGAGCCCGAACTTCACCTCGCGGCCGTGCTCGCGGGCCACCGCGCGCACATCGTTCAGCTGCTCGGTGACGCCGTCGAAATCCTTGCCGTTGGAGAAGTACCAGTCGGCATAGCGGCCGCCGTTGCGGCGGGCGGCGGTGGAGTTACCGCCCTGGAACAGTTCGGGATTCGGCCGTTCCGCGGTGTTGAGCGGCTTGGGCTTCAGCGTGAAATCCCGGATTCGGTAGAAGTCTCCGGCGAAGTTCACCTCGTCCTCGGTCCAGATCTTCCGGATCACGTCGAGGAATTCCGCGCTGCGCCGGTAGCGTTCGTCGTGTTCGAGCCACGGCTCGCCGAGCGCCTTGAATTCCGCGGCGAACCACCCGGATACGACATTGATCGCGAATCGGCCGCCCGAGAGGTGGTCGGCGGTGGCGCCGAACTTGGCCAGCACCGCCGGATGCCACAGGCCCGGATGCACGGCCGCGATCACCTTCAGCCGCTCGGTGGCGCCGAGCAGGGCCAGGCTGAACGAGGTGGATTCGTGCTGATACTCCGCGCCGTAGGAGGCGGTATAGCGCACCTGCGACAGTGCGTAGTCGAAGCCGTTGTTCTCCGCCGTGCGGGCCAACCGCTTGTTGTACTCGAAATCCCAGCCGGTGCGCTGTTCGATATCACTGGTGACCAGCCCGCCGCTGACATTGGGCACCCAGTAGACGAAACGGGTCTGCTCGGCGACTCTTTCCGTGCTCATGGTCATTGCTCCCGGTGGTATCCGACTCGTCGTTGCTCCCCGCCCTATCCGGTTCGAACGCCGGGCGCGGCAACCAGGCACCCGGCGCACCATTCACTTCAGCACCGCGGTCGAGTCGACACGAGGTTTTGAATCGCCGCGATCGCATCGGCTACGCCCGCGCGACCGCCGCGCCATACTGCGACCGTTCGAAGCGGCCCGCGGGCTGGAACCGGCCCAGCAGCTCGGCGGCGTCCACGCCGGTGACCCGGGTGATGAAAGCCGCTGCCGCTGCGGCCGATTCGATCTCCAGGAACGGCTGCGGCCGGTGCAGCAGGCCGACCAGCGCCGAGGCGAAGCGGGGATCGACGGCGGCCGCGGCGAAGAACTGCTCGGCGATGGCGCCCAGCTCGGGATCGCTGAGGAACAGCCGGGTGACCTTGGACGCCGCATCGGACCGGGCCGCGAGGAATTCCGTGTACTGCCGCTGGATCCACGCGGCGTCGAACGGACCCTCGTGCGCGGCGGCGGCCGCGACGATCCGCTGCGCCTGGATCAGCCCGCTCTGCGCGCCCTGCCCGGCGATCGGGTCGTAGGCCACGGCGGTGTCGCCCAGCGCGGCCACCGGGTGCCCGCTCGCCGTCGTGCCGACACCGGCCCGCACCACCGGTCGCACCGCGCCCTTCAGCCACGACCTCGGATCCTCCGGAATGGTCTGGGTGGCAAGCACTTCCGGCAGATCCCAGTCGATGTAGTCGCGGTACAGGTCCTGCACGATCCGGTGCGCGGATTCGGCGGAATCGGCCGCGGCGAAACGCTTCTCCCAGTCGCTGCCCGGTCGCGCCCAGCCCAGGAACGCCCACGTCGGCCCGGCGTCCTTGTGCAGGTACGGCCCCCACCAGCCCTCGCCCTGCTCGGCGAGGATGGAGAAGCCGCTGTGCGCGCCCCCGGCGGGGCTGCGGTGCGCGAAGACATCGGGGGTGTGGCCGAGCCCGGCGACCGTAACGGTGAGCACGCTGCGCTGCGGGGCGTCGTAGACGGTGCGCTCGGCGTCGATCGGGAACAGGTCCGACAGGCCGCCGCGGCCGGTGGCGACCAGGGTCAGATCGTGCGATCCGGCGATGCCGTCCAGCTTTTCGGGCGTGACCGCGGCCACGACGAAGCGGCCGCCGCGCTCGTGGAACGCGGTCAGCCGCTCGTCGGCCTTGAGCCGGGTGTCGACGGCGAGTCCGGTGTATCCGTCGAAATCGCCGTCGAAGGCGATCAATTCGGCATTCTCCGGCCCGGCGATGCGCACGCTGAGCCCGCTGTGGGTGGGCGCGCGATCGAGATAGGTGTCCAGGCCCAGCGCGGTCTCGGCCGCCTGCGCCTCACCGAAGATCAGCGCCGTGCCCGTGGCCGGTACCTCGTCGCGCAGACTCCGCTGATCCCGCTCGCTGTAGAGGGTGACCTCGAAGCCCGCATCCAGCAGCCCGAGGGCGGCGGTCACACCGGTCTGCCCGGCCCCGATCACGGCGGCGGTCCGAGTTGAATTCTGTGTTGTCATAAGGGAATACTGCTGCTCGGGGCGTGCCAGGCCGAGTGTTTTCATCACCGAGAATCGATAGCCTCCTATTCCCGGCACGGATCAGCCTCTGGCCCCGGCGCGATCACTCTCCTGTTCCCGGCACGATCACCCTCCTGTTCCCGGCACGATCACCCTCCTGTTCCCGGCACGATCACCCTCCTGTTCCCGGCACGATTACTCTCCCGTTCCCGGCGCGATTACTCTCCCGTTCCCGGCGCGATTACTCTCCCGTTCCCGGCGCGATTACTCTCCTGTTCCCGGCGCGATTACTCTCCCGTTCCCGGCGCGATTACTCTTCCGTTCCCGGCACGATCACTCTCCTGTTCCCGGCATGCTTTTGGCCGGGAACCACCGCACCGAGCGAGATTCCGGCCAAAAGCACGCCGGAATCATGAAGCGTAGGCGGCGTCATGGCGTGGCAGGGCCGTCGAATCCGGACCACCCAGCCGGTATCGCGCGCCGCGGTGATTGTCCGGAAGCCGGTCGCCCGCACCGAACAAGGCGTTGCGCAGCGTTCCCGGAACATATTCCGACGGATACGCACCGCGCTCGGTCAGCACCGGAATCACATGCCGCACAATATCTTCGAAACTCCCGGGCGTAATGGCGTACGCGAGATTGAAACCGTCCAGGTCGGTTTCGTCCACCCACTCCTGGAGCCGATCCGCGATCGTCTCCCCCGAACCCACGAAAACCGGTCCCATGCCGCCGATTCCGGCCCAGCGGGCGATATCGCGCACCGTCCATTCCCGGCCGTCGTCGTCGAACTCCTGGAATGCCGCCACGGCCGACTGGATCGCATTGCTGTGCACCTGCCCGATGGGATCGTCCAGGTCGTACCCGGACAGGTCGATACCCATCCAGCCGGACATGAACACCAGCCCGCCCTCGACGCTGGCGTAGGACAGGTACTCCTCGTGCTTGCGCCGCGCCGCCTCGTCGGTGGCGTCGGTGACAATGGTCGACAGGGCGTAGATGCGGGCGGAGTAGCGGTCGCGACCGGCCGCCTCCAGGGCATCGCGGATGCGCGACACGGTCTGGGCCAGTACCCGTTTCGACGGCCCGGCGACGAAGATGGCCTCCGCGTTCTCCGCGGCGAAACGGGTGCCGCGCGGCGACGCGCCCGCCTGATAGATCACCGGGGTGCGCTGCGGCGACGGCTCGGACAGGTGGATGCCGGGCACGGTGAAATGCTCGCCCCGGTGCCCGATGTGATGCACCTTCGCGGGGTCCACGTAGATGCCCCGGGCCGCATCGCGAACCACCGCGTCGTCCTCCCAGGAGCCCTCCCACAGCTTGTACAGCACCTCCAGGTACTCGTCGGCCTGGTTGTAGCGCTCGTCGTGGTCGAGCTGATCGTCCGCGCCGAAATTGCGTGCGGCCGAGGGCAGATAGCCGGTCACCACGTTCCAGCCGATGCGGCCGCCGGTGAGGTGATCCAGCGTCGACAGCCGCCGGGCGAACGGATACGGATGCTCGAATCCGGTGCCGGTGGTGATGCCGAACCCCAGATGCGTGGTCGCCGCGGCCATCGCGGACACCAGCAGCAGTGGATCGGCCACCGGGATCTGCGCGCCCTGCCGCAGCGCGGCGATGTCGTTGCCGCCGTACACGTCGTAGGTGCCGAGCACGTCGGCGATGAAGATGCCGTCGAATCGCCCGCGCTCCAACAGCTTCGCCAGCTCGGTCCAGTAGCTCAGCTCCTTGTACCGGTGCGACTGATCGTCGGGGTGACGCCACAGCCCGGGCGACTGGTGGGCCACGCAGTTCATATCGAAGGCATTGAATCGGATGCGCCGGGTCATCGCGCCGCCTCCTTCGCCGGACGTTCCCCCGCGCTCCACGCGAACGGGAGCTCGGTGTCATTGAGCAGGAAATCGCCTATGGCGCGGGCCTTCTGGATCGCCGGGTTGTGCACCGAGACGGTGCGGGCATTGCGCCAGTGCCGGTCCAGCCGCAGCCGCTCCGATACCACCGATGCGCCGCCCACCTCGAAAAGCTGTGTGGTGGCGGCGAGTACGACGTCGATGACGGACAGCTGCGCCTGCGCCGCCGCGAGTTCGACCGTGCGCAAGGCTTTCTCGTCGGTCGCACCCGTGTCGAGCACCTCGTCCAGCAGCTCGGCGACCGCCAGGACCGTCGCCCGCGCGGTGAACGCGGCCGCGGACAACCGGCCGATCACCTGCTGCACCAGGGGATCCTCGCGAGGCAGCTCCGCAGCGGCGTGGGTGTAGCTGCGGGTCCGCGCGGCCACCCAGTCGCGGGCGTCCTGCTCGGCGCGGCGCGCGATCCCGGCCAGCACCGACAGCTGCACCAGTTGCAGATACGAGGTGGCGTAGGTGGGACCGCCGACCCCGTAGCCCGGCCCGAGAATACGATCCTCGGGAACCGCCACCCCCGTGAATTCCGTTGTGCCACTGGCCGTCAGGCGCTGCCCGAACCCATCCCAGTCGTCGTGCTGGCGCACCCCCTCGGCCCGCGCGTCGACCAGCACCGATACCCGCTCCCCGTCCCGATCGGCGGCGGTGAGGATGTAGTCGGCGTACAGCGAGCCCGTGCTGTAGTACTTGACCCCGTCCAGCAGCCAGCGCTCGCCGTCGCGGGTCAGACGGGTCCGGTAGCGGTCGACCGCGCCCACCCCCGGCTCGGTAATGGCATTGCCGACCAGCGCCCCGTCCGCCACCGCGCGCAACCAGTGCTCGCGCGCCGGGCCGGGCGCGGCCAGCAACTGGTCCTCCACGAAGGAGAAGTGCACCCGCAGCGCCTGCGGCAGATTCGATTCGGCCGCCGCCAGATCAATGAGCAGCGCGAACAACTGGCGCACACTCGCGCCGAACCCGCCGTACTCGACGGGCACCCGCAACGCCCCGAACCGGGCCTCCCGCAACCACCCGACCTCCTCGTAGGGCAGGCGGCGATCGATCTCCCTATCGACCGCCCCCACGGCGATCCGATCGAAGACGGGTGCGAAAACAGCATGCAAATCCTGGCCCGATCCGGACCGAGCAGCAGTGGAGGTCATACCCGACGATTGCGCGACCACGGGTTTTGCTCACGGGTTAGGCGCATCGGGATCGAAACACCACCCGGCTCGCCCCACGGGTGCACCGTATGATCCCGCCGGTGCACCTTATGTGCTGGGGACAACAGGCCGGGATCGTGGGGCCTATCGGCCGGAGATCGGCCCGTACTACTTCGCCGGGGTGAACGGCGCGTTGATGGTGGTGAAGTACTGCACCGCAGCGGCGATGGCCACCGGAGCCGTCACCAGCAACTGGCCCGCCAAAGTGCCCAACGCACCCACGGCGATGATCCCGCCCAAGCAGCCGATCACAGCCGCCGGAACGAACGCACCGAACAGACCGACGATCGCTGCGGCGGCCACCGTGGCACCGGCAATTCCACCCAGGACGCAACCCACCGCACCGCCGCTCAGTCCGCCGATCAGGGTGCCGATGGTGGCGCCGGTGGCGATGGTGTCCTTCATCCGGTTCCAGGCGGCTTGTTCGCGGTCGTAGGGGGTCTTCCACGGCGCGGTGTCCTGGTAGGGCAGATCCACCGGCTTGTAGACCGCGTGCGCCAGATCGAACTGCGGGGTCAGCGTCGCGGTGCGACCGGCGATATCGGCCGCGATCGGGAACTCGAAATCATCCACACGGAACTTCAGATCGGTACCCGCGAGGGTCGCCCCATCGGCCGCCTTGATCTTGAAGACACCGTTCTCGACATCCAACGACCCGGCATCGGTCTGGATGATCGTCGACTTGTCGGTCGTCGTGGCCTTGTAGTTGACGGCACCGGCATCGTCGGCCGGGGCCGCGTTCACAGTTCCGGCCGTAATGCCGAGAGCCGCGCTCACCAGCGCGGCGACCACGGCGAGTTTCCTCATCTTCACGAGCTGTTCCTCATCTTCAGGGCCGCGGCGGCTACCACGGCGCAGGCGCAATCCTGCGACACGAGTGAGGAAAATGAAACCCCCGAAAGGAGATTCATCGCAGCGAATCTTTCATCTGAAATCTTTCATAACGCGAGGCCCGTCCCCCGCCCGGCACTGCGCTCCCGGGCGGGGTCGGCGTCCCCGGCGGCACTCCGCCGACCTCCTCATTTACCGATCGGTCGTGAACACCCACTTGGCCAGGGTGAACAGTGCATTAATTGTTGTGAAAGCCCAACTAGCGGCTAGCTTCTGGCAAATTCCATGGTCCGTGCAGGGTTGCAACCACGCAGATTTCAACCAGTGACCCGCGCGGCGTCGAAGAGCACCATCGACCCCGGGCTGCCGACCGCTCGGCACCGCCGACACAGCCGCCACCATTGCACGAGGTTTTGCGTTGTCTTCACTTGCCCTGCGGTCGACTCCCGCTCGACTCCCGCGTCGGTCGAACCCGCAGTGGTCCCGGCTGACCCGGCTGATCAGTCCGGTGCTGATCGTCGTCATATGGCAAATTGCCAGCAGCACAGGGGTGTTGCCGTCGCGGCTGCTGGCCGCGCCCACCACCGTGGTCGGCACGGCGCTCGATCTGATCCGGGACGGCACGCTGCCGCACGCGATCTCGATCTCGCTGCAGCGGGCCGCGATCGGCTTCGTCATCGGCGCGCTGCTCGGCGTCGGCCTGGCCCTGCTCGCGGGGCTCAGCCTGTTCGGCGAGCAGCTCATCGACCCGCCGGTGCAGATGCTGCGCACCCTGCCGTTCTACGGCCTGATCCCGCTGCTGATCCTGTGGTTCGGCATCGGCGAGCTGCCCAAGATCGTGCTGGTCGCGTTCGGCGTGGCAGTTCCGCTGTACCTCAACACCTTCGCCGGTATCCGCGGGGTGGACCCCAAGCTGGCCGAGCTCGCCCGGGTGCAGCGGCTGTCGCGGTGGGGGCTGATCCGGCACATCGTGCTGCCCGGCGCGCTGCCGCAGGCGCTGGTCGGACTGCGGCAGTCGCTCGGCGTGGCCTGGCTCGCGCTCATCGTCGCCGAACAGGTGAATGCCGATGCGGGCCTGGGCTTTCTGATCAACGACGCCCGCGAATTCCTGCGCACCGACGTGATCGTCGTCGGTCTGCTCGTGTACAGCCTGCTCGGGCTGATCACCGATGCCGCTGTGCGGCTGATCGAAAGGAGGGCCCTGGCATGGCGACGCGGCTTCTTGGGGAACTGACCGACGCCGATGTCGTTCCCGCCGACCGCATTCCGGCCGCGGAGGCGGCGGTCGCACGAATCGCGGGGCTGTCCAAGGCGTTCGGCGAGCGCACCGTGCTCGACGGGATCGACCTCGATATCGCCCGCGGCGAATTCGTCGCCCTGCTGGGCCGCAGCGGCACCGGAAAGTCCACCCTGCTGCGCGTGCTGGCCGGGCTGGACGGCGACCACCGCGGCGAGGTGACCGTCACCGGCGAGGTGGCCGTCGCCTTCCAGGAGCCGCGGCTGGTGCCGTGGAAACGCGTGCACGCCAATGTGACTCTGGGCCTGCAGGTTCCCGATCCGGTCCGGGCCGCGGGCGAGGCACTCGCCGAGGTCGGGCTCGCCGACCGCGCCGACGCCTGGCCGCTGACGCTGTCCGGCGGCGAGGCGCAGCGGGCCTCGCTGGCCCGGGCACTGGTTCGCGACCCTGACCTGCTGCTGCTCGACGAGCCGTTCAGCGCCCTGGACGCCCTGACCCGCATCACGATTCACACCCTGGTGCTGGAGCTGTGGGCCCGGCACCGGCCCGGCGTGCTGCTGGTGACCCACGACGTGGACGAGGCGCTGCTGCTCGCCGATCGCGCGCTGGTGCTGGCCGACGGCGGCCTGGCCCGCGAGATCCGCGTCGACCTGCCGCGCCCGCGCCGCCGCGACCACCCGCGCTTCACCGCCCTGCGCGCGGAACTACTCGCCGAACTCGGCGTGGCCACCACCGATTCCGAAGGAACCGCATGATCTCCCGCCGCCTGTTCGCCGCCCTCGCCCTCACCGCCGTGGTCGCGACCGCGTGCGGCACCGGCGACGGCCCGGACACCGCGGTGCGCGCCGACGGCACGGTCGACCTGTCCCGGGTGACCCTGCACATCGGCGACCAGAAGGGCACCGGCCTGCAGGCCCTGCTCGATGCCGCCGGTGAGCTGAAATCCATTCCGTACAAGATCGAATGGTCGCAGTACAACTCGGGGCCGCCGATGCTGGAGGCGATCAACGCGGGCGCAGTCGACTTCGGCGGCGTCGGCAACTCGCCGCCGGTGTTCGCGGCCGCGGCTAAGTCGGCGATCAAGATCGTCAGCAGCTATCGGGCGGGCACCGAGGGGCAAGCCGTTCTGGTGCCGAAGGATTCGCCGCTGCGCACAGCAACTGACCTGCGCGGCAAGAAGATCGCGGTCACCAAGGGCAGTTCCGCTCACCACCAACTGCTTTCGGTGCTGACCAAGAACGGCTTGTCGTTCACCGACATTCAGCCGCAGTACCTGCAACCCGCCGACGCCCTGGCGGCGCTGACCACCGGCCGCGTCGACGCCTGGGCCATCTGGGATCCCTACACCGCGCAGGGCCAGCAGCAGTCCGGCGCGCGAATCCTGGTGGACGGCACCGGCTATGTGAACGGTGACTCGTTCTACGTGGCGAGCGCCAAGGCCCTCGGCAGCAAGTCCCGCACGGCCGCGATCCGCGATCTGGCCGCCCGCATCCAGCGGGCGCACACCTGGGTGAACGGCCACCTCGACGACTGGGCCACCACCTACGCGCAGACCTCCGGGCTTCCGCGGGAGGTCACCGAGGTGGCCGTGAAACGCAGCCGCTACCAGGATCATCCGCTCGACCCGGCGACCGTCGCCGGGGAGCAGCAGGTGGCCGATCTGTTCGCGGCGGCGGGCCTGATCCCCAACAAGGTGACGATCTCCGACTACGTCGACACCCGCTTCAACGACCTCTTCCCCACGCCCTGAAGGGAGTAGCTCGAATGAGCCTGTCTTTCCACTGGTTTCTGCCCACCTATGGTGACTCCCGCAATCTGATCGCGGGCGGTCACGGCACGTCGATGGCGGGCGACCGCCCGGCGTCGCTGCGCTATCTCAACCAGATCGCCGGTGCCGCGGAGGAAAACGGCTTCGAGGCGGTGCTCACCCCGACCGGCGCGTGGTGCGAGGACGCCTGGCTCACCACCGCCATGCTGGTGGAGACCACCGAGACGCTGAAGTTCCTGGTGGCCTTCCGGCCCGGGCTGGTCAGCCCCACGCTGGCCGCCCAGATGGCGGGCACCTTCCAGCGGCATTCGGGCGGGCGGCTGCTGCTCAATGTGGTCACCGGCGGTGAGCCGCACGAGCAGCGCGCCTACGGCGACTTCCTGAGCAAGGACGAACGCTACGAGCGCACCGGCGAATTCCTGCACGTGGTGCGGGAGCTGTGGCAGTCGCGGGAGCCGATCTCGTTCGCGGGCAAGCACATCCGGGTGGACGACGCGCTGCTGAACAATCATCCCGATCCCCTCCTCCCGGTGTTCTTCGGCGGCTCGTCCGAGGCCGCCGGGCCGGTCGCCGCCCGCTACGCCGACACCTATCTGACCTGGGGCGAGCCACTGTTCGCGGTGAGCAAGAAGCTGGAGTGGATCCGCCGCCTCGCCGTCGACCAGGGCCGCATCCTCAGCTACGGCCTGCGCATCCACGTCATCTCCCGCGACACCTCCGAGCAGGCCTGGGCCGAGGCCGACCGCCTGCTGGAGGCCATCGATCCCGCGGATATCGAACGCGTGCAGGCGAATCTGGCCCGCAGCGAATCCGAGGGCCAGCGGCGCATGCTCGAACTACACGGCGGCAACACGGACCGCCTGGAGATCGCCCCGAACCTGTGGGCCGGAGTGGGCCTGGTCCGCGGCGGCGCGGGCACCGCCCTGGTCGGCTCGCACGAGGAGGTCGCCGAGCGCCTCATCGAATACTCGCGCCTCGGTATCACGCACTTCATCCTCTCGGGCTATCCCCATGTGGAGGAGGCGTACTGGTTCGGCGAGGGTGTCCTTCCGATCCTGGAACGCCGGGGGGTGTGGAAGCATCCGTCGCGACGCGAAATCCGCCCTGCGGGTACGCCATTCGCGGCGGCTGCGACCAGCTGACCTGACGTCATCCAGATCCTCCTGGTGATTCCGGCGTGCTTTTGGCCGGAATCGGGTGAGAAGATCCCGGCCAAAAACACGCCGGGATCATGAAATTGGGGCTAGCCCGGATCATGAAATTGGGGCTATTCGGCCGGGACGTTCTGCATATCGACTTCGGCACTCCGCTGCACCAGCGCTGGATACCTGGCGGTGAAAATCGCTGCCGCGGCGAAGAATCCGAACTTGCAGACCAGCAGTGCGGCGGCATTGCTCGGGAACCAGTGCTGGAGGGCGGTCAATGTCGCCGCATCGAGGGTGAAGCACACCGCCCAGGCGGCCGTGATCGTCACGTTCACGCGACGGAAACGCGCTGTCCCCGCGACGAATTCACTCACGCTGCGACGTGCGATGCCTACCGTGAAGGGCCGCCCTATCGCGAGACCCAGCCAGGCCGCGACCGCGAGCCAGCCGAGGGGCAGCGCCGTACCGTAGTGCAGCAGCGCGAGATTCGGCACGAACCAGGACAGCACCGTCAGCACGGCCATGTAGGCGGCGCTGGAGATGTCGAGAAGCATTGCATCCCAGGCTGTTCCGGCACGGCGGTCGTCGACCAGCAGCACCAGGGCCGCCGCCAGGCCCGCGGTCGCCCCGGCGCGGTAATCGAATCCGCCGACCACCGCCAGCACGATCCACGGCGGCTGGTCCTGGACTACGGCAAGCGCTTCCTCGCCACCCGCAAGTAGTGGCTGGAGGAAACCGCCGAGCAGATCGCGCCGTCGTCCACGTCACAATCCCGGACCGACAAGAACCCTTGAGCTAAACCGGCCTTGAGGTCTTACGGTCGTCCCATGAATTCGGAACTCGAGGCGGGCACAGGGTCCTGGGGCGAGCTGTTCGGACGCGGCCGATTGGGCGCGTCGATCGTTCTCAGCGGCGGCGTCGTGCTCTACGCCATCAATGTGTATGTGACGGCCAGCCTGCTGCCCACGGCGGTGCGCGATATCGGCGGGGAGCGGTTCTTCGCCTGGAACGCCACCGCCTTCCTGATCGCCTCGGTGATCGCGTCGATGCTGGTCAGCAAGGCCCTGGCCGCGCGGGGACCGGTCGGCGCGTATCTGATCGCGTTCGGGATCTTCATTGCCGGAACGCTCGTGTGCGCGGTGAGCCCGGTGATGGGTGTGCTGCTGGTCGGCCGCGCGATCCAGGGTTTCGGCGGCGGCCTGCTGTCCGGCCTCGGCTTCGCGGTCATCCGGTCGGCCTATCCCGCGCACCTGTGGACGAAGGCATCGGGCATGACGTCCGGAGTGTGGGGACTGGGCGCGTTCATCGGCCCGGCGCTGGGCGGCGCGATCGCGCAGCTCGGCCCGTGGCGGCTGGCCTTCGTCGCCCTGGCGATCGTGACCGTGCCGATCGCGGCCATCGTGCCGCGCGCGCTGCCACGCGGGGAGGGCGCCGACGCGGGAGCGCGGGTGCCGACCGTCTCGCTGGTTCTGCTGACCGCCGCCGCATCGCTGATCAGCATGGTCGGCGTGCTGCCGCACGGGATTTGGACCGTGGTGGCCGCCGTGCTCGCGGTGGGTGCGGTCGTGGGCTTCCTCGGTTACGAGCGCCGCTCCGGCGGCCGGGTGCTGCCCGCGATCACCTTCCTGCCCGGCTCGCCGCTGAAGTGGTTGTACCCCACCATCTTCTTCGTCGCGATCGGCATCAATGTCGAGATCTTCGTGCCCATGATCGGCCAGCGGCTCGCCGGTCTGGAGCCGCTCGCCGCCGGATTCGTCGGCGCCGCAATGTCATTGGGCTGGACCGTGGGCCAGATGGGCAGCGCCAGCGTCGGCCGCGCCCGCGTCATCGCCGCCCTGCCGATCCTCGGCCCCGCCGTCGTGGCCGCCGGTCTGATACTCACCGCACTGTTCCTGCGCACCGGCGCATCGGGTGCGACCATCGCGATCTGGGTGGTGACGCTGTTCATCGCGGGCACCGGCATCGGCGCCGCCTTCCCCCACCTGAGCGTCGCCGTCTTCGGCTCCACCGCCGACCCCACCCAGGGCCAGCGTGCGGCCGCCGCGATCGGCACCGTCCAACTCATCGCCAACGCCTTCGGCTCCGCCTATGCGGGCGTCCTCATGAACCTCGGCGAGCCGTCGACCCTCGACTCGGGCCGATACCTGTTGGTGGGCATGGGAATCGCCGCGGCCCTGGGCGTGGTGACCGCCTCCATGGCCAGGCGGCGAAGCAGGGCCACGGAGCGCGAAGTCGGCTATGAAGCGGTGCAATCGGTTTCGGTCGCCTAGCACTGCGGGCGATCGTCACGGCCCGACGATCGCCCCGCAGTCGCGTTGCGGCTCACCGAAGCTCGTCCAACACCGCCCGCAACGCCCGCTCCACGGCCTCCCGCGACTGCTCGGTGTGATCGAGCTGATCGAACCCGTGCTGCCCCTCCGGCACATCGATAATCCGAAGATCCGCACCCCGCTCCCCCGCGGCCCCCACGAACGCCGCCACCCCCTCGGCAATCATCTCCCGCTCCCGCCCCACCCGAGTCAACACGATCGGCACCCGCCTCCCCGTACCGACCGCCTCGACGGGCCGAAACCGCGCATCGATCTCCACCCCCGGAAACGCCGCCACCGCCGGATAATTCAACCCCACACACCGCACCCACTCCGGCGCCTCCCGCAACCAATCGGCCACCAGAAACCCCGCCCCGGAAAAGAACCACAACGCAATCCGCCGCGGATCAACCCGAGCATCCTTCCGAGCCAACTCGACCGCCGCCACCACATCCTCAGCGGCAGTAGCAAAGTCCCCGAAGTCATGCAGCCGATGATCAACGGTCACACCGACAGCCCCCCGCGCGGCCACCGCATTCCCATACCCGACGAACAGCGGCCAATCCCGCGGCGTGGGAACCAGATCGGCGGGGACGGGGCCACCGTGCACGAACACCACCGCGGGGTACCGCCCGTCCCCTTCCTGCACATAAAGATCAACTCGCCCATGGCGCTCCCGCGCAACCGAGTCGACCGACAGAACAAACGGTTGCAGATACGGCGCAGTCACACCTCGACGATACCGGATCCCGACTCCGGCATTCGTGCATCGAAACCCCTTGCCGGGCAACCGAAACCGCAGCGCATGCTATCCAGTCCGCGACTCCAGGGCCGCGCGAATCACCCGCCGCGCTCCATCTCCGGTAACAGACTGAGCGGCCAGTACATCGAAGGCCCGACCGTACTGGGCGATCTCCCGGGGCTGAGTTATCGTCAGCTCCGCCGTCACGGTTTCGACCATGACTCGCGTGTTGTCGAATATGGCGAAGTTCGTCATCGATACTCGATACGGCGTTTCGGCCGGTACGATACCGAATGTAATTCTGGGCATTCCCACGATAGCCAATAATCGGTCCAGCTGCCCGATCATGGTCTGATCATTGCCGACCGTGGTTCGCAACGCCTGCTCGGCTATAACGAAATGAAACCGATGGTTACGGCGATACAAGATCTGCTGGCGTTCCATACGCTTGGATACGCCGTCATCGACATCGTCCGGTACCTGCTGAAACTCCACAACGCTTCGAAGCACACCTTCGGCATACTCCGCCGTCTGAAGTAGACCCGGTATCAAGAACGGATGGTAAACCCGCATCACCTCCGTTCCGGACTCCAGCTTGACAGCGGCCTGCTGCCTCCGCTTGGTGCCGGTCCCGAGCACCCGCCGCCATTCGAGCCACGCGGCCTCGATATTCCGCAGCGTGGCAATCAGGTCGGGTATCTGACCCTCGGCACCCGTGTGGGCGCACCAGGATCGTATATCGGCATCCGTGGGCTTGGTCTTGCCGTATTCGATTTTCGAGACCTTGGTTTGATGCCATCCGGCACGCCGGGCGAGCTCGGTACCCGTAAGGCCAGCATCTTGGCGAAGCTCCCGAAGCCGCACCCCGAGAGCTTCTTTTGCCTGGTCGAGCGAACCTGTCACTCGCTGTATTCCGACAGCGGAGTCGCCAGCGGCCAAACCCGTTCTTTCACGGTCCTGATGTACTCGACAATCCCGGAGTCGGTGGTTACGGCGCCACCGAGCCATCGACCGTTTTCACCGGGCGCGAAGACGGTGAATGCCACGATCGAATCGTCGAATATCCACCAATCATCCGCAGTCAGCTCACCGGAGTCGATCAGGTGCCGCGGCAGATACCGCACATCTTCACCAGCCTCCACATTCAGACGGGCAACATGTTTCGCATACCGGGTGTAGTCGTTATGCGGCACTGTGACCACTCGCGCACGGTTCACGGCCACACCCCTTGCCACTGTTTCCCTGACCCGGTTCAGCCACGGCTGAAACCATTCGTAGTCATCGGGCTCGTCGGCCAGAAACCGGGCCAGCGGGGGATAATCCGGAGGGTAATAGTCGTCTCGAACCTCGAGATGGAATGCTTCACGCTGAGCCTCCCTGAACAGATCGTCGAACGCCTCACCCTGCACTAGCAGCATTGCCGTAAAACCTCCTTTCCAGCCTGGCCACCTCGACAGCCGTCTCACCGGGGCAGATGTCCATCTGCTCCAGCGCCTCGAGGTCTGCAACCGGCGCGCCGGACAAGACGAATGTCCCTCGGCCGGTATCGATCATGGTGGCTCCGACAAACGTGTCGGGCTGTGCGAAACCGAGTAGGAGATGGGGTATCTCGATGGTTCCCGGTGCGTCGGTCTTCCACCCCTGCACGACGTAAGTGCCTCTGTCCGTGGCGTACAACGCAGGACAGCCACCGCCTTCGGTGCCGCCTTTGCCGAGGAAATTCAATCGCATGATCTGTCCTCCGATCGAGTCATGCGCGTTCGTGCTCGCGCTCGCTCGATGATCCCTCGGCCGCATCGGATCTGTTGCCGGATAGACAAATTTGAGCATATCGGAGCATACGGCTGGACCGGCCGGGGAGTGCGTTCGTAGCGTCAGCTGTGGCACTCGAGGCTGGTTGAGCCCGCCGTCCAGCGCGGGCGGACTCCCGGCCTCGAGTTGCCTCACCATCCCCCATGAACGCAAAGGGCTTGTCATGACCGGACATTCGAGGACGTTCTTTTTCCCCGGTGGGATGCTGCAAGTCGCTGCCTACGACGATGACAGTGACGACGATCCGGGGGTTTATCTCGAGCTGTACAACTACCCCGGTGCCGAAAGTACGGAGCGCCCGGACAGTTTCGGCGTTGAGACGGGGTGATACTCAGCTCTTCTTGGCCGCCGCCTTCATCTGCTTCTTGAATGCCCGAACCTCCAGTAGCGTCTCACCGTCGACGATGTCCGCGGCCGATCGGCGAGAGTTCTTCTCCGAGTATGCTCCTGCGGCCTTCTCCCAACCCTTCGGTTCGACCCCGAGTTGTTTCCCGAGCATTGCCAGGAAGATTCGTGCCTTCTGGTCGCCGTAACCGGGGAGGTCTTTCAGGCGTCGCAGGACTTCCTTGCCGTCGGGGTCGCCCTCGGTCCAGATTCGGGAGGTTTCACCGCCGTAGTGCTCGACGACATAGCGGGCCAGGTCCTGGGTGCGGCGGGCCATGGAGCGGCCGTAGCGGTGGATGGCGGGTGGGGTGGAGCAGAGGTCTTCGAATTCCTGGGGGTCGGCCTCCGCGATTTTGTGGATATCGAAGCCGTCCATTCGATCGGCGATTTTCCGCGGGCCGCGAAATGCGTGCTCGAGGGGGTACTGCTGGTCGAGCAGCATGCCCGTCAGCAGCGCGAAGTCGTCCTCCGAGAGCAATGCGTCGGCCTCGGGTTCCTGCGCAAGACACAGCTTCCGGCTCACCATGACCCGATCATCCCATCCCAGCGGAGTACCGGCGGGTAGGACCATCCCGCGCGTAGGGTATCCGCATGCCTGACACCCTGGCACCCACACCCGGCACCTCGCCTTCCGGCCTGCGGCCGGACCGTTTCGACCGAGACGGTCAGGACCAGCTCATCGACGTCCACGACCTGCAGGCGGCACTGCCCGGCATCCACCGGCTGCGGCACTGGGCCCACGAGGCCCTCGCCGTGCGGCCCGGCGAGGACGCCGTCGACATCGGATCCGGGACCGGCACCGAGGTCATGGCCTTCGCCGACGCGGTCGGACCGACCGGAAACGCGGTCGGGGTCGAGCCCGATCCGAATCTGCTGCACTCGGCCGAGCGGCGCGTGGCCCAGGCCGGTTCGGCCGCCCGGTTCGTGCCAGGCGACGCCTACAACGTGCCGTTCGGCCCCGACGCCTTCGATGTCGCCCTGTGCGAGCGGGTCTTCCAGCACCTGACCGCGCCCGCCCGCGCCGCCGGCGAGATCGCGCGCGTGCTGCGCCCCGGCGGCCGGACCGTCGTCATGGACAGCGACTGGGGCACGGCGATCGTGCATCCCGGCGACCGCCACGTGGTCCGCGAGGTGATCGAGACGCTGATCGCCAACACCACCGACCCGTTCGCGGGCCGCCGCCTGCCGGGCCTGCTCACCCGCGCGGGCCTGGTCATCGACGATGTCGGCTCGCACGCGCTGGTGCAGGACCGCACGGTCGGCGCGGGGCCACTGCTGGCACGGATCTCGCGGATGGCGGTGGCGCGCGGCGCGATCACCGAGCAGCAGCGCACCGACCTGCTGACGGAATTACAGGCGGGTGCCGACAGCGGCGACATTCACCTGTCCGTCACGATTTTCGCGGTACTCGCGCACAAGCCGGAGTAGACCCGCGGCCGCGCCCGTTCGGAAAGCGAACGGGCGCGGCGGTTTTCGCTACTTGTCCAGCAGCTTCTCGGTGGCCGCGAGCAGCACGCAGGTCGCCAGGCCCTCCATCGCCGCCTCCAGTTCCGCCGTCGGCGGCAGGCTGGGCGCGATGCGAATGTTCTTGTCCTCCGGGTCGTTTCCGTACGGGAAGGCCGCACCCGCGGGCGTCAGCGCGATACCGGCGTCCTTCGCCAGCGCGACCACCCGGGCCGCGGTGCCCTCCAGCACGTCGAGGCTGATGAAGTAGCCGCCCTTGGGCTCGGTCCAGGACGCGACCTTCGACGCGCCCAGCCGGTCCTCCAGGATCCGCAGCACCAGCCTGAATTTCGGTTCCAGGATGGCGCGATGCTTCTGCATGTGCGCCCGCACGCCGTCGGCGTCGCGGAAGAAGCGCACGTGCCGCAGCTGGTTCAG
The DNA here is from genome assembly GCF_013186535.1 of Nocardia terpenica. Taxonomy (NCBI): domain Bacteria; kingdom Bacillati; phylum Actinomycetota; class Actinomycetes; order Mycobacteriales; family Nocardiaceae; genus Nocardia; species Nocardia terpenica. Next base: position 977,504 of record NZ_JABMCZ010000002.1, read on the forward strand.
CTTGTCCGGGCCGATGCTCTTCTTGATCGCGTGCCCCAGGTACCACTTCAGGTTGGCGGTGGACCCGCCGATGAAGCTTACGCCCGCACCGGCGAAGGTGATCTTCGAGGTGGACGCGAATACGAACGGGCGGTTGGGGTTTCCGGCTGCCGCCGCCATGCCCAGCACGTCCAGCACCGGCGCGGCGGTGTCGGTGAGCGGGTGCACGGCATAGGCGTTGTCCCACATGAGCCGGAAGTCCGGGGCCGCGGTCGGCATCGAAACCAGTTCGCGGACAACGTCTTCCGAGTACACCGCGCCGGTCGGGTTGGCGTAGTTGGGCACCACCCACATGCCCTTGATCTGCGGATCGTTCGCCACCAGGTCGGCGATGGCGTGCGCGTCCGGGCCGTCGGGTCCGATGGCGACCGGAATCATCTGCACGCCAAGGGATTCGGTGATCGAGAAGTGCCGGTCGTAGCCGGGGCTCGGGCACAGGAACTTGATCGGCTCCGCCACCCAGCGCCGCGGCGAGTCCACGGTGCCGTGCAGCATGGCGAACACGATCACGTCGTGCATGAGCTCGAGGCTGGCGTTGTTGCCCGCGAGCAGGTTCTCGACGGGGATGCCGAGCAGTTCGCCGAAGATCGCGCGCAGCTCCGGAAGTCCTTGCTGGCCACCGTAGTTGCGGCAGTCGGTGCCGGCGGCGTCGCGGAAGTCGCCGGGGCCGGGGAGCGTCAGCAGATCCGCCGACAGGTCGAGCTGCTCCGGCGAGGGCTTACCGCGCGTGAGGTCCAGCGTCAGCTTCTCGGTCTTGAGCTTCGCGTAATTCGCGGTCTGCGTCTCGTGTTCGGACACGAGTTCCGCATGGCTCATCAAACCGATCTGCGTTTGCCGGGGCATCCTGACAGCCTTTCCAAGCAGCGACGTTCTGGGATTTGCGGACAGCGGCTGGGCCGGTCCGCCCGCCCACGTTACTCGGGGGGCGCGCCGATCGCGCACGGAATATACCGGCCGATCGCGCATGGAATGGGTTGAAGGGGACCCCGCGCACCCGGCAGAGCCCGTTGACCCTTGCTGCCTTCCGGCCCTGGGGGAGTTCACAGGATGCACGCCGCGCGGGATCCGTGGGCCAGTGTAGCGGCTTCGCGCGCGAAGTCCCGCATCGGGTCCCACCGTCGGGCGGCCGACCTCGCGACGTGCGGCATTCGAATCGCTACGATCACCTCCGACATTGACGAGGGGGCTTCCGCGCCATGACCGGAGGAATGAACAAGTGACAGGCACCAACCCACTGCACAACGGCCCGGGACAGCAGCCGGGCAAGGCCGAGGAGACCGTGCAGTGGTGGTCGACACCGCCGGCGAACACCGGTCCGGGCACGCCGGTCACGGGCGCCGATCCGACGGTCCTGGGCGGAGCGCAGTTCAACGCCTACCCGCAACAGCCCTACGCGCCGCCGCAGCAGGGCTACCCGGGCCAGCCCTACGGCGCGCCCTACCAACAGGGTTATCCCGCACAGCCGTTCACGCCGCCCCCGCCGCGGCGCGGCAACACCGGCTGGATCATCGCCGCAGTGATCGGGCTCGTGGTGGTCGTCGGCGTGGTGATCGGCGCCATCGCGCTGACCGGCACGAGCGACGATCACAAGTCCGCGGTCGGACCCACCGTCGACAAGAAGAAGACCGACGGCAACTACTCGATGACCAACGTGACCAGCGCCTGCGCGCTCGTCGACCCCACGGTGCTGCGCAAGTGGGCCCCCAACCCGAAGGGCACGCCCGAACACACCGAGCGCCAGCCCGACACCAACTACGGCGGCGGCTCGCTGAGCTGCCGCGCCCAGTACGACGGCGCGGGCAAATACGGCAGCCAAGGCTCCGACCTCAAGCTGGACGCGGGCTTCGCCAGCCTGTACGGCACCCCCGACTTCAACAACTGGAAGGACTACGACACCAAGACCACCGGCAGCGGCCGCTCCTCCGGCGCCATCACCGGCCTGGGCGAACAGGCGTACTACGCCGTCTACGAGCAGAACTACTCCACCTTCACCTCCCTCGACTACACCTGCGCCGTCCTGGACTCCAACCTCTCCGCCAAGATCACCCTGAGCATCGAGTCCGCCACCCCCACCAACAGGGACGACATCGCCACCACCTGCAAGGACCAACTGAAAAAGGTCCTGACCACCCTCCACAAATAACCCCCCTGACCAGCCCAATTTGGCCCACCCCGGGGTCCTACCGGTATATTGCTGAGCGGAGGATTCGCCTAGTGGCCTATGGCGCTCGCCTGGAACGCGGGTTGGGTTAACGCCCTCAGGGGTTCAAATCCCCTATCCTCCGCTGGAGAACCTGCAGGTCGGGGGCAGATTTCGGTTTGCCCCCGGTTTGCGGTCAACGAGCGGTCAACAGGCTCAGACCATCTGGTTTGCTGGCGGCATTTCGAGGTCCCGTCGGGGCGGTTCGCGAGAACCGTCACTACTGGAAGTTCCTCGAGAGGTTTTCATGGCTAGCATCCGCGAGCGCACGCGTCGCGACGGCAGCTCCTACTACCAGATCCTGTATCGCTACCAGGGCTGTCAGCCCTCGGAGAAGTTCGACACCCGGCCCGAGGCCGAACGCTGGCTCGCCGTCCTGAACCGGGTCGGGGTCGTGGAGTGGCTGCGCATGCTCTACTCCACCGATACCGAGCCCGCCGACATCGTCTCGGTGCCCACGGTCCATGAGATCTGCACCGAGATCATCGACGGCCTCACCGGCATCGAGAAGGGAACGCGCACCCGGTACAAGAGGATCCTCGTCAACGACATCGAACCGTTCTTTGGCGCGGATTCCCCCTGCACGGTGATCACCGATCTGACAATCCCGAAATGGGTCAACCATCTCGCCGAGAACGTCGGTAACGCCGCGAAGACGATCGCCAACAAGCACGGTGTGCTGTTCCAGCTGTGTAAGGCGCTGGTGCGCCGCAAGCTGCTGCCCGAGAACCCGTGCGCGCATACGAAACTGCCGCGCGTGGTGCAGACGGAGATGGCATTCCTGGAACCCGACGAGTTCGCGGCACTGCTGGCGGCGTTACCGGAGCGGTGGCGGCTGCTGGTGGAGTTCCTGATCGCTTCGGGCGCGCGGTGGGGTGAGGTGACCGCGCTGCAGGTGCGCGATATCCACCGCACCAAACTCACCGCGCGCATCAACAAGGCGTGGAAGTACACCGGAAGCCAGCCAGTGTTGGGTGCGCCGAAGACCAAGAAGTCCACCCGCACCATCAACCTGCCCGACCATCTCGTCGCGCGACTACCCCTGGAAAGCCGCCATCCCGACGAGTGGCTGTTCGCGCTCGACGACAGCTCGCCGGTGCGGATCTGGTACTTCTACAAGGACGTGTGGGTGCCCACCCGCGACGCGCTCTCCCTGATGAAGGGGGATCCGTTGAACGGCAAGAAGCCTCGCATCCACGACCTGCGGCACTCCTGCGCGGCCTGGATGCTCACCGCCGGAGTGCCGATCCACGTGGTGCAGGCCCATCTCGGGCACGAGTCGATCAAGACCACCGTGGACGTCTACGGGCACCTGGACCGCAATGCCGCCGCGTCGGCGGCAGCGGTGATCGGCGCGAACCTCGCACCGCGCCAGCCTGATCCGGCACCGACCCCCGCGCCCACCCCGGACAGTGGCGGTTCGGCGGCGGTGTTGTTCTTCCCCACCCCGGCAGCGGACGGGAAAGCGGCATAGCGATGGGAGACAACACGACTCGGTTCCCCGGCGCGCTGGACACCCTGCAGTATCAGGGCATCACCGAGCAGATGCCGCTGCCGTGGCAGGTGTTCACCGATTTCCTGGTGATCTCCGGAGCCCGGCTCGGCGAAGCCGCCGCGCTGGCCGACACCGACCTCGACCCGGGCTCTGGGGCGGGCCGGATCGCACGGGCCTGGCTGCCCGGCCCCGGCGGGTGGGTCCTGGCCGACTCACCGTGCCCGCGCAGGTTCGCGTTGCCGCAGAACCTGTTCGACCGCCTGGAAGTCGGCGGCAGCGGCGCGGAGTTGTTCCGAATCGACGGCACGTGCGGGCCGGGCTTGATGACCCGCTTCGTCGGGCAGGTGTGGCGGCCAGCGGTCGACGCGGTCGTCGACACCCTGCTGGGCGGTCGGCGGCCCGCTGTGGCCGCGCTGCGTACCACGTGCGGGCTGTGGCTGGCCGAAGCGGGCGTGCCCTGGACGGTGATCGCCGCGCAACTCGGCTACCGCGATGTCGCCTCGTTCGCGCGCCGCAATCTCGACCTGCTCGCACCGACCGCCCACGCGCAGTAGACACCGGCCAGGTCGGGCGCGGACCTGCGCGCCCGGCCTGTTGCCGCGCAACGTTTTCCGGCCTGATCAGCGCGTTGACTTCGTGGCTGGTCAGAGCGTTCATGGTGTCGCACGGAACGAAAACAGCACCGACAGAAAGTGATTCGAGATGACCGACACCCCCACCGATCGAGAACTGACCGACCTGCTCCGCGAGCTGGGCGAGATCATCGACGGCCACAACGCCCTCGACATCAAAGCCCACGGGCAGCGCGCCGTATCATATTGGGTGCTGGAGGCTCCCCGGCGCGGCCAGGAAATGGCCGCCTACGCACAGAAACTGCAGCGAGCCGCCGAGATCACCACGATCCTCGCCCGCGCCGGCGAGTAGCAGGCCCCCTCAGCCTCGCCGCCCCGGTACGACCGCGGGCGGCGGGTCCCGTTGCGGCCCTTCTGGTGTGGATTCGGCGGAGACATTCCGGTTGGACTCGACTAGCGCTCGGCAGCTGAACTTTGCTCGGAAGCCTCGCCTGCCCGCCGGTCGAGAATGCGGAAGATCTCCGACGCTAGACTGAGCGCCGAGAGTGTCACCCACACAATGGCTGTGTCGTTCGCCGACAACCGGACAACGTGTTTGTCGAGCTCGGCGACATGGACTGTCTCAGCGCTGGAAAACCCATGAATCGCCCAGCCTCGACCATGTGCAAATCCGGAGCACAGCCGCCAGGCAAAGAGGATCTGCAGAGCCCCTGCCGCGTGCTGGTCCGTGTACTTCACTGCCACCGTACTGCTGTGGCCTCTGCGTATTTCGGCGACGGCGACGCCAGCGGTCCGCCGTGCCACATCTTCCAGCCCACGCAGAGTTGATTCTTTCTTGCCGTCCTCGATCGTTCCGAGTGCCCCTGGCGCCTGGAGTGCCCGGTCGGCATCCAGGCAATTCTGCGCCCACCACCGAAGGGCCCGCTCCACCCGAGTAGACCGCTCATCCGGATGCACGATCCAATACCCGATCGACAGATTCTCCAACGCGCCGCGAGCGAGGCTGAATGGTGCCGAGATGCTGAGTACGGGACCATCGACGACATGTGACTTCAGCGCATGTAGATGGTCCAAGCCCGAGGCCAGACACGATCTGACAGCCGCAGTAACCGAGTAGGACAAGGGCCGGAACACTGCGTCGTCACCCGCCAGCACAGAGCCGGGAGCGGACTGAAACGCGCGAGCTGAGCGGACACGCTCCAGCGCATCGTCGATGTCGGGACCGACGTCATTCCATATGGCGTCGATCACCTCACCGGGCAGATCTTCCGGTTCGGGCATGAAACCAGTGAATCACCGAACTTGCCATCTTCCTAAGGGAATTCGATGGTGTGAATCATCAGTCTGGACTGCCGCAGATACTGCCGTCGGATTGACCAGCGTAGCCACGATGCGCCTTCTCGTACGCGACCCGTCGGGCGTCGTAGTCGAACATCGAAAAGCATTATCCTCCTGGCCGGTTCCAGCTTCCAACCCCGGACACCACCCGCCGGTAGTAGTTGCGGTGGTGGTGTTCGAGGCAGGCTGCTGGCGCGGAGTCAGGCGTTGGGGATCATGTACCGCTTGGGAGCCTCGCAGATCTTCACCGCGATTCCGTCGGCTACGAGCTTTTCTAGCGCGTTGGCCACCGCGCCGACCGAGCGGCCGAGGTCTTTCCCGATCGCGGTAGGCCCGAATTCCCTTCCCGCGCAGTCGCGCAGGAACTCCTCGACCATCCCGCGCAGTCCGCCCGGCGGCAGCCGCTTGCCCTGCGCGGCGGGGGCGGGAGCCGTCGTCGGCTCGGCCGTCTCCGTGTCGGCGGGAGCGTCCGGGGCAGGCTCGGTCGTGTCAGGTTCCGGCTGCTCCTCCTGCTCCAGGGTGGCGGAAGGAGCGGTGTCCGGGGCGGTGTCGGTCGCTACGGCCTCGTCGGCGGGCTCGGCGGGTGCTTGCGCCTCAGCCGGTTCCGGCGCGGACTCGGTCGCCTCAGCGGGCGTGGTGGGCTGGCCAGTGAGTCCCGCGCGCGCCTCGGTCTCGTCGGTGGCGGGGGTCTCGGCGGATGCGCTGTCGGCGGCGGGGGTGTGCGGCCACCAGCGGTCGGCGGGCCGCTGCGCCGACCCGTCGGCCTCGCCTTCGGTGCGGTAGGCGGTGCCGGTGCGCTCCAGGGCGACCAGCAGCTTGCGGGCGGTCGAGCCCCCGATCCCCGCAGTCTCGGCGAGGCCCTTCGCCGTCGATCCCGGGGCTTGCTGCAGTGCTGCCCACAGCTTCTCGGCGGTCGGGGTCGCGGTCGCGGTAGCGGCAGTCATGAGGTCTCCTCGTGCTAGTTCGGTTGGTGTGCAACCCGTTCCGGGTTGGTAGCCGCCGGTGTGCTCGGCTACGACACCATGAACGCTCTCCCTCGCTACGAAGTCAAGTCGCCGACAAATCCAATAACGTTGCACAGCAATGCTTTTCGTCGAAATTACGAGTTGCGTTCCCAGTGGAACAGAGCGTTCATGGTGTGGCACCACCAACCGTCCCGAAGGAGGCACGAAACGTGACCGGCACGAATACGACCTACGAGCACTTCATCTACGGGCCTACCGAGCAGGCGCTGGCCCGCGTCGCCGACGAACTGACTGCCGCCGGGTACCTCGTGCTCGACCCGCCCGACTTCGATTCCTGGCGCGCAGACCGAGATCCCGGCATCGGCTGGGGCCTGACCGCCTACGGATCGCTGGACAAGGCGTTCGCCGACGCAGGACGCGACGACATCGAAGCCGCTTGCACCAAGCACGGCGCGCGTTACGACGGGGGCGGATGCTTCATCGCGCCGCCCAACCCCCGCGACTGAAGCGGGATCAAACGCGACGGCGGGTCGGTCAGGCCCGCCGCGCGGAGGAACCCACCGCAGGCCCGTAGACCGGCGGCGCGCCGTACTTGCGTCGACAGCCCGTGCGAGCCGCGCCTATCGTGCACCAATACCGCGCGCTGCTGGCCCTGGGCACCGACCCCACCGCACTGCACAGCCCACCCGCCGACACGCCGATCACTCTGGCCCGGCTCCTGCGCGGGCTGCTACCGCTGGCCGAGACCGCCGAAAGGTGGGACCTGGACTACAACGCCCTCTACAACCACGGCGCACCCGGAGCGGACCAACGCCTGCGACGACTCGGTGGCGACCCGATCACCGCCGACCGCCACGACATCGAAGACCTGAACGCCACCGGCGGCGACCTCATCGCCGACCTCGGCGACACCGAGAAGGCCTTCACCGGATTCGGCTGCGTCGGAGAACTATTCACCGCCGTCGCCACCGGCGACCACTGAAATTCTGTCGACGACCACTGGCCGCAGCGTCTACCGTCCGGCCATGCCCGCGACCACCACACCCGACTCCAAACAGACCGCAGTTCGTCTACGACCGCTGCAGCACTGCGACGAGCACATGGTCCGCGCCGCACACGAAACCATGGCCCGCGACGACGACTTCCCCTTCGCGCTCGGCCTCACCCCCGCGATGGCATGGCCGCAATACCTCGCCACCCTCGACGACTACCGGCAGGGAATCAACCTGCCGCCCGGCATCGTGCCCGCCACCTTCCTCGTCGCCGTCGCCGGGGACGAGATCGTGGGCCGCACCTCGATCCGCCACACCCTCAACGACTTTCTGCGCCGGCGCGGCGGCCACATCGGCTACGCCGTACTCCCCCAGCACCGGCAACGCGGCTACGGCACCGAGATCCTGCGCCAATCCCTCCCGATCGCCCGCCAGCTCGGCATCGACGACGTCTTCATCACCTGCGACGACACCAACACCGCCTCCGCCCGCATCATCGAAACCTGCGGCGGCACACTGGAATCCATCGCGCCCTGGACCGACGGCACCCTCCAGCGCAGCTACTGGATCCACTGACCACCCCCGGCTGCTGGCGCGCCGTGCCGTCTCGTTATTGGACTGGTCCGGGGAGGGTGTTGAGGTAGGCCGTGAACTCGTCGCTGGGCCGGATCGAGTTGGTGTTGTCGCGGCGAGTGATGGTGGCCGCCAGCCCCAGACGCCCGTTCCGCCAGAAGTACACGTGTGGGCTGATCGGCCAGGGCTGCTCCTCATAATTGTGGCCCGCGATCTGCGCCAACAACGTGACCTGCTGGACCACCCGGACATCCACGACGGGGTAGGCGTACAGCCACTCCTTGGACGGCATGATCACCACCGCCGCCCCGTCCGGGCCGGTGACCGGGTATTCCCCGAGCCAGAGCGCGTGCGCGGTCAGGTATTCCGGGCCGGACAGCAGCGACAGCGGCGGAAGCCCCTCGCCCATCGGCACATCCATGTACTCGCTGGCGATCTCGACACCGCCGTCGGCGCGCACGTTGTGCTCGCCCAGGGCGAACAGGTCGTATTCGCCGATCGGCCAGTCCCGCAGCATGTCGTAGGTGACCGAGACGACCGTGTGCACGCGATCGATTAGCACCCGCTGCACCAGCCCCGGCGCCACGATCCGCCGCACCGTGCCGACCCCGCCCCCTGCCGCGCCATCGAGCCTGGTCCTGATCAATCCTCGCATGACCGCGAAATCGCCGTAGTCCAGCGGATCCTCGGCATCCATCATCGCGGCGACCACCCCGGTGTCGAATAAGTCACCGATCACACTCGGCCACTGCTCCCGCGGGTGGACCACCAGCTCCCGCCGGATCGTGTCCAGCTCTCGGCGGAACGAATACGGGCCGATCAACTCCACGACACCGAGAGCAAGCCAACGGCACACATACCCACGCTCCCGCGCCGCCGACACCAGAACCTCCACCACCGGGTCACTGGATCGCTCGGACATCGGCACACCCTCTCAGTGAATTGGCCAGGGCCGCAGCAGGTATCGACCCGCATCCGATTGTGACCCCACCTACCGACAGAAACCCCTCGCCACGGCGGCGAGAGCTCACAGGCCAGCTGCGGTACCACCGTCCCCGCACCCAACCTCACCGCCGAGGGTGCGGCCCATGACCACGACGTCCCACAACTCGCCGTTCCGGCGCACGTAATGCCGTCGCAATCGGCCTTCGATCTCGAAACCCGCCGATTCGTAGAGCCCGATGGCTGCCACGTTGTGCGGCCACACCTGCAGCGTAACCTTGTGCGCCCCATGCTCTTCGCTAAACCGGATCAGACTCTCCAGCAACAGGGTTCCGACTCCGCGACCACGCCAGTCGGCGGCGACCATCATCGCGATCTCGGTGACACCGGTGTGCGCGAAGCTCACCGTCGCGAACCCCACCAGACCACCACCGCCAGGGCAGGCGACGAACACCGCGCCACCGGCGTTGGTCAGTCTTGCCCGAATGCTCTGTGCGGTCGCGTCGGTGTCGACCGGGACCTCCGCGCCGATCCATTTCCCCTCACCCGCCACTTCGCCCCGAAGCTGGACGATCTGATCGACATCCGCGTCGACAGCGTGCCGCACCGTCACCTCGCGCGGCTGGTGGCCGACGGACCGTCTGAGCGCTTGCTGCTCGTCGGAAGTGTCAGCAGCCGGGGCCGACCGCGCCGCGGGGTTCGGCAGGCGGCCCAGCAGGGCGCCTTGGCCACTTTGCAGGACGTGAGCTGCCGCGAGGGGCACCCAGAAGCATTCCAGCCTGGTCGGTTCCTCGACCCCGTCGTGGTCTTCTTGGCTTCGCCATCGCTGTGGCGTTGCAGCGCTTGCGATTTCGAGGTGGTAGAAGTGGCGGAGCTGGATCTCCGCGCGATACGGGGCCAGGTCGTACTCGGCGGTCCCGAGCTTGCGAACAATGCGGTAGTCGCGCAACCCGGTCTCCTCGCGCGCTTCCCGCAACGCCGCCTCGGCGGGTGCCTCCCCCGGCTTGATCGTTCCCGCCGGCACCTGGATCCCGACTTCCTCAGGCCCGAAATCCAAGTGCCGGAACACCAGCAGCCGACCGTCCCGCACGATGTAGCACACCACCTTGTCGACAACGACTTTCCGCGACACCCGGAACTCCTCCCGCAAGCGGTCCTACGCGCCGGTGACAGTGAAGACCGGATGGGCTCGAGTTGTCACGCGAGTTATTGGGTGTCGGCGCCTTCACCGTTCGGCAGAATGCTGTTGTGCGGGCGGAGTGGAGTGAGGCCCAGTTGGGCCTGGTCAAGGGATCTGTGCGGGTGCTGGAGAGCCAGCCCGGTTGGCCGAAGGTATTCGAGCAACTCGCGTCGGCGCTGCGGCCCGCCCTCGGTGATCTGGCGATAGCTGTCGAGCACGTCGGGTCGACTTCAGTGCCGGGGCTTCCGGCCAAACCGATCGTGGACATCGCCATCGGCTTGGCGGCCGATACACAGCTCGTCGACGTCATCGCGGCTCTGGCACCGCTCGGCTACGAATTTCGTGGCGATAAGCACCAAGACGGTGGATGGTTGTTCGTGTTCAGCACCCGGCCGCTTTATCGCGTCGCACATGTTCATGCAGTGCGATATGGCGACCGGCAGTGGCGCGCGTATTTGAGGTTCCGTGATCGACTTCGTGCCGACCCTGCCGCGCACCGCGCCTACGCCCGGCTCAAACGTCAGCTGGCCGCGCAGCATGCCGACAATCGACAGGCGTACACGTCCGCCAAGAACTCGCTGATCGCCGAGCTGTTATCTGATGCGTAGCACCATCAACGTGAGACCGTCGGCCGACGATCTCAGAGGCTGAGGATCCGGTGCCAGGGTTACCGCCGGAGGGTCGGGTCGTCCGGGTCGATCTCTCGCATACCCAGTTGCACGGCACGCAATGTCAGCAGCAGCTTCATCCGCCATTGCGTCTCCCACTCCTGGGGGTCTCTCGGGTCTATCCCGGCGGCCAGCAGCGCGTCCGCGTCGATCGAGTCGTCCATTTTCGGTTGGACGCAGGATAGTTGCTGTCGGTGGCGGCGGCGATCTGACTGACCGGTGTGTGTCCTCTGCTGCTTCGAGATGGAACCACCTCGGTGCCGGGTGCGTCATATAGTGCGAGAGGCGAGCGGTCGGGCAGTGAGAGTCGAGGGGGCGAGATGGCGGACCGGGTGGAAATGGATCCGACCGAGGTACACGCCACAGCGGGGTGGCTGCAGACCTCGGCACGGGAGTTCACCGACGAACTGGACAAGCTGACACGGGAGGTACACACGTTCATCGGCGGGGACTGGCAGGGCAGCGCGGCCGGGTCACACCACGACGCGTGGACCGAGTGGGAACAGGGTGCCCGCCAGGTTATCGCCGGGCTGGAACACGACGCCACCGCCTTGCATCAAGCTGCCGAGATGACCGTGGGCACCGACCGGGGCAACGCGGCCGGGATCGGCGGCACCGGGCCGGGGGCGTAGGTGGACACCAGCGACTACCGCGTCGACCTGGACGGCATGCAAACCCTGATCGACAAGGCCGCCGGTCTGGAAAAACGCCTCGAGGACCGGCTGGGCGAAATCCGCACACGGATCGCCGACCTGCACATCAACTGGGTCGGCGACGCCGCCCAAGCTCACGCGACCGCCTCCGCGGAGTGGGCTGCTGGTGCCGCGGAGATGAATACCGCGCTCGGCGAGCTTCGCCAAGCGCTCGACCGCGCCCGAGGGGCGTATCACGCGGTCGGGCCCACGAACTACGAGATGTGGCCGCGATGACCGCGCCAACGGTGCCGCTGATCGTCTGCCGGGGCGGCGAATACCATTCCGCGGGCGAGGTTTTCGGCCAGATGGCCACCGACGCGCTGACCACGCACGCCGGGTTGGTGACCGTGCTGACCAACTACGCGGGCATGGCCGGCGACGACAGCGTCGGCGCGCAGTGGGCGAGCTCGTACAACGAAGCCGCCCAACTGGCCGTCTCCAGCTCGGCGAAACTGACCACCTCGTGCGGGCAGGTCCGCGACATCATCCTCGTCAGCGCCCACAACCATCAAGTCGCCGAAACCACCGCCAACCTGAACAATTCACCACCACCGCCAGCACCTCAGCTGCTGCCCGATCCCTGCCCGCCCGAGACCGTGCCCTCGGCGGCCGGGAACGGGATCCCGGAACCGTTCGGATGGTCGATCATCAAAGACGCGGTCGGGATGGCATGGCCCGACGGTCATCAAGACCAGCTCAACGCCGCCGCTACAGCCTGGTACACCGCCGCCGGGGACTACCGCACGATCGCCGGGCAAACCCCGCAAGCGGTCGAGTTTCTCCGCAATCAGCAGTCCCCCGAAATCGACGTCGCGGTCCAGACCTGCACCGACCGGCAGAACGATCTGACCGCGCTGGCCGACGCCTGCCAAACCCTCGGCGACGCATGCGGCAACTACGCCCATCACCTCGACGAGGCCCACAGCCAGATCCTCGACCAGCTCCGCGAACTCGCGATCGAAACCGCCGCCGGGGAAGCCGCGTTCGCGATCCTGATCCCGTTCACCGGCAGCCTGTCGGAGTGGATCGGCAACAGCGCCCTCGCCGCCCGCGTCGCGACCAAGGCCCGCCGGATCGCGACCATCATCGCCGAACTCGCCGCCAAGGCAGCGAAAATCGTCACCGACGCGATAAAGCCACTGGTCGAGCGACTGAAGCCGTTGTTGGAGCGTATCCGGAAATGGTGCGAAGCCGCCAGAACGAAACTGACCAAGCGGGGCGACGAACCGCCGCGAGGGGACGGACCCGAGGGCCCTTCCACCAAGCCGAGCGACCAGCGCGATCCCTTCGACACGCTGACCGATGAAGAAAAGCTGAAAGCCAAGGCCGATCTGATCAACGACTCCAGCAAGACCTTTCGGCTCACCGACGCCAACGCGGAAGCGGCCTTACGCAGCGGCCCTCCTGGGACCCGACCGGAAGTGGCCGGTGACAGTGGAGCGGGAGCCGATATCAAGTTCGTCGACGAGTCGGGGCAGGTCGTGGCACGCACCGAACTCAAATGCATTGACGGCGGCACCAATTCGTTCAACAACCGCCTCAGCGATGCCGGCAAACAGGTCGAGTACGACGGCAAGGTCTATGTGCAAGCCCCCGAGGGAACCGATGCCGCGCAATGGGTTCGCGACTTCCAGGGACGGCGGACTGACGATCAACTAGGCAGATATTCCAAGGTCGACCTGACCATTGTCGACTCGAGCGGCAGGGTATTGGGCAACTACAATGTCGGGACCCGCCTCCCGCCATCCCGCTAAGTGATAGGAGTACATGTGGCCGAATACGCTTACCTCATCAGCAGATCCAGCAAGACTCTGCTCGCCCTGGGCAAAGCAGTCAAAAAGGCTGATGGCAAGGTCAACTACTTCAGCCGCGAAGACGGTAAAGGCGGGCGCAACTCCGAGAACGCCTTGTTGACCAAGGCGCTGTGGAAATTCATCGCCGAGCACGGATATGACGGCGTCGAGGTTGTCAGCGACGACGATCCCGACTTCGAAACCATTGCGCAATACCGCCAAACCGGCGGAGACACGATGGACGACATCACCTTGGAGCAGTACCTCGAAGGGTGGCCCGGATGACCGATCTGTCGGCGTGGGAGCAGCAGCTGCAAGATGATCTCGCCGAGATCCGCCACCGCAACCAGCAGCTGATCAAAGCCTCCGCCACCGTACGAGCGCGCGGCGAGGTACGCGGCGTGACCGTCGAGATCGACGTCAGAGGCGAGATCACCGACCTGCAGATCGCACCCGCCGCGATGCGCTGGCCCAGCAGCCAACTCAGCCAGGCCATCATCGATAGCTACCGCAAGGCCCGAGCCGACGCGAAAACCAAAGCCGAGCAACTGATTCGTAAAACCGATCCACGCATCCGCGAGCAACTACTCCAGACACGGCAGACATCCGCCGATCTCGAACCCGAGCGCCGCCCCAAGACCGAGGCGGAAATACAAGCTGCCGACGACGCCTACTACGAGCAGATGAACCGACGCGGCTGGCGATAGAACCAGAAGTGAGCAGTGTTGCGTTCGATGCAACACGCAGCCGGGTTGCGCCTGGGGCGTGACGTGCAAGCAAAGCGGATGTCCGCGGCGAGCTGCCCCCCCACCCTGAACTCACCTACCAGCGGTAATCGAGTCTCCTGCAACAGTGTTGCGTCTAATGCAACACCATGAAGAGGGTTGTCGATCTGTGCCGTGTCCAGCTCAGGCGGCAGGCACGACTGGCCGAACGCTAACCGGAGTCCATGGTGCCACTCGAACGTCAATCGCCAACGGCGGAGCGGCGGAAGATCAGCGCCTGACTGAGACCGCGCGCCATGCGGCTATGTGGGTGCGCTCGGAAGCGGCTGGATGCATTCTCGGGCGATCAATCAGACGTTGTCGGGCACAATAGGATTCATGGCGGCGGTAAGGGTGGCGACGTGTCAGTTCGCGGTGAGTGCCGATATCTCGGCAAACCTGCGCCATGTCGTTCACCAGATGCGACTGGCGAAGGAAGAGGGTGCAGATGTCGCTCACTTTCCCGAGGGAGCGTTGTCGGGTTATGCAGGAAGCGACTTCGACTCGTTCGACGGCTTCGACTGGGATCGCCTGCGAGCCGCGACCATTGATGTGATGGAGGTGGCGCGAGAGCTCGGCCTGTGGGTCGTGATCGGCTCTGCACATCCGCTCAGCGGCGCGAACAAGCCACACAACAGTCTCTACGTGATCAACGATCACGGACTCGTTGTCGACCGGTACGACAAACGTTTCTGCTCGGGCGACATCGACGGCCGCAGCGGCGATCTTGCCCACTACAGTCCCGGTGACCACCCCACCGTCTGGGAGGTCAACGGGGTGTCGTGCGGAGCGTTGATCTGCTACGACTACCGCTTCCCGGAGCTGTACCGCGAGTATATGAAGCACGGAGTGCAGATTGTGTTCCACTCCTTTCATGCCGCGAATGCGTCGTCGGAGACGGTCGCCGCGATCGGAGCCGGTATGGGTTCCGCTTACGAGTGGTTCAACCCCGCAGCAACGTACACCTATCCGGGAATCACCATGCCTGCCGCCATGACAGCCGCCGCCGCCTGCAATCACCTGTGGATCAGCTGCCCGAACTCGTCCGCGCCCGAAAGCTTGTGGCCCGCGTTCTTCGTCCGGGCCGACGGAATCTGCCTCGGACGACTGCAGCGCAACACGCCAGGCGTCCTCCTCTCCACCGTCGACACACACGAAGCCCTGTACGACTCGACGGCGGCATGGCGCCACCGAGCTCAGTCGGGACACTTCCACAGCGGCACAGTCGTCAGCGATCCGAGATCCACCGATCGCACATCACTGTGAACACCGACGACTCATGTCGCGGCGGAACGGGTCGCGGGCCGGGCGCTGGACGCACTCACGTCGGCTACCGATCACTTGCGTTGCCTATAGCCAGAGGTGGGCCGCTCCTCAGTGGCGACCGTCATCCTCCGATCAGACTCACCGACGAATTGGGCGCGACGGAATAAGACCATGTCTCACATGGATGTAATTCATTCTTGTTTCGTTGAGAGTAGTTGTGCTGCATGATGTTCGGTCGTGGTGGATGCGTTGTCGCGGCGGCTGGTGCCGGACGAGTTGTGGGAGCTGGTCGAACCGCTGCTACCGCAGTTCAGTCCACGTCCGCAGGGCGGTGGTGTCGCTCCGACCGACCAGCGGGCGGTGTTCACGGCGGTGGTGTATGTGTTGACCAGCGGGTGTGCGTGGCGGATGCTGCCGGCCTCGTTCGGGGTGAGCGTGCCGACGGCGCATCGCCGGTTCACGGTGTGGACCAACGCCGGAGTGTGGCGGCGGCTGCACCGAGCGGTACTCGACGAGCTGGGCAGCCGGGGACTGATCGACTGGTCGAGGGTGGTGGTCGACGCGGCCAGCGTGCGGGCGAAAAGGGGGGCGATCTGACTGGCCCGAACCCGACCGACCGCGGCAAGCCCGGCTCCAAGCAGCACATTCTGTCCGATCGGGCGGGAATCCCGTTGTCGGTGGCGGTTTCGGCGGCCAACGTCCACGACTCGCAGGCGCTCAAACCGTTGGTGAAAGCGATCCCGGCGGTGCGGTCGCGGCGCGGACCACGGCGGCGCCGGCCGGGCAAACTGCACGCGGACAAGGCCTATGACCAGCCCGAGCTGCGGGTGTGGGTGCGCCGCCGTGGTATCGCAGTCCGCATCGCGCGCAAGGGAATCGAGTCCAACCAGCGACTCGGCCGCCACCGGTGGGTGATCGAACGCACCGTCTCGTGGCTGACCGGATATCACCGGCTCACCATCCGCTACGACCGGAAGGGAATTCACTACCTGGGCTTCCTAACATTGGCTGCCGCACTCACCTGCTTCAAGAAGCTTGTGAAAGCGAAAGCGACCATGTGAGACATGGTCTAAGACCGTGTCTCATATGGCCGCTTTCATCAGCTTCTTGAAGCAGGTGAGTGCGGCGGCTAGCGTCAGGAAGCCCAGATAATGAATTCCCTTGCGGTCGTAGCGAATGTTGAGCCGGTGGTAGCCGGTCAGCCACGACACGGTGCGTTCGATCACCCACCGGTGGCGGCCGAGTCGCTGGTTGGACTCGATTCCCTTGCGGGCGATGCGGACTGCGATGCCCCGGTGGCGCACCCACCGCCGCAGTTCGGGCTGGTCGTATGCCTTGTCGGCGTGCAACTTGCCCGGCCGGCGTCGCCGCGGGCCACGTCGCGACCGGACTGCCGGGATCGCTTTCACCAACGGTTTGAGCGCTTGGGAGTCGTGGACGTTGGCGGCCGAAACCGCCACGGACAACGGGATTCCCGTCCGATCGGACAGGATGTGCTGCTTGGAGCCGGGCTTGCCGCGATCGGTCGGGTTCGGCCCGGTCAGATCGCCCCTTTTTTCGCCCGTACGCTCGCCGCATCGACTACCGCCCGCGACCAGTCGATCAGGCCCCGGCTGCCCAGCTCGTCGAGTATCGCCCGGTGCAGTCGCCGCCACACGCCGGCCTGGGTCCACACCGTGAACCGGCGATGCGCCGTCGGCACACTCACACCGAACGAGGCCGGCAGCATCCGCCACGCACACCCGCTGGTCAACACATACACCACCGCCGTGAACACCGCCCGCTGGTCGGTCGGGGCGATGCCGCCGCCCTGCGGGCGCGAGGCGAACTCCGGCAGCAGCGGCTCGACCAGCTCCCACAACTCGTCCGGCACCAACCGCTGCGACAACACATCCGTCACGACCGAACATCATGCAACACAACCAATCTCGGTGCAGGCAAAACGGATTACATCCATGTGAGACACGGTCTAAAGGGGTGGGGTAGATGTCGACTCCGACTGAGGACGACTTGGAGCAATGGGTTCTGGAGTTGCTCGGTGAGCTGGGATGGAAGCACCTCTTCGGCCCGGATATCGCGCCTGGAGAGCCGAAAGCCGAGCGGGCGGACTACCGCGAGACGATCCTGGAGGACCGCCTGCGGGACGCCGTGGTCCGGCTGAACCCTGATCTGCCGCCCGATGCGGTGGCGGACGTTATCGCGGCGGTGAAGCGTGTCGAATCTCCAGCGGTGGAGTCGGAGAACTGGCGGGCGTATCGGTTCTTGATCCACGGGGTTCCGGTTGAGTATCGCGACGCCGACGGCAGCGCCAGGGCGGCGCGGGCGTGGGTGATCGACTGGGATGACCTCGCCAACAACGATCTGGCGGCCGTCAACCAGTTCTCGATCCAGGGGCCGAAGAAGACTCGGCGGCCGGACATCCTGTTGTTCGTCAACGGCCTGCCGATGGCACTGTTCGAGTTGAAGCGAACCGGCAAGGCATACGCAACCGTCAAGGGGGCATACCAGCAGACGCAGACGTACCGGTCGCAGATCCCGGATGTGTTCAAGTGGAACCAGGTGTCCGTCGTTTCCGACGGCGTCGAGGCTCTGGCGGGATCGTTCAGCGCCCCGTGGAACCACTGGGCGGCCTGGAAGACGATCGACGGGCACACCCGGGATCCCCGTGATCGTGACGGACTCAAGATGCCGCAGATCGAGGTGCTCACCCGCGGCATGTTCCGCCTCGACGTGTTCTTCGACTTGTGCCGGCACTTCGTCGCCACCTTTGGAGAGGGCATAAAGACTCGGAAGGCGGTGGCGAAGTACCACCAGTACTGGGCAGTGAAGAAAGCCGTGGACCATACCGTCGCAGCGGTTGAAGGCGACGGGCGTGCCGGGGTGGTGTGGCACACACAGGGCTCGGGCAAGTCGCTGGAGATGGCGTTCTACACGGGCCTGGTGATGTCTGCCCCGGCAATGGAAAACCCCACGGTGGTGGTCCTCACAGACCGCAACGACCTCGATGACCAGCTCTACGACGACACCTTTGCCTCCTCGAAACCAGGCTCGCCGCTGCCGCAAGCACCCGTTCAGGCCGATTCGCGGGACCACCTCAAACAGCTGCTCAGTGGCCGCGAGTCCGGCGGGATCATCTTCACCACCATTCAGAAGTTCGGCCTCACCAAGGCAGACCGGGAGGCGGGCCGGAAGTTCCCGACCCTATCGCCGCGCAACAACATCGTGGTGATGGTCGACGAGGCGCACCGCACGAACTATGACCTCATCGACGGGTTCGCCCGCAACGTCAGGGACGCGCTACCCAACGCTTCGTTCATCGGGTTCACCGGTACACCGATCGATGAGAAGGACCGCTCGACAGAGGAGATCTTCGGCGAGTACATCGATGTCTACGACATGACGCAGGCGATCGCCGACGGTGTGACGGTAAAGGTGTTCTACGAGCCGCGGTTGGCGAGGGTCGAGCTACCGGAGGACGCGCGCGATTTGATCGACGACGAGTTCGACGACGCGACGGTCGGCTCGGAGGAGGAGATCGCGGAGCGGTTGAAGACCAAGTGGGCGCGGGTCGAGGCGATCGTCGGATCCAAGAAGCGGATCAAAGAGCTCGCCGTCGACATCGTCGCGCACTGGGACGCTCGCAACTCCGTGCTGGTAGGTAAATGCATGATCGTGACGATGTCCCGCCGAATCGCCGTCGACCTGTACGACGAGATCGTAAAGCTACGCCCGCAATGGCATTCCGATGACGATGAAACCGGGGCGATCAAGGTCGTCATCACGGGCGACGCCACCGATCCGGAGCGCTTCCAGCCACACATCCGCAACAAGCAGCAGCGCCGCGACCTGAAAGCCCGCGCCTGCAACCCTGACGACCCGCTGGAGATGGTGATCGTGCGGGACATGTGGCTGACCGGGTTCGACTCCCCGCCGATGCACACCATGTACATCGACAAGCCGATGCGCTCGGCCGGCTTGATGCAGGCCATAACTCGCGTCAACCGTACGTTCAAGGACAAGCCGTCCGGCCTGGTAGTCGACTACATCGGCATTGCCAACGACCTGCACGACGCGCTTGCCACCTATACCCCGCGGGACAAGAGTGAACGGGTCATCGGCGCGGATGTGCGTCAGGCGGCGATCCCGGAGATGCTCGTCGAACACTCGATCTGCAGTGACCTGCTGCACGGCGTGGACTGGGTGACGATCCTCGGCGACGGCGGGCACAAGGCGTTTCTGTACGCGGTCACTGCTGTCGTCGACCACCTGCTTGAGACAGACAGATCAACCGACGACACCGGCGACGCCGAACCCGGGGAGTTCGACGACGACAGCGACGGTCAGCCGAGCCTGAAGAAGAGGTTCATGGCGCACGCCAGCCGCCTGAAGAAGCTGTACTCGCTCGTGCCAACTTCCGACGAGGCACACGCGATCGTCGAAGACATTGGGTTCTTCGACGCTGTCCGTGGCCAGCTCGCCAAGCTTGAGACCGACGCCCGACGCAGCGAGTCCGACGCCGCACTCGACACCGCGATCCGGCAGATCGTCTCCGAGCACATCTCAGGCTCCGGCGTTATAGACCTGTTCGCCGAAGCTGGGATCGACGTGCCCGACATCTCGGTCATCGACGACGAGTTCAAGATGCGGTTTGAAACCGCCGATCTGAAAAACGCCCGCTTGGAAGCCGTACGCCGCCTCATCCAGAACGAGGTGAAGGTGATCAGCAAGCGCAACATTGTCGCCGGGAGACGGTTCTCCGAGATGCT
Organism: Nocardia terpenica; assembly: GCF_013186535.1. Taxonomy (NCBI): domain Bacteria; kingdom Bacillati; phylum Actinomycetota; class Actinomycetes; order Mycobacteriales; family Nocardiaceae; genus Nocardia; species Nocardia terpenica. Next base: position 997,752 of record NZ_JABMCZ010000002.1, read on the forward strand.
GGCCCAGTCGATGAACCGGTACCAGAACCGCACCATAGACGCCGCGCAGGTGATGGCAGAGATCGTCGCGATCGCACAGGCGATCAAGGCCCAAAAGGAGCGCGGAGAGAAAACCGGGCTCACCGACAGCGAGCTGGCCTTCTACGACGCTCTCAGAGACAACGAATCCGCCCGCATCGCGATGCAGGACGCGACTATGCGCGCGATCGCCCACGAACTGACCGCCATCATCCGCGAGGATGCCAAGACGGACTGGAATATCAAGGAGACCGTCAGGGCTAAGCTCCGCACGAGGATCAAGCGCCTCCTGCTCAAGCACGGCTACCCACCCGACCAAGAAGCTTCAGCAACCAACCTGATCCTCCAGCAAGCAGAACAGGTTGCCGAGGACGAGTCCAACTAGCACCGCGCAGCAGGAACCGCTGGAGCAGACGTTATTGACAGTCGTCACGTGCAATGGCCCGGCCTGCTGCTGGCGACGAGGTCGGCCCACCAAGTCCAAGTAACACCGCAGATCGCCAGGCAATTGCCGCGGCCTCTCCGAGCGAATGATCGACGACCTCCCGGCTCGACAGCGCCCAGCCAGGAATGCAGGCGTGACTGCGTCACGACATCGATAAAACGCAGGTGTGAGGCCCGTCTCAGCCAGGGATCACCAGCACCACCGAACGCACCTGACGGCGCCGAAACCCGATGGACAGCTACAGATTTCGCGACAAATGACTCGCCGGACCCCGTTGACCACGTCAACACCTGGAGCGAACGTTTGTGTCGTGAATTGTCCTGAACGGTACCGAAATGCAGCGAAAACGCACTAAAGATGACTCTGACCTGCGGAAACGGGTGGTTTCAAATCCCCTATCCTCCGCTTGTGGCAAACGCCCTTGACCCAGCTCAAACGGCTGGTCAGGGGCATTTTTCGCCGCTTTCCCACTCTGCTGGCAATCGTTCAGCACTGTTGACCAAAAGGCTTGATGGAAGCCCTCTTTGGCGTAACCACGCTTGTTTTCGCAGGTGGAGGCCTGTTGACCGCGTCAACAGGCCTCGGGATAGGGGATCTTCTCCCCTAAGGGTCGCGTTGAGAGTTGTGGCCTCAACCAATGCCCACGATCGTCACCTTTGCGATCGTCGCGCAACTGGCGGGACAGTTACGTTCCTACTGGCAGACGCGATAAGCAGTCACCACCTCTACGCCACAGGCAACCTTCCAGCGGTTGCCTCATAACCGCGAATGCTTGATCATGGACAACTTCGATCTCGTACGGCCCACCGGAATCGACTCCCAAGCGTGGGCAGCGATCGTTAGCCGGCACGGGCACGTCCCGCCCGCGCGGAACCGAGCGTAGGACACGCTGCGGGCAGGGCGGGTTCGTCCCGGCCCTGCCCGCAGCGCGGTCGGCTGGCGGCCCAGCCGATGAAGACCCCGGCCGGGATGATCACCGAGAAATGGTGTGCCCGAATGGAGTCCGGCGACAGGAGCCCGACTCCCATCCGGAGCCAGTCGCTTCGGTCGCTTTTGTGCTGGATTACTTTGCGGGACAATCACTTTTGCTAGCCAGCGAGTTGACTTCCGCGCCGGAGAGAGCGTTCATGGTGAGGCAGGGCAAACACCCGGACAACGACGAGGAGGACGAGATGAACAACAACAACTACAGCGGCTGGTTCCTGGCCGAAGTCGACGATGACGGCAACGTCTTCGACGACTCCTGCGCGGTCGCGCCCGGCCGCTACTTCGCCGACGCCGACCACGACGGCGACGCCCAGCCCGCCCTGCACGCCGCGCTCGACGAACTGATCGGCTACTTCCCCACGCGAAGTGGGGCATCAGCCACTACAGCCATAACCCCTCGCCCCACACCCGCCCCACCGGGCGGGTTTCTCGTTGTCCCCCACCACGACACGACGAGCCGACGAAGACCCGGCCGCCACGCCCACGGCTGCGGCTGAACCCGGGGAAGCCGGGCAAGAAGACCGCACTCGATCGATATGCGGCACAGCATGTTTGCTGATGATCTTGCGTGGCGGGAAAAACATCCAGCCGTCCGTAGCGCCTGACAGGTCTGTCGAGACAGCGATGGCGGATTTCGCTACTCGCTGGCGCCCGGACCTCATGCGGGGGAAGCGGTTACACCCAGTACGGCACTCGCGCGCGGTATTTGGTCAGGGCGGCGACCGCCAGTGCCCATCCGGCGAGGGTGATGACGCCGACGATGTACCAGTGCCGTACTGGGAGAGGTTCGCCGAGCAGAGGCGCCCGGATGATAGCCAGGTAGTGGTAGGTGGGAATCAGTTCGACGAAGCGAAGGCGTTCGGCGACAGCTCCGGTGCCCTGGGCGAGATCGGTGGGCCAGGTGACGGGAGTGAGGACGAACAGCATCAAGGTGGTGCTGCCGAGAAACAGGCTGATGTCGCGGAAGCGGGTGCTGAGGATGCCGAACACGATCGCGACCCATACCGCGTTCAGGGTCAGCACGGCCATGGCCGGAATCGCCAGCAGCACCGTCCAATTCAGGTGCCGCCAGATCCCGAAGACCGCCACCATGACCGCATAGATGACCAGGTTGTGGGCGAAGAACAGCAGGTGCCGCCAGACCAGCCGGTAGACATGCACACTCAATGCCGAGGGCAATTGCTTGATCAGCCCTTCGTTGGCGATGAATACCTCGGCACCCTCGACGATGGCGGCGTAGATCAGGTTCCAGACCAACAAGCCGACAGTGACGTAGGGAAGATACTCATCGATACGGCGATGCAGGAACAGCGCATAGAACAGCCCCATCGCCGTGGCCTGCAGCCCGGTAGAAATGGTGATCCAGAACGGGCCCAGAACCGACCGGCGATAGCGTTGTTTGATGTCCTGCCACCCCAAAACCAGCCACAACTGACGCTGCCGCAACCCAACGGCAAGATCACCCACTGCCCGCCGAAGGCTTCCAGGATCAGCGACAGGCTCGGCGGTAGTGACAACACTCGCGGACACGACCACCGACACTATCGGACACTCACCGAACAAACCGTTCCACCAGCGGCCTACATCACGCAATCAGCATGAGCGCGCGTTGGAAGACCATGCCGCCCAGCCAATCCGGCCGGTCGACCAACGCGCGATATGCGACATTTTGTGATGTTCGGATGCGCCCGGCCACGCGCCTCGGCAGACTGCCGACATGAACTCGATCGTTATCCGACCCGCGGTGGACCGCGATCTTCCCTCTGTTGCCGGGCTTCGCTGGCGATGGCTGCTGGAGAACGACGGCACCCCCACCACGACGCACGACGAGTTCGTTCAGTGGTTTGCGCACTGGGCGCAAGCCAATATCTCATCGCACCGCTGCTTGGTCGTCGCCGACGACGGCGAGGTGATCGGCATGGGGTGGCTTGCCATCACACAACGCGTACCCACTCCGCGCCTGCTGGAACGCGCATCCGGTGACGTGCAGTGTGTCTACCTCGTACCCGATCGACGCGGCACCGGGCTCGGCAGCGAACTCATCGACGCACTGACCGAACTCGCACGCCAGCTCGGATTGGAGCGCGTCACAGTCCATTCCAGCCCGCGAGCTGTCCCGGCGTATTCCCGTCGCGGGTTCGCGGTATCGAATCAACTGCTACAGACCTCGCTCAACCATTGACGTCGCTACAACCACGCATTCGCACCCGGTCACGGCGCATAATTGGCACTATCGGATGTTCGCGAGATCGGCTGGCGGCCAATGGTTACGGCGCGCTGAACGCCCGGAACGCGGCAATTGAGGATGTTTCGGGTGCGCCGCAGCGATCAGTGATCTCCGGAGAAGATTTCTTTCACCTCTCGCAGCGCGTAGAACACGAGTACGTATCCGGCTACCGGGTCGGCCCACCACCAGCCGAGCAGGCTGTTGAGTAGCAGGCCGACCAACACGGCGGCGGCGAGCAGGCCGTCTATCAGGGTCACGCGTCCTTCGGTGGTCAGCACCGGGTTGTCGAGTGCCGCACCGGTACGGGCTTTGCCCACCGCCAGCGCGAACATCACCGCCGCTGTCACCGCGGTCCACCCGATGCCCAGCGGGGAATGCGCGGGATGAAATGCGGTGGCCAGCACGACGGTCGACTGGGTCAGCAGATATACCGCCAGCGCGGCGAACCCGGCGCCGATCAGCCGCAGCGCGAGTCGTTGCCGTGCTTCCCCGGTGCCGGAGAGTTCCCAGATCACCACGGTCGAGGCACCGATCTCGATCAACGAGTCCAGCCCGAACCCCGCCAACGCGACCGATCTCGCCGAAATCGCAGCGACCGCGAGGATCACGATGCCGAGCACGTTCCACGCGAGGGTGGCGTATTCGAGCGCGAAGCCCCGGCGCAGCAGGTCGGCACGGGTGATGACATCTCTCTAGGTCACCACGGCAGTCTCACACAGCCATTCGGCACTATCGGGCGTTCGGCCGAGCGGTCCGGATGCCGTGTCGGCAAACCGCCCTTGCCGAGCGCCCCGCCGGGCCCGCCGTCCACCAGCCGTTACCGACGCCGGTCATGCCGGGGCAGCCACCCACCGGGAACAGTAGCGGGCCGAATGCTGGCGCTCTCACGCCACCGCCGGTCGCACCGGGCAACGGCACCCCGATCGTCCCCGCACCCGACGCTCCCGCGCCAGCACGTCCGCAAACCCAGCAACCCACGCCACCCATACAGCACCCGCCGCTTCCCGGTCCACCCGCCGACGCACCCGCGCCCGCGCAACCGTCTCCGTCCCTGCCTGTCCCGGCGGGACCCTCTCCAGTCCCCACTCCGGCGCTTCCGGCCCCGCCGGTCGCGGCGCCGGTGACTCCGGTGAAGGAGCGCAAAACTCCGCCGGGAAAGGCCATGGGCCCCAACGGACCCTGGGGCAACTGGGGCATAATCACAGGTCACGTATACTTCAGCAAGAACGACACCGCGAAGATGGCAGCCAGCGCCGCAGCGGCATTAGCGATCGCGCCGTTCTGGATCCTGATCCCTCCCCCGGCCGGAGAGGCACTCGGTGGATGGTGGGCCGCCAACAGCCTCAGCATCCCTGGACTCGCTATCGACCAGTACACCCGTCCCGTCCCCGGAGGAAACGGCCTGATCTCCCGCGTCCTGCGACGTATCCGCGCCAACACTCAATGCGGATCCCCGGGCCCGGTCGCCTCGGTTGGAACAGCGTTTCGCACGGGCGGACCGGGACCGTGAATGGGCAGCGGAGGAGATCCCGTGTGGCATCGCAGGCCTGGCATCTTCGACGATCCTCCCGTGGAACTCACCCGCGAGCAGTTGGCGCGTGGCTTGGACCAAGCCCGCCGGGCCGCGCGAGAAGCACAGCAGACGCTGACACTGACACTGACGAAGAAGAAACAGTACCGGCGCTATCGAGCCACCGCAGGAGACGCCTACCTCGACTGGCCCCGCTGGAAGCAGGCGTACCTGGACGAGTACAACCGGCGCATCAAGCTCCCATCCCCGCCAATGGGGCAGATGGGCGGGTTCAGCGGCGGGATGAGCGGACCCTGAACCGGGCGTGGCTGCCCGGGACATACCTCCGCCCGGATCGCACCACGCCACCGGCGCCGCCTACCACCCGGTCGAAACCGGTCGGGCAGCCGGTGAACTGATATCGCGGACAGCGAGTGTCAGGGTCGGGATGATTGGCAGGCGCGCCGATGGTGATGACGGCACGGACAGCGTGCCGGTTGCTCGGGGCATGGCGGCGTAAACGTTGGCAACCGAACTTGCCATGAAATTCAGGTGCAGGAAAGGGCCGGACCTGCTCGAAAGGGTTGTCCGACTGCCGAACTCGGGGGCCCGGTCGGGAAACAGGGTTCATGATCTCGACAATGCGGGCGGAGAGAAGCCGGCGGACACTGCCGGGGTCGGGTGCGGTGAACACGTGCCTGCTTTTGGTATTCATCTGAAACTGGCGGCGCTCACATTCGTTTCGGTCCGGCAGCCCGTATTGACCTTGGTTGTGATTCAGGTCACGATATGACTGCTTATGGAAGTGCAGGCTCCTTACGCATTCGAGTCAGGAGGTTTGCCGTGAAAGCTATGAAGGCCCGCGACATCATGCACCGGGACGCCACCTGCATCCCCGCCGATGAAACCCTGGATCGCGCCGCGCAGGTAATGCGCAACCAGGACGTCGGCGCCCTGCCGATCTGTAACAATGACCGCCTCATCGGCATGCTCACCGACCGCGACATCGTGGTGCGCTGCGTGGCCGAGGGACGCGACCCCGCCCGGGTTCGGGTGGGTGATCTGGCTCAGGGCACCCCACGATGGGTCGACGGCGATGCCGATGTCCGCGACGTCCTGCAGATCATGGAGTCTCACCAGATCAAACGACTGCCGGTGATCGACCAGGCCAGCAAGCGCCTGATCGGCATGATCTGCGAATCCGATCTGGCGAAGAACATCGACGACAAACAGCTGGCGAGGTTCGTGGCATCCATCGCCGTCCCCCACTGACCTGCACTCAACAGCCCGACGGGCATCCGAAAGACTGGACTCGGTCGCAGCCTCCGGGCAGTGCGGCAGTGCCCGGTCGCCCTGGCGGGCAGTATCCGCGCAGGTCGATCGAGACCGTGCACTGATATCGCGGGTGTCGGGGTCGGGATGATTGTGAGGCGCGCCGACGGTGGTGACGGCGCGAAAGCGGTGCTCGGCCGGGTCGCGGGCGGCGGCCAGCAGGGTCGCATGGGCCAGTTCGGCGAGCTCGGCGGCGGCGGGTTCGCGGATGTCCCAGCATTCGACGATCACCGTGCGTGCCGCGAGCACCAGCCGGTCGTTGCCGCCACCGGCGGCGGTGACCCGGACCAGGCGGGACGGGCGTGGATCGGGAACAGCGGTCGCGATTCTCGCCGGATCCCCGCGAGCCGCCAGCCGCGCGGTCAGGTAGGCCACGACCACGGTTTCGACCGCCGGGAACTCCACCAGCTCCGGCACGGGTCTCATCGTCCGCGGGCGGAATTCAGCGCCTTGACCAGGGTGTTGTCGCGGGCGTTGCGGCGGGCGGCGTTCGCCGTCGCGGGGAACACGGTGACCCGCCAGCGGCCCTCCGGGCGGCGTGCGCCTTGAGCCGATCGCATCGCGAACCCGTCCCCGGCAGCGGCGGCGACGCGACGGCCACGAGATTCCAGCTCCCGCACCACCTTCGGGCCGCGGCGTAGGTTGTAGAAAGCATTCGTGTTCCAGGACAGTGTCGGTTTCGGCATTCAGCCGTCCACCTTTCTGACGGTGATGACATTGCCCGGCGCCCACCCGAACGGGCCGTGGTTGGCGTCGGCGGCCACACCGACGACCTCGAAACGCCCCGCCGGCCCGGCGGGCAGATCGACCAGATCCCGTGGCGCGGGCGAGAAGCCGGCAGGCGCTTAGATCTCGACGTCGATGATCACGCGATCGTGGCCCGCCACGGCTGGCTCGCTCGAGCGGGCCGGTCCCCACGCATACACCGCAACCGGGGTGCCGTAGGCATCGAGGGGCGGGGTGTAGACGGGGGCCGGGTTGCCGTGAGTGTCGAGTCCGCCATCGCGGTAGCGGTGATGGCCGACCACGCCGCGCAGCGGGAAACTCATCCGATCGGGACGATCCGGTAGACGGCGAGCAGATCTCGCTCTGTCGGGGTGAGGGTGATCCCGCCGATCGAGCCGTCGGAGTGGGTGGTGAGGGTTTCGCTGAACGGTCCGGCGGTGCGGGCTCGGATCGCGGTGGCGGGGGTATCCTCAGCGCGTTTGGCGATGCCGAGCACGACGGCAGCGACAACCGGTGGAGGGTCGGGCCAGCCATGCGTGATCCCGACCCCCACACCACCCTCGCCATCGGTCCACGGAGTGTCGCGACGCAGATAGCCTGAGCCCGACCACCGCACCCGCTCCAGATCGACCGGGTGCCCGTTCTCGGTCACGGTGTGGACATCGAGCAGGTGCAAGGTCGGCAGCATCAGCACCGCGGTCCCGGGCCTGTTCAGCACCAACGTCTCGGTGACGGTCGGGGCGATATGCCAGCCGCACCAGTCCCGCACCAGCGCGTTCGCGACCGCCACCGCCGGCTCCGGACTACCCGCCTCGTAATCGGCCAGCTCCCGCGCACCAGCCAGCGGGGGTAGTGGCGCGGGTGGATCCGCCACGGGCTCAACCGGATTCACGCTCAGTCCGCCGCCGTGGTCTCCGGCAACGGCTCGGCCGCCGCCCGCGTCTTCGGGCCCCGCCCACGACGCGGCGGGCCCTCACCGGGTTCCGGTACCACAGCGGCCGGGGCGGGGTCATGACCGAATCGCGCACGCAGCACGGCGGCGATCCGGTCGGCCTCGCCCGTGCGTCCGGCGGTGTGGGCGCGCTGGTACTGCTCGAGGTAGGCGCGGCGGTAGTCGGCTTCGATGTCACGGGGCATCAGCAGGGCTCCTCATCCCATGTCCGGCAGGTGAGCCGCCCGGTGGCCTTGCGGAATCCGCAAGGCCACCAGCGGTATTCGACAGATCAGAGGGGCTCGCCGGTATTCGGGTCGACACCCGGCGGGGCCGTACCCGCATCGGTGCCCGGCTGATCAGTACCCGGCTGCGTCCTGGGCTCGTCGGTACCCGGCTCGGTGCCCGGCTGCTCCGCATCCGGCTTATCAGTGTCCGGCTTGTCGGTGTCGGGCTGGTCCGGCACGATGGCGTCCAGGTCGTCGATCAGTGCCTTCAGTGCGGCGAAATCCGCTGTGCCGCCACTGTTTTCGAGCTGGTCGATCTTGCCGAGGATCTCGGTCTTGACCTTGGTCAGCTGGGCGGTGATGGCGTCGATGGTGTCCTGATTACTCACAGGATCCTCTCTTGTGATTTCGATGGTCAGATCACCGGCGGTGATCATCAAATGCCGCATCGGGCATTGCCTCCCATCCCTGATGCCATGTAAGGGGCGGGGTCTCCCGCTCCTGTGGCGTCTCGGCTGATGCTGGGGTGTCAGATTCCGCACAGTTTGTGGAGGCCCCTGGTGAACGAGGATGGCGGAAAGCAGTTCGTGGGTATTGATTTGCATCGTCGCCGGTCGGTGATCGTCCGACTGGACGAAGCCGGCAACCGGATCGGGGTGGTCAAGATCGCCAACGATCCGGCGGTGCTGACGGAACAGATCCGGCAGGCCGGTCCGGCGCCGGAGGTGGTGGTGGAAGCCTGTTACGGCTGGTATTGGGCGGTGGACACGCTCCGAGAGTGCGGTGCCACGGTGCATCTGGCGCATCCGTTGGGAGTCAAGGGATTTCAGCATCGGCGGGTGAAGAACGATGTGCGCGATGCCGCGGACCTGGCGGATCTGTTGCGGATGGGCCGGTTGCCCGAGGCGTGGATCGCGCCACCGCCGACCCGAGAGCTTCGGGAGTTGGTGCGTTACCGGGCCAAACTGGTGAACCTGCGGTCCGGGCTCAAGGCTCAGGTGCACGGCGTGCTGGCCAAGGCTGGAGTGCTCATCCCGGCCTCCGATCTGTTCGGGGTCCAGGGACGGGCCGGACTGGCCAAGGTCCGCCTGGACGAGGTCTACGCGCAGCGGGTGAGATCGCTGCTGGACTTGATCGATGTCCTCGACACCGAAGTCGACACGTTCACCACCCGGATCGCGGCCCGGCTCGACGGCCACCGTGGTTACCGAACGATCCAGCAGCTGCCCGGGATCGGCCCGGTGCTGGCGGCGGTGCTGGTGGCCGAGATCGGTGAGGTGGACAGGTTCCGGGGGCCCGCGCAGCTGTGTTCCTGGGCGGGGTTGACCCCACGCCACCGCGAATCCGACACCACCGTGCACCGCGGAAAGATCACCAAGCAGGGGTCCCGGTTGTTGCGGTGGGCGCTGGTGGAAGCCATTCAGGTCGGCGGCACCACCAAGATCCGCGCCGACCGCGACCGGATCGCCGACCGGCGCGGGCGCAACATCGCCAAGATCGCGGCGGCCCGCAAGCTGCTCATCCTCGTCTACTACGGCCTGCGCGACGGTGAGATCCGGGCGCTGGCCAGGAACGCGGGGTGAGCATCCCGGCCGCGGCATGCACGTGGTCGTCCCTCCTTCCGGCCCCCGTGACGGCGTGGTCGAATTTCTGATTGACCCTGTATGCCGCGTGTCGCAGAGCTCCACGCCCCACCCTGTCGCAGGCGAAGGAATGCACGACAGCCGGGACCACCCGGCCTGACGCGTCAACTCATCGACGACCTGGAGAACGACGACACAACAAACCGAATCACCGACCCCTCTCGCAACTTCCCTGCACCACCCGGGAAGGCGGTTACACGCGTCCCCACCACAAAACACACTGCGGGCAGCCAGCGGAAATAGTCACACGACCGCTTGACCGGCCCCGCCCTTTACAGGAATGTAGGGGGGTTCGAGGGGCCCGGACCGATGCCGGGCGCACACCGCACCGGCGGGTGCGGGATTTTCATGCCGTGATCCCTGTACGGGTTGGGGTCTGTCGGCGTGCCGACCGTGCAGAACCACCGGTCGGTGGATCGAGGCGACGATATCGGCCCGACTGACGAGTCTTCTTCTACGCCAATGACTTCCGACTCTATGGCGACGTGCCTGGACATGTTTTCGTGAAAACGGACATTTTCTTGGCTTCGCTGGTAGGCGCAGGCGGACACACGCCGGCTCTGTGTCGGGACGATCGAGCAAGACCGCCGAAGCCCGCAGCGTCACCGAGTCCGCGAACTCGGCCTGGTACACGATGAAGGAGGACGTTTCGATGACACAATTACGGCGAACCACGACGGCACGCAAGCCCGCGGGGCGGCGTGCTCTCCTCACAGGCGTGGCGCTCGCTGGCCTGCTCCTGGCCGCCCCCGCGGCCGCGCAAGCCCAGCCCGGTGCTTGGCATCCAGCCGACCCCAACGACGCCCACGTGCAGGCACTCGCGCAGTTCGGCGTGGACAACGGTTCTCAGGCCGCGCATCGCCGGATGGCGTTGGACACCGTCGCGGAGGCATCCACACAGGTCGTCGCCGGAACAAACTACCGGCTGACAGTGACGGTCACAGCCGAAGACCCCAAGGAAACCGACCTGTGCACCATGCTCATCTGGGAAAAGCAGTGGGAAAACTTCCGACAACTCGTGGAATTCCACTGCACACCGATCAGCTGACCCGAATGCGACGGGAGCTGCGCAGCCGCGGCTGTGATCGTACTGGACACCACGCTCACCGACCCCCGTGCGCTGCCCACCACACCCACCGGTGGACGGGCAGCGACTCTAGTGGGTGAAGTCGGGTGTGGTGAGTCCGCCGATATCGACGATCGACTGCGGATACCGGGCCGCGGTGAACGCGATGTACCTGTACACCTGCAACCGCGTCGTCAGCGTCGCCGACCGCGGGGACGGGAACACCCGTGTCCGGATCCCGGACTCGTACAAGCGCAGATCGCTCGCGCGCAAGACGAGGATGACGTCCTCGTCGGTCTTCGCCCCGAGGTTGGTGGGCAGGTTCGGGTCGGCGACCACCGGCAGCCCGTGCAACGACCCGACCACCTGCTCGGCCGCGACCGCGCCGAGGGTTCCCAGCGCGTTGGCTGGCGAGTTCTGTTGCGGCGCAACAGGAGGGCGCATGTGCTCGTCGAGCCGGGACAGGAACTGCCCACCGGCGGGGGTGCATGGCGATCACGGTGGGTGGCTGGAAGCGGGTGGTGTGGATGCGTTCGATCGCCCCGTACACTCCCTGCACCGTCGGTGTGGCGGTGATGGTCTGGATGCCCTGGGTGTGGCGGATGCCGAGGACCTGTCCGGCCGTGCCGGAGCCGCTGATGGTCTGCATGTCGAGTTTGGTGGCGTAGTCGGCGATCAGGTCGGAGAAGATGATCTGATCGAACGTGATCGGGCTCTGATCGAGCAGCTGCACGGCGATGTCCTGCTGGCCCGCGATCGTGCGCACCGGCGCGGACACGTAGGTGTCGGCCAGATCGGTGTCGGAGACCTGCGTGTTGTCGGCGGCCTGGATATCGGTGCTGGTGCCGGAGGCGACCGTCGGGATGTTCAGCGAATCGGTGCCCGGCGGCAGCACGTCGGTCAGCGCCAGGTTGGCTACCGCGCGTCCCGCCCTGGCGAGGTCGAGGAACTGGTTCATCAGCCAGACCGGCGGGACGAAGAACCCGCCGTGCCCGTCGGTGCGATCCAGGTCCCGGTACTCGGGGCTGCGGGCGACCTCCTCGCCGTGGCGGCGCAGGCGGGTTTCGGCGGCGCCGTCGGCGTCCAAGCGGAACGAGAACCGGACCAGGTCCTGAATGTAGGAGTGGCCGTTGCCGCGGGTGTAGGTCGCGGGTTCGCCGCCCACCCGCACGTGCGTTTCCTGGGCGCGGCGCAGGGCGCGGGTGCCTTCCTCGACGCGGCGGGTGCGGTCGATCTCGTCGGTGATCTCGGCGATCCGCTCATCGATCGTGCAAAGGTCGGCGTCGATGGACCGCAGTTGGTCGGTGAGCTCCCGGAACTGGGTGTCCTCGTCCTCGGTGAGGTCTTCGCGGACTTCGTCGGCGACGGTGGACAGGATCGCGTTGCGCTCGGTGAGCAGTTGCTCGCGCTGGGCGGTGCGCTGTTCTCGGGTAGAAGTAAGCAGGCTCAGCCGCTTATCCATAGAAAACGACTCCTGGAGAATGTGGAGAAACAAGGGGAATGGCGGCCAGTGCCAGGCCATGTCCGCCCAGTGCCAGGGCTTCGAAAACAGCCCCTTCTCCAGTGCCAGGAGTCGGGAAGCGCTCGCGCGCTTGGGGATCAAGCTGTGGAGGGCTGTGGATTACTTCAGGTCGGTACCGTTGCCGAGGGTGATCAGCTCGGCGAGGCGCAACGTCCGCTTCAGCGGCGTCGCCACCGGCTGCGGTTCGGGCGCGGCCTCGGGTGTCGGCTCGGGCGCGGTGGGCTGTTCGGCCACAACGGGTTCGGGGGTCGAGGTGGGGTGTAGTTCGTGGTGCAGCCGCGCCAGCAGCTCGTGGGCGTCACCGATACGATCGGGGCCGACAGCGCGGGCTTCGGCGAGCATGGACTCGAATCCGGTGCGGCTCAACACCTCCAGGACACTGCGCAGACTCACCGCCCGCAGCGACGCCGTGGTGGCGGGGTTGGCGCCGAAGTTCATGACGCTGACATCGCCTTTGTGCAGGGAGATTTCGGTGATGCGGCGCTCGGTCTGATCCTGGCTCCACACATCGTCTTTCACCCGGAACGCGAAGCTCATCTCGTCCATGTCGCCACGCGCCATCTTCGTCTCCAGCCGCTGCACATCCGGATCCCGCCGATCCAGATCCGCCTCAACTTGCAGGCCAGTACTGTCGGCGCCCAGGCGGAGGGTGCCGGATTTCGTGCGCGCCAACGGCATCCCGTCGTGGTTGATCAACAGGTGCACGTCCGCGCGTTCTTTCAGCGTGCGGTCGAACGCGCCGGGCGCGACGATCTCGCTGAAGCCGCCCGCGGCGGGGCCGCCGAAGATAGACGTGGTCGGCTTCGAAGCCGCCCAGGTCGAACCGTCTCGTCAAGCCCCCTGAACGTCGCTGGTGAACACGAATTCTGTGGCGCGCCAAGAACTCCCAGGCAGTCGACAGTGAGCGTGCGGTGGAACCCGGTGGAAAACTTTCCGGCACGGTGTCACACCGAGCGCCGGACCGGTCGGGTCCGACTGTGGTTGGCTGGGGCGAGGGTGTGCGGGCGGGTACAGCGGTGTGGATTGCGCGGACGCCCTGCACGGCAGACGACCACTGGTTGAGGAAGGGCGGCATCATGGGATCGCGGTACAGGCTGACCGACACGGCAGATCTGGACACGCCGAACATCGCGCGGATGTATGACTACGTGCTCGGCGGCGGCGCCAACTTCGAGATCGACCGCCACGCCGCCGACGCCATCCCGTCCGGCATGCCCGGCAGCCGCGAGTGGGCGCGCGCCAACCGCGCGTTCGTCGGCCGCGCCGTCACCGCACTGTGCGAACGCGGCATCGACCAGTTCCTCGACCTCGGCTCCGGCGCACCGACCGTCGGCAACCCACACGAGATCGCGTTACGCCACAACCCGGCCGCCCGGGTCGTGTACGTGGAACGCGAACCGGTCGCCGTCGACTACGCCCACAAAGTCCTCGCCGACCAACCACAGACCTCCATCCTGTGGGCCGATCTACGCGACGCCGACCATGTGCTGGCCACCGCACGCGAGTCCGGCCTGCTCGACTTCACCCGCCCGGTCGCGATCCTCGCGATGGCCGTACTCGACCTACTCGAAGAGGTGGATCCGGCCGCGCTGATCGCCGCCTACCGCGACGCGTGCTGTCCGGGAAGTGCGCTGGGAATCTCCCACGCGGTCGCGTTCACCCTGACCGCCGAGCAGCAGGAACAGGTGCTGTCGGTGATGCGACGCACCAATACTCCTGGCGCGGTGTTCAAGACCGTCGACGACGTCGCCGCGCTCATGGACGGCTACACCCTGCTGGAACCGGGAATCGCGCCCCTGGACGCGTGGCGGCCCGAGACACCGGTCACCCCTGCCGAGGCCCGGCGCGCGAATTACGTGGGGGCCGTGGGCATCACACAGCCGTGATCACTGTGGGGGCCACCGCTTGTCGGTTTCCTTGACCCGGAGCGCCGTGATCGTGAAACCCGGCACGAAACGACGACAAGATCTTCCGCCGCGTCGCCGCCGATCTCGGCTAACGGCTCCTGCGACGAGGTCGAGGCTGGGGCACCGGAACGCGTTCACCACGCTCGACTCCTGTCTATTCGGGGTGAGTAACGATGGTGGATTGGGCCCCTGCGATGCTGGACGCGCGGCTGGTCGACGTGTTTCGTCCCATCCGCGATGACCTACTCACACTCGGGTACAGCGTCGAACTTGCAGGCCCACCCACCTCGACAGCGGTCGCACCGACCGGCTGCGTCGATCCGCGGTGGTTGACGACGCTGATCGTCGACCACCGCGAGTTGGGGATTCTGGCTTTCGATCTCGAGGCTCCCTTCAACGCGGCGGTCGTCACGGTGGCCGACCAAGCACAGGCGCAGGTGATCGAGAACCTGCGACGCGACGGGCAGATCATCAGTTGGCCGCCCAGCCGTGGCGGGAACCAGCCGATGCAGGCTCGACTCGTGGACGATCAGCCAATGTGGTTGTCTCCGTGCTCATCCCAGGACATGATCCGCATCGGAGAGCTTAGCCAGACCTCCTCATGAGGGGACGCATCGCACACCTCGCCGCTGCCGGTACGCGGTGACACCCGCAGCCTCGCACACGCGGCGACCGGCCACCGTCGAGCTGTTTCCCGGACCAACGGTCTTGTCGTACCTCGCCCGCAAGGGTGAATTCGACACGGCAGGGGCTGGGGAGCGCGGTTCCGGGGTGAGGCGCCTGGATCTGTTCGCAGCAGAGACGGAGGAAACCACGCGGTGGACGGGCCGCGCAGGCGGTGGTTGACGCTACAATCACTGTTG
Organism: Nocardia terpenica; assembly: GCF_013186535.1. Lineage (NCBI taxonomy): Bacteria > Bacillati > Actinomycetota > Actinomycetes > Mycobacteriales > Nocardiaceae > Nocardia > Nocardia terpenica. The sequence goes on from NZ_JABMCZ010000002.1 coordinate 1,013,156, forward strand.
CTAGTGGGTCGGTGAGTGATTCCCGTCCTGGGTGCAGATGCCGTGGGGGGTGCCTGTTTTCGGGTTGCCCCGCTTGGTGGGCGCGAGGGAGTTTCGGGAATGGATTCGACGGCCGGTATCAGTCAGGCGGAGCGTGACGGTGCGAAGGTGTACTCGCCTCGGATGCTCGCGGTGTACGACGTGCGGGTGTTGTGGTTCAACTGTGGCCTGATCTGGCGCTGCTCCCCGCGGCGCACCCTGGATCTGTACAACCGCAACATGAGTGCCGATCATCTGGATATCGGCACCGGAAGCGGCTGGCATCTGTGTCACGCCCGCTATCCTGCGACCAGTCCGGCGGTCACCTTGGTCGACCTGAATCGCCCGTCGCTGGAGGTGACGAGTCGTCGGCTGCGCCGGCGTGGCATCGACCCGGTGACCGCGGTGGGCAGTGTGCTGCAGCCGTTGCCGGTGGATCGCCGCCGGTTCGGGTCGGTGTCGGCGACCTGGCTCATGCATTGCGTGCCGGGCGGCTGGGACACCAAAGGCGCCGCATTCCGGCACATTGCGGATGTGATGGCCGATGACGGCGTGCACTTCGGCGCGACCGTCCTGAACACTGGTGTCTCCCACACTCCGTTCAGCCGCGCCGAGATGAAACGTCTTCGCGCGCACGGGATCTACCACAACGACGCCGACGACCTCGACGGCCTGGTGGCCGCGCTCGAGCAGGCGTTCGAGTCCGTCCAAGTGCACACCCGTGGTTCGGCGGCGCTGTGGACGGTCCGCGGACCCCGTCGCGCACCGGGACCCGACGCCGCCGAGCGCCGCTGATCAGTCCCAGCTGCGCTGCGGTGCCGCGACGAGCAGGATCGCGATCACCGAACCGGGCTGCACGGGACGGGCGGGCAACGCGAACAGCGCGGCCCGGAACAACGACCCTTCGATCGAAATCATCTGCTCGACAACGGGTTCGGTGTCTGCTTCGCCGATCACCGCGTCCAGGTCGATCTGGGCCAGCACGCCGCGCAGGCGTTGTTCGTCGGCCAGCAGTGCCTCGGCGAGATCGCCGGAGGCGTTGATGACGACCCGATCGACCACGTCGACCATGACCAGGGTGGCGCCGGTGTAGCGGACCAGAGTGCCCAGCCGGGCGTCGAGATCACGATGGGGCAGCTGGGTCGTGAGGCCGTAGACGGTGCGTCCGGGCCCCGGTGCGCCGAGAGTCGTGGCCGAGGACCACAAATGGTTCCAGGTCGTGCCCGGCCGAACCGACCACAGGGTGTCGCACAGGACGCCCTCCCGCTCGTGGCGAAGGTTGTGAATCATGGCGGTGAAGCCGGGGGCGTCGTCGGGGATCATGTTCTTGAGCAGGACCGGGAACGGTTTGTATTCGCCCACTTGGCGTTTGACGCCGTAGAGGGTGAGGTTGTCGCCACCGCCAGCGGTGATCAGGCGGGCCAGGTCGATGGTCCAGGAGTTGTACACCGGTCGCGGTGGCACCGGTCCGGGCGCCAACCATACGACCAGCCCGACCGCCGTGCCGTCGAACGCGATAACCCAGTGCAGGCGGCATTCGATACCGCCCGCGGTGCGCGCGCAGTCGATCCGGGGCCCGCTCATGGCGTCGGTGACCACACCGCGAAACAGGTTCTCCCCCTGATAGTCGTAGCCCAGTTTGGGCGCGACGCGACGCAGCCGCCGCGCGACCCGACGCCCCCCGGCGGAATGAACGACGATCTCACCATGAATCAGAGTGCCGATGACGTCGATCCCCACCCACAAGCGTGGTAGGTCCATGGCGCGCCATGCTAGTTCGGCACGGCAAGGCTTTCAGAGCATTTCGTCCGGTGTTAGACTCGGCGAGCGCCGACTGGTGAGCGATCCCTGGTTTGCAAGCCGAAACCCCCTACGGGGGTGGAGTTTTCGCTTGTGATGGGAGGGATCACCAGCAATGCCACAGCATCCATTTCACGTGCAACTCGCACCCGGTGCACGGTATGCCGATATCGGCGCAGTCCCCGTGCTCGCGCCGGGCGGGGCGCAGCGACAGCGGCACGATCTCCACGACGTTGTCCGCCACTACGGCCTCGACGCCGTGCGCACGCGCATCGACGAGCTGCACGCCGCAGGCTGTCACGCCGCCGCCGACACCATAGCCGCGGAATTGCGCACACTCAGCCCGGCCACCGACACCGGGCGTTCATAACCGGCCCGACCATGCCGACGCGCCAGGCCAGGGCACCGTAGGGGGTGCCCTGGCCTGGTGTGAGCATCCTCGCCCTGCCACGCCGAAAATCAAGATCAACAGTATGGGCGTCACCACCGAGCCGCATCGACCGAGCACCCGTCCGGCAGCGAATCTCGGTGCCCAGCACCGACATCCACATGTCATACATCCGACAAAGAGGGGTCAGTACCATGTCCGACAACGCACACGAGCAACAGGCCGACGGCGCGATCGCTGTCGCGTTGCACCACGTCGCCATCATCGTCAGCGACGTGGAGCGAGCGCTGCAATTCTATTGCGGCACACTCGGATTAACCCAGCGGACCGATCGCCCCGACCTCGGGCCCGGCGCCTGGCTCAACATCGGCGACCGGCAACTCCACCTCATGCAGGCCACCGTCCCGCCCGACAACGGCCAGCACCTCGCCCTGCTCGTCGACCAGCTCGACACCGCGGTGGACAGGCTACGAGCACAGGGCCTGACCGTGTCCGATCCGGTCTCACTGGCACCAGGACATCGGCAGTCCATGCTGTCCGATCCCGACGGCAACCTCGTAGAACTGCATCAGCTGACCCCAGCCTGACCGTCCACGCCGCGTCCGGCATGCACGGCCATGCCGTCGCGGACGAGACACCTCTTTCCCGGTCGGGTCGGCGCGGCAGGAGCCCTCGGTGCGCCCAGGTGCGGATCGCGGAGGCCGGGATGTGCCAGAAGTGTCGATGTCGGAGGCGGACAGTTCGGCGTCAAGCGCGCGCTCACTCACGTGCTGCCGTGCAGCGAGAAGGCTCACCCAAGCGACTAGCAAGCCTTGCGTTGCAGAGCCGTATGCAGTCTCAGGCGTATGTCGGGCTACTCACGGACAAATGCCCTATGGGCCGTCTGTCCGGCGAACCGCAGGCGCCCGCCCCTTTCGCCACATGCCGGGGCGGGCCCGGAGTAGGTGTCCGGAGCCGGTCAGAATGAGGTCCGATGTCCGTATGTTCGGACGCGTCGGGTCGGTTCTGACCAGTTCCCCAGTGCACTGGTTTATTTCAGCGATACGAAGGCCGAGCGCATGAGGCCGATCGCGCGGTTGGTGTAGCCGTCCGCGAGTCGCCCTCCGTCCTGGACGGTGGTCAGTCCGCGCGGCCCGCTATCGGGGTGGTTCGTCGTCGAAGTCGTGGTCGCCGAACCGGTCCGACAGGTGGATCTGCTTGTCGGGCGGGGTGGCCTTGCGCTGGGCGTCGAAGGCATCGAACTGCCGTTCCGCGTCGGCGATCTCCTCCGCCGACAGCGGCGGCAGACCGTCCTCTTCGCGGCTGGAAAATCTGTGGCCCTTGTATTCTTCAGCCATGCGTGGTGCTCCTATCGTTCGATCATTCGGATGACGGTACGCCCAGTCGCGGGATCGACGAATTTGCGGACGATTTCGAAGGAAGCGTTCGTGCCGAACAGCACTTCCTGCTCTTCGGGTTTGCGCGCGAACTGGGAGATGTCTTTGCCGTGCTTGGACAGGATCTGCATCTCCACCGGCTTGTCGAATGCGGCTTCCGGGGTCTTCGCGCTGGAGGTGAATGCGTTGGGTGTCCAGGTTCTACCTTCCCCAAACTTCGCGAGCTCCTCCTCCGACAAGGTCAGGCGGCGGGTGACCGGCCCCTGGTAGTCGGGCAGTTTCGCGAGCGCGGAGTTGATGTCGTCGGTGATCAGTTTGTCGCGGGCACCGGCGCAGTCGTTGCGTAGCACCCAGTTCAGCCTCTCCGCATCTGGGCCGGTGTAGTCCCACAGGGCCGCCCGATCCACAGCGTTGAGGTTCACCGCGGCGGGGGCGGTGGCGGCACCGGCGTCGGCCTCCATCTTCTGCAGGTCCTGGCCGAGGTGCTCGATCTGCTGCAATGACCGGGATTCGGCGACGAGGTCCTGCTCGATCGCGATTCCCTGCTCGATGCGTTTCTCGCTTTTCCACGCCACGATGACCGCACGGATGGGGGCGGCCCATTTGGCGGCGGTGGCGACAGCGGCATCCCGACCCGCAGCACCGCGCGCCGCGGGAACAGCGCGATCTGGCGGGCGCGACCTCGACGGCCTCGACATCACCTTCCCCATACCCGACTGCGTCGGCGTCCTCGTCGAGAGCCCGACACCGTCACCTTCACCGACTGACCCGACCATCCAGGTCGCCTTCACCATGAAGGCGGCCTCCCCCGCTGTCGGGTGCGTACGCCCGGCCCTGCACACGCACCTCTTTCGGGATCCCGGACGGAAGTCCTTACGCTGCTTGGTAGTTGCGGGATCGTCTGCTGCATCGGCGATATGGCATGGAGCCAGGTCGGTGTGGCGGTTGCGGCGCCGGAGGAACCGGACTGTCGATGTATGGCCACGGTTCCGTGCGGTCGAAGATTGTGCACAACGGGGACGAAAGACCCTGTGACCGGGCGGTACCGGGGGTGGAGACTGGGCGTCGGACGCGAGCCGTAACGCAAAGGGAGGCAAGCCCTCTTCCGGTGATCGACTCGGCAGCCGTATGACCCGATACCCCCTACCGTCGGCTCTGCGCCGGGGTAAGGCACAGGATTACGCGGCGCGGGCGGAAGCACCGGGCAACGATCGAGCATATGCCGATCCGGCTCGGACACGACGGTGCTGAAAGGCCACATCCGGACGATAAACCACCCAATACGCCCACCTGCCGTTTCCGCTCTCGACTATTCGAGACAGAAACAAACAAGAGGTCGGCGGGAAATCGATGCCCGACACGCGATATGTGAGCGTGCGGGCATTGTGGTGTGTGCGTCGGGAATACTTGCAGAGGTATTCATTTCCATATGTCAGTGACCTTCCGGCCAGTCTGAAATTACCTGCGCTACAGAGCTTTCCACTGATGCCATAATGCAATACAAAGCCACTGCAATCCGGTCGCTAATCGACCTAGCATAGAGGACTGTGAGTACATTTAGATTTATATTCGCGTCGGTTGCCACGGTGGTCGCGCCCTCCCTGGCGGGCGTGGTCGGCAGTGCCGCCGTCGCGATCGCGCAGCCTGTCGATTACGGATTGATGAGCCGCGCGCAATTGGAATACCTGGCCCAGAAGCACAGCAGTATCGCCAACGGTCCCGGCGCGGGTTACGGCGACAGCCCGGCGGCCACGATGTGAGCGCCGCAGCCGATCCAGGCCGCCGACGTGACCGCGAAGCTGTACGGCATCCCCGCCGAGAAGTGCTGATCGGCCGCACAGCACGGCCGTCTCGGGTGGTCAGTCGATCAGGACGACCTCGCGCATGCGCTGCTTGCCTCCGGGGAGGTTCTCCACGACAGCGAAAGAGTTCCCGTTGGCCTTCTCGGTCTCGATGAAATTCCATACCGCGATGGCGCGGCGGACCGCTTCGGTGGCGCTGATGTGCTTGATGTCGGCCCATTTCCGGAGAACCGCGGCAACGTCGGAGGCGAGATTGATCGACAGCCGGACAACTTCGGACCTACCGGTGCCGGCATCCGGGCCGTGCGTGCGGTTCTCGACAGAAGACATGATGATGGGCTCCCTCTTCGGCTGGCCGGACAGTCCGGTTTCACAAAGTCCAGACACGGACGAGCGCCACCTCCCCTGCCGGGGCGACGCGAGACTGCCGGATATTGAGTTCATCGGAGGATCGACACGGATTCCAGGGAAGGTGAATGTCGGCGCGGAGTCGCGATCGTCGGTCGTCTCGTCTTTGTGTACGCGATCAGTTCGGACATGTGTACTCACCGGGCCCTTCCGGCCGTGGCTAATCATGAGATTGCAACTCCAATGGAAGTGAGTTGCGTGCTCCGTAAGTAACAGGGTAGGAGGTCGTACGCCTTGTGTCAAGATCATAGACGTAGTTCACACGTACATAATGCATGTCTGATACGCATGGAGTACATAAATTATGCGCATCTCTTGTGGTAGAGTCTTCAACCGCAGGGGTCGTCGCGGGATGCCTGCGAGCGCAGCGAGGAGCAGATCAGTTGGGATCGGAGCGGACCTTCACCAGCGGTACACCGGGGATGCCGCGGCGCGTGGTTTACATCGTTCGACAGGAAGATCGGGGGTGCGTGCACCCTATGGCCGATGACTACCGCCGATGGAGCGCGGACGACATCATCGAAGACGCCATCATCGAAGACGAGGAGCCGCTCGCCGGTCTGACCGACGTCATACGCACGGCGCTCCGGCCGACCGGCGGCCACTGCCCCCGATGCGGAGGAGGGATCGGCTTCACCTGCAAGCGCTGCGGGCTCGAAGGGATCGCGTGATGACTTCCGCGCCCGATGATCCCGCGTCCGCCACCCCCGGGCCGCCTGAGCAACCATCGCACCCATCGCCCTCCCCGGTCGCCGGGAAAGGCCGTGTGATCCGCCCAGGCGACACGCCGGATGCCGACGACTCCGCGATCAGCGACGACAGCGCCCCCGGCGGCCTCGGCGGCATCATCCGCAAGGCGCGGCGCAGCCGCAGCCTGCACGAGCAGCGCTTCACCCTCGCCGTCGTGCTGCTGGTCGTCGTCGCCGCGGCCGCCGGCTACCTGCTGTGGGCCTCGGTGTGGGCCCCGGGCGACCACCTCGAATCGGTCAGGGAGACAGGCGCTGTCGTGTTCGGGCCGCTGGTCACGCTCCTGGGCACCAGCTTTGCCTGGTACTACGCCACCCGCAAGAACGATCCCGACTGACACCCGGCCACCATGGTGCACGAGAACTGCACCGAGATCATCGAGGGCCTGGCCGGAATCGAGAAGGGCGCCTGTCGTCGACGTCGGGCCCGCACTCAACTTCCTGGCCACTCACCAAGAACGGCTACTCATCCGAGTGCTGGGCCGTCTCGGCACACCCGAGACCGTCGAACGCGAGATCCTCGGGAAATCCCGGTCCCGAACCGACCACAGGTTCCGCAACATCGACCTGGTGTGGTCGAAACTGCGAGGCTGTGGGACACCATCAACGCGTGACGCCTGGAGCCGGCACGCCCCATCTGTCGTTTGCCATTCCGTTGTGGAACCAACATGGTGCCAATCGTCCGCTGAAAGAACATGTTTCAGATCCGTTGTGCGGACCGATCCTGGTGACGGTGGTCGAAACGCCCGGTATTGCCGATTTTCGGGTGTCGATTGGCTGGCTGATTTGAGTCCGATCGGCGTTCGATCTGTTGACCAGCCGATATCGTAGGGGTGTGACGGGCGTCGAGTACGCGCTGTGGGGTTTGTTCGGGGGTTTCGCGGTCGAAGGCTTGGAGTTCTCCCGGGTGATCCGTCGATGGGGTACCTGGCCATGGCGACTGCCGGGTGAGCCGGGGCTGGGTCCGCTGGCGGCCTCGGTGGTGATTCGGCTGGGGATCGGCGCCGGTCTGGCCGCGGGAGCCGGTTCGGCCCATCAGGTCGCCGGCCCGTTCGGTGCTGTCGCCGTGGGGGTGGCCGCGCCCCTGGTGGTCGAGCAACTTGCCCGTACGGTTCCGACCGCCCTCTCACGTGATGCCGTCGGTTCCGGTCCCGCGCGACCGGAATTGGAGCCGCCCTCGGGACCGTCGGTGGGGGATCGCGATGCGCGCTGACACCCCCGCAGGCCAGGTGGTTGCCGCGTTGGCTCGTGACACGCCCGCCTTCCGCGACTGCGGGCCACACCTCGACGGCCTGCTTGCGGCACTGGCACGCACCGCGCCGGACCCGGGCGTCGCCGGTTCTCGTGGCGGCGTGCCGCCGAAGACCCGCGCGGAGCTGGTTCGGGCGATCCAGGCCGGGGTCGATCTCCTCGGCGCGGACCTGACCGGTGTCGACCTGGCCGACGCCGTGCTCGATCGGGCGCACCTGGTGCGAGCGCGGTTGACGCGCGCCGATCTCAGTCGCGCACAGTTGGTGGGTGCGGACCTGACGCGGGCGGACTTGTACCGCGCCCGGCTCGATGACGCCGATCTGCGCGCCGCTCGGCTCGCCCACGCCGACTGCAATCAGGCACGAATGCGCAAGACCATACTGTCTGGCTCGGATTTGGTGCGCGCCAATCTGATGCAGGCCGATCTGTTCCAAGCCGTCCTCGGCCACGCCGACCTGACTCGGGCATTGCTGTGGAAGACGGACCTGCTCAGTGCCGATCTGTCCCACGCCGTTCTGCACAAGGCGAAAATCGTCGGCGCCCGGCTCACCTTCGCCCGCCTTGTCGAGGCCGACCTGACCGATGCCACCCTGCGCGCCGCCAAACTCAACTCCGCCGACCTGACCGGCGCCGATCTGCGCGGCACCAGGCTGTGGCTGGCCGACCTGGACGGCACTCGGCTCGACGGTGCGACCTGGAGCAGCGGCACCAGATGGCCGAGGAAGATGACCGAACAGATCCGCGCCCGATCGGACGAGGTCGCCCCGAAGGTGTACGAAGTCGTGCGGTAGACGACACGTCCAGTCGGGTCAGTCCAGCTCGACGTTGGACATGATCGCGATCCGCCAGCCCTTGTCGGTGCGCACGGCGGTGCTCTGGCTTCGGTTCCGCTCGATCTCCTCGCCCGCCCTGTTGTAACGGACCCAGGTCGCCTCGACGATCACCGACCGCTCGTCGAGGACCCGCACGACGCGGTCCTCGTCGTGGGCACTGGCATAGCCCGTGGCCAGCATCCTGCGGAATTCCTCATTGATCACATCGAACATCTTCCGCGGTTCGTCGACCACCACAGTCCGGGCCGGAGTCACCATCCACATCGGGATCGCGTAGTAATCCAGCAGGCCCGCCGGGTCCGGTTCGGCGCTGGTGACCTCGTCGATGAATACCTGGCTGTAGAGGGTGTACCAGTCCGATACCTCATCAGCGATCGACGCGAACCGCGAAATCGTCGGACCGATGTCGACCTTCCCGCGAGCGCCGGGCTTGGCCATCGTTTTGTTCGCCATCGTCGTCTCCTTCCGTTGCGGCGGCATCCGGACCGATCGGACCCCGCGCCAAGGGCACGAACTCGACAGAAACCAATGGGAAAGCTATCCCATTCCGAGGCCCGGAGCGGGCAAACCACCTCGGAGATCACTCCCGAGTTTGCTACGGCCAGGCCGATGGTGTGGATTTTGGGGTGTGCCGCTGCCGCGCCCGGAGGTTCCGAGTGCCGGTTCAGGTTCTGCGCGGTTCGGTGAGAATCTCGCGTAGCGATTCAGCGAAAACGGTGGGGGCGGTGAGGAAGGTCCAGTGGTCGCCCGGGACCTCGACGAAGGTGGCGCCGGTCAGTTCGGCGATGATTCTGCCGGAGCGGTATGGGTGGGAGGTGGGTTCCGATGACCCGACCGCGATCACGATTCGGGAGGCCGCGGAGGCGAGTGCGGGGATATCGGTTGTCGCGCTGCAGATCATCCTGGTTTCGTGCACGAAGGTGAGTTCCGGGTTACTGGTGAGGCGTTGTGCCAGTTCATTATTCAGCATCGGCGCCGCGTCGGGCCGGTGTGCGCCGACCGCGGCGAGGAGTTTCTCGGCAGCGGCTGCGGGGCCCTCGCGCAGATAGAACTCGGTCATCTGGTTTGCCCGGTCGCGTTGGGCCTGCGCGTCGGGTAGCACATCGAGCACGCCGGGGTCGTGGGCGATCAGCAAACGGACGACGCCGGGGTAGCGGGCTATCAGGTCGAAAGCGATGACAGCGCCTGCGCCGCTGCCCATTACGTAGGCCGGGTCCGATCCCAATGCCTGGATCAGCCGCCGCGCGTCGTCACTTTGGTCGGCGACGCTCAGAGTCTCGGCCGAGGTGCGCAGGGTGCTGCGGGAGTTTCCGCGCCGGTCGTAGGTGAGCACGGTGAAGGAATCGGCCAGCAGATCGGCGACCTCGTCGTAGACGCCCGCGTCGCCGCCCGCACCGGGAATCAGCAACAAGGCCGGGCCGCTACCTCGCACCTCGTAGTACAAGCCCGCCCCGGGCACTTCCAAGACATCGGTCGTCGCGCGCACCGAACCCACGCTACGGCCGTTGCGAGGCAGACACTATGGTCTCGTTTGGATGACAGCACACGTGATCGCTGATCACCACTGTTGGTCTTGGATACGCTGCGCGCACGGCCGGAACAGCGACGGAGAGGGTAACCGCTCGATGTGCGCGGAGCAGCTGAATCAGGACAAGCCGCACTCGGCGCGGATGTACGACTACTGGCTCGGCGGCAGGGACAACTATCAATGCGACCGAGAGGCCGCGGCCGCGGTCGAGAAGGTGTTCCCGCACAGCGCCGAGACCGCCCGCATCAACCGCGATTTCATGAAACGCGCCATCGAACACCTCGCCCGTGATCGCGGCGTGTCCCAGTTCCTCGATATCGGCACCGGTATCCCCACCGAACCCAACCCGCACCAGGTCGCGCAAACCTACCGCCCGCACGCGCGTGTGGTGTACGTCGACAACGACCCCATCGTGCTCGCGCACGCCCGCGCCCTGCTGACCGGCAGCGAGGAAGGCCATACCGCGTACGTGCACGCCGACGCCACCGACACCGCAGCGATCCTCGGCTCCACCGAACTGCGGGAAGCGCTGGACCTGTCGCAGCCGGTGGCGGTCAGTCTGCTGGCGCTGCTGCATTTCCTGCCCGACGACCGCAACCCCCACCGAATGGTGACAGCGTTGATGAACGCCGTCCCGGCCGGGTCGTTCCTCGTGATCAGTCACGCCACCAGTGATTTCCGGCCGGATCAGCTCGAGGCCGCCGCCGAGGTCTACCGCCGGCACGGCATGGACGCACAAATTCGCACCTACGATGAGATCGCCGCCTTCTTCACCGGCCTGGAACTGATCGAGCCGGGCATCGTTCCCCCGCACCGCTGGCACCCCGACCTCACCGGCGGCGAACCCCTCCCCGGCACCGACGAACGCGTCTGCTTCTACGCCGGCATCGGCCGAAAACACTAAGACTCAGAAGCGATCAGCGTCTCGGTGACCAGGTTCGCCGCCTGACCGACGCCCCGGTGGGCGCTGCTCGAGCCGCTGCTGCCTCGTGGCAAGAAGCCAGGAAGCCCACCGAAATGGACCGAACGGCAGCTCATTTCGACACCGAACGATACAACCGAGCGGGGGACGCGAGTCCCTGTGAGCTGGCCCTCGATACGACGGCTGCGTTGCTGTTGATCGTCGGCGGGATTGTGCTGCTGTCCCGGCTGTTTGGGTGGGCGGGTGATGGTGGTCGTCTGGGCGGTCCTGCTATTGATTGCGCATGTCGTCGAGTTCCGGGCAGTGTCCGATAGGTACCGTCGCCGCTCTCCTGCTCGGAGCGCACAAGGTCGCCCCGATCGAATGGGGGTACCGTCGCCACGGTGTCGGGATCTGTCGAGCAGCAGGAAATAACGGCCGCACCGTCGGATGATCCGACGCCGGGCATGCGACGGCGACGGTGGTGGAGACGGTCGCTTGTCCTCGTCGCGGCGGTACTGGTGGTGGCGCTGGTCGGCGGGACCTTCGGCGTCGCATGGTGGTTCGCCGACCAGGAGATCGGCGTCGACCACGGCCCGCGGCAGGACACGGTGCTGGCGGTCGAGAATGCCGGTGCGGGCAGGAATGTCGTGCTCACCGCCAGCAGTCCGGACGCCCGCCACCGCGGGACCTACTGGATGTCCTGGGACGGCGCCTTCGCGCAGGTCGGCGATATCGTCGCCGAGGCGCCCGGCAAGGTCACCCGGCCGCTGCTCGCCGGCGCGACACCACCGCTCGGCACCAGCGTGTACGTCGGTGCCGCGGTGCCATCGGACCCGAAAACCGGTCTGGGATTGGACTACTCGGAAGTGACGGTGCCCACCGAACTCGGCCCGGCGGTGAGCTGGCTGATCCCGGCCCAGGACCCCGCGGCGACGACCTGGGTGGTCGCGGTGCACGGCCAGAACGGACAGCGCAAGGCAATGCTGCCGATCGCCCCGGTCCTGCACCGGCTCGGCCTGCCGATGCTGGTGCTGGGCTACCGCAACGACGAGGCCGCACCACGCTCACCGGATCACCTGCTGCACCTGGGCGGCTCGGAATGGCGCGACGTCGAGGCCGCCGTCCGCTACGCGCAAGGGCATGGCGCGCACCGGATCGTGCTCTACAGCGAGTCGAACGGCGGCCAGATCAACGGCCAGTTCCTCACCCACTCACCACTCGCGGACACGGTCACCGCGGTGGTGATGGACGCACCGACCACGAGCATGCCCCAAGTCGCCGCCTACGCCGGAAAACAGCACGGCGTACCGGGTTTCGTCGTCGACCTGACCGACAAGATCATCGAATGGCGCACCGGCGACGACTGGGCCGCCCTCGACCTGCTCACCCACCCACCGACGGTGAAACCACCGCTGCTGGTCCTCCAAGGCGACGCCGACACCCAGGCACCACCCCAGATGAACCGCGACTTCTACGCCGCCAGCCGCCGGATCGGGTGGCCGATGCAGTACGCCGAGTTCCCCGGCGCCGAGCACGTCGAGGCATGGAACTCCGACCCCGCCCGCTACAACCAGCTGGTACACGACTTCCTCGCTACGACAGCACTACCGGCGCGCTGAGCAGCCGTGGACGCGATCCCGGCGAAGGGTGATCCGGACACCGTAGTCCGGCTCGATGTGTCGGCACGAGTCGAGTGGCGCGAGGCCCTGGCGCGTCGTCCCTGTCGTTCTGCCCGTCGCGTAGCGGGCAACGGGCAGAACAACGCTCCGGGCTGCTCCGGTCAGAGACAGTTGGCGGCTTTCAAGTCGGTGACTGTCTGGTCGGAGACGGTGATGCTTTTGCCCACCTGGGCATCGGCACCCAGGTCCACCTTGGCTTGGGCTGCGCAGGTCAACAATTCTGCGGTGACGGTGATGGTCTGGTCGGCATGTGCCACACCGGCTCCAATGGCGGCCGAACAAGCCAGGGCCGCAACGATCACACCCGTTTTGACGAATCGCATGAGAATCCTCCTCCAAATCGCAGTCATGTGAAGGGTTGCGCTGATCTCCTGCTCGGGTGCCGAGTTTCGTGCTCCGTGCGCGGACACCCCGTGATACACGCGTCGCCAACTGGACGACCGCGTTGGCGTCACCGGAATCTCGTCACATTTATCCCGATAAAACCAAATATTCAGTGTACGGAACCAACTGCCGGAACACGGCACAAACCACAGAACGATTTCCGCCATGCCACGATCCATCGCGGCCTGCCGACCTTGACCGCGTCACAGTCCGGAGCGAACGTTTGTGTCGCGAAATGTACTGAACTGTCCCAGAACGCAGCGAAAACACACTAAAGATGACTCTGACCAGCGGAAACGGGTGGTTTCAAATCCCCTATCCTCGGCTGAGAAGCCGCAGGTCGGGGGCAACTTTCGGGTTGCCCCTGGTTTGAGGTCAACAGTCGGCACATTTCACGGCATCCCTGTGTGGGGTGTCTGACATGTTGGAGCTGGTATGTACCCCAGGGGTTTTCATGGCAAGCATCCGCGAACGCATGCGGAAGAACGGCCGAGCGATGGGTGAAGGTGCTCGACGCGGTCGGTACCCCGGAGTGGCTGTTCGCGCTCGACGACGGCTCCCCGGTGCGGATCTCCTACTTTCACAAGGACATCTGGGTGCCCACCCCGCGACGCCCTGTAACTCGCGGCGGGGATCCGTTGAACGGGAAGAAACCTCGCATCCACGACCTGCGCCCGCGGCATGGATGCTCACCTACCAGAGCCATGTTGGATCGACCCAGTTGCGTCGAGATTCCGGTGGCCAACCGCAGCCGCGGCGGCGAGAGTGTCAGAGGCCACGAGACATCCCGCGCGGAAGGCCGGTTGTCCAAGATGAACGAAACCTGCGTAATGCCGGTAGGTTTGGCGGTGCGGGCTCCGTCGCAACGCCGGGCGCTGCATGGTGCGATTGCCGCCTCAGCAGGTCCTACTGTCGCAGGGCTCGGTAAATTGTTTCGCGCGCGACCTGGCCCTCGGGTGTGGGGGAGGTTACCCAGATATGGATCATCTGCGATGCCTCGTGGTATTCGAGGTGAGTCCCTGCGAAATTGGGTGCCAGGGCTGCGTATTTGCGGGCCTGGCAGTTCAGGATGTCGTGGGTTCCGCTGAACAGGAGCAGGCGGCCGAGGTGGTCGTTGTTGCCGAGCATCGGGCTGACGCGGGCGTCGGTCGCCGATAGGCCGCCGCGGTAGAGGCTGTTGAGGTAGCGGCATCCGGCCGGGCTGAGGAACGGGTCGACTTTGTCGAGCGCCTCCAGTTCCGGCTCGGTGAGCCGGATGTCGAGTGTGGGCGCGATCAATACGGTCAGGTGCGGGTTGGGCACGCCCCGGTCGCGCAGAATCTGCGCCGCGGACAAGGTGATCGTCGCGCCGACCGAATCACCGATGAGGTTCACGTTCCCGGCACCGTTGTCGGTGATCAGCTGTGCGGTGATGTCGGCGAGTGTGTCCGGCACGAACTCGCCGGTGCCCTCGGGCGCCAGCGGGTAGAGCGGAATGACCACGCGCGCGGCGGCATTCGTGATCAACTCCCCGCAGAGAAACCAGTCGCCGTCGGCGATCTGCATGACCCAGCCGCCACCGTGTACATAGACAATGGTGCGTTCGGGCGCGCGATCGCGTGCGGTCGCGGTGTGCACCATCCATTCATTGCCGCGCGCATCCGTGGTTACTTCTGTGCTGACTGCGAATTTCTCGGCGAAATCCGTCGGCGGCCGGGTCGTCGTCGCGCGGCGCAACAGCTCCGCCTCGACGGAGTTTTCGGGCGGCTGTGTCGCTGCCGACCGCCGCAGCAGTTCCGCGGTGGCCTTGGCGGCTTCGACCGACACCACCATCTGCTTGACACCCAACCGGCGGATCTGGTCAGCGTATTGCTGCGCCTGCGAACTCGGGCGGCGCACCGCGGCGATGGTGCCGACCCGCGGATCGGGGTGGGTGACCGGGCGGCCGAGCGGGACCGCCGTGTCGTTCCAGCTGCGGAACTCGGTGGCCCAGCCGAGTCCGGAAAGCCACCGTTCGACATCGAAATCGATCTCGAGCGAAAACCTGGCCACGCCGAAAAGGCTGCCGGGCGCTGACAGTTCGGTGAGGGTCGCCACGACACGCTGACTCCACTCCTGCGCCGAGGATCCGAGCGTGCCCTCGTCCACCCAGCATGTCGGCACGCCGACTCGGAAGCCGCTGTCCAGCAGTGCTTTCCGCCAATCATGGCGCAGGTCGGTGGCAACGACTCGACGCAGGCAGGTCGGCACCGCGCCCGCGTGGTCCAGCACCGGCTCCTTGAACGAGAACATGTCGGGAAGGTCGATTTCGAACACGACCGTCTCCCGGGGCAGGCCCAGACGAAACGCCCGGGTGTCCAAACCCGCACCGAGCAATACGATTTGGCGGATACCGGCGTCCAGCGCCGCACCGACCCGGTCGTCGACCAAACGCACCGCGACGGTGCGGCTCTCGTAGAACTGGTCTGCGACGGCCATCAGCTGCGCCCACCGTTCCGCCGCGAATCCCGCACGCGCCGCGTCGACGAATGCCCGCGCCAGCGGGTCGCCGTAGAGCCGGTCCGCGCGTTCGGTCTCGCGCGCCCGGATGACCGCGACCCCGATCGCGGTCACCGCGACGCCTTCGACCGGAACATTCGATGCCGTATCGACCATGGCCTCTCCCTCACTGATCATCAAAACAGCTGTGCGAGAACGTAGTTGGACGACAATGGCGTTCAGGTCGCCCCCTCCAGATCGACCCGAGCGCTATAGATCGGCAGCATCGTCGCCAACCACGCCGTCGCGGTGACCGGCCAATCATCTCCAGCGTCGGCGGGTTCGCGCTTGAACAAACCTGCTACGCCGAGAGCGTCCTCGGGAATCCATCGGATGTATCGCAAAAGTTTGCTCGGAACGAAGCCCAGCAGCTGACGGCATGCTCGGCTGAAGTGGGCCGAATCGGCGAATCCAGTGTCATGGGCCGCGTCGGTGATGGAGTGCCCGGCCGCGCACAGCTCCAAGGCGCGTTGCAGCCGCAGGCTCAGCACATATCTGCGGAATGGGACGCCCAGATCCGACCTGATTACATGCGCCAGCCGGTCCTTGGAAATCCCGATGTCACCGGCCAAATCGGCCAAACGCACCGGACCGGCCAACCGATCGGGCAGCAGGTGCATCAGTTCCCTGACCGCGGGGTGGCCGACGAAACCGGCGTTCATGCGGGGCAGGCAATTGGCGGCCATGATCGAACGTGCGGCTGCCAATCCGCTGCGCGGCCAGTCCCGCGGCGCCCCGCTGATCCGATCGAGACCGGCGATCCGGGACAACGCGACCCACTCCCCGGCACCCGCGCTCGCCGACATCACCCAGGTGGGATCGGCGAACCACTCCGGTGCCACATACAGCAGCAACCCCCGGGCCGTGCCCCGCACGATTGCATGAGGGACGCCCGACGGGATCACCGCCGCCTCGCACACACACCCGCCGCCGGAACCGTCGGCCAGAAAGAATGGATCATCGAAGGCGACCACAATCTGCACGGCCCGATGACTGTGCATCCCTTTCGTGGCAACCGCACCCGCGTACAGCGCATACCCAGGCCCCGCGACCGCCACGCCCTTCCACCACCACTGCGGCTCCGACAACCTTCCACACATGCCGTCCCCCTGGTTCCCGAAGGCTCCGAACGCCCCGCTGCACGTTCTCACCCGATCCAACCGCACCGGCGGGCACATGTCGCAGGCTCGGCCACAACACCCGCCGAGGCGCGACTCGAGCAACACCACCGCAATACAGGCGGGAACCCCGACCCGCCCGGCTGGCACGACAGCCTGTTCGGCGATGTAGTAAGTACACCGGCGGATCGGATTCGGTCTTCAAAGATGAGTACGTTGATGGCGGCCTTGGTTCTTACTCCGTATCGGGGGTGCCGAAGGTCGATTCGAGCGGCGGGAGCATAGCCCGGGAATCGTGCCCATTGGCCCAGAGGCCGACCACGAAAGCCGCTGCGGCTTCCATATATCGGGCTTGCCGCAGGCCTCCGGCGCGGACGGGGCGCAGGTTCAGGTCCTCGGCCAGGTCGCACACCAGACCCACGGCGGGCGGGTGATCGCCACAGAGCGGCACGGTCAGCGTGCGGCCCTCGAATTCGCGGTGCGGTGCCGCCCAGACTTCGGCGGCCAGCAGGTTGAATGCCTTCACCACATAGGCGTCCGGGACGGTCGCGGAGATCCGCTCTGCCACAGCGTATTCCGAGAGGGTGAGGCCGCCTTCGTCGGGCAGGAAGGCATTGGTGCAGTCGATGAGCGTGCGCCCGGCAAAGGTTTCCGATCCGGCGACCGCAAGCACCTCCCCCAACGCGGCGACGGGCAGCGCAAGTAGAGTCGCCTCCCCGAATCGTGCCGCTTCGTCGATGGTTACGCCCCGCGCGCCGTGTCCGATCTCGGTCGATGCCGCTGCGGCAGCCGCCGAATTCCGCGCTCCTACCGCGATGTCGTGCCCTGCCGCGGCCCAGCCGCCACCCAACGCCCGCGCCATCGCCCCGGCTCCGATGATTCCGATACGCATGTCAACTCTCGATGAGAGGGTCGTGTTTACGGGTTGAACGCTAGGAATTCCGATACGAACGTGAAGGTGCGTATCGGCAATGGCAGTCTGGAACTGTGACACCGGAGATGGACACGCAGGTCGTCTACGACTCGTATGGCGAGTACGAATCCGATTGCCCCGCACGCCTGGCCGTCGATCTCTTTGCCAACTCCTGGCTGACGGTGATCGTGTACACGTTGCGGAACGGTCCCATGCGGCCGGTGGAACTGCACCGCGCCATCGGCGGCATCAGCCAGAAGATGCTCACCCAGACTTTGCGCCGCATGGAGCAGATGGGATTGCTGCAACGTCGCCGCTACGCCGAAGCTCCCCCGCGCGTGGATTACGACCTGACGCAGGCGGGCCGCGACTTGCTAATCCCCATCTTCGCCCTGGGAAAGTGGGCGGAACGCCACGGCGATACGGTGCGCACCGCCCTTTACGGCGACGATCAGGAATGATCCCGCAGACGGCCCGCACAACCGAACGGTCAACCGACGAAACGTAATTCGACACTACGGTGTGCTCGGGCGGGGCCGGATGGTCACGGCCTGGTGATCTTCCGAATGCCCACGCTGGCCACTTCGGTCAGCGCGGAAAGCGGCATTTCGCGGGTTCGTCGTGCAGGTGCGCGGTCATTGGTGGCCCGGTCGGCCACAGTCCGTGACTCTAGGAGACCGCAAATGCGGTGATCGCGTGGACGACGCAGGCGAACAAGGGTCCAGCAACCATTACCGCTTCCCGGCGCTGAGCGCCGAGCACGGCGTCTGCGGCCTGAGCGAGGGCCGCGACGACCAGAACGAGAACGCTGACGATGCTGTGCGAGAAGAAGGGCACCGAGCCCGCCACAAATCCCAACGGCACCGCTCTGGCCGCATACACCCGCGCGTAGAAACGCTCTCCCGCGGTGGGATTCGCTTCGTGACTCATGGCCGACGGACGGAGAGCCGCCACCACGGCGAAGCCGATGCCTATCAGAGAGACCACGCCATTGAGCACCGTCAGAACGATCATCCCGACGCTCATGCTCCTCCTGAGTATTGTCCGATCCAGCCGCGATCAACGGCCACCGTAGCGCCGTGAACGTGAAGTTCGAGGGTTCAGGAGACCGGCGAGCCCGTGTCGGCGGTTATGCGATCGAAGCCAGGCGCCTCCTGGAAGGAGACAGACCCGCTCTGCGGCGCAGAAAGCGGCGTGTGTGTGCGTTGGAAGCCATTCTCGCCCAACCGAACTGAACGATCGACCAACGCACGACATGCGGCATAGAAAGACGTTCTGCGCGCCAGTTCTGTCGGCGTGGGGAACTGTGAGCGCAGCTTTAACGTTGCGATTCAGTCGGTGCGGGTGTCGTGTGCCGCGCGGTTGGCGAATACTTCGTCCATGTGGGTTTCGGCCCAGTTCTTGCAGGGGTCGCCGGGTTGATGTGAGCCGCCGTTGCCGAGTGTGGTCACGATCAGCGCGACCCATTTGTCGGAGATCCGTTCCAGCAGTTTGCGGCTCGGGCATGCCGCCAGGAAAGCGTTGTATTCGGCCTTGGACTGGGCTCTCTTCTGGCATCACCCACATCGATACCGCCGATGCCTACGGGCCACGCGTCACCAATCAGTTGATCCGCGAAGCACTGCGCCCTTATCCCGAATCGCTCCATATCGTGACCAAGGTCGGCGCGACTCGCGATCAGCAGGGCGGATGGCCCCCGGCCCGGCGGCCCGAACAGCTGCGCCGCGCCGTCCACGAGAACCTGGAGGCGCTCGGCCTCGAAGTGCTCGACGTGGTCGACCTCCGGCTCGGCAATGCCGCAGGGCCACAGCCCGGTTCACTCGCAGAGCCCTTCGAGACCCTCGCCGAACTCCAGCAGCAAGGGCTGATCCGCCGCCTCGGCGTGAGCAACGCGACGGCCGAACAGGTCGCCGAAGCGCAAACGATCGCGCCGATCGTCTGCGTGCAGAACATGTACAACCTGGCCCACCGCCGCGACGACGAACTGATCGTCACCCTCGCCGGGCAGGGCATCGCCTACGTACCGTTCTTCCCACTCGGTGGATTCAACCCGCTGCAGTCCGCAGCACTGTCGGCCGTCGCCACCCGAATGAATGCGACACCGATGTCGGTAGCCCTGGCCTGGCTACTGCACCGATCACCGAACATCCTGCTGATCCCCGGCACCTCGTCGACGACCCACCTCCGCGAGAACCTCACCGGCGCGGGACTACCGCTCTCCGATAAGGAAATCGACGAGTTGGAAAAGATCAGCCACTAGACGAGTTCCGGCCGGACAGTGCGGGCTGGACCAGGCCGTACGGGGGCGACCGTATTTCCAGCGCCTTCCTGGCAGGTCACGATCAGCAGCCTGCGGCACTCGTGCTCGGTCACGGTGGCAGACCGTACGGTTCAGGCTTGCCCGATTCACTCCAGTCTTCGGCACCAGCGTGCAGGTGACGAGGCCCCGATGCCGTCCACGAGCCGGGCCACGCTGGACTCTCTGGGTCGAGCATCGGGCTCAGCTCGGCCATCGCGGGGGACCGTCGATGAATCGACGTCTGTTCGATGCACACCGCACCGCCGTCACCGAGTCGTCGACAATTCGGCAGAGCCCCAGCACGCCAGTCTGGCCACATGCCTGTCGCGCCGCAGCTCGATCGAGTGCTCTTACCTCAGGTCAACGGGCATCTACGCCCCAGGTTGGCGAATATTTGGCAAGTTCTGCGAACTCTATGGACGATGTCACATTGCGCGCTGTACACATTGTTCATAGCCTGCCAACAGGATGCGCGTTGGACCCGCCTGGACAACTCCAGGCAATCGCTCGAGCTTCTGCCCGACCCGAGGCGGTTCATGACCGACAGTCGATCGCTGTACCGGACCTGGTGGCGAGACCGGGTTGATTATCGCTGGCTGGTCGAGACTCTCCAAAGTCATTCCGCGCTACGCGGTTTCAAGCTGATGCTGGGGGCCGGGGGCATCGTCATGCTGATGATCGCGGTGCTGGCCGCGGTGGCGCAGGGCGATGTGTCGGGGCCGCTCGGCTGGCAGGGTGGGATCGAGGCCGCCGTGGCCGGGGCCTGGACCCTGCGCTGGTGGTTGCTGCCGTGGCCGCGGGAAATCGAATCGCTGGCGTGGATCGCGCTTTTCGATCTCGACACCACCGCCAACGACCTGCTGGCCCACGATCGTGTCATCGCGGTGCTGGGAATCGTGCTGCTGATGGCGATGGGCGGGTATGTGACCGTCTTCCACGGGCCGCGCGTGCTGGCGCTGCATGTCGGGTGGTCGATGCTGGCGGCGGTGGTGCTGGGGGTGGTGATCGCCACCGGCTATCTGCCGAACACCGGACGCGAGCCCGAGGCCACCGGACAGTGGTACCGGGATGTGGCCCTGGCCCTCGCGATCGTGCTGGTCATGCTGGTCGTGGTCGGCGTGATCCTGCCCTTCGTGCAGCTGTGCCATTGGATCGTGCGCGTGGACGCGCTGTCGGATCCGCTGACCAAACTGCTGAACCGCCGCGGCCTGGATTCCTATGTGGTCTCGCACGTCGGCCGGTGCGGACGCCGGTCCGCCTACGTGGCGACAGTGGATCTGGACCGCTTCAAGACCGTGAACGACACCTTCGGCCATCCGTTCGGCGACGAGGCGCTCGTGCACACCGCGCAGCGCCTCAGGCAGGTCGCCGACATCGAGGCGCTCGTGGCGCGGACCGGCGGTGAGGAATTCGTCGTGGTCGGCTACCTGACCGAGGACCCGATCGCCGTGGGCGAGCGGCTGCGCCGCGCCGTCGAAACCATGCCCGGTCTCCCGGTGACGATCACCGCCAGCGTCGGGGTCGCGGTGGCCGACGCCTCGCAGCCGAACACCGAGTACACCGAGGCCACCTTCCAGCGCCTGCTGCACCGCTCCGACTCCGCGATGTACCGGGCGAAACGGTTGGGCGGCAACACCGTTGTGGTCGCCGACCGGGACGAGCCGGTACCGACCCTGCCGCCGCGACCGATGACAGCCATCCCGGACCGCCCTGCGATCCCGGGTTCCGCGTAATGATTCCCGCGCCGCTGTCGGAGTTTGTTCAGATTTCTTGGTACCGGGCGAGTATCTGCTTCACCGCGTCGGTGACGGGTGGTTCCTCGGTGAGGTTTGTCCATGTGTAGGCGTCATGCTCTTGAAGCACGACCGGTTCGGCCGACGCTACCTCGACGGTGAAGTTGAATTGTCGGCTCTGCTTGCCGCTGCCGGATTCATAGTCGAAGTCGCCCAGGTAGTGCGTTATCCGGGTGACATCGAGGCCGGTCTCCTCCTTGACTTCCCGAATGAGGGCTTGATCGAGAGCCTCGCCCGGTTCGACTTTACCGCTGGGCAGCTCCCAGATGCCGCCCATGAAGTCGTCCGTCGGCCGCTGCAGGAGCAGGACTTTGCCATCGAATTGGATGATGGCGCCGACAACGAGTTGCTGCACCTCGTCGCGTGCCGCCTGGCTGACCAGCTGGCCGAGCAAGGATCTGTGAACCATGGGTTCCTATCCTGTCCCAGCTTGCGGTTACCAGTGCAGGCAACACCGAAATCGGCTGTACCGACCAGCACGATAATCCCACGCCCCGCAGGGCCGTCGACTGATCACCTGTAGTCAGCGGGCAATCGACCGTGGGATCAGAGTCCAGTACTGCGGATGCGGTGCTAGCCGATGAGGTCGGCGATGCGGTTGATCTGGTCGGGGTCGCGGGCCCAGCAGTAGAGCATCAGTTCGTCGGCGCCGAGGTTTTCGAATTGGGTTATGGCCGTTCGGATCTGGTGGGGGGTGGTTAGCATGCCGTTGGTCATGTGGTTGGCGTGGCCGCTGAATTCGTAGTAGGCGGCGATTGCGGTGCGGGCCTCGTCGGTGGGCTGGGGGCCGAGGGCGACGTTTATTTGGGCGACTATGCGTGGTTTGCCGGGGCGGTCGTGGGCGTGCCAGGAGCGGCGGGCCGTTTCTATGAGGTTCTCGGCCCAGGAGGGGGCGGCGGCGCAGAGCAGGCCGCCGCCCCAGCGGCCGATCCGGTCGAGGGCGGCCGGTTGGAAGCCGCCGAACAGGAGTTCGGGGCCGTCGGGGTCGGTGGGGGCGGGGCCGATGGGGCCGCAGTCGGCGCTGTAGCGGTCACCGGCCCACAGCCGCCGCATGAGCGCGATCTGCTGGTCCAGTCGCCGCCCGCGGGTGCGAATATCGGTGCCGGACGCCTCGTGATCGTCGGTGCGGCCGCCGACGCCCAGGCCGAGCACCAGCCGGCCGCCGGACATTCGGTCCAGGGTGGCGACCTGCTTGGCCAGCAGGACCGGGTCGCGCAGCGGCGCGATCAGGACCTCGGTCTGCAATCGGATCCGATGGGTGACCCCGGCCAGCAGGGAGAGCGCCACCAGCGGTTCGGGATTGTCGTAGACGAGCCGGTCGAGCAGGCCGAGCGTGGAGAACGGGCCCGCTTCGGCGCGGCGGGCCCATTCGGGCAGGTCGGCGGGGTCGGCGATGGGAAGGCCGAGACCGATACGCATGGAATCCTCCAATGGAAGTGGGTAAGCAGAACACGCCGCCCACTCCGCGCCTCACGAACCGAGGCTGGGCTCCCGCTCTGCGGCAATACTTCTGGAGAGCACTGATTGGATTGGGGTCACCATAGATCGAATCGGGCGCCCCGCGCAACTCGGCTACCAGGTGACCTGAAGCTGTTGCACGCCATGGACGCCGATGCGAGCCGGGCGCATCCGGATCTCGTCCACCGGCACCGCGAGCCGCAGGGTCGGGAACCGGGATATCAAGGCAGGCAGGGCGGTTCGCATTTCGACCCGGGCTAGTTGCTGGCCCACGCACTGGTGGATACCGTGGCCGAAACCCAGGTGTCCCACTGCATTACGTCGCAGGTCGAGGCTGTCGGGATGGTCGAATCGGGCGGGATCGCGATTGGCGGCCTGTAGCGAAAGAACCACCGTTTCACCGGTTGTGATCGTCTGTCCGGCCAGTTCGACATCTTCCAGGGCGGAACGGGTGGCGGTGTGGGCGATGGTCAGGTAGCGCATCAGCTCCTCGACCGCTCGATCGGCGAGGTCGGGGTCGGCGCGCAGCGCGGCCAGCTGTTCGGGGTGGCGGAGCAGCGCGAAAGTGCCTAGTGCCAACATACTTGCGGTGGTCTCGAACCCGCCGATCAGCAGCAGCACAGCCATTCCGGTGAGTTCGTCGTCCGCGAGATCGGTGCCGGTCAGATCGCTGAGCAGGTCGTCGCTCGGTTCGGCTCGTTTGGCGGCTACCAACTGCCGCGTATAACCCTGTGCCTCCGCGAGGGCGGCGAAGCCCTGGTCGAAGGGTACGTCGGGGTCGTTCAGCCTGGCGACCAGGTCGGCCACCAGGCGCTGGAACCGATCCCGATCCGCTTCGGGCACCCCGAGCAGTTCGCAGATCATCAGTGCCGGAACGGGATAGGCGAACGATTGCACCAGATCCACTGGGCCGCCTACTCGTTCCATGACGTCCAGGTATTCGGTGCCGATCTGGGCCACCCGCTCGGTGAGCAGTCGCATCCGCCGGACGGTGAACTTGCCGGTCAACAGTTTTCGGTAGCGGGTGTGCTCGGGTGCGTCGAGATTGAGGAAGCTGCCGGGCGGCGCCGGAGGCAACGGGCCGACGCCCGCCAGCGCGGAGTGCATGAGCTCGGTTCGCGCGCTGAAGCGCGGATCGGCCAGGATTGCGCGCACCGTGGCATGCCCGGTCGCCAGCCAGCCCTGGTGGCCGTCCGGAAACAGCATGCGGGTCAGTGGATTTCGCGCACGCAGGCGCGTCAGCTCGGTGGGTGGGTCGAAGGGGCGGCCCGGGGGACGGGTGGTGGACAACGAGGAGGCGGTGGTCCGCGATTCGATCATGAGATTCCTTCTGGCGCACGAGTTTCAGTCCGAGCCGAACGCTAGGTTGCGTTCAGAGATTGCTCAACGGCGACGGGCAGCAATTCTGGATTACCGCAGGTATATTCGGTTTCGTCCGTGCAATGACCTTGCCGTCGAACGCAATGTCGGCGGGCTGAAATGCAATGAGATGCCACTGAACGCATATCCCGCCGAAGGAGCACCGCACCGATGCCAGGAGGCAGGCTCACACTGCACGAGCGGGAATGCATTGCCGCCGGACTGGCCGACGGGCTGGGATACACCGAGATCGGGCGTCAGCTCCAGCGACCGGCCTCCACGATCAGCCGCGAGGTGTCCCGCAACGGCGGACCCGGTCGTTACCGCGCCGACCGAGCCCACCGGGCCACCGCGATGCGGGCGCGACGGGGCAGGGCGGCCGCGGCGCAGCAATCGGTCTCGAGCTCCACGGGATTCACGATCGACAACGACGCTGTGCGCGATTTCGCGACCTGCTTCACCGAGCTGTTCGTGAACGACGGTATGCCCCGAATGCAGGCGCGGGTGATGACCTGTCTGCATCTCACCGACTCCGGCAGCCTCACCGCCGCCGAATTGGTGCGCTTACTCGAGGTGAGCCCCGCCTCCGTCTCCACAGCCGTTCGCGCGCTGGAGAAACGGGATCTCATTCGCCGGGAACGCGATTCGCGACGTCGCGACCGCTACTACATCGACGACGACACCTGGTACCGCACCACGCTGAACCTCGCCCGCGCCGCCGAAGAAAAGGTCGAGGCGGTCCGCCGGGGGGCCGAAATCCTCGGTGTGACGACGCCCGCGGGCGCCCGACTGAACGAAATCGGCCGCTACCTCGACTACCTCGGCCAGCAGATGGTCCTGGTGGTCGAACGCTGGCGCGGATAAGTGCCGGTCGATTTACGCCGCGTCGTCGCCCGTGATGTTCGGGGCTGACGGTGCGTGGTTATCGCATTAAATTGTGAGTGTGCGTTCTGGTCACGGGGATCCGAATCGCTCGATGATGATCGGCGGTATCCGGCGATGAGTCTTATCTTGAGCACCGAGAACCTGCCGGTGGGTGAGCGCCTGGACTTTTGGGAGTACGCGCTGGGGCGGGTGGGGTCCTCCTTCGATATCCACTACGCCACCGACCGGGAGTTTCACGCGTGGATGCAGGCCGGGTGGATCGCCGGGTTGCAGGTCGCCGGGACGGCCAGCAGCCGGTACGACCTGGTGCGCACGCCCCGGCGGATTCGCAACTCGGATTCGGAGGCGTACCTGTGCACCGTTGTCGCCGAGGGCCGGATGGGTCTCGAACAGGATGGGCGCACCACGATTTTGGGCCGGGGCGACTTGGCCATCGTCGACAACTCGCGACCGTATCGCTTCATCGGGGAGTCCTCCCGCCGACTGGCCCTGGCCAAGTTCCCGTATTCCATGATTCCGCTCCGCCAGGATCGGATCGGGCAGTTGACCGGCGTTCGGATCCCCGGCGACAGCGGTAGCGGCGCATTGATTTCGGCGATGCTGTGTCAGATCGTCGATCAGCTCGATTCCGACGATCTGACGGGGAACGGCAGGCTGGCGACGGCCATGACGGACCTGATCGCCGCCGCGCTGGCCACCCGCCTGGACCTCACCGGATCGCTGCCGTCGCAGACCCGGCAGACGGCGCTGCTCCACCACATCTGCGCCTTCATCGAGCACCACCTCGACGATCCCGACCTGTCGCCCGACATCATTGCCGCCGCGCACCACATCAATCCGCGCTATCTGCGCAAACTGTTTCAGGCACAGGGTCATACGGTCACCGGATGGATTCGCGAGCAACGCCTGCAACGCTGCCGCCGGGATCTGGTCGACCCGCGCCTGGCCGGTCAGTCGATCGCCATGATCGCGGCGCGGTGGGGATTTCTCGACATCGCCCACTTCACCCGGACGTTCCGTGCCGCCTTCGGCCTCCCGCCCGCCGCCTACCGGCACGCTTGCGGCACTCTCGAACGATCCGCCGACCCGACCCCGCGAACGCATGGGTCGGAGGATCGCTCGTGAGTGCCGCCGGTTCGGTGCCCCCCTTCGGCACCGAACCGGCCAGCTGGGGTAAATCCACTTCGCTGTGAGATTTATCTGAGCTGATACCGAAGTCTAGCCGGGACCGGGCGTTTGTCAACTAGGATGAATCTGTCCGCGGCGTGGATTAACAGGAGCTGGTGGGAGGAGGCTGAGGACTCATGGCCGACAGCGGCGGGGCCGGGCGAGGGACGCTCGCCGACAAGATCGAGAGGTTGTTCCGGATCGTTCGGAAGGCCGGGAGCGAACAGCACTCCAACGAGGAGGTCGCCGCGGCGTGCCGGGAGGCCACCGGCGAGAGCTTCTCCGCCACCTACCTGTGGCAGCTGCGCACCGGGCGGCGGGACAATCCGACCAAACGGCATCTGGAGGCGCTGGCGAACTTCTTCGATGTGCCGGTCGCCTACTTCTTCGACGACGATCAGGGCAGGCGGATCCAGGCCGAGCTCGAACTGCTCGGCGCCCTGCGCAATGCGGAGGTCCGCGACATCGCGCTGCGCGCGGTGAATCTGTCGCCGGACGGGTTGGGCACCATCAACGACATCATCGACGCGATCGCCAAGCGGGAGGCCGCGCGCCGGTCGACCGGTTCCGACGACGAGACGAAGTGAGACACGGCGAGTGGATACCTCCATGGTGGAACAGCTGCGGCGGCGCTGGCCCGAGGACTGGACGAAGTTGCACGTCTACTTCTGCCCGGATCCGGTCGAGATCGCGCCGCTCGTCGATGCCTACCGGAGCGTCCTGGACGGCGTGGATTTCCTCTCGCCGCAGCCCGACGAGTGGTTGCACGCCACCGTCATGGTCGTCGACGGCGTACCGGCGCGCGAGGTGAGCGAGCGGCAGCGCGCGGACCTGGAACATCACCTCCGGCAGGCGGTTTCGGAGATTCCCGCGTTCACCCTGACGTGCGGTCCCGCGACCGCGGGCCGCAGCAGCATCGCCCTGGACCTGGTGCCGGATCGGGACTTCCTGCGGCTCGTCGATCGCGTCAAGGTTGCCGCGGGTGCGGTATTCGGCCGCGAGGCGGTCCGGTATTCGAATGGCAGACCACACATCACGCTGGGTTACGCGCGCGGCGACGGCGACTCCGGAATCATCCAGACGGCATTGCGCAATGCGACCGACCTTCGAGTCACCCTCACCGTCGACGAGGTCCGGCTGGTCGATGTCCTGGTCGACACCGAGCGCGTCCAATTCCGGTGGCGGGAACTAGCGGTTCTCCCGCTGAAGAGTTGAGATCGCCCGCCCGCGAACCTGCTGAACGATCGGATCGCCCGCGAATGCCCGCGAGACGCGAATGAGCCAGTCGCGCTCGCTCTCGATATCCCCGGTGCCGCGGTGCATTTCGACGGCGGCGGACTCGGCCGGATAGCCCACCCCGGCGGCATGCGCGTCGATCGCGCCCGCGATGACGGCCGCCTCGGCGATCACGTCGGCCTTCTCCCCGGTGATACCGGCCTGCCGGGCGGCTTCGACCGCCCACCGACGCACCTCGGGATGGCAGTGTGCGCGCAGGGCGAGGTTCGCGTCCCGAATCTCGATCACCCGCCTGTACACACTGAATTCGTCCCCCTGCTCGATCGGCGCCAATTTGATCTCGGGCAGCGCCCGGTACATCTGCGACCAGAGCGGCTCGAGCTGGCGACAGTACCGGGCCGTCCGGGCGCGCTCCAGCGGGACCCGGACGAATCGGAAGGCCAGCGCGACAATGCCACCGGCGGCGATCAGCGCCTCGGCGCTCGACGACAGCAGCGCGGTCACCAGCGCTTCGACCTTGACCGGATGCGGAGCGATCTGGTTGATCACCAGGACGATGGTTTTCCAAGCCGCCCACAGCAATCCGGCGAAGGCCCCGAGCATCATGATGCGCAATCCCGCCCGCAGCGGCCGGTCGGGGGTAGCCGCCGAATAGCGACGAATCAGCGCGATGAACGCGACAAACGCCCAGGACAGATAGGCGCTGAACAGGGCCAGGTACGCGGTGATCGACGGCCGCTTTCCGTAGACGGTCACGAATTCGGTCGTGAACCGCGTATGGCCCGCGACGAGCAACGCGCCCATGGCCACGACGACCAGACCGGCGATGACCGCCTGCCGGACCACGAGGCGCTGCGCCTTGGCGGGATCCCGGACCGTATGCGCCAGGATCGCGAAGACGCACCACCCGGCCGCGACCGCCAGGCTGTTGCCCACCCACCGCGCGAAATTCGGAAACGGCTCGAACGAACTGGCGGCGTGCAGTGTCCCGGGCGCTATCGCGAAGGCGGCCAGCCCCAGCAGGAAAAAGCAGACGACCGTGTACCAGCCCGCAGCGCTGACGGATTCCTGCCGACGAAGCTGTAATCCCTTGAAGGCGGCGACAATCAAACAGATCACGCCCACGAGGTACTTCACGAAATCGATCATGAAACTCTCATCTATCCGAACACCGATCTCAGCCTGTCCAATCCCCCGGTGAGTTCGGTGTCGGATCCCCGCGCGGGATCCGCGCGCCCGGCGCGCATCAGGATCACCGAGGCGAGCATTTCCGCCTCGGCCTCCTCGGCCTCGGAATACACGGTGCGGCCGAGGACGCGAGTGATCAGCCGGGAGGAGAGATTCTTCATCAGCACCGAGGCGACCGATTGCGTGAGGGCGCCGATCCCCTCGTGATTGCACACGATATGCCCGACCTCGTGCGCGATGATGTGTTCCTGATGCAGCACGGTGGTATTGGACGCGTAGAAGATGTAATCGGCGTCGGGAGTGCCGACGAACAGCCCGCAGGGCGTATCGCGATCCGCGACCATCCCGACCAGTTCGATTCTCCTGCCTCGATATTCGGCCAAGGCAGCGACGAAGGACTCGGCGGTAAACGGTCGAGGAATGGGCAGTCGGCGCGCTATTTCTTCACAGCGCTTCCGCAAGACCGATGCGTCGTCCATCGCTGTCGAGTCTAGCCGTCGATCGGCGGCAGATTCTCCACCTCCCGGGCCCGATCGATGATGGCCGCGATACCGGAGAGGGTGCGCGGCGCCAGGCCCGAGGCCCGCAGCGCCAGATTGCGGACCCCGGCGTCCTTCATCGCTTGCAGCAGGCGCAGTTCCGAGTCGATCTGTTCGTCGGTGCCGGTGTCGACGAGGTAGGAGGCGGGGACGCCGAAGTACCGGGCGATGGCCCGCAGGTGGGCGACCGTCGGGTTGGTCTTCAGGCCCGAGCGCAGTTGCCACAGGTACGCGGAGCTGATCGAGGTGCCCGTGGCGCGCGTGATCGCCTCGGCGGCAGCCGCATTCGACAGCGGCGGGGCCGAGGGGCTCCGCATCACCTCGAACAGGCGATTGATCTTGGCCGCCAGTTCGGTGGGAGCTTGCACGCCATCGGTGCCGTCGTCCACGATCCTCCGTCCTGGGTAGCTCGCCTGCGCCGATGGTACACAGTACGACAATTGACATGTACCCAGGTAAATGACAGAGTATCCGCCATACACAAAGGTATACGGACTTCTAGGTGACATGTACTGGCGTGGAGGGGAGGTCAGTCCTGTCGACCGTACGGGAGCGCCGACGATCCAACGGCAAGCTCGTAAGGGGTGGACAGGATGGCGAGAATAGGCGCTATCGGGTACCTGCGGCGCGATATCGCGGGACCGCGCCAGCAGTAGATAGCACTCATATGCCGATCTGTTAGCCTGCCGTTGTGAAGTCAAAAGCCCTGGTAGGCGCGCGTGTGAGCGTGTACAGCGACAGCAAGGTTTCGCATCAAGCCCAACGGGAGAGCGGACACAGGTGGTGTCAAGCCAACGGGGCCGAAGTCCTGGACGAGTTCGAAGACCTGGGCGTGTCAGCGATCAAGGTCAGCACGTTCGAGCGCCCAGACCTGGGGGCATGGCTCACGCCGGAACGCTCGCACGAGTGGGACACCATCGTATGGGCCAAGGTCGACCGGGCTTGGCGCAGCATGCGAGACGGACTCGCGTTCATGCATTGGGCCGAAGACAACCGTAAACGAGTTGTGTTTGCCGATGACGGCTTGGAACTCGATTACCGTAATGGTCGCAAAAAAGGTGACATGCAAGCGGTTATTACCGACATGTTCATGTTGCTACTGTCCATGTTCGCTCAAATCGAGGGCGAAAGGTTTGTGCAACGTTCTTTGAGCGCTCACGGGGAGTTGAAGACAACGGACCGCTGGCAAGCCGGTACCCCACCATTCGGGTACCTGACGGTTGACCGCCCATCAGGCAAAGGTAAAGGCTTGGCGAAGAATCCCGACCAGCAGGAAATCTTGCACGAAATGGCCCGACTCTTTCTTGAGGGCTGGTCGTATAACCGTCTCGCAATATGGCTGAACGACAACCAGATCAAAACGAACCACAATCTATCGGTCACCGCAAAAGCACAAAAAACCGGCAAGAGCCCGAAGAAACCTCTCTCGGATCGCCCATGGCAGGATGGAACCGTTAAGAAGATCCTCACGTCCCCCGCTACGCAAGGGTTCAAAGTGATCAATATGCAACCCGACCCGGAGAAGCGGAAACATGGCATTGACCCCGATTATCAGATTGCATCAGATCCTGTGACGGGTGAACCGATCCGTATGGCCGATCCAACATTCGACCCGGAAACATGGGCGAAGATTCAGGACAAGGCGGCAGAACGCACGGCTAAGCCTCGAGACAAGACGAAATGGTCCAATCCCATGCTAGGGGTTGTGTACTGCAATTGCGGCGCGGCGTTCACCCGAATCTCGAAGGAGGACCGGAACTATTTTTATTTCCGGTGCGGCCGGGAGCGGGGGCAGGCGTGTAAGGA
This sequence comes from Nocardia terpenica, assembly GCF_013186535.1. Lineage (NCBI taxonomy): Bacteria > Bacillati > Actinomycetota > Actinomycetes > Mycobacteriales > Nocardiaceae > Nocardia > Nocardia terpenica. Next base: position 1,044,551 of record NZ_JABMCZ010000002.1, read on the forward strand.
TCGCACGGTACGGGGCGATTTCCTGGAGTCCACCATTCGAGAGTTCTTCCTTCAAGGCCACTTAGCACACCGGCGTGTTACGCAACGCAAGTTTGTTCCCGGTAATGACCGGAGCGAGGAGTTCGAGCAGATACAGACTTCGATCAGGAATATGCGCCGCAATTACGAGAAAGGATACTATAAGGGTGAGGAGGACGAGTACGAGGCAAAGATGGATGGTCTGGTGGCCAAGCGGGATCGGATCGAATCCGAAGGGGTAGTGATTCGAGGCGGATATGTTACCGAGGATACGGGTAGAACGTGGGGTGACCTGTTCTCCGAATCGGAGGATTGGAGTGTGATTCAGGAAGCTGTCAAGGATGCTGGTATCCGCCTGATGGTAGAGGGCACTTACCCGTTGATTGTGCGGGTGGACGACCCGAACGAACGTGATGGCATCCCATATTTCTCAGTGGAGATGAAGCGTGCCCCCGATCTCCGGTCGAATCAGTACCGGATTTGGGCTGCCATCCAAAAAGACCCGGAAGCTAACGACACGGTGATAGGTTCACGTCTAGGGGTTCATCCTGTGACCGTGGGGCGTTGGCGGAAACGGATGCCTGCGGATGGGATTGATCCGAAGCCGGAGCCGCAGTATTGGATCGAACCGTTCGGGGGTACGCCTGATCCGGGTGAGTCGCACCCCGGCGACGCAGCGGCGTAGGCGACTTGCACCGGGAGCAGGGCAGGGGGCAATAGGCCGGTCTGAGCCGCCTTCTGCCTTGCGAACGCATCGGTTCCGTGTGGAAGTGTGCTTCACTGGCGGAAGATCACTGACGATCGATGTCAGCGGAATGCACAGAGGGGATACAACTTTCATGGTTCTCAGGAAGGTGCTGTTGGTGGTGGCGGTCCTGTTCGCGATCGGTACCATCGCCAATCTGATAGGAACTCCGGCAAGAAGGCGGCGGCGAAGGCGACGACGGCCGCAGTTGCTGCCCCCGAGGCGAGGCAGGATACGCCTGCGACGATTGCGGCCCCGACCGATCCGGCGCTCATGAGTGAGAGTGAGCTTCGGCAGTGGAAGATCAACCGGGACAACGCTTTCATTGAGAAGGTGTATGCGCTGGGTGTGCCTCAGAAGATCGGGCGGCAGGATCTGATCAATGCTGGCATGCGGGCGCAGGATGTTATGAAGTACGAAGGGGGCTCGGCCACCGACGCCGGTCTTGCCATCCTGCCGAAGGTGCACGGTGATATGGGCACGGCCGCGAGCGTGGTGCAGGCGGCAATTGAGGTCTATTGCGGCGGGGCGTGCGTAGCCGCCACGTCGTGAGCACGCCCACCTTACGAACGCCTTCGGGTCAAATGCAGGAGGCATGAAGAGGGCCCCGGCGCTGCCGGGGGCCCGTCAGTCGTAGCTCAGCCCTGGGGGCGGTCGAACTCTCCGCCCTTCACGCCTGCAAGGATCGACTAGTACGGAACCCGGATGAAATCGGCAAGTTCTCGGATGTCAGGTGTCAGTGTGCGTCGTTTCTCCATGATCCCGCTGACAATGTCCCGTGCATAGCGTTGCTGGACAAGCCATTCCGGCAGCTCGTTTCGAATCTGCTGCAACACCGCCAAAGCCTCCGTGTACTGACGCATCGCAGCGTGAGCGGCGGCTACATCGAGCCGATGGCGCTGCCACGGCCACGGCAGCGGATACTTCGCCCCTTCTAGTTTTGCTGAAATCGCAAGGGTCACTTCAGGCTTGTCGATGACCATCGCATTCTCCGCAGCGAGCATCTGAACCGTGACGGGGCCGAAGGCGTGCAGTAGCCCATCTTTCGAGTCATGCTCGCCGTACCGGATGGCCATGCCCGCCACCCGTGCGAACGAAAGAGCGTCCTCAGCCTCGCCGGGTCGGTTGTCACGGATTGCTGCGGTCGAGACCCGTTGCAGCAAAAGCCCCCAGCTTGCGATGTCGTCACGCGAAGCCTTGGAGATACGACGCGGCTCGAGATCATCGGCCCACTTGGTAGCTACTTCCCGAGCCTTGGCCAGATTGCCTTGCCGTATCCAGCGCCAGCAGTCGGCGTCCGCGAGCGGTGCGGCCGTTCTCAGATCCGGCGCGTCATCGAGAGCGAGAGCAATAGCATGATCGGCCGCGTCGAATTGCCAAGTCAGGCACATCTGCCACGCCACCATCTGCCGGACACGTGATCGCAACCGCCGAGCATCCGTGTTTCCCGAATCAGCCGCCGACACAAGGTAATCCGCGTCCCGCAGCAGAGGAACCAACATCGGCGCGAGTCGACCGAACTCGCCACCACGAAACAACGGTTTCGCCTCTCGGAACGTCGCTTCCACCCCGGCAAGCGTCGGTGGTTCAGCGAACTCGTCGGCGGGGTAGATACCTGCCAGCGCCTTGCGGACCTCCGCCCACAGCTCGACATCCGTGGTCTCAGGCTCCGCCGTGTCAGGCTCCGCGACAAGGTCACTCGTGTTCACCCGCAACGCGCTGGCCAATCGCCGCGCCGTCTCGGTTCGGGTTCGTTGCTGTTCGCCCTGTTCCAGAAGTCTTATTAGCTGCACCGACACCCCGGAGCGTTCCGCCAACTCAACCTGCGTGAGCCCACGCCGCTTGCGGATGCCGCGCAGACGATCACCAATCGATGCGCCCATAACCCCACGGTACGACGGGGTAGCGACGGCGTGAAGGCCGGAAAACTAGTACTTTGACCCGGCACTCCCCCGAACTCCCATTGTGGCCTTCTCGCGACCAAGGCCACCGTAGATGAAGCCTCGGCACCGGGTCGACACCGCGCCCTAGAAATCCCCGGTGCCGGGCGCTCACGAAATCACTGTCTACGGAGGGATGCCGGGATGCAGGGGATGAAGAATGATCACGAGTTTTCCGAGCCACAAACGGCACGGTCCGTCCGACCGGTTCCCATGGATGGGAAGCCGAAGGCTATCGGCCTGGACCGTCCCGCGATCTCCGGTCTGGACAGTCCTCGACGCATAGCCGAGATGCGCTGCCACGCAGAGTCTTTGGGCTACCACTACCTGTATACGGTCCGGCCACCCGAAAGCCGCGATGATCCGGTCGGGTACGCACTCCGGATTGCGCGCGGCATCCACGTCGCTGCGGTTGTCGTCTACGACCTGGCGACGGTTGATCATCAGCCGGGCTTGGTGACCGCGTTCTGTGACCTGGAAACAGTGGAGCCAGCCGAGACATGGGCCGCCGCCTGTTCGGCATCGGTCAATCCCGCGCATCGGTTTCCCGACCTTCCCCTTACAACCGGTATGGCGCATCGGATCATGCAGCAACACGTCGTGTGTCGGTCCACCAGGTGCCAGCGGAAGGCGGCGGCAGTGTCGTGCCTCGTACGGGCGGGCAAGCTGGTCCCGCCAGCTGTCAGCCCGCGCCAGCGCGCCGCCGAACGTCGCCTGTCGTACCCAGCAGCCGAGGGCGAGCTACGGCTACCGGAGAACGTGAGCATCGAACAGTTGCTGAAGATCCTCGACGCGTTCGCCGACCCCGAGGCCGACCCCTGGGAGGTCGCGGCCCGCGTCACCAAAACCAACGAAGCAACCGCCGCTGGTGCGGGGAAACGAGCCATGTGCAACATCCATCACACCGAGGCCGACGGGCTCCGCGCCGAGTGGAAGATCCTTGAGGGCCGCCGGATCGGAATCATGCTCGTACGCAACATATCTGACGGCGAACTGATCGTGCGCTTCCCAGAGAGCGGCTATCCGGACCTTGTGATCGTCCGCGAGTTGTGGCCCGCATTCGAAATGCTTTGGAACGCGGTCCGGCACGACTATTGGGCCGCAGCGCTGAGATCCTGACATCTGTTGCCTTTCAACACGTCTCAATTCGAGGGGACCATGTGAGCGAGAAACCCGATATGTCTGATCAGCCATTGCTGCCGAACTCCACGGAAGTGCTCGAAGCCCTCGGCGGGACCAGCAGCACCGATCCGATTCTGATCACCGTCGAGAAGTTCTTCGAGCCACATCATGACCGAACCATGGCGTTGGAGACGCTGAGATACCCCAGGGTGTCGATGACCGCCGAACAGATCCGCGCCACCGCGGACAAACTCGCCGCCGCGACCATCGCCATGCTGCGGCTCACGCGCGAGGTCAATGTGTTTGCCGCCGAGCGAATCGCGCACGTTACCCCGACACCGGACGCGCGTGTACTCGAATATCAACCCGGAGAATGGATCTCGGCAATCGTTCACAACATCCTGATCGGCTACGGCAAGAAGGTCACCGGTGTGCGCGATCACGACAAGCACGTTCTCGCCGCCTGCGACGGGTACAACCGGGTGTGCGCCAAGCTGTACAGCGGCGAGGCCAAGTTGCCCCGGCAATCGCAGGCCAACGACAAACCGGAGGCCCGCTCGTGACCACCCGCCCAGCAACCTCCAGCATGAGTGTGCGTCGCGTCACATCCAGACTTTAGGATGGCCGCGCCCGCACTAGGCCCATCACGAACACAAGGAGGAGCTTTGCCCGCGCAACCTGTTACCCAAGCCCTGATTCTTGCCGGTGGACAAGCCACCCGGATGCGGCCCTACACCGACGACGCCCCGAAAGCGATGGTGCCGGTAGCGGGGGCTCCGATCATCGGCTATCAGCTCGCCTGGCTCGCCGCTGACGGCGTCGAATTCGTCACCGTCAGCGGCGGCTACAAGCACGAGATGATCACCGACTACGTCGGCGACGGCTCCCGGTTTGGGCTCACCGTCAATTACGCCATCGAGGACGAGCCGTTGGGGCGCGGTGGCGGGATGAAGTTCGCGGCCCGCGAACTGCACGACCCCCAGGCACCGTTCTTCGTCCTCAACGGCGACATCATCACCTCGTTCTCCCTCGTCGACCTCGCCGACTTCCACACCAGCCACAACGGGGACGTGACCATTGCGTTGTCGCCGTACCGGTCGAACTGGGGCGTCGCCGAACTCGAGGGGGATTTGGTCCGCGGGTTCACCCAGTCACCGCAGTTGCCGTATTGGATCAACGCAGGGGCCTACCTCTTCGACCCCGAGGTAGTGAATCTGTTGCCGGACAAGGGCGACCACGAGGACTCCACCTTCCCCGAACTCGCCGCAGGCGGCCGTCTGGTCGGCTACCGCATCTCCGGATACTGGCGCGGCATCGACACCGTCAAGGACGTGATCGAAGCCTCCAAAGAGATCCGCGAGCACGATCGCCTGTTGCCCGACCAGTTCCGCACCACCGACCCCAACACCTGAGCAAACCCACCCGCCGGGGGACGCAGCGGCGCACCTACCCGAGTCGAAAACCACAGGGGGACCAATTGATCAACGCCAACGAGATCATCGGGACGCACCATGTTCTGATCATCACCTTCGACTCGCTGCGGTTCGATGTAGCACGCGCCGCCGCGTACGCCGGACAAACTCCGTACCTGAGCAAGCTGCTCCCGGACGGGCAGTGGGAGGAGCGCCGAACGCACGGAACGTTCACTCTCCCAGCGCATATCGCGTTCTTCTCCGGCTTCCTCCCCGTTCCGGCCAGTCCCGTGCGGCCCGGTCGACTCTGGGCGTGCCGGGCCAACCGTGGAGTCACGATCACCGAACGCACCTACGTGTTCGACGCGCCCGACATCGTGACCGGCCTCGATCGGCTTGGCTACCACACCGTGTGCATCGGCGGTGTCGGATTCTTCTCCGGCCAAACCAAACTCGGCCAAGTGTTGCCCGGCCTGTTCGCCGAGGCGCACTGGAGCCCGGACACCGGGGTCGACTGCCCGGAATCCACCCGCCACCAAGTCGACATCGCCCTCCAGACACTCGACCGCCTCGAATCGGGCGACTTGGTGCTCCTGTTCCTCAACATCGCTGCCACCCATACGCCCACCGCCTCGTATCTACCTGGCGCGTCTGCCGACTCGTGGGAGAGCCAAGCCGCTGCGCTCGCCTACACCGATACCGAGTTAGGCCGGTTGTTCGATGTGCTCCCGAGGTTCGGGGCCTGGCTGGTGATCATGTGTGGGGATCACGGCGAAGCGTTCGGCGAAGACGGACACTACGGGCACGGCATCGCCCACCCCTGCGTCTGGTCGGTGCCATATGCCGAAACACTCATGCCCGGATGAGCGGCGTCATACTGAACTGTTCGGCACCGAGGCGGCATACGACAGGAGAGGCTGACTGTGGACGGTAAGCAGATCCCCATGGATCTCGGCGTGGAAATCGACGCGAAGACACAAGCCTGGTTGGACTGGATCGCGCCCGAACGTCAGGAGGCGCAGGTACAGCGGTTCCTCGAATATGCTGGACTCGACGCTATTCCTTCCGAACCGTGGCCCGAGGGAGCGCCGGAGCTCGCCAAACTGAGTGTCGTTGTGACCGAGTTGTTTCCGACCATGGAGACCGCGATGGCACCCGAGAACTCGGATACCGCAGATATGTTCCTCTGCTTCCTCGGCGAGTGCTTCATAAAATTTACGGGCGCGAAATGGATCAACGCCCCGTGGTTCGGCCGGGAATACTCTTTCTACGACAACATCAATCCCTCATTGGAGTACGGCGTTTCCGACACGGAGGGAAACACGGCATACGGATTGATGATAGATATTATCGAATACGGATTCTCGGACACCGCCGAGATGCTGCGCGAGTACTCAGATCGGTACGCTAAACAACAGAACACAAATCAGTGATCACCTGATCGGTTTCCCATTTCGGGGGTGGGTGCAGTCATGCCTGGAGACGGCTACGACAAAGACCGGAAAGACTTCGATAGCAATGCTCGCGGAAGAATCTGGGAAAACGGCACGGATAAAGTCTTCCGGGATCAGGAGAACGGGTACACGAAACCGCCGCAGTCGCGAGAGTATTGGACGCCGTTCGGCTATCGCCGATACGACAAAGAGAAGATCAACGACAAAGGCGTTGTACGTGGGATAGAGGATAAATCCGGCGAGGTAGGCGGGCGCAAAGATAGGGATCAATTCCGCAAAGATCGGTTTCTACTCGAACGGGGCGTTGTCGATCAGGTCATGCTACGCACCGTAGAGAACGAGCCGATGTCGCCGGAGACGCGGCAATTAGCAGAGGAATTAGTACGCGATTTCCCAGGCCGGTACGTCTGGCAGGAGGTGGCCAGGAATCAAGCCCGTGAAGTATGGGCACAGGGTCTACAGGTCGAAAAGGGTATGCGCGTCGAGCTGCCCGGCGTCGGCGAGCTGGTTCAGAAGGCAGCCGACAAGACTAGAGCCGCGCAGAAGGAACGCACCCAACAGGCCAAGGATCTAGCGCTGGCTCAAACTCTGGATAAATCGAAATCTCTGTCCACCGAAAAAGCCAATCTCAGCAAGACTGTGGCTGACAAAGGCCAGGAACTAGCCCAAGCCCAAGACAGCTCCAAGCGTATCGACGCGACCGATGCGCAACAGGCGCACAAGGCCGCCAAGGAAAAGCTCGAACAGATTCGCGCTCAGGAGCAGGCACAGACGCGGGCGATGCTGTGGTCTATCGGTGTGACCGGTGAAGCCGCCAAGGTGATGGAACAGATACTTGCCCGGAATCTAGAGTCCCAGCGAGCGGAGACCGTCAAGGCGGTCGAAGCAATCGGCAAAGTCGCCGAACGTGAGGCACAAGCCCAGTTAGCGCGTGATCAGGCGAAAGAATTCCAGGACCAGCAGAAAGCGAAATTCATCGAACTCGGGTATTCGCCCGAATTCGTCAAAACGATGGAGTTGGTGAACCGGGGCAGGCCCGCCCCCGGTGTCCCGTTGCCCGGTGCGCCGGAGTTGGCACCGGAGGTGACGCGGGACGGGCGGGCGGCCGAACTCCAGCGGACACGCAACCTCGGATTGGAAAAAGGCGGACGCTGATTTTCGGGGGACAGTTCTTCGGCCCCCCGTTCGTGGTGGGTAGGAGTGCGCAAGGGGGGCGCGGGAAGCCCCGCCCGTAGTCGCAAGGTGCAGGGCTATCGGTCGGGCGGGGCTCCCCTGACCGCCGACCATGGGGTTGTGCAGGGCCCATGGTGACGCCGCGAACACCCTAATCGGGAGATTCGGGGCGACACAGGGGCTTTCCCGCGTGTCGGGTGACACACGGGTAATGGCTGGTGACAGGATCGGATATTCCGGGCGGGTTCGGTCGTTCGCCGTCCGGGCCCGGCGCGGATGGGTAGCGTCTGTGCTGGGAGTTGGAGTGGTCGCAGGGGTAGGGCGCGGGGGTGCCGTAGTAATCGACCGGTACCCCCGCTGTCCTCGCTTGGACGACCGGGCCGCGCCACTCCTCCGGGTCGCCTGCCCTGCGGCCCGTGTACGGCCCCCCTCCCTCAGCCGGAGGGGAAGCGGTGAGGATAGGTGCCCTCCTGTGCGCCAGGGGCGCGAGTCCGGTAGCCGCGGGCTCGGCGGTGCCGGGGACTGTCGCGTGAGGATAGTCGGGTATGCGGCGACAGTCCCCCGGTGGCCGCCGAGTTCGGCCGCCGCCGGGGCCGGTGATGCGGAACCGGGATCACTGACGGGCGACTGCGGACATCGTCACCCCACGGTTGTTTCCTTATTGGCGGGGAATTGGTCGGGTGGGACGTAGGTGTAGCCGAGCATCTTCAGCGCCGTCATGTAGCAGCCGTTGACGTAGTCGGTGTTGTCGGGGTCGTAGCAGTCGAGCAACGTCATGCCCGCGCGTCGTCGTAGGTGTCCGCCGAGTACTGTGCCCCATTCCGTCGCCGGGATCACTCCGGCCTGGGCGTTCTGAAAATGATCGGCTGGGGTGATCCACACGATCACATACGAGCACGGCTGGCCGTCGACATCGAATGGTTCCGCCAACTTGAACACCTTCGCGTGTCCGATCAGGTTCATGTGCTCGATGTGGACGGTTGCGACCTTCGCCATGGTGGCTATGTCCTTTCTCTGATCCAGGCGCGGCCGACGCCGCCGTGTCCGCCCGCGGTCTGGCGTCTGATTCCGCCGATGGCTCCCCCGCCTCCGCCTCCGCCTCCGGGGTCTCCGCCCGCGCCGCCGGGGGTGCCCGAGTTGCCGCCTGCTCCGCCGCCGCCTCCGATGGGGAGGTATTCGGTGGTGGATGTTCCGGTGCCGCCCACGGGTTTTCCGCCCGGATTCGGGCCGCCGCCGCCCCCGTGGCCGGGCAGGTCGTCAGGGGCGGTGGGGATGCCGCCGCCCCGGCCGCTTCCGGCGCCACCGCCCCCGCCCCCGTTCGAGACGCCGACCGGCTGCGCCGAAGCCTTCCCGGCCTCGCTCACCGCATCCGAACCGCGGAAGTAGAAGATCCCGCCGTCGCCGCCTGGTACGGTGCCCGTTCCGCCGGGCGCGGCCGACGCTGCGTTGGTTTGGCTTTGGCCGCCAGCTCCGCCGCCAGCGCGGTATTTCACGGTCGGGGTGCCCTGGGAGGGGTCGGTGAAGTACAAGCAGGTGTCCGCGCCCTTCTGGCCCCCGACACCGGGCCCGCCGCCTTGGGGTGGTTGTTCCCCGGTGCCGTTGCCGCCCATGGTGATCCAGATCCGGCGAATCCCATCGGGCCCGGCCGGAACATCGCTCGCGTTGATGGTCACGTGCGACTCCCCGCCGCCACCTCCGCCCCCGCCGCCGTAGTTGGGGTTGTTGAGCCCGCCGTCCTTGCCGCCGCCACCCCCACCGCCCGCGCCGATCATGATCACATCAATGAGATTCGTTGTCGGCTTCAGCTCGACAAACCCGCTGAAATACAGGGGTTGATATGCGCCGTTGATGGTTTGGACCACGCCGTCGACGGATTTCTTCAGATTGTCTATCCGGGCTTCGTGATCGCCGAGGGTGGTGGTGTGTCCGTCCACGGTTCCCGTGATCCAGCGGACGAATCCTTCGAGCCCGCCGATCGCGGTACCGACTACGGTTTTGATCAGGTTGTCGATCGCGGCAAGAGTCCAGGTCAGGAATCCCTGTTTTGTCGCGCCCCATTGTCTGAGGACCGTGCCGAGCAGGGTGTCGCGTACGGCGTCTATTTGGGCGTCGGTGGCGTCGCCGTTGTCGAATCCAGCACCGGGTATCGATTGCCCCCAATGCTCGCCCCAGTCTTTGCCCGCCCACGAGCCCGCACCGGTATTCGAGCCCGTTCCGGTCCATGACTGATCGGGAGGCGACGGATAAGGGCCGGTTAGTTCGCCATCGTGAGGCGATGTCACAAGCACCCCCGTTTAATGCAATAAAAAAGGGGCTCTCACCGAAACGGTGAGAGCCCTTGTAGTGGTGGCGTTATCGGCTCAGTTGAGCGCGTAGCGCCATGATTTCCGCTCGCGCTTCCGCGAGGTCCTTTTGAGTCTGCGTCAGCTCACGGAGCAGGTTGTCGACCTGTTCTTTCAGTGCCGCGATTTGGGCGATCAGCATTTCGTTGCGCTGGTCGTTGAGTGCTGCTGCTTCGGCTTCGATTTGCTGGCGGCGTTGAATCAGTTTCACGCGCAGGTTCCAGAAGAAGCTACCGGCGGGGGCGAGCCGGGCCCAGATCAGCGAGGCCGTTCCGGCCGCACCGGCCGCGATGGTCGCCCACAGCAGTACCGGGTGATCGGTGGGCCCGAGGTCGCTCACGGGTGGTTACTCCCTGATGTGTGGCCGGGCCGACAGGAACGGCGCGAACTGGTCGATCAGCTGATTCACGGCAGGTAGGGACAGAATCCGGGTGACCGCGGCGGCCACGGCGATGACCTGTGCGCCGAGCACGGTGTTATCCAGATTCGCCGTCATCAGCGCGGTAGGGATCACCGACAGTACAGCGACCATGACCGCGAACACGGTGCGGGCGGTCGCGCGCCAGCCGTGCACAACCTGAGTAGGGGTCACCATCGGTTACTTGGCCTCCAATGCGTCGAGAATCCGATCCAGCTTGGCGTCCAGGGCGGACAACTGTGCGTCCACGGTCGGGCGCCACTGTTCGAGGTCGTACAGTTTCTTGTCGTTGTTGAGGGTGTAGCCGACCAGGGTGTCTCGGTATTCGGAGCCCTCGACCCGTGAGGGGAACTGGTAGGTGAGTTCCTGGCGGATAATGTCGGTAACGTCGGACAATTGGTCATCCTCTCCATTGGGGGCCGAAAGGTTGGCTGTGTAGCCCTTCGGCGGAATCAAACTCGCGAGCTGATCGAACGAACACCAATACCCGAACGGGCGGAAACCGCTATCGGCCACCCACACCGCCCGATCCGGGCTGTCGTCGTATCCCATGACCGCGACATAGTGATACACGGTGCCACCCGCATAGGCCGGGCTCACCGAGCCCTTCACACCACGCGGGTAATTGGTGGGCGGAGCAACGATGTTGGCGACAACACCGAACCCACCGTCAATCGAGGCCACAATGTCACGCCACAGCTGTTCTTTCTCCTGCACGGTGGGCGGATCGTTGGGCATGTACCGTTCGATATAGCCGCCACCCGTGTACCGGTTCAGTATCGGGGTGATCAGGCCGACGTAATCGGTGCCGTTCACGGTGGTTCCGATCTGGTCGGCCAACTCCGATTCCGGGAGGTCGATACCACGGGAGTTCAGTACGATTTGTGTTGATGCGGGCCCGCACCAATACGAGGTTTCCTGCGGCACGATGTTCCGGTCGTACGGCAAGACGTGTTCGCCCATATATTCCTTTCCTGTCGTGGCGGAGAGCCGGTCGTACATGCGTTGCGCTTCCGCCATGCGCTCGTCGTAGCGGTCCGGGTAGGCCGACTGCTGGACCTGCTGGGCGTACCAACCGGGAGAGTGCGCACCGCTGGTGTAGTCGAACCGGGACAGCGCCTCGTAGAACATGGCCGCGCTCCGGGCCGGGTCCATGCGATCGGCGACGCTGCCCCACCATGGGGGCCGTTGCTGGAACAGGCCGGTGGAGTCGTAGTCGGTGCTGATCGCGTCGTGTGGGTAGGTCAGCGATTCCGGATCGGCCGGGTTGGCGTACATGGTCAGGTTCGATTCGACCAGCGCCACCGCCAACGCGATGACGATGCCCTGCGGCGCGATACCCCGCCGTTGGCCTTCACCGATGATTGCTCGTGCGTACATGTCCGTGTCGGGCACTGTCTGTCTCACTTCTGTTGTGTCACTGTGCTTTCCATAGATCGGTGTAGGCATCGAGCACGGCCGCCCGGTTGGGCCCGCACATCTCCCGTGAGATCACCCGCGCCCGTTCGGAAGCGTCCGCCTGGCGAAGGTGTTCGATCACCTCCGCCTCGTCGTGCGTGGAGGGATCGAAAACCGTTGGCGGAGCGACGAACCCGGAACCGTTCGGCGGGTCGGCCGGTGGCTTGTCCGGCGCGTCGGCCGAGACGAACTGCACGAGGTTGTTCAGAGTGTGGGATTGCCCGTGGGTGGGTGGCTGGACTTTCTTGGTGGCCAGCTCGGGATGCCAGCGAAACCCCAACTCCCAGAACCATTGCGACAGCTCCTCTTGCACATCACTGTGCAGCAGCAGCGGTGTCGAGCCCCTGAACGGGAGCGCGACGAACGCCCATTTGAATGCCTTCCGCGGATTCGACTGATCACAATTATTCACGGTCGGATACGTCAATCAGAGGACCCCTTGCATTTGCAGAATGCTCGCGAGCTGGCTCAGCCGTTCCCATGCCCCCAATATCGGATCGGTGGCTCGTTTGCGGCCGAGCGTGATCTCCCACGCCGCCGCGGTATCCGGGGACAGTTTGAGTTTCAGCGAACTCACGCGCTGAATGAAGATCTGCCCCGGCGATACGCCGAGGGGTGCGACGCCGATCCGGTCACCGAGGAAGAAATGCCCGTACCCGTTCTGACCGATCCGCCACGGCGAGCCATCGGCGACGGTGACTTTCACATCTAGTTCCTCGTCGGTATCGAGGAACCCTTTCCGCATCGCCAGCGCGCCGGATATCGAGTAGATGTTTTCGGAGCCTTCGGCGTAGTCCTCCCACAGAAACGAATCACCGAGGCGGTCTTTCCGGTCGGTGCTCTCCCATTTCCCCCACGCCATCAACGTGTCTTCCACGAACGGGGTCAACGCGATTTCGAGGACACCGCCGATCGGCGGCACACCCGGAATCATGGCGGTGAGATCACCCAGGGCGGTAATGGTCGCGCGTAGCGCCTCGTTCACGCCCATCATGGAATGACCGCCACCGACAATATTCGTCACAGTCGGCGGACGCCACGTGACCTCCGAGGTTTGGATTCCGCCGTGTTTGGATTCCCGGAAGACTACAGCCGGGGCCCGCGGCACAGTTCCTTTGAATAATCCCGGTGTCGTGTATTCGGTCACTAGGTTCGGGTCGATCGTGGTTTCTTCGATCGCGCCGTTCATGCCGTTCGGCAAGAACTTTTGAATGCTGTAGGTGAGGCCCTGGAGGATGTTGCCGCCCGCCGCTGTCCCGGTCGACCACGCCGAGCGGTCTTTCAGATCCACGATCAGCGCCCCGTGTTTCACGACGCACCGGTTCGGGTCACCCCCGATAAAAGCGCCCGGCCACGGCTCGGGGTCGCCTTTGAGCCAGCGCCGCAGATCCCAGCTCAATTGCGCATCATCGACCAATGTCTTGGTCGCCTCGTACGCCGACTGAAACCGGGAGAACAACAGTCCGGTGACCGAGGTATCGGGTTCGATCTGTGGTTTGACAACCATGTTCCAGTTCCGCAAATCTAGGCCTTTGATCGGATCGAGCCAATGCTCGAAATCCAGCGGATTGTCCGGAATCCGAAACGGTGAGGCGTTGAGGCGGAGCAGGTTCAGAAACATTGTGATCTTGATGATGGGAATCGCGCGGCCCCACAGCAGCCAATAGCGGGGCACCTGGATCTGCGCGGGGAGTACCGGGTTACTCCAGAAACGCAGCCTGCGCACGAATTCGAAATCATGTTTGAATGTCGCGCGGACGATACGGCGGCCGTTGTCGTCTTTGATGATGCTGCATTCCGACAGCACCCCCGACCAGCGGGCCCCGTCGCGGTCCACGGTCACGAAGGCGTTCAGATCCTTGTACCGGCCATACGGGTTCGGCCCTTCGCTCCATGTCCCATCGAGTCGCTTCACGCGCGGGTTGGTGCCCTTGACCTCGACATTGATCAGCCAGCGGGCCAGGTAGTAGTCATGCGGCATTTCCAGCACGCCGATCCCGGTATCGCCGTCGATGAATTCGAACGTCGAGTCATCGGAATACCGGGTGACCCTGCCGCGCAGCCGCCAACGGCCATCCCACAGACGAACGAACGACGGATAGGTTCGCCGCATTTTCGCCCGGCGCTTCTTGTCCTGCACCTGACGGTAGATCGATTCGAAATCGAGTGTCGTGATGACGCTCATTCCAGCCCCCACGGTCGCGACCACGGGCGGGGAATCCGCACCTGAATACCCATCCCTTCCTCGGCCCCGGCCACCGTCACCGGTAATTCCGTGCGTGGTGTGCGGGGTGGGAGCGGGAACAGGAAGCAGCGGCCCTCGAACCGCATCCACGGTTCGGTGTCAATATTCGATGTGAGCTGTTCTTCGTGCTCGTCGGTGTCGACCACCAATTGCTCACGTGGCTGTAAGGGCGGCAGCGGTACCGCGCGGTGGTCCAAATCCTCGTTCGGGAACACCGCGCGAAGTGCGTCGGCGCGGTCGGAGCCGAAGGAGAAATCCGGGAGTACCCAGATCGTTCCGGCTTTCGACGGGTGCGCCTGACACACGTATTTCGGCCACACCTCGACATCGGTCGGATTCTCCACCACCAAGAGACCCTTGGGGTCCCCCTGGTAGACCCATTCATGCGTGTAATCGGTGGCCTCGTACCAGCGCGGGTTGCCAGCCGCGCACGTCATGATGATGTGGCCGTAGTCGTCGGTGAACGGATCGAAATCCGGGGCGAACGTCGGGGTCTCCGACAATCGGAGTTTCAGGTACCGGCGTGAGTCCGTGGTCTCGATCCAGAGTGTCGAATCCTTCTCATAGGACCAGGCTTGACGCCAGCGGGAATCATTCTGTTTCCATGTCCCGGATTTATCGCCGACCACTTCGATGCCCAACACGACATCGCGTTTATGGATTTTGATTCCGCCGAAGTCTGCGCCGATCTGGTAGGCATGGCTCTGCCAGATTGTTTCGGTCGGCTCGTCGTAAATCCCTTCGGGGCGCGGGCCGAGGAAGACACCTTTGTCTCCGGCGCCTTTCCCGTGCAGGGTGAACCATTCGCCGTTGCAGCCTTCGAGCCGGATAGACAGCTCGCTCACCAATATGGTTACCTCCGTGCGAAACTCATGGATTGGCGGCGCTGTTCGAGTTGCCATTGCGCCATGGCTTCCCTGAAATCGCTGACGTTGAATGTGACGTTCGGGCGGTTCTCCAACACTGTCCGCAAATCGTCCAGCGACACCGCTCCGGCCGGTACCGGTGCGAATCCATCGGCGAACTGCCGCAATTGATGCGGGCTGTTGAAAATCGGCTCGGGTTTGCGCGAGAGGTTGACCGCGACGCCACCGGGTTCGAGCCATCCGCCGGTGTCGTACACCTTCGCCTGCCCCGCCCTCAACCGGGTCACCCAGTCCGGGACACCGCCAGCCGGATCGAACCCGAGCTGATTGCCGATATCGGCACGAGTGAACGCAGGAACCGAATTCGCCGCCTCGATCGACTTGTCGGCCACGTCCCACCATCGGGAGGAACCGAGGTCGAACGGAAGCTGCGATTTCGCGGCGTCGATGCCGATATCCAGCATTTTGTGTGCGTAATCGGTCAGGGTTTTCGCTGCCCCGTTGTCGTCGGCCTTCGGGCCCTTGCGGCGAGCGTCCTCGGCGTCCTGCAACGCCAGATCCGCGTCCATCCGATCCAACTCGGATGCGGTGTCGTCGGCGTAGACCTCGTTGCGGCGCTTGTTCGCCTCCGCCCACGATTGTTCGAGCTTCAGGTACTCCCGATCGGTGTCGGAGTACCGGCGCGCAATCCGCGGTGCCTGCCGCGCGGGGGCCTTCTGTCCGGCCCGGCCCGCCGTATAGGCGCTCCCGATCCCCGCGTCGCTGCCCTGGGCCTGGTCGACCCATCCGGCGATAGCCTGGTTCGGCAGGTGGTATTTGAACGGGAACTGCCCGGCGTCGGCCCCGGCCCGGCCGCCATCGATCCCCGAGGTTCCCTGCGCCCCACCGGATTCGGCCGCATGCCCGGCAATCGTGACCGCCATATGCTCGGCACTGGCACCGACCCGGAACAGAGTCCCACTCGGGCCGAGCCCCTGCTGTAGCCCAGCGGTGGCCCCGCCGATCAGCGTGCCCGTGGTGTAGAGCCGCTTGTGCGTGTCGGGCAATCCCATGGCGACCGATTGCAGATACCCGGCCCATCCGGAGCAGTCGTATCCGGCCGGGCCCGTGCCACCCCACCGATACGGCATTCCCTCGGCCTCGGCCGCCGCCGCCAGGGCGTCTCGGATACCACGCGGCAACCCGGCCGCCCCGCCGTCCGCGAACGCCAGCTGCCCGCGCCGCGCCGCCGCCCGCATCCGGTACACCCCCGCATGCCCGCCCATCGCTTGCACCTCGGCAGCGGTGAGGACGTGCTCACCGTTGGACAGCATCGCCGGAATCAGATCGTCAGTCGGGCCGCCGGGCCCGAGGATCGGGCCGCCGCCCGCGTGACCGATCCCGAAGAACCCGGCCACCGACCCGACGACATTGCCGCCGATCTGCTTGGCCTTATCGATGAACCCCGTCACCGAATCGATCGCTTTACCGACCCATTCGACCACCGACCGAAACGAATCCGCGATATCCTGCACTGTCTGACTCGCGGCGCGAATGACCGGCTGCACAACGGTGAGGACGGTTTTCACATTGTCGATCGCGTTGGAAATCCCCCACAGCACCGCCTTGAACGCTTCCCACGCCGCGCCCGCAATCACCACGAGGACCGGTTTCAGCGCATTCCACACCTCAACCAACACCGGCTGCAACGCGGTCCACAATTCTTGCAGCCGTGACCAGATCTCGCGGAATCGGTCGGATATTGCCGCCGCTTCCCCGGACTGCTGAAACGATGCCCAGAAGTTTTTCACATAGTCGATCAGCGGCCCGATCTTCGCGCCGAGACCGCCGAAGAATTCCCGAATCTTGGCGACCGTGGGCCCGGCTGCCTGTCCGATCTGCGCCAGGAAACCGGAGATCTTCGGGCCCGCCGCGTCAACCCAGGCGGTGGCCTTCTGGATCGCGGGAGTCAGCCGATCGAATACAGGCCCGAGCAGTGTTGCGCCGAGGCGGCCTAAACCGGCTTGCAAATTCTGCCAGCTGCCTTGCAGCGTCTTGCCCATCTGGGCAGCGACACCGCCCATGTGTTCGGACATGATTTGCTCGAACCGGGCCGCGTCGACTTTCCCTTTCGAGACCATGTCGGACATGGCCGCCGCGGTGGTTCCGTAGGATTGCGCGAGCCACGACAGGACCGGGATTCCGCGGTCGGACAACTGGGCCAGTTCGTCGCCCTGCAATTTCCCGGTCGCTTGGACCTTGTTGAAAATCGCGCCCATCTCGTTGAGATCCGCATTCGCGAACGCGGCGGCATCACCCACGAGAGTCAGATATTTGGTAAGCTCGTCGCCCTCTTTGATTCCGGCGGCGAGCGCGGTAGCCGCGACTTTCGCGGCGTCACCCAATCCGAACGCGGTGCCTTTGACGGCTTTGTTGGCCGAATCCATGATCCCGGCGACGGATTGCGCACTGTAGCCGAGTGCCTTGAATTTGGCGTTCGCCTGATCCAAGGCGTTCAGGCGTTGAAAGCCCTTGGTGAACGCGGTCCCGAGTACCGCCGCCACCCCACCCGCCGCGACACCGACACCGGCTTTCAGCGCGGTTCCGGCGACCGACGCGAACCGGCCACCCCAATTCCGGCCCGCCGAGTCGGCGTGCCGCTCGGCCTGCTTACCGCCCTGAGCAACAGCGCCGCTGATCTGTCCGGGAATCTTGCTCGTATCCGTCGACAGCGACACATACGCGCTGGCAAGCTCGATAGCCAAATCGCCCGCCCCCTCTTGTTGAGCTGTCTACAGCGCCGCCCGCATATCCGCCAATACCTCGCGGATCTCGTGCAGCGCGAACCCCTCGCCCGTCTCGTCGGCCCCGGATTCGACAGGCCGGGTGACCGGTGTCGGTTTGTCGCCCTGCCCGCCGCCGCGCTGCCAATTCGCACCTTGCAGCGTGTACAGGATCATGGAAAGAAAATCGATATCAGCAGTCCAATACCACGACCGCGGATACCGAGCCCGGAACAGCGCCGAGTCCGGCGTCGGCGGGAGATGCGCCACCAGCACACCGAACTCATGCCACGACAACCGCGGAGTACCGATATCGGTCAGCCGGAATCCGCGGGTCAACAGGTCGTATTCGATCGGCCCCGAATACTCGCTGATCAGGATTCGGAGCCCGGCAATTCCCCCAGGCTCACCGTCGACGCATCCGCCCACGCCTTCGACAACGCCCCGATCTGATCAATACTCAAACCCTCGATCGCCTCGGCCACCTCCGGGCACTCGAGCGCGATCAGGCCCCGCGTCAGCGACGCTTCGTCCAGCTTCGACTCGATACCCGATTGAATGAACGTCGCGCCCCGCCCCGACAAATACTGAAGAAACGGCACCGAATACACCTTGCCGCCCTCAGCGATACGGAACGCGAACCGATTCTGCCGCTTCGAACCCGCAGACTTCGGCACAGTGAACACAGCCACGATCGAACAGACTTCCTTTCGAAAAATACAGAACCTGACAACTGCCCACCCGGCAGAGCCATACAATCCAGCCGCACCACAACCGCTACCGGGCAGCAGTCACAGCGAGTTATGCCGCCTTATCGATCTGCTTGGTGTCAGCCTGCTTGGTGTTGGTGGCGGGCTTCGGCAGGCCCACATATTCCTTGACGAAATCGCCGTCCGCGTCTTCGAAACATTCGATGGTGACCGGGTATTTCACGATATCGTCACTGACCTGTTTCACTTCACCGATCTCGGTCACCTGCCCGATCCCGATCACCTGCCGCCGCAGCTTCCTGCCCTGCACGGTATCGATCACCCACGAATATTTTTCGAGCGGCTGCTTACGGTGGCTGAAACCGAATCCGCCATCAGGTAACGGGGTAATCTTCGTGCCGAACACGGTTTCCAGGACGCTTTCGCGAAGGGACTCGATCAGTTCGAGTTTCATCGTCTCCGTGTAATCGTCCTGCGGTGCCGCGACGGTGGCTGCTCCGAAGTCTTTTACCTTCTTGACGCTGCGATCAATCGAGTTGGTGAAACCACTATCACTCACCCCGCCCAGATCGGTGAAATCAGACGACTTGATGTCGTCCTTGGCGCTGGCTGGCAGTGCCACGGCGTCGTCGGTGGTTTTCACCGATCGAAACAGCACCCCTTTCGCGCCGGGTGAGGGGACATAGACGTTCTTCACGTCAGTAGCCAATTACGACGGCTCCTTCATAGAGAAAAGTCACGAATCCACGGCGATACCGACCCGCAGGGTCAGTACCCACCGATCTTGTTCGGGGATATCGGGGTGCGGTTGGTGCGCCGGGCCGCCGACTTCTTCGACACGGGTAATCCATGCGCGACCGCCCGGATAATCGATATAGGACCCTTCGGCCGATCGCAGCGCGGAGTAGACGGCATACGCCAACCCCTCGGCGTCACCGGCATCCCAGCAGTCGAAGCTGAAATGCGGGCCGTCGATCGCCCGGTTCACCATCGGGCCGCCTACCCGGTCGACGCGCACGAATCGCGGCGGGCGGACAGAGCCGAGCCCGGTCACGACCGGGATACCGAGCGCGGACGCGAGCAGGCGGACGATTATCTGAGTGGCCGGTTTCCTAGCGACCACGATCCACCGCCCGCAGCAACGGTTTCCCGGTGGCGTTCTTGTGCATGGCTTTCGGGTCGGCCGTGGTCACCGAGACACGCCACCGGCCTTGGTGCCCCGCGCCCCCGCCTCGACTGTTCTTGCCGGGCGGGCCGGGATTGCCCTGCTGGCTGTAGATCTCGTATTCACCGCCCTCGGCTTCGGCAGCGGCTTTGATCCGCTCGGCCCGCTCGACCAGATCCACGATCACACCGGGCGCTTTCCGTAACCGGTAGAAACCGTTGATGTTCCACTTGATCACGGGATTGGGCATCAGCCTTCGAACCTCCGTAGATTCACCACCACACCCGGCCGAAATCCGAACGGGCCGTGTGTGTAGTCCTCGGCGTACCCGATCACCCGATAGTCGCTGCCACCGAGCCGGACCCGATCATTCGGTTTCACCGAAAATGTTGGGGGAGCGAGCAATTCGACCTCCACGACCAGGCGGTCGTAGCCGATGATCTTCGGTTCACTGGTCTGCGGCGGCCCCCACCCGTACACCGGTTCCCGCTGTGACCTCGGTGTCCATTCGGTCACCAGTCGCCCGGCCTCGGTGTGCCGCTCCGAGTAGTCCGACACCACCACCGTGTAGGGAGTTGGCAGCATCAGTCCCACCCCGAACCGGTAGGGCCCGGCCCGTTCACCCAGGCTTGCCCGAACAGCCGGGCCCGCGTGGTGTCGGCCGGGGTGGTGTCGATCGTGAACGCTTTCGACTTGCCCCGGCCTTGGTTGCACAGTTTCACGAGATCGTTGATCTCCGAGGGCCAGAACATCGCGCGGCGCACCGGGCGCGTGTCGATGGTCTGGGAGTAGGGCCCGGCCGACTGCTGCGTAACTGCGCCCGTGCCGTAGTCGGCCCACCGCAGCACCGCGCCCCGGATGATGGCTTTCGCTGCCCGGTACCGGGGATCGCTGGTGGGCATGTCCACCAGGCACGGGGCGACGGATTCCGCGGTGGCCGTGGCGTCTTCGATCATCAGCGCTGCCTTGTCGGCCGCCAAATCCGGCGCGAACGGCCGAAGATCCTCCAACGTCAACTCGATAGCCAACTCACCACCCCGTTCGTGTGGATGAGACCCGACACGGCCTCACCCGTCGCCGATGTCACCGATCCCGCTAGGCGGCCTTCTTGGTGGTGGGCGCGGGGCTGGGTTCGGGCAGCGTGATCGGGGTGGGCTTGCCGAAAATATTGGCCAGCGGCAGGGTTTCGCGCCCGGCCCGATCGATCGGCTTGGCCACTGTCACACCGACCCGGAACACGCACCGCAGCGCCTTCGCGTCCTGGGTCATCAGGTTCAGCACGACCTTGCCGGTCTCGTCGGTGATCACACCCTCCCGGAACAACTGGAAGGTCACGTCTTGGCGGATGCCGACGAACACCTTGGACCAGTCGCCCGCGAGGATCTGCGACCGCGCCGGGTTCCACGAGCCGGTCAGCGTCTCGCCGGTCGGAAGACCGTAGATCGTCGCCGGAGTCGTGGCAGTAGCCGGCGCGTAGATCGGATTTCCCACGGCGTCACGCTCTTTCGCCATCGCCCAGCCCAGGCCCGGCCGGGAAATGAACCCGGTCACCGGAACCCCGTGCGCGCCGAGCTGCTCGCCCGCGTCGGCAATCGCTGCGCCGTAGTCGGAGAACTTCGACGCATCCACCTGGTAGGCATTCGCCGCCCCGATCAGCCCGCCCTTAAGATCCCAGCTCTTGGGCACCCGAACCCCGAAAATGCCTGCCTCATCGAGGCGCTTCGCGACCGCTTCGGCCATCAACGGCTGCGCAGACTCCCACAGCGGAATAGCCGAATCATCCACCAGCGCATCGGGAATCGGCACAATGACCGCGATCTCCTCGGCCGTCATACTCAACGGCTTCCACCCCATATTCGAGGTCGACTTGAGACCATCGGCCGGGTTCGCGTCCCTCCCATCGAAACCAGGCTCGGCCGCCCCCGAACCGGCGGTGTCCTCGAGTTCGGTACCGCCGACGAAATCGGCTTCGGGCAGCGAGGCGAGGACGGGCTGATGGTAGGTCTTGCTGGACATCGGCACCGGCCGCGCCTTCGACAGCAGCGCCGAGGACTGGGTAGCGGTCTGAATGACTTCCTTGACCACCTGATCGGGGACCACGGTCTGAGCATCGGTGGTCGGTCGGCCGACAATCTTGTTGTACGCCAAAGCATTCCCCTCGATTTCGAGCATGAAGAAACCCCGGCCGATCAACCGGGCCGGGGTGTGAAGAACTGAATTCGGTTGCGTGTCAGCGCATAAGAGCCGACAGCCAATCGCCGCCCGAATCGGTGTCGGCCGAGGTCTGGCCCTGCATCGGGTCGGGTTCCGGGCCACGCGGCCCGCTCCGATCACCGAGTAGCCCGACCAGCACGGCCGCATGAGCGCGTAGCTCGTCCTCGGTACCACCGGCCAGCGCCTCGGCGGGCAACCCGTGATCGTGGGCGATATCGGCGCGCAGCGTGGCAAGCTCGGCCTTGGCCGCTCGTGCCTCCGCCTCCTGGGCGCGCTGCTCAGCCTGGTCGACCTCGGCCGCCTTGCGTTTGTACTCGGCGTAATCGGCGAACTTCGCCCGCTCCCGCGAGATCCGTTCCCGCAGAATCTCATTCAGCCGTTCCTGCGTCGTGATCGGCGTGAACTCCTCACCGGTCTTCCCGGCCTCGCCGGTCTCTGCGTCGGTTGTGGCCTTGGTGTCGCTCACTGTGTGCGCGTTCCTTCCGTAGCTCGTCAGCATGTATTCCGTCCATTGATCCGCTGGACGTAAGCGGAAAACCTCACGGCTTCAACAACTCTCGATACGCCGCCATGATCGCCTTGGGATCACCAGAGCCCGCCACGTCGCGCGCCTCCCGATACTCTTCTTCCCACCGCTGCATATAGGACGGGGGCTCATAGGATCGGCCGGGCCGTATCGCGATCGCCAGGCAGCGGCAGTTGTCGTGGTACCGCTTGCCCTTCTCGGTCACCAACCGGCCCGTATCCCCGGAGCGTTCGCGGACCAGGCGGCCCGAGTACACCGCGCCCCGAGTGGCCAGCATTCGGCACCACGGGCACGCCGATGGCGACGCCGTGCGCGCCCACACTGCTCCCCGCTCCCGCTCGGCCGCCCCCGCAACGGTGTCCCGTGAGGCCCCGAAGATCGTGCGTTGCGCCGACCCGATCAGCAGTTCCAG
Source organism: Nocardia terpenica (assembly GCF_013186535.1). NCBI lineage: Bacteria > Bacillati > Actinomycetota > Actinomycetes > Mycobacteriales > Nocardiaceae > Nocardia > Nocardia terpenica. Next base: position 1,067,533 of record NZ_JABMCZ010000002.1, read on the forward strand.
GGCCTTGTCCTGGGTCGTCGCCCAGGCCGCCGACCCCTGCAACTGCTCCACGGGTGCGGGTGCGGCTGGCACTGCCGTGTAGTCCAGCTCGGGCGCCAGCTGCTCGTACCACAGCGCGGACGCCTCGGCCGCCGTCACCGCCCACGGCGTCACGATCTCCGGATACGCCTCGACCACCAACGCCCGCAACGCCACCGGATCGGCCTCGGCCGCACGGTCGAACAACTCGCCCAGCTCTCCGGCCATGACCACGGTCATGTCATTCAGAACGCTGCGTAGCTCGCTGGCCGCCTCGACCGTGTTCACGCAGCCTCGGACACGGGTGCGGTCTTCTGAGCCATCTCAGCGACACTCGGGGCCGTTTGCGCCCGTGTCTGCGCCGCGGTGCGGAGCCCGTCCAGCAGGCCCCCGACCCGAGCCCTGCGTTTGTCGGCGTCGACCTGCTGTTGCTCCATCGGAGACAGGCCGATGCGGTCGTAAGTGACCGGGGAATCAGGCGGAAGGATCTGCGCCGCCGTCAGTTTCACCGCCTCGTCGGCCGCCGCGGACCGGGTCGGCGTGGCCGCGTCGCGCCATTTCAGCCACACATTCGCCGCATAGTCGGTGGGGACTTCACGGTCACGGACCAGCAGCGCCAGCAACCCGGCCTCGAGCCAGGCCCGGCCGAACATCGTCTGTCGGCGCTCGGCCCGCTTGATCAACCGCGACTCCATCGCCCGAATCGCGTCCGCGCTCGATGCCTGATCCGACGCGAACCCCAAATACATCGGCGGTATCGCCGACTCGGCCGAGATCAGCTGCGCCAGGCCCCGCAGGTGCTCCAGATACGGGCCCGGCTGCCCCTGGGCGAACTGACCGACCTTCGGCTCCACCTCCGGGTTGTCCTCGTCCCCGCGTACCGCCAGGAACCGGCCGATGATCGCCTCCCACCCGGTCACCACCGACCCATCGGACAGCTTGAACTGATCCGGTGACAGGTTCGTTCCCCACCGTTGCGGGGCGGAGTAGAACTCTCTGTTCATCTCCATCGCCATCAACGTCCGCACCGCCGAATCAGTATGGGAGCGAACCGCTTTCGAGATCTCCGAACGACCCGCCTGCATCGACGCACGCGGCCGATTCACCAACTGCGCCACCAGCACCCGCCCAAGCCCGTGCAGGTCGCGATGGGCAACCAGCCACCGGCCATGCGGCCGGTCCTTCGCAAGGTAGATCGTCTGCTCAGGCAGATACAGCCGCGCCGACACGTAATCGCCCGCATCCTCGTCCCAGTGCCGCGACAGCGCCGCCGACAACCGCCGGGTCCGGAAATCCCGGATACCCGACATGGACAACGGCGACTCGACCGTGATCAGCGGATCCGGCTCACCATCGAAACCCCTACCCACACAGGCGAATCCAGTACCGAAGATCAAAGCGTCCAGATGCGCCATACCGGAGTCTGAGTCGAGCTGATTCGCCCGGTAGATCTGTTTCAGCCCGTAGTCGTCGGTCCCGGCCTGGACCCAGCCTTGCCAGTCCAGCCGCTCGTCCAGCACATCCACGACCGTCCCGGCCCACCCGGCGACCGTGCGCAGCTTCGCCGCCACCTCGTACGGCACCGAGATACCCAGCGACTCGACACGCTTGTCCCCCTCGTAATACGCCTGCTTCACCCGGTTCGTAGGCCGATGCTTGTCGATCAACGATTCCAGCGCGCCGAACGTGCGGATCTCGTCATCACGTAACGAATCCTGTTGCAGCAGTTCAACCATTCACAACACCACCGCTTCCGCTTTCCGCCGCCCCCGCCGCTTGGGCCGGGCATTGATGAACCCGAACAGCGCCACCGTCGCCGCAACCACCGGCGTCACATCCGACTCCGCATTGCGCCGCCCCCACACCCACAGATCCCCGACAACCCGCTTCCGTACCGCCTCGACAGCGGTATTGAAGATCGGTTGATCCACATGCCGCAGCGCCCCCGACATCACGTAGTCGTAGAACAGCGCACACGCGGTCGCGTACTCGGGCAGCGTCGTCTTATAGACCGGCACGTCCAGCGCCGCCAACTCGGGCACGAGGGAGGCGGCCGGGCCGTCGACCACCACGCACACCGGAGACCACACCGCAACCATCCGCCGCAGCTCCGCGGCCACCCACTCGGTTCCCTTCCGGTTGTGCGTGACCTCGACGTGGAACAGCTCGTCAGCGCGGGCCCCGGCAATCGCGATTGACGCCCTGCTCCGATCGGGGGAGATGTCGACGCCGATCGCGATCGGGTCGAGCACCTGGGAGGCACCGTCGGCGACCAACCGCCACGATGCACCGTCAATGTCCGCGCGGGTTACCGCAGCGGACCACATGCCCCCACGCTCACGCGCGAAACCCTCATCCGAGTACTGGGCGCGGTCTTCGGCGAGTTCGTCCCACCCGAGCCGATACCCGAGCGCCGGATTGGCCTGCGCCCACGCCTGCGGGTCGTCCAGGTCCGAGCCTTCGGGCATCGCCCACTCCAGCCACGACGCCCGCACCGCACGCCCGGACAAGCATTCATCCCGGAACCGGGTGAACACCTCCGAGTTCATGACCTCGCTCGGTGGTGTGCCCGCGAAAACCAACTGCCGGTTCCCCAGCGGGGCCGCCGCGGTGGTGGGGCCCAACGCTTCCAGCGCTTCGGATGAACATTCCTGCGCTTCATCGAACAGGACCACATCGACCGTCAGGCCGCGCCCACTGCCCTTACTACGCGCCAGGATTTGCAGGCTGCCACCGTTGCGCAGCCGGATCACTTCCAGCCCGTTCGCCGTGCGGATCTTCTCGACCATGCCCGCGAGTTCCGGGAACCGCTCGTCTTCGAAGAACGACAACAGTCGTTGGAAGAACGCCCGCGCGGTCTTCGTCGCATGCGCCGTGAACAGAATCCGCTCACCCAGCAGGCACATACCCACCAAGGCCCGCGCCTCGAGCAGAGCCGATTTCCCGCACTGCCGAGGAACCGACAACCCACACCGCGAGTGCGAATACTTCCCGTTCCGGCCGAACGACAGCCAGGAGCGAAATACGAGTTCCTGCCACGGGTCCAGCTGCAAGCCGTAGCGGGCAACGAATTTGATGCCCACTGTGGCCGGGGCCAGGTTCCCCAGGTCCTCCACTCGGCGTAACGGAATCTGACAGCCGTATGCCGTCCTAGCCGGAGGGCTCGCCGCCGGGGTCTTCGATCCGACCGACAAGGGACGCGAATTCTTCCCGGAAGCTATCAATATCGGTAGCCTCCTTCTTCGCCGGTTCCAGTTCGGCAATCTCCCGCGACAGATCCGAAATCTGTTTCGCGTACTGAGGCTTGACGCCGGCAGAGGCTTCAGCCATGGATTGAATGAGTTCGTCCCGGAGTTCGGTAAGGATTTCCAGCAACGTTCCGTTCTTGGCGGCTTTGGCCAAGCTCATACCGAGACCTCCCTACGCGGCGTCGGAGATTGGATGCGGTCCGGTTTCAGCACACGCGTGTGGTGGACGAAGCTCGGCGCCGATCATGTCCAGCAGCATCCGCACGGCTATGGCCGCCTGTTGTGGTACCACGCCGTTGCCGAGTAGGTGCAGCTGGCCGTAGTAGGGCAAGCCGAGTTGGGGTGCGGTGACCCAGCCTTCGGGTAGGCCCATCAGCCATTCGACGAATCGAGCAGACAGGCGGGGCTTTCCGTTCGTGTTGGGCTCGGCGATCCAGGGCGCCGGACGTGTGCGACGTTCCCATTCCTGCACAGCGGGCAGGAACTCACCCCAAGCGTTGTCGCCAGGTCGAGCAGCCGGATCTGATGGTTCTGTTGCACTCGGATCGGGATCGGTTGACCGCCGCTGCCTGCTTCGCTCGCTGCCGGGGTCGGAAACAGCCGATCCACCATCGGTTCGCTCACTTTCCCACGGTGTGAATTGCTGCGACCGTACTTCCGGAATCAGGCGCGATATCGCTGCCAGGTGAGGATGCTCCCGCCTGTGCTGCGCTGGCCCGTCGCCAGTGCGCGAGTTCGCCGCCATCGGGGTCGGTAACAGCGATGAAGAGCCGATCACGGCGGTGCGGTGCACCGATGTCGGATGCTCGTACAGACACCCATTGCGCAGATAGCCCGATCTCGGCAAGGTCGCCGAGTACCGCGTCGAAACCTTTGCTGCGGTGTCCGGCAACGTTTTCCAGCAGCGTAAGTTGCGGTCGTAGCGCGCGAACGGCTTCGCGGACGTATGGCCAGAGGTGTCGGGGGTCATCTTCTCCCTTCCTGCGGCCCGCAGTCGAGAACGGCTGACACGGATATCCCGCGGTCAGTACGTCGATCGGCGGTACCGCATTCCAATCGACCTGTTTGATATCTCCAAGGTTGAGCACAGTCGGCGTTCGACCCGTCAGAAACTTGATCGCGTTACGGTCGATGTCAGCGACCCAGGACAACTCGATCTCAGCAAAGATCGACTCCAACGCCATATCCAGCCCAAGATAGCCCGAGCAAAGGCTTCCGATTCGTACCATTATTCCTTGAAACTCAGTCGGTGAGATTCAGCCATCGGCCGAAGTGAAAATAACTACGTGGTAGACGTAGAACCGATCCGCACTTCCCCGATAGACCCGCCTACCAACCTCCGCGTCCCCCTTCCCCCTGGCTCGCGAAGAATCGGCCTGTATGCCCGAGAGGAGGCCAGAAAGGCCCTTCAGGGGGTGCATGCCGGGTCACACCGGCTCGATCGGCAAAATTTGAGGTCGAACCCCGATTTCAGGGAGTATTTCGGATAATGCCTGGTCGCATTGTGTTCGATTGTTTCAGCGGAGCAGTTTGTACACGTTTCCGCATTTGCTTCGCATGATCAGTTTATCCGCTACCAGGTGACCCAGGTGTCTTCCCAGTGGTCTCGGGTCGTTGAACCCGATTATCTGCTGTAGCTCGGCGGACTCTATAACCGCTATATCGTTGTGAGCTTTCTTGGCGAGTGTTTCCAGGATGATTTGACACCGATTGTCTCTGCTGATCAATGTGTTCTTTCTTCCTGGTGGCTACCGCAGGTGACTGGCTGCCTAGTCTAGTGCAGGGTGTGCGGCAATCTGTCATCCACGATGGTTGACCTGCATGCTTCCTACCATTGTCGGCTGGTGGGGAGGAGGTTCAGTTCGGTCACATCTTTGTTGCCTCGACGGCTGTTGCAGCTTCGGTGGGCTGCCCTGAGTTCCCCGAGGAGATGGCCACCTTTGGAGAGCGGGTCAATGTGGTCGGCGGTCCATGATTCGGGGTGTTCGGGTGGAAGTTCTCGGTCGATATCGTTGCCGCAGAGCCAGCAGGTAGATGATTGCTTGCGGAGTTGGTTCTTTGCTCGCCGGTAGGCTCGGTGATCCAAGCCTCTCCGTGTGGTCGGCAAATGGGTCGCCTGCCTTCGATATGAAGAAAGCCCCTAACCGAATGGTTAGAGGCTTCAATCAGCTGTCCGTATTACAGTACGGCGACGATAGCGCTGAGAGCGGCAAGACCGGCCTTGCCGATGATGATGCACGCCTTGACGATTGTTCCCCATTGATCCGGGGTTAGTGTTGCACTCACAGCGCCTCCTATCGGGTTGTCATCGAACGCTGCTATCGGGCTCGTGTTGTTGTCGCTTACCGCGTGAGGTTTCCCCGTGCAGCGTTTCAGAGAAGAGATCGGATCAGGGATTGTCAGGTTGAAGGCTCGTTGAGTTTCTGGGTGCCTCGTTCGGCCTGTTCCGATCGTACGAAAACAAAGGTATCAACCCGTTCTTGCATTTGGCATGGTCGCTGTTCCAATATCCGCGCCGGTTGTTGCCTCCACCGTTGACCGGGTTACGTCGGCCACCACGGCGGCTCGTGGCGATATCGGCCGCTTTCAGCAGAGTCGTTTTGTCGTAGAGCCGTTCTCGGTCCCGTACGGCTGTCTTGACCCAACCATGAACCCGCCAACGGTGCAGGGTGGCAAGAGAGCGACCGGTAAGCTCTTTCGCCTCCCATTGGTTCAACCACACGTGCCTGCTCCTATATATCTGACCAATATCGACCCGATTTCCGATTTCCGTGATAGCGTGCAATTATGATCGCGGTAACGAACAAGAATAGTAGAATCATCTACCTGGTACGAGATAATGATCAGGTAATCGCTGTACCCGCAGACGGCATGGAACTCGATGCGAAACAGGGCACTCTGGAGAAAAGTGGATACCAGGTGAATCAGAGATGGTTGAGCACGGGCATGCTGGACCAGTTCTTTGCACTGATCGCCCCGCGGAAAGGTAGTTAAAATAGTCCGGGTTCGGACCAGGATTGTTCGCGGCTCTCCGGTCGGTGCATCAACAACAGGTCGAGATCGCCCCACTGCTTGCGATGGCGGTTCCGCACCGACCGGAGTTGGTTCAGCATGTCGGCGTTACCGGTCCACCCCTCGCGGGCCCATCGGGTGAATCCCTCAACGAGTGACCACACCACGGTCAGGTCGTCACCGGCCAGGCCGCGCACGACACCGTGAGAGCGCCACACGCGGCCCGTGTAGATGACGCCGAGCCGATCGCCCCAGTTCGCCAGTACGGAGACTTCGGCGTCTGCGGCGCTCATGGCGTCCAGGCTGCACGGTGCCATGGTCACGGTCTTGGAACTGGCCACCCGGTCGGGTGTGGGTCGTTCGGTGTCGGTCCAGTCCCGGCCGTCTGCCGCGCGGGCGTTGTTCGTCATTTGGGCCCGGAGGAAATAGATCACGTCTGGGGTGTCGTGAATCAGGTCCATCAGCTCGTCCAGTTCGGTCACGCTTCGTACTCCTCGATGGGGTTGCCGTACCCGGCTCGGCGAACCAGGTGCAGGAACTCGGGTAGTGGCATAAAGGCAAGTTGCTCTTCGGGTTTCGCTGATCCCTGGAGTTTGAGGGCGATGAATCCGACATCGGCGTGTGCGTTGTCGACTTGTTCGCGGAGTCCGTTCACCCAGTCGCGCCAGCGGGGTGTCCGGACGTTCTTCGCCTGGCAGATGACGCCGGGACTCATCCCGATCACGGCGTCGAGGTGGAGGTCTCCACCGTCGCGTTCGTATCCGGCCTTGGTGCGTTCACACCACGGGAAGCCGCAGACACGGAAGTAGTCACGCAGCAGGCGTTCGAACGCATCGCCCTTGCGCTTCAAGGCATTCGCCATTAGAGAGGGCTCCCTTCCCGTACGCGAGCGGGGCACCGGAAAGGTCGGTGCCCCGCTCGAAATCGGTTATCGCGGTAGGGAGTTCGTTACACGTCCCATCCGCCGTTCGAACTGCCGCCGCCACGTTTGGGCAGCGGTCCCGATACGGTACGAACGTCGATCTTCAGCGATTTCCGTTCCTCGCCGTCGTTTCCGGTGTAGGTGTCCTCGTAGACGATGCCGGACAGTTCGATCTCGGTGAATTTTTCGAACTTCTCGCCGATGAACTCGGCCAGATCACCCCACGCGGTCGCATTGAGAACGACATTCTTGGTCTTCTCCCACTCGTCGGTGTTCTTGTTCTTCACCGATTGACTGAAAGCGACAGGGAAATGGCAGTAGGCGAGACCTTTGGGGGTGAATCCGAGGTTCACCTCTCCGATGATGAATCCCTTGACCTGAGAGGTCTGCAATGCGGGCAAAAAGTGTTCCCTTCTCCATGTTTCACCGGCCGGTCGGCGCGGTGATGTTCCAATCGATCCGATTACTGTTTTGGGTCATGACGAAATCGCCGATGTAGTCGTTCGGGCATCGGCGGCGTATCTCACCGTGCCGATCCTTCGCAATCGACAGGCAAGCGGCGCCGCCTTTACCGGGTGTGAACGGTCGGCGCACGGCTACTTTGATCGCTGCGCCGTCGATAGCGCGGAGTTTCGCCGAACCTCCGATGGGTCCGCTTTTCGCCGTGGTGTCGCCCTTGCCGATATGGTCGATCAACGCGACCGCGGCCCCCATTTTCGCCAGCGGCTTGAACGCTTGGGCGTGCACTTTTGTGTATTCATCGTTGTCGATGGAACTCGCGCCCAGCAGCGGCATGATTTCCCCTACAGAGTCGATACACACCAGGGTCGGCCCCCAGTCGCTCATGTCGTTCACGATGTCCATCAAATGATCCGCCGAATCCGGTTCCACGTGGAGAAACCGAGTCGGATCGGTGATCACCTGCCGCGCGACACCGAGCATAGACAACCGCGACGCCAGCGCCAATGCGGAATTATGGTCGGCGTCCACATACAGGCACTGCCCGTCCTCGGCCTTAAGCGTCTCCGCCATAGCCGCCAGCATGAGCCACGACTTACCGCCCTCCGGGAGACCGTAAATGGAGTTCACGGCCCCCGGATACAGCAGCGATGCCCCGTCTTCGCGGCTGAGGATGGTCGGGCGGGGCCGGTCGACCTTCCCGCCTGCCAGCGCCCGCCGCATATCGCTGTAGACCGCCGACAGCTGCGGCGCGATCGTCACCGGGACGAAATCGGTGAGCCCGTGGCCGCTCATGATGTGGTCCGACGTGTCTTTGCCTTCGGCCGCCTCCACGATCTTTACTGACGCCGCAAGGTGTTTCAGCTCCCGCGCGACGCCGTGAGCGTGGGTCCGCCCGACATCATCCTTATCAGCGACAACGACGACATGCTTACCGGTGAGCGGGGCCCAGTCCGCTGCACCGTATTTCCCGGCCCCCATCGGATTCGATACCGCCACGGCACCGACCGACCGTAGCGTCTCTACATCCTGCTCGCCTTCGACCACATAAACCGTGGTGACCTTTTGCTGTACGGATTCGACGTTGTAGAGCGCCGAGCCCTTGGTGTTTCCGGACTGCCGGAATTTCTTTTCCGGGGACCGATGCACGATCCTGCCGTCGGAATAGCGGTATTGCACTCCTTCCGGGTTGTCGAACAAATCTTTCGTTGTGAGTCCGAGCTGTTCGAGCACTCGGTCTGTCGGGTCACTGTGTGAATGAATGAGCACCCGGCCGGGAATTCGCCGTACCGACACAGATCGATCGGCCGGACTGTGGCCGGGGGCTTGCGCGTCCGCATGGTCAGAACCCTTGCGAACGACGGTCAACCCTTCAGATTCGAATGCCCCGATGATGCGCTCGAAAGCATCCATCACGGGTTGCCCCCTTCGGGTTACGGTGTCCGGGTCACGCGGGCCCGGACGAATTTCCCGTCGACCACCCATCCAGTGAGCCACCCGGCCGATTGCAGCTCCCGCAAATACCGGTAGGCGCTGCGTCCCTGCTGGACTCCGGCGGCGTGCGCGATATCGTCACGATGAACCTTCGTGTCGTCCTCGAACGACGCCAGCATCACATACAGCGAGACCGCTTGCGGAGACAGGCCGAACGAGAGCACCTGATAGGGAATCTTGATCGAGAGATCATCGTCATCAACGGTATCGGCTCCACCGACCGGCGCCCCTTTCAGCACGGCCAAGGCATCCGAGATCCTTCCGATATTCATTACTTCTCCTTGTTCTGCCTCTGTCTGCGGTCGCGCTTGTAGCACGCATTACACATTCCGCGACCGCCAAGCTGCCGCCCCGGATAACCGGCACGTTTCCCCGATCGGGACACCAAATTTTCCGCACATGTGACACATCGGCCGAGTGACGGCGACGGAACACGGGTCGTCAATTTCGGCGGCAAGAGCCGACCTTCGGACAGGCGGATGCCGTAACAGCGGCGGCATAATCCGCGGCCCCGGTAATCGGTCAAGCCTCGGGATCGATCACCACCCCGGATCATGGTGCGCCCACAATCCGGGCATTCACGGACTCCAGCAGGGCAGGGAGCGTCCACCCCGGCGAGTGCCGCCAGTTGTTCCAGTGGGTTCAGGTGATCACTCCCGCCCGGATAACCCCGGTGGTGTAGAGGGCCGCCCCGTCCACGCTGAAAATCGGTCTCACGGCGTCCTCGGCGCACTGTTTCGGCACCGGGCACCCTGTACACCGCTTCTCGGCTTCCGCCGCCCTGTCGGGCGAGTGGGGGAGCGAATCGGCGTCCCATCGCGTCGGGTCGGCTCCTGGTTGCGCGCACAGTGCGTCGTCTCGCCAATACCGGTCAGTTCTCGGCATCGGCTTCCTCGGTCACGATGTCGCGCACGGCGCGCGCCGCTGTGATCCATCCAGACCGGAACCGCGATTGCGCCAGCGGCACAACAGGTTTGCCGTAGTGGTAGGCTGTGCGCATCACCTCCGCCAACTGTTCGTCCCGGCGGCGGTCGGCGGTCTCGGCGTCGGACTGGACCAGGGCAGCGGCGAGAAGGTGATTGGCCGCGACGACATACCCGGCCTTGTACAGCCGATCCGACATGTCGGTCATCTCTGTCGAGTCAAGCTCCAACGGTCACGCCCCCGCCTGATTCTGGTCCGGATCGATGGCGGTGAGCAGGTCCACCAGGGCACGCAGCTTCGCGGCGTCGTGGCACTCGGTGATCTTCCCGTCCCCGACCGTTCCCCAGGTCCGGACCAGCAGGTCACGGCTGATGCCCCGCTTCTCACACAACCCGAAGATCTCTTGCCGAATCTGATCAGGTCCGGCCGACTTGGGCTCCGCTCGCCCGGCCGGGACCGCCCGGCCAGCGGTACCGCGCTCCACGTATTCGCTATCCGGGTCGGGATCATCGGTCGGCAAATTCAGCAGCTGTAGCAACGCGATCCGGTAGGCGACACTCATTGCCTTCGCCGTCGCCTTGTCCGCGAAATCCGTTGCCTCCGTGGCCACCTCAACCGGCAGGCTGTCTCCCTCCGGACCATAGACCGTGTAATCCACGGTCCCGGTCACCCACGCCTGCCGCTTACCCCCGCCGCTGGTGATCTCCCGAACCACCAGCGTCGACCGCACCGGGGCCACGATCACCCCGTGCTCGCGCAGCGCGGGAGCGACCGCGTTCACCACCTGGTCGACACCCCTGAAGGAGAATTTCTGCGCCGTGTTCTTCTGATCCTTCCGTACAGCACCCACATCACACATCACCCGGTTCACGGCCGCGAAAACATGCACCAATACGGTCTCCCTTTCTAGATATCAGTTCCGCCGGTTGCTACGGATCAATCGATACGTTCCAGCTTCGGCATCTTCCGCATTTCCCGGACATCGAGAGCGAGTTGCACGGCCCGCCAGCCCAGATCGATCGGGAGCTTGTACAGACCACATTCGTATTTCCCGCGCTTGTTGGGTTCGCGGGGAATCTCGATCAACAACGCGGTATCCAGGCTCACGCCGCCCGGCCACAGCGGGGAGCGGGTGTCGTCTTCGACGTTGTAGCGTTCCCCGTGGGCGTAGATCGCCGTTTGGCACGTCACCGACAATGGAAATCGGGAGTTGTTGGTACCGGTCTTGATATCGGCCGCCATGACCATGCCGTCGAGCGAGATCAGCCGATCCATCGATCCGGCACACCGAATCTCGTCCACCACCAGGAACGGCTCTTTGTCAAGCACCTTCACCCCCGCACGCTGCATGGCCTCTGCGTAGGCCCGCATCGGCCCGTCGATCTCGGGCGGCATGTACTCGGGCCACCGGCCACCGTCGATGACCTCGGCGAGTTCGTGAAAGGCGGTCCCACTGTCAGCCGGTCGACCGGCGCCAGCCGCAGCCTTCGCCCGCTCGGTGATATCCCGCAACGCGGTCTTGTTCCGGGAATATGCCGCATCACCGTCTTTCGACAATAGCGAGGCGATACGCGCGGCGAGAGACCGTTCTTTCACAATTCCCAGAGCGACCATGGCCGCTTGCCAGTTCATCAGACCAGAATTATCGGCAAGGGCCTTGGATAAAGTACTGGCCCTGGTGTAGGGCTCCCGCGCGGTGCCGTCGCGCGGGATCAGCAGCGGCCTACCCCAATGGTCACGTTTAACGTTGTAATCCGTCATAGATTCCTTTAAGAGCATAGAAAAGGCCGAGCCGCATAAAACGACCCGGCCTCATGGAACGGGTAGAGGTCAAAAATTGGTGTTGAGCAGCCAATCGGCGACCTTCTTGCCTCCCCGGCCCTTGTTGTAGACGCGGACAATGGATGCGGCCATCGCATCCGCTTTACCGATGCCATGGCTGTCTTTCATGCGCCGAGCTCCCTGCATGAGTCCATGAATGCCGCCGCGTTCCTGCAACAGCCGATCGATCAGCCGGAACGGATCGATTTCATTGCCGTAGCGGGTGAGAAACAGGCTCAGCCCATCGAGCACAACCGAATCGAAAGCGTCGGACCCGAACGCTTCCCGATACACCCCCAGCACATCGTCCATATGGGCGACACCGCCCCGCTTCTCCATCCGGTACAAGGCTGCCACCTGAGAGATACGGCCCCGTGCTCGGCCGTTGCCGACCGTGAGCCCGTGACGGGCGAGTGTTTCACTGATCTCCACCTCCGGGGACTGCCCGGCAGTGACGCCGACCTTGAACTTCGCGACCAGCTGCGGCGCTTTCTTGGTGTTCAGCGACAGGAACAGTTCCGCCTCTTCGGCTTCGGTCAGCCCGTAGTACACATCGCATTCGATGTCCGCGGTCCGCCCGCTCATCCGGTACGCGGCAACCCGGTGCTGTGCGTCGAGGATGTACTTCTTCCCGTTCCGGTAACTGACAACCGGCCGCCCGAAAGCGTCAGGATTGAAGTCGTTCGCGATCTTCCGGGCGAAGCCTTCGTTCAGGGGCCGCTGCGTCGACTGGTTGACGGTCAACTCGGCAGGATCGATCAGTTCGGTAGTCTTGTGACGCATCATTTGCCCACCTTTCGCAAAAACGCCTGAATCTGGCGAATGTATTTCTTGATATATTCGATGTCCTCGGCCACTTCAGCGGGGTCGACGGCGGAAAAGTCGATCATCTCGAATCCCCCGACAACACCGTCCAACCCGTACGATGTATTGCGGATGACCTCGTGCGCCTTGCTCCGAGCTTTCAGGTTCACGCCGGTTGCGCGCTCCTCGTCCAGATCGTCACGAACCCTCTTGACCGTGTCCTTGTCCACGCCCACGCGGTTAGCGATAGCGCGGTTGGAAGCCTGCGGATCTTCCTCGATCGCGTCCGCGATGTCCTCGCGCTTCTGCTCGCGGGTGGCGAAATTCCCATCTGGGAAATTCGCCACTTCGTCCCTTTGGATGGTGTTCTTGCTGAGCCCCGAAGCCTTCTCTGCCTGCTTCAACGTCGCGCCGTTTCTGCGCATCCGTCGCGCGAGGTCCAGCCGCCGCTCGTGTGTGAACTCGTATCCGAACTCTTTCGCATCGTCATCGAGGCGCTTGACAGCGGCATCCGGCTCCACCTCCAGGGCCTGCCATGCGCCGTCGGCTATCTCGTCATCATATTCAGCGGTCTGCTTCAAGCGGGCTCGACGCTTGTTGACCAACAGTTGACTCTCGGCAATGTCTTCGACCAATTCCATTCCTTCGCCTGTATCCTTTCTGGCATTGTGTCGCACCTATGGCCGGTCGCGAACCGGCAGCGCCCTAATGGGCGGCATAGGCTCTTCTCTGTCTTTTCACAGCGTCAATAAGAGGCATCACACTATTGAGTTGACAAGGAACGCATCCACCCGTTTTCGGCATGGGGTAGCCACAACGAAATTCCGAGGGATCATTGGAATGACGAACCCTGATCAGGGTTGTCGTCGTGCCCCTCCCGGACTCGAACCGGGGATGTGTGCCGCCGGGGCTCCTCATGCGATGAACGCTGGACAGCGCACCGCGTGATACGGGCCGCTGGGATCAGCGGCGAGCCGTGGTTCCCGTGACCGGGGACGGGGCTGTTGTTCGTCGGCACGGTGCTGTAGCCGTGGCGCCGTTGGCCCGGCACGTGCACGATGCCCGTACGCATCTGGTCAGGGGCCGAGTCCGGCGATCGGCAGCGGGAATGCTGGCCGCTGCCTGCTTGATCACAACCACCTCGACAACCTTCTCGATGCTGCGACCCGACAGCGACGCCACGTGCGCGATCAGACGGGGGCTCGGCGGATGACCGTTGCGGACCCTCCGCAACGTCTCCTTGTGCACATCCAGCGCGGCGGCAAGCTCCTCTTCGGTGAATCCGCGAGCCTCTTTCAGCAGGTCGAGAAGCCCCGGAACCAACCTCAACGTCATCGAACGCGACACTTGCACCTTCCGCCCCTACTTCCCTCGTCTGTCATCAATCCGTGCCGTGTGCTTACAGCCGGTCACTGGTGTCAGACGCTAACCGCCGTTGACGCATCATCGCAACGTCTATGACGCAAATTTGCGGAGTCAATTCCTCGTTAATATCCGCGTTACCGCAGGTAGACGAGGTTGCGAGCGCCACAAAAATGCGGCAAACTTCGGGCTGTGAAGCTTTCAAAGAGTCACTTCGAGCGATGGGTTGACGCGGTCACGGACGGGCTCAGCGCCCGGCAGATCGCGCTGGCGATGGGTGAACACTCCTCGACCGTGGGGCGCAAGTTACTTCGCGAGAGACCCGATCCCGACACGGTGATAGAATTCGCACGTACGTTCGAAGCCGATCCGGTGCAGGGATTGGTGGAAGGGGGATCACTGACACAGGAGGAAGCCGACCGCGCCTCCGTCCTGGACGGAGTTCGGGCGGCCACCACGGTTCAGCTACTGCGGGAACTGCTGCGGCGCGAGCAGATTGCATCCAGTGACCGAGTAACGGAACCAAACGGTCCGAACGAACGTCCAAGGGAACGCAGGGCCACGGCGGACAAGCGAGCCGCCACGGCCGCCCGACGCGCCAGTGTCCGGAGAAGTTTGTCCGAGTGAACGAACAGGGGAACCCATGAACGTCGGCGTCACCGTCGCCGCCTTAGTCGCAGTCACCTCCGCCAGCGCTGCCATCCTGCGCCACACGCGGCGTGAGGTCGTGCAGAGCCGGGCTCTCACCCTCGCCTATGCGGCTTTCGCCGGGTTCGTGCTGGCCTGGCTGGCGGTGCTGCCCATGCCGGACGGGCTTCCGGTCCGCCTGGGGCTGGCATGGTGCGGTGAGGTACTGGGGCTGGTCGGCGCATGCGCGCTGACGGTTCATGTGGCAACCGGGTTCCGGGCCCCGCGCCTCGTGCGGGCCGCTGCCTTCTCGTTCCTCGCGCTCGCCGGTACCTCGGTCATCGCGCGCCTCGCACGCGGTGACGACGTGCACGAACTTCTGCGAGTCGGCTACGCGATGTGCAATGCGGCCCTTCTCACCGTCATCGGCGTCACCATGATCGCGTGGGTGATCGACGGCCGCCGCCTGGCAGTGACCGATGCCCTGTGGGCGCTCGCCGGGTGCCTGTTCCTCACCATGGGGCTCATCGGTTTCGCAGCCCCCGACCTCGGCTACGCCGATCATCCGATCGGATGGTCTCTGGGACTGGCCACCATCTTCATCATGAGCGTGACCGGCATCCTCAACCACTTCAAGACCGTACGCACACGACACGCACCCGTCACCATGAACACCGCCAGCTGAACGGCGAAACCAACCCAGACAGCAAGAGGGGCACGGCAAGACGCGATCACCTCGCGCCCGGCCGTGCCCTTCTGGTGTATCGCCCTCCCCCAATGCACACCGCTGCCGACCAGAGCGCACCTGCGCCCTACCGAACATGACCCATAGCCAGATTGTGACGAAGATTACATACGGCTGGTTCACTGGGCATGAATAGTGCGCTGACCTGTAGAAACATCATCTGCTTATTTGCGTCTGAGTACAGTTCACTGCCAGCAGTGGGACGAGATCCAGATCCGTAGTCTCGCAAAGCGATTGGGTTACGACCTGCGCAAGACCATCACGTTCGGCGCGCACACCGACAATCCGGCCCTCCAATTGCGCGCCATCGTCAGCTATCTCGGCGTCGCGGCGGTGATCGTGCCGAGCCTGGCCCACTTCGACGGCGGCGAGATCCCCGTGCCCCTGCGCGATGCCACCGTGATCGCGGTGTCCGACGCCTGAGCCGCGAACCGCGCCGCCGACCGGCGGAGCCGGATTATGCTGCACCGAACGGTGTTCGAGCACACGAGACCTTCGAGGTACGACGGGATGGGCCGACGAACCCAGCGGCGGCGCTCCGCCCGGATGGTGGCGGACTTCGTCACCGACCTGCGATTGTCGATGCCCGCCGAGCCGGAGCGGGTCATGGACGCGATCTGCGACGCGCTGACCCGGCGGCTCGGGCGCCCGGTCACCCGGATGCCGGTGACATTTCCGCCCGCACCGGATGATGTGGTGTCCGGGCTGTGGATTCACGCCGACGACGGCCACTACCTCTGCTACGAGAAGAACACCAGCCCCTGGCATCAACTGGTGATCTTCTGCCACGAGACCGGGCATCTGGTGCACGAACACGACCGCACCCCGCTCCTGGACGCCGGCGAGCCCAGCCCGCTGCTGCCGAGCCTGGATCCCGGTGCGGTGCGGCGCATCATGGCCGAGCGGTCCGGGATGTGCCGCGGACCGGCCGAGGCGCGGGCCGAGATGTTCGCCGCCCTGCTGCTGACCCACGTCAGCCGATGGCTGCCCGAACGACGGTGGCCGGTAACGGATTCCGCGGCCGACGCGGTGCACCGGATGGAGACGACGTTCGGACTGCCCCGGGCGCACGGCCGTGTATAGCGCGGCGTTCTACGCGGCGGCCGTGGTGAGCGTGATCGCGCTGGCCTACAAGGCCGGTCAGCTCCGGCGGCACCCGCGCCCGCAGCGCTGGACCGTGCTGACGGTCATGTCGCTGTGGACCGCGATCTGCGTCTGCGTGCCGCCCCCCTCGGTGCGACTGATCAATCGCGTCGGCGGAATACCCAATGTCGCCGGGCTGATCGTCTACCTCCTGCTGATCTTTCTCGCCGCCACCCTGCAGGCCGTGATCCTGGTCTGGCAGGGCGATCCGGCGGAGGTCGGCGCGAGGTTGCGGGTGCGCGTGATCGGCTACGCGGCAGTGGGTTTCGTCGTTATCGCGCTGTTCACCGCCGGACACACGACGGTCGAGCGCCCGGTCGACTTCGACATCTACTACGCGCGGACCCCCTGGATCGCCGAGCTCGTGGTGCTCTACAATCTCGTGTTCGCCTTCGCCACAAGCGATTACGCCTACCGCGCGGCGCGGGCGGCCCGGGTGACCGGTCGCCCCTGGCTGCGGCGCGGGCTGCGCGTGGTGGCCGCCTCCGGAGCGCTCGGCGTGCTGTCGGCCCTCACCCGGCTCGCCGCGGTCGCGGACCGCTGGTTCGACGGCACCGGCCTCGACGAGCTCGATACGCTGGTCTCCCCCGGCCTAGCCGCGCTCGCCGTCGTCGTGGCCTGCGCCGGATACACCCTGCCCGCGGCCGGGGAACACGGCACGGAGCTGCTCGCGCGGGTGCGCGACTACCGGGCCCTGCACCCGCTGTGGCACGACATCCGTACCGCCGCACCGGAATCGGCCTCCGCCATCGATGCGCCCCGGTGGGATCTCGAGCTCCGCACCACGCGGCGGCTCGCCGAGATCCGCGACGGCCAGCTCGCGCTGCGCGCCTACACCCATCCGGCGGCCGCGGACCTCGCGCGGCGGCTCGCCGAGCAGGCGGGGCTCGACGACCTGGCCCGCGCCGTCGTCGTCGAGGCGGCCGGTATCAAGGCCGCGGTGCACATTCGGCTCGGCGACCTGGCCGCGGAGCCCGCGATCTCGGGGGCGACCGCGCGCGGCGGCGCCGACAGCGCGGGTGAGATCGCCTGGCTGACCCGCGTCAGCGACGCCTACGCCCACTCGCCGATCGTCGCCGACACCCTGCGGGCACTGCGGCGCCGGACAGGCTGAACTGCCCACTGGCCCTGGACGACCGGCGCCGCCCGCACGGCCCCGGAGCCGACCCGGCCGTGCTCCGGGTCGGCTCCGGGGTCATCCCTACCGGTGTGGGCGGCGTGCCAGCCGCTCGAGCACCGCGACCATCCGGTCGATCTCCTCGCAGGTGTTGTAGAACGTGAACGACGGCCGGACCGTCTCCTCCAGCCCCAGGCGGCGGAGGATGGGCTGGGCACAGTGGTGGCCCGCCCGGACCGCTATCCCCTTGTCGTTCAACGCCTTTCCCACCTCGGACGGGGTGTGTCCGGCCATGACGAACGACAGCACACTGACCTTGTTCGGCGCGGTGCCCACCAGGCGGACACCGGGAACGGCGGCCACCCGGGGGGTGGCGTAGGCCAGCAGTTGGTGTTCGTAGCGGGCGATGGTGTCCATGCCCAGGCGCTCCACGTATTCGAGGGCGGTGCCGAGTGCGACGGCGTCGGCGATACTTCCGGTGCCCGCCTCGAACCGTCCGGGCGGCGCCTGGTACAGCGACCGCTCCAGCGTGACATCGGTGATCATATTGCCGCCGCCCTGCCACGGCGGCATGTCCCGCAGCAGTTCGGATTTGCCGTACAGCGCACCGATTCCCGTGGGGCCCAGCACCTTGTGGCCGGAGAACGCGAAGAAGTCGGCGCCCATCGACCGTAGATCGATGCCGGTGTGCGGCACCGACTGCGCGCCGTCGACGAGGGTGACGGCACCGGCCCGCTGCGCCTGCGCGACGATCTCCCGGATGGGTGTCACGGTGCCCAGGCAGTTCGACACCTGGGTCACCGCAACGAGTTTCGTCCGATCCGACAGCAGCCTCGAGTACTCGTCCAGCAGCAGATCGCCGGAATCGTCGACCGGGATCACCCGCAGCACCGCGCCCGTCTCCGCCGCCAGCAGCTGCCAGGGCACGATATTCGCGTGATGCTCGAGGTGCGAGATCACGATCTCGTCGCCCTCGCGAATATTCTTGCGGCCCCAGGTCTGCGCCACCAGGTTGATGCCCTCGGTGGTGCCGCGAACGAAGACGATCTCCTCCGCCGAGGACGCGCCGAGGAAGCGCGCCACCGTCTCCCGGGCCCGCTCGTAGGCATCGGTGGAGCGCGCCGCCAATTCGTGGGCGGCCCGGTGGATATTGGAGTTCTCGTGCTCGTAGAAGCGCGTGAGCCGGTCGATGACCGGACGCGGCTTCTGCGTGGTGGCGGCATTGTCGAACCACACCAGCGGGTATCCGTTGACCCGCTCCCGCAGGATCGGGAAATCGTTGCGCACGGAGTGCACATCGAAAGCCTCCCGCCGGTCCAGGAAATAGAAGTCCGGCTCCGGCGACGGCTGCGCCGAGAACATCTCCGCCGCAAGCCGATTCATGGTCGCCTCGTCCGGCCACATCCCGCCCGCCGACGGCCGCGCGGGCATCGGGGCCTCAGGCCCGCTCGGTCGGGGCATAGTCATAGAAGTGGTTCACCTCGGCTCCCTCGAGCAGCGCTACCGCGTCGTCGGTCAGGATCGCCAGCGAGCTGTACAGGGTCAGCAGATAGGACCCGATCGCGCGGCGGTCGATGCCCATGAACTTCACCGACAGCCCCAGCCCCTGCTCGCCGGTCAGTCCCGGCTGATACAGGCCGACCACGCCGCGGCGCGCCTCGCCGGTGCGGATCAGCAGGAAGTTCGTCCGGCCGTCGGTGAGGGGAATCTTGTCCGACGGAACGATCGGAATGCCGCGCCAGGTCAGGAACTGCGACCCGAACATGCTCACCGTGGCCGGCGGCACGCCCCGCAGGGTGCATTCCCGGCCGAAGGCCGCGATCCCCTCCGGATGGGACAGGAAAAAGCCCGGCTCCTTCCACGCCCGCGCGATCATGGCGTCCAGATCGTCCGGGGTCGGCGCCCCGCCGATCGTCGAAAGCCGCTGCTTGTCGGCGACATTCGGGATCAGCCCGTACTCCGGGCTGTTGATCAGCTCGTTCTCCTGGTACTCCTTCATCGCCTCGATCGACAGGCGCAGCTGGTGGCCGATCTGGTCGTGCGCACCCGAATACAGGTCGGAGATGCGGGTGTGCACGTTGACGACCGTGTGCACCGCCTTCAGCCGGTACTCCCGCGGCGCCGTCTCGTAGTCGATGAAGGTCTCGGGGAGCGAGGACTCGTCGGCGTTGTCACTTTCGACGGTGACCGTGTGCTCGTTGGTGACCCGATTGCGCCGATACAGGCCCTCCTCGACCGGCACCCAGTCCAGCAGGTGGACCAACCACCGCGGAGTGATCGACTCCATCTGCGGGATGGTCTTGGTCTCGGTCGCCAGACTCTGGGCGGCCTCGTCGCCCAGCGAGGCAGGCTGTGGAGCGACCGATTCCGTATCCCCGGTAACCATATGACACCTCATCCGAATCCGGTGTGTTGCTTGGTTTTTCACCGTCAGCATGGCACGCCCGGATGGCGAGGATCCGCGCATCGGAGCCGACCGAGCGGGATCGTCTATGCACGAAATGCGTTGTAAAGCCAGGTTTTAACTCAGCGAGATTCCAATGCGAAAGCATCCCCCTACCCGGCAATAGGGGCTAGAACGAGTGCGCGTCGACCTCGGCCAGGTAGCGGGCGCGGGCGTCGTCGTCGAGGAAGGCGGCCTCGAAGGAGTTGCGGGCCAGGGTGCGCAGCTCGGCCGCGGTCAGGCCCAGCGCGTCCCGGACCCCGGCGAAGTTCTCGTGGATGTAGCCGCCGAAGTAGGCCGGGTCGTCGGAGTTGACCGTGGCGAGCAGGCCGAGCTCGAGCATGCGGCGCAGCGGGTGATCGGCGAGCCGATCCACCACGCGCAGCCGGACATTGGAGAACGGGCACACCGTCAGCGGGATGCGCTCGCGGACCAGGCGCTCGACCAGCGCGGGATCCTCCAGCACGCGAATGCCGTGATCGATGCGCTCGACGCCGAGCACGTCCAGCGCCTCGGCCACGTACGCCGCGGGCCCCTCCTCACCGGCGTGGGCGACCGCGCGCAGCCCGAGTTCGCGGGCCCGCTCGTAGACCGCCGCGAATTTGGCCGGGGGATGGCCCACCTCGGCCGAATCGAGGCCGACCGCGACGATCCGGTCCAGGTACGGCTCGGCGGCGCGCAGGGTCTCGAGGGCGGACTCGGCGGGCAGATCGCGCAGGAAGCACAGGATCAGACCGGTCGAGATGCCGTGGCGTTCCTCGCTGTCGTGCAACGCTTTCCACAGGCCGTCGATGACGGTGGCGAACGGCACGCCGCGGGCGGTGTGGGCCTGGGGATCGAAGAAGATCTCGGCGTGCCGCACGCCCTCGGCCCGGGCCCGCGCCAGGTACGCCTCGGCCAGGTCGGCGAAGTCCTGCTCGGTGCGCAGCACATCGGTCAGCCGGTAGTACAGATCGAGGAAGGACTGCAGATCCTCGAAGCGGTAGGCGGCGCGCAACTCCTCGACGGAGGCGAAGGGCAGCGCCACACCATTGCGTTCGGCGAGCGCGAACGCCAGTTCGGGCTCCAGCGTGCCCTCGATGTGCAGGTGCAGTTCGGCCTTCGGTACGAGCATCGGCCGATCGTAGCCGCGCCCCCTCCCGCCCGCTTGTATTAGGTTAGCCTAATCTTATGGTTGCGGTGGAGGTTGCCCGCGCGGACCGGTCCCGAGTCCGGCCGCGGAAACGGGCACGCAAACCGGTGCGGCGCAGGCTCATTGCGGTGCACCGCTGGTCGGCGCTGGTGCTGGGGATCGTGCTGGTGATCCAGTCGACGTCCGGGGCGATCCTGCTGTATCACGCGGAACTGTTCCGGGCGCAGCACGCGTCGTTCTACCGGCACGGCGACGGCCCGCCGGTGGTCGGCACCGAACAGGCCGTCGCGCTGGTGCGGTCCACGGATCCGGGTTTCGAGGCCGGTTGGGTCGGCGTGGACGGCGGCGTGATCGCGGTCGGCAACCGGGACTTCACCGCGGCCTATTCCGTCGACCCCGGCACCGGGCGGGTCATCGAGCGGGTGGACCTGTCCGGCGGGGTGCTCGGCTGGCTGGTGAACCTGCACGACTGCGCCTTCGGCTGCCTGCGCTATTCCGGTGCGGTACCGATGCTGAACGAGCAGGCCCCGCTGATCGATATCACCTGGGCGGCACTGATTCTCAGTGTCTTGGGCCTGCTGCTGGTGCTGCTCGCGATATCGGGCGCCATCGTCTGGTGGCCCTCGCGCACGCGCCTCCGGCACGGCTTCCGGGTGCGGCTGCGCAAGGGCCGCTTCGCGCGAGATCGCGACCTGCACAACGTGATCGGCATAGTCGCCGTCCCGTTCCTGCTCATGTGGGGCATTACCGGCGTCACCATCGAATGGCCCGCCGCCCACCGCGCCTGGCTGGGCGCGACCGGCGGCGACACCACCCTCGAACGCCCACAGGACATCTTCGTTCCCCGCCCGGTCGGCCAGCCACATCCGGTCGGCATCGGCGAGGCCAGCACCATCGCACTGCGTTCGGCCCCCGGCCGACTCGCCTACCTGATGCTCCCCACCGACACCACCCCGTACTACCAGGCCGCGGTGGCGGGCGCCTACTCCCCCTACGAACACCGCGCCTTCTACAGCGGCGACGTCCTGGTCTACATCAACGCCCGCGACGCCTCCGACACCAAGGTGGTCGACGCCAGCCACAATCGCCCCCTGTCGAACACCTTCTACGCCAAGGTCTTCGAGCCCGCCCACTTCGGCTGGCTGGTGAATGGCTGGTGGCGAATCGTCTGGCTATTGTTCGGCCTCACCCCGCTGGCCCTCGCCGTAACCGGCCTGTCGACATGGCTGTTCAAGCGAAAGGTCAAGCGCGGCAAGCGCGCCCGCGCATAAGCACATTGAACCAGGCGGGAAAGTCGTTGGCGCGACGGGACCGACGGCACTACCGTCCGGTTGATGGGGCAGGATCCGAAGAGGGTGGTGGAGACCGGGTACGACCGGATTGCCGAGCGGTACCTGGGGTGGATGGGAGAGATTCGGGACGATGCGCGGATTCGGGTTCTGGGGGAGGTGATCGCGGGGCTGCCCGAGCGGGCCGCCGTGCTCGATCTGGGTTGTGGGGCCGGGATCCCGTGTACCGCGGCGCTTGCCGAGCACGCGGATGTCGTCGGGGTCGATCTGTCGGCTCGGCAGTTGGAGTTGGCTCGGGCTCGGGTTCCCGGGGCGCGATTCGTGCGGGCGGATATCGGGACCGTCGAATTCCGGCGCGCGAGCTTCGACGCCGTCACCGCCTTCTACTCGATCGCGCATCTGCCGCGGGCCGAGCACGGTGCGCTGTTTCGGCGCATTGCCGGATGGCTGCGGCCGGGCGGGCGGTTCGCGGCGTCGCTGGGAAGCGGGAATGATGCAGGGGCCGTGGACAATTGGCTCGGTGTACCGATGTACTTCAGCAGCTACGACGCCGCCACCAACAGGCGGCTGCTGGGTGAGGCGGGATTGGAGCCGATGATCGATGAGGTTGTCGCCCTGCACGAGCCCGAAGGGCCTGCGGTATTCCAGTGGGTCGTTGCCGCCAAGCCCTTCGGGTGAGGGGGTCAGGGCGTGACGCTCTGGCCGTTGACCGAAATCGTGTCCACGTGGCAGTGTTTGGCGTCGATCGCGGTGGGTGCGGAGATGGTGCCGCCCGCACCGCCGTAGGCGATGCTGGGCTGGGTGCAGCTCTGTTCGCTGTCGTCCCGGAAGGTGATGGTGGTGTCGGAGAACACCAGTGGCCCGGCGTACTGGGCGTTGTCCCACGGTTCGATGGCGAAGATGGCCCGATTCTGGGCCTGCTGCTGCAGATTGATCGCGTAGTTCACCGAACCCGAAGGGCCGGTGACGGTCTGGGTCCAGACGCCGGTGGACTGGTCCAGGGTGAAATCGGCGTCCAGGGCGTCGCCGACCTGCGGCGCCATCGCCGAGCCCGAGTGGCAGCCCGAGAAGTCCGGGTCGTTGCCCACATTGACGTACTCGCCGGAGATCCACCAGGACGAATAGGTGGGCGGCTGCGCGGTGGGGGCGCAGCTGTCACCCCAGGTGAGGACCGGTTGCAGCACGCCCAGGCCGACCGGATCGTAGTTGCGGCCGCCCTGGCTGGGCTCCAGGCCGGGCCACAGGAACATCGTCCCCACCGCGGGCGGCTGCGCCGGAACCGTGAAATGCGTGTGCAGCCGGACGATTTCGTTCGCGACGGGCAGGTCGAACTCCACCGTCGAAGTTCCGTCGGGCTGGAACTTCCACGGCGTACGACCCGATCCCGGCGCGTTCGGCGGCGGCGGGGCCCACCCCGGTGGGGTCGCGGTGGGCGGCGCGGCGACGGCAACGGGTGTCAGGGCTAAAACCGTTGCCAGGACCGCCATTACGGCGGTCGCGGCGGTACGAACCGCCGCTGCGTGTATGAGATTCATACTTTGATATGGAAACATGACCGGTCTTTTCGGCGGACCGGATCGCCCGCCGCATAGGGGTGGCCGACACGGCAAATCTGCCCGCGTCGGCCGTAATTAAGCCCACCGTCGCCGAACCTGTATTCCGAACAAATCGGTCAGTACGGTTACCGGCATGCAGCTGTCCCGCCTCACCGATCTCGGGCTCCGCGCGATGATGCGGCTGGCGGTCGGCAGCGCCGAGCGGGAACGCGTCACCACCAGGCTGATCGCCCGCCAGGTCAGGGCGTCGGAACGCTCGGTGGCCCGGGTGGTCGCCCAGCTCACCGAGTTGGGCCTGGTGGCGCCGCAGCGGGGCCGGGCCGGTGGGCTGCGGCTGACCGGGCCGGGACGGGAGGCGACGGTCGGCTGGATCGCCCGGCGGCTCGACGGCGCCTTCGACACCGCCGAGTGCGCGGGAGACCGATTGTGCGCCCGCGGTGGTCCATGCCAGTTGCGCACCGCCCTCGACGAGGCCCGCGAGGTGTTCTATCGCGAACTCGACAGGTACCGAATCGACGATCTGGTGCATCGGCACATCGAGATCGTGCCGCAACCGATGAGTAGGGAGATTTCGTGACGATCACTTCCGCCACAACGGAACTCATTCGCGCCACGCTGCCCCTGATCGGCGAGCGGATCGACGAGATCACCGTGCTGTTCTATCGCCGGATGTTCGCCGCCCATCCCGAGCTGGCCCGCGACCGCTTCAACCGGGGCAATCAGCAGCAGGGATCGCAGCAGCGGGCGCTGGCCGCATCCATCGTCACCTTCGCGGCCCACCTGGTCGACCCCGCGCTCCCGGATCCCCGGCGCATGCTGGCCCGCATCGGCCACAAGCACGCCTCGCTCGGCGTGACGGCCGACGAGTACCGGATCGTGCACGAGCACCTGTTCGCCGCGATTGTGGAAGTCCTTGGCGCACAGGTGGTTACGGACGAGGTCGCCGGGGCGTGGGATCGGGTCTACTGGCTGATGGCCGAGACGCTGATCGAGCTCGAACGCGCGCTGTACGAGCGGGCGGGGGTGCGGCCGGGCGATGTGTTCCGCGAGGCCCGGGTGGTCGAACGCGAGGAGGATCCGGCCGGGCCGGTCACCCTGGTCCTGGAATCCGCGGACCCCGCCGAACCGCTGCCGGGTTTCCTTCCGGGGCAATATATTTCGGTCGCCGCCGAGCTGCCCGACGGCGCGCGCCAGCTGCGCCAGTACAGCCTGACCGGCGATCCGGGCCGGGGGCGGCTCGGTATCGCCGTCCGCCGGGTCCTCGCGACCGATCACGGCCCCGAGGGCGAGGTGTCGGCGTGGCTGCACGACACCGTCGCCGTCGGGGATCGGTTGCAGATCACGCTGCCGTTCGGCGATCTCGTCCTCGACACCGCCGCCGAGACGCCGGTGGTGCTGGTCTCGGCCGGGATCGGCGTCACCCCCATGGTCGGCATGCTCGAATACCTGGTCGCCGCCGACCGTGCCCGGCGCACCGTCGTCCTGCACGCCGACCGCTCGGCCGACACCCATCCGCTGCGCGCGCGGGTGCGCCGCCTGATCGGCGAGCTCACCGATGTCACCTACCGCACCTGGTACCAGGACCGGGGCGACGGCCGGATCGACCTCACCGGGGTCGACCTGCCCGCCGACGCGGACTTCTACCTGTGCGGCGGCGCGGGCTTCCTCCGGTCGGTGCGCGCACAGCTGGCCGCGGCCGGAATCCCGGACCACCGTGTGCATTTCGAGTTGTTCACACCGACCGACTGGCTTGTGCACGGCCGCTGAGCCACATTATTGCTCCTGCTCCGCGGCCCGCTCGCGGGTCGCGGGCTGGGTGCGGCGCAGCGAGGTCCACGCCTCCAGATCGTCGGCGAGGATCTCGTTCAGGTGGGCCATGGTCTGGGCGGCGAGCAGGTCGCGATCGGCGCCCTGGGCCCGCCGCAACTCCACGGTGCGCAGCATGGCCTGCAGCTGACCGAGGATCACGCTGCGCTGCACCCACATCTCGCGATGCCGGTACAGGCCGTCCCACGCGGACATGACCCCGATCGAGGCGGCGAGGGCGGTGCTGAACAGGCCCAGCCAGGGCGCGGAGAACACCGCGACGGCGGTGCCCAGCACCGCGATGAGCCCGTTGGCGGCCGCGGTCCACACCACCACGCGCCGGGCGCGCGTCTTCACCACGACCCGGGTCCGTTCGAACTCGTCGCGGTAGAAGCCCAGGTAGTGCAGGCTGATGTCGAGCGCGTCGGCGTCGCCGGGCGGGGAGGGCGGGGTGTGCAGCCCGGTCGATCTGCTGCGGGCGCGATCGCGGTCGAGCCGATGCCACACGAGACAACCCGTTCGGAAGAGGATTACAGTGGTCTGAGTAGGGGTGTGAGCGTAGCACAACGGTTGCATTTCGGTGGCACGAGGCGTTAGTCTCACCAGGTAGAGATGTTCGCTCTCCGTCGTCCCGAAGGGTTGTGCGCTCATGAGTGTTCCCAACGGCGCCATCGCCAGCCATGTCGAGACGGCCCGGTTGCCGCATCCCGAACTGGCCCGACAACTGGTACAACACCTGGGACCGACGCTCGTCGCACTCATCGCCAATGTGCGAGACCGAAAACTTCCGCACAAATGGGCGCAGGCCGACGGGCCGCGCCCGCGGGACGCCGCCCTGGCCCGGTTGCAGGTGGCACACCGCTGTTGGAGCATGCTCGCGACCGCCGAGGGCAGCGATACCGCGCGGTCGTGGTTCATCGGCGCCAACCCGCGCCTGGGCGAGGAGTCACCGGCCCTCGCCATCCGCGAGGGCCGCTACGCCGAAGTCGTCGCGGCCGCAGTCGCTTTCGTCGACGGCTCCGAATACTGAACCCGCGCGCCGCAATTCTCCCCTCTCGACTACCCTCGAATCCACAGAGGCCGGGTCATGCGAGGGGGGTTCGTTCTTGTCTAAAAGCGATATCCGAAAACCGGGGGCCATACGGACCTGCTCGAAGACCGGATTCGCTCTCGTTCCCTCCGCCCGCAGAACCGTCTACCGGCTCGCGAAACCCTCGTTCGGGCCGCTGAATCCGATGCTGCGGCGGGTCTCGGCCGACGATCCCCGCACCTGGAACCGTTACGACGTCGCAGGTCAGCAGACCGTCTACGCCGCCAGTAACGAACTCGGCGCCTACGGTGAACTGCTCGCACCGCTGAAACCCACACTGCCCGTACCGGCCTCTCGGTATTTCGACGATGTCGGCGACGACGACGAACTCGAGTCGCTGATCCGCGAGGAATGGACGGGTGTCGGCCACCGCCCTCCCCGCGAACTGGATTTCGCGTGGCTCGCCGAGCACCGGCTATATCGGCTCACCCTGCCCACCATGGGCTGGTTCATCGATATCGAGGCCGCGACCAGCCTGTCCGCCATTGCCGAATACGCGCCGACCAGTCTGGTCGAGCACGGCGTCGCCGAGGTCAGCGTCGCCGAATTGCGCAGCCCCGACCGCTGGCTCACCACCACCATCGCCACCCGGCTGTGGCCGCTGACCCTGGACGACGGCAGCCTCGCCCACGGCATCGTGTACGGCTCCCGGCACGGCAGCGAATGGGACTGCTGGGCGATCTGGCTGCGCCGCACCCGAAACGCCCGCACCGCCAGGGGACTGGTCACCACCGCCGACCCGGGCGTGGATATCGCGCCACCGGATATCAACCCCGCCCTCGCGGCGACCCTGCGGACCTACCGCCTGACGATGAAGACATAGCGCCCTCACGCCCGCAGCGCGGCCACCACCTCGGAGAGGGCGGTATCCAGTTGCGCCGCATAGTCTTCGACGTCCACCACCGCGGGATCGGCGTGCACGGAGACGGTGACCGTGTCACCCAGGCCGTGCACGCCGTGGGTCAGGTGCATGACGGCGCCGAGCGCCGGGAACCCGGCGGTGAAATGCACGGGGGCACCCGCGAAGGAGAGGTCCGCGGGGCCGCGATCGACGCTCGATACCACGGTGTGGCCCGACAGTGCGCCGGGGACGACATCCGTTGGATAGCAGGCGATATCGTGCCGCAGCATCGGGGCGGGCAGCACCGCGGTGACGCGGTCCGAGGCGAATTGCAGCGGGTGCCGGGCGCGGGCGCGGCGGGCGTCGAGCGTGGCCGCGATCCGGTCGGCGCGGCGGCGGAGATCGGTTTCGGCGGTGTGCAATTCGATGCTCAGATCGCGATAGTTGTTGCGCGGGCTGCCCTTTCGGCTCGGCAGCGCGAGCGGTACCTGGGCCGCCAGCTCAGCGGGAGCAGAGCCACGCGCGGACAGGTAGCGCGAGAGCGCCAGCGAGACCGCGGTGGCCGCCACCACGGTCACCGTGTGGCCGGGAACCCGCAGGTCGGTGCGGACGAGCATGGCGACCGCGTGCGCCGCCGGGGCGGGCGCTCGGTTGAGCGCGGTCGGCGGGTGGGCCGGAGGTGGCGGCGGCAGTTCGCCCCGGGCGGTACGGGCGGCCAGCTCGCGCCGGGCACGCTCCGCGCCGAATCCACGAATCACGGTGTGTATCACTCTGATTGGCATCATCGACAGCGCGAACGATTCGGCCGCGATCTCTGCCGAGAGCCGGGCGAGCATGTGGCCGGTCCGCCGGAACGGTATCGCGCGATCACCCGAACCGGCGGCCGTGCGGGGCACCGATTCCGAGAACAGCGCGCGGGCAATGGCCGCCGCGCCGCGCCCATCGACCAGGGCATGCGACAGCTGGAGGACGACGATCAGCCCCGGCCCGTCCACACCCGGCGCACCGGACACGTGCCGGAACAGGTGCACCCGCCAGGGCGACTCCTGCGCGCGCACCCCGCGATCGAGCAGTTCCCCGATCGCGGCCACCGCGACCGGCCACGTCGGCGCCGCGTGCTCCAGCACCCGATCCTCGGTGAATCCGGCGGGCACCCAGGCCGGATAGCCGAACCGGCGCTCGCGCAACCGCACCCGCAGCTCCGGAATCCGCGCGCTGCGCTCGGCGATCCATGCGCGCAGCCACGCCGTGGACCGCTCCGTCTCGCCGAAGCAGTACAGCAGAAACAGATCGTTGCAGCCCCGGCGCGACAGCCAGTACCCGAGCGCATCGCGCGGCAGCAGCGAACCCATGTGCCGACCCTAACCGTTGGCGTACAAGATCTTTCGATCTTGACGAGGTCACAAGACGGTCTCGAACCTATAGATCCACGGCCCCTGTAGTGCTACCGTCTGTAGTAGGACAAACACTCTCTCTCCTGGGGCGGGGTGACTGCCATGGCAGTTCGAGGTGTCGCGGGCCGCTTGATGGCCGAGCAGGCCGACTCGATGGACGAGCGGTACACGGCCGCCAACTTCGTGAAACGCTCGATCAACAAGGTATTTCCGACGCACTGGTCGTTCCTGCTCGGCGAGATCGCGCTGTACAGCTTCATCATCCTGCTGCTGTCGGGCGTGTACCTGACCCTGTTCTTCGACCCGTCCATGACCGAGGTCGTCTACCACGGCACCTATCAGCCGCTGCGCGGGGTCGCCATGTCGCGCGCCTACGATTCGGCGCTGGGCATCTCCTTCGACGTGCGCGGCGGGCTGTTCGTGCGGCAGGTACACCATTGGGCCGCACTGCTTTTCGCCGCCTCGATGGTCGTGCACCTGTGCCGCATCTTCTTCACCGGCGCCTTCCGCCGCCCGCGCGAGGCGAACTGGGTGCTCGGCTCGATCCTGCTGATCATCGCCATGTTCGAGGGCTTCTTCGGCTACTCGCTGCCCGACGACCTGCTGTCCGGCACCGGCCTGCGCGCCGCGTTCTCCGGCATCACCCTGGGCAGCCCCGTGATCGGCACCTGGCTGCACTGGCTGATGTTCGGCGGCGACTTCCCCGGCACCATCATCATTCCGCGCCTGTACATCGCGCACGTGCTGCTGTTCCCGGGCATCATGCTGGCGCTGATCGCCGCGCACATCGCGCTGGTCTGGTACCAGAAGCACACCCAGTACCCGGGACCGGCGCGCACCGAGCGCAACGTGATCGGCACCCGGATCGTGCCGGTGTTCTCGCTGGATCAGGGCGCGTTCTTCATGTTCACCCTGGGCGTGGTCGCGCTGATGGGCGGCCTGCTGCAGATCAATCCGATCTGGAACCTGGGCCCGTACAACCCGTCCCAGGTCTCGGCGGGCACCCAGCCGGACATCTACCTGATGTGGACCGACGGCTGGCTGCGCCTGTTCCCGGCATGGGAGCTCTACATCTTCGGGCACACCGTGCCGGGCGCCTTCTCGGCCGCGATCATGATGCCGATCGTGTTCGGCGCGCTGATCGGCTATCCGTGGATCGAGAAGCGGCTCACCGGCGATCGCGCCCACCACAACCTGTTGCAGCGGCCGCGCGACGTGCCGGTGCGGACCGCGATCGGCGCTATGGCCCTCGCGTTCTACGTGGTGCTGACCCTGGCCTGCGTCAACGACATCATCGCCTACAAGTTCGACATCTCGCTCAACGCCACCACCTGGGCCTTCCGCATCGGGCTCCTGCTCGTGCCGCCGCTGGCCTACTTCCTGGCCTACCGGCTGTGCCTGGCCCTGCAGCGCAGCGACCGCGCGGTGCTCGAGCACGGCATCGAGACCGGCGTCATTCGCCGGTTGCCGCACGGGGAGTACATCGAACTGCATCAACCGCTCGGACCGGTCGACGAGCACGGTCATCCGATTCCGCTGGAATATCAGGGCGCTCCCGTGCCGAAGAAGATGAATCGGCTGGGCCTGTCCGGCAAACCGGGAACCGGCAGCTTCCTGCGCGCGGACCCGGAACACGAGAACGAGCAGTTGCGCGCCGTCGAGCACGAGCAGGAACATCGGCAGCTCGCGGTGCTGCGCGAACATCAGGACCACGGCTAGGCCCGAAAACGCGTCGGGCCCCGAGCCGATCGACTCGGGGCCGTGCTTGCCGTTTCCCGGCTACCGGCTCAGGACCGCCGGAGCACTCCTCCGGTCACCTCACTGACGAACGCGTCCCATTCTCCAGGAGCAAACGCCAGAATCGGACCGTCTCCGCGGTCTTTGGTGTCACGGACGGCGACATTGCCGGTGAGGAGAAACGCCACCTCCACGCAGTTTCCGTCGGGGCCGCTGTGGCTGCTCTTACGCCACACGGCACCGGTCGTGTCAACCATCACGAGTAACTCCTTTGCTGCGTTCGAGAACGAGTATCCCTGGCATCATTCGTTCGGACCATCGGGACCACCTTCGAAGATCGATCCCGTGATGCGCCTGATACAAGCGCGCAACTTGCATTCGTGCGTTCAACGTGCACGTCTGCGTGCACAGATGGGGAGATTCCCCGTTCTGAACCCTAGCAGGTTCTGGACAAGGTGGCGCAAAGGTATTTTCGAATTCAATCATGCAAATGAGAAGTCAGCGAAATGAGTAGTAGTTTGCGAACGAATTGCTGATCGACACTCGATCGGTCGACGTCAAGACCTGTGGACGCAATGAATTCGACCGCCCAGCATTGTGTTTCCGCCCGAATAATCACGAATCGTCCGAAGTGAGGCATCATGGACTGGTGACGGATCGTGATCGTGATATTGCCGGACGCGCCCGAAATGCCCGACCTCGCGACCGCCTCGGGCGCCCTTTACCGGCGGGCAGCGTCGGCGTGGAGCGCATTCCGGACGACCTCGACCTGACACCCGAGCAAAGCCTCGACTACGCCCAGCGCCTGCTGGACGACGGACTCGCCTTCCATGCCCACGAGGTGCTCGAGGCCGCCTGGAAGAGCGCACCGTTCGCCGAGCGGATGCTGTGGCAGGGCCTGGCCCAGTACGCCGTCGGCCTCACCCACATCCAGCGCGGTAATCCCAAGGGCGCCACCACGCTGCTGGAGCGGGCGATCGGCCGGTTGACCGCCGCCGGGCCCGCGCCCTACCGCATCGACGGGCCCGGCCTGATCGCCCACGCCGAGCGGCTGCTGGCGGCCCTGGCCGCGGATCGCCCGATCGACGATCGGCAGCTGGCACCGCGTCTACGGGGCTGAACGCCGGATTCCCTACGATGAGCGGAATGCTCCATGACGACGCTTCGGGACCCCGGGCCGCCGGACGGTTCGCGCCGAGCCCCTCCGGCGACCTGCACCTGGGCAATCTGCGAACGGCCCTGCTGGCGTGGCTGTTCGCACGCTCGACCGGGCGCCGGTTCCTGATCCGCATCGAGGATCTGGACCGGGTGCGACCGGGCGCGGCCGAACGCCAGCTGGTGGATCTGGCCGCGCTCGGCCTGGACTGGGACGGCCCGGTGGTGCGGCAGTCGCGCCGGCAAGCACTGCACCACGCCGCCATCGACCGGCTCACCGACGCCGGGCTGACCTACGAATGTTATTGCACCCGAAGGGAAATCCAGCAGGCCGTGACCGCGCCGCACGGGCCCCTCGGCGCCTACCCGGGCACCTGCCGCGACCTCACCGACGCCGAGCGCGCCGCCAGGCGCGCCGAGGGACGGCCCGCCGCGCTTCGATTACGCTCGCAGACAAAGGAATTCGAGATCATCGACGAGCTGCACGGCCGCTACCGGGGCGCGGTGGACGATTTCGTGCTGCGCCGCGGCGACGGGACGCCCGCCTACAATCTCGCGGTCGTGGTCGACGATGCCGACCAGGGCGTCGATCAGGTGGTGCGCGGGGACGATCTGCTGCCGTCCACGCCGCGGCAGGCGTATCTGGCCGAACTGCTCGAGCTGGCGATCCCCCGCTACGCCCACGTTCCGCTCGTGCTCAATGCCGAGGGCGAGCGGCTGGCCAAACGCGACGGCGCGGTGACGCTCACCGATCGCATCGCGCTCGGCGAGTCCCCGCACCAAGTCGTTGCGCTGCTGGCGAATTCGCTCGGCTACGCCGCCGACACACCCGCCGAACTGCTCGACCGGTTCCGGCCGGACGCCCTCCCCCGGGAGCCCTGGCGGATCGACCCCGCCGACGTGGTGCAACTCGGCGTCGATCCGTAAGGTACCCACTCGTCCGCATCCGCGATCGATTCCCGACAAGGACCCGTATGACCAGTGCTGGGCAGCACGCCGATCTGGGCACGCGCTTCATCGCCCGCATCATCGACGCGTTGATCATCGGCATCCCAGCCTGGCTGATCCTCTACGGCATCGGCCTGCTGACCGGAATCTCACCCGCGAGCATGCTGATGTCCAAGGTGATCGCGCCCATGCTCATCGCCGTCGCCTTCACCGGATACTGTGTGGCACAAGAGACTTCGAGGGGCACCACGTTCGGCAAGCGGCTGGTCGGCCTGCGGGTGCTGGCGCCCGGCGGTCAGCCGCCGGACGCGCAGACCTCGCTCAAGCGCAACCTGTGGGCCGCCGCCGCCCTCGTGCCCTGCCTCGGCGCGGTGGCGACGCTGGTGCTGTCGATCTCGGTCGCCGTCACGATCTCCCAGGACCCCAACGGCCAGGGCTGGCACGACCGATTCGCGGGCGGCACCCAGGTGGTACGCACCTGACTCAATGGGTGGTGACCAGCCGCGCCGCGACATAGATGATGGACAGAACAATGGCGACCACGCCGATCCAGATGCCCGCCAACGCCATTCCGCGGCCCTCGCCGCCGCGCTCCTTGATCTGGTTGAGCGCGATGATGCCCAGCACGATGCCGACGATCGCGCCCACGCAGGTGCACAGCCCGAGGATCGAGGCGATCAGCGAACCGACGGCCAGGCCGTTGGTGCCCTGCCGCTGGGCGGGGTACCCGTAGGGCTGGTACTGGCCGCCGCCCGGATAGCCGTAGCCCGGCTGCCCGTACGGCTGCGCGGGGGGCTGGGGGCAGCTCGGGTACTGCTGCTGCGGGGGCGGGGTTCCCGGCGGCTGGGTGGGGTAGCCGGGGGTGGAGCCGTACCCCGCCGGCGGCGGCGTGGACTCGGGCGGGGGCGTCGCGTGGCCGCCCGACTCGGACGACACACCCTCGCCACCGTACTTTTTCCACCATTCGTCGGAATCGCCGGGATTCGTCATTGGTTCAGCCTATTCCACCGCGACCGCCTGCCGGTATCGTCCAACCCTCGTGAGTGAGACGAAACAATCCGTGGACCTCGAGGGGCCTGGGCGCCCCGCGGCCGAGCACGCATCGTTCGCGCAGGCCGCGGGGGGACCCTTCACCCTGATCGTGACGCTGTTCACGGCCACCCTGATGATCTCCAATATCTGCGCGACCAAGGGCGTGCAGTTCTTCACCGGGCACCACCTCGCGCTGGGTCCGATCGAGGTGCTGCCGATCACCACCGACGGCGCGTTCTTCCTGTTCCCCCTCGCCTACGTCATCGGCGACGTGCTCAGCGAGGTGTACGGATTCCGCGCCGCGCGGCGCACCATCTACTACGGCTTCGGCATGCTGGCCCTGATGGTCGTGTGCTTCTGGATCGCGATCGGGTTGCCCGCGGCCGAGTTCTACGGCAATCAGGACGCCTTCCGCACCGTGGTCGGCACCACGCCGCAGCTGGTGGCGGCGGGCCTGGCCGGGTACATCGTCGGGCAGTTCCTCAACTCGGTGACGCTGGTGCTGATCAAGGAGCGCACCAAGGAGAGGCACCTGTGGGCGCGGCTGCTCGGCTCGACGGTCGCCGGTGAATTCGGCGACACCCTGGTGTTCTGCTCCATCGCCGCCACCGCGATCGGGATCAATACCTGGGGCGCGTACCTCAACTACGTTCTGGTCGGCTTCCTCTGGAAGACCCTGTGCGAGGTGCTGATCATGCCGATCAGCTACCGCTGCATCGCCTACCTGAAGAAGCGCGAGCCCAGCTACGCGCCACTGGACCGCCCGGCGCTGTTCAGTTAGGCCGCTGGACGCATCCCCTTGGTCCCGGCGTGCTTTTGGCCGGGACCTCACGGGAGATCCCGGCCAAA
Organism: Nocardia terpenica; assembly: GCF_013186535.1. NCBI lineage: Bacteria > Bacillati > Actinomycetota > Actinomycetes > Mycobacteriales > Nocardiaceae > Nocardia > Nocardia terpenica. The sequence continues at coordinate 1,102,501 of NZ_JABMCZ010000002.1, forward strand.
AGCACGCCGGGATCATGAGAGATGAGGGTGCGGGTTATTGCGCCCCGGGCGCTTTGATCCTCCCCTTCCAGCGCCCCAACGTCTCCGCCTTGAACTCGTCGAAGTAACCCCCCTCGATGCTGGCGCGGATGTCGTCCACGAGGCGAATTGTGAAGCGCTCGTTGTGGATTGTGCAGAGGGTGGCGGCCAGCATCTCCTTGGCCTTGAAGAGGTGGTGGAGGTAGGCGCGGGTGTAGTGGGCGCAGGTGTAGCAGTCGCAGGTCTCGTCGATGGGGGTGAAGTCGCGGCGGAAGCGGCTGGTGTTGATGTTGAATCGGCCCTCGGCGACGTAGATGGCGGCATTGCGGGCCACCCGGGAGGGGTTCACGCAGTCGAAGGTGTCGGCGCCGTTCTCGATGGCGACGAAGAAGTCCTCCGGCTCGCTGATGCCGAGCAGATGCCGCGGCTTGTGTTCGGGCAGTTCGTCACAGCACCAGCCGACGATGGTGCCCAGGTTGTGCTTCTCCAGCGCGCCGCCGATGCCGTAGCCGTCGAATTCCGTTCCGCCCCGGCCGCGCATCGACTCCAGCTCGCGACATGCCTTGCGCCGCAGGTCCTCGTACTGCGCGCCCTGGATCACCGCGAACAGCGCCTGATACGGGCGGTGGGTGCGCTCGGCGGTGAGCCGCTCGTGCTCGTCGATGCAGCGCTGCGCCCACTCGTGCGTGCGCCGCAGCGACTTCTCCTGGTAGCCACGGGTATTCATCAGCGTGGTCAGCTCGTCGAAGGCGAACATGATGTCCGCGCCCAGCCGGTGCTGGATGCCCATCGAGACCTCGGGCGTGAACCGGTGTTTGGAGCCGTCCAGGTGGGACCGGAAGGTGACGCCGTCGTCGTCGACCACGGCCAGCCGCTGTTTGCCCTTCGCGATCACATCGTCGTTCTGCACGCCGACCGTCTCCATGGCCAGCACCTTCTTGAAGCCGACGCCCAGCGACATCACCTGGAAGCCGCCGCTGTCGGTGAAGGTGGGGCCGGGCCAGTTCATGAACGCGCTCAGCCCGCCCGCCTCGTCCACGATGTCGGACCCCGGCTGCAGGTACAGGTGATAGGCATTGGCCAGCAACGCCTGCGCCCCGATCTCCGCCATGGTCTCCGGCAGCACCGCCTTCACCGTGGCCTTGGTGCCGACGGGAATGAACGCCGGTGTCGCGATGTCACCGTGCGGCGTGGAAATGACGCCGGACCGACCGTGCCGCCCTTCCAAGCGGGTACCGACGGAGAACGAGAACGAGGCAGGATCAGGCACCCGCCAATATTGCCAGGGTCCCGGCATGCAATATTGCCAGGGTCCCGGCGTGCTTTTGGCCGGGACCCTCCCCGCCGTCAGACCGCGTCCACCGTCTCCTCATCGATCAAGTCCTGATCGACAGCGGCCCCCGCAAACTGCGCGTGATACAGCCGGAAATAAGCCCCCCGCTGAGCCAGCAACCCCGCATGCGTGCCCTGCTCCACAATGCGCCCCTTTTCCATCACCACAATGGTGTCCGCATCCCGGATCGTCGACAATCGGTGCGCGATCACGAAACTGGTGCGGTCGCGGCGCAGCGCGGCCATGGCCTGCTGGACCAGCAGCTCGGTGCGGGTGTCGACCGAGCTGGTCGCCTCGTCCAGGATCAGGATCGACGGCTTGGCCAGGAATGCTCGCGCGATGGTGATCAGCTGCTTCTCACCGGCGCTGACCCCGGAACCCTCCTCGTCGATGACCGTGTCGTAGCCGTTCGGCAGCGCGTGCACGAACCGGTCGACGTACGCGGCGCGGGCGGCGGCCACGATCTCGGCCTCGCTCGCATTCGGATTGCCGTAGGCGATGTTCTCCCGGATCGTCCCGCTGAACAGCCAGGTGTCCTGCAGCACCATGCCGATCCGCGAGCGCAGATGGTCGCGGGAGATGCGGGTGACGTCCACGCCGTCGATGGTGATCGCGCCGGAGTCGATCTCGTAGAACCGTTCCAGCAGATTCACCAGCGTGGTCTTGCCCGCGCCGGTCGGGCCGACGATGGCCACCACGTGCCCGGGCTCGGCGACCAGCGACAGCTCCTCGATCACCGGCTTGTCCGGCTCGTAGCGGAACGACACCGCCTCGAACGCGACCCGCCCCCGGTCGACCGGGCGCGAATCCTCCACCTCGGGATCGGGCACCTGCTCCTGCGCGTCGAGGATCTCGAAGATGCGCTCGGCCGAGGCCACGCCGGACTGCAGCAGGTTGATCATCGAGGCGATCTGGGTCAGCGGCTGGGTGAACTGCCGCGAGTACTGGATGAATGCCTGCACCTCGCCCAGCGACAGATTGCCCGAGGCCACCCGCAGACCGCCGACAACCGCGATCAGCACGTAGTTCAGGTTCCCGACGAACATGACCACCGGCATGATCAGGCCGGAGATGAACTGGGCGCGGAAGCTGGCCTGATACAGCCGATCGTTGCGCTCGTCGAACTCCCGGGCCACCTCGCGGCCGCGGCCGAAGGCGGTCACCACCTCGTGCCCGGTGAACGCCTCCTCCACCTGGGCGTTCACCAGGCCGGTGTACTTCCACTGATCGACGAAGTGCGGCTTGGACCGCTTGGCGATCTGCGCGGTCAGTACGACCACGATCGGCACGGTGAGCAACGCGACCCCGGCAAGCAGCGGCGAAATCCAGAACATCATTCCCAGCACGCCGAACACCGTCAGCACCGACGTGATCAGCTGGCTCATGGTCTGATTCAGGCTCTGCGCGATGTTGTCCACATCGTTGGTGACTCGGGACAGCAGATCACCGCGCGGGGTGGAGTCGAAGAAGCTCAGCGGCAGCCGGTGGATCTTCTGCTCGATATCGCCGCGCAGCCGCTTGACCGTGCGGTTGATGACCAGGTTCAGCAGGAACGCCTGCAGCCAGCCGAAGATCGCGGCGGCGATGTACAGCGCCAGCACCACCATCAGCACCCGGCCCACCGCGGCGAAATCGATGCCGGTGCCGGGGGTGATGTGCATGCCCGCGAACATGTCGGCCAGCCGGTCCTGCCCCTGCGCGCGCAGCCCGGCGACGGCCTGGTCCTTGCTCAGCCCCGGCGGCAGCTGCTTGCTCACCACGCCGTCGAAGATGAGGTTGGTGGCCTTGCCGAGCATCTGCGGGCCCAGCACGTTCAGCACGACGGCGGTCACGGCCAGCGCGAAGATCGCGATGAGATACGGCTTCTCCGGCCGCAATCGGCTCAGCAGCCGCTTCAGCGACGGACCGAAGGACTTGGCCCGCGCGTCCGGCGCCGGTCCGGTCGGATCGGGACCCGTTCCCGGCCTCATCGGACCTCCTCCGCGCTGAACTGGGACTCGACGATCTCACGGTATTCCGGACAGTCGCGCAGCAATCGGTCGTGGGTGCCGATCCCGGCCATCTGCCCGTCCTCGAGCACCACGATCTGATCGGCGTCGCGGACCGTTGAAATGCGTTGCGCCACGGTGATGACCGCGGCGTCGGTGACCTCGGACCGCAGCGCCTCGCGGACCCGGAAGTCGGTGGCGACGTCGAGGGCGGAGAAGCAGTCGTCGAACAGGTAGATCTTGGGCCGCTTCACCAGCGCCCGCGCGATCGCCAGCCGCTGGCGCTGCCCGCCCGACACGGTCGTACCGCCCTGCGCCACCGGCGTTTCCAGCCCCTGCGGCATCTCCCGGACGAAGTCGGCGGCCTGCGCGATCTCGAGGCAGCGCCACAGTTCCTCGTCGGTGGCGTCGGGATTGCCGTAGCGCAGATTGCTCGCGATCGTGCCGGAGAACAGGTACGCCTTCTGCGGCACCAGGCCGATCTGTGACCGCAGCAGCTCCGGATCGAGATGGCGCACATCGGTGCCGCCCACGTAGACCGCCCCGTCGGTCACATCGATCAGGCGGGGAACGAGATTGATCAGCGTCGTCTTGCCCGAACCGGTCGAGCCGACGATCGCGGTGGTCTGCCCGGCCTCCACGCGGAATCGGATGGCGCGCAACACCGGTTTCTCCGCGCCCGGGAACTGGAATTCCGCGAAGGCGATGTCGACCTCGCTCGGATCGGACTTGAACGTCTGCGGCAGCCGCGGCGGCTGCACCGACGATTCGGTGTCGAGCACCGCGCCGATGCGATCGGCGGAGACCGCGGCGCGCGGGGCGATCACCGCTAGGAACGAGGCCATCATGACGGCCATCAGGATCTGCAGGATGTAGGCCAGCATCGCGGTCAGCGAGCCGACCTGCATCCGGCCCTCGTCGATCACGTGCCCGCCGAACCAGAGCACGGCGACCGTGGTGAGGTTGCTGATCAGCATGACCGTCGGGAACATCAGCGCGGTCAGCCGACCGACCCGCAGCGAGGTCTCGGTCAGCTCCGAGTTGGCGACGCCGAAGCGCCAGTTCTCCTGTCGCTCCCGCACGAACGCGCGCACCACCCGGATGCCGGTGATCTGTTCGCGCAGCACCCGGTTCACCACGTCGATGCGTCCCTGCATCTGCCGGAACGCCGGAACCATGCGGGAGATGATCAGCCCCATCGCCAGGCCCAGCACCGGCACCGCGATCAACAGCACCCAGGACAGGCTCGCGCCCTGCCGCAGCGCCATGACGATGCCGCCGATACACATGATCGGCGCCATGACCAGGACGGTCACGCTCATCACGATCAGCAGCTGCAACTGCTGGACATCGTTGGTGGTGCGGGTGATCAGCGAGGGCGCGCCGAAGATGCCCACCTCCCGGGCGGAGAAGCCGCCGACCCGGTGCAGCAGGGCCGCGCGCAGATCGCGCCCGGCGCCCATCCCGGCCTGCGCGCCCAGATACACCGAGGCGCCGCCCGCGATGATCTGCACACCGGAGACCAGCAGCATCCACAGCCCGGTGGTCCAGATGTAGCCGACATCGCCCTTGGTGACGCCGTTGTCGATGATGTCCGCGTTCAGGGTCGGCAGGTACAGCATGGCGATCACCGAGATCAGCTGGAGCACAACGACGCCCACCAGCTGGGTGCGGTACGGAGCGGTGTAGGTGCGCAGCAGTCGGATCAACATGATGCGTGCAGGCTACCGTCAATCCGACGTGACCGCCGCCACGACTTACCGGGTCTTCGCGGCGGTTCGCTGCAGGCAGAACGGTTTTCCCCCGAATGTGCGAGGTCAGCCCGGCGAGAGTTCCGCCGCCTCCGGACCGGACCGGCGGACCCAGGCGTCGGGATCCGCGGTCAGCTCGGTCACGAACCCGGGTAGCCGCCCGGCGGCGAGGTCGGCGATCGACACCCGCTCGAGCACCGCACGGATGTTGACGCGCAACGCGATCCACACCCGCTGCAGCGGTTCGGCCGCGCCCGGATAGGTCACGTCCTCGGGCCGCTGCCCGCGCACCGAGGCGAGCGGGCCCTCGATCGCCCGGATCACGTCGGCCACGCTGACCTCGTCGGCGGGACGGGCCAGCCGGTAGCCGCCGTCGGGTCCGCGCCTACTGGTGATCAGCCCGGCGCGGCGCAGCTCGGCGGCGACGGATTCGAGAATCTTGGGCGGAATGTCCTGTGCACCGGCGATGGCGTCGGCCTTGACCGAATTCGGTTGCACGCGCGCCATTTCCAGCAGGATCCGGACGGCGTAGTCGACCCTAGCGGTGATGTGCACGGCCACTCCCGTTGGTCGAGGGCGCTCCCGCTCCGCCCGCCAGCACGCCGAGGGCCGCGTCCAGCAGCACGCGCTCGATCATGTCCTCGTCGGCCTCGGGCGCCAACTCCTGCGACCACAGCACCGTGCTGACCACCTCCAGTGCCGAACTGGCGCGCAGCAGCGCCTCAGGCGAGGGGTCGGGCCCGGCCAGCCATCGGGTCAGGCGGCGGTGGTTGGCGAGCATGTCCGGATAACGATTGCCGATGGCGTTGATGATCGCCACCGTGTCGCGCACCGCCATCACGCTCGCGGTGCGGTGCCGCAACATCGCCCGCAACTGCCGGGCCAGCACCTCGCGAACCCCCTCGGGGCCGTAGGTGAGTTCACCGAGCCCCTCGACCACCGAACCCAGGTCGTCGAACGCCGGTTCGACGATGGCGATCAGCAGATCCAGCTTCGAGGCGTAGTGATAGTAGAGCGAGGCTTTTGTGATTCCCACCGCATCTGCCACTTCGCGCAGGCTCGTCTGTTCGAAGCCCTTGGCGGAAAAGAGCCGGATGGCGGCCTCCCGGATCGCGTCTTTGGTGCTGCCACCTGCGACACCCGATCCGGACATAGTGCGCGCAGCCATATGGCGATCCTCTCATCCGTCTTCCCGACCGAGGCCGATGCCCTCACAATCGATGTTGAGCCCCGGCCTACCGGTCGGTAGTCTACCTACCGACCGGTAGGCAGAAGAAATTCTTTCTGGAGGCGGCTCGCGCACGAGAGGCCGCAGGTGCTGTCTACAGGCGTCGAACAGGCCAGCACACCACCCAGCTATCGCTAGGAGAACTCTTCGTGTCCGTATATCTGTACCGGTGGGGGAAGTTCGCCTTCCGCCGAAAATGGATCGTGCTTCCCGCCTGGTTGGTGCTGGTCGTGCTGCTGCTCGGCCTCGGCGCCACGCTGAAGAAACCGGTGCAGGACAACTTCAACATGCCGAACCTGCCGTCGCAGCGCGCGACCCAGATTCTGGACAAGCAGTTCCCCGGCATGTCCGCGCAGTTCAAGCTGGACGCCGTCACCGGCACCTACGTGATCGGCGCGCCCGCGGGGCAGAAGCTCACCGATCCGGCCAACCGGGCGGCCGTCGCGGATCTGGTGCAGAAGCTCAACGGCCTGGGCATCGTCGACCACGGCAAGCCGGTGCTCGACCCGATCGACCTCACCACCCAGATGGGTTGCGCCACCGGGGACCGTAACGATCCCGCCTTCGTCTCCCGCTGCGGGCTGGCGCCGCTGAATGTGCTCGGCAAGGGCAACGCGGACTCGGTCGCCTACGTCCAGGTGCCGTTCGCGCTGAAGTTCTCCGATATCACCGAGGCCGACCGCACCGCCGCGTACGACGTGGGCGACCAGGCCCGCAAGGACGGTCTCACCGTCGAGATCAGCGGCACCATCGTGACCAAGCAGTTCGCCAGCAGCGGTCAGTCCGAGATGATCGGCATCGGCGTCGCGTTCATCGTCATGATGATCGCCTTCGGCGCGCTGCTCGCCTCCTTCGTGCCGATCCTGACCGGTGTGGTGGGCGTCGGCTCGGCGCTGGCGCTCATCATGATGGGCACCTCGGTGGTGAATATCCCGAGCTTCACCTCCATTCTCGCGATGATGATCGGGCTCGCGCTCTCGATCGACTACGCGCTGTTCATCGTCTCGCGCTACAAACACGAACTGGCGGTACAGGATTCGCCGGAGGAGGCGGCCGGTACCGCGATCGGCACGGCCGGTTCCGCGGTGGTGTTCGCGGGCATGACCGTGATCATCGCGCTGTGCGGCCTGAGCATCGTGCGGGTCAGCTTCCTCACCTGGATGGGTCTGGGCGGCGCGCTGGCCGCGCTGTTCGCGATCCTGGTGGCGCTGACGCTGCTGCCCGCGCTGATGGGCGCGTTCGGCAGGTACCTGTTCAAGCCGAAGCTGCCGGTGGTGGCCCAACACGATCCCGAGAACGAGCACTCGGTGACCAACGGCATGCGGTTCGCGCGCCTGATCGGCCGCGCGCCCGCGGTGGCGCTGATCCTGAGCGTGCTGGCGCTGGGCCTGCTGGCGCTGCCCGCGACCAAGCTGAGCCTCGGCCTGCCGGGCGAGGACAGCCAGCCCAAGACCTCGACCGTACGCAAGGCATACGACCTGCGCACCAGCGGTTTCGGCGAGGGCAGCAACGGCGTTCTGACCGTGGTGGGCGACCTCACCAATGTCGCGCCCGATCAGCGCGAGGCGGCGGTCGTCGCGCTGCACGACCGGCTGGAGGGGTATCCGGGCATGGACTTCGTGACCATGCCGCAGACCAATGCGCTGAACCCGCAGACCCACGCCAACGACTACGCGCACAGCACCGGCGTGCGGCTGCTGGCGGTGCCGGACTCGGGGCCGAACAACAAGGCGACCCAGGATCTGGTGAAGAACGCCCGTAATGCCGAGGCGGACTTCAAGTCCCGCTACGGCATGGAGTACGGCATCACCGGCACCACGGCCATCTACGCCGACGTGTCGAATGCGCTGCTCAGCAAGATCGTGCCGTATATGTCGATCGTCGCGATCGCCGCGTTCATTCTGCTGGTGCTGGTGTTCCGGTCGATTCTGGTGCCGCTCACCGCGGCGCTGGGCTTCCTGCTGTCGATGGCGGCCACGTTCGGCGCGACCGTGCTGATCTTCCAGGAGGGCAAGCTCGGCCTGATCCAGGAGCCGCACCCGCTGGTCAGCTTCCTGCCGATCATCCTGATCGGCTTGGTATTCGGCCTGGCGATGGACTACCAGGTGTTCCTGGTGACGCGCATGCGCGAGGAGTACATGCACGGCAAGTCGCCGAAGGACGCGGTGATCAGCGGTTACCACCACGGCGCGCGCGTGGTGACCTCCGCGGCCATCATCATGATCTCGGTGTTCGGCGGCTTCCTGCTGGAGAGCGATGTCACCGCGAAGTCCATGGGCTTCGCGCTCGCGGCGGGCGTGCTGTTCGACGCCTTCCTGGTCCGCATGGTGCTGATCCCATCGCTGCTGATCCTGCTGGGCAAGTGGTCCTGGTGGATCCCGAAGTGGCTGGACCGCATCCTCCCCGACATCGACGTGGAGGGCACCAAGCTGCGCGAGTTGCAGGAGCGCGACCGCAGGGCGGCGGAGAAGGAGCCGGTGCCGGTCGGGTAGGTCCCTTGATGGTCCCGGCCAAAAGCACGCCGGGACCATCAAGGGCGACCCGCCATCCCGGCAAGGGCGACCCGTCATCCCGGCATGCTCCCCTGATCCCGGCGTGCTTTTGGCCGGGATCCTCAGCCGAGCTGGGGCGCGACCTCCGCGGCGACCAACTCGATGTGGTCCAGGTCGGCCAAATCCAGGACCTGCAGGTACATCCGGGTAATGCCGGTTTCCTCGCGGTAGCGGGCGATCTTGTCGACGATCTCGGCCGGTGTACCGGTCAGGCCGTTCTGCTTCAGCTCCTCGACCTCGCGCCCGATGGCGGCGGCGCGGCGGGCCACCTCGGCGTCGTCGCGGCCCACGCACAGCACCTGCGCGGCGGAGCGAACGATCTCGTTCGGGTCGCGGCCGATCTCGCGTGCGGCCGCGGCCACCCGCTCGAATTGGGCCGTGGCCGTGGCGGAATCGCTGAACGGCAGGTTGAACTCCTGCGCGAACCGGGCGGCCAGCGCGGGGGTGCGCTTCTTCCCGGCGCCGCCGATGATCACCGGCGGCCGGGGCCGCTGCGCGGGCTTGGGCAGCGCCGGGGCGTCGACCAGCCGGTAGTGCTTGCCGGAGAAGTCGAAGGTCTCGCCCTCGGGGGTCTCCCACAGACCGGTGATGATCTCCAACTGCTCGGCGTAGCGGTCGAAGCGCTCGACGACCTCCGGCAGCGGAATGCCGTAGGCGGTGTGCTCCTCGGCGAACCAGCCCGCGCCGAAACCGAATTCGACCCGCCCGCCGGACATCCGGTCGACCTGCGCCACGGAGATGGCCAGCACCGACGGATGCCGGAAGGTGGCGGCGGTGACCAGCGTGCCCAGCTTGATGCGCGAGGTCTCGCGGGCGAGCCCGGCCAGGGTGATCCAGGCGTCGGTCGGACCGGGCAGTCCGGACACCGAGCCCATCTTCAGGACGTGATCGGAACGGAAGAACGCGTCGTACCCGGCGTCCTCGGTGGTCTTGGCAACTCGCAATAAATCGTCGTAGGTGGCCCCCTGCTGGGGCTCGGTGAAGATCCGTAGGTCCACGTTCTCCAACGTAGACCCGGCGCGCTCCGGGCCTCAGCCCAGGTCGAACAGGTTGGGCTGACCTGCGCGATACCGAGCGGCATCGGCCTGGCGCAGCGGTTCCAGCGCGGCGATGCCCTCGCGCGAGAACAGCTGTGCGCGTGGCGCGGACGATCCGGACGCGTCCAGGATCGCGTTCACCGCGCGGCGGGCGGCCTCGTTGGCGCCCTCCATGGTGGCCAGGTCGAAATCGGTCTGCACGTAGTCGGCGGCCAGGAACAGATTGGAGATGGCGGTCCGCGCGGTGGGCCGCTTCGCCCACGAGCCGACGGTGTTGACCAGCAGCGGTTCGTCGTTGTGGTTCTGCCCGTCCGCCCAGGTGATGCCGGGATCCAGTTGCCACCGCCGCACGATGCCGTCGGGCAGCGCGACGCGGCCGTCGTCGTCGAGCGCGGCGGTCAGCTGCGCCCAGACCTCCCGATAGATCTCGTCGCGGGTGCACATCTTGGCCGGTTTGCCGAACAGCAGGCCCGGGGTGTCCCAGTCGGCGATATCGATGGTGAGCCCGTCCACGATGCTGCCGTCGCCGTACTTGCTCGCGTAATCGCCCGGCCAGAATGCTTTCTGGGTGTAGGAGGTGAGCCGCCAGGGCGCGTCCAGGTAGATGTTGTAGCCGTGGCCCAGGTCCAGGCGCTGGGTGACGAACAGCTGCAGGCCGTTCATCCAGTCCACGAACAGGCCGTCCATGGCGGCCAGCGCCGGGTCGAGCCGCCGCATCTCGTCGGACCACAGGCCGCGGGCGCGGTCGGTCGGCACCGCGCACACGTACCAGTCCGCGTCCACGTCGCGCACCGAGCCGTCCGGTCGGCGGATGCGCGCGCCCGAGACGCTGCCTCCGTCGACGGTGAAGCCCCGGGCCTCGTGCCCGGTGTGGAATTGCACACCGAGGTTGCGCAGCAAGGTGATCCAGTGATCCAGCCACACCTCGTCGGTGGGCCCGTTCAGCACCTCGTACACCTTCGGCCCGCCGGTGGCCTCCCGGCTCAGCGCGAGGAGGAACGCCTCGGCCATATTGCCCATGGACCGCGCGCTGGCCACCGTCTCCTTAGCGGCCACCAGCGCGCGGGTCAGGCCGGTCGCGGCCAGACCGCGGTACTCGGCGGATCGGGAGGCGGCGCCGACGAAGTCCCACCAGCTGGTGTGCTCCCACTGCCCGAACCGGCGCTCCTCGCTCGAGGTCAGGTAGGCCACGAACCGGCTCGCCAGATACAGCGCCTCGGGAACGGGGACGGCGTGGTTCTTCAGGAACATTTCCACCAGCACCCGCTGCCAGCCCTGCGGGGTGAGCAATTCCTTCGGGTCGAAGTAGAACCCGAACATGAGCGGGAAACCGTCGGGCAGATTGTTCGCGCGCGGATAGCGCGGGTCGCCGACCGAGAACGGCACCAGATTGTCGTAAACGCCGTTCGCGTTGCCGGGCACCGGGATTCGCCGCATGGTGTCGTGCACGTGGTGATAGAAGGAGGTGAATCCGCGCGCGCCGTGCTCGCCGGGCAGCGGGGCGCGGCCACCGGCGGCGCTGCCGGGCACCCCGATGGTGCGGGACTTGCCGCCCAGCTCCTTGCGATCGAACACGGTCACCTCGAAACCGCGCTCGGCCAGCTCGTGCGCCGCGGTGAGCCCGCCGATCCCCGCGCCCAGCACCGCGACCCGATTGCGGGGCGGACCGCCCCGGCGGCGCTGGGTGGACAGGTCCGCCCGCGCCCGGGGCGCCAGCGATGTTCCGGCGGCGCTCGCCAATCCGATCGCGCCCGCCGCCAGCAGTGTCCGTCGTGACAGCCCGTCGTTCCCGCGTTCCCGCTCCACCCGGTAACCTCCAAAACTGACGATTCAGATAGTCATATTTACCAGAGACGATCGTGCCGCGGCGGGATAATGAGAAACCGATTGGTAGCCAAGGCCGTCGAAGGAGGTACGAGTGCCCGAACGAGCGCGCAAGGCCGCCGCACCCGCGCAAGGACGGCGACCCCGGCGGCGCTACGGGGGCGTCGACGCCGCCAGCCGGGTCGCGGCCCGGCGCGAACAGCTTCTCCGCGCCGGACACGAATTGTTCGGCACCCGCGGCTTTCTCGCCACGGGCGTGAAGGACCTCTGCCGCGAGGCCGGGGTGACCGACCGCTACTTCTACGAATCCTTCGGCAGCACACGGGAATTGTTCGTGGCGGTGTTCGACGGGGTGATCGAGGAGCTGTACGGCGCGGTCGCGACGGCCGTGGCGGCGGCCGAGCCCGCGGGAACGCAGAAGCTGCGCGCCGGAATCGGTACCTTCCTCGAGGCGCTGGGCGCCGACGGCCGCAAGCTGCGCATCGTCTTCGCCGAACCGGCCGGTGCCGGGCCGGAAGCCGAACGGCACATGCAGGATTCGCTGCGCCGGTTCACCGAGCTCGTGGCGGCGACCGCGCGCGACGCCCGCCCCGGCGAGGCCGCGCGGGCCGGCGGCCTCGTCATCGAGATCTTCGCCCACTCGGTGGTGGGCATGCTCGAGCGCGTCCTCGTCGAGAAGCAGGAGGGCCACCTGCGCCTGCCCATGAGCGAGCTCATCGAGCACTGCACCGCCCTGGCCGCCGCCGGGCTGCGCGCCGTCTACACCGGCGAGATCGGCGCCGAGACGAATTCGATATCGAACTGACGTTCGAAAGGCGGTAGAGTCGGCCCATGCCCCTGGAACGCCACGTACAGTTCGCACAGCTGTGGCTGGAGCAGGTGCGCGACCGCCTCGCCGAGGCCGGCGCCACCAGTGCGTCACTACCGCCCGAACAACTCAACATCCTCTCCGGCAAGGTCGCCGAAGGTCTCCGCATCTTCATCGAAGCCACTCACGAACCCCCCGCCCACCGCGAGGCAGGCTGACCCCGAAACCGGCGAAATATACACGGCACCGGCCGATTCCGCGCGCATGAAAAAGCCCCTGACCTGGAACCAGGTCAGGGGCGTAAGCGGTGGCGGAGGGATTTGAACCCTCCGTCACCCCTCTACCACAATCAAGGGAGATTTCCCAAACACCTTGGTAGAGCCAGTATCTCATTCACTTGGGTTCACCCCCAACCATGATCATCGACCGGGGTTTCTTGTCAGATTCTTGTCGCCGAAACCCTCGACAGATTGTCGACTCACCGCGCATCAACGCACCCCGTAGGCTGGGATCAGCCAGTCAGGCAATGCTGCGATGTGGCGGTGGGCTCCGACTCGACACAGCGACCACGGACCAGATTGCGGATGTCCGCAACGTGGCTGTTCAGCAACAAATCTCACGCAATACCGCGTCCGAAATTAGAGCCGAGATAGTTCGTAGTCGGCATTCCTCTGTGCAGTGTCGACAACGGACGGTCGACAGAACCGCGACCTATCGACCCGCGCAAACACGAACCCCCAGGCCGCCCTACCCCTCTGACCAGGGGTTATCGCACCGCACCACTCGGTTGCTCGCCCTGTATACGGGTTTCCAGGGGGTTTTCACCATCGTGGCGTTCGGCATCGTGTTCGGGAAGCACCACCGAGGCCCAGTCACCCCGGAGACTGCGGACGACCACAGCAGCTGCCTGCCTGCTGCCCGGTCCAGAGGTGGGATGTACCCCTCCCGCCCCCTCTTGGGCCTGCCCTCGGGCGTACAGGCCGGTTCCGCGCGCGCCAGGGGGAAGGGGGGCCAATTCATGCGAGTGTTCTTTCCAACTCGGCAGGACTCGGCCTCGGATGTTCGAGAGCAGGCCACGCGAAGGCTGAGAGCCCCCGTCCCCCTGTTGCGCGCGAAAGTGGCGTTTGTGCCCGAGGGTGCGCACGGCAGGACTGAAAGGGGGCAGTCCGCCACCCGTGCGCCGGTTTCCGGGCGGATCGCTTCGAGACCGAGGCTCTAGATCGCTCTCTGACGCACGAACTCGGCTTGACCCATACCTAGGTACGGCCCGAAACCGCTGTAGTGAGGCAGTTCTCGCGACCCGTAAATCCGTACAAGCTCACCCCTGCTGTGCATGACGCTCGGCCGGTGCCCAAGCGGGGGTTATGAGGCCGGGGCACGGGCGAGTTGCCCCGCCTGGATGTCGCTACGGCTTGTCGGTCGCCCGGAGCGCCTTCAGGATTAACTCTCGGCTTGGGCCTACGCCGACCGCCTGACTCGCGAGTTGGGTGAAGGTTCGCTCGTACAGTTCGATCTCACGGGGCTGGGTGATCGTTGACTCTGCGGTAATGGTCTCGATCATCACCGTTGTTTGGTCGTAGATTGCGAACTCTGTTGTGCGGTAGAAGAACTGGGCTGACATCGGCACTACGGCGATGACTGTGCTAGGCAGAGCCATGACCTCCAGTAAGTGCGAAAGCTGTTCGCGCATCACGTCATTGCTGCCCACGGTTGCGTACAGCGCCGGTTCGCCGACGAGGAAGTAGAACCGATGTCGGCCGCGCCGCAGGATGGTCTGACGTTTCATCCGTGCCGTGACAGCGGCGTCAAGGTCTTGACTGATGTGAAGGAAGTCCGCCGCAGCCGTCAGGATGGCGCGGGCATAGTTCGGGGTCTGCAACAGACCGTGAATGACTTGCGGGTCATAGCTGCGGATGAGTTCGGTACGGGCTTCAAGATCTCCGATCTCACCTTGGTGGCGGGCGTGCCCGGTGCCTACAATCCGTCGCCACTCCATCCACGCGGCGTTGACGTTCCGGAGGGTGGCCCGGAGATCTGGGTAGGCAAGTTCTGCGCCAGTGAGCCGACACCATTGTTGGAGGTCGGCCTCGGTGAGGGAGTGCGCGCCGTTCTCGATCCGCGAAACCTTGGATGCGGACCAACCAGCCTGATCGGCGAGCTGATAAGCCCGCAGGTGCGCCGCAAGCCGGAGATCACGGAGCCGTGCCCCCAGATCGCGGCGAGCCTGTCGAACATCTGTCACTTCATGTAATCGCCGTGTCGGATCGCCTTGTCCCACAACTGGTCACGAAGACCCGCGTAATGACCGGTTAGTGCCGGGTCGGTACTTGCGACCCAACCGGGGAGCGCGGTCCCGTCCTGTTCGAAGACAGTCCACGCTACGAGATCTTCATCGAACAACCACCAGTCATCATCGGGCAGCCCGGCGGGTGCGTCATTCCTCGGAAGCCAGCGGATGTCTTCACCCGCGACCAGGCTTCCCGGCACCGTCGATGCAGCGAACCGGATGTAATCCGTGTGAGGCTCGGTCACGATGCGAACCCGCTGCACTGTAGTTCCGGCGCTGGTGACATCCCGCATCAGCGCATACCACTGCGCAGTAAAAGCAGGATCGAGGGGCATCCCTGCCAGGAACCGTTGCAGGGCTTCGGCTTCGCCGGGTACCCCGGTGTAGTCGTCTCGTACCTCCAGATGGAACGCGCGCCGATAGCTGCGAAACGCAGTCACCAGGTCATCGAATCCCATGTGGTGCATCGGGCCTCCGTTCATCACCGATCGGCACTTCCACAGCGGTCTCGTGGGCAGGCGGCTTGATCACCTCGAGGGCCTCGGTGTCGGTGATCGGATTGCCGGTGAGAGTGAACGTACCGTGCCCGCTGTCGTGCAGCTTGGCACCGAGACAGGTTCCACGCTTCAGGAACCGGATCAACCGATGCGGTATCTCGATAGTGTCTGGTTGGTCGGTACGCCAGCCTTGGACAACGTAGGTGTCCCGATCGCTGCGGTACAGGGTGGGTGATTGACCATTCACGGAGTCTCCGCCGAGCCATTCGAGCTTCATGGGAGCTTCCCCCTTGATGTCGTGAACTTGCACTGACTGATCAATCGTCCCGAGCATCAGCAGTGTTGGTCAACATTCTGTGCAAGATAGTGCAAGATTCTCGACCCCAGTCGCATCCGGTTCGTAGCGTCGGGTGTGGCGCTCGGGGCTGGCAGAGCCCGGTCCGGTCCAGTCGACAGGGACCGGTCTTCCTGGCCCTGAGCTGCCTCACGAATCCGCGAGGGACGCATAGGGGTTGCCATGACCGCACGTTCGAGAACGTTCGTCTTTCCCGGTGGAATGGTGCAAGTCGCCGCCTACGACGACGACACCGAGGACAATCCGGGGGTCTACCTCGAACTCCACAACCACACCGGGGCCGCGAGCAGGGAGCGCGACGACGGCACCGACGTGGAGGCGGGGTGATGCGTCCCGTCGCGGTCGGGTACCTCCACCGAGGCGTATCCGGTGTCCGGCAATCCTGGGACGAAGAGCAAATACGGTCGCTGGCACGCAGATTCGGCTACAACCTCGCCAAGATCGTGACATTCGGGGAACACACCGACGCGCCGACACAGCGCCTGTGCACGGTCGTGGCACGGATGCACGCGGCAGCGGTGATCACCCCGAGCGTGCTGCACTTCGATACCGCCGAAGTCCCGGCCGAGCTGATCCGGGTTGCCGCTGTGGTGACCGTGGACACTCAGGCTACCTACGCCCGCACCGGCTGAGCGGCTACTCCCGTGCCCCCTCGTTTTCGCCGAAACCGACACGTGTTCAAGGGGAGTCGCATGTCCCGTCGTACTTCGATCGACCTCACCGCTGACGAGCTGCCGCCGTTCCGTCCTCGCACGACGCAGCAGGCCGAGCCCTGCCCGGAAATCCGCCGCGCCTGGTACGCGGCCAGAGCCCAAGCCTGGGACGACTGGGTGAGGCAGCGCCCCAGCCGATCCCACGTAGCCGAGCAACGCGGCTGGGGGCACCGTGCACTCGTGTGGGGGTGGTGGTGATGCCTGTGGTGTGCGTCGGGTCGCCACTGTCCCCGCCGGGGCCGCTGCCCGGATCGAATCCGTTCCTGGCTGTGATGACCCACGACAACCCCGAAGACACACCGATTCTGCGCCTGTCGGTGGGCCTGTACCGGCTGTGGACGACGCACCTCGAGCTGACGGACGGGGCAGCGCGGGGGCCGATGGTGGACGAGATCTCCGATGGTATGGACGTGTTCTGCTTCCTGCTCGACCGCGAGGCCGCCGCTTGTCTGGCCGAGGGGCCGTTCCCGCGCCCGGACGCCCCACTGGCGAAATACCCCTACAGCATCCGGGTTACGGCGCTGACGCGGACCTGCGCGATGGCGAACTACCTCAGCCGCCACGGCAAGCCCAGCAGGGACGCGCTGGGTGCCTCCCTGCGAGCCGCGCTCAACTTGGACAAGCTGGTAGAAGCAGTCAACCAGGGGGCCGTCAAACTGAGTACCGTCGAGCAGCCCCTCACCACCGAGGTACACAACTGACCGCGCGGTAAAAAAGCTGCGGGACTAGCTGTGATGAGTCCCGCACTCCGACCCCGTAATTTTTTCGGCACTCCCCGGCAGGGCCACCGACACCGAGTAGCGCCCGCAGCCTGTGCGCCTGGCCTCTATTCGCAAAATGGGGGCGAGATGCGGCAAGCCCCGCCCCTCGGCTGGGATAGCGGAAGGGCGAGGCGTGTCGGTGGGGGGTGCTGCTGGTTGGTCAGGCGGCGTCGGGGGTGACCGGTTGCCCGCTGCCGATCCAGTAGCCGACCTTAGCGCCGGGCGTGCGCGGCAGATACCCATGGTTCCCGGAAACCCGTCCGGAGCCGTCCGGAGCCGCCTGCGCAAGGGTTGACCTGCGCGAATCCTCGGACGCCTCTGCCGTAGCGGACATGTCCGTGCCGGGGAAGGTGTCCGAGTGTTCGCGCTGGTCGTGGCTGTGGTGGACGGCTTGGACGGGTTCGGACGGCTTCTGTGGGCGAGGGGGCAGGTAGCGGTCGAACGCGTCGAGGAAGTCGACTCGCCGATACCCGCGCTCGGTCTTGTCCGGGTTGTGGCCGGTCTTGATCTCGTACGCCTTGAGGCGGTGCCCGAGTTTGGACGGGTTGAGTTCCCAGTCCTCCCAAGGCGATTCCTCGACCGCGCGCAACTGGTCGCACAGTGCTTGGGACTTGATGAATGACAGCCCGGTCACCGCGAAGACGTCCCGGATGTCGGCGAGCAGCTTCATATTGGGGGAGGTGGTGTCGTTGTCGTCCTCGGCCGCGGACACCATCTCCGCTGCGGCGGTCCGGGCAGTGTGCGGCCAGTGCCCACCGGCCATGTCCGCGACCGCGATCAACGGCTCCCACACATCGGCGGCGCGGTCCTCCACCCCCAAATCCGCAGGCTCGTAACCGGTGATCGGTTCGCGCACCTGATCGGCCCACTGCGCCAGCCCATCACGAGCCGAATGCAGGGCGGGCCGGTCGCGAGTACCACGGAACGGTTTGACCTTCTCCGAGTCCTTGCGCCGCCGCATCACCACCACCACGGCCCGGTCTTCGATGGTGTCTGGCATGCGCCCGATCCCGGCCAGAGCGGCCATGGCGTAGGTGTTGAACTCGGTCGGCTCATGGTTCGGCCCGGACACTCGCCCGTAGGTCATGCCGCGCTGGAACCCGGCATTGAGCAGCCCGCGCAGCTCCTCGTTGTTCTCGGCGACCTTCTTGGACCCGAAAATGGTATCGGCCTCGTCGAACAACAGGGTCGGGGGCGGATCGGCGTCCAGGGACCGGAAGACGTAGGCCACCGACGCGTTCACCGTCCGCAACGGGTTGTAGACCAAGCCGTCGACCACTTCCAGCAGCCGGGACTTGCCCGAGCGCTTCTCCGCCGACCGCACCACCAGACGCGGCGCGTACTCGAACCCGGACACCAGATGTGTTGCCGCGACCCACAACACCACCCCGTCCAGCGCCGATTGCGACGGCAGCACGCAGTAGCGGCAGATCAGTTCCCGCACCTGATCGAGGACGACCGCGCCGTCCAGGGGTGCCACGTGGGCATTGGCGTAATCCACCGGTTCGCTCACAGGGTCCTCCGTTCCGCCGACGCGAGCGTCCGTTCGATCTCGAGCAGCGACAACCCCACCGCCACCCCGGCATCGGTCAGCGCGTCCAGCACCGCCGCGTCACCACCCTCACGCCAAGCACACGACGCAGCCCAGAACAACACCGAATTCCGTTGCCCTGGTTGAGCCTCGGCCACCGCGCGCACCAACCCCGCACCCGAGGACGCCGACCGCGCCGACACCCGCCCAGCGGGCCGCACCGCCGCCGGGACACGCACCCGCTCCCGCAGATGTTCGGGCAGCATCGCGATCGGCGCACGATTGAGCCACCGATACCGATCCCCGGACGAGTGCACACTCGGCGGGGCCACCACATAGCCCGAATGGGTCTTGATATCGACCCCGTCCGCGTCGGCCAGCCGCCCCCGCACGGCACCCGCACAGCGGAACCACACATGCCAGCCACCCCCGCCCGTGCGCGCGGTCCACGTCTCCGGGAGCATCCCGAGCGCCTCGAGGCTGCCCCCGTTACGCGGGTCCACATCCAACACCACCACCCCCGGTTGCGGGCGAATCCCGATGTTGCGCAACGGGTCCCGCTGCCACCACCGCTCGATCACCTGCGGATCGGTCGTCGCGTCGCCCTTGCCGTGCTCAGTAACAGGCACCTTGCCCCGAGGGGCCAGCGGCAGCACCGCCAGCTCGGCACGCGCGTACCCGAGCGCATGATCCAGCAGCGACCCACCGCCCTCATCAGCTGCGGCCCGTCCTGCGGTATGCTCGTTCACGAGTTTCGAACATCCTTCCTGGTAGTGGGGTGTGCGTTTTGGCCCTGGCCCGTGCTGCGAACACGGACCGGGGCCTTTCTTCGTCGGGCTCACTCGCCCTTGATCCACCTGGTCAGATCCTCCGGGAAGATCCGCCACCGCCCCTTCGGCGCTGTCCGCTGGTACCCCTTCAACTCCCCTGCCAGCAGCGCGGCATAGATCGAGTTCTGGTGGCACCCTGCCGCCTGCGCCGCCTGCGCGGGACTCATCGGAGTGGTCATCAACGCCCCTTCATCAACAAACATCATCGGTGCCATTTCGGCACCGTTCTTGCACCTTCATTCACACAGTAGCACCCCGGTACGCCAAGACCTTTCCACTTAACACCCCAATTGGGGGCAATAAATGATAGTATTCCCGCACCGAGAGTGAATGAGCAGGGAAGAAGGTGATACGCAATGAACCATGAAAGTGGCGATGATCACATTGACAGGGTTGAGGACGACACCGCGCCCGAGGGGTACAGAGACGACGATATCCAGTGGCTGCTGCACCAGGCGCGACGAGGCAACCGGTTGGACCTGGCCGATCGGATGGCGGTTGCGGGCTGGGTGATGGCCGGACGCAAGATGCTGGGGCTGACTCAGCGTCGCCTCGGCGAGTTGTCCGGCGTTCCGTTGCGCACGATCAAGCACATGGAGGCAGGCGGTGTACCGCAGACCTCGACCATGCTGGCGCTGGTCGATGGCATCGCTACCGCGCAGGAGGAAATGCAGCCGAGCCCCCCACAGGACCGTGAGCCCAGCGACGCCATGCAGATGT
Source organism: Nocardia terpenica (assembly GCF_013186535.1). Classification (NCBI taxonomy): domain Bacteria; kingdom Bacillati; phylum Actinomycetota; class Actinomycetes; order Mycobacteriales; family Nocardiaceae; genus Nocardia; species Nocardia terpenica. The sequence continues at coordinate 1,122,734 of NZ_JABMCZ010000002.1, forward strand.
TCATCGAGACCGTGGGGCCGATGTTCCAAGAGCTCTCACCGCAGGCGCAGGGCCAAGCGCTCCGCAAGTTCGTACTGTTCTTGAACGAAGAGATATTGAAGGACAAAGAGGGGGAGTAGTGGCGTCCGTCCACGAGTACACGGTCAAGCCGGACCCGAAGATCAAGGGTGACAAGGGGATTCGGTATCGCGTCGCCTACGACAAGCCCAACGGCAAGCCGACGAGCAAGCGCGGATTTCTGCGGAAGGGGGAGGCCAACGCCTTCGCCAACACGGTCGAGGTCAAGAAGATGGCCGGAGAGTACGTGGCCCCGGCACTGGGCCGCGTCACGGTCAGATCGTTAGCCCAGGCATGGCTACGCGGCAAGAAAGCGAGCACCGCCCCATCGAACTACCGGACCCTCGAGGCCGCGTGGCGTAACCATGTCGAACCGCGCTGGGGTGCTGTACGACTCGCCGACATCAGCGTGGAGGGCGTGGAGGAATGGATCACAGATATGCGCCTGGCCGCCCTGGAGAGAGCGGCGAGTCAGAAGGCCAAGGGGCGCAAGGTCTCCGACGGGGCAACCACCATCATCCGCGCCTACGGCGTTCTAGCCGGAATTCTCGACGCGGCCGTGAAAGCGAAGCGCATCAACAAAAACACAGCCCGCGGCGTTGAGAACCTGCCGGACAAGACGAAGAGGCGGCACGTGTACCTGACATCCGCCGATGTGCAGCGGCTCGCCAAGGAGTCTGGACAGCATCGGTTGCTCGTGCTCATGCTCGCTTACTGCGGCCCCCGGTGGGGTGAGCTGATCGCCCTGCGGGTCCGTGATATCGACTTCCGGCGGGCACGGCTCACGGTGGCCGACAACGCGGTACAACTCGGCGTCGATCATGCAGCGGGCCAGACCAAGGGCAAGGAGATCCGGACGGTTCCCGTGCCCCAATTCATCCTCGATCAGCTGCGGACACACGTGAAGGGCAAGAGCCGAGACGCACTCGTGTTCCCGAATCCCAACGACCCCAAGCAGTACCTACCACGACCGAAGTCGAAAGATGGCTGGTTCTCCGGAGCCGTGAAGCGCTCCAAGGTGCAGCCGATCACCCCGCACGATCTGCGCCACACCTGTGCCTCGCTGGCCGTGTCGGCGGGTGCTAACGTTCTCGCGCTGGCCCGGCTGCTCGGACACAAGGACGCCAAGGAGACCTTGAACACCTACGCGGACTTGTTCGATGACGACTTGGACCGGGTAGCCACCGCGATGAACGAGAAGTACTCGCGCCGCGCCGACAAGCCCGCGACAACGCCCGGCGGATGTTCTTGTCAAAATCTTGTCACCGAGCCCGATCAGACGGCTGCATGATCAAGAAATAAGCCCCTGACCTGCGCTGGCAGGCCAAGGGCGTTGGCGGTGGCGGAGGGATTTGAACCCTCCGTCACCCCTCTACCACAATCAAGGGAGATTTCCCAAACACCTTGGTAGAGCCAGTATCTCATTCACTTGGGTTCACCCCCAACCATGATCATCGACCGGGGTTTCTTGTCAGATTCTTGTCGCCGAAACCCTCGACAGATTGTCGACTCACCGCGCATCAACGCACCCCGTAGGCTGGGATCAGCCAGTCAGGCAATGCTGCGATGTGGCGGTGGGCTCCGACTCGACACAGCGACCACGGACCAGATTGCGGATGTCCGCAACGTGGCTGTTCAGCAACAAATCTCACGCAATACCGCGTCCGAAATTAGAGCCGAGATAGTTCGTAGTCGGCATTCCTCTGTGCAGTGTCGACAACGGACGGTCGACAGAACCGCGACCTATCGACCCGCGCAAACACGAACCCCCAGGCCGCCCTACCCCTCTGACCAGGGGTATATCGCACCGCACCACTCGGTTGCTCGCCCTGTATACGGGTTTCCAGGGGGTTTTCACCATCGTGGCGTTCGGCATCGTGTTTCGTGAAGCACCCACCGAGGCCCAGTCACCCCGGAGACTGCGGACGACCACAGCAGCTGCCTGCCTGCTGCCCGGTCCAGAGGTGGGATGTACCCCTCCCGCCCCCTCTTGGGCCTGCCCTCGGCGTACAGGCCGGTTCCGCGCGCGCCAGGGGGAAGGGGGGCCAATTCATGCGAGTGTTCTTTCCAACTCGGCAGGACTCGGCCTCGGATGTTCGAGAGCAGGCCACGCGAAGGCTGAGAGCCCCCGTCCCCCTGTTGCGCGCGAAAGTGGCGTTTGTGCCCGAGGGTGCGCACGGCAGGACTGAAAAGGGGGCAGTCCGCCACCCGTGCGCCGGGTTTCCGGGCGGATCGCTTCGAGAACCGAGGCTCTAGATCGCTCTCTGACGCACGAACTCGCTTGACCCATACCTAGGTACGGCCCGAAACCGCTGTAGTGAGGCAGTTCTCGCGACCCGTAAATCCGTACAAGCTCACCCCTGCTGTGCATGACGCTCGGCCGGTGCCCAAGCGGGGGTTATGAGGCCGGGGCACGGGCGAGTTGCCCCGCCTGGATGTCGCTACGGCTTGTCGGTCGCCCGGAGCGCCTTCAGGATTAACTCTCGGCTTGGGCCTACGCCGACCGCCTGACTCGCGAGTTGGGTGAAGGTTCGCTCGTACAGTTCGATCTCACGGGGCTGGGTGATCGTTGACTCTGCGGTAATGGTCTCGATCATCACCGTTGTTTGGTCGTAGATTGCGAACTCTGTTGTGCGGTAGAAGAACTGGGCTGACATCGGCACTACGGCGATGACTGTGCTAGGCAGAGCCATGACCTCCAGTAAGTGCGAAAGCTGTTCGCGCATCACGTCATTGCTGCCCACGGTTGCGTACAGCGCCGGTTCGCCGACGAGGAAGTAGAACCGATGTCGGCCGCGCCGCAGGATGGTCTGACGTTTCATCCCGTGCCGTGACAGCGGCGTCAAGGTCTTGACTGATGTGAAGGGAAGTCCGCCGCAGCCGTCAGGATGGCGCGGGCATAGTTCGGGGTCTGCAACAGACCGTGAATGACTTGCGGGTCATAGCTGCGGATGAGTTCGGTACGGGCTTCAAGATCTCCGATCTCACCTTGGTGGCGGGCGTGCCCGGTGCCTACAATCCGTCGCCACTCCATCCACGCGGCGTTGACGTTCCGGAGGGTGGCCCGGAGATCTGGGTAGGCAAGTTCTGCGCCAGTGAGCCGACACCATTGTTGGAGGTCGGCCTCGGTGAGGGAGTGCGCGCCGTTCTCGATCCGCGAAACCTTGGATGCGGACCAACCAGCCTGATCGGCGAGCTGATAAGCCCGCAGGTGCGCCGCAAGCCGGAGATCACGGAGGCCGTGCCCCCAGATCGCGGCGAGCCTGTCGAACATCTGTCACTTCATGTAATCGCCGTGTCGGATCGCCTTGTCCCACAACTGGTCACGAAGACCCGCGTAATGACCGGTTAGTGCCGGTCGGTACTTGCGACCCAACCGGGGAGCGCGGTCCCGTCCTGTTCGAAGACAGTCCACGCTACGAGATCTTCATCGAACAACCACCAGTCATCATCGGGCAGCCCGGCCGGGTGCGTCATTCTCGGAAGCCAGCGGATGTCTTCACCCGCGACCAGGCTTCCCGGCACCGTCGATGCAGCGAACCGGATGTAATCCGTGTGAGGCTCGGTCACGATGCTAACCCGCTGCACTGTAGTTCCGGCGCTGGTGACATCCCGCATCAGCGCATACCACTGCGCAGTAAAAGCAGGATCGAGGGGCATCCCTGCCAGGAACCGTTGCAGGGCTTCGGCTTCGCCGGGTACCCCGGTGTAGTCGTCTCGTACCTCCAGATGGAACGCGCGCCGATAGCTGCGAAACGCAGTCACCAGGTCATCGAATCCCATGTGGTGCATCGGGCCTCCGTTCATCACCGATCGGCACTTCCACAGCGGTCCTCGTGGGCAGGCGGCTTGATCACCTCGAGGGCCTCGGTGTCGGTGATCGGATTGCCGGTGAGAGTGAACGTACCGTGCCCGCTGTCGTGCAGCTTGGCACCGAGACAGGTTCCACGCTTCAGGAACCGGATCAACCGATGCGGTATCTCGATAGTGTCTGGTTGGTCGGTACGCCAGCCTTGGACAACGTAGGTGTCCCGATCGCTGCGGTACAGGGTGGGTGATTGACCATTCACGGAGTCTCCGCCGAGCCATTCGAGCTTCATGGGAGCTTCCCCCTTGATGTCGTGAACTTGCACTGACTGATCAATCGTCCCGAGCATCAGCAGTGTTGGTCAACATTCTGTGCAAGATAGTGCAAGATTCTCGACCCCAGTCGCATCCGGTTCGTAGCGTCGGGGTGTGGCGCTCGGGGCTGGCAAGAGCCCGGTCCGGTCCAGTCGACAGGGACCGCGTCTTCCTGGCCCTGAGCTGCCCTCACGAATCCGCGAGGGGACGCATAGGGGTTTGCCATGACCGCACGTTCGAGGCACGTTCGTCTTTCCCGGTGGAATGGTGCAAGTCGCCGCCTACGACGACGACACCGAGGACAATCCGGGGGTCTACCTCGAACTCCACAACCACACCGGGGCCGCGAGCAGGGAGCGCGACGACGGCACCGACGTGGAGGCGGGGTGATGCGTCCCGTCGCGGTCGGGTACCTCCACCGAGGCGTATCCGGTGTCCGGCAATCCTGGGACGAAGAGCAAATACGGTCGCTGGCACGCAGATTCGGCTACAACCTCGCCAAGATCGTGACATTCGGGGAACACACCGACGCGCCGACACAGCGCCTGTGCACGGTCGTGGCACGGATGCACGCGGCAGCGGTGATCACCCCGAGCGTGCTGCACTTCGATACCGCCGAAGTCCCGGCCGAGCTGATCCGGGTTGCCGCTGTGGTGACCGTGGACACTCAGGCTACCTACGCCCGCACCGGCTGAGCGGCTACTCCCGTGCCCCCTCGTTTTCGCCGAAACCGACACGTGTTCAAGGGGAGTCGCATGTCCCGTCGTACTTCGATCGACCTCACCGCTGACGAGCTGCCGCCGTTCCGTCCTCGCACGACGCAGCAGGCCGAGCCCTGCCCGGAAATCCGCCGCGCCTGGTACGCGGCCAGAGCCCAAGCCTGGGACGACTGGGTGAGGCAGCGCCCCAGCCGATCCCACGTAGCCGAGCAACGCGGCTGGGGGCACCGTGCACTCGTGTGGGGGTGGTGGTGATGCCTGTGGTGTGCGTCGGGTCGCCACTGTCCCCGCCGGGGCCGCTGCCCGGATCGAATCCGTTCCTGGCTGTGATGACCCACGACAACCCCGAAGACACACCGATTCTGCGCCTGTCGGTGGGCCTGTACCGGCTGTGGACGACGCACCTCGAGCTGACGGACGGGGCAGCGCGGGGGCCGATGGTGGACGAGATCTCCGATGGTATGGACGTGTTCTGCTTCCTGCTCGACCGCGAGGCCGCCGCTTGTCTGGCCGAGGGGCCGTTCCCGCGCCCGGACGCCCCACTGGCGAAATACCCCTACAGCATCCGGGTTACGGCGCTGACGCGGACCTGCGCGATGGCGAACTACCTCAGCCGCCACGGCAAGCCCAGCAGGGACGCGCTGGGTGCCTCCCTGCGAGCCGCGCTCAACTTGGACAAGCTGGTAGAAGCAGTCAACCAGGGGGCCGTCAAACTGAGTACCGTCGAGCAGCCCCTCACCACCGAGGTACACAACTGACCGCGCGGTAAAAAAGCTGCGGGACTAGCTGTGATGAGTCCCGCACTCCGACCCCGTAATTTTTTCGGCACTCCCCGGCAGGGCCACCGACACCGAGTAGCGCCCGCAGCCTGTGCGCCTGGCCTCTATTCGCAAAATGGGGGCGAGATGCGGCAAGCCCCGCCCCTCGGCTGGGATAGCGGAAGGGCGAGGCGTGTCGGTGGGGGGTGCTGCTGGTTGGTCAGGCGGCGTCGGGGGTGACCGGTTGCCCGCTGCCGATCCAGTAGCCGACCTTAGCGCCGGGCGTGCGCGGCAGATACCCATGGTTCCCGGAAACCCGTCCGGAGCCGTCCGGAGCCGCCTGCGCAAGGGTTGACCTGCGCGAATCCTCGGACGCCTCTGCCGTAGCGGACATGTCCGTGCCGGGGAAGGTGTCCGAGTGTTCGCGCTGGTCGTGGCTGTGGTGGACGGCTTGGACGGGTTCGGACGGCTTCTGTGGGCGAGGGGGCAGGTAGCGGTCGAACGCGTCGAGGAAGTCGACTCGCCGATACCCGCGCTCGGTCTTGTCCGGGTTGTGGCCGGTCTTGATCTCGTACGCCTTGAGGCGGTGCCCGAGTTTGGACGGGTTGAGTTCCCAGTCCTCCCAAGGCGATTCCTCGACCGCGCGCAACTGGTCGCACAGTGCTTGGGACTTGATGAATGACAGCCCGGTCACCGCGAAGACGTCCCGGATGTCGGCGAGCAGCTTCATATTGGGGGAGGTGGTGTCGTTGTCGTCCTCGGCCGCGGACACCATCTCCGCTGCGGCGGTCCGGGCAGTGTGCGGCCAGTGCCCACCGGCCATGTCCGCGACCGCGATCAACGGCTCCCACACATCGGCGGCGCGGTCCTCCACCCCCAAATCCGCAGGCTCGTAACCGGTGATCGGTTCGCGCACCTGATCGGCCCACTGCGCCAGCCCATCACGAGCCGAATGCAGGGCGGGCCGGTCGCGAGTACCACGGAACGGTTTGACCTTCTCCGAGTCCTTGCGCCGCCGCATCACCACCACCACGGCCCGGTCTTCGATGGTGTCTGGCATGCGCCCGATCCCGGCCAGAGCGGCCATGGCGTAGGTGTTGAACTCGGTCGGCTCATGGTTCGGCCCGGACACTCGCCCGTAGGTCATGCCGCGCTGGAACCCGGCATTGAGCAGCCCGCGCAGCTCCTCGTTGTTCTCGGCGACCTTCTTGGACCCGAAAATGGTATCGGCCTCGTCGAACAACAGGGTCGGGGGCGGATCGGCGTCCAGGGACCGGAAGACGTAGGCCACCGACGCGTTCACCGTCCGCAACGGGTTGTAGACCAAGCCGTCGACCACTTCCAGCAGCCGGGACTTGCCCGAGCGCTTCTCCGCCGACCGCACCACCAGACGCGGCGCGTACTCGAACCCGGACACCAGATGTGTTGCCGCGACCCACAACACCACCCCGTCCAGCGCCGATTGCGACGGCAGCACGCAGTAGCGGCAGATCAGTTCCCGCACCTGATCGAGGACGACCGCGCCGTCCAGGGGTGCCACGTGGGCATTGGCGTAATCCACCGGTTCGCTCACAGGGTCCTCCGTTCCGCCGACGCGAGCGTCCGTTCGATCTCGAGCAGCGACAACCCCACCGCCACCCCGGCATCGGTCAGCGCGTCCAGCACCGCCGCGTCACCACCCTCACGCCAAGCACACGACGCAGCCCAGAACAACACCGAATTCCGTTGCCCTGGTTGAGCCTCGGCCACCGCGCGCACCAACCCCGCACCCGAGGACGCCGACCGCGCCGACACCCGCCCAGCGGGCCGCACCGCCGCCGGGACACGCACCCGCTCCCGCAGATGTTCGGGCAGCATCGCGATCGGCGCACGATTGAGCCACCGATACCGATCCCCGGACGAGTGCACACTCGGCGGGGCCACCACATAGCCCGAATGGGTCTTGATATCGACCCCGTCCGCGTCGGCCAGCCGCCCCCGCACGGCACCCGCACAGCGGAACCACACATGCCAGCCACCCCCGCCCGTGCGCGCGGTCCACGTCTCCGGGAGCATCCCGAGCGCCTCGAGGCTGCCCCCGTTACGCGGGTCCACATCCAACACCACCACCCCCGGTTGCGGGCGAATCCCGATGTTGCGCAACGGGTCCCGCTGCCACCACCGCTCGATCACCTGCGGATCGGTCGTCGCGTCGCCCTTGCCGTGCTCAGTAACAGGCACCTTGCCCCGAGGGGCCAGCGGCAGCACCGCCAGCTCGGCACGCGCGTACCCGAGCGCATGATCCAGCAGCGACCCACCGCCCTCATCAGCTGCGGCCCGTCCTGCGGTATGCTCGTTCACGAGTTTCGAACATCCTTCCTGGTAGTGGGGTGTGCGTTTTGGCCCTGGCCCGTGCTGCGAACACGGACCGGGGCCTTTCTTCGTCGGGCTCACTCGCCCTTGATCCACCTGGTCAGATCCTCCGGGAAGATCCGCCACCGCCCCTTCGGCGCTGTCCGCTGGTACCCCTTCAACTCCCCTGCCAGCAGCGCGGCATAGATCGAGTTCTGGTGGCACCCTGCCGCCTGCGCCGCCTGCGCGGGACTCATCGGAGTGGTCATCAACGCCCCTTCATCAACAAACATCATCGGTGCCATTTCGGCACCGTTCTTGCACCTTCATTCACACAGTAGCACCCCGGTACGCCAAGACCTTTCCACTTAACACCCCAATTGGGGGCAATAAATGATAGTATTCCCGCACCGAGAGTGAATGAGCAGGGAAGAAGGTGATACGCAATGAACCATGAAAGTGGCGATGATCACATTGACAGGGTTGAGGACGACACCGCGCCCGAGGGGTACAGAGACGACGATATCCAGTGGCTGCTGCACCAGGCGCGACGAGGCAACCGGTTGGACCTGGCCGATCGGATGGCGGTTGCGGGCTGGGTGATGGCCGGACGCAAGATGCTGGGGCTGACTCAGCGTCGCCTCGGCGAGTTGTCCGGCGTTCCGTTGCGCACGATCAAGCACATGGAGGCAGGCGGTGTACCGCAGACCTCGACCATGCTGGCGCTGGTCGATGGCATCGCTACCGCGCAGGAGGAAATGCAGCCGAGCCCCCCACAGGACCGTGAGCCCAGCGACGCCATGCAGATGTTCATCGAGACCGTGGGGCCGATGTTCCAAGAGCTCTCACCGCAGGCGCAGGGCCAAGCGCTCCGCAAGTTCGTACTGTTCTTGAACGAAGAGATATTGAAGGACAAAGAGGGGGAGTAGTGGCGTCCGTCCACGAGTACACGGTCAAGCCGGACCCGAAGATCAAGGGTGACAAGGGGATTCGGTATCGCGTCGCCTACGACAAGCCCAACGGCAAGCCGACGAGCAAGCGCGGATTTCTGCGGAAGGGGGAGGCCAACGCCTTCGCCAACACGGTCGAGGTCAAGAAGATGGCCGGAGAGTACGTGGCCCCGGCACTGGGCCGCGTCACGGTCAGATCGTTAGCCCAGGCATGGCTACGCGGCAAGAAAGCGAGCACCGCCCCATCGAACTACCGGACCCTCGAGGCCGCGTGGCGTAACCATGTCGAACCGCGCTGGGGTGCTGTACGACTCGCCGACATCAGCGTGGAGGGCGTGGAGGAATGGATCACAGATATGCGCCTGGCCGCCCTGGAGAGAGCGGCGAGTCAGAAGGCCAAGGGGCGCAAGGTCTCCGACGGGGCAACCACCATCATCCGCGCCTACGGCGTTCTAGCCGGAATTCTCGACGCGGCCGTGAAAGCGAAGCGCATCAACAAAAACACAGCCCGCGGCGTTGAGAACCTGCCGGACAAGACGAAGAGGCGGCACGTGTACCTGACATCCGCCGATGTGCAGCGGCTCGCCAAGGAGTCTGGACAGCATCGGTTGCTCGTGCTCATGCTCGCTTACTGCGGCCCCCGGTGGGGTGAGCTGATCGCCCTGCGGGTCCGTGATATCGACTTCCGGCGGGCACGGCTCACGGTGGCCGACAACGCGGTACAACTCGGCGTCGATCATGCAGCGGGCCAGACCAAGGGCAAGGAGATCCGGACGGTTCCCGTGCCCCAATTCATCCTCGATCAGCTGCGGACACACGTGAAGGGCAAGAGCCGAGACGCACTCGTGTTCCCGAATCCCAACGACCCCAAGCAGTACCTACCACGACCGAAGTCGAAAGATGGCTGGTTCTCCGGAGCCGTGAAGCGCTCCAAGGTGCAGCCGATCACCCCGCACGATCTGCGCCACACCTGTGCCTCGCTGGCCGTGTCGGCGGGTGCTAACGTTCTCGCGCTGGCCCGGCTGCTCGGACACAAGGACGCCAAGGAGACCTTGAACACCTACGCGGACTTGTTCGATGACGACTTGGACCGGGTAGCCACCGCGATGAACGAGAAGTACTCGCGCCGCGCCGACAAGCCCGCGACAACGCCCGGCGGATGTTCTTGTCAAAATCTTGTCACCGAGCCCGATCAGACGGCTGCATGATCAAGAAATAAGCCCCTGACCTGCGCTGGCAGGCCAAGGGCGTTGGCGGTGGCGGAGGGATTTGAACCCTCGGTGGGGGGATACCCCACACACGCTTTCGAGGCGTGCTCCTTAGGCCGCTCGGACACGCCACCGCAGGTGACTTTACCGGACCACCCGGCGAATCCCGAAATCGGCCGGGCGGGGGGTCAGTGGCGCTGAGCGCGGAAGAAGGCGTCCAGCGTTGCGGCACACTCGGTTTCGAGGATGCCGCCGCGGACCTGGGGGCGGTGGTTGAGACGACGATCACGGACCACGTCCCAGAGCGAGCCGACCGCGCCGGTCTTGGGTTCCCAGGCGCCGAAGACCAGGCGCTCGACCCGGGCCAGGACGAGCGCGCCCGCGCACATGGTGCACGGCTCCAGCGTCACCGCCAGGGTCGCGCCTTCCAGCCGCCAGCCGTCACCGGCCACCTCGGCGGCGCGGCGCAGCGCCAGCACCTCCGCGTGCGCGGTCGGGTCGCCGAGGGCCTCGCGGGCGTTCGCGGCGCGCGCGAGTTCGCGGCCCGATGCGTCGAAAACCACGGCACCGACGGGCACGTCCCGCGGATCGGCGGCACGGGCCGCCGACAAAGCGGCGCGGATCAATTCCTCGTCGGTGCGCTCGGTCACCGATTCGGCATCTTGTCCAGCACCTCGGACAATTCGCCTGCGAAACCCAGGCGCTGGGCGATCATGCCGAGCTGTTCGTCCGGGTACAGGTCGGTTTCGGCGAGGATCACGCTGAGCACGGGCTCGGGCAGACCCAGGTCGGACAGAACACCCAGATCACCCTCCTCCCAGGGCTCGATGTCGTCGAGTTCGTCGGGATCGATGTCGGGGATCTCGATATTCAACGCCTCGAGCACATCCGCGGCGATGTCATAGTCGATTGCGGCCGTGGCATCCGAGATCAGCATGCGGCTGCCGGTCGGGGCGGGCCGCAACACGATGAAGAATTCGTCATCGACATCGAGCAGGCCGAATACCGCCCCGGTGCTACGCAGCGCGCGCAGTTCGTTCTCGGCCGCCGCCAAACTGGTCAGGGCCGCGGGACTGAGCGGACTGCATCGCCATTTGCTTTCTTCACGGACAACCGCCACTGCGAACCCCTCGACGTCGTCGAATTCGTCCGACGCCGCCCTGTTCGTGCCCGAGCGCTGTGCTGCCATGGCCGCAACGGTAGTCCGCTTCGGGCTGATTGTTGAAGTCGTATGGGAATCTGGTCGGATGACGGGCGTTGCGAAATCAGCCGTGTGCGTTCTGGGGACGGGTTTGATCGGCGGATCGGTGCTGCGGGCGGCGGTCGCGGCGGGCTACGACGCCTGGGGATACAACCGGTCGCATGCCGGGGTGCGGGCCGCGCGGGCGGACGGATTCGACGTCGGCGACGATATCGAGGCCGTGCTGAAACGCGCCGCCGCGAGCGATGCGCTGATCGTGCTGGGCGTGCCGATGCCCGCCATCGACTCGATCCTGTCGGATGTGCGGCTGCTCGCGCCCGGCTGCGCGCTCACCGATGTGGTGAGCGTGAAGGCGCCGGTGGCCGCGACGGTGCGCCGCCACGAGCTCGGCGCCCGGTACGTGGGCGGGCATCCGATGGCGGGGACGGCCGAATCCGGCTGGGCCGCATCCACTCCCGACCTGTTCCGGGGTGCGGCGTGGGCGGTGGGCGTCGATCCGGGCACGCATGTCGAGCCGTGGACGCGGGTGGCCCGGCTGGCGCTCGACTGTGGCGCGGTGGTGGTGCCGGTGGTCGCCGACGAACACGACCGGGCGGTCGCACGCATCTCCCATCTGCCGCATGTGCTCGCCGAGGCACTGGCGGTGGTCGGCGCGGGCGGCGGCGACCTGGCCCTCGGCCTAGCCGCGGGGTCGTTCCGCGACGGCACCCGGGTGGCCGCCACCGCCCCCGACCTGGTCCGGGCCATCTGCGAGCCGAACGCCGCCGCCCTGCTGGACGCCCTGGACGACACCCTGCGCCTGCTCACCGCCGCCCGCGACACCCTGGCAACCAACGCCACCCTCGGCGAACTGATCGACGCCGGCTACAGCGAACGCGACCGCTACGACACCCTGCACCGCTGGAACATCACCGATATCCGCCCCGGAGACCACAATTGGCTCGAGCGCCTACGCGAGGCGGGACAGCGCGGCGGGGTTATCCGCGGGCTGGATTGATCCCGGCCAAAAACATGCCGGGATGACGGGGAAGGAATGCCCGAATGACGAAGCGAGGCACGCCGGAGTGACGAGACGAAGCACACCGGGATGACGGGGCGAAGCACACCGGAGTGACGGGGCGAAGCACACCGGATAGCGAGGCGAAGCACGCCCGGATGACGAGACGAAGCACGCCCGGATGACGAGACGAAGCACGCCCGGATGACGAGACGAAGCACGCCGGGGTGGCTGAGGGGGCCGTGCTCGGGAGGGGCGTGACCGGGGTGGTGGGGGTTAGATGCGTTCGGCGAGGCCTGGGTAGTCGAGGAGGAAGCCGTCGGGGTCGGGGGTGACGGTGGCGCTGGAGACCGGGGACAGGACGTGGATGCCGTGGGGGCCGCTGGAGTAGGTGAGGCTTGCTTCCTGGACCAGGAGGTCGGGGAGGCGGACGTAGACCACGGGGACCTGCATTTCGCCTGCCGAGTGGGCCAGGCCGTAGCGGCGGATGGGGAGGGTGTTGAAGAACGGGCTCAGGACCACGTCGACGTCTTGGGCGCCGCCGAAGGTGGAGCGCACGTGGGTGCCGCCGGCGTCGATGAGCCAGTAGTTCTCCTCGTCGCGGGCGATCGAGGCGTGCCGCTCCCCCGACGCGACGGTGCTGCGCAGCGAGAGCCGCTTGGTCTGGCCGCTCTCGTCGGTGACCAGGTCGTAGGAGGCGCTGAAGGCCGGGTGATCTTCGCACTCCCCCGCGATGATCCGGCCCGAGGCGCGAATCCGATTGCCGGTGAGGATCACTCGCACCGACTCCATGCGGGACGCGTTGTGCGCCCGCCAGGTGAGGATCGCCGGCCAGCGCGATGCCGGCGCCGCCGTCTCGATATTTCCGTCGTTCGCCTGGGCGGCCGTCGAATTGCCCGGGGCTGGATTGCTCACCCCTCCACCGTAGGCGACGCGCGCCCCGACACCCGCGCGGCGGGCCACGCCGAACCCGCACCGCCGTGTCGCGCCCGAGTCACCGGCCGACGCCGCGCAAACCCGCAGTGAATCGAGCCGAGCCGTCGCATCTACACCAGCGACTCGCGCCACGCCGTATGCAACGTGGCGAATCGGCCTGTGGCGGCGACCAAGTCGTCGGGGCTGCCGTCCTCGACGATGCGCCCGGCCTCCATGACCAGGACGCGATCGGCGATGGCGACGGTGGACAGGCGGTGGGCGATGATGACGGCGGTGCGGTCGCGCAGGACGGTCTCCAGGGCGCGCTGGACCTGCCGTTCACCGGGGATGTCCAGGCTGGAGGTGGCCTCGTCGAGCACGATCACCGCCGGGTCGGCCAGAAACACTCGCGCGAAGGCCACCAGCTGACGCTGGCCCGCGGACAGGCGGCCGCCGCGCTTGCGCACGTCGGTGTCGAAGCCCTCGGGCAGCGACATCACGAAGTCGTGGAGCCCGACCGCGCGGGCCGCGGCCCGGACCTCCGCCATGGTCGCCTCGGGTTTGCCGAGGCGGATATTGTCGGCCACCGAGCCGGAGAACAGATACGACTCCTGGGTCACCATCGCGATCGCGCGGCGCAGATCGGCATCAGACAGCTCGCGCAGGTCGACCCCGTCCAGCCGCACCGAGCCGCCGGACGGGTCGTAGAACCGGGCGATGAGCTTGGCCAGCGTCGACTTCCCGGCACCGGTCGCACCGACCAGCGCGACCACCTGCCCGGCCGGGACGGTGAGCGAGAAGCGCGGCAGCACCGGGCCTTTCCCGCCCTCGACCGGTATCTCACTGCCGCCCTGATCCGTTCGGGACGGATACGCGAAATACGTGTCCACCAGCCGTATCTCACCGCGCGGGTCCGGCAGCGGTCGAGGGTCGGCCGGTTCGACCACCGACGGGCGCTCTTCCAGCACACCGGAGATCCGCTCCAGCGCCGCGGCCGCGGACTGGTAGGAGTTGAACACCTGCGCCAGCTCGTCCAGCGGGCCGTAGAACTGCCGCAGATACAGCAGGAACGCCGCCAGCACGCCGATCTCGGTGTGGCCGTGGATGACTCGCCACGCGCCGACCAGCAGGATCACCACCGTGGTGGCATTGCTGATCGCCCGCACCAGGCCGATGTAGTTCGCCATCCCGCGCAACGCACCGGCATTGGCGCCGCGGTACTCGTCGTCCTCGTCGGCGAGCAGGGTCTCGTTGCGCTGCTCGCGCCGGAACGCCTGGACCGCGCGCATACCACCCATGGTCTCGACGAAGTGCACCACGACCTTGGCGATCGCGCTGCGGGTTTGCCGATACTCGGCGCGCTGGCGCCGCTGCGCCCAGCGCGTGACGAATATCAGCGGCACGAATCCGGCCAGCACCACCAGGGCCAGCGGCAGGTCCAGCCAGAGCAGGATGACCGCGATGGTGAGCACCGACAGGATCGCGCTCAGCGCGTCGTTGATGGCCCGCTCCAGCAGGTCTTCCAGCGATTCCAGGTCGCTGGTGAGCCGGGCGACGATCTTGCCCGAGGTGTAGTTCTCGTGGAAGGCCACCGACAGCCGCTGCGCGTGGTCGAACACCCGCATGCGCAGGTCGAACAGCACCCGCTGGCTCAGCCGCCCCGAGACGCGCACGAACAGGAATGTGCTCAGCCCGTCCAGCAGCGCGGCGCCCGCGACCCCGGCGACCGAGACGATCAGCGGCGTCCAGTCCCCGGCCCGCGCGCGGCCGACGCCGGTGTCGAGCCCGTGCGCCACGAACAGCGGCGCCGCCACCATCGCGGCATTGCCCACGACCACCAGCGCCAGCGTCGCCAGCGCCGCCAGCCGGTACGGCCGCACCAGCGACCACAGCAGCCGCCGCGAGCGGGCGGCCAGGGCCAGGTTCACCGCGTCGGTGGCCTCGGTGTCCTCGGAGGCGACGCCGTGCCAATCCTCCTCCGCCACTGGAGTGTTCGCGTCAACCGTGGCGAGCGCCGACTTCGGCGATTCGGGCGGAGTCGATCCCATCGTCCACACCTCCCATCAGTTCGCGATAGCGGGGACAGGTTTCCAGCAGCCGCTCGTGCGGGCCGTCGGCGATGATGCGGCCGCCGTCGAGCACCGCGACCCGGTCGGCCCAGGCGGCGGTGGAGGGCCGGTGGGCGACCAGCAGCACGGTGGCCCCGGCCAGCGCCGTCCGCAGCCGGGCCTGCACCTGCTCCTCGGTGGACACGTCCAGCGCCGACAGCGGGTCGTCCAGGACCACGATGTGACCGCCCGGCCGTTTCTGCCGGTCCAGCACCGCGCGGGCCAGCGCCAGCCGCTGCCGCTGCCCGCCGGACAGGCTCAGGCCCTGCTCACCGATGCGGGTGCGGATGCCCCACGGCAGCTCGTCGACGAAGTCGGCGGCGTGGGCGACCTCGAGCGCGGCCCGCACCTGCTCGAGCGTGGCGTTCGGGTAGCCGAGCGTGATGTTCTCGCGCACGCTCGCCGAGAACAGCACCGGATCCTCGAAGGCGACCGACACCATCGACCGCAGCTCGGTCAGCCGCAGCGACCGGATGTCCACGCCGTCGACGGTCACCGCGCCCGCGGACACGTCGAATAGCCGCGGCACCAGCCCCAGCACCGCCGACTTACCGCTGCCGGTGGCGCCGACCAGCGCGACGATCTCGCCGGGCCGGATCCGCAGCGAAATATGCCGCAGCAGATCGTGTTCGGCGTCGGGGAAGCGGAAACACACGTCCTCGAACCGCAATTCGCCCCGCAGCGGCGACGGCGGCGGCACCGGCCGGTCCGGATCGGCGATCTCGACGGGGGTGTCGATGATCTCCCAGTACCGGTCGGCGGCCGTGCGGGCATGGTTCAGCTCGGCGAGCAGAAAGCCCAGACCCACGATCGGCCACTGCAGATAGGTGGCCAGCGTGATGCCCGCGACCAGCGTGCCGAGCGTCATCTCGCCCTGGACCAGCAGGTAGCCGCCGACGGCGAGCGCGGCCCCGATCCCCAACTCGGACAACGTGTTCAGCGCCGTCCACAGCCGGGCGTCCAGCCGCACCTTGACCATCTCCAAATCGCGCAGCTCCTCGGCCTGCTCGCGGAACCGGCGCGCGAACCAGGGGCCGCGGCCGAACGCCTTGAGCACCCGGATGCCCTGCGCGGACTCCTCGACGGTGGTGGCGAGGTCGCCCGCCTGGTCCTGCGCGGCCCGCGAGGCGCGGCTGTAGGCCTGCTCGAACCAGCGCGCGAGCAGCACCAGCGGCACCGCGATGAACAGCTCGACCACGCCGATCTGCCAGCTGAACGCGAACAGGATGACGATTCCGGCGGCGATCGTCGCGATCAGCGCCACCAGCGACGGCGCCACGAACGCGAAGAACCGGCGCAGCGTGGACATGTCGGTGATGGCGCGGGAGGTCAGCTGACCGGACTCCATGCCGTCGTGCACGCCGACCGACAGGGTCTGCAACTGCCGGAAAAGCTTGCCGCGCAACCGAATCTCCAGCTCGGCGGAGGGCCGGGAGATGACCCACCGGCGGGCCCACGCGCACACCGTATTGCCGAACGAGAGCGCGGCGACCACCAGCAGCGGCCACCACAGCGCGCCGAATCGATGCGCGGCCACCGGGCCGTCCACGATGCGCGCGGTCTGCACCGGCAGCAGAACGTCGCAGAGCATGCCCAACCCGGACAGTCCGGCGCTGGCGAACAGGGCACGCCGGTAGTTCCGGATATCCGGCCATAATCGCCGCAGCGGACCCTGGCGCGAATTCGCGGTCGGCGGCGGCGTTTTCGTACTGTCGGCCTCCGTTTCGGACGAGGCATCGGACAGCGCGACGGACACGGCTTCTCCCCCTTCGTCGTTCGCAAGATTGGGCCCACCCACGGGCACTGGGGCGGCCGCACAGCTCGCACCGGGGTACGAGCTTCCAGGCTGCCAGCTGCCGCCACTCCCGCCAACTCATTTTCGCGCGGGGCACCGACAGGTTCTCGGAGACGACGAACGGTTACCTCACCGCCGCACCGGCGGCGGCGTCACAGCCAGGCGGGCAGGGTGGGCAGGTCGCCGCCCAGTCCGGCGCCGTCGGAGCGGCCGAGCAGCCAGGCCAGCACGAGGGCGGCCGGACCGGTGACGGTGGTGGTCGGCGCGGGGCCGACGGTGGCGGCATAGCCGGTGTCGGTGGTCTCGATCGCGAAGGTGGGCGGCGGCGGTTCCGAGGGGTCGGAGGTCATCGGCTTGGCGTCCGCGGGGCGGTTGGTGGCGGCGGCGCGGTCGAACTTCTCCACCACCTCCGGCAGCAGCCGGGCCACGAAGGGCGCGGGCCAATCCGTGGGCCCGTAGCCGAGATTCAGGTCGACGTGGTGAATCTCTATCTCGCGCAACCGAAGCCACGGCACCACCGACGCGGCCAGTTCCTTGCCGGTGCGGGCGCGCACCACCACGGGCCAGCGGTCGGCGGGCATGGTGCGCGCCAGGGCCAGGAAGCGGTCCGATGCGGCGCGCAGGTCGGTGCGCTGCTCGGCCATCGAGCGCGGGGCCCCGGTCTCGATATCGGAGTCGCGCAGGTATGCGCTTGCGTACTGCGGGGTTTCGATGCCGGTGCGGGCCCACAGCAGCAGGTTCACCAGGCCGTCGGCATTGCGCGCCAGGTGGGCCAGGATGTGGCCGCGGGTCCAGCCGGGGCACAGGGTCGGCGCGGGGACATCGTCGTCCCCGAGTGTCTCGATCGCGTCGAGCAGGCGCCGGGTGGCCTCGTCGACGGTGTCGAGCAGGATGGAGTGCTCGGTGAGCTCCGGCGCATCGCTGGTCACGAATCGACCCTACTCATCGCGCCACGACCGCGCTTCCCGAATTCGACACGCCATGGCCGGATGTGACCGGAATCGGTCGGCGGATGCGCCGGATTCTCAGGATTTACCGATATGGCGCACGGACCCCTACCAGCCGGGGTTGCGATCGTGGGAGGCATGAACACCGTTGTCGAAGTCCTCGTCCTTGCCATGGCGCTGGCGGTCTTCGCCGCTATGGCCGTGTCCGGCGCCGTCGCCGCGGCGGCCCCGCGCTCGCTGGTGGCGGCGAAGGTTCGCCCGCCCCGTCGCTGACCCGTTCCGCCACCCAGATCTGCACCCCGAGAGCGACCAGCCACAGCGTCATCGATCCGACCTGGATCCGCTGGGCGATACCGAGCGCGTAGTTGCCGGGCAAATTGTCGGCCACCAGCATCCACGCCGTGACCGCCGACCCGAGTATCAGAATCCACAGCCCCGAGTGCCGCAGAATCGGCCAGCGGCGGTAGCGGAACGCCGCCACGCTGAAACCGATCATGGCCACGAATATCGCCGTCACCGCGACCGTACTGGTCAGTGCGTGAATTTGGTGCAGCTGCGGGAACAATCCGCTGTCCTTGGTCGGGCAGGGATCGGGCCTACACGGCCGTAGCGGCCACTGCGCGTCGGCGATCGTGGCCGCGCCGAAGACTCCGAGCGCCACCCACGCGATCGTGGATAATCGCCGCCGCGAGAACGCATACAACCCGCCCACCGCCGCGACCAGCGCCAATGTGCCGGTGACGGTGTCGGCGGTGGAGAACACCCAGCCGTAGGGGCGGCCCTGGGCGTCGAGTTCGCTGAGGAACGAGCGGATCGGATTCAGCCCGACCGGAAGCACGAATTCCAGCACCCACGACGAGTAGCTCACGCCCGCGATGGCCACGGCCGCCGCGATCCACCATCGCAGCGGGCGGGGGTGGCGGCGCGTCGGCGAGTGGTCTCGCTCCACCGGGGCGAGTGTCCGCCTGCGCTCGGACGTCGTCATGGCTCTCGTTTCGTAAGTTCGTCGGCTCCGGCCGCGTGCCGAACGGTCGGTCGCCTCGGCCCCCTTCCATCATGGCTCAGCTATCCGACAGCACAGCCTGTATGCGGTCGGCCGCGTCGGCGGCGGGTTCGTGTTCCCAGACTCGGACCACCGTCCATCCGGCGGCGGCCAAACGGGCGTCGGTGTCCCGGTCGCGAGACACGTTCCCGGCCAATTTCGTCGCCCACCACTCGGCATTGTTCTTGGGATAGGTGGCGTGCTCCGGACAGCGGTGCCAGAAGCAGCCGTCGACGTAGACGGCCACCCGGCGGCGGGGGAACACCAGATCGGCCCGTCGGCGCAGTCCGGCCAGCGGGGTGCGATCGACGAAGAAGCGGAAGCCGCGGCGATGCAACTCCTTGCGGAGCGCGATCTCCGGGGCTGTCCCGGCGCGACGCTGCCGCGACATCCGAGCGCTGGTGGCCGCGTCGGTGGCCGGTCGTCCGGAGCTCACCCATGCCTCTTCCAGCGCCCGGACCGGCGTAGATGTTCCCATCCGAAAAGTATGTGAGCGGGATTATTAGGTCTTCGTGAGGTTTTCACGCCGCCTCCTGTGGCATGCCTCCCATTCGGAGGAGATGGTTCTGGACTTCCACGATGAAGCCGGGCGGGAAGCGCAGTGTGCCGCGGGCGGCGCGGCGCAGGAAACCCGCGGCGGCGCGGGCGGACAGCAGGCGCGCGTCCTCGAGGAACCACTGCAGGTCCTCGTACGGCTCGTGCACGGGCCAGGTGGAGACCGGCACGCGGCGGGCGGTTCCGGCGCGGCCCCAGGCGGCGGTCGGCCAGCGGGTGCCGGTCAGCGGGAGGTCGTCGGGGAAGGTGTCGGCGGTGGGCGTGGCCAAGCGGCCGCCGATCCATTCGGCCATGCGCACGCTCACGGCATTGCCGACCAGCTTCCAGCGGTGGCCCGGCCGGATGCCCGGGGCGGTGAGCGCGGGGGCGGTCCAGTCGCGGGAAAAGCCTTGCAGCCGTTCGGCGTCGGTGATGCCCGGGGTAACGATCTCGCCGGAGGGCAGGCGCACCGCGGGCGGGCTGGCGATGCCGAGGGCGGAGCCGCCCTTCAGGGTCGGCACCGCGTTGACCGCCCAGCCGAGCCCGCGCACGCCCTCGGTCCAGTAGAAGCCGCACGGGTCGGTCTCGGGATTGCCGATCACCCGCGGACCGGCGTCGGGGCCGAACAGCACCGGGCGCGGATCCTCGGTGCGCGAGGCCAGCATCAGCACCCGCTGCCGCCGCTGCGGCAGCCCGAACGCCCGCGCGTCCACCACCCGGTAGGCCCAGGTGTATCCGAGTTCGTCCAGGGCGGCGGTGATGTGCCGCATCGCCTGCCCCTGTCCGAGCTGCAGCATGAACGGCACGTTCTCGATCAGCAGCCACCGCGGCCCCCGCTTGCGCCGCACCAGCCGGAACACCTCGTCCACCAAACCCGAACGCGCCCCGGTGATTCCGGCGGTCCGCCCCGCCTGCGACAGGTCCTGGCAGGGAAATCCGGCGGCCACCAGCTCCGTTCCCGCCGGCAGCGCCCGCAGCCGGGTGACATCCCCGTGCACCTCGACCCCCGGAAACCGCGCCGACAGCACGGCCTGCGCCCCCGGCTCGATCTCGCACAGCAGCTCGCTCTCCCACCCGTGCGCACCGAGCCCGAGCTCGAGTCCGCCGATCCCGGCGAACAGCCCGACCATCCGCGCGCCCGTCACACCCGTCCTCTCACTCTGGTCTAGGCGGGCACCCATCGCACCCGGATGTAGCACGTTACTCGAGCGCGTGGGAGTAGTCAGCGATCAACACCGCGCGGGCGATGGTTCATCCGCTGCGCGGGGCTGCGGGCGGGACGAAAAGCCCGGCGGGGCAAGGGGAGCCGTGTCGTCGACGACAAGAATAAGGCCCCTCCGCGATGAGCGGAGGGGCCTTCTGCTGCGCGCCCGGAGAGACTCGAACTCCCAACCTTCTGTTATCGATCATGCTCAGCAGACGGGTAGCAACAGTTCCCGATAGTGCTCACTACCAGCGGACCCTACGGAATTGGCCTACTGATCAGTTCCCATCAAATTCGGACGAAACTCACAATAACCGTGTCGTAAACGTGTCGCAGGTCAAGTGCTCTTACGCGCCCATCTTCCTGCACTTTCGAGACACTTACCGACACGACGCATACGCCGAGAACCCCGAGACTCGACCCCACAGACCCAGCCCGGGGACCCCTCCCCCGCGCCTTCGCTCGTCACCGCACCACTCGGTTGCTCACCCTGCGTACGGGTTTCCAGGGGGTTTTCACCACCCCTGTGTTCGGCATCGTGTTCGGGCAGTAGTGCCGAGGCCCAGTCACCCCGGAGACTGCGGACGACCACAGCAGCTGCCTGCCTGCTGCCCGGTCCAGAGGTGGGATGTAGCCCCCTCCCGCCCCTCCTGGGGCCTGCCCTCGGGCATACAGGCCGATTCCGCGCGCAACAGGGGGAAGGGGGCACTTCGTGCGGATGATCACTCCAACTCGGCAGGAGACCGGCCCTCGTACGTTCGAGAGCGGGCCACCGACGGCTGAGAACCCCCGTCCCCCCGTTGCGCGCGAAAGTGGCGTCTGTGCCTGATGGTGCGCACGGCAGGACTGAAAGGGGGCAGTCCCCACCTGTTCGCCGATTTCCGGGCGGATCACTCGAGACCGAGGCTCTAGATCGCTCTCTGACGCACGAACTCGGCCTGACCCATACCCGAGTATGGCCCGAAACCGCTGTCGTGGAGCAGTTCACGCAATCTGGGGACCTGTACAGGCTCCCGCCTTGCTCGTTCAGTTCAGCATTGCGCCTGGCTATGACAGATACGCGACGCCGCGCACCGTAGGCGTGGAGGCATCTTCTCCGGAAGGACCAAAGCTCGCCCGAACCACGGGACCATGCTGGCTGTTCGTGCGGCCAAACGCGCTTGAAATCACCGGAATCTGACCGGAACTCGATCCGGACTCGGACAGTTTCGGTGCGGAAACCGCGCGAAATTCATCCGCTTGAACGTCGTCCAGGCGCACGCTCGAACCGCTCCACGACTAAGCATAAGCGCAGGCAGACAACGCTTTCGCGCTTCGGTTGCTCCCGTATCGGCGGCACGGTAGGCGAAGCGGACGCGAAGCATCATGCTTCCCTGGTGCTTCAACATCGAGCTAAGCAGAATCGAAGCATGGCCCGCGGGCTCATGCTCTGGCTCGATGATCGGCGAGCCCGGCATGGCAAGGGACTGTTCGGGATTCGTGTGTTCGGTCCGATATTCCGAACGATCGGCATTGGCGTGCCGCCGCCTCGCTCAGAAATCGGGCCTCTAGAGTGGCCCGCCTTGCCGAGTGAGCGGGACGTATAGGAGGATCAGACACCAGTCTGGATGCTCTGAGCTGTTCGTTTACAACTAGGGGGACCGGTGACGTTGAAGGTCGATCCGGACGCGCTACGCGCCTGGGCGAAGTGGCTGGATGGACTGTCCGGCGAGATCAAAGGTCTCGGCAACGGGATCGCCGCGCCCGCCGACGCCAGCGACCCGTTCCCCGGCACCGACCTGGCGGGCAGTGTCAGCGCGGCGCGGGATCAGGTGAAGTCGGGGCTGACGTTCTTCGCCTCTCGGCCGCAGGAGATGTCCGAGGTCGCCAAGGGCGCGGGCGACAAATACGAGACCACCGACGACGACTTCGCGGCCCGGTTGCGCGGGATGGGCGGGCTGCCATGAGCCCAGGTCGGCCGACCTTGAAGATCTCCGACGTGGAGAAGTGGAACCCGGATGTCCTCGGCACCGATGCCACCCACTTCGACACGGTGGTGACCAAGGGTGACCAGCTGTTGCAGTCGATGGTCACCGAGCACGACAACCTTGCCCAGACATGGAAGGGTGCCGGTGCCGATTCCGCTGCCGCGCGGGTGAACGCGGAGAAGACGGCGGGCAGTCACCTCATGGGCAAGATCGGTGGTCTCAAGACCGCGTTGACCACGCACCAGGGCGAACTCGCACACGCGAAGCAGTTCGTCATCGATAAGCGGAACCTGATCGTGGGCATGGGGTTCGAGCTGGCCGACGACGGCACCGTGACCAGCGTCGCCAAACAGCAAGCCCTGAAGGCTGCGGCGGGGCGTAATCCGAGGTCCGACCCGGGGTATCTCACCAAGGCCCTGATCGATGTCGAATACGAAGCCGCTCAACAGCAACTCGGGATGGTCAGCGCCTTGCAGAACGCCGACAACACCGCCACCGCCGCCAAAGCAGCCATCGACATCGCGAAGGCCGAGCTGGCCAAGGTGGCGTTCTTCGAGATGCCACCCAAGGGCATTCGTGCCCTGTTCCCGGGCCTGCTGCATCCGGACACGGCCAAACCCGGAGAGCTGCCCCCGATCCTCGGTGATGCGATGAAACTGGAGCAGGGCATCCCGCTCACGGTCACCAACCCGGACGGGTCCACCAAGACGGTCACCCCGAACCCGGACGGCACGATGACGGTGGCGACCTCGATGCAGCAGCCGGACGGATCAACGATCACCACCGAGACCACCGGGCACAATCCACCGGTCACGACCATGACCAAGCCCCGCCCGGACGGTTCCGGCATCGTCGACATGACGATCACCGGGCCGGACGGCAAACAGCAACAGTTTCAGAAGGTGCCCGAAGCCAACGGAAGGACAAGCACCTACGCGGCCAACGCGGACGGTTCGCGGGGAGCCAAAGTCGCGGAGTCCTACCCGCAGAACGGCGGCACCGTCACGGACCGGTACGGACCCAATGGCGCGGTCGACCGGCAGTGGCAGAGGCCGGACGGGTTCCGGGCCTTCGAGCAATATGTGCAGGGGCCGGATGGGCAACCCAAGCTGGTTGGTACGGCGAACTCGGCAGGCATGCAGTCGCAGTTGCAGCAGGACGGCACCGTGAAGACGACCTACCCGGACGGCAAGACGGCACATACACAGCAGCTGCCGGATGGTCGGATCGTGACGAAGTTTCAAGATGGTTCGATGCTTCAGTACGACCCGAGTCAGGCACCGCCGAACACACCCAAGCAAACGATCTGGGACGACGTGAAGTCGTTCACTGGCACCGAATGGAACAGTCTGTACGACTCCACCAAAGGCACGGTTATGACGCATCCGCTTGCAACCGGATTCTCGGGCGCTGCCGCCGCGGGCGCGGAATGGGCGAAAGCGGGTGGTGAATCTATGGCGAGCCAAGCCGGGGCTGTGATGGCCGACTCTCACATCAATCAGATGCGGGCTCTCCAGATGCTCGATTCGGGTACTCCGGGCGCGGGACATGCTTTCGCTGGCGCGATGGATTCCGCCACCGACGCCGCTACCAAGGCAGAGATCGGCCAACTCCTGAAAACGGACGGCAAGGCCCTCGGCGGGATACCGCTAGGCGCTGCCGTCAACGCCTACGTCAACTGGGACGACTGGCATAACCACGGCAAGCCAGCAGACGAGGCCATAGCCAACGCGACGGGCGGCACTGTCGGAGGCTGGGCCGGGGCGCTCCTCGGCGCGAAAGCCGGTGCGCTGGTATGCGCGGAGACAGGGCCGGTCGGGGCCGCCTTCTGCGCTGGCATAGGCGCTGGCCTCGGTGGTTTTCTACTCGGCTCCGGTGGAGCATGGGCCGCCGAGCAACCATTCAAGTAGTCGAGACGGAACGAGGAGGACACCGATTGTCCGAAACAGCGAAAGCCAAGTCTCCGCTGCTTGCATGGCCGAACGAGTGGGGAAAACCCCGCCCGCCCGCCTGGATGTTCTTCGGCGTCTTCTTCTTCGGCCTCGCCGCTTTGATTATGATCCCGTACACGCTCGATTACGCCTCCCGAGGCGACACGCTCCAGGTCTTTTACGGCATTGTTGGCGGCCTGGTAGGTGTCAGCTTCTGCGCTATTCTGGTGCCCAACCTGCGGGTGCGACGAAAAGAGCTACCGAGAGGGATCACCGCAGGCTACGACACCGGTGATGGTCCTGGACTGCGGATCGTTTTTGCCCTCACACGCAAACTCATCGTCATACTTTGGCTGGTTGTCGGTGTTGCATTCTTGGTGCTCCGCGGGCTACTCTTCGCAACCCATCTCTCCAAAACTGATGATTCAGGACGCTCCGCTATCAACGTGGGTGGATTGATCATCGTAATCTGCGCTCTGGCACTAGCGGTGGTCATGATCAGCTACCTTGCCCTCGGTAAAAACCGTCGAGGATCAGTAATTATGACCCCGGGCGGTATTACGCTGGCACTTGGCTCGGCCGTCCGAACAATCGCATGGGACGAAATCGGAGCAGTTTACGCAGTTCTCATAAGTAACTCCAGAGCTGTCCGGATCAACCCGGCACCCGATTCCCGGATCAGGGTCAAGATCGGCCGTAACCTGATCGACTACTTGCAGCGCGGATACTACGAGCAGAACATGGACCTCCATGCGGGTGTGCTCGGCATCGACCCTGCACTACTGCTCTATCTGGTCCGCTTCTATCGGCAGCACCCCGACGCTCGGCAAGAACTGGCTACAAAAGCGGTCGTCAACCGTATGCGGAGCGGCGAACTGCTGGTCGAACGGTGAATTGTCGGCCGTCTCATCACCCGGAAACCCGTACAGGCTCGCGGCTGCTATACGTGACGCCCCTCCACGACGGGGGATGTCAGACGGCGACGCCGACCCATCGGGCGAATGAGCCGAGGCTGTCGGTGCTGCGCCGCTCGGCCGCCGCGATACCGACAACGGTCTCGCGCACCGAGGGATGCCGTCTGGTTTGTTCTGGGGCGACCTTGCGGGCACGGTTAAGCGCGGCCAACGATTTGGAGGGTTCACCTGCCAGCAACCAGGCCCGCGCCACGTCTTGCCAGTGATGCCCGATCCTCGTCGGCGACATGGTGTCCGGGAAGGTGAGCACGCTGCCGTCTCGGGCTGCTTTGCCTGGGTCGCCTGCTTCCAATTCGACAGCGCAGGAATGGATTTCGAGGTTCGTCGGCCCGAACCTGGTCAGGTATCGGTCACTGTATTCGGTGCGGTCGGCATTCAGACCGCGTGCCTCGGCCACGTAGGCAGATGCTGTGTCGTAGTTCAGTCCTCGAGCCGAAATGATCGCTGCCGAGAGGTGTCCGTATCCGCGCACAGCCGTGGCCCCATGTCCATCACCTTCGATCGAATCCAGGCCCCGCTGGACGGCCTGAAGGGCAGACGCAATCACGTTGTAGTACATGAGCACCTTGCCGCGCTGAATCTGGGCGATAGCCCGATACAACGGGTCGTCGGCTTGCTCTGCGAGCGCGCTCATGCGGCCCAACACGGCCGCCTTCAACGATGTCAGCCCGACTCGGGTCGCGGAGGAGTCGGTAATGAAGTACGCATTGCACAGCAGCGAATACAGATGCGGCACAGGCGCATCCGGTTCCCGCAGAGCACCATACAACCGGCGGATATGGCCAGGCAGTAGGTCAAAAGTCTCAGCGGTGCGGGCCTCGTCGTGCGATCGAATCAATGCTCGGGCTTCGGCCTCGAGCCGGGCCACCGGCACCGCAGGAAGCGGCTCGACGTAATCCCATTCGGCCACGATACGGCGAATCTCGGTGACCCCGGGCAACTCCGGCAGATCACTGCCACTGTAGGGCGCGGCACCGGTCAACTGCTCAGGCTCGATCTTCAACGCCCGCGCCACGGCGGCAACAAACGCCGGTGAGGCGGGCACCGCGCCGGTTTCTACCTTGGTCACCAGGCTTTCGGACAAACCAGACTCAGAGGCCAACCGTGCCTGTGTCCATCCGATCAGCTTGCGGGCTCGAGCGGTCCGAGCCCCTATCCCGGCTTCTTCGGCCATACCGCCAGTCTTGCATATTCCTTGCCAGTCCAGGCAGCCACTTTCACCGAACCTTGATGGTCATGGAACACAAGACTCGCAACGCCACCGACATCCGGAACCGGCACGGTGAGCCGCAGCATGGCCCCATCTACGCGAGACCGATCCGAGCCAGGCAAGCCTATCTCGCTGCCCGCGCGGCCAACGGCTCCGACTCTGTTGGTCTGCACCATGATTCGTGACGAACACGCGCCGCGTGGAGGTGCCCTGGCACGTTCGAGAACGTTCGTCTTTCCGGGTGGGATGGTGCAAGTCGCCGCCTACGACGACGATCACGACGACAACCCAGGCGTCTACTTCGAAATCCGCGACTACGCCGGGACCGCGAGCAGCGACCGTGACGACGACACCGACGCGGAAGCGGGGTGACGTGATGGGGTTCGACTGGTGGCGCAGGGACACCGAGACGACGACGCCCGGTGTCAGCGTGCAGGAGATTGTCAGCCGAGTGCAGGCCGAGCGCCGCGAACAAGTGCAAGCGGAAGACGCTCGCGCAGCGGACGCGGGTCTATGGCCGAACGGGTGGCCACACGAAGCCCCCGACCATCCGTTGAGTGTGACAGAAGCGCACAAGACGATGCAGCGTCACCGTGGCTGCCGCGCCGACGGATGCCCGCGCAAGGCGGCGGCCTGGCGGACCTTGATCGCGGCGAAGAAGGTCAAGCCCGACAGCAGCCGCGCCTATTGAGTGGAGCGTTTCGCCGCACAGCCAGACGCATTAAGGACGACAAGCGTGGAGTACGAGCAATCACCGCAGGTTCCGAATGACGGCCCGTGGATCAGAGCGGAGCACTGCGGCTACGTGAAGTGCGACCCGAAGACCGGCATCGTGCTGGAAGTGCTGTGCCCGTCCATCTTGTGCCAAACCGTGGCACCGGTCGTGGACGGGAGGATAGCCGCACATGAGCGCCAGCTACGCAACGTCGCTCCGGGACCGTGCGTGTGGATCGGAGTGCGAGTCGTCGGATCGAAGCCAGTCACGCCGGGAGACGCGGCACCTTCCGAGCAGCAGGCGGGGAACCGCGCTAGGTGATCACGGCCCGGTCTTCTGTTGGGTACACCCCGTACCTGGGGTACACCCCTCGTTGATGCTGGTAGAAGCCATTTTCGGGGGATGTACCGTGGGTACACCCTGTACCGCTAGGCGGCGTCGCCTAACCGGTATCTCGTCCCGGCGGAGACCTCGATAGCGTGGATGGCCCCGGTGTCGGTGAGATCGGCGAACGCGTCCTCGAGGTAGGGGCGGTGGGTGTGTTTCACCCGGCGGCGGATATCGGAGGCGCTCAGCTCGGGGCCGTGCTTGCCCAGCACCCGCAGCACGGTCTTGCACACGCGGTCGCGCCGGTAGTCGGCCCCGGCTTCCTCACGTTGCACCGAGGCGATGCCGCGTGCCCGGTTGGCTTGTGCGGTGTGTTCGGTCAGCGCCTGGTGGATGGCCGTGCGGGTGTGGTCGCTGTAGCGCATCACCTGCCCCGCCAACGCCCAGTCCTCGTCGCTGACGATGCTGCGGCCGTCCAGGATCATCAGCGCGGCAGCGACTTTCAGCCTGCACAACAGGGCGTGCCCGTTGAGCGGGTCCACGTTCTCACCGCGCAACTGCGCCAGCCGATGACCCCGGATCGCGTCAGAGGCCACCTCGGGAATCATCAACGGGTCGGGCTGCCAGCGCGGCAGCCGCGCCGTGATCGGCTCGGGCTGGTCCGGGGGGATGTCGGGTGCTTGCGGGTCGCGCACGTCCATCCACACGAACCGCTGCGTGGTCCCGCCGTCGGCCCCGGCGAACAGCGCCCCGGCGCGCAGCGGCTGCACCCCGAGTGTGAGTGCCGCCCGGTAGGAGTGCGCGGCCACCACCGACCGGGTTGCCCTCTGCGCATTGGCGAAACCGATCGCCTCGCCCGAATACAGCTTGCGCAGTTCCCCTTCCAGCGTCGCCCCCTGCCGCCCGATCAGCGAGCTCAGCGTGTCGACTTCGGGCACGGTGAACAACATCCGGTCGATCGGGTTCGGCGCGTCCTCGTCCGTTCCGGCCGGGCGGAAGGTGCGCGCGATGCCCTCACCCGACCCCAACGGCGTCTCCGCGACCTCCATCGTCTGGCCCCAGTGATTGGTGAACACGACCGCTTCCCGCGCCGCGGATTCACTGGCCCCCTTACCCGCACCGGAGGGACCCACCAACGCGACGAACAGATTCAGTGAGGCCGCCCCGCCCACGGTCGCAGGAAGCTGCACGGTCGGCGGCACCGACGCCACCGCACGGGCGAGCACCACTCCCAGGGTCGACCACGGGCCACTCATCCGCGATCGCGCGAAATCCCGGATATGGGTCAGCATCGGCCGCGCCTGCCAGAAATCCCCGACCAGAACGTCGGCCCCAACGTGCTGCTCGTCGGCCCCGACGACGACCGCGTTGCTGTAATCCACCCCGCCCGTCAAGCTGCCACCTGCTTCCGTGCCGACGCCATGGTCCGTTCCACCTCGAGTTGCGACAGCCCTGCCGCCTCCCCGGCATCGGCAATCGCTTCCAGCACATCAGGACTCGCCTGATCGGCGTACGCACGCGAGGCAGCCCAGAACAAGACGTTGTTCCGGTTCCCCGCGCCCGCCTGCCGGACGAACCGCGCCAGCCCCGCACCCGTACCCGTGCCCCGGCGGCGCTGCGTGGGCCGCTGGTAGGGCAGCACCAGCGCGGGACGCACCCGTTCGCGCAGATGCTCGGGCAGATCAGCGATCCCGGCGCGATTGGCCCACCGGTACCGTCCCCCGCCGGGATGCAGGCTCGGGGGCACGACCACGTACCCGGAGTGGGTCTTGATGTCGATACCGGGTGCGCCGTCGACCTGGCCGCGTGTGGTGCCGACGCAGCGGAACCACAGATGCCAGCCACCGCCACCCGTGCGGGCGGTCCACGTGTCCGGCAGGTCACCGAGCGCGGCGATGCTGCCGCCGTTGCGGGGGTCGATATCGAGCACCACGGTTCCCGCAGGAGGACGGACGCCGATGTTGTAGCGCGGGTTGCGCTGCCACCACCGCCGGATCACCTCCGGATCGGTGGATGCGTCATCTTTGCCGTGCGCGGTCACCGGAACCTTGCCCCGAGGAGCCAACGGCAGCACAGCATGACCGGCCCGCGCGTAGGCCAGCGCGTGCTCGATCATGGCCGCAGCGTCGGTTGCTGTAGACTCACACATGAGTTTGCGGAATCATCCTTCCAGCTAGATCGGTGTTTCCCACAGTCCCGGCCGGTGCGCCAACACCGACCGGGACATTCGTTTCTAGGCCGCGTGTGCCACGTCGACGGCGTCGTCGAACTGGGCGTCCTCCCACGCGATCACGTCGGCGAGCCGATACCGGGCGTAGCGGCCGACCATCGCGTACCGCGGTCCCTTCCTCGGCTTGCGGGCCGCCCACGCGGCCAGCGTCTTCGCCGGAACCTTCAACCGTGCGGCCAGTTCCTCCCGCGTCAGCCAGTCGTTGCCGGACATCGGCGCAGCGTTGGACAAGGGGCCTCCTGTGTAGAGCGGACGAGACGAGGGCCACCCAGGACCCTCGAGTCAACACCATACACTATGAGAATCGGACGAATTCATAACGTCAGGTTTTGATGGTATTGTCCTCATGTCAGAGCATGATGGGACGTGTTGAGCACGTGTGGTTGAGGAGGTTGTTACGTGGTCGATCCAGACCGGGCGATCGGCAAGCGCATCGAGGCACTGCGCACCGGGATAGGGCTGAGCCAGGAGCACATGTCGGCACAGTTGCGCCGGGCGGGCGTGAACTGGTCTCAGGTCACCTTGTCCAAGGTGGAGGCGGGGCAGCGGCCCGCGAAGTTCTCCGAAATCCTCGCTATCGCAGACCTGTTCGACATCGAGACCGTCGAGCTGAGCCCCGACGGCGGCGGATTCGGCTACCAGTACCACAAAGCCCGCCACGACCGCGAGAATGCCGCGCAGCAGGTACGCAACGCCGAACAGGTACTGGAACGCGCCCGCGCCCGGCACTGGCAGCTGTCTCAGCGCGCGGCGCGGTTGCGGTTGGCGGTGGAGTTGGCCAGCGGCCAGCGCGGCCCGTACCGGGTGAACGAGACCGCCGCCGACTACCTGCACGACCTGCACTCCTATCTGTGGGAGCCCGCATTCCTCACCCAACCGACACCCGCTGACGAGTTGGACGCGCTCGGCGTGCTGCAGCGGCTGGGGGTGAACGAGACCGTGATCGCCGAGGCTCGCGCCCAGGTCCGCGCGGACTTCGACGCGACGGTCGCCGACCTCAACAACGACATCGACCGCCCGTTTCCCGACTACACCGACGGGCTCGGTGGCTGGGAGCCGCCCAGTGGCGATATCCCCAACCCCTCTTCCCCATCGTTCGACGGGGACATGCAAGACCTCGAAGACCACTTCATCACCGGAATGGCGGTGCGTCTGATGGCCGAGCATTTCCCCTTCGTCCGATTCACCACGCCCGACTGGGACACCATCGAGGTCTCATACGACCGCCAACCCGTCGTCCAAGGATTGATCACCGACGACTGACGATGCACCCAAAACCGTTCCACCACAACAGAAACCGAGTAAGGAGAACACCTGTGGCCCGCCAGCCGCTCGCTATCGGCACCTACGGCAAGATCAGCTGCAAGCAGCAGCCCAACGGCAGCTACCGCGCCTCCACCCGTTACCGCGACGACGACGGCGAAACCCGCACCGTCCAAGCCTTCGGACCCACCAAGGGCAAGGCGGAGTTCAACCTCAAGGAGAAGCTGAAGAAGCGCGACCACGGCAAGGGCAAGACCATCACGCCGGACACGAAGCTCTCGGAGCTGGCCGATCTGTGGCTTACCGACCTCGAATACGAAAACCGCACTTCAGAAACGTCGATCGACCACTACCGCGAAGAAATCGACGTGTCGACCGACAAGCGCGCCCGCAAAGGCACCATCAAAATCAAATCGGCGCTCGGCGGTGTGCGAGTCCGGGAGGCCACCACATCCCGGCTGGACAGGCACCTGAAGAAGGTGGCCCAGGTCGGTGCAGAGAAGGCGCGCATCCATCGGGTGATCCTGTCCGGCATGATGGGGCTCGCGGTCCGGCATGACGCCATCGACCAGAACCCCGTCCGGGACGTCTCCCGTATCCACCGCACCAAGCAGAAGCCGCGCACCGCCGATCTCGAGACCCTCGAACGACTGCGCGCACAGCTCAAAACGTGGCAGTCAGGGAAGGCGATCCCCGGCACGGCGGCATACACCCACGGCCCCAAGCGTTCCCAGACAATCCTCGATATCGCGGAGGTCCTCATGGGCACGGGTGTTCGCTTCGGCGAAGTGCTCGCTATCCGCTGGTGCGATCTCGACCTCGCCGCCGAAGTGCCCCGATTGACCGTCTGCGGCACGATCACCCGGCGCAAGGGACAGCCGAAAGGAGAAGGGCTCATCCGCCAGGAATGGACCAAGACCGAAGCCGGTTATCGGTCGATCACGCTGCCGCCGTTCGCGGTGGACACTCTCATGCGCCGCAAGCTCGACGCCGTGCCCAACAAGCTCGATCTGGTGTTCCCGACCCGAACCGGAGGCATCTACGACCCCAACAACTTCCGGCGCACCTGGCGCGAAGCACGGGGCACCGAGTTCGCGTGGGTCACGCCCGTGACATTCCGCAAGACGGTCGCGACGCTCATCGCGAACGACCACGACGACAAGGGAGCGGCGAGCCAGCTGGGCCACTCCGACGACGGCGCTACCGCCCGCAAGTACTACATCGAGAAGCCACACGAGGCAGGGGACTTCCGGAACAGCCTCAACCTGTCACGCGGCTGAAACCGTGTCGTTTCCGTGTCATAGAGGCTGAATCCAGCCAGTAAATTTCAGCGTTTCCGCTGGTAGTGAGCGCGCCCGGAGAGACTCGAACTCCCAACCTTCTGATCCGTAGTCAGATGCTCTATCCGTTGAGCTACGGGCGCAGGGCATATGTAGTTGTGGTGTCCGGTTGCCCGGACTTGGCGGAGGCGAGAGGATTTGAACCTCCGGTCCCCGTGAAGGGACAACTCATTAGCAGTGAGTCCCATTCGGCCGCTCTGGCACGCCTCCTGGAGCCTTCTCGTTCGAGGGGCCCGGTCCTTTCGAACCGCCGAGACGCAAGAGTACAGAGCATCCGCCCAGGAAGCAAAACGGCTGGTCAGCGCAGGTGACTGTCGAACCAGCCGAAGATGCGGGTCTGGGCGTCGACGAGGACGTCTGACTCGGAGCCGGGTTCGGGTTCGAGGCCGGGATGATCGGCGCGGTGATGTAGCCCGGGGTAGGTGACGACGAGGGTGGCGACGGCGGCGCGGGCGGCGGCATCGCGCAGCTGCTCGACGTGCGCGGTGGGGGTGGCCGGATCGTCGGCGCCGTAGAGGCCCAGCCACGGGGCCTGCAATCGCGGGGCGGCCCGGACCAGCGCATCGGCCAGGTCGGTGAGCGGTTCGGTGATGCCGGGCGCCGCGACACTGACCGCGGCGCCGATCGGCCGCGAGGTCGCGACGAGCAGGGCGGCGGTCCCGGCGGTGTCGAAGCCGAGGACGCCGATGCAGTCGCCGTGTACTCCGCGACCGGTGAGCCAGTCGTAGCACGCGTCGAAATCGGCGAACAGATGGTCGCCGAACACCGTCTCCCGATCGGCGCCGTTGCGGTGGAACAGATTGGGCGCCACCACTATCCAGCTGTCCGCCGCGAGCGATCCCATGAGCTCCAGCAAAGAGTCGGCGAATTCGTGCGACTCGTGCAGCACCACGATGCCGCCGCGCGCGAAGCCGTCCGGTTCGATCACGGTGATGGGCACCCGGGACTCGGCCAACGGCTGCCGATCGTCTTCCGCCGCCAGGCCGCGGTCGCGCCGCAGCGCGATGTCTCGGTACATGCCCGACATGCCGACAGGGTAGTTCGCCTTCATAACGTTCGGGAGAACATGCATGTAGGGGCTGGTCGGTCGGAAAGTTTCCGGCGAGTCCGGCACGTCGGTCACAACCGTTCGGCAGGATCTAGGGTGGTTGGCGTGACCGCTCGTTTACGTCCGGACCTCGAGTCCCTCCCCGCATACACCCCCGGCCGCAGCCATCCCGACGCGGTGAAGCTCGCCAGCAACGAGTCCACCCTCGGGCCGCTGCCGAGCGTCGCCAAGGTCATCGCGGCATCGGCCGAACTGGCCAATCGGTACCCCGACAACGGCGCGGGCGAACTTCGCGCGGCCCTGGCGGAGTTCCTCGGAGTCGAGGTTGAGAACGTCGCGCTGGGCTGCGGCAGCGTGGCGCTGTGCCAGGAGCTGGTGCAGATCACCTGTGCCGCACCGGAGGACGAGGTGCTGTTCGCGTGGCGGTCGTTCGAGGCGTATCCGATCGTCACGCAGGTCGGCCGGGCGCGCGCGGTACGGGTGCCGCTGACCGAGGACTACGCCCACGATCTGGACGCGATGGCGGCCGCGGTCACCGAGAACACCAAGCTGATCTTCGTCTGCAATCCCAACAATCCGACCGGCACCGTGCACGGCCGCGCCGCGGTGCTGCGCTTCCTGGACTCGGTGCCCGACCACATCCTGGTGGTGCTGGACGAGGCGTACTACGAGTACCTGCGGATGCCCGCCGACGATCACCCCGACGGCATCGCGATCGGCCGCGACCGCCCGAATGTGCTTGCGCTGCGCACCTTCTCGAAGGCGTACGGCCTGGCCGGGCTGCGGGTCGGCTACGCGGTGGGCGACCCGGAGGTGATCACGGCGCTGCTGAAGGTGCATATTCCGTTCAGCGTCAACCGAATCGCGCAGGCGGCCGCGATCGCCTCCCTGGAGGCCCGGCACGAGCTGCTGGACCGCACCGATCACGTGATCGCCGAGCGGGAGCGCATGCGCGCCGCGCTGGAGCGGGCCGGGTACCGGATTCCGCCGAGCCAGGCCAACTTCCTGTGGCTGCCGCTGGGCGAGCGCAGCACCGAATTCGGTGCGGCGAGCGCGGATTCCCGCGTCCTGGTGCGCCCCTACGCCGCCGACGGCGTGCGGGTCACCGCGGGCGACCCGCACGAGAACGATCAGTTCCTCGCCTTCGCGACCGCTCCGGAGACTGTCGCCCGGTTCATCGGCTGACGCCGAGCGCCGTCGCGAGAGTGGGCCAGGCCCTGGGCAATTCGTCTGCCCAGTAGGGCCAGGAGTGGGTGCCCACCGGTGAGAGTCGCACCGTGGCGGGAATCTTCATGCGGGACAGGCGATCGGCGAGGGCCATGGTGCAGCCGTCGGCGCCCGCCTCGAGGGGGCCGCCGAACACGACGGTCTCGCTGCCCGCGACGTCGTAGGGGCCGGGCAGGCCGCTGGCCGCGGACAGGTAGATCGCCTTGCCGCGCAACGCTTCCGCGTGCGTCATGACGTCGTGGGCGAGCCAGTCGGGGTCGCCCTGGTCGCCGAACATATTGTCCGGGTCGCCGCCGTAGGTGCGCACCACCGCGCGCGCCTGCGCCTGCCCGAAGTCGGAACCCATGGCGTAGCAACCGCTGTGGGCGGCGACGCCGCGGTAGACGGTGGGGTTGCGCATCACCAGCATCATGGCGGCCTCGGCGCCCATGGAGACGCCCTCGAGCGCGTTGCGGCCGTCGCCGTCGAAGCGCTCGTCGATCAGCGGGGGCAGCTCGCGGGTGAGGAAGCTCTCCCACTTGTTGTTGCCCAGCACCGGATCCGGGCGCTGCCAGTCGGTGTAGTACCCGGCCGGACCGCCCACGGTGAGAACCACATTCACGTTCTTGTCGGCGAAGAACCGCACCGCATTGCCGCGGTCGACCCAGTTGTTGCCGTCGTTGCTCGCGGAGCGGCCGTCGAGCATATAGAGGGTGGGGCGGGGGTGGGCGGTGTCGGCGGGCAGCAGCACCTGCACCTGCACGGTGCGGCCCATGGCGGGAGAGTTCACGAATACGCGCAGCCTGCGGTCGGTGATGGGCTCGACGCGGACGATCGAGGCCACCTTCGGCGGCGACCTGTCCGCCTGGGGCTGCGGGCCGTCGGCCGAACCGGAGTTCGCGGGCGGGGTGGGACCGGCGACGGCGTCCGGGGGCACGAGCAACACCGCACTCAGTAGCAGTGCGGCCCAGGCGAAGGCGCCGGACAGCCGACGCCGCATCCGGCGACGAACCATGCCGCTCATCCTGCCAGAGGCGCGCGGCACATTCCGTGCCAGTTATATCCGAGTCGTCCGTAAAGTGATTCGAAACACATTGCCCGTTCAGTCGGACGACAGGTCCGCTTGCCAGCGGCGTTCCACACCGGCGAAGCGCCAGAACGCCACGGCCACCGCCCAGGTGAGCGCGAACAGGCCGACGATGATGTAGCCGAGCTCACCGAGATCGAGCGTGCCGATCCAGGCGACGATGCCGGACTCCACACCGAGCTTGTCGACCAGGATGGAGACCAGTTCCTGGCCGCCGATCAGCAGCGCCACCGCCACCGACAGGCCGGTGATCACCAGGTTGTAGTAGATCTTGCGGATCGGGCGGGCGAACGCCCAGTCGTAGGCGTAGCTCATGAACGACCCGTCCAGCGCGTCGAACAGCGACATGCCCGCCGAAAACAGCACGGGCAGCACCAGAATCGCGTACCAGGGCAGCCCGGTCGCGGCGGCCCCACCGGCGATCACCAGCAGCCCCACCTCGGTGACGGTGTCGAAGCCGAGCCCGAACAGCAGACCCACCGGATACATGTGCCAGGGCTTGCGCACCATCCGCACCGCCGGGCCGAGCACCCGATTGAGCAGACCGCGCGTCTCGAGCGCGTGTTCCAGCCGCGCCTCGTCGAGCTCGCCGCGCCGCATGCTGCGGAACACCCGCCAAATGGCCACCAGCGACGCCAGATTCAGCAATCCGATGAGGATCAGGAAGCCGCCCGAGACGCTGGTCCCCCACAGCCCCGTCCAATGCTCCAGCGACGAACTCGAGTCGGCCAGATTCGACGCCAGCGCCCGCACCCCGGCCGCCAACAGCGCGACGAGCACGAGAACCACCGAGGAGTGCCCCAGCGAGAACCAGAACCCCACCGACTGCGACCGCGCTCTCCCGTTCTCCGCCACCAGCTTTCGCGTGGTGTTGTCGATGGCCGCGATGTGATCGGCATCGAAGGCATGCCGCATCCCGAGCGTATAGGCGGTGATCCCCAACCCCACCCCGTACACGGTCCCGTTCACCAGATGATGCTCGGGCACCACCACCAGCAACAGCGTCCCCCACCCGAGAACATGCAAACCGACAATGGCCACCGCCATCCCGACAACGCTGCGCACCACACGCCCCCGTCCTCCACCGACTTCCGGCCCCAGCCTCGCACCTCCCCACCCCGACAGTCGAATCCGCACCCCGCCCCGATTACCCCCACACCCCACCCACCAGTACGCTGGGATCGCTCCACCCGGAGCGAGGTGGGTTGCCCGAGCGGCCTAAGGGAACGGTCTTGAAAACCGTCGTGGCTCACGCCACCGTGGGTTCAAATCCCACACCCACCGCGACCGTGACCAGCACCTGTCCGGCAGGATGGGAGCGGCCGTCAACACGCGGTCAACATGAATGCATCTGAGGGGATGTCGGCAACCACGTCGGTAGTTGCTATGCAGGGAGGGCCCTCGGTGTCGAGTGTCAGAGTTCGGACCCGTAAGGACGGGTCGAGTGTCACGTCCGTGTTGTTCCGCCATCACGGCAAGCAGAGTTCGCAGAGTTTCGACGACCCGGTCGCGGCGCGGCGCTGGCAGCTGCTGCTGGATCAGGTGGGCCCGGACAAGGCCCTGGAAGTGCTCGCCGCCGAGGCCAGCGGCACCATGGCACCGGTGACCGTCGCCGAGTGGGCCGAGCACTACATCGGCCATCTCACCGGTATCGGCCGCAAGGCATTGCACGACTACCGCACCTACGTCCGCCGCGACATCGCCCCGGTGATGGGGCAGCTGCCGCTGCTGGCGGTGGACCGGGACGTGATCGCCGAGTGGGTCAACGGGCTGGAGTCGAAAGGGCTGGCGGCCAAGACGATCGCCAACAAGCACGGCTTCCTGTTCGCGATGTTCAAGGCGGCCGTCGCCGACGGCAAGATACCCACCAACCCCTGCGCGGGCACCCGCCTGCCGCGCAGCCTGGCACCGGAGATGGTGTTTCTGACCCAGGACGAATTCGCCGCGCTGCACGACGCGATGACCGAGCGCTACCGGGTACTGCTGCGGCTGCTGGTCGCCTCCGGCGCACGCCTGGGCGAGGTGACCGCCCTGACGGTCGGTGATATCGACCCCGACCGGCAGACCGCGCGGATCAGCAAGGCGTGGAAGCCGGACGGGCGCGGCGGTGCGATCCTGGGCCCGCCCAAGACCCGCCGCTCGCTGCGCACGGTCAACCTTCCCGCCGAACTGATCACCGACCTGCGGCTGGACCGCCCCGCCCACCAGCTGCTGTTCGAGAACGCCCGGGGCGGACCGGTCCGCCAGGACACGCTCCGCTCGCGGTGGAACGCGGCCATCCGGTCCCTGGTCCACCTCGACGACCGAGGCCGCGTCGTCACCGATCACCTCCACGGAAAACGGCCGCGCATTCACGACCTGCGCCACACCTGCGCCAGCTGGATGATCGCCGCCGGAATCCCGCTGCCGGTGATCCAGGCCCACCTCGGCCACGAGTCGATCAAGACCACCGTCGACACCTACGGCCACCTCGACCGCCACGCCCACGCGTCGGCCGCCGCCGCGATCGCCGCCATGCTCCCCGCCACCAGCGGGCCCGCGCACCCGGCCCCGCCCGCCGCGACCGGCCGGGGTGTCGGTCGGATGCGCGGGGCGCTCGCGCCGGTGGTCTCGGCTCCGGAGCCGGAGGCGGCCTGACCATGGTGGAGCAGTTCAGGATCCCCAATCCTCGCAGTGGCCGGTCGTACCCGGCGGCGACGCCGCTGCGGGCCGAGCAGTATCAACGGGTAGTCGCGCGGATGCCGTCGCAGTGGCGGGTGCTCACCGACTTCCTGGTGATCTCCGGAGCCCGCCTCGGTGAGGCCGCCGCGCTGGCCGACACCGATCTCGACCCCGACGGCGGGGCATGCCGGATCGAGCGGACGTGGCGGCCCGCCCCCGGAGGCTGGGTCCTCACGCCCGCGCTGTGCCCGCGCACGATCGCCTTGCCCGCGAACCTGTTCCCCCGCCTGGACCTGCACGGTGGCGGTGCTGAGTTATTCCGGATCGAGGGCGCGTGCGGGCCGGGGCTGATGACCCGCTACCGGCACCGGATCTGGCGGCCCGCAGTCGCGGCGGTCGCCGACGACCTGCCCGGCGGACGGCGGCCCGGCGTGGCCGTGTTGCGCACCACGTGCGGGCGATGGCTGGCCGACGCGGGGGTGCCCTGGCCGGTGATCGCCGCACAGCTCGGTTACCACGACACCGCCGCGTTCGCCACCCGCAATCTCGACCGCCTCGCGCCGACGGTGCGCCAGCGGTAACCGCCGCTCCCGGCGGGGTGGGTGCACGCCCGCGAACGCGGGCACCGCGATTCACACCTTGATAGCCGGGAATCGTTGCGCAGCAACGGTTCCCGACCCTAATAGCGAGTTGACTTCCGCGCCGACGAGAGCGTTCATGGTGGGGCAAGGCAAACACCCGGACAACGACGAGGAGGACGACATGAACAACAACAACGGCGGCTGGTTCCTGGCCGAAGTCGACGCCGACG
Organism: Nocardia terpenica; assembly: GCF_013186535.1. Taxonomy (NCBI): domain Bacteria; kingdom Bacillati; phylum Actinomycetota; class Actinomycetes; order Mycobacteriales; family Nocardiaceae; genus Nocardia; species Nocardia terpenica. The sequence continues at coordinate 1,162,392 of NZ_JABMCZ010000002.1, forward strand.
GCAACGTCTTCGACGACTCCTGCGCGGTCGCGCCCGGCCGCTACTTCAACGACGCCGACCACGACGGCGACGCCCAACCCGCCCTACACGCCGCGCTCGACGAACTGATCGACTACTTCCCCCACGCAAAATGGGGCATCAGCCACTACAGCGGGTAGCCACCCCCGCCCCCAACCCGCCCACGGGCGGGTTTTCTCCTCTTCCCCCCACAACCACCCGGCCACGATGATCCCGAGCCGACACCGGGCACACCAGCCCGGACCACCGCGCCCAGGACGAACCGACCACGCCGGAAGTACCCCCACGATCATCGCCCATCCGTCCCGCGCGGGCCCGCGTTCGGAAGACGAACCCGCCCATGACCGGTGATCGGCTCCAGATCCCCACGCCGCCATCGGGGTTCGATCGCCCCGTAGTCGCGATCACCCATCGTTCTTACTAATAGTGTTGTCCTGCAACACTTTTCGACTAACCAATAACTTGACTGGTCTGGGGTCGGGAGCGTTAATGGTGTGGCAGGCGACAATTGGAGGAGACACCGAGATGGCCACCCTGAAATCCACCGACATGCACCCGAACGACTACACGAAACCGATCCTGGACGACGACACGATCAGCCCCTTGACCACCGAAGACCAGCTGATGCCCATCCTGGCGCACCCCTTCACCAGCCGCGCCGACGCCTACACCGTGATGTTCTACTTCCAGGTCGAGGCCGAAGCCTCGATGACGCACTACGGAGACCACACCGGCACGTGGTACGAATCGCTGCAGATCGGCAAACCAGCCTGGTTCGTCCAAGCCGCCGATTGCCCCGCCCGTGAGCGGCAATGGCACGACATCCGAGCCATCAACGCCATCAAACGCGCGATCGAGCACGCACCCACCGCTGACATACAGCACATGGCCAAGCAACTGGTACTCCACCACACCGGCGACCTGGCCGACCGGCTCCGCCGATTCATCGACACCCTGAACCTGCCCGAGGAACCGCTGCACACCTGAACAACCCGGGCCGGGTCGCCCCCCTTCCCGGCCCCGACAACCGCTCACCCCGACCCGAACTCACCCGGCCCAGCGAGGAGCTGTTCGGCATCAACGGCACGCCCGGACCCCGGGATCGGACGGTGCACGCGCGCCCTGGCCGGTGACCGCGCCCGGGGTCCGCGGTCGTGCGCTGCGGCTGGTGGGTTCAGGGGTGTGGCTTGACGCGCAGGTAGGTCACCGTGACGCCGTTGTTCCCTGGCTTGTCGATCACCTCGAACAACCCGCACCGTTTCAGGAACCGGCCCGTCTTGCCGTCGGTCTGCCCGTTCAGCTTCGCCTTGAGAGCACCGTGCTGGTGCAGCCGGTGACACGCCGTGGTCAACTGCACCAGCCCATCGGCGTCGGCGACCTGGGCGACCATCGCACACAACTGCTCAGCGATCTGCGGATCCAGCCTGCCCGCAACAGCTTTCGTGACATCCGCGGTCTTGGCGACATTCTTCTTCTTGCCAGGCTTCGCCGGGGACGGCGCAGCCGCAACCACAGGCGCGCCGGCCGGGGCCTTGGTCAGCTGATCCAGGACGGTGAACTTCTCGCAGGCACGGCGGAACGGCCGTCCGGTGTTCAGGTTGCCGAATCCCTCGACCCGCACACCGTATTCACGCAACCGCATCGCCAGGTCGGTGAAGTCGCCGTCACTGGTGACCAACACCATCACCGAAACATTCTCCGTGAGAGCGAGGTGGACGGCATCGGCGACCATCACGTGGTCGGTGCACTGTTTGCCCGCCCTGAACGCGATCGCGTCGATGCGGCGGATCGAGTGCGCCAGCACCGCCGCCCGCCACCCCGTCAAATGCTCGCGATCCCAGTCACCGTAGGCGCGTCTGATCCGTACCGGACCGTGCTCGGCGGCAACAGCTTCCAGCACCGCCCCGATCTTGGCGGGCGCCACGTTGTCGGCATCGACGAGCACCGCGACCCCGCCCTCGCGGGCCAGCACCCGCCCAGGCCGCAGACCGCCCGGGGCTTGCGGTCTCTGCCCGGCAGGCGGCTCCTCCCGCCTGCCCAGCCAGCCCCACACCCGGCTACCCATCGTCCATCGCCCCGCTGACCCCACACCCGGCACGATACCGGGCGAGGACAACCTCACCCCGTCACCGCACCAGATACGGTCCCCGCCAACACCGTTCAACCTCTCCCCGCACCCACGATGCACCCGTTCAGTCACCGATGTCGGAGCTGGTCTGCAGGTAGTGGGTCAACGCCGCCACGGCGGCGATACTGGGCCAGGGCTGGCCCGCATGTGGCCAGTCGGTGACGTGCAGGCTCAGGTCGTCCCACAGCGTGCGGGCGTCGGCCATCAGCTCGGCGCGGTGCCCGCGCCCGCTGGACACCCACCGGTACAGGGCTGGGCAGTAGTATTCGCCCGCCCACCCGGCAGCCACGATCTTCGCCTCCTGCCCGGTGAGTTCGGTCTCGCAGGACTCGTCGGCGTAGACGCGTCGGGCGATCTGCTCGTACGTCGGTGTGGTCACAGGTGCGCTCCCGGATCGTGGTAGAGGACCACCGCGCGCATCGCGTGCACGGCAGCGGCGTGGGTATGGGTGGTGTCCAGTTCGTGCCACAGCTCGGCCACCAATGGGTCGCGCAGCTCACCCAACAGGGTGTGGGCTTCGACCGCGAGCCAGCGGCGGGCGATCGTGCGGGCGTACGGGCCGTTGTCACACCAGTGCGCCAGGTTCGGGTGCTCGTGCCCGCCGAATATGGTGTGGCCGTAGTGGTCGGTGAACCAGCGTAATGGGATCGCTTTGGCCTCGGTCTCGTTGAGGATGGCCTTTGGAACGGCGGCCAGTCGTGTCATCGCCTGGTCGTAGGCGATCCGCCAGGTGTCGTAGTCGAACATCGAAAAACGTTGCCTTCCTTGTCGGTTCCAGCTGCCAGCCCTCGGGCACCACCCGAGCGGTGTGGTACCCGAGGCAGGCGACTGGCCCCCGGTCAGGCAGGGCCGGGCAGTAGTACTCGCCCACCCACCCGGCAGCCACGACCTTCGCCTCCTGCTCGGTGAGTTCGGTCTCGAAGGACTCGTCGGCGTAGACGCGCCGGGCGATCTGGTCGTAGCTCGGGGTGGTCACGAGCAAGCCGCCGACCCGGTCAGCCCGCTGTCGAGGTGACGGACCAAGGCGGCGACGGTCAGCACCGCGACGCGGTGGGACTCGCCCAGATTCCACCCGTCCCACCGTTGCACGACCCGAGGGTCGTGCAACTGCACGAGCATCGTCGCAGCCTCGGCGGCGACAGCGCGGGGGTGCACCCGGTCGGCCCGTGGGCTCCCGGCGGCCCAGCGCGCCAGATTCATCAACGTGTCCCCGCCCCACAGCGGGTCACCGAAGAAGCGGTCGGCGAACCAGCGGCGCGCAATCACGCGAGCCTGCTCCACCGTGATCGGCGCGGCGGGGTCGGCGATCAGACGGGCCAGCGCTTGCCCATAGTGATCGGTACGAATAGTGTTCTGCGACACCGGGTTTCTCCTTCACTCGACGGTTTCCAACTGCCTGCCTCGGACACCACCGTCACGGTGGTGTCCGAGGCAGGCGGCTGGTCTCGGTCAGGCGTTGGCCTCGATCTGGGGGATCATGTACCGCTTGGGTGCCTGGCAGGTCTTCACCGCGACCCCGTCGGCGACCAGCTTCTCCAGCGCGTTGTGGATAGCGCCGACCGAATGCTGGAGGTTGCGGCCGAGCTCGGTCGGCCCGAATTCCCGTCCCGCGCAGTCGGTCAGGAATTCCTGCACCATCGCGCGCAGCTCGCCCGGAGCCAATCGCTTACCCTTCACCACAAGCTCGGCGGTATCCGGCTGCCCGGTCTCCTCAGGTGCGGTCGAAACCTCGGAATCGGACGCGGTGTCGGCCGCTGCGGCGGTGTCGACGGGCTCGGCGGGTGTGTCCGCCCCGGCGGGCTCCGGCGCGGGGTCGGCCTCCTCGGCGGGCACAGTGGGCGCGGTGGTTTCAGCGGGGGTGGTGATCACCTCGTCGCCTGCCTCGGGATCCTCGGCGGCCGGGTCCTGCTCGCCGGGAGCGGTGGCGGCGGGAGTGTGCAGCACATACCAGCGGTCGGCGGGCCGCTGCGCCGACCCACCGGCCTCACCCTCGAGGCGGTAGGCGCTGCCGGTGCGCTCCAGAGCGACCAACAGCTTGCGCGCGGTCGAGCCCCCGATCCCCGCAGACTCAGCGAGCTCCTTCGCCGTCGAGCCCGGGCCTTGCTGCAACGCGGCCCACAGCTTCTCGGCGGTCGGGGTCGCGGTCGCGGTAGCGGTGGTCATGATGGTTCCTCCAGCGAGTTCGATTGGTACGCAACCCCTTCCGGGGCTTGTAGCCGCCGGTGTGCTCGGCTACGACACCATGAACGCTCTCCCTACCCCATGAAGTCAAGACACCGACAGCCCAAACACGTTTCGCAACAATGAATTTCGCTGAACATACGAGTTACATTCCCAGCAAAACGGAGCGTGAGCACGGAGACCGCCGAGGAGGCATCGACAGCCGCTCGGCGGCAGCCGCTGTGAAGAGTACAGCCGCAGCGTGATGTGATTCGGCGGCCTCGTAGCCGCGGATGAGTAGCTCCCTTTCTGGCCGAGTCGACTGGCCAGGCGCGCGGTACTGCGCACAGCGCTCGCGACGCCGAGACGGCCTAGACACGACCCCGGCCCCGATCCGAGGTGCTCGGGATCAGGGCCGTGTGGGGTCGAAAGCCTATATGTGGCGGTGGAATTGGCCGTCTGCGACGCCTTTCCTGAAGGCATCCCATTCGTCGGCGTCGTAGATCAGCGCTGCGCTCTGGTCGGCGATTGTGGCACCGCCAGCCGGATGAACGGTGACGGTTACTGTGTCCACCTGCCCGGACTTGCCGCTCAGCGTCAGCTCGAGCATGGTCGGCCAGTGCGCGGGCGACAACGACACGATGGGTTGCTCGGTCGCGGGGCCGGTGTATTTGCTGTCGCGGATGAGCACGGAGTCGCCTCGGTGGGCGACCTCGACGCAGGTCTTCTCCCCGCCGCTGAAGGTTGATTTGAAGAAGTCAGTGCTCACACCGTTCACCCTATCTGACGTGCGATCTCGTTGACCACGTCCAGGGATTCGGATTGGTCCAATGCCGACGAGTGGATCTGTTCGAACTGATACACGAGTCCATCCACGTCGCGTGGCTCTTCGGTGACTTCACCGCGAATGGCGGTCTCCATCCAACCGATGATCGGCAGCCGCGGGCTGGGGAAGCCCAGCAGGTGAAATGTCGCCGCGTTGAGACTGGCGATCGCAGTTCCCGAAGCGAAGGGGATGACTCGGAAGTCCAGGTGCCCGGGACGCTGCTCGATCAAGGTGCGCAGGTGTTCGAGCTGTTCGCGGTGCACGTTCGTGTCGCCGACCTGGTATCTGAGAGACGCTTCGCCGACTACCACTGCCAACTTCGGTGCGTCTTCGCCAGCCAGTCGTCGTTGTCGGAGCAGGCGTATCTGGACGCGAGGTTCAGCCTCGGTCGGCCGTGCCGTCACCACGCGAGCCTTGATGAGGGTTCGCATGTAGTTCTCGGTCTGCAGCAGACCCGGGATAACGCTGTTCTCGAAGCTCCTGATGCTCGACGCGCCAGCTTCCAGGTTGTAGAACCGCATCAGTTCGTCGTCCAGCAAGGCCGAGAACTGAGCGTAGAGGCTGCGGCCCTTGGCGACTGCGCGTAGATCGAGTAGTTCCTGTCGTTCGTCTGCTTCGAACTCCAGTAGGTCGATCAGCCTGTTGAGCTTGTCCTCGGTAAGGATGCCCTTGTAGTTCGTGACCTGGGACCAGTAGGCCGCACCGACGCCCAAGCCACGCTGGATCTCGGCAGGCTTGATCCCCCGCTCGGCAGCCTGCCGTTTGATGCGCAGCATCAGCTCCCAGGCAGCAACGGTGGGCGATGCGTCGACCATCGCGCGCTTCCTTCCCTTCAGGCGTCGCCTCAACTTACAGCAACAGCAATCGACCGAAACTAATCGCCAAATTTCATCACTAAACTTTAGTAATAGTTGTATCGTCGGATGCACTAGACCATTCAGTGCTCATATATCGCCAGCTCAGAGCACTGAGAGACCGACGCGAGTTGAGGTTCCGATGAGCCATCCAGCTACAACGGGCATGACAGCATCCTCGGCAGACACGCCGCGATCACGAGTGGCCTACTACCGCGACATGTGCAGGCTCGATGCGACGGTGAAGCCCGAAACGGGGCGGATTGTCGTACACGCCGGACCTTTGTTGTCCGCCTTCACCTTGCCCAGTGGCATCGCCGTGCGGATCAAGGCGAAACTACAGCAGGTCAACGGCCGCCATGGCCCGATCATCGCCCACCCTCGATCGAATCGTTGGACCTTCCTTGCCGATCCCGTCCGCTTCGACGATGCCGACCTGACCGTCTACGCCAGCATGTTCCGGATCAACGTCTCGATCGCGCCATCGGGTTCCGAGATCATGCTCCCCTCGCCCGCCGACTTGCAGATCGCCTATCGGCTTTGGGAGACGTTGCCACCCAACGGCTTTCGACCTAGGGCAGGAGATGTCCTCGATGCCGTTCGCGATTGCTTCGACATCAAAGTGAGGCACTAGATGGGTGCATTGCGTGAAATCACCGTTGCGCCGGAACAGATCTGGGAAAGGACCGCACGGTGAACCCGGAATTGCTGGTGTATGTGGGGGCACTGCTGATGTTCGCGGGCTTGATCGGGCTGGTTCCCGTCCTGACCGACCTGGGGTGCCCGCGAACACCAGCTCGTGGACCAGTGGTGGATTGGCCGGGCATGCTCCACCACCAAGCCGCCGAACTCAGCCAGCCGCCCACCCAACCGCTGCCGGTGCACGGGCGGGCGTTCACGGGCCCGGTTGCAGCCCTCCAGCACCGCCTGCACCGCAGCGGCGATCAGCTGCCGCCGCAACCCCAGCGCGAGCCCCAGCCGCCGGATATCGGTCATCCGCATCAGCGGTAATCCCCATGACTACGCCCGCCGCAGCCGATTACCCCGCCGACGACGTTCATCTGCGGGTGCGGCTGGGCGAGGCGGTCTTCGACTACCGGGCACACGCGATCGCCGCCTGGCACTTCATCAACGATTGGAGCAGATTCCATTGCGAGCCAATAGAAATCATCGACGACACCGAACAAGGCATGCAGGGACTGGATCGCCTCCCGTGCGAAATATTGTTCCTCGAACCCTAGCAACCGGTGAATGACCACCCTCGGCCCGAACCGGTCGATGTGCCGCAGGGCCCGATCCGGCCCGAGCACGCGACCAACGGATGAGAGCTGCGCGGCGCACCCGCCGAATATTGGCTGACCCGCCAGCACCACATCTACACCCTCGAGATCCGGGCCACCACCACACGCACATGCGCCCTGCGAGTGCATCACGGCGAAGTCTTGGTGCGAGAAGCCTCGGCCAGCAGTGTCGAATACGCGAAAGAGCTTGCCCAGCAATGGATCCACGAACACTGAAACACCAACCTAAAGAGAGTACCGTGAACGACTCCGACACCGCGATGCCGCCGACCGTGCGCAAACAACTGGACACGATGGCAATCGGACATGACGACGATTTGCTACTGATGGCCGTCGCTACGCCTGGCTCGCACAAACCACGAGAACAAGGCGCAGAGCGTGCGATCGCGGCCTTCCCGACAGCGTACGTAGCCGTAATCGACGCCCCGCACACGCTGCCGCTGGCAATCGGCTTCATCAACAGCGCACTACCAGGATGGCCGAACAACGAAGACAGCGTCCGGTGCCATGCACACGCACTCGGCTACGACCTCGCCCGCCTCCTCGTGTACTCCACCTCCACCGTCGACGACCCGATCACACGACTACTCAACACCGCACGCGACTACGACGCTGCGGCCATCATCACCCCCGCCCTCGAACACATCGGCGGCGATCCAGCACCGATCCGCGCGGTGTGCGATCTCGAAACCATCTACCCGGCAACAACATACGCACACACCTGAACATCATCCGAAACATGCATCGAATCCATCACCTGTCTCGGTCCCCTCTGTGCCGAGTTGGTGTGTCACCCGAGTACCGCTGACAGCCCCTACCGTGGTCAGCCGACGTCCGGGCCGGAATCGCTTGCTGCTGCGGCTGCGAATGCTGGGTGTGCGCGGATCACGACCGTGGTTGTGCTGGTGATCGGTCGGCATCGGACGAACGTTCTGGCTCGGAGGTACGCGAACGCTGCGAGGAGCAGGCCGCACGGAAGCCACCCGGGGAAGAGCACGAAGACCAAGGGAACCTGGATCTGTCTTCCCAGGCCCACCTGCATTCCGGCCAGGAGCACGATCAGTACCAGTATCCCCGTGAGCACGAGGGTGTGGCCGATCAATCGGAACACCTTGGCGGATCGGATGCATCGGCCGCAGATCGGCCAGTCACCGTGGAGGTCGGCCGTGACCTCCAAGTGAACGGTCTTGAAGGAGAACAGCCTCCGCGGCAGCCATCGGAGGAAGAAGCCGGGTGAGTCCTGCTCGGGGCCGTGAGGTGCTCGGCGGAATCGGATGATTCCTGGGCGATGTTCGATCGCGGGGAGCCCATGTCCGGTACACAAGTCGGGCAGGGGCCGCGCAAGCTCGAGCGATAGGTAGTCATGTGCCGACAAGGGGCTCGTTCGCGTGTGCAGTTCCAGCTCGGTCATCGGTTCCTCGCTGATTCGCACCGGGATCGGCACGTCTTGTCGTTTCACCGGCTACACCAGCCATCCTCGCTCGCGGCGGTCACGGAAGTATTCGTCGTCGGCTTCCACCACCTCGTCGGGAAGCGGCAACGGTCGCAGCGACGAGGCACCGGGCTCGGTAGGCGACAACGGATCTGCCCGCTCCGGTCGTCGTGGCGGGGGCGCTTGTGGGGGCGCAGAGCTGGGCGGCTGCTCAATACCGGTCCGAGGTTCGGGTTGTTGATTACGAAGTCGCTCCAGCTCGGCCTGTCCCTGCTCCGCCAGCCTGTTTCGCTCCTCTTCAGACATTGAGGCGGCCTTGTCGAAGATCGGTTTCGGTACTTGGTCGAGGATCTGAGCGAATGCGTCCGACATTCCGAATTCCCGCATACTGGCCCGACCGGCAAGGACATCGCCGAGTCGTTTACGCAGGTCCGGGTTGGCGGTGACGGACTGGAGCGCTTCTAGCGACTTGCGGAGCTGTCGCGAGACGCCGATGTCGCCGTGTGCCACATCGAAAATGAACTCCGGTGGTTGCGGCATCGGCGGTCACGCTCCCGGGAAGTGGTAGGCGGCGTTCGGCAGCGGGGGCAGCTTGTCGGCGGATGTATGGCTGGACAGCCCTTGCAGAAGCGAGACGATTCCGGTGATCGTCTTATAGGTCAGGGTGACCTTCTTCATCATTTCGCCGATGCGCTCGACCATCATCACCACGTAGGCCGCTGATACTGCGGCTTGAGCCGCAGCGGCGGGCACGCCAACCAGCGTGGAGGCCAGGACGGCTTCGGCCGCCGCGCTGGCCAGCCACAGGATGGCGAGGTCGACGAGATCCTGGAGCAGATCGCCGAGCACCCGCGCCAGGTTCATCATGGAGTTGGCGATGTTCGTCAGCTCACGCCCGATTTCTTTCAGTGGGGCGGTCTGGAAGTCGACTTTGCCGGCCAGGTCCTGGAAGTAGCTGTGCGCGCTGTTGGCGGCGTGCCCATGCCAGGACTGCTGAACCGTGTTCTGCCAGCCGGTCTGCACCGCAGCCGCGAAATCGGAGTTGAAACTGCTGAGGTTCTCTGCGGCGCCTGCGGCCTTCCGCACGGCTTCCCAGTCGCCTGCCACTTGCTCAGATGCCCATCCGAACACGTCGAAACCGGTGAGGTTCTTGATGGTCTGCGAGATGTAGTAGGCGGGGGAAACGAAATTTCCGCCGAAGAAATACGGTATGGCTTCGGGCAGCGGATCGTCGGCCTGCGGTTCTTTGAGAGCGGTCGCGGGCTGTGTCATCGTGAGCCTTCCGACGACGCGCCGTCCAGGCGTGCGGCCGACGCGTTGTCGGTGGCCCGGTATGACCGCGCGGCTGACGTTAGGCTGTCGGCTGAATCGCCGGAAATCTTCGCGAGGTGATCGTAGTTCCCGTCCAGATTCTCGCGAATCTGATCGACCATCCCCTTGGCGAATACGTATATTCTGGCTTCTCCCGCACTCAGCTCGAACCACTTCGAAGCGTACTTCTTCGCGGCATCAGCCTGGTCGGCGAGATCACGCAGCGAGTGTCCGAACTTATCGAGGTCGTCCGGATTCACACTGAAATCGTCGGTCATTATGTTCCCTTGATGCTATTGCCCTCGAATTACGGTGGCTAGAAGGTATCGGCTGCGTCTGCGCCTACCGTGGGCCGCTGTCGGGTGTGTTCCGGGGTCCGAATCGTTCGCTCATCTCGCGGTGCAATGTCCGGCGCAGGACATTGATCTCCTCGGCCTCGACGCGCGCGTGATCGTGGGCGCCTTGCATGTAGGCGATCGAACCGAGCGTTACCTGCTCGACCGGGTCACCGTCCGGGCCGAGCCGAGCCAGCCGCGCGGCGAGCATCGCTGCCGCCCCGGCCATATCGAGCCCACCAGGCCGAGTCACCGGGAGCGCGTTCCACCAGATCCCGGTCAGGCCGGCGGCTAATTGTGCCGACAGATCAGCGACTTCTCCCCACAGATCAGCCATCTGCTCGGCGTTGCGGTCCAACGCCAGCGCGGCGGCGTACTCGCCGTCCGTCCCGGGTTGGGCTGCCGGTCCACACTGCTCACCAACTGGTTCCGCAGTCACGGGTGTGTCGTCGTCCACGTCATCCCCCTGCTGTCCTGCCTGCACCATCCGATCCTCACGGTAACCCAGCCGCCCCTGTTGCGGTGGCGGTGTTCCGGATGGAACCACGGCCTGATGCCGTGCGTCCTACTCTGATGGAGACATAGCGGCCGAGGCAGGGGAGAAATTTGTCGACGCGATCAACAGCCGCATCGCACGGAGCGCGCGCGCTTCCCGTGGTGCTGGCCGGCCTCACGGTACTGATGACAGCGTGCTCTTCCGGCCATGGCGGCACAACTACCAGTCAGAGCGCCGCGTCAGCCACACCTAGCGGGCTCAGCGAACCGCTGTGGAATCCCTGCGAGCAACTGTCCGACGATGCGCTGCGAGCCACCAAGGCCGATCCCGCATCGAAGAAAGTCGCGATCGATTCCGGACAGGCCGTCGATGCGTTCACAAAGGTGTGTGAATGGCGTTCTGTCGAAGGACCATACGGGGTAGGCGTCGGCTCCATGCGGGCAACGCAAGCACAGGCTCGGTCGAACACCAGCTGGGTCGGCTTCCGCGATGTCACGATCGGTCCGCGGCAGGGCCTGATCTACCAGGACAAGACCGATGCCGAAGGCGACAAGTTGAGCTGCTACGTCAACGTGCCCTATGCGCAAGGCTCGATCGAAGTCTCTGTCGACTGGTCCTACGGCGAGCGGGCGACGGCACCGCAATTACCGCCCTGCGATCTGGCCGTGAGGCATGCGACAGAACTGGAGCCGTACTTCCCGAAGTGACCGCGTCCCACGCACGTTCGACAAGCATTCGGGAGCACCGCGATACTGCGTAGAAATCATAAGGAGGCCGCGATGGCGGAGCCGCAGGGGGATTCGGGCAAACCACCACAGTTCACGGATCAGCTGGCGTACTGGCGAAGCCTGAAGCAGCAGGCCGAAGGCGGTACCTTCCGCCTCGATCCTGATCTCGCTCAGGCACTACGCAACAGGGCCGAGACGATGCGGAAGCACTTGGAGGAGGACCTTCTCATCACTGCCCGCAAACTCGCCCACCTGGATGGATTCGGCACGCTGCCCTCGTCCCTGGCGTTGAAGCAAGCGTTCGAGCAGAAAGCTGACGGAGCACCCGATTCGGCGGTGAACCAGTACAAAGCCGCGATCGACATCGTCACTACGATGCGCGACACCTACGACACGGTTATCCAGAAGCTCCTCGCGCAGGACCATGCCAGCGCCGTAGCGATCGGCAAGACGACCGAGGGGGCGTAATGGGATGGTTTGGGCTCCACAGTCCGAAAGATCTGGCGGAGTGGGCCGCCAATCTCGTTCAGCTGGGGACTGGGCACGCAGGACAGGCGAAAGCGGAGCGGCAGGATCAGGATCGGCGCGATCGGGAGGACGAGGCGGCCCGGCAGTGGGATCCGGCGCGTGCTGGCGCCAATGCCGGGTTCGATGCGTTGAAGGCCGAGCACGGCGGCGGGTTCGACCCCGCGGTGCTGGTCGGCGACAAACGGGAGCCGTTTCCGGCGTGGGCGCATCAGAAGATCTGGAACGCGCTCAACGATGCGGCCAGTCCGGTCGCAGCAGCGAAGATCAATGACGCCGCGCAAGGATGGCGGGATCTCGGCTACAAGACAAAGCAATTCGCCGACGAGTTCTCCAACGGTGTCGCGCAGGACGTGGAACAGATGATGCAGGGCCGATCCGCGGGAGCGTTCATCGACGCGACACGCACGTTCTGCAGCGACGTGGGCAAGCTCTCGGTCGCGCAGCAGCTTGTCGCCCGGGGCATGGCTTTGCACGGCGACTATCTGGGGCAGGCCAAGGATTCGGTTCCGCAGCCGGAGAAATCGGGCGGCTTCACCGATATGGTGATCGACCATCTGCCGTTCCAGGGTTACTTCAAAGGGTCGCAGTACCGCGCCGAGGAGGCGGAGAAGGACGCGCAGCGGGTGATGACCGACGTCTACCAAGCCAACGTGGTACGCGACGTCGACCCGACTCGGCCGGTACTGCCCACCCCGAGCAACCCGGTGAACGGGCCCGGCGTACCCGACCCTGGCACTTCCTTCGGCGGACAGCAACAGGACGGGCGTGGTGGTGGGACAACACCGGCCGGAACTGGTGGGCAACCACCTGGAGCGGCAGGCACCGGTTCCGGCAGCGGTGATGGGTCCGGGCTGGGAGCCGAGGGCGCGAAAGAGAATTCGCCCGGCTCCGACACGAATCAGGATCCAGCGAGCACGAACCCATCGAGCACCACTACTCCGGCCGGTATGGCCTCCAGCGACCCGTCGGCTGGGAACACGCGGCAGGGCATACCGGGGCTCGGTAGCCCGACCGGACAGCCGTCGACGGTCGGCTCCGGAGGGCTGTCCGGCGTGGGCGGCCTGCCAGGGTTCGGGGACGGGCGCGGAGCCGGTGGCGGGTCGGGTTCGGGTACCGGTGGGCGCGCAGGTACCCCTGGACGCAGCGTGCCGGGGGCGAAGATTTCTGGCGAGCCGACCGCGGCCAGGGCGGCGGCCAGGCTTGGCCAGCCTGGTGCACCCGGCTCTCCGGGTGGAGTTCCTCCTGGGGCTCGCGGAAAAGGCGATGAGGAGCGCGAAGTCAAGAAGAAGGACTATCTGGTCTACGACCGCGGCTCGGAGTTACTGGGTGAGCTGCCGCCCGCGTTGCCGCCGGGCGGGGTGATCGGCGAGTAGCGCACGATGAGCGAAAAACGTTGGCGCATGAGTGGATTGACCTTCACTCTCGCGCTGGAAGCGTTCGGCCGTGACCGCCTGCCGTATCCACTGCGGTATCTACCCGAGACGTTCGAAGCACTAGACGATTACGACCGCGCCCGCACCGAGGCCACGCAGCAGCTCGCGAACGCAGTCGACGAGCGGCTGTTCCAGACGGTCTCGATCCTGCTGAACCCGCAGGCACGGGTAGAGATTCACGGTTTCTACGGCCATGACCGCGGCGCCGTGGTGCGTGTGCATGCTGGACTCGCCGGCCGCGCCGCAGCCCTCGCTGTCCAAATGCCGGGCCCTACACCGGAATACGGCGGCGATGTCATTCTGCTCGCTTGTGCATCGAAGGATCTACCTACGCATCTGACGGCGAACCTGCCCAAATGCCCGCCCGGAACACAACCGTCGATCAGCGGGCACCGCAGTGATCTGGACAGGACTGAATACGCGCGGCACCCGATCCAGTTGTCGCACACCGAGAAACTACATCGCATCGTTCGCCGCCCGCGGTCGAGCGTTGGCGAGATCACGGTCTACCCGGGTAGCGCGGTCGATGCACGCCCTACTACCGACGGTCGCGGTTTCCACTGGCTAGACTATCAGCCTGTCGACGGTCGCTACCTGCTGCTGCATCAAGGCAATAACGAATTCACTTTGGTACCCGGCACTGACGACTCGATCACCCGTCAGCTACACGATCTGCTCCTCAGTACACGTAACGCCGTCACTCGTCACCGGTGACGTGGGCGTTTGATCGCAGGGCGTGATGATGCTACGGCCGCGTCTCGCCGGAGGAGGGGCCACGTTTCGGGTGCCGCGGCACAGGGGCAGGTGAGAATGTGACGTGTTGCCATGGGCCGTCGCCTTCCGAACCTCGGACGTACACGTCTTCCGAGAGTCGGAAGTACATGATTCGAATGCTCCCGTCGCCGGGGTCGCACAGGTGCACCTGCGCGGCCTCGTCATCGTCCTCCTCAAGGCGGGGGGCGGAGGTGTTCCACATGTCGTCGAATTCGCGGGCCTGCCGCAGCGGCTCGATGAATGCCTTGACTTGACTGTCGGGGACAAAACCCTCGAGTAGCTCCCGGCAGTCCCGGACCAGTCCATGACTGTAGCGGTACCATTCAACGGGGTTCGCGTAAACGATCTTGGCCCATCGGCTCAGCAAGTGCCATTGAACGACACTGACGCCTTTCCGCAGGCCGGGGAAGCTGTGAGTGAGTGCGGCATTGGCGGCAATGATCCGGCTGGTGCCCGGATGGTAGTAGCACGACGGATACGGATAACTGTGCACCACACTGAGTTCGCGGTATGTCGGCTCTATGGCGGTGACACCGTCCAGTTTCACACGGAGCACAGCGGGATCGATCAAACCCAGAAGCCGCCTCTTGGTAGTGGCCGACAAGTCGAGCACCAGAGCGATTTTCGCAATCACCTCCTTTCCCGCTCGCCTTTTGCCGGTCTCGATCTGGGTGATCAGCGATTTCGACAGTCCTGCTTGCTGTGCCAGTTCGTCCTGGGTCAGCTTTCTCTCTTTCCGATAACGCTGCAGGATCGCCCCCACCGGCATGTAGTGATCACGTTCAGTCCGTAGCTGTGGATTGTCCCTCTTCCCGGCCACGTCTTCACCCCTCTGTCCGATACGCCCTTGGCCTTGGTCGCCGACAGCGTCAACCATCCCCTCGCTGCGCTGCGAGCGCGGGGCCCCGACAGATCCAGCTCTCTCCAGAGCGCGTGTTTCCGTTCACAGCCCCGGTGTGAGCGTGATCCTATCTGCGTCGGCGCGCTATCGCTACGCATATCACCCTGCGCGACAACCCCTTCCCGGTCCCGGACCGGTGGCTGTCCAGAGCGCACCGATGTGCGCAGTGCCGGTTGTCGGTGCGGGACAACGAAGACCGCTGACTTGCGGGCGTGTCAGCTCGTGGCCGGCGCCGCGGCGTCGCACGTGTCAGACAGAGATCGCCGGGATCAACGACGAATCGTGATCGGCATCCCCCCGAACCGATTTCCACCCGTTCGAGACTCGGCGATCGACCTCCTCAGTCGGTAGTGGCTTGCCGGATGAGTTTGTGGAGTTCAGGTTCGGGGATGTGCGTGCGGGCGATCTCGGCGAGGGCGGTGAGATGCGTGTGGGCGAGGAGCAGGGGTCGGGGGGACTCGGTGAGGGCGGCGAGTTGGTCGAGGGGAATCCAGTGGCCGTGCTCGACAACGCTCTGGGTGGTGTGGGGGTCGCCGTACTGGTAGGCGGTGTCGAGGACGGCGCGGACCGCGCCCTGGATGCGGGTTTCGAGATCGCGGCGGGTTCGGTCGGGGGCATCGGGGGCATCGAGATGGGTGAGGGCGTGGCCGAGGTCGCGGCCGGCCTGCTCGTAGTGCATGGCCCTGACGAGCAGGTGGATGGTGAGGGCGGCGAAGGTTTGATCGACAGTGGTAGGGGCACCGGGGAAATCGGGGACGCGGGTTTCGTACCAGGCGGCGGGGTCGGGGACCGGGAGGTCGGGGGTGGGCACGGTCTTCTGCAGGGTGGACAGTTGATCGGCAATCGAGCGCAGGGTGGCCGCTGCCGCGTCGGCGGTGGTGCGGCCGTCTTGCCAGACGCGCCTGATGGCGACGGTTTCGTCCGGGTGGTCGTCGAGTAGTGGGGTGTCGTCGACTGGCTGGTGGGCGGGATCGTTGGTCATGAGGGCGTTCTCCTGTCGGGTTGGGTGATTATCGGGCGCGGTGGGTGAGGCCGAGGGTGTCGAGATCCTGCTGGTCAGACCCGGATCGGCAGCGAGCCGGGCTAGGTGTCTGGTCGGATTCGCCGCCCGTCCGGTCATCGGGGAGCTGCCCGCACTGCGTCTGTGGGCGTGAAGCTTGTTGCTTCGGCACATCAGCCGCTAGCTCCGGATCCGGACCGGAAGTGTCGCTGGGCCACGCAGCACATTGTTGTCCGAATAGGTGGGGCTGCCCATCGCCTCCACACAGCCGCGGGCCAGCAGTATGGTCAATGCGATGGTGGTCTGAAGCCGCGCCAGCGGGGCCCCGAGGCAGTAGTGCGGTCCCGCACCGAAAGACAGGTGATGCGCGGCGGGTCGCTGGAGATCGAAGGTGTCGGGATCGGGAAAGACCTCCGGGTCGCGATTGGCCGCCGCTACCAGGGCGATGACCAGATCACCCTCAGCGATCGGATGCCCGGCGAACGTGGTGGACGTCAGTGCGAGGCGGGGCACAAACTGGACCGAGGGATGCATTCGGAGGGTCTCTTCCACCACGGCGTCGACCAGGCTCGGTCGATCCCGCAGTGCCGCATACAGATTCGGCCGTCGGATCAGTTCCACGATCGCATTGCCGATCAGATTGACAGTGGTCTCGTGTCCGGCGAGGAGCAACAGTTCACATGTGGCGACGAACTCGTCCGGGCGGAGAGTATCACCGGACATGCCTCCGTCCGCGGCGACGAGGCGACTGATGAGATCCGGGCCGGGGCGGCGGGATCGCTGCTCGCGCAACGCCAGAAAGTACTCGGTGAACGAGCGATGTGCCCTGTCCCGCCGGTCTAGGACCCCCGGCGGAAGGTGAATGTCGAGGTCAGGGTCGAATGCCTGGGCCAGGTCGTGGGACCAGCCCGGAAACTTGGAACGGTCCTCGTCGGGTATCCCGAGCAGCTCGCAGATGACGGTCACCGGAAGCGGGCGGGCGAATCCGCTGACCAGATCCACTTCTTCCGCGGTGACGGCGGCGTCGAGCAATTCTCCGACGATGTGTTCGATCCGCGGTCTGAGGCCCTCGATTGTCCGCGGCGTGAATGCGGCGGCCACCAGGCGCCGCAATCGCGTGTGTTCCGGTGGGTTCAGAAACAGGAACGATCGGGTGGGTTCGCGTTCGGAGCGGCCAGCTGGGCTATGGCCGAATGCGGAGTGACGGAGCAGCTGCGCGCAATCGGGATAGCGCAAGAATAAGTGTGCGCCCGCCTCATCGTGCAGGCTGCGTCCGCGCCTCCCCAGTTCACGATACCGACTGTAGGGATCGAGCCGGATCGCCGGATCGAACAGCCCCCACAACTTCATGAAACGACCCTACCGCCGAGAGTCATCGACCGAACCCCGATTCTTCCCGAAGCCTTCGTCTTCTCCTGTGCCACAGCGAGTGTCGATGCATGTTGGGTCGATATCGAGACCGGTTGTGGCCGTGTGGATGTCGTGGTGCGACAGCGCGCACACGGTGTCATCGCGGAAGTTCTCATCAACTACTCCTTGAGGGGGGATTGGCTGACGAATCAGTGCCTGAGCAACCTGCGCCCGAGGCCCAGACATCGGCTGAAGAACAATCGTGTCGCGGAATCTTCATGGTTACTGTCGCAGCAGATACGTCATACGTCACGGGTTTCTCGGCGACCGCCACAGTGCCGCGATCCCGATAGCGGTTTGGGTAACGCCAGGCTGGTTCGGTTCTGCCCGGCGGCGATGAAGAAGGTTCGGATTTGTGGTCACAGACCAGCACCTTCTGATGCCGGTCCCACGCGGGGTCGGATCCTGCAGACTTCCACCCCCGATCGCCTCTACTGGACTCCGTCTGGGGTAGATAGGAATGCCCTCTGCCCGTATCGAGGTAGCAGTCTTCGCGAAATAGCCATTGCTGTCAATCGCGGGTGACACATCTAGTGTAATTCTGACCGGATTCCGGCCGACTGCGAAACAGCGGAGCCGTTACAGGCGGCCGTAGCATCGCCGCGCCCACCTCTCGGCATCGACAGGAGCGGGGCCACGGGAAGCTGACGTCAGGGGGAGACTGCCCAAAGCCCTTCATGGTTCGCGCGGTTGCACAGTCTGTGACATTTCGTGTCCATTTCATTGATCGGGTGACACAGTCTGTGTGATTTTTCGAGGAATTGGATCGACTCGGCAGCGAAAGGGTCCACGATTGCACCGAACGATTGACAGCCTTCGCATCCATCAGGCGCTTGGGGAGGAGAGTCACTTGAACGCACGACAAGCGAGGTTCCCCGTTACGGAAAGATCCACGGGGCAGATGCAGAGCACCACTTCGGAGCGATGCACCGATCTTCGACCATGGAGTGGAGAGACCGGCGCATCGCACCGAAATGCTGCCAACAGCACAGCGATCAAAACGCCATCACAATCAGCCGAAATAGATTCAGATACTAAATGTCACGCACCAGCTGTCATTTCCGTCGTAGGGGGAACACGACAATCGAAACATTTCCGGCAGCTATGAGCAGGATGGTTTACCACCGGGTCAGCCTGCTCGACGTCGTCGCCGCTTACGGGTCAGAAGCAGTAGTTGCACGCATCGCAGCGCTCCGTGCCGGTGGGCGTCGTCACGCGGCGAAGGCTATCGAGCGAGAGCTGGATCAACTTGATCTCTTGGATTCGCGGTTCGGCCCTTACCGGACATCGGCTCCGGTTTTCGATCGCGTGGTGTCCAGGTCGAGGCGCAGTGTGCACCCGGAAGGAGGTTCTAAATGATGTTGTCATCAAGCGGCCACGGTAGCCGTCCGCTGGAAGAGGGTGTTGTTGGGGAGCATCGCCCAGACCACATTGTGGCATCGTCGAGCGAATTCGATGGCAGCTTGGCGCCACGCGATGAAGGAGTAGTGCGTACTCGCCGGTTCGCAGCTTATGCAAACCGTACCCGCGAGACCTCCAGCGAACCCAGCAACAAAGCCGCATCAGCTATACCGAGAACGGAGCGAATAAAACTACTGAAGCAATTGCGGAAAGACCCATCACTTCGCTTCACCGAGGACGGTCGCAAATTACTACGCACGCTCGAGAGCGCTCTTTGCAGTAACGTTGACTGGGATGGGATCATCGCTCACGCCCCAAAGCATTGCATTCCCAATATCGCCGAGCTTGCCCGTCAATATTCACAAGACTGGAAACGAATAGCTGACCTACTAGCTCAGCGCGCGAATGCTGAGCCTTCAGCACGATAAGATTCGTTACTTATACGAATCCACGATTACCTCCGCGAGCGAGATTTTAGGCTGTGCCGCATACTGTACTGGAGCGCCCGCGGAGCCACTGAATGCTGGCGTCCGTCAGCGATGAGCAATTCGAAATACCGAGGGGATATTTCGAGAATCTCAACCTGATGCTACGTAACTGAGTAGACCTCGCTGCCGCCCTGCTTTAAGGGCAAAGCAATAGATAGTCAAAGGAAACATCTCGGGGAGGAGTTGGTCTTCCGATGGTGCACGAAATCCGAAAAACTGTCCACGATATAGAGGATGAAGAGCGGTCGCGTCCGCTTCCGCGTATTACTAACACGATGTACGAAAGGCGAAGCCTCGGCCGAGCGATAAATCTCTCCGATGCTCACTGCCGTCAACCTCTCACGGCGTCACAATTAGATATTATTGAGCGGCTACCAGAGTTCTTCGAAGATGCTCAGCGGCAATCACAGTTCGACCTCGAAGAGGTTTTCCTCAACTCCTTCTTCAGCCTTGCCGGTGAGCCGATCCTGCCGGATCCCAGCCGTTACATGATTTCTTACTCGGCCTCTTGTGCAATAACGATGGTCGCTAGTTATTGCGCGCGCACCAGTAAACGAGTTGCCCTGGTAGAGCCTGCATTCGACAATATTCCTTCTATTCTGCGTCGGGAAAATGTCGAGCTCGTCCCGCTGCCAGAGCATGACTACGCTGCAGAGCGGCTGCCCGGGACCATAGCTCGACTGAATCCCGCGGTGATTTGGCTCGTGTCTCCGAATAACCCTACCGGCCGCACGCTATCGGAAAGGGAATTTATATCGCTAGTACAATACTGCGTCATCAGTGGTTGCATCCTGGTCCTCGATGCGTCGTTCCGATTCTTCTCCCCAACATTGGCGAACTGGTCGCAGTACGAGATATTAGAAGACTCAAAGATCTCGTATATTGTGCTTGAGGATACAGGAAAGACTTGGTCAACCAATGAGATAAAGGTAGGGCTGACAGTGTGTAGCCCCGATTTATTCCTCGACATGTTCCGTCTACATGATGATCTTCTACAGAGCGTCTCACCTTTTCATTTGAGAGTCTTGACAGAGTTCATTGAGGACAGTAGGACGCATGGGATACAACACACCGTTCTGCCATTTGTGCAGCAAAATCGAACTACCCTGCGATCCATCTTGGCAGGTCCCTACTTCGGGTTCGCAACCGAACCCGATGCTCCCGTATCCGTAGAGTGGTTGCATATCCGAGGGAGATTCGACTGCGAGACCTTTGTCCAGGCAGCGATTCGCGACGGTGTGCACACCCTCCCGGGAACGAACTTCTTCTGGAACCAACCAGATAGGGGCCGCATGTTTATACGGATACCGTTGGCTCGTGACCCCGAATTGCTATTGGAAGGCGCCGCACTTTTGCGAGAGACCGCTACTCGCCTCGACTCTACTGAGGATTATGTTCATGCGGAAGAGTCTCTATAGCTGAATTTATACAGATCCGACAATCTCGACATGAACCATTGTCGTTACGATTGCTGACAGTTGCAAAATGCTCCCACTTCTGCCTTCGAGAGAGCTTTGCTTGAAATTACAGAAAATGCTCGAATCAAGCGAGGCCGGCCGAACGACTGTCCCGAATACACATCGTGTCGAGAATTTCGATCCCAGCTTCGGCAACTGATTGCAGCCTTAGACGCGGATGGACGCAACCAAGAATGAACAACTACGGATCATCGATAATTAGCCTGATCGATGTAGGAAGTTATCTCCCGGAGAATGTAATCTCTGCAGAATATTTTGCACAGTATGCTAACCCTCAAGCGTTTACCTCAAATTCTTTGTTCAAGGCTCCGAGACTCCGGCACTATATCGCGGCAGATGAATCACCCGCAGACATGGCCGAGCAAGCGGTCGCCCCGATTATTGCCCGTCACGGCAGGGGGATACTAAGTGAGATCGATATTCTAATAATGCATACCGCGTTACCGGAGACTCCTTTCGTCGGGAACGGTGGTGATGTCGCTGCCCGCCTGGGTATTTCCCCAGAGTGGTTGATCGACCTACATAATGGCGGCTGCGCTGCGTTCGTGTACGCGATGAAACTGGCTGGCCAGCTGCTGGTCAGCACCGAGGCACGAACAGCGCTGATCGTCACTGTGACGAATGTGGCCGGTCAGGTTTATGCCCAGGAGCAGGTACGTAGCAAACCGCAGGCCGTGGGCCCCGGTGACGGTGCTGGCGCCGGTCTTCTCGTGAAGTGCGCACAGTCTCCGATTCTTGGGATCGAAGCCCGTCACCGCCCTGAATTCGCCGGAGAGATGGCCGTTGTTGCCGATCCACCGCGTAAATATTGGGAGGCCGGTTCTGGGCAAGTGCATCTCGCCTATCCTGAATCGATGGTAGAGGAGGTGCTCGCGCGTGGTAATCGAATGTTGCCCGAAGCAGCTAATGCTGTCTGTGATCGTATCGGGATCCCACCGCAGGAGTTAGATTTCCTAGTGACCAGCCAGCCGAACCGCCTGTATATGAAGAACTGGCGCGAAGCACTCTTGTTGCCTCCGGAGCGCCATCTGGATAGCTATGACGAATGCGGAAATCTGTTCGCGGCAAGCATTCCTGTCACCTTCGACCGTGCTGTCGCCGACGGTCGGGTCGCCGCAGGATCAATCGTCATGTTCGCCGGATTCGCCCACTACGGCGATTTGACCGCAGCCGCGGCCGTGCGCTGGGGTGGTCGCTAATCTGATGAGGGGTCCGGAAGTTCATGAGCAAGGGAGTGCGTAATGAGCCCGTATCGCGTCTTGTTCACCGGCGGGATGTTGACCCGTGCGGATGTTGAATGGATGCGGGAGAACAATCTCGATGTCGAGGTTTGTGGAAATAGTCTGTCCGAATCCGAGTTGATCCACGCACTGAGCGATAAGGATGCTTATATCCTCGGGGGCGTAGAGCGA
This sequence comes from Nocardia terpenica, assembly GCF_013186535.1. NCBI lineage: Bacteria > Bacillati > Actinomycetota > Actinomycetes > Mycobacteriales > Nocardiaceae > Nocardia > Nocardia terpenica. The sequence continues at coordinate 1,184,806 of NZ_JABMCZ010000002.1, forward strand.
GCATCAGCTTCTGCCTTGTCGGCGGCTCGCAATTTGAAAGTAGTCGCATTCCTGGGTGTCGGCTATCATGCGTTCGTCGACACTGATGCGGCGACCAATGCCGGGATTGCGGTCACCAATGCCCCTGGCGCCAATGCGCAGGCCGTAGCGGAGTTCACCATCGCCCTCATGTTGGATGCGTGGCGCAGGGTCACGTTTCTGGTGCGCGAGACGAAGGCTGGCCGATGGCACGAAGTCAAAGGGCGCAATATAGGCGGAAAGACTCTCGGTATCGTTGGGATGGGCACTATTGGCTCCATGGTAGCTCGCATGGCAGCTAACGGTCTCGGTATGCGAGTGATCTATACGAGCCGACACGCTAAGCCTAGCCTGGAGAAAGAAATAGCTGCTCGCCGGACAACGCTATCGGAGCTGGTTGCGCAATCCGACGTCATCAGTCTTCATGCGGCCTATAGTCCGGACACAGATCGGATTCTTGGCGAAAGAGAGTTCTCCAATCTCAGACAGGGTGCGATTCTAATCAATACCTCGGAGGCGGAGTTGGTAGATGCGCATGCTCTGCGGGAAGCATTGGCCGAAGGTCGTATTGCGGCTGCCGCGATGGATGGTTACTACATTGAGCCTGCTCCCTCGAGCGAAGCTGATCCCCATCAGCTGCTTGAGCTGGATGACGACCGCCTGCTTATTACTCCGCATACCGCGAATGCCACCGAAGAATCGCTCCGAGCAATGCTTGTTGCCAATGTCGAATCTATCAGCAATATACTCGATACGGGATACGACACTCGAATCGTAAATCCAGATTTTCGCAAGTATGCAAGCTGGCTCCCGGACGCTCGATAACCCGAGATGCTGGCCACGCAGAAGCGACTCTTCAATTAAGGTGGCCGACGTACCAGAAAGGGCGATAATGAAATTGGTGGATGGCTCGGTGCCGGTGTATCGATGCGCGGTTTTTGCAGACTTGATGCAGATTTCTGCCATCGAGTCCGACGCCTTCGAGGAACCATATACGTACACGATGTTGCGACAGCTTCACGACTTTCATGGAGAGGACTGGCTGGTCGCGGAGTTGAATGGCTCCATCGTTGGGTACGTGCTTACCATCAAGGCGTCCGGTCGCGCTCTAATACTTTCCGGCGCAGTCTCCAAAGAGTTCCGAAATCGTGGATACTATAGCGAGCTGGTAAACCGCACTCTACAGCGAAATCGAGGGCACGGTGTTCAGACGTTTGTTACTGCACGACCGGACAACATCTGGGCGGCCAACTCTTACAAGCGAGCTGGGTTCTCATTCGTGGAACGCGACGATCGATACTTTGGCCCTGGAGAAGTCAGGGATGTATTCGAGGACCGCTCACTGATTTAACCTCTGCGCTGAATATATCGGACAAGAAGAGCTACGAAGATCTCACGTTTGGCGAAGCATCGCACATTGCACGCGGGGAGTGGCGAGATTAGTGTTGCAGCCTTCTAGGCCGAATTGAGCGAGTTAGGCATCCGGACTCGGTTGAATGCTCCTCGTTTTGAGCCGAGAGCACGCCGGACCTGATTGCGGCCAGTCCATTCGGTAACTCATCAAGAGGGGGCGGGCGGAGAGTGACGATCGGAAACAATCTGCGCGGCGGCTGCGAGTTCAGGAGTCGCGAATGGACTCTCAGCGTTGTGTGCGTCGCGACTTTCATGCTTGTCCTAGACATGACAGTCGTGCTTGTCGCGCTGCCGCGGATTCGCGAAGATTTGCACGCCGATCTCTCTGGGGTGCAATGGGTAGTCGATTCCTACACGCTAGTGTTGGCGACACTACTGCTCACCTCGGGAACGCTGGGAGATCGGCTCGGCCGCCGCAGGGTATTCATCACGGGCATGGCGGTGTTTACCGGAGGTTCGTTGGCTTGCGGGCTCGCTACGACGATCGAGATCTTGGTCGCGTGTCGAGTGCTGCAGGGCGTCGGCGCTGTGATGTTGTTCGGTGTGGGGCTTCCGCTCATTGCCAGCCAGTATCCTGCCGGTCGTACCCGGAACAGGGCGTTAGCCCTCTTCGGCGCCGCCGCCGGGGTTGCGGATGCCCTGGGACCGCTCGTCGGGGGTCTGCTCATCGAAGAGTTCGGATGGCGTTCCATCTTTTTTGCTAACGTCCCCATCGGGGTAACTGCCATCGCGGTGGCTGTGTGGAGAATAGAAAGTACAGATAGTCGGGTGCCTGGCCGGTTGGATTGGCTCGGTACCGCCACGGTGACAATCGGATTCTTCCTCGGCGTGTATACCCTCATTCGAGGAAGTCGTGAGGGATGGGCAACTCCAGCGATTGCCTCGTCCGCTGTATCTAGTACCGCTCTGCTGGTGGGGTTCGTCATCATCGAACGGCGGCGAGAATGTCCGATGTTGGACCTATCGCTGTTCGTCAGCACAATGTTCTCCGTCAACGCCTGCGTTGCTTTCATAGTGCAAGGTGCACTATTGGCCACACTGACCTACCTGTCGATATTCATCCAGAACACGCTGGGCTATGGTCCGATCGCTGCGGGAATGAAGGTGCTACCACTGAGTATCACCACGGTAGTGGTCGCCTCTGGGGCTGGATGGTTACTCAATCGCATTTCGGCACGGATACTGATCGCTGCCAGTGCAGGCTTTTCATGCCTGGGTCTATTGGCAATGGCGCACCTGGATGCCTCGTCGCCGTGGACAGTGCTGGTCCCCGGTCTCGTCCTTGCCGCAGTCGGCTTAGGTCTGACATCAACGGTAAGCAATGAGGTTGCACTGTCGATCGTGCCTTTTGAACGAAGTGGTATGGCTACCGGCGCGCTCAATTCGATCAAGCAGGCTGGCGTTGCTGCCGGCATAGCGGCGTTCGGGGCACTGTTTGGCGCCCGGACCACCAACGTCACCGCTGACCGACTGCGGCACGATGGACAGTTCGATCCCGCGACTGTTCACATAATCGCCACCGATGCCGGTGATGGTGCTGGCCTCCATGCCGCCGCTCACAGCCCACCAAACACGAGTCTGCTCGCCGACCACGCGATACGGGCCGGCACCGCCAGTGGCTTGAACGCGTTACTGGTTGCGGCAGCCGTAGCTGCAGCTGCCGCAACCATCTTGGGGTACGTCTTCACGCGGCGCCCCACGTGACCTCCTCGAGCACTGACTGTGCCCTCAGCAGCGGGTATCGGCTACTGGCCGCATCGAGTCCGCGTGTCGGAGCCGTCAACGGGGTCGAGGCGTCGTCGTAGGCGTCAGCGGTCGCAGGTAGCGGACTTGGTCCACCGTCCGATCGGCGTTTGTCGTGTTGCACGCTATGCGTGAACAGGGCCGCGGTCTTATCGCCCCGGGTGAGACCCGGCGATATGCTCAAGTTGGTGTGACCACAAGGGATTCCGGGTGATCGAGGCTACCCCGCGATCGTGCAAGGAGGGCCGACAGGATGATGTCCGGTCAGCACAGCAGCTCGTGCGGGCGATGCGTGGCCCGGGACGTCGATACTGCCGGTGGGTCCAAGTACGACGCCGCGCTTGCCGTCCACCAGCATTGTGGCGTCTCCTTACTGCGGGCGCACCGGATCGCCTACGGGTACACCCTCGTGGAAGCCACCGATGCGCTGAGAGAGATCCTGCGATCTCGTGGACTCCAGTATCAGGGACTCGCCTACCAGAGGCTGTCGAAGTGGGAGAGCGGTCAGGACGTGCCGACTCCGCGCTACCTGGATGCATTATGTGCCCTGTATCGAACCAGACCCGATCGACTTGGCTTCGGACATGACTATTCGAATCCCGAGCCGAGTTCGACGCCTGCATCCGAGCCAGCCCTCGGCGGGGGCACATTCCTGAACTCAACGGTGGCGAGCGTTGTTTCCGCATCGTCACCGTTGTCGATGACTGAACTACTGGTGGCACAGGACAGCATTCCCGACCGGGGGAGGACAGCGGTGGCGTACGTCGACCTTCTCGAGGAGGTCGCTGATCAAGCAGGGTATCTGCTGTATACAGCTTCGCCTACCACGTTCATACCATCGAGGATGGTCGACCTTGCGCGCATCAAGGCGTGTCTGTTGTCCGTCCCGACAGCCGACATTCAACATCGCCTGCACAAGCTGTACGCCAAAACCGCTGGATTCATTGCCATTCGCATCATCGACGTGGCGAGCCTGGACGACGCCGTGTGGTGGTCAGGCGTGGCGCGCCGCGCGGCGCGCCGCGCAGGCGACGCGAACGCGGAAGCATGGATCGCCGGGCATCTCTGCAATGCCTACGCCTGGCACAACCGTTCTCTCAAGTCCAGCCTCAAAGCTGCTCGTGTCGCCCAAACGGTCGGCCGTGGTCGTCCGAACGCCACGGCTGTGTACGGACACCTTGCCGAGGCGGCTGTGCAAGCCAGGATGGGCCGACACCGAGAGACCATGGATGCCGTCCGCAACGCTGACCGAATGTTCGCTGCGCTTCCAGGAACCGAGACGACAGCTGACGGCTGCCACATCACCGAGTACTTTCTGCGGTGGCACCAATCCAATGCGCTGACCGCGGTCGGTGTGAAGGCAGAGGCGAATGCGCTTCGGAGACGCGCCCTCGAGCTTCCATTCAGCCAAAAAGACAAGGTCGGACAAGCATTGCTGCGGTTGGATGAGGCTGCCTCGACGATAGACGACGGGGACACGGACTCGGGTCGCCAGATGGTCGGGACAGTAATAGACCGCCTGCCGTCGGAATATCGAATCGGCCTGATCTCGCGACGGGCCAGCGAAATCCTCACGGGTGCCGTTGCCGGAACCGGTAGTCGCGGCAATCGAGATCACAGCTGACCGGGATCCGATGCACCTGCTGGAAATGGCCCGCACGATTGGACCGAAACCTGCGACGGTATGTCGGGCTGATGGTGAGGCGCTCTGCCCCTACCTAACATACGAATACAGCCCCGGCCCGCGCTCGGGTTCACGCGGCCGGGGCTGGTAGTCGTCACAGGGTCAGGTCAGAGTGCGCAGGGCGGTGTGGATCTCGACGATCTCGGCGACCAGGACGTCGAGGCGGGTGAGCAGGTCCGCGCGCCGCTGATGCACACTCACCCCCGCCACCCCGGCCGCCGGATCACCCCCGGCCGGGCCCGTGATCGGGATCGGGTGCTGTGCGATCGCCAATTCGTGTGCCGGACCGGTATTCCCGCCATCGTGGTGGGGGTAGATCTCCTGGGTCAGGCGGGCGACGTCGTAGCGGTCGTCGATACCGAACCGCCACATGCCGGTTTCGGGGATCCAGGTGCCGCCGAGTTCGTCGGCGCGGTCGTGGAACACCGGATCATACGGTGCGTCGACGGTGAGATGGTCGTCGTACACGCGGATGGATAAACTGGTCATCGCGGAGGTCCCTTCTCCGTGTTCGGGCCTCAGCCGGTGTTGTCCGCACCGGCTGGGGCCGTTGATATTTCGGGCAACCACGACGTTAGAGGCACACCCCGTCATCATCAACTCGCGCCAGCGAAACACCTTCCGCCCCAACGAATTTCGCTGGAAATGACTCTGCGGACGGGGTTCCGTTCCGGGCTGGCCGATGCCTATGGTCGGTGCGTACGGACACACCCCGATCACGAAATACGGAGGGCTGCAACAATGTTCGGCAAGGCTACGACGGTGGGCGCGGTACTGGATTGCTCGTACAAAACGAGTGATTCGGCCGAGTGGATCACTCAGATCGAGAACGTGCGCCTCCCGGTAGTGACCGACCCTCGTAAATGCGGCCACGGCACGACGGTGTGCCGGGATTGCGCCCCGACCTGGGCGATCGATTACCAGTTCACTGAGCCACTGCCCTGGGACAACCCGGACCGCACACCCGCATCGCGCGGTGGTGGCCGGTCGGCGCGACTGCTGCGGGCCACCGGATGGTGCGCGGCCGCGGTGGCCGCGCTCTACCTCGCCGGGCGACGAACCACGGCCACGACCGGACGGTAACCGGCAGGCCAGGCGCGGAGCCGCCGCAGTTGGTATCCGGTGGCGGTGTTCGCGTTCGACCCGCGCGAGTGGGTGGCGGCCGAACGCGTGGTGTTCGAGTAGCCGGACCCCGGCACCGCCGGGCCTGACACACGACGACGGCCCCGGCCCGCGTGCATGCGGGGCCGGGGCCGTTGTCGCCGAGCGGGCTACGAAGCGGGACCGGGCTGGGTGAGCCGGTAGCCGAGCAGGTCGAGGGCCTTCGCATGACAGCCGTGCACGTCCTCACCGGTCGCGGGGTCGGTGTGCAGGACGTGGCTGCCGGGCTGGCGGATCAGCGACAGTGTCGCACACGCCCCGGTTCCGGTGGCCGCGACCACGGCGACCTCGGCGTTCTGATGCGGTAGGCGGGGCTGCACCCACACGGTCACATACTCGTGGTCGGTGCCGTCGAGCCGCACCGGCGGGGACAGTTTGTAGCAGCGGGCAGGTCCGGCGTAACCACCGAGCTCATCGATATGCACCACAGCCTCAGCCACCAGAACGCCTCTCTCCTAGGATTTTACGTTGATGCGCCGGTGAATTACTCAGCCCGGCACCGGATACGTGAGCTGAAGCACGCCAGTTGTCACATAGGCGAGTCGGTTGCCACCGGGGCAGTTTCGCGGGCCTCAGCGGCGAGTTGTTTGCGCGCGCAGTGCCATCGCGATTACATCAGTTGAGCCCCAACAGATGACCTACGCCGTTGAACAGGGCATACACTCCTCCGATCACGATGAGCGGCGAGAGGATCGCGAGCCAGATGAGAGCGCCTTCCGGATTATTAACATCCATTTCCAGGTCCTCCAGTGAGCTTGAAGATTCCGCTGTCCACAATCTGGACATTCAACTTATCAGATTCGCTCTCACCTACGTTACAGTCGTTAGAAAATCGTCAGAAATTGTCCGATTCAAGCGATACCGAACAAGTCCGAACCATAACGGTCGGAGGCTGGATCCCTCGGTAGCGCGTTCCCGGGGACCAGAGCGACAACGTTCCCGCGGTGCACACGGCCGTGACTCCCGACCACATCGGGGGGTGTTTTCGCAGCGTCAGGTGGCATCGATGGCCCGGGCGCTGCGGGCGGTTGAGCAGGTGGGTAGTAGTGGTACTCGATCACCGTCACCACCCCGGCCGCCCCCGCCGCGCCCGCTCCCCCGCCACCGGCCGGGTAGCCGCCGGGCTGGCCGGGGTTCCCGCCACTACCGGATTGCCCGGACTGCCACAACGGCGGACGACTCACCCCCGCGGGCACGAGTCCGGACGCGCCGCCGACCGATCCGGCCCCGGCCCCGCCACCACCACCCGCGAGCAACGCGACCACACCGGAAGACACCGACTCACCCGGCTGCCCCTCGGCCCCGCCGATGCCGCCGCGCATCACGGCCAGGCCCCCAGCCCCACCGGAGTCGCCGCCCCGGCCCGGCTGGGCGGCAACGAGATTCCCGAACGCACTCACACCCCCATCCGCACCAAGGCCACCAGCCGCGCCGACGATGACCACCGCGCTGTCGGGCAGATCGGCGGCGCGGATACGACCCAGATGTACCGCCGCCCCGCCACCACCACCGCTGGTGGTGTTTCCGCCACCACCCCCGGCGCGGACGATGAGCTCGATCGACTCCAGCCCGGCGGGCTTGTGCCACGTGTCGTTCGAGGTGAATACGCGAAGCACGGTGCGCATCAAGCGAATCGCTCGACGACACAGAGGATGCCGTTGCCCCCGTTACCGCCGTTACCGCGCGGCGGGGTGATCCCGGCACCGCCGCCGCCCCCGCCGCCGGACGGGAACGCACCATGCCCGCCACTGGAATTCGCGTCCGGGGCACCGCCACCGCCACCCCCGCCGGTGGTGACCACCTTCGACGGCGGCTGCCCATCCTGACCGGGCGCTCCTCCGGCGAAGATGCCGCCCTGCCCGCCGGGCATGCCGGCACCGCCGGAACCACCCCCGCCACCTCCACCGCCGCCCCCGCCGTGCAGGTCATACGCCGACACCGAATCACCACCCTGGGTGGCGGCCCCGCTGCCGGAGGAAGCACCCTTGCCGCCGTCACCGCCGCGGATCATCCCGATCCCGCCCGCACCACCGGTCCCGCCGAACTCGGTCTCGGCCTGCCCGCCGACCCCGCCCCCGGCGAGCAGGAAGTCCCCGAACTTGGTATCGCCGCCGCCGTGTCCGGGTTCGGCGTCACCGAGCCCGCCAGCGCCACCGGCTCCGATGACGATCGGGATCGGCAGGTAGCTGCCGTCCTTACCGGTGGGCAGTAGAGCGGCGGGGATGGTGTGGTGGACCTCCCCACCGCCACCGCCTCCGCCACCGGTGTAGCGCGCACCGCCGAGGATGTCCCACCGCCCGGCCGCTCCCCCGGCGCCGCCGCCGAGCAGGATCACCTCGACCGCAACCACACCCGGGGTGGGGGTGTAGGTGCCGTTGCCGGGGAACACCAGCGTGCGCCCGTGCAGGGTGAGCTGCTCGTAGGCGGCGCGGAGCTCGGTGATCGACTTCGAGTGGTCGTCGACGACGTTGATCACCTTGTGGTGGAGTTGCTGCTGGTAGCGCTCCCACACCGCCAGGACTCCGCCGGTGAGAACCTTGCGGGCGGAGTCCTCGGTGACGTTCTGCCCGAAGGCACTGCCCAGTACGAACGACCCGTCGGGGGCGGACGCACCGGGCGTGGTCACCGGGCTAGATCTCGTCCTCGAGCAGCGGTGGAACCTCGTAATCGGGTTCTGGCGGCGACTGACCCGCCACCGGGTAGGTGAGCAAGGCGCGTAGCCGGTCGATGTAGCGCAGCTGGGCGCGGATCAGCCGGATCGCGGCCCGGAACCGGGCATGCTCGGCGGCCATCTGCGCTTCCAATGCCTCGATGCGCTCGCGCAGGTGCCGGACTTGGCGGGCCTGCCATGCGGAGAACGCGCCGACCACGGTCGCGATCGCGACGCCGATGGCCTGGATGACATCGGCGCTCGGCCACGCTGTCACCGGGACTGTTGTCCCGGTTCAGCGGCTAGCCACGGTGCAACCAGTGCGAGTGCGTCGTCGACGGCGGGGATGGCCATCAGCCGGGTGAGCGCGGCCGAGATCGCCAGCGCCCCCGCCACACCCGCGGTCGACGGGAGGCCAAGCGCGCCGACCAGTGCCGGCATGGCTGCCGCGACACCGACGATCAGCTGGAACACGGTGCGGGCCACGGTCCGCCACGGGTACCGCACCTGCGACGGAGCGTCGGGCAGGCTGTGGCGACCCATCAGCGGCCCTCCTCGCCCTCGAGAACCCGGTCGAGCTTGCCCTCCAAGCCCCGGACGCGGGCGGCGGTGTCGAGGACCCAGCCGACCAGACTGCGCCGCTCCGCCTCCGCATCGCCGGAACCTGTAGTGGGGAGGGTGAATCCGTCCCACACCGTCTCGTTCCACACATCGGCCCACATGTCATACGGCCACGGCTGCGCCGGACTACGAGTCGAGGCGTTCACATTGTCGGGATGGGCGATGGGGCGCAGCTTGCCGTCGAACGGATGCAATTGGGCAGCACCCTCGGTCACGGGATCGGACACGACTATTTCTCCTTCTTCTTCGTGGATGCCGAACTGCGTCAGCAACTCCGGCAGATCGAGATCGGTGTGATTGAGGTCGACGTCGTCCGGCCACGGTGCGCACCGGCCCGTGGAGGTGTACTGGTGCGCGAAAAATCCCGGCGGGGTTTGCAGGGGCTGGCCGGGCGGGCGGCCGTAGGAGGGGACGACCAGCCGCAGCCAGGGCGGGCGGTGAGGCCAGAGTTCGGGGTCGGCGACCGGGTTCCAATACCCGATCACCCGACACCGATTCCCGTACCAGCCCGCGAGACGTGCGGCTTCGTCGTTGACCTCGTCGGACTGATCGTCGCGAATCCTTTTGTCCCCGTTAAGGGGTGCGCCTTCGACGTCGATCATCGACATCAGCCGTGGGTGTCCCCACAGCCCGGCCTGCTCCAGCAGCTCGCGGTGCAGGTCGCAGTTGGCTTGGCCGGGCCAGAAGAAGTAGTAGGCGATCACCACCCGCAGCCGCCCAGCGTCGAGCAGCTCCTTCGCGCGACGCGCATTCTCCACCGCCAGCCGGTCCACACGGTCACCGGAGTTGGTGCGAAACGACAGCACCGGGTGCGGATACCGATCATCGACCGAAATGCCTTGGTATTGCGAGACATCGGCCCACTCAGTACCCACTACGGCCTCCCCGCGTTCGGCAGCAGCTGGGCGAAGGCATCGACCACGAACCGGCTGTACCGCGGCGTAGGTGCGGGCTCGGGTCCGTACAGGCCGAGATGCCCGGCACGGAGCCGGGCGGCGAACTCGCCGATCCGGGAGTCGCCTTCCGGATAGCCGAGCTGGTAGTGCATCTCGTCCGGCCGCGACCAGTCGCGGCCCCAGAACACGGTGCCCTCGAACAACCCCAGGCCCTCCCGTACCCGGTCGACCTGATCGGCGGGCATGGTCAGTTGCCCCCACGGGTAGCGGGGCGCGTTCAAGTCGACGGCGACACCGGCGAGGTGATTGGAATCAGGGACGTCGTTGGTGGCCGACCAGCCCCAGACCGGGGACTCGATCTCCTCGACATGGCGGTCGTACCACACCATCCACGCCCCGAGAATCGTCATCGGGTCACCGGAACGGATCGGGGCAGTGTCGATGAATTCCAATGCCACATCCGCGATCTCGCATTCACTGCGGTCGCACATCCGCCACCCAGCCTCGGAGATGGTGTTGCCGTACACGGTGCGGAAACCCAATTCAGTGCTCCTCGTGTCGTTTCAGAATTCCGTTGCGCCCCTTGCCGTGCCGTTCCGCGTGCAGCACGCGACGGCGCTCGATCCGGTCGCTGTCACCGAGATCGCGCAGATACGTGTTGACCTCCCGCACCGAATGCGCGGCAGGGTCGAACCGCGGCGGGGTATCGAGGGTGTCGACCACCTGCGCGGTGGGGGTGGCGGGTTCGGGGTCGTTGATGCGGTAGCCCAGATACCGCAGCCGTTCGACCTGGGCTTCGCGTTCGCGCACGGTCATGGTGGCGGGGTCCTGGATCACCACCGGCTCCGGCTCGTCGGCGTCGATGTCGACCCATTGCCCGGCCGGGTTGAAGATGGTCTGCTCCCCGCGGTGCGGGCGTTGAAACTTCTTCACCGCCAAGGAGGCATCCATGGGCGGGCATCCGGCCTCGGTGAGATGTTTGGAGATGGCGCGGGCGATCGGTTCCGGGAAGATGATCGGGGTGCGACCCATGATCGGGATGGATTGCAGCGCGGGCAGGAACCGCTGCTCCGGATCGGCCGGGTCGATGGAATCGATACTCCAGAACGTCATTACAGCACCGCCAGATCGCGGGCGATGCCGGTGATTTCGTCGAGCATTTCCAGTCCTTTCAAGACGGGGTCGTCGGGCTCCCGTGCGCCGACGGTGATCTCCCAGGCGGGTGTCGTGGCGCGGTCCCAGGCCAGGACCAGCTCGGTGATGCGATCGACATAGACACGACCGGGAGTGCCCCAGTCGCGGACGGTGGTGCCGATGCGTGTCCCGAGCCACGCGTTGCCTTTGCCGTGCTGGCCGATGCGCAGCCCGTCGTAGCCGTCGACCACCCGCACGGTGTGACTGGTTTGCTCCCGGGTCCGCCAGCGGCCGGTGCGCAGCGCGATGAGGGCGTTGAGGCTGTAGGCGCGGTCGGCCGAGTCGCACCAGGTCTCGTGGAACACCGAGTTCCCGAGGCGTTTCTCCCGGACCCGGTCGTGGCGCTTCTGAAACGCCCCGAACACGTCCGTTGCTAGGGGTTTCAAGATTTCCCATGCCGTGCCGCCCAAGGGCGGGACCACTAACGCGGCGGCGGTGAGATCGCCCAGCAGGCTGACCGTGGCCCCGATCAGGCCGTTGACCAGCTCCGGGGAGTGACCGCCGGTGACGAACCCGATATCGGTGGCCGGTCTCCAGTGGAAGTTCAGGCTGGTGATGGCGGTGTGGTCGCCGTCGCGCAGGATGATCCCGGGTGCCCGCGCGACGGTGCCCTTCCAGCCGGGCTGCGAGTACTCGTCCGGGAACGTCGGATCGCGGATTTCCTCGATCGTCTCGGTGAACCCGTCCGCTCCGATGCGGGTGACCGCCCGCTTGAGGCCGTCGAAAAGGGTTCCGCCGAAGGAGGTTTCGGTGTCCCACCCGGAGCGGTCGACCAGGTCCCACACGATGGCTCCATGGCGCACCTTCGCGCCGGGCCAGGGCGGCGGGTCGCCGTCGAGCCAGCGGCGTGGCTCCCAGATCAGTTGCGCGTCTTCGACGATGCGTTTGCTGACCTCGTGCATCGTCTTGAAGCGGGAGTGGACGATGGCGAATTGGGAGTGGTCATCCAGGATCGAGTGCGGCACCACCACCTGCGACCAGGACGACATGTCCAGGTTGAGCCAGGCTTTCGGATCCAAAGGGTCGGTGGTCGGGACCGTCCACGCGTGCGATTCCAGGCGGAGCAAGTTCAGGAACAAGGTCAGCTTCAGCGCCCAGCGGGCAGGCCCGAAGCACGCCCAGGTCTTCGGGAACTGAAATTCCGGGAACAGGAACGGGTTACAGAACGCGAGGATGTGGCGCAGGTGCTCGGTGTCGTGCTTGAACGTCGCCCGCACGATGCGATGGCCGTGGTCGTCGCGGTCGAGTTCGAGATCGTCCAGGGTGCCCGACCATCGGGCCCCGTCACGGTCCACGGTCACGTGGACGTTCTGGGTCGACCGGTCATGGTGAGCGGTCATCCACCGCGCGAGATAGTAGGACGCGGGGAGTTCGATGGTGCCGACACCGACCTCGTTGGCGATCAGCGAGAACTTCGCCGAGATCTCGCCCCGCACCTCGCCGCGCAACACCCAGTTGCCGTCCCACAACCGGACCAACGGCCGCGAGATCCGCTGCGCTGTTTCCTTTTTCAGGCGGGCGGTGATGTCGGCGAAGACGGCGTCGAAGTCGATGGTCGCCACGGTGGCGGTCAATCCAGGCCACCCCACGGGCGCGGCCACGGCCGCGGGCACCGCACCTGAACCCCCGCCCCCACCGGTGCCCCGGTCACCGAGACCGGGATCTTCGTCTCCGGCGTTGCGCCGGGCAGCGGGTAGCAGAACCGTTGGCCGTTCATGCGGGCGGGGAACTCGGTGTCGATCGAGGAATTCGCTTGCCCGTTACGGGCCAGCGGATCGGTGTCGATCACCACATGCTCGCCGTCGAGCAGCGGCGGCATCACCATCTTGCGATCACGATCGATCTCGGCACGCTCGAACTCGCCTGAGCCCCAGGAGAAGTCGGGGATCGTCCACACGATGTCTTTGCCGCCCTGGATGATCCAGCGCGGCCAGATCTCGTAATCGACCGGCAGCGGATTCGACACCGTCACATATCCGGACTCGACCCCGCCGCCGGTGGTGTCGGTCGTGGTCACGAACTGCGACACCACATCCGGTTCACACCAGCGCGGATACGCCCCCACCAGCGGCACCACCGCCAAGGCGTAGCCGTCGGCGTTCGGGTCACCAGTGACCTTGACCGCGGGCTTGGCGCCGAGGCGGACGGTGAGCAGGCGGCTGCTGTCGCCGACCTCGGCCCGCAACCCGGAGTCGCGTTTGAACGAAAACGCCAGCCGGAACCGCTCGTAGGCGGCGCGCCAGGAGGCCGTGGCGGTGGCGAGGATGTGGAAAGCGAGAGTGAAGTCGAATTTCTCCTCCCGCGCCCCGCCGAAGTCCGCGCCCACCTGATAGGCCGTGGCGTTCCAGATCGTGGTGGTCGGGGCCTCGAAGAAGTTCTCGAACTCGGTACCCGAGTCGACATCCGCGAGGACCACTCCGTCGGTGCCGGCACCCGGTCCGGCCACGGTCAGCCGTTGCCCGCCCGCGCCCTCGATCAGGATCCGGGTGGCCTCGGGAATGTTCACCGCGGTGTCCAGGTCTTGGCGCGCTGGCGCTGCGCGAGCTGCATCGCCGCCCACTCCCGCCGGAACTCCGCCGCGCTCATCCCGGTGTGGAGGGTGTCGATGCGCACACTGGCATCCACCCCCGCACCCGCCGGGGCGAACCCGCCCAGGAATGCCTGCATCTGCGCCGGACTCGACAACACCGGCTCGGGGCGGCGCGAGAGATTGATCGCGACTTCACCGGGCCGCAGCCAGCCGCCGGTGTCGAAGACCTTGGGCCGCAACTTGTCCCACCACGGCGGGGGCGGCTGCCCGGCGACCGGGGTGTAACCCAGCTGCGCCGAGATCGCTTCGGGGGTGAATACCGGCAGTGGGCCGACCGCTTGCGCCGCGCGCTGCGACAGACTCTGCCCAGCCTCGACCAGCGGGCTGTAATCGATACTCCACCACCGGGATTGGCCGATGCCGCCGGGCAGCTCCGCCAGGACGGCGTCGAACGCCATCCCCGCGACATCGGTGACGAAATCCTTGATCCGGCCTTGAACCTTGCTGCCCTTGGTGGTCAGCTCGTCGAGCTTGTCCTGGGCGCGGGACAGTTCGGCGTCGGCCTTGAGCTTCTCGTTCGGACTGGCATCGAGATCGGCGGACACCTCGTTGCGGCGCTCGCTGGCCGAGTCCACGGCGGCTTGGGCGTCGATGCGCGCCAGCTCCTCCTCGGTGAACCGGCGCTCGAGCGCGGGAGCCTGCGCGGGCGGCGCGTCGGCGGCCCCGGAGGCGACGTCGTCCTTGCGCTTTTGCAGCGCAACGACTTTCTGTTCCGCTTTCTCCACGGTGAGGTCGGCCTGGCGGCGGTCGGCGTCGGTTTTCTTGTTGTCGGCGTAGACCTTGTCGCGGCGGGCCTTGGCCTGCTCGACCGCGGTCTGCGCCGACGCGAGTTTCGTCTCGTCCTGCTCGGTCCAGGTGGCCTGCGTGCCCGACCCTGCGCGCACGCTCGACTGCGCCGCCGATGCTGCGTCGCCGCGTGCGCCGTCCGCCCATCCCGCAATCAGCTCGTTCGGTAGATGGAACTGGCGGGTGAACTGCGGATCGGCAGCGCCGACCGCCGGCGGGCCGAGACGCGAGGTGCCGTGGGAGCCACCAGCTTCCGCGGGCTCGCCATCGATAGTGGCGGCCATGTGGTCTTCGTTCGCGCCGACCTGGAACAGGGTGCCCGGCGGGCCCAGCCCGGATTCCAGTCCGGCCAGGCGCCCGGCAAGCAGATCCAGCGTGGTGTAGAGCCGCCGTGCCGGGTCGGCCATCCCCATCGCGACCCGCTGCAGAAATGAGATGA